>NZ_JCAFVQ010000002.1:0-1256452 GCF_059372535.1 Stenotrophomonas sp. YJH_SMC_43
GAAATGGTGATGCCGGGTGACAACGTCAAGATGGTCGTCACCCTGATCAACCCGGTGGCAATGGACGAAGGCCTGCGCTTCGCCATCCGCGAAGGCGGCCGTACCGTCGGCGCCGGCGTGGTCTCGAAGATCATCGAGTAATCTGGTAGTATCTGCGCCCCGATGTTGCCTGGGTAGGGCATCGGGGCGTATCAAATGGGAAAGCAGGCACAGGATGTGCCTTGTGTTCCCCGGACCAGGAAGGGTCAATGCCATTCAGGCGGCGTCAACAGGCGACTGTTGACAGCTGCCTTGCGTGCCATTATGCTTCTACGTCTGGGCAGGCCTGGGAACGGGTCTGCCTACGTTTTTGAGGTCTATGGAGTGACCTTGTCGGCCTGCAGGAGTGTGGGCCGTCCGTATTCAGGAATTTCATGGGACAAAGCAACCCAGAGGCTTTGTCTGTCGCTCTTTTAACGAAGGAACCTACCGCCATGGCGGACCAAAAGATCCGGATCCGGCTGAAAGCGTTCGATCATCGTCTGATCGACCGTTCGGCCAGCGAGATCGTTGAAACGGCAAAGCGGACCGGCGCGCAAGTGCGTGGCCCGATCCCGCTGCCGACCAAGATCGAGCGTTACACCGTTCTCGTTTCCCCGCACGTCGACAAGGACGCGCGTGACCAGTACGAGACCCGCACGCACAAGCGCGTGCTCGATATCGTTGACCCGAATGACAAGACCGTGGACGCGCTGATGAAGCTCGAACTGGCTGCCGGCGTCGACGTTCAGATCAAGCTGACCTGAGGACTACGACCATGACGAAGAAGTATTCGTTGGGCTTCGTGGGCCGCAAGGCCGGCATGAGCCGCGTGTTCACTGAAGATGGCCGCTCCATCCCGGTGACCCTGATCGAAGCAACCCCGAACCGCATCGCGCAGATCAAGACCGTCGAAACCGACGGCTACAGCGCCGTGCAGGTGACCGTCGGCGCGCGTCGCGCTGCCCTGGTCAACAAGCCGGAAGCCGGCCACTTCGCCAAGGCGAAGGTGGAAGCGGGTCGTGGCCTGTGGGAATTCCGCGTTGAAGACGCGCAGCTCGGCGATTTCGCCGTTGGCGGCGAAGTCAAGGCGGACATCTTCGAAGTCGGCCAGATCGTCGACGTCCAGGGTGTCACCAAGGGTAAGGGCTTCCAGGGCACCATCAAGCGCCACAACTTCCGTATGGGCGATGCAACCCACGGTAACTCGCTGTCGCATCGCGCGCCGGGTTCGCTGGGTCAGCGCCAGACCCCGGGTCGCGTTTTCCCGGGCAAGAAGATGTCGGGCCACATGGGCGCGGTGCAGCAGAGCACCCAGAACCTGGAAGTGGTCAAGGTCGACGTCGAGCGCGGTCTGATCGCCGTTCGCGGCGCCGTTCCGGGCGCGGCGGGTGGCGACGTGATCGTCCGTCCGGCGAGCAAGGCATAAGGAGAGATGACGATGGAACTCGTTATCACGGGTAGCAACAACAAGGTCTCGGTCTCCGACGCCGTGTTCGGTCGCGATTTCAGCGAAGATCTGGTCCACCAGGTCGTCGTTGCCTACCGCAACGCCGGTCGCGCCGGCACCAAGGCACAGAAGACTCGCTCCGAAGTGGCTGGTACCACCAAGAAGTCGAAGAAGCAGAAGGGTGGCGGCGCGCGTCATGGCGCACTGACGGCTCCGATCTTCGTCGGCGGCGGTGTCACCTTCGCGGCCAAGCCGCGCAGCTTCGAGCAGAAGGTCAATCGTAAGCAGTACCGTGCCGCCATGTGCGCGATCCTGTCCGAGCTGAACCGTCAGGGCCGTCTGACCATCGTGGAGTCCTTCGACGTCGAAGTGACCAACACGAAGGGTCTGATCGCCAAGCTGGCCGGCCTGGAAGTGGGCAAGCGCCCGCTGATCGTCACCGAAGAAGCGTCCGAGCACCTGTACCTGTCCGCCCGCAATCTGCCGTACGTGCAGGTGCGTGACGTCCAGGGTCTGGATCCGGTCTCGCTGGTGGGTGCCGACACGGTCGTCATCACCGCTGACGCGGTCAAGAAGGTCGAGGAGTGGCTGGCATGAACAGCAACGAAAAAATCTTCAGCGTGCTGCGTGCCCCGCGTGTCTCCGAAAAGACCGCGCGCCTGCAGGAACTCTCCAACCAGTATGTCTTCGAAGTTTCGAACGAAGCCACCAAGGCCGATGTAAAGGCCGCGGTTGAGCAGCTGTTCGACGTCAAGGTCGAAGCCGTCAACGTGGTCAACGTCAAGGGCAAGAACAAGTCCTTCCGTAACCGTGCTGGCCGCCGCGGCGATTGGCGCAAGGCGTACGTTCGCCTGGCCGATGGCCAGTCGATCGATGTAACGGCCAAGGCCTGAGGTACATCCCATGCCATTGATGAAATTCAAGCCCACTTCCCCCGGCCGCCGTTCGGCCGTGCGCGTGGTCACTCCCGACCTGCACAAGGGTGCTCCGCACGCTGCGCTGGTCGAGTCGCAGAGCCGCTCGGGTGGTCGTAACCACCATGGCCGCATCACCGTGCGTCACGTCGGTGGTGGTGCCAAGCAGCACTACCGCATCATCGACTTCAAGCGCAACAAGCTGGGCATCCCGGCGCGCGTGGAACGCATCGAATACGATCCGAACCGCACCGCGCACATCGCTCTGCTGTGCTACGTCGACGGTGAGCGTCGCTACATCATCGCCCCGAAGGGCCTGAAGGCTGGTGATCAGGTGATCGCTGGTTCGGATGCCCCGATCAAGGCCGGCAACACCCTGCCGCTGCGCAACATCCCGGTCGGCACCACCATCCACTGCATCGAACTGAAGCCGGGCAAGGGCGCTCAGATCGCTCGCGCCGCGGGTGCGGCCGTGCAGCTGGTGGCTCGTGAAGGCATCTACGCCACCCTGCGCCTGCGCTCGGGTGAAATGCGTAAGGTTCCGGTCGAGTGCTGCGCCACCATCGGCGAAGTCGGCAACGACGAGCACAGCCTGGAGAAGCTGGGCAAGGCCGGTGCCAAGCGTTGGCGCGGCGTCCGCCCGACCGTTCGTGGTGCTGCCATGAACCCGGTTGACCACCCGCACGGTGGTGGTGAGGCGAAGGCCGGCCAGGGTAATCCGCACCCGGTCACCCCGTGGGGTGTCCCGACCAAGGGTTACAAGACGCGCCATAACAAGCGCACTCAGCAGTTCATCGTCCGCGATCGTAGGGGCTAATCGACCATGGCACGTTCACTCAAGAAGGGCCCGTTCGTCGATCACCACCTCGTCAAGAAGGTGGAGGCCGCTGCGGGCAGCAAGAAGCCGATCAAGACCTGGTCGCGCCGTTCGATGATCCTGCCTGACATGGTAGGCGTCACCATTGCCGTGCATAACGGCAAGAACCACATCCCGGTTCTCGTCAACGAGAACATGGTCGGCCACAAACTCGGCGAATTTGCCATCACCCGGACCTTCAAGGGTCACGGTGGTGACAAGAAGTCGGGCAAGTAAGGAGAGATGACAATGGAAGCGAAAGCCATCCTGCGCACTGCGCGCATCTCCCCGCAGAAGGCTCGTCTGGTCGCTGACCAGGTGCGCGGTCTGCCGGCCGAGCGTGCGGTCAACCTGCTGAAGTTCTCGGACAAGAAGGCTGCCCACCTGATCAAGAAGGTGGTGGAGTCGGCTATTGCAAATGCCGAAAACAACCAGGGCGCCGACGTCGACGAGCTGAAGGTTCAGACCATCATGGTTGATGAAGGTCCGACCCTGAAGCGTTTCATGGCGCGGGCGAAAGGCCGCGGTACCCGCATCCTCAAGCGCACCAGCCACATCACTGTGGTTGTGGGCGCCGCCAAGTAAGCGGATAAGGAAAAGACCATGGGTCATAAAGTTCATCCGATTGGTATCCGCCTCGGCATTTCCAAGGACTGGAACTCCAAGTGGTACGCCAACAAGGCCGAGTTCGCTGGTTACCTGGCAGCCGACCTGAAAGTGCGCGACATGCTGCGCAAGAAGCTGGCTCAGGCCGGCATCAGCAAGATCCTGATCGAGCGTCCGGCCAAGACCGCTCGCGTGACGATCCACACCGCCCGTCCGGGCGTGGTGATCGGCAAGCGCGGTGAGGACATCGAGAAGCTGCGCAAGGAAGTGAGCGAGATGATGGGCGTCCCGGCGCACATCAACGTCACCGAAGTGCGTAAGCCGGAACTGGACGCGCAGCTCGTTGCCGAGTCGATCGCCCAGCAGCTGGAGCGTCGCATCATGTTCCGCCGTGCAATGAAGCGCTCGGTCGGCAACGCGATGCGCCTGGGTGCCCTGGGCATCAAGGTCAACGTCGGTGGCCGCCTCAACGGTGCAGAAATCGCCCGTTCGGAGTGGTACCGCGAAGGCCGCGTGCCGCTGCACACCCTGCGTGCCGACATCGACTATGGCTTCGCTGAAGCCAAGACGACCTACGGCATCATCGGCATCAAGGTCTGGATCTACAAGGGCGAGGTCTTCGATTTCTCCCAGGTTGGCCAGGAAAAGCAGGACGACACCCCGTCGCGCAACGATCGTCACGATCGCGGCGACCGTGGTGACCGTCAGCGCCCGGCCCGTGAAGCGAGGTAACGACAATGTTGCAACCCAAGCGAACCAAGTACCGCAAGGTACACAAGGGCCGTAACGATGGCCTGAGCTGGAGCGCCAACGCTGTCAGCTTCGGCGAATACGGCCTGAAGGCAACCGCACACGGTCAGCTGACCGCGCGTCAGATCGAAGCGGCCCGCCGCTCGATCAGCCGCTACGTCAAGCGCGGCGGCAAGATGTGGATCCGCGTGTTCCCCGACAAGCCCATCACCAAGAAGCCCATCGAAGTCCGAATGGGTTCTGGTAAGGGTAACGTGGAATACTGGGTGGCCCAGATCCAGCCCGGCCGCATGATCTATGAAATCGAGGGTGTTTCCGAGGAAGTGGCTCGCGAGGCGTTCCGCCTGGCCGCCGCCAAGCTCTCGGTCACCACCACTTTCGTGACCCGTACGGTGCGCTGATGGATATCAAAACTCTCCGTGAAAAGTCGGCTGACGAACTCAAGGCCCACCTGATCGACCTGCGTAAGGAACAGTTCTCTGTCCGTATGCAGCAGGTCACCGGCCAGCTGCCGAAGACCCACGACATTCGCCGGGTCCGTCGCGAGATTGCTCGCGTCAAGACCCTGCTCGGCAGCACGAAGTAAGGATGGCCGCTATGAGCGACAATACTGAAAAGAAGACGCTGCGCACGGTCGAAGGCCGTGTCGTCAGCAACAAGATGGACAAGACGGTTACCGTCCTGGTTGAGCGTCAGGTCAAGCACGCGTTGTACGGCAAGTACATCAAGCGCTCGACGAAGCTGCACGCCCACGATGCCGACAACGCCTGCAAGGAAGGCGATGTCGTCCGCGTGACCGAGATTGCTCCGATGTCCAAGACCAAGAACTGGCGCGTGGTGGAAGTCATCACGCGTGCGGCTGAATAAGGAGTCTGAATCATGATCCAGATGCAGAGCTACCTTGACGTCGCGGACAATTCGGGTGCCAAGCAGGTGATGTGCTTCAAGGTGCTGGGTGGTTCCAAGCGCCGTTACGCCGGCATCGGCGACATCATCAAGGTCACCGTGAAGGATGCGATTCCGCGCGGCAAGGTCAAGAAGGGTGAAGTGTATGACGCCGTCGTGGTGCGTACCCGCAAGGGTGTGCGTCGCGCCGACGGCTCGCTGATCCGCTTCGACGGCAACGCTGCCGTTCTGCTGAACAGCAAGCAGGAGCCGATCGGTACCCGTATCTTCGGGCCGGTGACCCGTGAACTTCGTTCGGAGAAGTTCATGAAGATCGTCTCGCTCGCTCCCGAAGTGCTGTGAGCGACAGGAGATAATCATGGCTAACCGTATCAAGAAGGGCGACCAGGTTGTCGTCAACGCTGGCAAGGACAAGGGCAAGCAGGGCGAAGTCGTCCGCGTCGACGGCGACCGTGTGGTCGTCGCCAACGTGAACATCGTCAAGCGCCACACCAAGCCGAACCCGCAGGCAGGTGTTGCCGGCGGCGTGGTCGAGCGCGAAGCTTCGATCCATATCTCCAACGTGAATGTTCTGAACCCGGCTTCGGGCAAGGGCGAACGCGTTGGCTTCAAGGTGCTGGAGGATGGACGCAAACTGCGTGTGTTCCGCTCCAGCGGTGAGGCGCTCGACGCCTGAGGAATGAGAAGATGAGTTCCCGTCTCGAAAAGTTCTACAAGGACGAAGTGGTGCCGGCGCTGATGAAGCAGTTCGGCTACACCAATCCGATGGAAGTGCCGAAGCTGGTCAAGGTCACCCTGAACATGGGTGTCGGCGAAGCGGCCACCAACAAGAAGATCCTGGAAAACGCCGTCGGCGACATGACCAAGATTTCCGGCCAGAAGCCGGTTGTCACCAAGTCGCGTGTGTCGGTTGCGTCGTTCAAGATCCGTGATGGTTGGCCGATCGGCTGCAAGACCACGCTGCGTCGCCACAAGATGTACGAGTTCCTGGATCGCCTGATCAACATCTCGCTGCCGCGCGTGCGCGACTTCCGTGGTGTTTCCGGTCGTTCCTTCGACGGCCGCGGCAACTTCAACATGGGTGTGAAGGAGCAGATCATCTTCCCGGAAATCGACTTCGACGCCGTCGACGCGATCCGCGGTATGGATATCGCCATCACCACCACTGCGAAGACCGATGCGGAAGCGAAGGCGCTGCTGGCAGCGTTCAAGTTCCCGTTCCGTAACTGATCCGTCGAGGAAACCGAAATGGCAAAGACCTCCATGGTCAACCGCGACATCAAGCGGGAAAAGCTGGCAAAGAAGTACGCTGAAAAGCGTGCAGCTCTGAAGAAGATCGTGTCCTCCGTGGACGCGACCTACGAAGAGAAGATCGACGCCGCAACCAAGCTGGCCAAGCTGCCGCGCGATTCGTCGCCGAGCCGTCAGCGCAACCGTTGCGAGCTGTCGGGTCGTCCGCGTGGCGTCTACAGCAAGTTCGGCCTGGGCCGTAACAAGCTGCGTGAAGCCACCATGCGTGGCGACGTCCCGGGTCTGCGCAAGGCCAGCTGGTAATCCCAGCCGGCCCTGCGATCAGGAGCCCCTCCGGGGGTTCCTGAACCGGGCAGGGGAGGCGTTCAGCCTTCCCGACGTAAAAAAACCGAAGAGCCCGGCGCAAGCCGGGCTCTTTTGGCGTATACTCCCGCGTCTTGCCCTGTGCAAACGGGGTTGTAGGAGTGGGCTTTCGGCCCGCTGCATCAAGGGACCTGGCCCGTTTCCAGGAGACAACAGATTTTCGCGAAAGCGGATATCGGTGCACTCAAAGGTACTCATATGAGCATGACTGATCCCATCGCCGACCTGCTGGTCCGCATCAAGAATGCGGCCGCGGTTGGCAAGCAGACGGTGAAAGCCCCGTCGTCCAAGATCAAGGTTGCGATCGCCCAGGTCCTGAAGGACGAGGGTTACATCACCGACCTGCGCGTGACCCAGCTGGAGAACAACAAGTCCGAGCTGGAAATCGTGCTGAAGTATTTCGAAGGCAAGCCGGTCATCGCGACCCTGAAGCGCTTCTCGCGTTCGGGCCTGCGCCAGTACCGCGGCAAGAGCGAGCTGCCGAAGGTCATGAACGGCCTGGGTATCTCCATCATTTCCACCTCCAAGGGCATCATGACTGATGCGCAGGCGCGCCAGCTGGGCGTCGGCGGCGAAGTCCTGTGCTTCGTGGCCTAAGGCGAAAGGAGTAGAACTATGTCCCGCGTAGCCAAGAAGCCGATCGACCTGGGTAAGGTTGAACTGAACGTCCAGTCGGACAGCGTCACCGCCAAGGGCCCGAAGGGCTCCCTGTCGCTGGCCAAGCCGGCCGGTATTGCCATCAACGTCGACAACGGCGTTGCCACCCTGAGCACCGAGAACGCCGAGCTGGTCGCACTGACCGGTACCGTGCGTGCGATCCTGGCCAACATGGTCAAGGGCGTGTCCGAAGGCTTCGAGCGCAAGCTGGAGCTGGTCGGCGTGGGTTACCGTGCTGCCATGCAGGGCAAGGACCTGAGCCTGTCGCTCGGTTTCTCGCACCCGGTCGTGTTCGTGGCGCCGGAAGGCATCACCATCACCACCCCGACCCAGACCGAGATCCTGGTCCAGGGCGCTGACAAGCAGGTCGTCGGTGAAGTTGCCGCCAAGATCCGTGCGTTCCGCAAGCCGGAGCCGTACAAGGGCAAGGGCGTGAAGTACTCCGACGAAGTCATCATCCGTAAGGAAGCCAAGAAGGCCTAATTAGGCACTTCCGCTTTCAAAGGAAAAACATCATGAACAAGAACATCGCCCGCCTGCGTCGCGCCAAGTCGACCCGCGCCCACATCCGTGAGCTCGGCGTCGCCCGCCTGTCGGTGCTGCGCACCGGCCAGCACCTGTACGCCCAGGTCTTCACCGCCGACGGTTCCAAGGTGCTGGCTGCCGCCAACACCACCCAGACCGACGTCATGGAAGGCCTGAAGAACGGCAAGAACGCCGACGCCGCCGCCAAGGTCGGCCGCATCGTTGCCGAGCGCGCCAAGGCCGCCGGCATCGAGAAGGTTGCCTTCGATCGTTCGGGCTACCGCTACCACGGCCGCATCAAGGCCCTGGCAGAAGCCGCCCGCGAAGCCGGCCTGCAGTTCTAAGGGATAAGGGCAGGGGACCTGTGGTCTCCTGCCCGCCTGCTCGCCCGCCTGAGTGAGGCGGGACGGCGCCACTCTTCTGCAGTGGTCCACCGGAACAACGCGACATTCCACAACCATAAGCGGCCTCGAGCCGTACATACCCAAACAACCAAGGAATCAACATGGCAGAAGAGCGTCAGCAGCGGGGTCGCGATCGCGACCGTAACCGCGAAGAGAAGATCGACGACGGCATGATCGAAAAGCTGGTCGCGGTCAACCGCGTCAGCAAGACCGTCAAGGGTGGCCGCCAGTTCACCTTCACCGCCCTGACCGTGGTCGGCGACGGCGAAGGCAAGGTCGGTTTCGGTTATGGCAAGGCCCGCGAAGTGCCGGTCGCCATCCAGAAGTCGATGGAACAGGCCCGCAAGAACCTGGTCAGCGTTGACCTGAACAACGGCACCCTGTGGCACACCATCAAGGATGGTCACGGCGCAGCCCGCGTGTTCATGCAGCCGGCTTCGGAAGGTACCGGCGTCATCGCCGGCGGTGCCATGCGCGCCGTGCTGGAAGCCGTTGGCGTGAAGAACGTGCTGGCCAAGGCCACCGGTTCGCGCAACCCGATCAACCTGGTCCGTGCCACCGTGAAGGGCCTGTCTGCTGCGCAGTCGCCGGCCCGCATCGCGGCCAAGCGCGGCAAGAAGGTGGAGGAACTCAACCATGGCTAATGAGTCCAACAAGACTGTGAAGGTGCGCCTGGTGCGCGGCCTGCGTGGTACCCAGTCGCGTCACCGCCTGTCGGTGCGTGCTCTGGGTCTGAACAAGCTCAACGATGTGCGTGAACTGAAGGACAGCCCGCAGGTTCGCGGTCTGATCAACACCGTTCACTACCTCGTCAAGGTTGAGGAGTAATCGATCATGACTCTGCGTCTCAATGAACTGAGCCCGGCACCGGGCGCCCGCACCGAGCGCACCCGCGTCGGTCGCGGTATCGGCTCGGGCCTGGGCAAGACTGCCGGCCGCGGCCACAAGGGTTCGTTCGCCCGTAAGGGTGGCGGCAAGATCAAGGCTGGCTTCGAAGGCGGCCAGACCCCCATGCAGCGTCGTCTGCCGAAGATCGGCTTCCGTTCGCCGATCGCCAAGGACACCGCTGAAGTGCTGCTGTACGCGCTGGACAAGCTGCCGGCCGGTGAGATCGACTTCGCCGCCCTGCGTGCTGCCAAGCTGGTCCCGAGCACTGCGAAGAAGGCCAAGGTCGTCGTCAAGGGCGAAGTGACCAAGGCGTTCACCCTGAAGGGTATCGCTGCCACGGCGGGTGCCAAGGCCGCGATCGAAGCTGCCGGCGGCAGCGTAACGGAGTAAGAAAATCATGGCGCAAGCTGGCATCGGTAACCTCGCGGGCGGAATGGGCAAGTTCACTGAACTTCGCCAACGTTTGCTGTTCGTCGTCGGGGCTTTGATCGTCTATCGCATCGGCTGCTACGTGCCGGTGCCGGGCGTCAATCCCGATGCCATGCTTGCCATGATGCAACAGCAGGGCGGCGGCATCGTGGACATGTTCAACATGTTCTCGGGCGGCGCCCTGCACCGTTTCAGCATCTTCGCGCTGAACGTGATGCCGTACATCTCGGCATCGATCGTGATGCAGCTGGCCGTGCACATCTTCCCCGCCCTGAAGGCGATGCAGAAGGAAGGTGAGTCCGGCCGCCGCAAGATCACCCAGTATTCGCGCATCGGCGCCGTGCTGCTGGCAGTGGTGCAGGGCGGTTCGATCGCGCTGGCCCTGCAGGGCCAGGTCTCGCCGTCGGGCGCTCCGGTCGTGTACGCACCGGGCATGGGCTTTGTGCTCACCGCCGTGGTCGCGCTGACCGCCGGCACCATGTTCCTGATGTGGGTCGGTGAGCAGGTCACCGAGCGCGGCATCGGCAACGGTGTGTCGCTGATCATCTTCGCCGGTATCGTCGCTGGCCTGCCGGGTGCGATCATCCACACCTTCGACGCCTACCGCGACGGCAACATCCAGTTCATCCAGCTGCTGCTGATCGCCATCGTCGTGCTCGCCTTCACCTTCTTCGTGGTGTTCGTCGAGCGTGGCCAGCGCCGGATCACGGTCAACTACGCGCGCCGCCAGGGCGGTCGCAATGCGTACATGAACCAGACCTCGTTCCTGCCGCTGAAGCTCAACATGGCCGGCGTCATCCCGGCGATCTTCGCCTCGAGCCTGCTGGCCTTCCCGGCCACCCTGGCCATGTGGTCCGGCCAGGCCGCCAACCAGAGCAGCTTCGGCCAGGTCCTGCAGAAGGTCGCCAACGCGCTGGGCCCGGGCGAGCCGCTGCACATGATCGTCTTCGCCGCGCTGATCACCGGTTTCGCGTTCTTCTACACCGCGCTGGTGTTCAACTCGCAGGAAACCGCCGACAACCTGAAGAAGTCGGGCGCGCTGATTCCGGGCATCCGTCCGGGCAAGGCCACTGCCGACTACATCGACGGCGTGCTGACCCGCCTGACCGCGGCCGGCTCGGCCTACCTGGTGATCGTCTGCCTGCTGCCGGAACTGATGCGCACGCAGCTGAACGCCTCGTTCTACTTCGGCGGTACTTCGCTGCTGATCGTGGTGGTGGTGGTGATGGACTTCATCGCCCAGGTGCAGGCGCACCTGATGTCCCACCAGTACGAGAGCCTGCTGAAGAAGGCCAACCTGAAGGGCGGCAACCGCGGCGGTTTTGCCCGCGGCTGATTGGCCTGTTATACTTTCGTCTTCCTGACGTGATGGTCCCTCCGCTTCGCGGACTCCGGCCACACAAACGAAGGGCGGCCCCCGCAGCGGTTCCGGGTGGGGGTGTGATGAGGTGGTCCCGCGCTGGAGTAGCGCGGGCGGCTCCGGGGGAAACCCCAGGTCCAACCCCATCCGGCGCCGGAGCCTGGGCACACTCCCCAGGCCGGGTTCATGAAACCAATGGTTTCACGGGCTTCCATGTAAACCGGAACCTTGTTAGTATCGCTAGTTCACTTTTTTGATCCATCCTGCCGGATTGGCGTGCCCGAGGCGCGCTGTCGGCCATCACTCAGCTGGAGAACCGCGTCATGGCGCGTATTGCAGGCGTCAACCTGCCAGCCCAGAAGCACGTCTGGGTCGGGTTGCAAAGCATTTACGGCATCGGCCGTACCCGTTCGAAGAAGGTCTGCGAAGTCGCAGGCGTTGCTTCGACCACCAAGATCCGCGATCTGTCGGAGCCGGAAATCGAGCGCCTGCGCGCCGAAGTCGGCAAGTACATCGTGGAAGGCGATCTGCGCCGTGAGATCGGCATCGCGATCAAGCGCCTGATGGACCTGGGCTGCTACCGCGGCCTGCGTCACCGTCGTGGCCTCCCGCTGCGTGGCCAGCGCACCCGTACCAACGCCCGCACCCGCAAGGGTCCGCGCAAGGCGATCAAGAAGTAAGGGACTGAGAAATGGCTAAGCCCGCTGCTAAGACCAAGAAGAAGATCAAGCGCGTCGTCACCGACGGCGTTGCCCACGTCCACGCTTCGTTCAACAACACCATCGTCACCATCACCGACCGCCAGGGCAACGCTCTGTCGTGGGCGACCTCCGGTGGCGCTGGCTTCCGCGGTTCGCGCAAGTCGACCCCGTTCGCTGCCCAGGTGGCTGCTGAAAAGGCCGGTCGTGCTGCGCTGGACTACGGCGTGAAGTCGCTGGAAGTCCGCATCAAGGGCCCGGGTCCGGGCCGTGAGTCGGCCGTGCGTTCGTTGAACAACGTCGGCTACAAGATCACCAACATCATCGACGTGACGCCTATCCCGCACAACGGGTGCCGTCCGCCGAAGAAGCGTCGCGTCTAAAGGGAGCGATAAGAAATGGCTCGTTATATCGGTCCTACCTGTAAGCTCGCCCGTCGCGAAGGCGCCGACCTGTCCCTGAAGAGCCCGGCGCGTGCGCTGGACTCGAAGTGCAAGCTGGAGCAGAAGCCCGGCCAGCACGGCGCCACTGCCCGCAAGGGCAAGCTGTCCGACTACGCCACCCAGCTGCGTGAAAAGCAGAAGGTCAAGCGTATCTACGGCCTGCTGGAGCGTCAGTTCCGCAACTACTACAAGAAGGCCTCGACCAAGAAGGGCAACACCGGCGAGAACCTGCTGCAGCTGCTGGAAACCCGCCTGGACAACGTCGTCTACCGCATGGGCTTCGCCGTGACCCGTCCGGCTGCCCGTCAGCTGGTGTCGCACCGCGGCGTCACCGTGAATGGCAAGTCGGTCAACCTGGCTTCGTACCAGGTCAAGGCTGGCGACGCCATCGCCCTGTCTGAAAAGGCTGCCAAGCAGCTGCGCGTCCAGGAAGCCCTGACCGTCGCCGCCCAGCATGACCTGAGCCCGTCGTGGGTTGAAGTGGATTCCGGCAAGTTCACCGGCATCTTCAAGGCTGTTCCGGATCGTTCGGATCTGCCTGCGGACATCAACGAAGCGCTGATCGTCGAGCTGTATTCGAAGTAATTCACATTGGAGAGCCCCCGGCGACGGCCGGGGGTTCACTAGGAGAACCCGCAACATGACGGTTACCGCCAACCAGGTTCTGCGTCCTCGCGGTCCGCAGATCGAACGCCTTACCGACACCCGTGCAAAGGTCGTTATCGAACCTTTGGAGCGGGGTTACGGGCATACGCTGGGTAATGCCCTGCGTCGCGTGCTGCTGTCGTCCATCCCGGGCTTCGCCATCACGGAAGTCGAAATCGACGGCGTGTTGCATGAGTACACCACGGTCGAAGGTCTGCAGGAGGACGTGCTCGAAGTCCTGCTGAACCTGAAGGACGTGGCCATCCGTATGCACTCCGGCGACAGCGCCACCCTGTCCCTGTCCAAGCAGGGCCCGGGCGTTGTCACCGCTGCCGATATCAAGGTCGACCACAATGTGGAGATCCTGAACGGCGAACACGTGATCTGCCACCTGACCAAGGATACGGCGATCAACATGCGTCTGAAGATCGAACGTGGTTTCGGCTACCAGCCGGCTGCCGCGCGTCGTCGTCCGGATGAAGAAACCCGTGCCATCGGCCGCCTGGTCCTGGATGCCTCGTTCTCGCCGGTCCGCCGCGTCGCCTATGCCGTTGAAGCGGCCCGCGTCGAACAGCGTACCGACCTGGACAAGCTGGTCATCGATATCGAGACCAACGGCACCATCGACGCCGAGGAAGCCGTGCGCACCGCCGCCGACATCCTCAGCGACCAGCTGTCGGTGTTCGGTGACTTCACCCACCGCGACCGCGGTGCGGCGAAGCCGGCCAACAACGGCGTGGATCCGGTGCTGCTGCGCCCGATCGACGATCTGGAGCTGACCGTGCGTTCGGCCAACTGCCTGAAGGCTGAAAGCATCTACTACATCGGCGATCTGATCCAGAAGACCGAAGTGGAGCTGCTGAAGACCCCGAACCTGGGCAAGAAGTCGCTCACCGAGATCAAGGAAGTGCTGGCTCAGCGCGGCCTGTCGCTCGGCATGAAGCTGGAGAACTGGCCGCCGGCCGGTGTCGCCAGCCACGGCATGCTGGGCTGATATCGGTAATGCCTGAAGGCTCCACCGTTCGCGGTGGGGCCTTCAACGCAACACAACATGCCACGACGAACCGCAGGTTCGCGGGGCAGGTCGTCCAGGACGGGCGGCCAGGACCAACCGCAGTCCGCGCAGCAACGCCAGGAAGGCGACAACGATCCGCACAGCCTCATCATTAACCAAGGAATATCACCATGCGTCACCAGAAGTCTGGCCGTAAGTTCAGCCGCACCAGCGCCCACCGCGAAGCGATGTTCAAGAACATGGCTGCCTCGCTGTTCAAGCACGAGCTGATCAAGACCACCCTGCCGAAGGCCAAGGAACTGCGCCGCGTTGCCGAGCCGCTGATCACCCTGGCCAAGGTCGACTCCGTCGCCAACCGCCGTCTGGCCTTCGCCCGCCTGCGCGACAACGAAGCCGTGGGCAACCTGTTCACCATCCTGGGCCCGCGCTACGCGAACCGTCCGGGCGGCTACCTGCGTCTACTGAAGTGCGGTTTCCGCGCCGGCGACAACGCGCCGATGGCCTACGTCGAGCTGGTCGACCGTCCGGTCGTGGCCGAGGAAGTGGCCGAGTAATCGGACTGCTCCAACGCGACACAGCGAAAGCCCGGCCTCTGCCGGGCTTTTGCGTTCTGGTAGCGCCGGGCCATGCCCGGCGTTTCCGTATCCGCTACGCTCGCCGGGCATGGCCCGGCGCTACCTGCGGCACAATGCGACCCACACCGTTCCGACAGGCGTCACCTGTGGCGGTTCAGACGGCGCGCACTCTCGGTTACGCTTGGCGCCTGATCCATTCGAGCGTTGACGATGAATCCACTGCGCTGGCCCTTCCGCGCCCAGTTCTTCCTGGGCTTCCTGATCTGCGCGGGCCTGCTCGGCTACGCGATCTTCCTGCAGCTGAAGATGGGCCTGGAGCCGTGTCCGTTGTGCATCTTCCAGCGCCTGGCATTTGCCGCGCTGGGGCTGCTGTTCCTGATCGGTGCACTGCACGGGCCTTCCAACCGTCCCGGCCGCGCGACCTATGGCGTGCTGGCCTTCATAGCCGCCGCAGTGGGCGTCGGCATCGCCGCGCGCCACGTCTACGTGCAGATGCTGCCGCCGGAAATGGGTTCCACCTGTGGCCCGCCGCTGGCCTTCCTGAGCGAGACCATGGGGCCGCTGGAAGTGTTCCGCACCGTGCTGACCGGTACCGGCAACTGCGGCAACATCGACTGGACGTTCCTGGGCCTGACCATGCCGATGTGGTCGGGCGTGTGGTTCGTGCTGCTGGCGTTGTGGGCGCTGGTGGTGTCGCTGCGCAAGGTCAAGCGCTGAAGCAGGGCAGTGCCGGGCGCTGGCCGGCACTCCGTGGCAATGCCGGCCAGCGGCCGGCGCTACCTCAGAAGTCCTGCTGCAGGCTCAGGTAAGCGCCACGGCGCGGCCCCCACTGCGGGGCGAACACGCCGACACCGCCGCCATCACGCAGCTGGTAGCTGCGATCCAGTGCGTTGATCACGGCCAGCTGCACGTGCAGCGGATGACCGCTGTCGGCGTTGAAATCGTGTCCGGCGCTGAGATTCACCTGCAGGTAGGACGGCAGCTCGCCACCATTGGGCACGCCCTCGATGTCCGAACGCAGGCCGCTGCCGAACACGTAGTTGGCCCCGATCCGGTTGTGCCCGGCGAAGGCGTAGCTGAGGCCACCGGACGACGTCAGCTTCTGGTCGTGGTCGAGGTGGATCCAGTGGTTGGCCACATAGGCCAGCGCGTCCGGATCGAGGTTGTACTGGCCGGTGATGACGTCGGTACCGATGGCCTTGTTCAGCGCGGCGTTGAAGTAGGCGCTGAACGGACCGTTGCTGTAGTCGGCACTGAACTCCAGGCCGCGGATATGGCCACGGCGATAGTTGAAGGTCGAATAGATGTAGGCGGCGCCGAACTGCCCTTCGTCCTGCAGGCGGGCGACGCGTCGGTCATACGCATCCAGGCCCAGGGTCAGGTGCTCGCCCAGTTGCTGCGAGACGCCGATGTCGTAGTAGTCGCTGCGCTCGGCCAGCGGCGTGTTGTTGCCGCCGCTGGGCTGCTGGTTGGTGGTGCCGTCGTATAGCGCGATGTCGCTGCTGGCGATCAGTTCGCTGGCCGGCGGCGTGAAGTAGCGTGAATAGCCGGCGTGCACGGTGGTGCTGTCGCTGGCATTCCAGACCACGCCCACGCGCGGGCTGAGCTGGCCCTCGGTGTGGCCGAAGGCTTTGTAGCGGTCGCCACGCAGGCCGTAGTTCACGGTCCAGTCGTCGCCGAGCTTCCATTCGTCCTGCACGTACAACGCCAGCGTGCTGGCATGGAACGCGCTGCGGTCAGGTATCAGCAGCGGTGTGGTGCTGGACTGCTGGCCGGCATCATCAACCGGGAATACCCAGCTGTTGTTGCTGGCCCGCGCGTTCTCGTAGTTGCCGTACAGGCCGTAGCGCAATGTGTGGTCGTTGCCCAGTGGGGTGGAGAAGTCGGCCTGCAGGGTGTTGGCGCGGTTGCTGCGCTGGACCTGCGAGGCGACGCCGCTGAACACCAGATCGCCGACCACATCGGGATTGAAGCCGACATCGCTGTATCGCTGCCCGGCCGAGACCTGGTAGGCGGTGTCGCCCAGTGTGCCCTGCAGCACCAGCATGCCGAAGCGCGTGGTCTCGCGCTGGGTCTCATCCAGCTGGCTGGAATCGAAGGTGGTGGTGTCCAGGTAGCCGAACTGCGGCGTCTGGCCGGGGTTGACCGGAATCTGGAAGCGGTTGTTGGCGAAGCCGGCGAACACGCTCAGGCGGGTGGTGTCGTTGACCAGATAGGTCAGGTCGGCGAACGCCTTGCCTTGGTGGGTATCGTCATGCTCCGGCTTGCGCGAACGGGTCGGGTTCTCCAGGCCGATTTCGTTCTGGTCGTAGTTGCCGGTCAGGAACCAGCTCCAGCGCCCCTGCGAGCCCCACCATGAGGCATTCGGATTGACCTTGCCGAACGAGCCGGTGGTGATGCCGACGCTGCCGCCATTGCCGAGCTCGGCGCCACTGCGGGTGGTGATGTCGACCACCGCGGCGGTGCGCTCGCCGAACTGTGCTGGCAATGCCCCGTCCATCAGCCGGATGCTCTTGATCGTGCGCGCATCCAGGGTCTGGCCGAAGCCGGAGATCGATTCGGGCAACAGCACGCCGTTGATGCGGTACTGCAGATTGGCGTGGTCGCCGCGCACGTGCACGCCACCATAGGAATCCTGGACCACGCCCGGCGCCTGCAGCAGCACCTGGCTGAGCGGCGCGGAGGCGCCCAGCGGCTGCTTCTGGATGTCCTCGGCGGTGATCTGGTACTGGCTGCTGCCGATGTCCGGCGACAGTGCGTTGCGGGCCTGGTCGAGCTGGGCGCTGACGGTGACCGTGTCGAGGTCCTTCACGGGAGCGGCGGCATCGGCGGCCACAGCGAGGGAGGGCAGGCTGGCCAGGGTCAGGGCGAAGGTGATGCCGGTAGCGAGCAGGGAGGGCTTCATGGCGGATACGCTGTGGAAGGGGCCAATGGGAATTGAGTGTTACTTCGTAACAGTGCGTGGCGAATCATGCGCCTGTCCGGCTGGCCGTGGGCATGCCGCTTTTGGCCGATCGCGATGCCCTTTCCCCGGCGTTCAGTCATGTGCAGACGCCGTTCGACCCTTTGCGACAGCGGTCGGCTCTGCGACCATGAACGTCTCTCACCTCCGGAAGCCTGCAATGAGCCTGTCCGCCGTTTCGCCTGTCCCCGATCCCGTCGCAGCGGCCACCGGCGCTGCCTGGTCGCCGGAGAGCTGGCGTGGCAAGACCGCGCTGCAGATGCCGACCTACCCGGACCCTGTGGCGCTGGACGCTGCCCTGCACGAGCTGAAGCGGCTGCCGCCGCTGGTCACCTCGTGGGAGATCCTGGCGCTGAAGCAGCAGCTGGCCGAGGCCCAGGAGGGCAAGCGCTTCCTGCTGCAGGGTGGCGACTGCGCCGAGAATTTCAGCGACTGCGAATCGGGCACCATCTCCAACCGCCTGAAGGTGCTGCTGCAGATGAGCCTGGTGCTGGTTCACGGCCTGCGCCAGCCGGTGATCCGCGTCGGTCGTTTCGCCGGCCAGTACGCCAAGCCGCGTTCGGCCGATACCGAGACCCGCGACGGTGTGACGCTGCCGAGCTACCGCGGCGATGTGATCAACGCGCCGGCCTTCACCGAGGCGGCGCGCCTGCCGGACCCGAAGCGGATGCTGCAGGCCCACGCGCACTCCGCGATGACGATGAACTTCGTGCGGGCGCTGATCGATGGTGGCTTCGCCGACCTGCACCACCCCGAGTACTGGAACCTGGAGTGGGTAAGCCACTCGCCGCTGGCCGCCGAGTACCAGAAGATGGTGGCCTCGATCGGTGATGCGGTGCACTTCATGGAGACTCTGGCTGGGGCCCGC
Source organism: Stenotrophomonas sp. YJH_SMC_43 (assembly GCF_059372535.1). Lineage (NCBI taxonomy): Bacteria > Pseudomonadati > Pseudomonadota > Gammaproteobacteria > Lysobacterales > Lysobacteraceae > Stenotrophomonas > Stenotrophomonas sp. YJH_SMC_43. The sequence goes on from NZ_JCAFVQ010000002.1 coordinate 18,584, forward strand.
GTGCACAACCTCAACCGCATCGATTTCTACACCTCGCACGAGGCGTTGCTGCTGCCCTACGAGCAGGCGCTGACCCGGCAGGTGCCGCGCCAGCAGGGCTGGTTGAACCTGAGCACGCATTACCCGTGGATTGGCATGCGCACCGCTGCGCTCGATGGCGCACACGTGGAATACCTGCGTGGCGTGCGCAATCCGATCGCGATCAAGGTCGGCCCATCGGTGACGCCGGACCAGCTGCTGCGCCTGATCGACGTGCTCAACCCGCATGACGAACCGGGCCGCCTGAGTTTCATCCACCGCATGGGTGCGGCGCAGATCGCCGAGAAGCTGCCGCCGCTGCTGGATGCGGTCAAGCGCGATGGCCGTCGCGTGCTGTGGGTGTGCGATGCGATGCATGGCAACACCGAAAGCACCGCCAACGGTTTCAAGACACGTCGCTTCGACAATGTGCGTGGCGAAGTGGAGATGTCGTTCGATCTGCATGCGGCCGCAGGCACGCGCCTGGGGGGTGTGCACCTGGAGCTGACCGGCGAAGACGTGACCGAGTGCACCGGTGGCGCGCGCGAACTGACCGAGCGTGACCTGGAGCGCGCGTATCGTTCAACGGTGGACCCGCGGTTGAATTACGAGCAGTCGCTGGAGATCGCGATGGCGATCGTCCGCAAGCAGGAGCAAGTGCGGTAAGGGTTTTTCGGCAGGGCTTGCAGCCCTGCACCTGCCAGAAGCCGAAGCAACAGCAACGGCAGAAGCGGGCATTCCGTGGGATGGCGGGGCGGTGTCGGAGTGCGGGGACGCCGCAAGTACGTCCATGTAGGCTTGGCAGCCGCATCCATGCGGCTGACACCCCGCACTCCGACACCGCCCCGTCTCTGACAGATTCCTGCGGCTGTTGGTAGGTGTCGACCTTGGTCGACACGGTGGATCCACGCCATGCGTGGATGAGTTTCCAATGAAATCGGATATTTCGATATCTGTGAGATTTGAGCCGAGCATGACTCGGCTCTACAAAAGTGCAGACAGATCGCAGGAAACTTTCGAAGGCGGGGTGGGTCCGGTTGCGGGAGTGTCCGCGGCATGGATGCCGCGGCCAAGCCCCCATGGAAGGGTTTACGGCGTCTCCCGCAACCGGACCCTCCCCGCCATCCCACAGGAAACACGCTTCTGCTGTTGCTGTTGAGGTTGCCGGCCAGCGGCCGGCACTACAGCAGGTGCAGGGCTGCAAGCCCTGCCGACCAACACCCTTCTTACGAACGACTGACGTGACACTCATGCCCCATGCGCGAGGCTGTCTGCTTGGCTGTTCGAGTGGAGGTGGCAACAGTGCACTGGCAAAGCGCACAGGCCTACGCATGGCCGTTGGGATTGGCAGCAGTAGTGGGTGGCATCGGTGCGTGGCTGATCCTGTGGATCTACCATCGGCTGAAAGGGCGTGATCGCCGGCGTGCGCGCATCGGTCGTGTGCTGGGGCTGCCGATGGCCACTGCATGGCCGCTGCTGCTGTTGATTCCCGCCCTGCAGGCCACGCCGCTGCAGGATCCGTTGCTGGGCCATCTGCAGCATGTGCTGCACATCGCGTTGACTGCCTGCTTCATCTGGTTGCTGGTACGTGCGGTGGCGGCCGGTGAGCGCGCGATCCTGCGCAGCCATCCCATCGATGTCTCCGATAACCTGGAGGCGCGCCGCATCCAGACGCAGACGCGGGTGCTCAGTCGTGTGCTGATGGGCGGCATCGTCGTCCTGGGCGCGTCGTTGGTGCTGCTGACCTTCCCGATGGTGCAGAAGATCGGTACCGCGCTGCTGGCCTCGGCGGGCCTGATCGGTCTGGTGGCCGGTATCGCGGCCAAGCCGGTGTTCGGCAACCTGATCGCTGGCCTGCAGATTGCAGTGACGCAGCCGATCCGCCTGGATGACGTGGTGATCGTCGAAGGCGAATGGGGCCGCATCGAGGAGATCGGCAGCAGTTACGTGGTGGTGCGCATCTGGGATGAGCGGCGGATGGTGGTGCCGTTGACCTGGTTCATCGAGAACCCGTTCCAGAACTGGACGCGGCGCAGTGCCGATCTGCTCGGCACTGCGTTTCTGTGGCTGGACTACCGGGCGCCGATCGCGGCGATCCGCGCCGAACTGGAGCGCATCTGTCGTGGCGAAGCGCTGTGGGATGGCCGGGTCTGCGTGACCCAGGTGACCGAGACCAGCGAGCGTGCGATCCAGGTGCGACTGCTGGTCAGCGCGCGCAGCTCCGGTGATGCATTCGACCTGCGTTGCCTGGTACGCGAGCGCATGCTCGACTTCCTCGCGCGTGAGCATCCGCAGTCGCTGCCGCAGGTGCGTGCGCGGCTGCAACACGAAGACGAGCTGGATATGCCGCGCGGCCCACGTGCGCGCACCGCGGATGTGCGTTCGCCTGGCGCGGAGGATGGTGAAGCGGCGATCGTGCCGGCGGAGCCTGACCAGCCTCTGTAGAGCCGGGCCATGCTCGGCCGCTTTCGATTTTCCGGTGAAGCCGAGCGTGGGCTCGGCTCTACAGAAACACGATCACGGCTCGCCGGCGTCGATCAATGCATCGGTATCGAAGTGCGGCGGGCGCCGTGCGCGCGTGCGCTGCTCGTAGGCGTAGGCCATTTCGATCAGCTTCGGCTCGCTCCAGGCGGTGCCCATGAACAGCAGGCCGACCGGCAGGCCATCGATCTGGCCCATCGGTACGCTGAGGCTGGGATAGCCGGCCACGGCGGCCGCGCTGTAGCTCTCGCCGGGGAAGTCGTCGCCTTCGCTGCGGATCGGCCATGCCACACCGGTGGTGGGTGCGACCAGCGCGTCGAGCTGGTGGGCGGCGAGGGCGGCGTCGATGCCTTCCGGGCCGGCCAGGCGGCGCGCATCGCTGCGCGCGCGGATGTAGGCGGGGTCGGCCAGGCCAGCAGTGGCATCGGCCTCTACCAGCAGCTCCTGGCCGAACAGGCCCAGTTCCTGCTTGCTGTGCGCCTGGTTGAAGGCAATCAGTTCGGCCAGGCTGCGCAACGGCGCGCGGTGGGTGCTGAAGTAGCGCTCCAGCCCGGCCTTGAATTCGTACAGCAGCAGCGTGCGCTCGGCTTCGGCCCAGGCGCCCTGGTTGGGCAACTCGACGGGGACCACGACGGCACCAGCGCGACGCAGCTCGGTCGCTGCCTGATCGATCAGCGGCGGCATGCCGCGGTACTTCAGCAGCGGCGTCTGCAGCAGGCCGATGCGTTTGCCGCGCAGGCCCTGCGGGTCCAGGCGTGCGGTGTAGTCGTAGACCGCGCGGCCGGGCATGGTCGCGGTGGCCGGGTCGGCATCATCGCGGCCGGCGATCGCGGTCAGCACGGCGGCAGCGTCGGCGACGCTGCGTGCCATCGGCCCGGCAGTGTCCTGGCTGAAGGAGATCGGGATGATGCCGTCGCGGCTGACCAGGCCGACGGTTGGCTTCAGGCCGACCACGCCGTTGATCGCCGCCGGGCAGACGATGCTGCCATCGGTCTCGGTACCGATCGCCACGCTGGCGAGGTTGGCGGCCACGGCCACCGCGCTGCCGCTGCTGGAGCCACAGGGCGAATGACTCAGCCGATAGGGATTGCGGGTCTGGCCACCGCGCGCGCTCCAGCCGGAGATGGAGTCATTGCCGCGGAAATTGGCCCATTCGCTCAGATTGGTCTTGCCCAGCACCACCGCACCGGCTTCGCGCAGCCGGCGCACCAGGTAGGCATCGTCCGGACGGAAGCCCTGCAGGGCCAGTGAGCCGGCGCTGGTGGCCATCGGCGCGGCGTTGATGTTGTCCTTCAGCAGCAGCGGGATGCCATGCAGCGGGCCGCGCAGGCGTCCTTCGCGGCGCTCGCGGTCGCGCGCGGCGGCTTCCTTCGGGGCATCGGGGTTGAGCTCGATCACTGCGCGCAGGCGCGGCCCGGTGCGGTCCAGGGCCGCGATGCGCTGCAGGTAGGCCTGGGTCAGGGTGGTGCTGTCCAGTTCACCGGCGGACATTCGCGCCTGCAGGTCGGCAACATCGGTTTCGGCGTACGGGAACGGCACGTTGCGGCTCGCAGGTTCGGCCGCATGCGCGCTGGGCGTGGCCGGGCTGCAGCCAGCCGAAAGCAGCGCCGGCAGCGCGGCGAGCAGGCAGGTCAGCAGAGGCGGCAAGGACGGGCGCATGGGGCGGCTTGGTCGGCTCCAATCCCCAGTGTAGCGGGTGCTCAGCGGTGACGCTTGCGCAGGTCGCGGGCGAGGACGTAGACCACGATCAGGTTGATCGCCAGGATCGTCCACGACGGCCAGCCGGGATGGCGGATGATCGCGAAGATGTCGAACGGCAGGTACAGGGCGGCGGTCAGGCAGCCCAGCCAGGAAGCCCAGGCCTTGGCCCGCCACAGGCCCCAGGCCTCAACCAGGTGCAGCAGGCCGTAGCCGATCATCCCCGCCGCGGCCAGGTGGACCGCGTCGGGGCTGATCATGTGCAGCAGCGAGGGCAGGGTGCCATGGTCCGGATCCAGGCTGAAACGCCGGATCAGGGCCATGATGCCGTGCCGTAGCGGCTGCGGTCCGAGCACTTCCAGCCCGGTGGCGGCCAACAGCGCCAGCATCGCCTTGCTCGCTTCGAGCAGGGCGATGACATGGAGACCCGGATGCCGGTGTGGATCCGGGTTGTAGCCGCTCTGGTTCACGGGGTGCTGGCTCAGCCGCCGCGCGAAGCCTTCTTGCGGTCGCTTTCGGTCAGGAACTTCTTGCGCAGACGGATCTCCTTCGGGGTGATCTCGACCAGCTCGTCGTCTTCGATGAAGTCCAGGGCCTGTTCCAGCGAGTACTTGATCGCCGGGGTCAGCTGGATCGCATCGTCCTTGCCCGAAGCGCGCATGTTGGTCAGCGGCTTGGTCTTGATCGCGTTGACGGTCAGGTCGTTGTCCTTGGAGTGGATGCCGACCAGCTGACCTTCATACACGTTGTCGCCTTCAGCTGCGAACAGCTTGCCGCGTTCCTGCAGCGGGCCCAGCGAGTAGGCCGGCGTGGTGCCCGGCGCATTGGCGATCATCACGCCGTTGATGCGCTTGGCAATCGCGCCCTGTTCCTTCGGACCGTAGTGGTCGAACACGTGGAACAGCAGGCCCGAACCCTGGGTCAGGGTCTTGAACTCGTTCTGGAAGCCGATCAGGCCACGGGCCGGGATCGAGTATTCCAGGCGCACGCGGCCCTTGCCGTCCGATTCCATGTTCTTCAGCTGGCCCTTGCGGGTGCCCAGCTTTTCCATCACGCCGCCCTGGTGGATTTCTTCGATGTCCACCACCAGCTGCTCGATCGGCTCCATCATCTGGCCGTCGATTTCCTTGATGATCACTTCCGGGCGCGACACGGCCAGCTCGTAGCCTTCGCGACGCATGTTCTCGATCAGCACCGACAGGTGCAGTTCGCCACGGCCGGAGACCAGGAACTTGTCAGCGTCTTCCAGCTGCTCGACCTTCAGGGCCACGTTGTGGACCTTTTCACGGTCCAGGCGGTCCTTGATCTGGCGGCTGGTCAGGAACTTGCCACCGGACAGGTCCTTGTTGCCGGCGAACGGCGAGTTGTTGACCTGGAAGGTCATCGAGATGGTCGGCTCGTCGACGGTCAGCGCCGGCAGGGCTTCCGGGAAGTCCGGCGCGCAGATGGTGTCGGAGATGGTCAACTCCTGGATGCCGGAGATGGCCACGATGTCGCCGGCCTCGGCCGAATCCTGCTCGATGCGCTCCAGGCCCATGAAGCCCAGCACCTGCAGCACCTTGCCGTTGCGCTTCTTGCCTTCACGGTCGATGACCGCGACCTGCATGTTCTTCTTCAGGGTGCCGCGCTGGATGCGGCCGATGCCGATCACGCCCACGAAGTTGTTGTAGTCCAGCTGGCTGATGCGCATCTGGAACGGGCCTTCCGGGTCCACTTCCGGACGCGGCGCGTGCTGCATGATCGCTTCGTACAGCGGGGTCATGTCGCCGTCGCGCACGGTGTCTTCCAGGCCGGCGTAGCCGTTCAGGCCCGAGGCGTAGACGATCGGGAAGTCCAGCTGCTCGTTGGTCGCGCCGAGCTTGTCGAACAGGTCGAAGACCTGGTCGATCACCCATTCCGGACGGGCGCCCGGACGGTCGACCTTGTTGACCACGACGATCGGCTTGAAGCCCATCGCGAAGGCCTTCTGGGTCACGAAGCGGGTCTGCGGCATCGGGCCGTCCATCGCATCGACCAGGATCAGCACGGTGTCGACCATCGACAGCACGCGCTCGACCTCACCACCGAAGTCGGCGTGGCCGGGGGTGTCGACGATGTTGATCCGGTTCTTGATGCCGGTCTTCTTGTCTTCCCAGGTGATGGCGGTGTTCTTGGCCAGGATGGTGATGCCGCGTTCCTTTTCCTGGTCGTTGCTGTCCATCACGCGCTCGGCGAGGACGGTGCGCTCGGACAGGGTGCCGGACTGCTTCAGCAGCTGGTCGACCAGGGTGGTCTTGCCATGGTCGACGTGGGCGACGATGGCGATGTTGCGAAGATTTTCGATGGACATACGAAAGGGGGCCAGTCGGCGCCGGATTTGGAAAAAGAAGTCCAACATTATACGTCGAACTTGACGATTCGCGAAAAGGTGGATTTCACGCCGGTCATGGGGCCCATTCAGCTGGCTGTCCGCAGCGGCGGCCGAGGCCGCCAGGACCGTCGTGTGGCGCTCCCCCGCCGGCGGCTGAAGCCCGGATCTGCGCCCATGGTCGAAGCCGCCGCCGCCACGAGGCAGGTGTAAACTAGGTGGCTAGACGCGTTCCCCTCTGCATCAAGGATCTTCATGTCCCTCATCGCCACTTTCGACACCACCCAGGGCCCGATCAAGGTCGAGCTGTTCGCCGACAAGGCGCCGCTGACCGTGGCCAACTTCGTGAACCTGGTCAAGCACGGTTTCTATGACGGCCTGATCTTCCACCGCGTGATCGCCGACTTCATGATCCAGGGCGGCTGCCCGCAGGGTCGTGGCACCGGCGGCCCGGGCTACAAGTTCGAAGACGAGAAGAATGGCGTGAAGCACGAGGTCGGCTCGCTGTCGATGGCCAACGCCGGCCCGAACACCAACGGCAGCCAGTTCTTCATCACCCACATCAAGACCGACTGGCTGGACGGCCGCCACACCGTCTTCGGCAAGGTCCTGGAAGGCCAGGCCATCGTCGATTCGGTCAAGCAGGGCGACGTGATCCATTCGATCACCCTGGAAGGCGACGTCGACGCCGTGCTGGCCGCCCAGGCCGAGCGCGTCGCGGAGTGGAACAAGCACCTCGCCGCCTGATCCCCCTTCGAGACGGCCACCCACGGGTGGCCGTTTCCCTGTTCCCCGCCGCCCGCCAGGCCAGCGTGGCCACGCCCGCGGCGTCCCATCAAACGCTTGCAAGCAAGAGGAAACCCCCATGAAAGCACCCGTTCGTGTTGCCGTGACCGGCGCCGCCGGCCAGATCGGTTATGCCCTGCTGTTCCGCATCGCCTCCGGCGAAATGCTGGGCAAGGACCAGCCGGTCATCCTGCAGCTGCTGGAACTGCCGGTCGACAAGGCCCAGGCCGCCCTGAAGGGCGTGATGATGGAGCTGGAAGACTGCGCCTTCCCGCTGCTGGCCGGCATGGTCGGCACCGATGACGCCGAAGTCGCGTTCAAGGACGCCGACATCGCCCTGCTGGTCGGCGCACGTCCGCGTGGCCCGGGCATGGAGCGCAAGGACCTGCTGCTGGAAAACGCCAAGATCTTCACCGCCCAGGGCGCAGCGCTGAACAAGGTCGCCAGCCGTGACGTGAAGGTGCTGGTGGTCGGCAACCCGGCCAACACCAACGCCTACATCGCCATGAAGTCGGCGCCGGACCTGAAGCCGGAAAACTTCACCGCCATGCTGCGCCTGGACCACAACCGCGCGCTGAGCCAGCTGTCGACCAAGCTGGGCAAGCCGGTCGGTGGCATGGAGAAGCTGGTCGTGTGGGGCAACCACAGCCCGACCATGTACCCGGATTACCGTTTCGCCACCGCCGATGGCGCATCGATCGCCGATGCGATCAACGACCAGGAGTGGAACGCCAACACCTTCATCCCGACCGTGGGCAAGCGCGGCGCGGCGATCATCGAAGCCCGTGGCTCGTCCTCGGCTGCTTCGGCCGCCAACGCTGCCATCGACCATGTGCGTGACTGGGTGCTGGGCAGCAACGGCAAGTGGGTCACCATGGGCGTGCCGTCCGACGGTTCCTACGGCATTCCGGAAGGCGTGATCTTCGGCTTTGCAGTGACCACCGAGAACGGCAAGTACACCCTGGTCAAGGATCTGCCGATCGACGACTTCAGCCAGAAGTACATCGACAAGACCCTGGCCGAGCTGGAAGAAGAGCGCGCCGGCGTCGCCCACCTGCTGGGCTGATGCAGGCGGTACCGGCTCCGGCCGGTACCTCTTCCATCAAGGCGGGTATCGACCGTTGGTCGGTACGCAGAAAGCGGGGAGGCTTCGGCTTCCCCGTTTTCGTTTGGAATTCCTGGAACCGCATGATCCACCTGCATTACATCGATGACGCGCTGTTGGTGGCCGAGAAGCCGGCCGGCCTGCTGTCCGTGCCTGGCCGCAGCGCCGAGAACCAGGACTGCGTGGTCGGGCGCCTGCAGGCGCTGTACCCGGATTCGTTGACCGTGCACCGCTTGGATCAGGTGACCTCCGGGCTGCTGCTGCATGCGCGTGGCAAGGACATGCAGGCGGCGCTGTCGATGCAGTTCGAGCGGCGCCAGGTCGGCAAGCGGTATGAAGCGGTGGTGCAGGGGCTGCTCGAGGGTGATGCCGGCGAAGTGGACCTGCCATTGATCGTGGACTGGCCGAACCGGCCGAAGCAGATGGTCGACCATGAGCGCGGCAAGCCGGCGCTGACGCGTTGGCGCGTGTTGGCTCGTGATGTTGAAGCGCAGCGCACGCGCGTGGAACTGGAACCGATCACCGGCCGCAGCCATCAGCTGCGCCTGCACATGGCCAGCCTTGGTCATCCGATGGTCGGCGATGTGCTGTATGACGCGGCACCGGCGCAACGCGTGCATCTGCATGCGCGCAGCCTGCGGTTTACGCATCCGCTGACGGGCGAGGCGCTCGCGTTCGAGTCCGCGGCTCCGTTCTAGGGGCCGGCAGGGCTTGCAGCCCTGCACCTGCCGAAGCTTTCAGGCAACAGCAACAGCAACGTCAAAAACTAAAGCGGCATTCCGCGGGATGGCGGGGCACTGTGGGTGTGCGGGGACGCCGTGAACCCATCCATGGGGGCTTGGTCGCGGCATCCATGCCGCTCACACCCCGCACACCCACAGTGCCCCGCCTTCGACAGATTTCCGTGGTCGTTGGTAGGTGTCGACCTTGGTCGACACATCTGTCAGAAATCGAATCGAATGGAATTCATCCGCGCATGGCGTGGATCGAGCGTGTCGACCAAGGTCGACACCCACCAAGAGCAGGCAATGCCAGCCCGAAAGATTGCGGGGAACTGTCGAAGGCGGGGTGGGTCCGGTTGCGGGGGCGTGAGCCGCATGGATGCGGCGACCGAGCCTCCATGGACGGATTCACGGCGTCCCCCGCAACCGGACCCGCCCCGCCATCCCCGGTAAGCCAGCTTCTGCTGTTGCTTCGGCTTCTACAGGTGCAGGGCTGCAAGCCCTGCAGAACAAACCCACCCCCTACCAAGGTAGGGCGGCCCGCTCGCCAGCGCCGGACTATCCTCGAACCCATGACTTTGTCTGGGAGGGCTGCGTCATGAACTACGAGGAAACCTACCGTCGCTCGATCGACGAGCCGGAGGCCTTCTGGGGCCAGGAAGCCAAGCGCATCCATTGGCACAAACCGCCGCAGCAGGTGCTCGACTACAGCAACCCGCCGTTCCGGCGCTGGTTCGTCGGTGGTGAAACCAATCTCTGCTACAACGCCGTGGATCGCCACCTGGCCGAGCGCGCCGACCAGCTCGCGCTGGTCGCCATCTCCACCGAAACCAACAGCACGCGTGAGATCACCTATCGCCAGCTGTATCGCGAAGTGAACGACTTCGCCGCCGTGCTCAAGCACCTCGGCGTCGGTCACGGTGACCGCGTGGTGATCTACATGCCGAACATGGCCGAAGCCGTGTTCGCGATGCTGGCCTGCGCGCGCATCGGTGCGGTGCACTCGGTGGTGTTTGGTGGCTTCGCCGCGCACAACCTGGCGCTGCGCATCGACGATGCGAAGCCCAGGCTGCTCATCGCCGCCGATGCCGGCATGCGCGGTGGCAAGCTGATTCCGTACAAACCGATGGTCGACGCCGCCTGCGCCGAAGCGGCTTCGCCGCCACCGCATGTGCTGATCGTGTCGCGTGGACTGGATGCAGCCGAACCACGCGTGCCGGGCCGTGATGTGGAGTACGCCACGCTGCGTGCGCAGATCGGGGAAGTCGATGTGCCGGTGCAATGGCTGGAAGCAAGCGAACCGAGCTACCTGCTGTACACCTCCGGCACCACTGGCAAGCCGAAGGGCGTGCAGCGCGACGTGGGAGGTTACGCGGTGGCGATGGCGCAGTCGATGGAGACCGTGTTCGACTGCAGGCCGGGGCAGGTGATGTTCTCCACCTCCGATGTCGGCTGGGCAGTGGGTCATTCCTACAACGTGTACGGCCCGCTGATCGGCGGCTGCACTTCATTGTTGTACGAAGGGCTGCCGACCAATCCGGACCCCGGCATCTGGTGGGCACTGTGCGAGCAGTACAACGTGCGAACGATGTTCTCTTCGCCCACCGCCATCCGCGTGCTGAAGAAGCACGACGCAGACTTCATCCATCGCCACGACCTGCGCGCGCTGAAGTACCTGTTCCTGGCCGGTGAGCCGCTGGATGAACCGACCGCGCACTGGATCAGCGAAGCGCTCGGCAAGCCGATCATCGACAACTACTGGCAGACCGAAACCGGCTGGCCGGCACTGACCCTGCTGCCGGGCCTGGAGATGAAGCCGGTGCGCTTCGGTTCGCCGGGTTTCCCCAATCTCGGCTATCGGATGAAGGTGATCGACGAGAACACCGGTGAGGAAGTCGCACCGGGGCAGAAGGGCGTGCTGGTGGTGTCGCCGCCGTTGCCGCCGGGCTGCATGAGCACGGTGTGGAATGATGACAGCCGCTTCCTGCAGAGCTACTTCAGCCACTTCAAGGAACTGCTGTACAGCTCGCTGGACTGGGCGATCCGCGATGATGATGGTTACACCTTCATCCTCGGCCGCACTGACGATGTGATCAACGTGGCCGGGCACCGCCTGGGCACGCGCGAGATCGAGGAGGCCATTTCCAGCCATCCGCGCGTGGCCGAGGCTGCCGTGATCGGGGTCAAGGACGAACTGAAGGGGCAGGTGCCGCTGGTGTTCGTCACCCTCAAGCAGGGGCTCGATGGCGAGGATCCGGCGCCGGTGGTGGCCGAGATGATGGCGACGGTGACGACTTCGCTTGGTGCGGTAGCGCGCCCGGCGCATGTGCACGTGGTCAATGCACTGCCCAAGACCCGTTCGGGCAAGCTGCTGCGGCGCTCGTTGCAGGCGTTGGCCGAACAGCGCGACCCGGGTGACCTGTCGACGCTGGATGATCCCAGCGCGCTGGAGGAAATCCGCCGCGCGCTGGGCCGCTGACCTGCTTCTGTAGAGCCGAGCCAATCCTCGGCTCCGCATGCCTTGCCAAAGCAGCCGAGCATGGGCTCGGCTCTTCAGGGGAGGGCGTTGCTGCACCGCAGCTTCCCCCCTGCAACCGGTGCGCTAAGCTCGGCCCCAGGGGAGCGCGCCCGCCAGGGCGCGCAGGTGAAGCGCATCAAGGATCGGGGGGATGCAATGGCATTGCTGCACGCCAAGACGGCTGCTGGCCGTCAGGAAATCGAAGACCGTGGCCGGCGCCTGCCGGCAGCACTGCGCTCGATCCTGCTGATGGTCGATGGCCATCGTGACGACACCGAACTGCGCGGCCTGTTCGACGGCCTGCGCGCACCGGCCGATGCACTGGAGCAGCTGGAAGCGCAGGGCCTGATCGAAGTGATCGGTGGCAATGCCGAGGTGGCACCGGCACGTGGCATCAGCACCGGCCGCGAACAGGATCCGGCGTTGTACCAGCAGTTGTACGACGCGATGAGCGAGGCGGTGCGGCGCCACCTCGGCCTGAAGGGCTACTTCATGCAGTTGAAGATTGAACGCTGCACCGATGCACTGGCGTTGGAACGCCTGTGCCCGGAGCTGCTGGCCGCGGTGGGAAAGGCGCGCAGCCCGGCGCTGGCGCAGCGCTGGTGGCAGGAAACCCAGGCGGCGGTGGTGAACGCTGGCAATGAGGTCGTGCAGGCCTGACTCACCGCGTAAAGTTATCGGTTCACTTCCCCACAAGGAGTCCCGCGTGCAGGACGACCACGACGACACCGATACCCCCGGCTGGGACGCGATCAATGCGGCGCTGGCGCCCCTGTATGCCGGGCAGGAGCCGCGTCATTTCGGCACCGCGCTGCCTTACACGCTCGGTGGCCAGGATCCGCTGGATGGCATCAGCGTGTACTGGGTGGATGCGCCGGTACCGCACTGGCACTACATCACCTACGGCTTCTCCGAGCTGTACACCAAGGAGAGCAGTGATGCCGCCGCCAGCGGCTATGGTTTCGAGCTGACCTTCCGCCTCGCTGCCGAAGCCGGTGAACACGCCGGCAGCACGCCGCCGGCGTGGCCGATGAACCTGCTGCAGAACCTGGCGCGCTACGTGTTTGGCAGCGGCAACGTGTTCGAGGATGGTCACCATCTGAATGCCAACGGCCCGATCGCGCTGGAGACCGACACGCGCCTGTGCCACCTGGCCTTCATTGCCGATCCGCAGTTGCCTGCGCGCGACACCGCCAATGGCCACCTGCAGTTTCTGCAACTGGTCGGCCTGACCAACGAAGAGATGGAGGCGGTCAAGCGCTGGTCGACGCGCGGTGTGCTGCAGGCGCTGCAGCCGGCGATGCCGCTGTGGATCAGTGATCTGCACCGTCGCAACCTGCTGGAGGATCCGGCACTGGCAGCCCAGGTGCAGGCCGGCAGCGAGCGCGAGGGCTCCAGCACCGGCATGCTGTTCATCGAGACGTTGGACTGGAGGCAGGAGGCCGGCGTCGCCACCCTGGTGCTCGGCGCGGGCCAGGTCGCCAGCGTGTGCGAGCTGCTGCCGCTGCGCCTGCGCCACGGCAGATCGCTGGAACTGGTCAGCCGCGAGCGGCAGTGGGAGTTCGTTCCGGCCAGGGGCGGTGAAGTGGGCGACGTCTCCGCCGACAACGCGCGCTGGGCACTGGACGAGGCGGGATTGCGGGCTCTGGCGGGCGTGCGTGCCGAGCGCGGTATCTACCCGGTGGTGGAGGCGCTGCGCATCGAAGTGGTGCCGACCTACCTGCGCGATGCCAAGGGCGAAGTGATCCGCCAGATCGGCTGATCACGCTGCTGGAACCGAGGGGGTCAGAGCCGCCTGCTGCGCAGACGGATCCGACCCCAGGTCAAGATCAGGCCAGGCCTTCAGCCTTCAGCGCGGCCTGCACGCCGGCGTCGGCATCCATGCGCGCCTTGTAGGCGGCCAGGTTGTCCAGGCCGGACAGGTCGACCTTGGCGCCGGCGGCCCAGCGCAGGGTGATGTAGAAGTACGGATCGGCGAAGCTGCGGAAGCCGGCCAGCCACGGCTTGTCGGCCAGCTGCTTGTCGGCGGTCTCGAACAGGCCACGCAGGCGCTTGTGCGCGGCGGCGCGGATCGCATCGAACTGGCTCTCGTCGGCGATGAACTTGCCCGGCGCGAACAGCGGCGAGAAGGCCGGATGCACATCGGAATTGACGAAGGCCAGCCAGCGGGTGGCTTCGGCGCGCTGGCGCGGGCTGCCATCGCCGCCGAGGCCGGCCTGCGGGTAGGTGTCGGCGATATAGCCCATGATCGCGGCGTTCTGCAGCAGCACGAAGTCGCCGTCGACCAGTGCGGGGACGGCACCGGCCGGATTGATCTTGAGGAATTCCGGCCCCTTCAGGGTGTCCTTGTTCAGCAGTTCAACCTCGAACGGCTGGCCGGTCCACTGCAGGGCGATGTGGTCGGCGGTGGAACAGGCACCGGGCTTGCTGTACAGCTTCATGGGAACTCCAGGTGATGCGGGCGGGAAACACCCACTATCCCAGAGCCTGCCCGCGGGCGGCAACGCTGCCGCCAGCACGGATCGTTACGACTGCCGCGGCTTGAGGTTCTGCACCTTATAGAAGGTGTGATCGCCGATGGTGGCCACCTGGTACGCATTGCGCCAGTTCGGGCTGGCGATGGACAGCGCGGCGAAGTGGCTGGCACCGGGCACGATCTCGCGGCGCTCGCCGGCCGGCAGCGCCCAGTTGCGCTCGGCGTCGAAGGCCACGTTCATCGCCTCGCTCCAGGCCGCGTCGTTGCCCAGCTGGGTACCGGGGGAGACGATGGTCGGTGCGAACTGCTTGCGCGCGGTGACCACCTGGCACATCGAGTCGCCCCACAGGCCACTGTCGAGACGGCGCAGGGCGACCTCGGCGACGGCCTGCTGGCCCCGCAGGGTCTGGTCGCGGGCTTCCAGGTAAACGGTGGTGCTCAAACACAATGAATCAGCGGCCGGCTGCGGCAACAACTGCGACAGCCAGAGAATCCAGGCCAGTTTCATATAACTCCTTGCTCCGTGTGGGCCGCACCCTCCGGTTCCGGCCGCGGGGGCGACAGGAGGCGGGGTACGACTTGGCGTCATGGGGAGGCGGCCATCGGGGCCGCCCCGTGGGCAGCCCGAAAAGAAACGATCAGTACCGATCGAGGGGGCTGCGCCGGCTCACCGGAAACTGGCTGGTGAGCGGAAAGATGGCGCAAGGTAGGGGGGGATAGCCGAACGCATCGTGAACCGTGCGACTTGACATTCAGGTTCGGCAGGGGTGACGGAAATCACATTCCGCCCCCCATTCAGGCCCTCATCAGAGCGCAGCGGCGACCCGGCTGCCCTGGTCGATCGCCCGCTTCGCATCCAGTTCGGCGGCCACATCGGCGCCGCCGATCAGCTGCGCGTTGATGCCGGCGGCCTGCAGTTCGGCCTGCAATGCGCGGTTCGGTTCCTGCCCGGCGCAGATCACCACATGGTCGACCGGCAGCAGCTGTTCGCTGCCTTCCACGCGGATGCGCAGGCCCTCGTCGTCCACGCCCAGGTACTCGACGCCGCCGAGCATGCGCACGCCCTTGGCCTTCAGCGTGGCGCGATGGATCCAGCCGGTGGTCTTACCCAGTCGCGCGCCGGGCTTGCCCGGGCTGCGCTGCAGCAGCCACAGCCGGCGCGGCGAGGCTTCTGCCTGCGGCCTGGCCAGCGAGCCGCGGGCCTCGAACGTGCTGTCCACGCCCCATTCGGCCATCCAGCGCTGCGGGTCCAGCGAGGGCGACTCACCGGCGTGGCTGAGGAATTCGCCGACATCGAAGCCGATGCCGCCGGCGCCGATGATCGCCGCATTGGCGCCCACTTCGACCCGCCCCAGCAGCACGTCCAGATAGCTGACCACCTTGGCGTGGTCGGCGCCGGGGAAATCGACCTTGCGCGGGGTGATGCCGGTGGCCAGCACCACCTTGTCGAAGCCGGCCAGGTTGGCGGCATCAGCACGGGTGCCGAGGCGCAGCTGCACGCCGGTCTCCTGCAGCGTGTGGCGGAAGTAGCGCAGGGTCTCGTAGAACTCTTCCTTGCCGGGGATGCGCTTGGCCACGTTGAACTGCCCGCCGATCTCGTCGCCGGCATCGAACAGGGTGACCTGGTGGCCGCGCTGGGCAGCGACGGTGGCACAGGCCAGGCCGGCGGGGCCTGCACCGACCACGGCAACCTTCTTCGGCGTAGTGGTGGGGCGGTAGACCAGCTCGGTCTCGTGGGCGGCGCGCGGATTGACCAGGCAACTGGCCAGCTTGTTCTCGAACACGTGGTCCAGGCAGGCCTGGTTGCAGGCGATGCAGGTGTTGATCGCCTCGGCGCGGCCGGCACGGGCCTTGTTCGGCCACTGCGGGTCGGCCAGCAGCGGCCGCGCCAGCGACACCATGTCGGCGCCGCCATCGGCGAGGATGCGCTCGGCGACGTCGGGCATGTTGATGCGGTTGGTCGCCACCAGCGGCACTTTCACATGTGGCTTGAGCTTGGCGGTGACCCCGGCGAAGGCAGCGCGCGGCACCGAGGTGGCGATGGTCGGGATGCGCGCTTCGTGCCAGCCGATGCCGGAATTGATGATCGTTGCGCCGGCCGCCTCGATCGCCTGCGCCTGCTGCACGATCTCTTCCCAGTTGCTGCCGTCGTCCACCAGATCCACCAGCGACAGGCGGTAGATGATGATGAAGTCCGGGCCGCAGGCCTCGCGGATACGGCGCACGATCTCCACCGCGAAGCGCATGCGCTGGCGCGCGTCGCCACCCCAGGCATCGGTGCGCTTGTTGGTGCGCGGGGCGATGAACTCGTTGATGAGGTAGCCCTCCGAGCCCATCACTTCCACGCCGTCGTAGCCGGCCTCGCGGGCCAGCTTCGCGCTGCGTGCGTAGTCGGCGATATGGCGCTCGACGCCGCTGGCCGAGAGCGCGCGCGGGGTGAACGGGTTGATCGGTGCCTTCAGCTTCGACGGCGCCACCGACAAAGGGTGGTAGGCATAGCGGCCGGCATGCAGCAGCTGCAGGCAGATCTTCGCGCCGTGCTGGTGCGCGGCGGCGGTGAGCTGGCGGTGCGGGCGTACTTCCCACGGCCAGGACAGCTTGCCGCCGAACGGCTTCAACCAGCCCACTACATTCGGCGCGAAGCCACCGGTGACGATCAGGCCGACGCCGCCCTCGGCGCGTTCGGCGAAATAGGCCGCCAGCCGCGGGAAGTCGCGGGCGCGATCCTCCAGGCCGGTGTGCATCGAGCCCATCAATACGCGGTTGCGCAGCTGGGTGAAGCCCAGGTCCAGCGGGGCGAACAGGTGGGGATAGGCGCTTTCGTTGGCTGGCGACATGGTCGATACGCTTGCGTACGGAAGCGCGAAGCGTGCCGCGAAACGGCGGCCGGAGCAAGGGCTGGCGAATCGGTAGCGCCGGGCCATGCCCGGGGACGCGGCTACCCGTGGCCGCGCTGTGCGCTCGCCGGGCGCGGTCCGGGCATCGGCCGGCCAATCCCGAACCAGCCCAGCGTCATTCCGCACAGCGGCCCGATCAGCAGGGCGAAGGCCAGCGTGCCGAGGCCGACATTGCCGCCCAGCCACCAGCCCAGCAGCAGCACGCTGCCCTCGATCAGGCTGCGCACTTTCCAGATCGGCCAGCCGGTACGGGCGTGCAGGCCGGTCATCAGGCCGTCGCGCGGGCCAGGGCCCAGCTTGGCGCCGATATACAGGCCGGTGGCCAGCGCGACCAGCAGCATGCCGGCGCAGAACATCGCCAGCTGCCAGCCCAGGCCGACCGCCGGCGGCAGCAGCCACAGCCCGAACTGCGCGGACGGGCCGATCAGCATCACGTTGAGCACGGTGCCAACGCCCGGCTTCTGCCGCAGCGGCCACCACAGCAGCAGCACCAGCGCACCGATCACATTGGTGGCCAGCCCGAACGAGAGCGGCGTCTGCGCGGCGATGCCCTGCGACAGCACGTCCCAGGGCGCCACGCCGATGGCGGCACGGATCATCAGCGATGCGCCGAAGCCGTACAGGAACAGGCCGGCGATCAGTTGCAGCATGCGCAGGGGCAGGGCGGTGGGCATGGCGGTCTCGGGGGAGGGGGATCTGTTCCCACCGTAATCCCGATCCAGTCACTTCAATAGATACAGATGCCGACCAATCCGCCGCTACAGGCGGAATCTGTAGAGCCGAGCCCATGCTCGGCTGCTTTGCCTGGCACCACCAGCCGAGCATGGGCTCGGCGCTACATGACGCGTCAGTCGCCCCAGCCTGCCAGCGCCAGCTTGCCCACCGTGCGTCCGCCGGCCAGGCGCTGATGCGCGATGTCCAGATTTGTCGCATTGATCGGGCCCAGCGTCTCGCTGAGGGTGCCGCGCAGCTGGCCGGCATCGATCATGCTGGCCGTGCGGCTGAGGATGCGGTGCTGCTCGATGCAGTCGGCAGTGGCAAAGCGCGAGCGCGCGAACATGAACTCCCAGTGGATGCCGATGCACTTGGCCTTGTAGGGATCGCCGATCCGCAGCGGCCCACGTGGCTCGACGATCAGGCCGACGTGTCCCTGCGGCGCCAGCAACAGGCCCAGTTCGTCCCAGTAGTGATCGGTGTCGGCCAGGTTGAGTGCGACCTGCACCGCGTCGATGCCCAGCGCCTGCAGCTGGGCCTGAAGCGGTTGCCGGTGGTCGATCACGTGCCGGGCACCCATCTGCCGGCACCAGTCGGCCGAGGCCTCGCGCGACGCCGTGGCGATCACCTCGAAACCCGCATGGCGGGCCAGCTGGATCGCCATCGAGCCGACCCCGCCCGCACCGCCGATCACCAGCAGGTGCTGGCCGGCGTGGCGGCGATCGTCCAGGCGCAGGGGCATGCGCTCGAACAGCAGCTCCCAGGCGGTGAGCGTGGTCAGCGGCAGCGCTGCGGCCTCAGCGAAATCCAGCGTGGTGGGTTTGCGCGCGACCAGGCGTTCGTCCACCCACTGGTACTGCGCATTGCAGCCGGGGCGGGTGACATCACCGGCGTAATAGACCTCGTCACCAGAGGCGAACAGGCTGGCCTCGTCGCCGATCGCCTCGACCACGCCGGCGGCGTCCCAACCCAGCACGCGGGGCGCCTGGAGCGTGGCCGGATCCGTGCTGGCACGCTGCTTGCCATCGACGGGGTTGACCGAAACCGCCTCGACCCGGACCAGCAGGTCACGCCCCCGGGGAGGCAGCGGCGGGGGCAGGTGGATATCGCACAGGGCAGGGGCGGATTCACGACTCAGGGCGACGGCTTTCATCACGGCTCCGGCTGGGTTCGTGGCTCCATCATAAGGTTCCTCACCTTTCCGCAAACACGCTGAACCGTGTGATGCAGTACGTTGCGCAATATGTCGTTTTCCCCGCCTAAACCCCGTCAAACCCTTGCAGCGTGAGGGTCTTGCGGATTTTCATCATCCTGTATAGGGTTTCAACGTCGGACCGGTGGACGGTCGGGCGCAACACTTCACATGTTACGGGACTGTTAACATGGCCTTCACCCGCCTGAGCATAATGTTCGCGGCGGTGGCGTGCTGAATCGGCTGTCGTACATCGACGCACTTGTGCTGGCCCATGCCTCTACCGGTTTCATACCCCCGAAATAGGAGCTGTACTCAATGAACAAGAAGATCCTTACTGCCGCGCTGCTGGGCGGCCTGGCTTTTGCCCAGGCAGCTTCGGCGCAGGAGTTCGATGACCGCTGGTACCTGACCGGTTCGGCCGGCTTCAACTTCCAGGACAGCGACCGTCTGACCAATGACGCTCCGTTCGTGACCCTGGGCCTGGGCAAGTTCATCAGCCCGAACTGGTCGCTGGACGGTGAGCTGAACTATCAGAACCCGAACTTCGATTCGAACAAGGACCTGAACTGGTCGCAGTACGGCGTCTCGCTGGACCTGCGTCGCCACTTCATCAAGGAAGGCCGCGGCTGGAACCCGTACATCGTCGGTGGCCTGGGCTACCAGAAGTCGGAAGAAGAGTACCCGGCGCTGAATGCCAATGGTCCGCGCCAGCGTAAGGACGGCAACGTTGCCGCCAAGCTGGGCGTCGGCCTGCAGACCACCTTCGAAAAGCGCGTTGCTGTCCGCGCCGAAGTGGCCTACCGCGC
Organism: Stenotrophomonas sp. YJH_SMC_43; assembly: GCF_059372535.1. NCBI lineage: Bacteria > Pseudomonadati > Pseudomonadota > Gammaproteobacteria > Lysobacterales > Lysobacteraceae > Stenotrophomonas > Stenotrophomonas sp. YJH_SMC_43. Next base: position 38,347 of record NZ_JCAFVQ010000002.1, read on the forward strand.
TGACTTCGACGACCAGAGCGTTGCCGCTCCGAAGGAAGACTGGTTCGGCGACGTGCTGGCTTCGGTCGGCGTCGTGATCCCGCTGGGCCCGGCTCCGGTCGCGGCTGCTCCGGCTCCGGCTCCGGTTGCCCCGAGCTGCGCCGACCTGGACGACGACGGTGACGGCGTCAACAACTGCGACGACAAGTGCCCGAACTCGCAGCCGGGTCAGACCATCGGTCCGGACGGTTGCCCGGTGCCGGTCTCCATCGACCTGAAGGGCGTCAACTTCGACTTCGACAAGTCGAACCTGCGTCCGGACGCCGTGGCGATCCTGAGCGAAGCCACCGAGATCCTGAAGCGTTACCCGGATCTGCGCGTTGAAGTTGCCGGTCACACCGACTCGAAGGGTACCGACGCTTACAACCAGAAGCTGTCGGAGCGTCGTGCTACCGCCGTGTACAACTACCTGACCAAGAACGGCGTTGACGCCGGTCGCCTGGTCGGCCCGATCGGCTACGGCGAGAGCCGTCCGATTGCTCCGAACACCAACCCGGATGGTTCGGACAACCCGGAAGGTCGCGCCAAGAACCGTCGTACCGAGCTGAACGTCCAGAACTAAGTTCTGACGCTCTGCCTGTAGGACACAGCAGGACCCGGCTTCGGCCGGGTCTTGTTGTTTCTGCGGCCCGGAATCCGGGTATCTACTGCTACGCAGGCAACCGTTCGTCGGGTTTTTGTTCGTAAAACCAATGAGTTGCCGTATTCATTGAAAGTGGCGCTTGAAAGCTGTCGCGGCATTGCTAAACTCGCCGCGTCACTTCCTTTCCTGGATGCCCTTCATGCTGCGCTCTGCATCGGCCGCCTTCCTGGCGCTGGCCCTGGTTCCCGCCGCCCACGCTGCGGTCGATTGCTCGGTCAACACCAGCGCCTCGCCGCTGCCGTTGCCGGCCACGACCATTGCGCCGGTGGCCGACGAGCTCTACATCCGTGGCAACCAGCTGGGCATGCCGGCCGGTGTGCTGAGCAGCAACTACGATCCGTCGCAGTCGCTGGACCAGGTGCTTCAGCGCCTGCGCATCGACGGCTGCCAGAACATCGCCAAGGCCATTCCGAGCGCACCGGCGGTGAAGCCGAACGATCCGGCGGCCTACAAGCCGCAGACCGAATTCGACAACACGCCCTGGCGCTTCGACATGAGCCAGAACGGCAAGCGCATGACCGCTGAAGAGTTCGATGCTTGGATGAAGGCGCGTGGCGTGCGTGTGGTCAAGGCACGTCCGGCTCCGGCCGCCACCCCGGCTCCAGCCGAAGCACCGGCTGAGACCAAGCCGGTCGACAAGAAGTAAGCGCCGCGGGGAGCAGAGGCTTGCGCACGCGCCGCCCACCTGCCGCCCCCGCCGCCCGCTCCCACGCACCGCGTGGGCGTGCGATTCCCGCTGCCACAGCCGCCGGTGTCCGTCATGGCCTGGCGCGCGTGCTGTCCAAGGCCGGCGTCTGCTCGCGCAGCGAGGCCGCGCGCTGGATCGCCGAGGGCCGCGTACGCGTGTCCGGCCGCATCGTGCGGGATCCCGAGTTCCCGATTGGCCAGCCGGCGCCGCCGATCGAGGTCGATGGCCAGCCGATGGGTGCGCCGCAGCGCCTGTACCTGATGCTCAACAAGCCGCGCGGGGTGGTGACTACCGCGCAGGACGAGCGTGGCCGCGACACCGTCTACCGCTGTTTCGATGGCGCCGGGCTGCCGTGGATCGCACCGGTCGGGCGGTTGGACAAGGCCAGCGAGGGGCTGTTGCTGTTCAGCAACGATCCGCAGTGGGCCGCGCGTCTGACCGATCCGGAAACCGGCCCGCAGAAGACCTACCACGTGCAGGTGGACCGCCTGCCCGACGAGGACACCCTGGCTGCGCTGCGCGCCGGTGTCGAGGACGAAGGCGAGTTCCTCCTCGCCCAGGCCGTGCGCGTGCTGCGCAGCGGCGACAAGACCGCGTGGCTGGAGGTGGTCCTCGACGAGGGCCGCAACCGCCACATCCGCCGCCTGTTGGCGGCCTTCGACCTGCAGGTACTGCGCCTGGTCCGGGTTGCGATCGGCGGGCTGCTGCTCGGCGATCTCGGCAAGGGGCAATGGCGGCTACTTGAGGTCAGTGACCAGCAGCGGCTGGGGGCCGCTGCACCGGGCTGATCATCGCCCGCGGCCGGCGGTTGCCGGCCACCGTTCCAGGCGTAGGGGGCGCTTGGTTGCTGAATTTCCCGAACGGAGCCTGCCTATGTACCACCCGACCCTCAACCAAACCCTGCGCTGCGCAGGCCTGCTGCTGCCGATGGTGCTGCTGACCGCCTGTGGTGGCCACAAGAAGGTGGTCAAGGCGGAAACGCCGGCTGAAACACCGGTGGTGGAAGTGAAGACCCCGGAGCTGGATGGCCGCGGCAGCTACCGCTTCCTGATGAGCAACGGCGACAAGAAGATGACCGCCGATGAGTTCGATGCCTGGATGAAGGCCAACGGCATCCGCGTTGCCAAGGGCAACGGCCAGGACGCTGCCGCCAAGCCGGTGGTGGTGGCCAGCAAGGACGAGCCGAAGGGCAAGAAGAAAAAGAAATGACGCGCGTCGCGCGTCATTTCGGTAGCGCCGGGCCGTGCCCGGCGAGCGCATAGCGCGGCTATCGGGAAACCGCCGGGCATGGCCCGGCGCTACCCGTGGGGATCCGACCCCGGGGCGATCAGCCCTTGATCACGCCCAGCTCTACACCGATGCGGGTGAACGCATCGATCGCGCGGTCCAGATGCTCACGGCTGTGCGCGGCGCTGATCTGGGTGCGGATGCGCGCCTGGCCCTTGGGCACCACCGGGAAGAAGAAACCGATCGCGTAGATGCCTTCTTCGAGCAGGCGCTCGGCGAACTTCTGCGCCAGCGGCGCGTCGTACAGCATCACCGGGCTGATCGGGTGCACGCCCGGCTTCACGTCGAAACCGGCGGCGACCATCTTTTCGCGGAAGTAGCGGGTGTTCTCCACCAGGGTGTCGCGCAGGTCGTCAGCGGCGGCCAGCATCTCGAACGCCTTGATGCCGGCAGCAACCACATGCGGCGGCAGCGAGTTGGAGAACAGGTAGGGCCGCGAACGCTGGCGCAGCAGCTCGATCACCTCGGCGCTGGCGCAGGTGAAGCCGCCCAGTGCGCCGCCCATGGCCTTGCCCAGGGTGCCGGTGATGATGTCGATCTTCTCCAGCACGCCCTTGACCTCGGCCGAACCGCGGCCGGTGGCACCGAGGAAGCCGGTGGCGTGGCACTCATCGATGTGCACCAGCGCGTTGTACTTCTTCGCCAGTGCGGTGATTTCGTCCAGCGGCGCGATGAAGCCGTCCATCGAGAACACGCCGTCGGTGGTGATCAGCTTGGTCTTGCAGCCGGCGGCATCGGCGGCCTGCAGCTGCGCTTCCAGGTCGGCCATGTCGCAGTTGGCGTAGCGGAAGCGCTTGGCCTTGCACAGGCGCACGCCGTCGATGATCGAAGCATGGTTCAGCGCATCGGAAATGATCGCGTCGTTCTCGCCGAGCAGCGGTTCGAACAGGCCGCCGTTGGCGTCGAAGCAGGCCGCATACAGGATGGTGTCCTGCTTGCCGAAGAAGTCGGCGATCTGCTTCTCCAGCTGCTTGTGCAGGTCCTGGGTACCGCAGATGAAGCGCACCGAGGCCATGCCGAAGCCGTGGGTATCCAGCGCATCCTTGGCGGCCTGGATCAGGTCCGGATGGTCGGCCAGGCCGAGGTAGTTGTTGGCACAGAAGTTCAGCACCTTGCGGCCGTCCTCGAGGGTGATCTCGGCCGACTGCGGGCTGGTGATGATCCGTTCGGACTTGAACAGGCCCTGGGCGCGGATGGCGTCCAGTTCCTCGGCGTAGTGGCGGGTCAGGGCGGAGGAAGCGTCGGTCATGGCGTGGGCACGGCTCTGAACGGGGAAACCGCTGATTCTACCGGGCATCGCCGCGTGCCGACCGGCCCGGCTGGGGCATCGCCACGGCCGGCACATGTTGCATCGCAATAGCAAACTGGTTAAAAATTCGTGAACCGGAGCTGTCCCGCTCCGGCCGCTACGCCTGCTCCCCGCCTTCCACGCCACCGCCCCCACCGGAGACGCTCATGAAGCACGCCCGTGCCTGCCTCGCCATTGCCGCTGCCCTGACCCTGGCCGCCCCGTTCGCCGCCAGCGCCCAGGAAAACGAATCGCCGTACAGCTGGAACGTCACCGCCGTTTCCGATTACCTGTTCCGTGGTGTGTCGCAGACCGACGAGGATCCGACCCTGCAGGCCGGTTTCACCTACACCAGCCCGGTTGGCCTGTATGCCGGCGTGTGGGGCTCGGGTGTGGACTTTGGTGCGGGTGACCCGAAGACCGAGGTCGATTACCTGATCGGCTACGGCGTGGATGTCACCGAGCGCGTGAACGTCGATGTGCTGTTGAACCGCTACACCTACCTGAAGTCCAGCCACCAGAACTACAACGAGCTGATCACCACCACCACGCTGGATGACACCTACAAGCTGACGGTGGCCTACACCAACGATGTCTGGAACAGCAGTACCGATGGCTGGTACTTCGGCCTGGGCGGCAGCTGGGGCCTGCCGAAGGACTTCACCCTGAATGCCAACGTCGGTCGCAGCACCTTCGAGGACGGCATCGCCAAGGACTACACCGACTGGAACGTCGGCGTCGCGCGCCAGTTCGGCCTGTTCAACGTCGGCCTGGGCTACTACGGCACCGACGGCAACGGCCGCGACAACTCCGGCAAGCTGGCCCACAGCCGGGTGATGCTGAGCGTGGCCGTCGGCAAGTAACGCCGCAGGCGTTACGGTAGGTGCCAGGCTTGCCTGGCACGCATTGCGAAAAAGGCGCCCATCGGGCGCCTTTTTCAGTTCCGCGGTGTTCTTGATCTCATCTGGGCAAGAGCCCCCTTGTTGTTCAAGGGGGCGCGCCAAAGGCGCGGGGATCAGGAGACATGCGGGGGAATTGACCCGAAGGGTCAATTCCAGCTCAACACGACCTTGCCGGCCTTGCCTTCTTCCATCAGGTCGAAGCCCTTCTGGAAATCGTCGATCGGCAGCTGGTGGGTCATCACCTTGCCGAGCGGGAAGCCGGACAGCACCAGCTGGGTCATCTTGTACCAGGTCTCGTACATCTTGCGGCCGTAGATGCCCTGCACGGTCAGGCCCTTGAAGATGATCTTGTCCCAGTCGCAGCCGGCGCCCTTGGGCATGATGCCGAGCATGGCGATCTTGCCGCCGTGGTACATGCAGTCGAGCATGTCGTTGAACGCACGCGGGTTGCCGCTCATTTCCAGGCCCACGTCGAAGCCCTCCATGTGCAGTTCCTTCATCACGTCCTTCAGCGACTGGTTGGCGACGTTGACCACGCGGGTGGCGCCCATGTCGGCGGCCAGCTTCAGGCGGAAGTCGTTGACGTCGGTCACCACCACGTTGCGCGCACCGATGTGCTTGCAGATGCCGGCGGCGATGATGCCGATCGGGCCGGCACCGGTGATCAGCACGTCCTCGCCGATCACGTTGAACTCCAGCGCACAGTGCGCGGCGTTGCCGTACGGGTCGAAGAACGCAGCCAGCTCCGACGGGATCTGGTCCGGGATCGGCCACAGGTTGCTGGCCGGCATCACCATGTATTCGGCGAAGGCACCGTTGACGTTGACGCCGATGCCGACGGTGTTCGGGCACAGGTGCGGGCGGCCGCCACGGCAGTTGCGGCAGTGGCCGCAGACGATGTGGCCTTCGGCCGAGACGCGCTGGCCGATTTCATAGCCGGTCACGGCCGAGCCGAGTGCGGCGACGCGACCGACGAATTCGTGGCCGATGGTCAGGCCCGGCTTGATGGTGCGCTGGCTCCACTCGTCCCACAGGTAGATGTGCAGGTCGGTGCCGCAGATCGCGGTCTTCTCCAGCTTGATCAGGACCTCGTTCGGGCCCGGGGTCGGAACCGGAACTTCTTCCAGCCAGATGCCCTTGGCCGCTTCGCGCTTGACCAGGGCCTTCATCGTTTGCTGCGCCATCGGGGTGGAACTCATCAGGGGGAAAGCGCGGATTATAGGGTGCCGCGCGGATTTCCCATGTTGCGCTGCGGGTGCAGTGGCGGAACGAAAGGCGTGCGCCGACGGGCGTTTCGAACGTGGCCGCTGCACTCGCCGGGCATGGCCCGGCGCTACCGTCCGAGGCCAGGCAATTGTCGGGAGACGGGAGGCCAGGCCGATGCAGGACCGTGAGCGCCATGGATGGCGCGATCGAGCCCCATGGGTGAGGGCGCTTTGCTCGCGAAGCACTGCTTCGCAAGCGCCAGAACGCACAGCCGCCAGCGGCTGGGCCGGGCCGCGGAGCGGGGTTTACGGCGTGTCCTGCATCGGCCTGGCCTCCCGCCTCCGTCCGATCGCAGTGGAGACGCTGAACGATGGAAGCATCCGATTGCATGACTTCCGGGGTTCGGGCCGGGGCAGGGCGGCGGGCTACAATCGAAGGTTCCACTCCCAGGGGCCGCTCCATGCGCTCGAACCTGCTTGCATTCTCCATCGTCGCCAGCCTCGGGCTGGCCCAGGTCGCCCATGCCGCTGAAGGCATGTGGGTGCCGCAGCAGCTGCCGGAAATCGCCGGCCCGCTGCAGAAGGCCGGCCTGAAGCTGTCCCCGGAACAGCTGGCCAACCTGACCGGCGACCCGATGGGTGCGGTCGTCGCCCTCGGCGGCTGCACCGCCAGCTTTGTCTCGCCGCAGGGCTTGGTGGTCACCAACCACCACTGCGCTTATGGCGCCATCCAGCTGAATTCGACCGCGCAGAAGAACCTGATCAAGGACGGCTTCAACGCGCCGACCCTGAAGGACGAACTGAGCGCCGGCCCGAACGCCCGCGTGTTCGTGCTCGACCAGATCACCGACGTCACCACCCAGGCCAAGGCCGCCATCGCTGCCGCCGGCAACGACCCGCTGGCCCGCAGCCGCGCGCTGGACGCCTTCGACAAGGCCCAGGTCGCCGCCTGTGAAGCCGATGCCGGCTTCCGCTGCCGCCTGTACAGCTTCTCCGGCGGCAACACCTACCGCCTGTTCCGCAACATGGAAATCAAGGACGTGCGCCTGGTCTACGCGCCCCCGGGCAGCGTCGGCAAGTTCGGCGGCGACGTCGACAACTGGATGTGGCCGCGCCACACCGGCGATTTCTCGTTCTACCGCGCCTACGTGGGCAAGGACGGCAAGCCGGCCGCCTTCGCCGCCGACAACGTGCCGTACCAGCCCAAGCACTTCCTGAAGTTCGCCGACCAGCCGCTGGGCGCCGACGACTTCGTGATGGTGGCCGGCTACCCGGGCCGCACCAACCGCTACGCACTGGCCGGTGAGTTCAACGAAACCGCCAGCTTCACCTACCCGACCATCGCCAAGCACTACAACGCGGTGCTGAAGATGATCGCCGACGCCGGCAAGGCCGACGCCGACGTCAAGGTGAAGTACGCCGCCACCGCCGCCAGCATGAACAACGTGGCCAAGAACTACCTGGGCCAGCTGGAAGGCTTCAAGCGCATCGACGCCGCTGGTCAGAAGCAGGCTGAAGAAGCCGCCGTGCTGGCGTGGCTGAAGAAGCAGGGCGCTGCCGGCAAGCCGGCGCTGGCCGCACACGCGCAGCTGCTCAAGCATCTGGATACCAGCAAGTCGACCCGCGAACGCGACCTGTTCGTCGGCCAGTTCAACAACACCTCGGCCGTTGGCGCAGCGATCACCCTGTACCGCCTGTCGATCGAGCGCAGCAAGCCGGATGCCGAGCGCGAAGCCGGTTACCAGGAACGCGACCTGACCACCATCGAAGGTGGCCTCAAGCAGATGGACCGCCGCTACGTGGCGAAGATGGACCAGCAGCTGCAGGCCTACTGGCTGGAGCAGTACGTGGCCCTGCCCGCTGCGCAGCGCGACAATGAAGTGCTGAACAAGTGGCTGGCCGGCAGCGATGCGGCTGCGGTGAAGTCGCTGGTGGCCAAGCTGGGCGGCACCGAGCTGGGCAGCCTGGACACCCGCCTGAAGTGGTTCAAGGCCGACCGTGCCGCGTTTGAAGCCAGCAGCGATCCGGCCATCCAGTACGCCGTGGCCGTCATGCCGGCACTGCTGAAGCAGGAAGAGCAGAAGAAGATCCGCGAAGGCGAATCGCTGACCGCGCGTCCGCTGTACCTGCAGGCCGTGGCCGACTACAAGAAGAGCCAGGGCGAGTTCGTCTACCCGGACGCCAACCTGTCGCTGCGCATCACCTTCGGCAACGTCATGGGCTATGGCAAGGACGGCGTGAAGTACACCCCGTTCACCACCCTGGAAGGCGTGGCGGCGAAGGAAACCGGCGAAGATCCGTTCGATTCGCCGAAGGCGCTGCTCGATGCGGTCAAGGCCAAGCGTTACGGCGGCCTGGAAGACAAGCGCATTGGTTCGGTGCCGGTGAACTTCCTGTCCAACCTGGACATCACCGGCGGCAACTCGGGCTCGCCGGTGCTGGACGCCAACGGCAAGCTGGTCGGTCTGGCATTCGATGGCAACTGGGAATCGGTCAGCTCCAACTGGGTGTTCGATCCGGTGATGACCCGCATGATCGCCGTCGACAGCCGCTACATGCAGTGGATCATGCAGGAAGTGGCGCCGGCGCCGCAGCTGCTGAAGGAACTGAACCTGGCGAAATAAACCGGTTGCGGTAGTGCCGGCCGCTGGCCGGCAACCTCGACCAGATAGCCGGAGTTCCAAAACCCCGCGACCCACGTCGCGGGGTTTTTTCATGCCCGGCCCGGCCCGGTGCGCCGAACAGGTATCATCCCTGTTCCGCGCACTTCACAGGATGTGAACGAAACGCGGAAACCTCCTCCCCCCAGGACCCCTTGCACGCATGCGCATCCTGCTTGCCCGCCACGGCGAAACGCCGTGGAACGCCGAAGGCCGCTACCAGGGCCAGATCGATATTCCGCTTTCGCCGATCGGCGAAGCCCAGGCCCAGGCGCTTGGCGCCCGCTTGGCCTCGGTGGACATCACCCGTGCCGTTGCCTCGCCGCTGTCGCGCGCGCAGCGCACCGCGCAGCTGGCGCTTGGCGCCGCCCGCGCCGACATGCTGCTGACCGAGCCGGAGCTGCAGGAAATCGCCCACGGCGAATGGGAAGGCCTGCTGGCCAGCGAAATCAACGAAAAGGATCCGTCGCGCCTGCAGGCCTGGCGCGAGGAACCGGATACCGTGCTGATGCCCGGCGGCGAATCGCTGCGCCTGGTGCTGGAACGCAGCTGGCGTGGCCTGGCCCGTGCCACCGAAGGCCTCGGCGAGCACGACACCCTGCTGGTGGTCGCGCATGACGCGGTCAACCGCGTGATTCTGTGCAAGGTGCTGGGCCTGCCGATCTCCCGCCTGTGGACCTTCCGCCAGGCACCGACCACGCTCAACCTGCTCGAGGGCGCCGACCTGGACAGCCTGGAAGTGGTGCGCCTGAACGACTGCGCCCACCACACGCCGTTCTTCGGCGAAGCCAAGCACCGCGCACTCTGACCCGCCACACCGAATCACCTGTACCTGCTGGAAGCACTGCCGTGACGAACACCCCGACCACCCTGGCCGATTGGCTGGATTACATTGAACGCCAGCACCCGGCGACCATCGACATGGGCCTGGAGCGCGTGCGCACCGTGGCCACGGCGATGGGTCTTGGCGCGCCGGCCGGGCGCACCATCGTGGTCGGTGGCACCAACGGCAAGGGCTCCACCGTGGCCTTCATCGAGGCCATCGGCCGTGCTGCTGGTTGGAAGGTCGGCGCCTACACGTCACCGCATCTGCTGCGCTACAACGAGCGTGTGCGCATCGACGGGCAGGATGTGGACGATGCAGCGCTGGTCGCTGCGTTCAACGCCATCGAGGCTGCGCGGGGCGAGACCACGCTGACCTATTTCGAGTACGGCACGCTGGCCGCGCTGCAGTTGTTCACCGACGCCGGGCTGGATCTGGCGGTACTGGAAGTGGGTCTGGGTGGCCGCCTTGATGCGGTCAACATCGTCGATGCCGACGTGGCGGTGATCACCACCGTGGACATCGACCATGCCGAGTGGCTGGGCGAGGACCGCGAAGCGATCGGCACAGAGAAGGCCGGCATCATCCGTGGCTGGAAGCCGGTGATTCTGGGCGAGACCGATCCGCCGTCCAGCGTGCTCGCACGTGCCTATCTGGTGGGTGCCAACGCGATCCGCGGCGGCAGCGATTATTTCTACGAACCGATCGATGCACAGCGCTGGCGCTGGCGTGATGTCGGCCTGCGCATGGAGCTGCCGACCCCGGCGCTGGCCGGCCCGATCCAGCTGGCCAATGCGGGTGCCGCCATCGCCGCCCTGCGCGCGCTGGACAAGCCGGTGCCGCGTGCGGCGTGGGCCGCCGGTATCGCGGCGGCGCGTATTTCCGGCCGCATGCAGGCATTCGAGCGGGATGGCGTGCAGATCCGTGTGGACGTGGGCCACAACCCACAGGCAGCGGGCCAGCTGGCGCGTGCGCTGAAGGCCGAGGTCTCGGCCGGGCGCACCCTGGCGGTGTACGCCGCGCTGCAGGACAAGGACGCGGTGGGCGTGGTGCAGGCGCTGCAGGATGTGGTGGGCGAGTGGACTCTGGCCGGGCTGGATGGCCCGCGTGGGCAGAGCGCCACCCAGCTGCAGGCGCGCCTGGCTGGCACGGCTGCGGCCAAGGCGCCGCTGGCCGACAGCGTCGAACAGGCACTGGCGCAGGTGCTGGCCCAGGCCGAGCGCGGCGACCGCGTGCTGGTGTTCGGCTCCTTCCATACCGCCGCGGCTGCCCTGCAGATGCTGCAGGGCGATGCCTGATCCGCGTTCAGCCAACGCCGACGCCGTCCGGTCCGGCACCCGTATAATCGACGGCAACCTCCGGACAGTTGCCTGCCTCACGTGGATACGCCTCTGAAACAGCGTCTGATTGGTGCCATCGTGCTGGTGGCGCTGGCCGTGATTTTCCTGCCGATGCTGGTCAAGGGACCGGCACCGGACAGCGGTGTGGCCAATGTGCCGATCGCCGCGCCGGATGCACCGGCCGATGGCCAGTTCGAAACCCGTGAGCTGCCCCTGGTCGCCCCGGCCGGTGGCGCCACCGGCCTGCAGACCGGACAGGCCAAGCCGCTGCAGGATGCCGCCACGCCGGCCACGCCGCCGACCGTGGACACGTCGCCGACGGTTGCCGCCGGCAACTATGCGGTCACCTTCGGTGCCTACGGCAGCAAGGCCGATGCCGATGCCGTGATCGCCTACCTGAAGCGCTCGCAGCTGCCGGGCTTCACTGAAACCGCCACCATCGGCGGCCGTCAGGCATGGCGTGTGCGGGTCGGGCCGTATGCCGACCGCGCCCAGGCCGAGGCGGCCCGCCTGCAGGCGGTGAAGATCCGCGCGGATGTGAAGGCCGAAGTGATCACTCTGGACGCGGCGGCCGGCAGCAGTGCCCCGGTCGCGGCCACTCCGGCATCGGCTACGCCGAGCGCCAGCACTCCGTCCGCAGCCACTGCGCCGTCGGCCAGCAGCAACCCGGTCCGCAGCGAAAGCCTGCCGCCGAGTACGCCGACCGCAGCGACCACCCCGGCCGCCAGGCCGGAACCGCCGAAGCCGGCGCCGAAGCCCGAGCCGAAGCCGGAGGCCACCGCCAGCAAGCCGGCGACGGCGCCGACCACGCCGGCGGCACCGGCTGCCAGCGGCGTCGGCTTTGCCGTGCAGCTGGGCGCGTTCGGTCAGGCCAACGATGCCAATGCCCTGCGCGACAAGGTCCGCGCCGCCGGTTTCAGCGCGTTCGTTGAACAGGTGCGCACGGACAAGGGCACCCTGCATCGCGTCCGCGTCGGGCCGGTGGCCAACCGCGCCGATGCCGAGCAGCTGAAGGCGCAGGTCGCCGCCAAGGTCGGCGTGGCCGGCATGGTGCGACCGCACCCATGACCCACGCGCAGCCCCGTTGCCAGCGCCGCCGAAGGAGCGGGGCGCCATGATCGACGTGGTGCTGCTGATCGTGATCGCCGCCTCCACCCTGCTGGGGATGCTGCGCGGCTTTGTGGGAATCGTCATCGGCACCCTGTCGTGGTTGCTGGCCGCGTGGGCGGCCTTCGCCTTCGGCAATGATGCCGCCCATTGGTGGGCCGCCCCGGCGGCCCCCGGTGGCGAACACTTCGTCGGTGGCTACCTGGGGGTCGGCATCGGCGTGATGATCGTGGTCGCGGTGATCGGCATGGTCATCAAGGCCCTGGTCCACCGCAGCATGCTGACCAGCCTGGACCGCCTGCTGGGTGGGGTGCTGGGCGCGGTGCGGGGCGGCCTGATCGCCGCGATCCTGCTGCTGCTGGGCAGTTTCACCCCGCTGACCGCCGAGCCTTCCTGGCAGCGTTCGGCGGTGCGCCCACTGCTGAACCCCACCGTTGCCTGGATGAACAGCAAGCTGCCGCACTGGGAGGTTCCCGGCGCCGATCTGCTGCCCAAGGGCTTGCCCACCGACGCCCTGTCCCCATCTGCATTGATGGAGTTGGGGAAGAACGCAGGCGCCGGGTTGGGAAAGCCGGGCGCGGCAGGCGATAATGGCATCCTCAACCAGGTAGTGGCAGGCAGCGGATGGCTGCGGCCTGCGAAAGCGGAACAGGGCGATTCCTACGATCCGGCCGAAGTGCGTCCGGACGCCCCAGCACTGCCGGACAGTATCGAGCCGGGCGATCCGGCCAATGTCGACCGCGCGCGCGGCGACCACCGCGGCCAGGTACGGCCACCTTCCTTGTAATTGGGCAAAGCCCAGCGGAGACCTCGCACCATGTGTGGCATCGTCGGAATCGTCGGCAACCAGAACGTCGCCGGGCAGTTGTATGACGGCTTGACCGTCCTCCAGCATCGCGGCCAGGACGCAGCAGGCATCGCCACCGTCAATGGCAGCCGCCTGCGGGTGCAGAAGGCCACCGGCCTGGTTCGCGATGTGTTCGATGCCCGCACCATGTCCACCCTGGAAGGCAGCGTCGGCATCGCTCATGTGCGCTACCCGACCGCCGGTTCGGAAGGCATGGACGAGGCACAGCCGTTCTACGTCAACTCGCCGTACGGCATCGCGCTGGCCCACAACGGCAACCTGATCAACACCGAGGCGCTGCGCCAGCAGGTGTTCGAACAGGACCGGCGCAACGTCAACACCGATTCGGACAGCGAAGTGCTGTTGAACGTGTTCGCCTACGAACTGGAGCAGCAGCGCCAGCTCAGCCCGGAAGCGGCCATCCGTGCCGTGGCTGGCGTGCACCGCCGCTGCAAAGGGGGCTATGCGGTGGTCAGCGTGGTGCTGGGCCTGGGCCTGGTCGCCTTCCGTGACCCGCATGGTATCCGCCCGCTGGTGCTGGGCAAGCGCAGCCACGCCGAGGGTGATGAGTACATCGTGGCGTCCGAATCGGCCGCGCTGGACGTGCTGGGCTTCCAGCGCGTGCGTGACGTGCAGCCGGGTGAAGCGCTGGTGATCACCGCGCGTGGCGAGCTGTTCTCGGAGATCTGCGCCGAGCCGGCCGAGCACACCCCGTGCATCTTCGAGTACGTGTACTTCGCACGCCCGGATTCGATGATCGACAACGTGTCGGTGCACAAGGCGCGCATGCGCATGGGCATCAAGCTGGGCGAGAAGATCCTGCGCCTGCGCCCGGACCACGACATCGACACCATCATCCCGATCCCGGACACCTCGCGCGACGCCGCGCTGGAGATCTCCAACGTACTCGGGGTGAAGTACCGCGAAGGCTTCATCAAGAACCGCTACATCGGCCGCACCTTCATCATGCCGGGGCAGGGCGAGCGCGTGAAGTCGGTGCGCCGCAAGCTCAATCCGATCCACCTGGAATTCCGCAACCGCGTAGTGCTGCTGGTGGACGACTCGATCGTGCGTGGCACCACCAGCCAGCAGATCGTGCAGATGGCCCGTGATGCAGGCGCACGCAAGGTCTACCTGGCCAGTGCTGCGCCGCCGGTGCGCTACCCGAACATCTACGGCATCGACATGCCGGCCGCCGAAGAGCTGGTCGCGCACAACCGCAGCGTGGAAGAGATCGAAGCGCACCTGGGCTGCGACTGGCTGATCTACCAGGATCTGGAAGACATGGAAGCGGCGGTAAGCGAGGGTAATCCGGCGCTGCGCAACTTCGATTCGTCCTGCTTCAACGGCCACTACCCGACCGGTATCGAGCCGGGCTACTTCGAGCGCATCCAGCAGCTGCGTTCGGACGATGCCAAGCACAAGCGCCGCGCCTGAGGTCCAGGCGTGGTTGACGTGCCCGACGTTGGTGGTGACCTGCTGCGTGCGGCGCAGCAGTGCCTGGCCGAAGCCGACCCGCTGCGCAAGGTCGCGCTGACTCAGGCGTACGCCGCCGCGTTCCGTGCCGGTCGCCTGAGAGTGGCCGCCGATGCGCCGCCGCCGGAACCGATCCGCATGCCTGGCCGGCCCGCGCAACTGGTGCTGGTGCATCCGCGCGAGGTACCGCGGCGCGGACTGGGCGGCGTGGAAGGGCGGGCCGCCTTCATCCACGCCATCGCCCATATCGAACTCAACGCGATCGACCTGGCCTGGGATGCGGTGTACCGCTTCCGCGGCCTGCCGCCGGCGTTCCATGCCGACTGGGTCAGCTGTGCCGACGACGAATCGCGGCACTTCATGTTGCTGCGCGAACGCCTGCAGGTGCATGGCCACGACTATGCCGATTTCCCCGCGCACAACGGCCTGTGGGAAATGTGCGAAAAGACCGCGCATGACGGCTTGGCACGCATGGCGCTGGTGCCGCGCGTGCTGGAAGCGCGCGGCCTGGACGTCACCCCGGGCATGATCGAGAAGCTGCGCAACGTCGGTGATGGCGAAACCGCCGACGTGCTGGAAGTGATCCTGCGCGAGGAAGTGGCGCATGTTGCCGCCGGTTCGCGCTGGTACCGCTGGTACTGCGACCGCGCCGGTGTCGAGCCGCGCGCACGCTTCAAGGAACTGCTGGTGGAGTACGCCGGCGGCTACCTGCACGGGCCGTTCAACATCGAAGCGCGCCTGCTGGCTGGTTTTGATGCGGATGAGCTCGCCAACCTGGTCGAGCAGGCGGGTTGAGAAAAAGGGGACGGAGGGGATCAAGTCGTGAATGCCACAAACGACTTGATCCCCTCCGTCCCCTTTTTCTTATGCATTCGGCAACACCACGCGCTTGCCGTCCACGGTCGGCCGGTTGATGTAGAACAGGCCTGGGCCCGGCCGGTACGGTAGTTCGCTGACGCCGGCATCGGCGGCGTAGGTCAGTGCGGTGTCGCCCAGGGCGTCGAAATTCCAGTGTGCCGACTGCATCAGGTAACGCCGCCGCAGCAGCGCCTCCTGTGTCTGCGTCAGCGGCTGTCCGGCCACCAGGCGGCGTGCGATCGGCTGCAGGGCCGACGGCAGCTCCCAGCCGGGAACTCCGGCCGCATTGGCGGTCCATTGCACGCCGGCATCGATGGCCTGCTGCTGCATCACCTGCAGTGCGATCAGTTGATAACGCCAGTCGATGCGCCGACGCAGCACCACCGCAGCAGTCACATACAGCACCGGTGACAGCAGCACGCTGCGGCTGCCGGCGCGACGCTGCTGCTGCCACTGGTGCCAGACATCCACCCAGATCTCTTTTTCCCCAACGCCCAGCTGCTGCCGCCAGCGTTCGGCATCGGCCTGTGTTTCAGCGTAGGCCGTGGTGGCCTGCAGCAACGCCAATGGTGGGACCTGGTAGTCGGCAACCGCTGGGCGGCGCAACTGTTGCCGGCGCGGTCGGCTGAGCAGCTTGGGGCCTTCCTCCAGCTGGTTGTAGCCACCACCGATGTTGGCATGCACACCGGGCAGGGCGATCTCGGTGAACGGCGGCGCCACGCTGGTCAGCGGATAGTGCTGGCGGTGTTCATCGCGTGCAGTGAGCTGCACGACGCGACCGGCGATGCCGCTGTGCAGGGCCAGCTGCGGCTGCTCATCGGCGCGGCCGCCATTGACTGCGACCACGGTGTCGAACAGTCCGATGAAGCGCAGCACCGGTGTGGCGGGGGCGAAGTTCGCAGTGCAGGACAGGCCGGCGCCCTGCAGCAGCTGGCGCCAGCGCGCGCTGTCCCAGCCCTGCAGCTGGTTGGCGATGTCACGTGCCGCGGCAGCGCCGCGCGAATAGCCGAACAGATCCAGCTGCACGCCACGCAACGGTCGCTGCCAGCGCGCGGACAGCTCGGCCAGTGCCGCCGGCAGCAGCACCTGCAGCGTGCGCTGCACTTTTGCACGAACGCCACTGGCACCGATGCCGAAGGCCAGTCCGATCAGATCATCATCGGCATCATCGCGGGTGCCCACGCCCTCCACATAGATCGACAACGAAGGTGCGCCCATCGCATTGCGGCGGCTGTCCGGATACAGCTGCTGCAGGCGCGCGATGTTGGTCAGGCCGTTGTCGTAGCTGCTGGTCAGCCGGCTCTGGTAGGTCGAATCATCATCCGCGCGCAGCTGCGCCGGACGTGGCTGCGGAACCTGTGGGCGACCGCGTGCCAGGTTGTGCGCGTTGTTGCGGGTGCCATCGAAGAACAGGCCAATCCGCAGCATGCCGACATCTTCATCCGTGTCCTGCGATGGTGCCATGTGCATGTCCCGTCGTGACTGCGTCACGGTAGCGCGAAAGCGGTGTATTGGCGAAGTGTAGTGACGCTTTTGACCTTACTTAACGCAGATGCGGTCGATCACAGTTCCTGATTTTCATTCCCATCTTCTATTGAATTCACACGACCCGCGCAGGCCATATGGCCAGACCCGGCAAACCCGGGCGTGCTGCATCAACGCTGTTCACATCATTCAAGGAGCGACGCAATGTTGTCCAGATCGATTGGCAAAGCGGCAGGTGGCCTGGTGTTGGGTTTGTCGGTGGCAGCGGCCGCGCATGCGGCACCGTTGTTCGAGCCGGTGACGGTCATCAGCCGGGCATCGGCAAACAGTGAGCCCGCGCTGGGCAAGCTGCTGGCCACCCCGTCCACCGCGACGGTACAGGAAGTGCGTGTCGACGCTGCTGCCACCGCGCAGCCGCAACTGGAGTTCGAACTGCTTGGCCAGCGCGTGCAGGCGGTGCGCAGCAAGGTGGAAGCCCTGCCCGATGGCGGCAGCATCTGGTACGGCCAGTTGCGTTCGCCGTCCGATCGGCTGACTGCCGCCACTTCGAACGGTCAGGATGATCCTGGCAATTCAGTGATCCTGGTGCGTTCGGGCAACACCCTCACCGGCTCGATCCGCAAGGACGGCAAGCTTTACCGGCTGCGTCCGCTGGGCAACCGCCATGTACTGGTGGAAGTGGATGAATCGCGGATGCCGGCCGATCATCCGGCCGACTACAACCAGCTGCCGAAAATCCCGATGGGCAACAATGACCGCATCGGCATCGCGCAGGCCTCGTCCGGCACCCCGGCCACCATCCGCGTGCTGGTGGTGGCGACCAATGCAGCGGTAACGGCCTATGGCGGCAACATGCAGTCGCTGGTGCAGCTGGCGGTGGCCGAATCCAACCAGGGTTACGTCAACAGCAACGTTGGCATCACCCTGCAGCTGGCCGGCTATGAAACCACCAACTACACCGAGTCCGGCAACTTCACCACCGACCTGACCCGCTTCCGCAACACCAGCGACGGCTACATGGACAGCATTCACACCAGCCGCAACAACACCGCGGCCGATGTCGGCGTCCTGCTGATCAACAACACGAGCTACTGCGGGTTGGCCTCGGGCATCGGCTCGACGGCATCGACGGCCTTCGCGGCGGTGTACTGGGATTGCGCGACCGGCTACTACTCCTTCGCGCATGAGATCGGCCATCTGCAGAGTGCGCGGCACGATATCGCCAGTGATCCCAGCACGTCGCCCTATGCCTATGGGCACGGCTATCGCTACGAGCCGTCCTCCGGTTCGCGCTGGCGCACGATCATGGCCTATGACTGCTCGGCCGGTTGCCCGCGCCTGAACTACTGGTCCAACCCGAACATCAGCTACAACGGCATCCCGATGGGCAATGCCAGTACCGCCGACAACCAGCGCGTGCTGGTCAATACCAAGGCCACCATCGCGGCCTTCCGCTGAAGCCAGTCGCCGACCGGGGTCGGCGTCTACCCGGGTGGGTGCACCTGCCCTGGTAGATGCCAACCTTGGTTGGCACCCTGCGATCCATCATTCGCGCGCGAGCGTATCCAGCGACCAGCCGCCGGCATCCACGCGCAGTACCGATCCCTGTTCGTACCAGTCACCCAGCACGATGCGGTTGCAGGTGCGCCCACCGGCCTGCAGCGTGTGCACCGCCGGGCGATGGGTGTGGCCGTGGATCATGGTGTCCACGCCATGGCGCACGAAGGTGGCATCGACTTCGGCCGGAGCCACATCGGTCACGGTCTCGAACTGCGCACGATCGCCCTGCTTCATTTCCGACTGGCGGGCCTGGCTGGCGTCGCGTGCCTTCTGCGCGAAGGCGACGCGTGCGGCCAGCGGCTGTGACAGGAACTGCGCCTGGAATGCCGGGTCGCGCGTCTGTGCACGGAACTGCTGGTAGGGGATGTCGTCCGTGCACAGCAGGTCACCGTGCTGCAGCAGCACCGGGCGACCGTACAGCTCGATCACGCACGGGTCGGGCAGGATGCGCAGGCCGGCACGGCGCGCATAGTCTTCGCCGAGCAGGAAGTCGCGGTTGCCGCGGATGAAGTACACCGGCACGCCGCTGTCGGAGAGCACCTTCAGCGCGTCGGCCACTGCATCGGCGGCAGGCGAGGGCGTGTCGTCGCCGATCCAGGCTTCGAACAGGTCGCCGAGGATGTACAGCGCATCGGCGCCGGGCGCCTGTTCGCGCAGGAAGCGCAGGAACAGGTCGGTGATCTCTGGACGGCTGGGGTCCAGGTGCAGGTCGGAAATGAACAGCGTGGTCATGCCTGCATTCTAGGCCATCAACGATGACGGTAGCGCCGGGCCATGCGTGGCCGGCGCGGCGGCCATCACACCGGCAGCGGCAACCAGGCCAGGCTGGCCGATGCCAGCAGGATGGCAATGCCGGTGGCGGCCAGTACATCGGACGGGTAGTGCAGGCCCAGCACCACCCGCGACAGCGCGACGCCGAAGGTGAACGGGACCAGCAGCGGTGCCAGCCACGGGTAGTAGGCCAACGCGACGATGGTGAACGACACCGCGTGCAGGGTGTGCCCGGAGGGGAAGCTGAACTCATCCAGCGGTGCCACCCAGGCACGGATGCGCAGATCGGCCGCATACGGGCGGGGACGCCGGGTCCAGCGCTTGAGGCCTTTGTAGAGCAGCAGCGCGGCCAGACCGGTGGCGGCCATGTGCACGGAGGCGCGCAGTCCGTCGAAGCCGTCGAGCAGCACCAGCGCGCCCATCAGCACGTACCAGAACACGCCATCGCCGAGACGGCTGATGACCGAGAACAGGCGACGCACGCGGCGACGCCGGCAGTAGTGGTTGGCCCGGCGGCAGAGCCGCGCCTCGCGGCCGGCCAACAGCTCAAGCGGCGTGGTGCGCATGGCCGCTCCTCCGCGACTGGGCCAGCTCGGACAGCAGCGCATCGAACTCGGCAACCACCTGCTGTGGATGCAGGCGCTTCATCGCACGCGCGGCGCTGCTGCCGAATTCGCGGCGCCGTGCATCATCGGCGGCCAACTGCACGGCTGCCTCGATGAACTGCTCATCGTTTTCCACGGCCGCGCCGTTCTCGCCATCACGCACGTATTCGCGGGCCGCACCGTAGTCGAAAGCGACGGTGGCCAGGCCGCTGGCCATGCTTTCCAGGGTCACGTTGCCGAAGGTCTCGCTGCGGCTGGGAAACAGGAACAGGTCACCGCTGGCGAAATGCCGCGCCAGGGCCTCGCCGCGCTGGATGCCGCAGAAGATGAAATCCGGGTTTTCATGTGCCAGTTTTTCGCGAGCCGGGCCATCACCCACCCAGACGAAGCGGGCCTTGGGCCGGATCTGCTGCAGGCGCCGGAAGGCTTTCACCGCCAGGCCAAGGTTCTTTTCCGCAGCGATGCGGCCGACATGGATCGCGACCAGGCCATTGCCGTCCACGCCCCATTCCTCGCGCAGCCCCGGGTCGCGCCGGCCCGGATCGAACTGCTGACTGTCGACCGCACGTGCCAGCAGGCGTACACGTTCGAAACCCTGTTCGCCGAGGAACTGCTGCAGTTCGCGGGTGGGTACCAGCGTTGCGTCGGCCTGGTTGTGGAACCGGCGCATCCAGCGCATCGCAGCGGCCTGCAGCCAGGCGACGCCGTAGTCGGGCAGGTACTCGTCGAAGCGGGTGTGGAAACCACTGGCGACTGGAATGCCAAGGCGGCGCGCGGTGCGCAGCGCCGACCAGCCCAGCGGGCCTTCGGTGGCGATGTAGACCGCATCGGGGCGCTGCTGCTGCCAGTGGCGGTTGAGCCGGATCGGTGCAGGCAGGCCGAAGCGCAGGCCGGGGTAGCGTGGCAATGCGGCACCCGGAACCAGCAGCGTGCCTGGCGCCGAGTCCAGCGCTTCGCTGGTCTGGCGTGGCCGGATCAGGTCGATGTCATGGCCGGAAGTGCGCAGTCCCTGCTCCAGGCCCTGCACGGTCAGGGCAACGCCGTTCACTTCCGGCGGGTAGGTCTCGGTGACGATGGCATAGCGCATGGCGGGCCTCCGGGTTTCCGGCATGCTCGGGCCTGGCGATGTAGCGGATATGACCGCTTTGCGACCACGGGATGACGGCGGTCCGGTTCCCATGGAGCCACGGCCCCGAAGGGCCGTGGCGGTGGTACAGGGAGCGCGGTGGATCAGAAGCGCTGCTGGTATTTCATGTAGATGAAACGACCGATGTCGAAGCCACCGTAGTAGGAGAAGTTGGCGCTCGGCTGGCTGTACATGATCGGCCCCTGGCGGCCGAATACATTGTTGGCACCGATCGAGACGGTCGCATCCCATGGCAGGTTGTAGCGTGCCTGCACGTCGTGGAAGGTGACCGATCCGCGACGGTTGTAGTCACGGCTGCCACTGAACCACGGTGCGCGCTGCCCCGGGTGCGAACACTCACCCGGGTACGTGGCCGCATCCAGGCAACGTTCCTTGACCGCGGAGAAATAGCGCAGGCCCCAACCCAGGCCGAGGTTGCCACGTTCCCAGCCCAATGATGCGTTGGAGCGCACACGGAAGCCGATGCCGCCGTTGGTGGCAATGCCATTGCTGGGAATGGGGGGGGCATCCGCCTCGTTGGTGGTCCGTTCTTCCGCAGCCACCACATAGGTCGTCTTCCAGTCGGCGCTCAGCGTGCCCCAGGACGTTTCGAACTTGTGACCGATCTCCAGGTCATAGCCTTCGGCCTGGCGGAAACCGCTGTTGCGGCTGCCATAGCTGAGCGTGTTGACGATGCCCAGTTCCGGGTCGCGGGTGAAGCTGCCGCAGCGCTCGGCGATGCCCAGTTCGTAGCAGTCGCGGAGGATGTCATTGGGATGGTCGGCAACGATGGTGTTGTCGATGCGGACCTTCCACCAGTCCAGCGCGATGTTCAGTCCTTCAGCAAACGTCGGGCTCCAGACCAGGCCCAGCGTGCGGCTGGTCGAGGTTTCCGGCTTCAGGTCGGGATTGGAGCCGTTGGTGAAGGGCAGGGGCGTCTGCCCGCTGCTGCCGGTGATCGGCTCGTTGCCCTGGCCTAGCTGGCGGTAGCTGTCTGCGTTGGCGATGTCGGCGGCGCAGCGTGCACGTACCTCCGGGCTGCTGGCGGCCGCGCCATGGACGGTATCGCAGGGATCACGGAAGCCGGTGGTGAAGGTCTGCGAGCCGCCACCGTACAGATTCGAGATGGTCGGCGCACGGAAGCCCTGGGCCCAGGTGCCACGGACCAGCAACTGGTCGATCGGCTTCCAGGAGACGCCGAACTTGCTGTTGAGGGTTCCGCCGAAGGTGGTGTAGTCGGAGTAGCGCGTCGCCGTGTCGAGGGTCAGCTGGCGTGCACCGGGCAGGTCGTGCAGCAACGGCACGCTCAGCTCCAGATAGGCCTCGTCGACACGGTAGCCACCGCCGGTGGGGCCCGCCGCCAGGTTGGTAGTGGCACCGGTCTGGGCCAGCGCGTCGGGAATGAAGCGACCCTCCTCGCGGCGGCTCTCCACGCCCAGGGCGAAGCCCAGTTCCCCGGCGGGCAGCGTGGCAAGGCCGCCACTGAGGCTGGCGAACAGGTTGCGGGTGGTGTTTCGGCCACGGGTGAGTTCCTCGGGGAACAGCCAGTCCTGCAGTTCGCCGTTGCCGGTCAGGCCGTACGGGTCATCCTGGCCATACGGCACCAGCGGATTCCAGGGCTTGCAGCCGGCAATCGGCGCGTCCGGTGTGCCGCATTCCACCTTGCCGGTGGCCGGGTTGTAGAACGAAGGACCGGTGGAATCGGCGACGCGCTGCTTGTGCAGGTTGCCGGTGGCTCGCTGCTCCAGCTCGCTGCGGTTGTACTGGTAGCCGGCTTCCCAATCGAACTCGCGACCGACGAACTGGAAGCTGCCTTCAAACGCTGCGACACCCTGCCAGGTGGTCAGTTCGCTGATGCTGACGCGCGGAATCTCCCAGCTGCGGCGGTTCCAGTGCACATCGCTTGGGCGTTCATAGCCGTGGTGGCTGCCGAACGGGTTGAACCAGCTGTCGGCGGACATCGGCGTGATGCCGGCTGCACCGGACTGGAACGGATAGCCGGCAACCTGGCGCGTGGTGGTGCGTCGGTTGTAGGCCAACTGGGTGTTGAAGCGGATCTGGTCGTTCAGGTCCATGCGTGCGTCGACGAAGAGCGAATCGCGCTTGATCGGCGTCTGCACGTGCATCTGTTCGTTGCTGTTGCTGACGTCACCGGTGAACGGTGTGTTGTCACTGGGGTGGAAACTGTCCGGCCCGCCCGGCTGGCTGCCGCGATCGAGTGAATAGCTGCAGCCACGGGCGCTGCTGCAGCCCGGGCCCTTGAAGCCGACGATGCGCCCCCACTGGCCGACCGTGGTCCAGCCATCGTCCGGATGACGATCGGTATAGGTGTAGGCGCTGAAGCCGCGGTCCTTCGCCCACACGCCCTTCTCTTCGACATGCTCGGCGGCGACGCTGATCGAGGCGCGGTCATTCGACCAGCCGGCAACCACATCGTACTGGGTGCGGGCACCGTCGCCTTCGCTGAACTGCCCATGGTAGACGTTGGCAGTCACACCCTGGACGTTGCGCCGGGTGATGATGTTGACCACGCCGGCCATCGCGTCGGAACCGTAGATGGCCGAAGCGCCGTCCTTCAGTACTTCCATGCGCTCCACGGCAGCGGCGGGAATGCTGGAAATGTCCTGGTAACCCGAAGTGGTCATGCCCAGGCGCTTGCCGTTGACCAGCACCAGCGTGCGCTGCGCCCCCAGCCCGCGCATGTCCACGTAGCTGCCGCCGGAGGCTTCGCCGCTGCTGAGTGGGCTGGCGCGGCTGAGCGCGGGGCTGCCGGTCGCGGTCAGGTTCTGCAGGATGTCCGCGACGGAATTGAAGCCCTGCCGCTCGATGTCGGCGCGGCTGATGGTCAGCACCGGCTGTGCGGTTTCCAGGTCGACCTGGCGGATGCGCGAACCGGTGATCTCGATACGGTCCAGCGTGGTGGCTTCCGGTGCGTGCTGGGCGAATGCGGGGGCGGCCAGTGTGGTGGTGGCCGCCAACGCCAGTGCACGACGGATCGCCAACCCGAGTTCGGGAATACGGATGGTCATGGGTCTCTCTCTCAGTCTTCGAAGTCTTCGGAACACAGCCAAGCGGGGCTGCGTCAATTCCACCGCGGCGGTGGATGTTCGAACCTAGTGAAAGCGGGCGCGGAGACGTATGGGCAAGCGACGAAAGCACCGCAGACGGCCGTGACGCTTCTGCACAAAGCAGAAGCAAATCAACCGATTGCTCCAACCTGTGGCATTGCGGCGGACGCAGCGCAGAGGACCGTGCCCCTGATTGAACGCATCAGGGTCAATGTGGAAAGCGACAGTCTGCGCGGGGCAGAAAAAAACCACGGCCCCGAAGGGCCGTGGTCGTCGAGCTTCAACAGCGTGGATGGATCAGAAGCGCTGCTGGTACTTCATGTACATGAAACGACCGATGTCGTAGCCACCGTAGTAGGAGAACGACGAGTTCGGCTTGCTGTACATCACCGGAGCTTCCTTGCCGAACACATTGTTCGCGCCCACCGAAACGGTGGCATCCCACGGCAGGTTGTAGCGGAACTGCACGTCGTGGAAGGTCACCGCGCCGCGCTCGTTGTAAGCGGTCGGCGACTTCAGCCACGGAGCCAGGAAGGTCGGATCGGAGCATTCGTCCGGATACCGCGAGGCGTTGAGGCAGCGCTCCTTCACACCGGAGTAGTAGCGTGCCGTCCAGCTGACGCCGAAGTCACCCACATCCCAGCCCAGCACCAGGTTCGAGCGCACGCGGAAGGCAAGGCTGGTGGCGGTGCCGATGGTGTTGGCCACGCCGTTGATCGGCGTGATCGCATCACGGACATCATTGGTGGAGCGGTAGACGTTCTTGCTCACATAGGTGCTGGTCCAGCCTGCGCTCAGCTTGCCGTAGCCGGTGTCGACGCGGTAGCTGACATCCAGGTCGTAACCTTCGGTCTCGGCGAAGCCGGCGTTGCGGTTGCCGAACTTCAGGCCGGTGACGATGCCGTTGGACGGGTCGCGGGTGAAGCGGCTGCAGCGCGATTCGATGCCCTGCTCATAGCAGTCCTTCAGGATCTGGTTCGGGCTGTCACCGACGATGGTGTTGTCGATGCGGATCTTCCACCAGTCCAGCGCCACGTTGAGGTTGCTGACGAAGGTCGGGCTCCACACCAGGCCCAGCGTCTTGCTGGTCGAGGTTTCCGGAACCAGCAGTGGGTTGGAACCGGACACGAACGGCGTCGGGGTCGCATCCTGTGCCGTGGTTACCGGCGTGTTGCCCTGCTTCAGCTGGCGGAAGTTGGCGGCATCGGCGATGTCACGTGCGCAGCGCGCGCGGACTTCAGCACTGCCCTTGGCCGAGCCGAACACGGTGTCGCACGGGTCGCTGAACTGCGCGAAGGTTTCCGAACCGCCACCGTACAGATCGTTGATGGTCGGTGCGCGGAAGCCCTCGGCCCAGGTACCACGGACCAGCAGCTGGTCGATCGGCTTCCACTTGAAGCCGAACTTGCTGTTGAGCGTGTTGCCGAAGGTGTTGTACTTGGAGTAGCGGGTGGCGGCACTGAAGCTCAGCTCACGCGCACCGGGCAGGTCGGCCAGCACCGGCACGCTGAGCTCCAGGTAGGCTTCCTTCACGTTGTAGCTGCCACCGGTCGGGCCTGCGGCCAGGTTGGTGGTAGCGCCGGTCTGGGCCAGGGCATCGGGGGTGTAGCGGCCATCTTCCTTGCGGCTTTCCACGCCGAAAGCGAAGCCGAGGTCGCCGGCCGGCAGGGTCATGATGCTGCCGGACAGGTTGGCGAACGCGTTCTTGGTGGTGGTCCGGCCGGTGGTGTGCTCCGCCGGGAACAGCCAGGCCATCAGTTCTTCATTGCCGGTCAGTCCGTTCGGATCGTTCTTGCCGTAGGGCACCAGCGGGTTCCACGGCGTGCAGCCGCTGATCACCGCGCCCGGACGGCCACACATCACCTTGCCGGTGGCCGGATCCAGGAACGACGGACCCACGGCGTCACGCACGCGCTTCTTGTGCAGGTTGCCGGTGGCGGTAGCGGTCAGCTCGTTGCGGTTGTACTGGTAGCCCACGTCCCAGTCGAAGTAGCGCTGGCCGATCTCGAAGCTGCCATCCAGCGACACTACCGCACGGTAGGTCTTCAGTTCGCTGGTGCTCACACGCGGGATTTCCCAGGTGCGGCGGTTCCAGGCCACGTCGGTTGGCTTGGCATAGCCGTGCTGGTTGCCGAACGGATTGAAGTAGCTGTCCTTGGACATCAGGCCGGTAGCGGTCGGGTCGCCCGAGATGGACACCGAGCTGGACTGCAGGGGGTAGCCTGCAATCTGGCGCTCGGCCGAACGCTTGTTGTAGCCGAATTCGGTGCGCAGGTTGACCTGGTCGGTGATCTTGAAGCGACCGTCGAAGTACACCGAGTCACGCTTGAGCGGATACATGACGTGCATCTGCTCGTTGGCGTTGCTGACATCGCCGGTGAACGGGGTCGCGTCGGTCAGGTGGTAGTTGGCCGGGTTGGTCGGATCAGCGCCGCGGTTGAGCGAGTAGCCGCAACCCTGGCTGGTGTTGGTGCAGCCCGGGCCACCCTTCAGGCCGGTGACCTGGCCCCACTGGCTCAGCGTGGTCCAGTTGGAGGCATCGTTCGGGTGGCGGTCGCTCACGCCGTACTTGCTGAACCAGCGGTCCTTGGCCCAGACGCTCTTTTCTTCGGAGTGCTCCAGTGCCAGGGTCAGCGACACGCGGTCATTGCTCCAGCCGCCGACCACGTCGAAGCGGTCACGGGCGCCGTCGCCTTCGCTGTACTGGCCGTGGTAGACGTTGGCGGTCACGCCGTTGACGTTGGAACGGGTGATGATGTTGATCACGCCGGCCATCGCATCGGAACCGTAGATGGCCGAAGCGCCATCCTTCAGTACTTCAATGCGTTCCACCGCCGACACCGGCAGCGAGGACACGTCCTGCAGGCCCGAGGTGCTGATGCCCAGGCGCTTGCCGTTGACCAGCACCAGGGTGCGCTGCGCGCCCAGGTTGCGCATGTCGATGTAGGTGCCGCCGGTGTTTTCGCCCGAACTCAGTGCGTTGGCGCGGCTGATCGCCGGGCTGCCCATCGCGGTGACGTTCTGCAGGATGTCGGCCACCGAGCTGAAGCCCTGGCGCTCGATGTCCAGCCGGCTCAGTGCCAGGACCGGCTGTGCGGTCTCCACGTCCACCTGGCGGATGCGCGAGCCAGTGATCTCGATGCGATCCAGGGTGGTCGGCGCGGCAGTGCTGCCACTCTGGGCGAACGCAGGCAGCGCGGCCAGCGTCGCAGTGGTTGCCAGGGCGTAGCGGATGGCCTGCCCCAGGGGGGTGGTGCGTGAAGTCATGACGAGCTCTCTCTCTCTCAGGTCGTGCAGGGACGCCAAAAGGGGCGTCGAAGGAATCGGCCGCCGATAAGCGGACCGATGACCCGATAGTAGTCTCGTTGGTTAATGCCATGTAAAGAGGGCGTGTCGATTTGTACCAGGCTTCATCGTCAGATTTCACGAAAGCTCAACAAAAGCAGTCGCTTAGCTGTAGCCCTGAATGCGCTCCCCCGACATGATCTGCTGCATCGCAGCAGGTCAACGGGGGACGCATGCGCGAATCGTAACGGTGTGTGACCTTCTTCCCCTCGTGGGAAAGCGTGAGCCTCAGGCCACGAACGGCCGGAACTGGATGCCCAGCCCGGCGATGCCGTCGGTCTCGCCGATCAGATCGGCGCGCAGCAGCGGCCGGGCATCGATGAAGGCCTGCGGCACGATCAGCGACAGGCGGTTGTCGTCGGCGGTCAGTTCCAGCGCGGGCAGTGGATCGTCCTCATGGGCACGATTGAGCAGCACCGCCAGGCGCAGCAGGGCGGCCAGCCGGCGAGCGGTCAGCAACAGGCGCTCGGGCAGGGCGTCGAAGGCGGTCTTGGTTACGCTGCGGCGATGGCTGCGCACCAGCGCGGCCAGCATCTGCTGTTCCTGCCGCGAGAAGCCGGCGATATCCGAGTGTTCCAGTACGTAACTGCCATGCACGTGATAGCCGCTGTGCGCGATCATCAGGCCCAGCTCGTGCAGGCGTGCGGCCCAGCCGAGCATCCGCGCGTCGTCGGCATCGAGCCGCCAGCGTTCCTGCACCTGTTCCAGCAGTGACAGCGCGGTGTCCTGCACGCGATCGGCCTGCACGGTATCGATGCCGTAGCGCTGGCTGAGTGCGGACACCGATTCATCGCGCAGGTCGTTTTCGCCGGCGCGGCCGACGATGTCGTACAGGATGCCTTCGCGCATCGCCGCCTTGCTGACCAGCAGCTTCTGCAGGCCCAGTGCCTGGAAGGCGGCCTCCAGCACCAGGATGCCGCCGGCGATGATCGGGCGGCGGTCGCTGGACAGGCCCGGCAACTGGATGTCGTCGATCTTCTTGGCCTTCAGCAGTTCGTCGCGCAGCTGGGGCAGGGCCTCGGCGGTGATCGCGCCCTTGCTCAGCTTCATCGTGGCGCAGATCTCGCTGATCGCCTTGTGCGTGCCCGAAGAACCCAGTGCTTCCTGCCAGCCCAGCGCGCGGTACTTGCTGGCGAAGGGCTGGAACTCGCGGCCGATCTCGGCCAGTGCGTCCTTCCAGCGCTTCTTGCTCAGCTTGCCGCCGGGGAAGAAGCGCCGGGTGCTGGCGATGCAGCCGGCCTGCAGGCTTTCGCGCTCCAGGGTCTGCATGCCCATGCCGATGATGAATTCGGTGGAGCCGCCGCCGATGTCGATCACCAGCCGGCGCTGGCCGGGCTTGGGCGGTTGCGCGTGGGCCACGCCCAGGTAGATCAGGCGCGCTTCTTCGCGGCCGCTGACCACTTCGATGGCATGCCCGAGCGCGGTTTCGGCGGGAACCAGGAACGACTGCGGCGAGCGCAGCTGGCGCACGGTGTTGGTGGCCAGTGCACGTACCCGGTGCGGCGGCACGTTGCGGATGCGCTGGCCGAAGCGGGCCAGGCATTCCAGCGCGCGCTGCCGCGCAGCGGAGGAGAGCCCACCTTTGCCATCCAGGCCATCGGCCATGCGCACGGTCTCGCGCAGGCGGTCGATCACCCGCAGCTGGCCGAGCGTGTAGCGCGCGATGACCATGTGGAAACTATTGGAGCCAAGGTCGATGGCGGCCAGCAGGTCGCCATCCTGCAATGCGGGCGGAGTCGTGGTGGTATGCGGCATGGACGAATGTTAGCCGAAGGGGCGGTGTGCTCGTCACCGCGCGGCCTTCACATTTTGGAAGAGGGGAGTGCGGCAGGGCTGCGCCCTGCACCCGCCGAATCAACGGCAACGGCTAAAGCAAAAGCAAAAGCGGGCTATCCGTAGGATGGCGGGGTGGGTCCGATGGCAGGGGACGCCGTTAACCCGTCCATGGGGGCTTGGTCGCCGCATCCATGCGGCTCACACCCCTGCCACCGGACCCACCCCGCCTTCGACAGAATTCCGCTGCTGTTGGTAGGTGTCGACCTTGGTCGACACTGATCCAATCCCGACCAGAATCGGTGCCTGCCGCTCCTGGTAGGTGTCGACCTTGGTCGACACACCGGCTCACAGCCCCTGCATCAATGCCATCTGCGCAGAATGCGGGGCTTCGTCGTGTGCCGGGGCACGCTTGTGGTAGATGCCGTCGGCATCCAGTTCCCAGGCGTTGAGGTTGTCGTCCAGGTAGTTCTGCAGGACTTCGCGGTACACGCGCTTGGCCAGCTCCGGGTCGAGGATCGGGAAGCACGTCTCGACACGGCGCAGCAGGTTGCGTTCCAGCCAGTCGGCGCTGGCGCAGTACATCTCCGGTGCGCCGTCGTTGCCGAACCAGTAGACGCGGCTGTGCTCCAGGAAGCGGCCGACGATCGAGCGCACGCGGATGTTGTCCGAGATGCCCGGTACGCCCGGGCGCAGGGTGCAGGCGCCGCGGATGATCAGGTCGATCTGCACGCCTGCCTGCGAGGCGGCGTACAGCGCGCGCACCACCTGCGGTTCGTTCAGTGCGTTCATCTTGGCGATGATCCGCGCCGGGCGGCCGGCGGCGGCGATGCGCGTTTCGCGCTCGATGCGGCCGAGGATGCCGGAGTGCAGGGTGAAGGGCGACTGCAGCAGGCGCTTGAGCTTCATCTTCGAGGCCAGCCCGGACAGCTGCTGGAACAGCAGGTGCACGTCGTTGCCGATGTCCGCATCGGCAGTGATCAGGCTGATGTCGGTGTACGCGCGGGCGGTGCCGCTGTGGTAGTTGCCGGTGCCCAGGTGCACGTAGCGGCGCAGTTTGCGGCCCTCGCGGCGCACGATCAGCAGCATCTTTGCGTGGGTCTTGTAGCCGACCACGCCGTACACCACCTGCACGCCGGCTTCCTGCAGGCGATCGGCCAGGCCCAGGTTGGCCTCTTCGTCGAAACGTGCGCGCAGTTCAACCACCACGGTCACGTCCTTGCCGTTGCGCGCGGCCTGGATCAGCGCGTCGACGATCAGCGAATCCTTGCCGGTGCGGTACAGGGTCTGCTTGATCGCCAGTACGTTGGGGTCGATCGCCGCCTGCCGGATCAGGTCCAGCACTGCGGTGAAGGCATCGAACGGGTGGTGCAGCAGCAGGTCCTGGCGCGCCGCCGTCTCGAAGATGCCGTCGCTGTCGCGCAGCGTGCGCGGGGTCATCGGCGGGTACTTCAGGTCCGGCTGCGCGATCAGGTCGTACAGCTGGATGATGCGGTTGAGGTTGACCGGGCCGTCGATGCGGTACACCGCGTTCTCGGTCAGGCCGAAATTCTGCAGCAGGGTGCGCACGATGTCGCGTGGCATGTCCTGCGCGATTTCCAGGCGCACCGCCGGCCGGTAGCCGCGGTCGACCAGTTCGTCGCGCAGTGCCAGCGCCAGGTTCTCCACTTCCTCCTCGTCCACCACCAGCTCGGAGTTGCGGGTAACGCGGAACTGGTAGGCCCCCTGCACTTCCATGCCGGGGAACAGCTCATCGACGAAGGTGGACAGCACCGACGACAGGAACACGAAGTTCTGCGATCCGCCGAGCTTCTCCGGCAGCTGGATGATGCGCGGCAGCGAGCGCGGCGCACGCACGATGGCCAGATGGCCGGCGCGGCCGAACGCGTCGGTGCCCTTCAGCACCACCACGATGTTCAGCGACTTGTTGAGGATCTTCGGGAACGGATGCACCGGGTCCAGGCCCAGCGGCGACAGCACCGGCATGATCTCGTTGCGGAAGTAGGCGCGCAGCCAGCGCTTCTGGCGGTCGGTCCAGGAATGGCGGCCGAGCACGCCGATGCCGGCCTCCATCAGCGCCGGGCGCAGCGTCTCGTTCCAGCAGCGGTACTGCTGGTCCACCAGTTCCGCGGCGCGGTCGTGGATGGCATTGAGGATGGCCTGCGGGCTCATCCCGTCCGGCGCCGGCGGCAGGCCGAATTCCTGCGCGTGGCGCACGGCGGCGGCGCGGATCTCGAAGAACTCGTCCAGGTTGGTGCAGGAGATGCACATGAAGCGCAGCCGCTCCAGCAGCGGCACCTGCGGGTCCATCGCCTGGGCCAGCACGCGGAAATTGAAATCCAGCTGCGACAGTTCGCGGTTGATGTAGAGCGCCGGGTCACGCAGCGGATCGTTGTCCGGGCTCACGGGGAGGGGGAGGGATCCGAGGCTGCTCATGGCGTCATTCTTCGATGGAAGTCAGGGGGGCGGACTCGCGCGGGCGCACGTGGTCGGCATCGAAATGGCAGGAAAACACCGAGCCCTTGCCAACCTCGCTTTCAATCTCCAGCCGCGCATGGTGCAGGCCGAGGATGTGCTTGACGATGGACAGGCCCAGGCCGGTACCGCCGCTTTCGCGGGAGCGGCTGCTGGAGACACGGTAGAAACGTTCGGTCAGGCGCGGCAGGTGGGTGGCCGGGATGCCGTAGCCGGAATCGCGCACTGCCAGCACGGCGCCGTCGCCTTCGCGGCGGAATTCCACGGCGATGCGGCCACCGGCCGGCGTATAGCGCACCGCGTTGGTGACCAGGTTGGAGAAGGCGCTGTGCAGTTCCTTGGTCGAGCCCTGCAGGTCAACGCCGGCAAGATCGTCGATGCTGATCTGGTGGCGGCCCTGGCTGTGCGCTTCGGCTTCGCGGCGCAGGGTGGCCAGCATCGGCTGCATGGCCACGGTCTCTTCCTCGCTGTGTTCCTGCGACTCGAGGCGCGACAGCGTCAGCAGGTCTTCCACCAGCTGGGCCATGCGCTGGCTCTGCTTGCGCATTTCTTCCAGCATCGGACCGGTTCCCGGGAAATCCTCCGGGTCCATCATGTCCAGATAGCCGTGGACCACGGTGAGCGGCGTGCGCAGCTCGTGTGAAACGTTGGCGACGAAGTCGCGGCGCACCTGCTCCAGGCGCAGCAGCTTGCTGACATCGCGGGCGATCAGCAGCCAGTAATCGGAGGAATAGGGAATCAGGCGCAGGTTCAGGCGGATCGCCGGGTCGACCGGCGAGGGCACGTCGAGGATCGGCTCGGCATTGCGGCCACCAGCCAGCCAGTGCGCCAGCGGCATCGGTTGCAGGCGTTCGACCAGGGCCTCGCCGAGGTCACCCGGATGATGCAGGCCCAGCAGGGCGGTGGCCGCTTCGTTGAACCACTGCACACGCTGGCTGTTGCGGTCCAGCACCACCACGGCATCGGGCAGCGCGGCGGCGGCGGCGCGGTAGCTGCGCAGCATGTCCAGCAGGCGGCGCTTGCGCACGCGCATTTCCACCTGGTTGCGGTACAGCAGGCGGTCCAGCTCGTTCCAGACGCCGGTGCCTTCTTCGGCGGTGTCCCAGCGCTGGCGCGCGGTCAGCCGGCGCAGCACGCTGCGCAGGCGCCAGTAATGCCATGCCAGCGTGGCCAGTGCGCCCAGTGCGATGCACAACCACAGATGGCCCGTGAACCACCCCACCAATCCGGCGAACAGCAGTACCGCGGCAACGGTGGCCAGGGTCTTCAACCAGGCAGAGCGGATGTGGCGGGGCATTGCGATCTCGTCGTTGAGGTGCGGCGGTTCACTGGGGTGAACCGAGGGTTATAGCAGAGTTGCCGGCGCCGGCACCCGCAGGTGCGTGGCGCCGGCACGACGAGACTCAGGTAGCAGTGGAGAAGCGGTAGCCGGCGCCGCGCACGGTCTGCACCATGTTTTCGGCGTTGAACGGTTCCAGCGTCTTGCGCAGGCGGCGGATGTGCACGTCGATGGTGCGCTCCTCCACGTACACGCTGCCGCCCCAGACATGGTCCAGCAGCTGGGCGCGGGTGTAGACGCGCTCGGGGTGGGTCATGAAGAAGTGCAGCAGGCGGTATTCGGTGGGGCCGATCGGCACCGGCTGGTCGTTGGCGAACACGCGATGGGCGGCGCCGTCGATGCGGATCGGGCCGACGGCCACGCTGCCGTCCTCGTCATCTTCGCGGGCGCGGCGCATCACCGCACGGATGCGGGCCAGCAGTTCGCGCGCCGAGAACGGCTTGACCACATAGTCGTCGACGCCAGCTTCAAGGCCACCGACGCGATCGTTCTCTTCGCCGCGGGCGGTCAGCATGATGATCGGCACTTCGCGGGTCAGGGTTTCCTTGCGCCAGCGGCGGGCCAGGTCCAGGCCGCTGGTGCCGGGCAGCATCCAGTCCAGCAGGATCAGGTCGGGGACGCGGTCGGCGATGGCGGTCTGGGCCTCACGGGCGTCGCCGGCGTGGACCGGTTCGTAATCGCCCTTGCGCAGGGCGAAGGCGACCATTTCACGGATCGCGGGCTCGTCATCGACGATCAGGATGCGTTTCTGCACGAGGACACCGTAGGGCTCGGTTACTGGAGTGGTGCCAGTAGACTACGGTTTGATGACATGTTTGTGACTGCCTGGCCGGAACCGGCCTGGATTGCCATCGGCCGGTCATGCAGCGCTCAGCGGCGGTCCAGATCCGGGTCCTGCACGCCCTGGCGGCGCAGCTCCAGCACGGTGGGGGTGATCGCCTCGATGCGCGCATCCACCCGTGCCCGGCCGACATAGTCCAGCGCCGGATTGCGCTTGAGCGCCTGTAGCTGCATCAGCGACTGTTCCGGCCGGCCGCTGAGGAAGGCCGCCTCGGCGTAGGCCTCGCTGGCACGCACGCTGTCGCCGGCCAGTTCGCTGGCGCGGGCGTACCGCTGCTGGAAGACCGGATCGTTACCGCTTTGCGACAGCAGGGGCCGCAGCATGGCCTGCGCGCGCTGGCCGGCCTCGCGGCTGCCCTGTTCGTTCAGGATCTCGGCATAGGTCAGCGCCACCGGACGGCTGTTGGGGTGCTGGCGCAGCAGCTGCTCGAAGCGGCTGTTGGCCTGGGCGGTCTGGCCCGCACGCGATTCGGCCTCGCCCAGCCCCAGTGCCAGCCACAGATTGTCCGGGCGGGTCTGCAGCAGGCCTGCCAGGGTCTGCCGGGCCTGGGCGGCGCCGGCGCGACCGCTGCGCATCACCGCCAGCGCCTGGCCATAGCGCTGGGCATCGTTGAGGCCGTCCTTCTGGCGCTTGGCCAGATCGGCGTACTCGCGTTCCAGCTCGGGGGGGGAGTCCGCGCTGAGCACGCGCAGGCGCTCGCGCGCCCAGTCGAAGTCGCCACTGGCGCCGCGGCTGAGCTGGCCCATCGGGATGCGCAGCACGCTGCTGGGCAGCAGCGGGTTGTTTCCGCGCAACAGGGGTTCGGCCAGGCTGGGATCGGTCGGGTCCACGCGCTCCCTGCGCTCGCCACTGGGGGTGGTGGTGGTCAGCAGCACCGTGTCCTTCTTCATCTGCTCGGCGCGGGCCTTGGCCTCGCTGATGCGGGTGATGTTGACCGGGTGGGTGCGCAGGAACTCGGGCACGCTGTAGCCGCCCTCGTTGCCGCGCATCGCCGATGCCATCCGCTCGAAGAAGCCGGCCATGGCATCCACGTCGTAGCCACTGCGCGACAGGGTGCGGATGCCGAGGCGGTCGGCCTCGGACTCGTTGGAGCGGGTGTAGTTGATCTGCCGCTGCTGCATCAGGCCCATGCCGGAACTGATCGCGGCCATCGTCGCGTTGCCGGAGGAGGTGCTGTTGCTGGCCTGCGCGGCCACCACCGCCGCCAGCATGCCGAGCAGGATCGGGATCTGGTCGCGCTGGGCGCGCTCGACTCCGCGCAGCACGTGCTGCTGGGTGACGTGGGCGATTTCGTGCGACAGCACCGCGGCCACCTCGTCCTCGCGCTCGGCGGTCAGCACCAGGCCGGCATTGACCCCGATGTAGCCGCCCAGCGTGGCGAAGGCGTTGATCTGGCGGTCCTTCATCACGAAGAACGTGTACGGCTGGCGCGGCTGGTCGCTGTTGGAGCCGAGGCGGGTGCCCATGGTCTGCAGCCAGTCGTTGACCAGCGGGTCGTCCAGCAGGTAGCCGTAGTTGCGCAGCTCGCGCAGCATCATCGCGCCGTACTCGGCCTGACGGGCCGGGGTCAGCAGCTCGCCGGCCGACGAGCCGATGTCGGGCAGTTTCTCCTGGGCCTGGGCCAGCGGCGTGGCCAGGGCCAGGGTGACGGCGGTAGTCAGCAGCAGGGCTCGCAAGCAGGAGGTCCTCGGGCGGGGCGCGCCAAGCGTGGCAGGGCAGGGGGCAACCATTCGTTAATCCACAGTGTTGCGGCCGTGGCGTGGAATTTCCAGCGCACCGGTACCATATGTAGACCGTCGATCCATCGTGGAGTTTCCCGTGACAGCCCAGACCGCCGGCGGTGCCCCCGCCATCACCATCTATTCCACCGCCGTCTGCCCGTACTGCGTGGCCGCCAAGAACTTCCTGAAGAGCAAGGGCCAGCAATGGACCGAGGTCCGCATCGACCTGGACCCGGTCGAGCGCGAGAAGATGATGGCCAAGACCCGCCGTACCAGCGTGCCGCAGATCTTCGTCGGCGACGTCCATGTGGGCGGCTACGACGACATGATGGCCCTGCACCGTGAAGGCAAGCTCGAGCCGCTGCTGGCCGGGCAGGGCCAGGCATGAGCGCGGCCGACGACGGCAGCAAGGACCGCATCGCCGAGTTCACCGAGTTCCGCAAGCGCATGAACGAGCGCATCCTGGGCGAGCCGAACCAGGTGGTGCGGCGCTTCTTCGCGCTGGACACGCAGACCTACCAGGCCGGTGCGCTGGACGTGAAGACCAAGGAACTGCTGGGCCTGGTGGCCTCGATGGTGCTGCGCTGCGACGACTGCATCAGCTACCACGTGGCCCAGTGCAAGGACGCCGGGGTGACCCGTGAAGAATTCTTCGAGACCTTCTCGGTCGGCCTGGTGGTGGGCGGCTCGATCGTGATCCCGCACCTGCGCCGCGCGGTCGACTTCCTCGACCAGCTGGAAGGCGGCGCCGCCGCCCCGGCAGCGCACGAGCACTGAGGTAGCGCCGGGCCATGCCCGGCGGAGACCTGAACGAAAAGCCGCCGGGCATGGCCCGGCGCTACCGGATCACGGCCGCGCGCCGGGGCATTTCCCGCGATCCAACCGCCCAAGAGCCCCTTCTTGTTGAAGGGGCGCGCCGACAGGCGGGGGTAGAGGAGAAATGCGCGGGCAATTCTGCCTTACCCGGCTCGGACTAATTGCCTATTTGGGGTCTCCGAGCCGGGTAAGGCATAATTGCCGGTGAAACTTCCTTTGCGCCGGCGTTTCCGGGCACGTCCGGACGGCGTTTTTCCCCCTGTTCGGAACATCGATCAATGACGCAGAAAATTACGGTCATCCGCGGCGACGGCATTGGCCCGGAAATCATGGACGCCACCCTGTTCGTGCTCGACCAGCTCAAGACTGGCCTGGAGTACGAAGACGCCGACGCCGGCTTGGTGGCCCTGGAAAAGCACGGCGACCTGATGCCGGCGGTGACCCTGGAATCGATCGCGCGCAACAAGGTCGCGCTGAAGAGCCCGCTGACCACCCCGGTCGGTGGTGGCTTCACCTCGATCAACGTCAGCCTGCGCCGTCACTTCGACCTGTACGCCAACGTGCGTCCGGCCCACACCTTCCCGAACACCAAGTCGCGTTTCGACAACGTCGACCTGATCACCGTTCGTGAGAACACCGAAGGTGCGTACCTGGCCGAAGGCCAGGAAGTGTCGGCCGACGGCGAGACCGCCTTCTCCGGCACCCGCATCACCCGCAAGGGCTCCGAGCGCATCGTGCGCTACGCCTTCGAGCTGGCCAAGAGCACCGGCCGCAAGAAGGTCACCGCCGTGCACAAGGCCAACATCATCAAGTCGACCTCGGGCCTGTTCCTGAATGTCGCCCGTGAAGTGGCCGCGCAGTACCCGGACATCGAATTCCAGGAAATGATCGTCGACAACTGCTGCATGCAGCTGGTGATGCGTCCGGAACAGTTCGACGTGATCGTCACCACCAACCTGTTCGGCGACATCATCTCCGACCTGTGCGCCGGCCTCGTCGGCGGCCTGGGCCTGGCCCCGGGTGCCAACATCGGCAAGGATGCGGCGATCTTCGAAGCCGTGCACGGCACCGCGCCGGACATCGCCGGCCAGGGCAAGGCCAATCCGTGTGCGCTGCTGCTGGCAGCCGCGCAGATGCTGGACCACGTCGGCCAGCCGGAAAACGCCGAGCGCCTGCGCAAGGCCATCGTGGCGACCATGGAAGCCAAGGACTCGCTGACCGGCGACCTGGGCGGCACCGGCACCACCATGAGCTTCGCCAAGGCCATTGCCAGCCGCCTGTAAGCGGCCGGTCGGCCTCGGTTGGATCCCAGCGGGGCGCCTTCGGGCGCCCCGTTGCGTTTTCCGGTAGATCCACGCCATGCGTGGATGACGGAATGATCGGTTGTGCGGTTTTCGCACAGGTCATGTGCCCCCGCACGGCTGGTTCGTGCGCCAATCGCTCCGCATCCTGTGCCCCACACCCACCGCACAGGAACCCTCCCATGAACCTCACCGCCTTCGGCCTGGCCAGCCTGATCGGCATGGCCGCCACCGCCCCGGTCGCTGCCGCCGAACCGTCCCATCCCACCATCCGCCACATGGCCGGCGCGCCGGTCGCGGCCTCGCTGGATGCAGCGAAGACCGCCGTGCTGGTGATCGACTTCCAGAACGAATACTTCGATGCCAGCGCCGCGCCCGGCTTTGCTGGTGGCCGCATGGTCATTCCCGATGGCGTGGCCGCACTGCGCCAGGCCAGGCGGGTGGTCGAGTTCGCCGATACTCACGGCATCCGCGTGATCCACGTGCAGCATGTGTTGCCGGCCGGTGCACCGCTGTTCGCGCAGGGCAGCGTCAATGCCGCCTTCCATCGCGACCTGCAGCCGCGCAAGGGTGAGACCGTGGTGCAGAAGGACAATGTCAGCGTGTTCGCTGGCAACTCGGCCGCGATGCTCGACACGGTGCTGAAGGATGCCGGCATCGACACCCTGATCGTCACCGGCCTGCAGACCCATGCCTGTGTGGCCGGTGCTGCGCGCGACGCGGCGGCGGCACCGCGCGGCTACCGGGTGATCGTATCGTCCGATGCCAGCGCCAGCCGCGACCTGGACCTGGCCAGTGGCCAGCGCATCGATCATCGCGCGCTGCATGACGCCTCGCTGGCGCAGATCGAAGACGCCTTCGGTGATGTCATGAACACCGACGCGATCCTGGCGCTGCCGGTGCGCAAGGCCGGCGACGGCGCTTGATAAGCTGGTGGGGCCCGCATGCCGTGGGCCCCGTCACCTGGAGTCGCTCGCCGATGGATCACTTCGCCGCCCTGCGTGCGCTGCGCGCCATCGTCGACGCAGGCAGCTTCACTGCTGCTGCCGAGCGCCTGGGGACCACCCACTCGGCGATGTCACGGCAACTGCGGCAGCTGGAAGAGCATCTGCAGGTGCGACTGCTCGATCGCAACAGTCGGCGGCTGTCGTTGACCGAAGCCGGGCGCGACTATCACCGGGAGGCCGGCGTGCTGCTCGATCGCCTGCAGGAAGCGGACGACCGCGCGCGCGCCGGGCAGGCGCAGCCCAGTGGCGCCGTACGCATCAGCGTGCCGCAGGTGGTCGCCAGCCAGGAGCTGCCCCAGTGGCTGCCGTCGTTCCTGCAGCGCTACCCGCAGGTCTCGCTGGACCTGTCGGCCGATGATCAACTGGTCGACGTGGTGGGGGGCGGTTTCGACCTGGCTCTTCGCATCGCGCCCTCGTTGCCGGACAGCCAGCTGGTCGCGCGCGAACTGGCCAGCTGCCCGCGCATCCTGGTTGCTGCGCCGGCCTATCTGGCACGTCGTGGTCTGCCGCGACAGGCTGCAGATCTCGAACAACATACGCTGCTGGGATTCAGTCCCACGCCGTCAATGCCGCCCTGGCAGCTGCAGGGGCCGCGCGGTGCCAGCGTGAGCATCGAGGCCGGCCAGCGCCTGCGCGTGGATGCCACGCCCGCGCTGTATGCCGCGGCGTTGGCCGGAATGGGCATCAGCCTGTTCACCGCACTGACCGTACAGGAGGACCTGCGCGCCGGTCGTCTGATCCGCGTGTTGCCGGCCTGGCATGCCGGGCAGCGCCGCTACTTCGCGCTGTATCCGCATGCACGTGCGCTGGCGCCGAAAGTGCGTGCGCTGGTCGAGCACCTCGCGGCGCACTACGCTGCACAGGTGGGCGCGGCAGGATAGTCGCGCGGCTGCAACCGAGGTGGTGATGGAGTCGGTGTATCTGCTGGTCGCGCTGGGCGCGATCGTCGCCGGATTCGTGCAGGGCCTGTCCGGCTTCGCCTTTGGCATGGTGGCGATGTCGTTCTGGGCATGGGGGCTGGAGCCGCGGCTGGCGGCGACGCTGTCGGTGTTTGGTGCGCTGGTCGGTCAGCTGGTGGCTGTGTTCACCGTGCGCCGTGGATTCAACCTGCGCCTGTTGCTGCCCTTCGTGCTGGGCGGGCTGGCCGGCATTCCGCTGGGCGTGATGGTGCTGCCACAGCTGGACATGGACTGGTTCAAGGCGCTGCTGGGCGGCTTCCTGGCGCTGTGGTGCCCGGTCATGCTGATGGCGCGCTCGTTGCCTCCGGTCCGCGTCGGCGGCCGTATCGGTGATGCGATCGCTGGCATGGCCGGTGGCGTGCTCAGTGGCATTGGCGGCTTTGCCGGGCCGGTGCCGACGTTGTGGAGCACCCTGCGAGGCTTCGGCAAGGACGAACAGCGCGCGGTCATCCAGAACTTCAACCTGGCGATGCTGGCGGTGACCATGGCCACCTATGTCGGCAGCGGCCTGGTCAGCCGGCAGATGCTGCCGTATTTCGCCATTGTGGCACCGGCCATGCTCGTGCCGACCCTGCTGGGCGCGCGGGTCTACATCGGCATCAGCGAGGCGCGCTTCCGGCAGCTCGTGCTGGGCCTGCTGACCGCGTCAGGCATCGCGTTGCTGGCATCGTCGCTTCCGGTGCTGCTGGCGCGCTGAGGGAGGAACGACAAAGGGCGCCACGAAGGGCGCCCTTTGTCGTCTATTGCATGTTGCGGCTCAGCGCTGCTGGATTTTCGACAGCAGGCGCAGGAATTCAACGTACAGCCAGACCAGGGTCACCATCAGGCCGAATGCGCCATACCACTCCATGTACTTCGGCGCACGCTGGGCGACACCGGTCTCGATGAAGTCGAAGTCCAGCACCAGATTCAGCGCGGCCACGACCACCACGAACAGGCTGAAGGCGATGCCCAGCCAGCTGGAGTCATGGATCACCGGCACGTTGATGTTGAAGAAGCCGAGCACGAACGATGCCAGGTAGAGCAGGGCGATGCCGCCAGTGGCCGCGACCACGCCCATCTTGAAGTTCTCGGTGGCCTTGATCAGGCCGCTGCGGTACGCGAACAGCAGCGCGAACAGAGTGCCGAAGGTCAGCAGCACGGCCTGGAACACGATGCCCGGGAATTTGGCGTTGAACACGGCCGAGATGGCGCCGAGGAACAGGCCTTCCACCAGCGCGTACATCGGCGCGGTGACCGGCGACCATTCCTTCTTGAAAACGGTGATCAGCGCCAGCACCAGGCCGCCGATGGCGCCGCCCATGGCATACAGCCTGGCACCGGGCAAAACCTGACCGTAGTCGTCGATGGTCTGGTTCCAGGCGAAAGCGGCCGTCAGCACGGTCAACAGCAGCAGGAAACCGGTCTTGTTGACGGTGCCGTTGAGGGTCATTGCCTGGTCGGGGCTGGTCACCACCGAGCCGCTGGCGAGGTCGAGGAAGGTGGACTCGGAAAGAGCCGGGTTGCCGCTGCGCATGCGCGTTCTCCGTGCGAATGAGGGTCTGGACGGCCATCCGGCCGATGGGCGTGAGCATAGCCGATGACTGCTTTCGGCGTTGTGGCAGGCGCCGGATCTGCACATCCTGCGTTGACAGTTCCCAATGCGCTTGGCGACAATGACCAACTCCCCGGGCATGGCCCGAGGGGATTGCAAGACCGGGGTATAGCGCAGTCTGGTAGCGCGCCTGCTTTGGGAGCAGGATGTCGGGGGTTCGAATCCCTCTACCCCGACCAATCCCACATCACGTCGGATTGGACACCGTTCCGGTTCGGGCGCCCGTAGCTCAACTGGATAGAGCACCGGCCTTCTAAGCCGGCGGTTACAGGTTCGATTCCTGTCGGGCGCGCCATTGGAATCAATGGTTTATGAACTCACGCCCGCGAACATCGGTTCCCATTCGATGGCTGGGCAATCCTGGGTGGCGAGCATTCCACCTTCCTCTTTTCCGATGAAAGATGCCCTTTGCCTGGGGGGGCAGTCGCACGGCGTGATGCCAGGCGGGTTGCGGTGAACCTGCGTCTGGCGATGATCGGCTCACTCCGCAGGTGCTTGAGCAGCGCCGCCTGGGTTGGGGCAATGTGCCCGGCAACGAAAAAAAGCCAGCGCTATGCGCTGGCCTTTCCCAAGTCGCGATGGACGCACTCTGGTCGAGTGCGCCCTGGATGGATCACATCTGTTCCAGTTCGCCCACCCGGACCTTGCCGCCACCGCAGTTGCCGTGGCAGCCGCCGCTGATCGGGCCGCTGCCACCACCACCACCACCACCACCGCCGCCACCACCACCGCCCCGGGAGTTGGGCGGGAGGACGGTCGAAATCACTTCGCCGGAGTCGAAACCTGCACCTCGCCACGTGTAGTTGACGCAGGAAATACCGTTGCAGACGGTCAGGACATCGCCGGTCTGGACTCGCGTCTGGGCTGTCCAGACGGTGGTCCGGCCGTCATTGAGCTTCTGGACCTCTTGGGAAAGCTGCTGGTTGGTCACCGGATCGGGATACGGGGTTGTCAGCGTGCATCCGGCGGTGCAGTTGATGACGCCAGGAAGCTTTTTCGCTTGAAGACTCCCGGCTGCCATGAACAGCAGCACGCCTGCAATGGCGGGAATGGAGTTTCTACCAAGCGAAGGGATAATCCCAATCAGTCTAGCTTTCACAATAGGTCCTTATCGTGGGATGCAACAGTTCTTGAAGATTTCGTTCGATGAAATGCGGGCTTTCTCTTTCTCTTGGCTGCTCAGGTTTTTCTCATGGTTGGCAATGTCAGTGGTGGTGGCAAAACGTGGGTCCAGCCGGTTGAGGACGCGGGTGTACGCCAGGGCGGCAACGGGATCCGCAGGAACGATGCCGCCATACGTGTAGGCCATCGCCATGTCGCTGATGACATTGACGTTCCCTTGTGATTCCAGTTCGCGCAGATATCCGGTGGCGGTGTCCTTCCACGCCTCGAGCGCCGCGGGATCACGGATTGCGTCATCAAGCGAACCGATGACTTTCTCCGGCGATCGCGAGTAAGCGCGCATCGCTTCCTGCGAGCCCATGGCGGCGGCCTTCGAAAGCCAATCGGCGTGATAGATGTCCTGATCCAGAGCCAGCGACTCGCACTCTTTGAGG
This sequence comes from Stenotrophomonas sp. YJH_SMC_43, assembly GCF_059372535.1. Lineage (NCBI taxonomy): Bacteria > Pseudomonadati > Pseudomonadota > Gammaproteobacteria > Lysobacterales > Lysobacteraceae > Stenotrophomonas > Stenotrophomonas sp. YJH_SMC_43. The sequence goes on from NZ_JCAFVQ010000002.1 coordinate 80,852, forward strand.
ATTCGTTCCGATCGCTCCAGGAACCAGTTGCCGGACCCGACCGTGGTGGCTGAATCCGCCAGCTTGTCAGCGCGATCCGAGATGAAGGTCTGGCACTGCTCGATGGTTCGATAGATTTCGTAGGTTGCCGTGGCATCTCCGGATTCGGAGCGCAGCATCAGTTGCTTGACGTGGGCGAGCGCGTCACCGGGAGGCCGGAACTCATTGCCTCTTACGATCTCGTAGGCTTTGGGGCCCACCGCCTTGTACGAGCCCGGCGGGATCTTGTTGTCCCGCTCCAGCCTCTGCGCGGCCGCCGCACCTGACGCCGGAAGCTGCCTTCCCTGGTCGGGCCTTTCATCAAGGCTGCCACTGTTCCCGGATTCCTCTGCCGTGGCATCGGCAGCTGGCTGCTGCCGGTAGCCGTACATTGCAACGGCTGCCACTGCCAGCACCGCTGCCAGCGTGACGAATCCGATTAGCCGCTTGCTCATCTATTGATCTCACCTTCATTGCAGGAACCGGCATGGTTGCAAACGCGCGCCTCGCGTTCCATGTCCTGCAGCTAACGTTGTATGAATGGATCTCCCCCATTCCCGTTTGAGATTCATTCACGATTCGTTCACCAATCGTTCACGCCGTCGGGAGTGCGTCCGACCATGGCGAGCTGTTTGCCTGCGCCTGACCTTCGGCGCAGGCGGCACGCACCTTCTGGCGCTCGGCATGAGATGCAGTTTGGAAAGGCGCGGGAGAGGTAGAGCAGGTGCTGGCCGAAGTGCATCGTCTGCGCAGTTGCCAACGGCGGCTTGCCCTGTACTGCGGCGGTGTCACCTCGCTGGCGTTGACTGGCCTTCTGACGGGGCGACGGACCAACGCAGTGCGTCGATCGACGTGATCGAAACGATGTTGCCGATGGACAGCGGCGGCCGATGTTCTCGGCCGAAGATGAGCGCTTGCACGCGCAGGTGTGCAAGCCATTACCCGTCGTGTGTTTCCTGGCAGGACGCAGTCGCACAATGCGATGTTTCAGCTGCTCGACGGAGCGGGCCAGCCGCGCCAGCAGTTGCAGGTCACGCCGAAGGGGGAGGCCACGCTGTCATTCCTGGACGAGCACGGGGACGCCGTGCGTGTGATCTCGGCCGAGCAGCTCTGATCTCCTGTTCCGGCCCCTGCACATCAATGTGAAGAAGTGCTTGCAATTCCTTCGCGACTCCCGGAAAATGCCGGACTCGCTTCGGGGGACGGACTTCTGGTTCGGCCCTGTAGCAAAGCATCAAGTTCCAACGTCAGCCTCATCGGCGGTGGAGCGAAAGTTTCAGTGGTGGCTGTAGCTCAGTTGGTTAGAGTACCGGATTGTGATTCCGGTGGTCGGGGGTTCGAATCCCCTCAGCCACCCCACTGATTCAACCGCATCGGCGCAGCCGAAACGGTATTGCAATAAACAGAAAGCACGCTACAATGTGCGTCTGAGTTTCACGGGCCGTTAGCTCAGTTGGTAGAGCAGTTGACTCTTAATCAATAGGTCCAAGGTTCGAATCCTTGACGGCCCACCAAGACAGAAGCCACCTGGTACCCCAGGTGGCTTTTTTCTTATAGGTGTGACTCCCATCGTTTCGATGGGTCACGCGTTGCAGAACCCGCTCGGCGCGGATCTGCAGCAGCAGCGGGACCGCAGTGCTGGTTTCAACCACGTTGAAAAAAGTGCTTGCACCCACCGAGCGGATCGGGTCATAATTCGCGCCCCGATTTCGGGCTGTTAGCTCAGTTGGTAGAGCAGTTGACTCTTAATCAATAGGTCCAAGGTTCGAATCCTTGACAGCCCACCAGACGAAAGCCACTTGGTTCGCCAAGTGGCTTTTTTCTTGCCTGTTCGCCGGGTGGCGTCTGCAGATACCAGCGGTGCTGGCTGGAGTGGAGCCCCCTTGAGTCAAGGGGGCGCGGCGAAGCCGCGGGGATGTGGGGGCTGGTGAAGTGGGGCCCGCACTTTGCCATGCAAAGCGTGGGGCTGCGGCGCGAATGCGCAGCAGCTTCCCCTTGGTTCGCCAAGTGGCTTTTTTCTTGCCTGTTCGCCGGGTGGCGTTTCATCCGCGCATGGCGTGGATCTACTGAAGCGATGCTGAAATCAGGGGCATACGCGTCATCAGTGTTTTCAATGCTGTGCGCTGCTTCTCACCACGCTGCGCCCTTCATCGCACCCAATGGATCTTCCGCGCCGAGGGCGCATGCATGTATGAAGGAAGATCCAGATGGCCGATATGAAACGACTGCACCGGGGTCTGTGGGTTTCATTTGCGTTGCTGGTGTTGGTGGCCTGCGCGCCGGAACGTGATCCGGCGCAGACCGTGGAGCGCGATGCAGGTACAGGGGCGGTTCCGGCGCGCCCGGTCGGTGACACCATGCAGATGCAGCCGGCGCAGCCGGTGGAGGGTGAGGCTGCGCCGGAGGCGATGGGGCTGCGTCGCACCGACAAGGGTGGCGTGGACATCCGCAAGGTGGATGTGGCGGCCGGGCAGGGCGCTGACGCACCTGCGTCCCCTGCCGAGGCGAAGCACTGAGTCGCCGCCGTCCCGAACGGTCGCACGACCTTCGGGGCGGCCTTTGGCGCGGGCAATGAGCACAGGGCTGTCATGTTCAGTTTTGTGCAGGCCTTCCGATTCCCGCCGTCGCCTGCGACAATGAATGCCTGAGCCGGCCACGCGAAAGTGGCGGAATTGGTAGACGCCCTGGATTTAGGTTCCAGTGCCGCAAGGCGTGGGGGTTCGAGTCCCCCCTTTCGCACCAGTGCCGGCCTGTCCCCGCCCTGATCGGGCCATCGACGCCCACTTGACCGGCACGCGCTGGCAGTGCAGGCCGAATTGGGCGAAACTAAAGGGCTGCGGCAAGCAGGCGCGTCCCAGACGTCGTGTCCTTACAACCGTTTCATCCCAATCATCGAGCCGGGGGCGTGGGCCACCGGTGGCAGGAGTCAACATGCAAGCTTCGATCGAATCCACCGGCAACCTGGAACGCCGCCTGAGCTTCTCGCTGCCGGAAGAGCGTCTGCAGAGCCACATCGTCGGCCGCCTGGGCGAAATCGCCCGTACCACCCGCATCAAGGGTTTCCGTCCGGGCAAGGTGCCGGCCAAGGTGATCGAGCAGCGCTTCGGCGCGCAGGTCCGTGGTGAGGCGCTGGACGGCCTGCTGCGCGAAACCTTCGACGCGGCCGTGCGCGAGCACGACCTGCGCATCGTCGGCAGCCCGCGCATCGACAAGGGCGACGAGGGTGAGTTCTCCTTCGTGGCCACCGTGGAAGTGGTGCCGGACTTCGGCGACATCGACGTCAGCAAGCTGACCGTCGTGCGCCATACCGCCGAGATCACCGACGCCGACATCGACCAGATGATCGAGAACCTGCAGAACCAGCGTCGCACCTGGGCCCCGGTCAGCCGTGGCGCGCAGGACGGTGACCTGGTCGCGGTGGAAACCTGGTCGCAGGCCGGCGAAGAGCGCCTGCCGGCCGAAGGCACCGAGAAGGGTTCGATCGTGCTCGGCCAGGGCATGATGTTCGAGACCATCGAAAAGGGCCTGGTCGGCCTGGCCAAGGGTGAAGAGAAGACCCTGGACGTCGAGTTCCCGGCTGACTGGCGCGTGCCGGTGCTGGCCGGCAAGACCGTGCAGGTCACCGTCAAGGTTGCCGAAGTCTCCGAGCCGGTCGTGCCGGCGGTCGACGAAGCCTTCATCAAGAGCTTCGGCGTGAAGGGCGGCGACGTGGAGCAGTTCCGCAGCGACATCCGCGCCAACCTGGAGCGCGAGCTGAAGGGTGCCCTGATGAACCGCCTGCGCCGCGAGGTCGGCGAGCAGCTGATCGCCGCCTATTCCTCGGTGGAAATGCCGCCGCGCCTGGTCGAGAACGAAGCCCGCGCCATGCTGGCCCAGCAGGTCGAGCAGATCCGCCGCAACGGCCAGAACGTTGGCGAGATCCCGGCCGATGCCCACGAAGGCTTCAAGGAAGCGGCCGCCAAGCGCGTGCTGGTCGGCCTGCTGGTCGGTGAAGTGGCCCGCATCAACGACCTGCGCCTGGAAGCCAAGCGCCTGAACGAAACGATGCGTCTGATCGCTTCGACCTACGAAGAGCCGGAGCAGGTCATTGAGATGTACCGCAATGACCCCCAGCTGATGTCTGGCCTGCAGAACCGTGTGATGGAAGAGCAGGTGATCGACTGGATCGCCGAGCGTGCCCAGCACACCGAAGAGAAGCTGTCGTTCCAGGACGCGATCCGCCAGTAAGCCCGGGCGGATCACCGGATGCCCCGCGCCTTTGCCGGCGCGGGGTTGTTGCCCCCCAAGATAGGTACCTCACGTAATGGACAACCGAACCAAAGCCCTGAACCTGGTTCCGATGGTGGTCGAGCAGACCAGCCGCGGCGAGCGTGCCTACGACATCTATTCGCGCCTGTTGAAGGAGCGCCTGATCTTCCTCGTGGGCCCGATCGACGATCACATGGCCAACGTGGTGGTGGCGCAGTTGCTGTTCCTGGAATCGGAGAACCCGGAAAAGGACATCAACATCTACATCAACTCGCCGGGTGGCGTGGTCACCGCCGGCATGGCGATCTACGACACCATGCAGTACATCAAGCCGAATGTGAGCACCACCTGCATCGGCCAGGCGGCCTCGATGGGCGCCCTGCTGCTGGCCGCAGGCGAAGCCGGCAAGCGCTATGCGCTGCCGAACTCGCGTGTGATGATCCACCAGCCGTTGGGCGGCTACCAGGGCCAGGCCACCGACATCGACATCCACGCACGTGAGATCCTGACCCTGCGTTCGCGCCTGAACGAGGTGCTGGCCAAGCACACCGGCCAGTCGCTGGAGACGATCGCGCGTGACACCGAGCGCGACAACTTCAAGAGCGCCTTCGAGGCGCAGGCCTACGGTCTGGTCGACCAGGTCCTGGAGCGTCGTCCGGATGAGTCGATCCAGGCCGGCTGACCGGCCTTCACGGGGCCATGGAGGCCCCGTTCCTGCAGGGTCGAGCGGGACTGGTGTCCCCTCGGCCCTGTGCTATTCTCGAATCGAACCCCCGTTCAGCGGGTGGGGTAACTGGGTAAGCGAAGCATGAGCGAAGACCGCCAAGGTCGTTCCACGGACACCGGCAAGATCCTCTACTGCTCTTTCTGCGGCAAGAGCCAGCATGAAGTGCGCAAGCTGATTGCGGGTCCGAGCGTGTTCATCTGTGATGAATGCGTGGAGCTGTGCAACGACATCATCCGCGAGGAACTTGAGGAAAAGGCGCAGTCGGCGCGCAGTTCGCTGCCGAAGCCGCGCGAGATCCTCGAGGTGCTCGACCAGTACGTGATCGGCCAGAACCGCGCCAAGCGCACCCTGGCCGTGGCCGTGTACAACCACTACAAGCGCATCGAGAGCCGGCAGAAGAACGACGACGTCGAACTGGCGAAGTCGAACATCCTGCTGGTCGGCCCGACCGGTTCGGGCAAGACGCTGCTGGCCGAGACCCTGGCCCGCCTGCTCAACGTGCCGTTCACCATGGCCGACGCCACCACGCTGACCGAAGCCGGTTACGTGGGCGAGGACGTGGAGAACATCATCCAGAAGCTGCTGCAGAAGTGCGACTACGACGTCGAGAAGGCGCAGCAGGGCATCGTCTACATCGATGAAATCGACAAGATCTCGCGCAAGAGCGAGAACCCGTCGATCACCCGCGATGTGTCCGGCGAAGGCGTGCAGCAGGCCCTGCTGAAGCTGATCGAAGGTACCGTGGCCAGCGTTCCGCCGCAGGGCGGCCGCAAGCATCCGCAGCAGGAATTCCTGCAGGTGGACACCAAGAACATCCTGTTCATCTGCGGCGGCGCGTTCGCCGGGCTGGACAAGGTGATCCAGGCCCGTTCCACCGACGTCGGCAGCATCGGCTTCGGCGCCAAGGTGAAGAGCAGCGAGCGCAAGCAGGAAGTGGGCAAGGTGCTGGCCGAAGTCGAGCCGGAAGACCTGATCAAGTTCGGCCTGATCCCCGAGTTCGTCGGCCGCCTGCCGGTGGTGGCGACCCTGGAGGAGCTGGACGAGCCGGCCCTGATCAGGATCCTGACCGAGCCGAAGAACGCCATCACCAAGCAGTTCAAGAAGCTGTTCGAGATGGAGAGCGTCGAACTGGAGTTCCGTCCGGACGCGTTGTCGGCCATCGCCCGCAAGGCGCTCAAGCGCAAGACCGGCGCCCGTGGCCTGCGCACCATCGTCGAATCGGTCCTGCTGGACACCATGTACGACCTGCCGTCGCAGGAAAACGTCAGCAAGGTGGTGGTGGACGAATCGGTGATCGAGCACAAGTCCGAGCCGTACCTGATCTACCAGACCCCGGCGGCCCCTGAACAGAAGGCCGCAGGCGCTGAGTGATCCTTCCAGGTTGTTGATTGGAAAGGATTTTCAAGGAATGCCTTGCATCTGAAAGCCGATGGCCCCATAACGGGGCCATCGGCTTTTTTTGTCTCCGGAAGATGCCCTCCCGGAGGCGGTTTTCCCCTTCCCTGGAGCCCCCATGGCCCGTTCCCCAAGTGAAACCCTCGACCTGCCGGTCCTGCCGCTGCGCGACGTAGTGGTGTTCCCGCACATGGTCATCCCGCTGTTCGTCGGCCGTGACAAGTCCATGCACGCGCTCGAACAGGCAATGGAGGCGGACAAGCGCATCCTGCTGCTGGCGCAGAAGTCGGCCGAGACCGATGACCCGCATGCGGCCGACCTCTACCAGGTCGGTACGCTGGCGCAGGTGCTGCAACTGCTGAAGCTGCCCGACGGCACCATCAAGGTGCTGGTCGAAGGCCTGTCGCGCGTGCAGGTCACCCACGTCGACGAGCGCAACGGCTCGCTGCATGGGCAGGCGGTGGAAATTGACGCCACCGACGAGCGCGAAGCGCGCGAGGTCGAGGCGATCGCCCGCTCGCTGATGTCGCTGTTCGAGCAGTACGTCAAGACCAACCGCAAGCTGCCGCCGGAACTGCTGCAGACGCTGTCGGGCATCGATGAGCCGGCGCGCCTGGCCGACACCATCGCCGCGCACATCAGCGTGCGCCTGGCCGACAAGCAGCGCCTGCTGGAAACGCTGGCCGTCGGCGATCGCCTGGAGATGCTGGTCGGCCTGGTCGATGGCGAGATCGACGTGCAGCAGATGGAAAAGCGCATCCGCGGCCGCGTGAAGTCGCAGATGGAGAAGAGCCAGCGCGAGTACTACCTCAACGAACAGATGAAGGCCATCCAGAAGGAACTGGGTGACCTGGACGACGCGCCGGGCGAGCTGGAAGAGCTGGCCCGCAAGATCGCCGAAGCCGGCATGCCGAAGGCCGTTGAAGCCAAGGCACGCAACGAACTGAACAAGCTCAAGCAGATGTCGCCGATGTCGGCCGAAGCCGCGGTCGTGCGCAACTACCTGGAGTGGCTGCTGGGCGTGCCGTGGAAGAAGCGCAGCAAGGTGCGCAAGGACCTGAAGGTGGCGCAGGACACCCTCGATGCCGATCACTACGGCCTGGAGAAGGTCAAGGAGCGCATCCTTGAGTACCTGGCGGTGCAGTCGCGCGTGAAGCAGATGAAGGGCCCGATCCTGTGCCTGGTCGGGCCGCCGGGCGTGGGCAAGACCTCGCTGGGCCAGTCCATCGCCAAGGCCACCAACCGCAAGTTCGTGCGCATGTCGCTGGGCGGCGTGCGTGACGAGGCCGAGATCCGTGGCCACCGTCGTACCTACGTCGGTTCGATGCCGGGCCGCATCGTGCAGAACCTCAACAAGGTCGGCAGCAAGAACCCGCTGTTCGTGCTCGACGAGATCGACAAGATGTCGATGGACTTCCGTGGCGATCCGTCTTCGGCGCTGCTGGAAGTGCTCGACCCGGAGCAGAACAACGCGTTCAACGACCACTATCTGGAAGTGGACCTGGACCTGTCCGAAGTGATGTTCGTGGCCACCTCGAACTCGCTCAATATTCCGGGCCCGTTGCTGGACCGCATGGAAGTGATCCGCATCCCCGGCTACACCGAGGATGAGAAGCTCAACATCGCCACCCGCTACCTGGTGCCCAAGCAGATCAAGGCCAACGGCCTGCAGCCGGAAGAGCTGGAGATCGGCAGTGATGCCATCCAGGACATCGTGCGCTACTACACGCGCGAATCGGGCGTGCGCAACCTGGAACGCGAGATCGCCAAGATCTGCCGCAAGGTAGTGAAGGAGATAGCACTGGCCGGCCCGCAGCCGGCGGCGAAGGCGAAGAAGGGTGCGAAGAAGTCCAAGGCGCTGGTGAGCGTGTCCAGCAAGAACCTGGACAAGTACCTGGGCGTGCGTCGCTTCGACTTCGGCCGTGCCGAGGAAGAAAACGAGATCGGCCTGGTCACCGGCCTGGCGTGGACCGAAGTCGGTGGCGATCTGCTGCAGATCGAATCGACGCTGGTGCCGGGCAAGGGCCAGTTGATCCTGACCGGCCAGCTCGGCAACGTGATGAAGGAATCAGCGTCGGCGGCACTGTCGGTGGTGCGTTCGCGCGCCGTGGGCTTTGGCATCGACAGCGACTTCCTGCAGAAGCACGACGTGCATCTGCACGTGCCCGATGGCGCCACGCCGAAGGACGGCCCGAGTGCCGGTGCGGCAATGGTCACCTCGCTGGTGTCGATGCTGACCAAGGTGCCGGTGCGTGCCGACGTGGCGATGACCGGCGAGATCACCCTGCGTGGTCGTGTCACCGCCATCGGTGGCTTGAAGGAGAAGCTGCTGGCCGCACTGCGGGGCGGCATCCGCACGGTCATCATCCCGGAAGAGAACCGCAAGGACCTTGCAGACATTCCGGCCAACGTCACCCGCGATCTGGAGATCGTGCCGGTGAAGTACATCGAAGAAGTCCTGGACCTGGCGCTGGAGCGTCCGCTGGCACCGAAGAAGGCGCGCAAGAGTGCGCAGCGTGTCACGGTGCGCAGCAAGGCCAAACCGAGTGGAAGCGCGCGCGTCAAGCATTGACGCGCGCTGTCCGATGGCCCGAAACCCGCGTCGTTGCTGGCTTTCCAGCTTGCGTGGGGGTAGGGCCACTGGTATAAAAGCAGCACTCGCGAATGAGTGATCGCTGTCAGCGATGACTGAATCGGCGAACCGTTTCCACATGGCGGCCGCATGCAGAAGGCGTGCGGTTGCTTCCCTGTCGAATAAGCGGAACCCACCGCCAAAGGAGTTGTAGAGAATGAACAAGACCGAATTGATCGATGCCGTTGCTGAAGCTGCCGACCTGACCAAGGCCGAGTCCAGCCGCGCTGTCGATGCCGTCGTTGCTGCCGTCACCAAGGCGCTGAAGGACGGCGATGCGGTCACCCTGGTTGGCTTCGGTACCTTCCAGGTCCGCGACCGTGCTGCCCGCACCGGCCGCAACCCGAAGACCGGCGACACCATCAAGATCGCTGCTTCGAAGAATCCGTCGTTCAAGGCTGGTAAGGCCCTGAAGGATGCTGTAAACTAAGCGGCTCGCTGGGGTGCTTAGCTCAGCGGTAGAGCGTCTCCTTTACACGGAGAGGGTCGGGGGTTCGAAACCCTCAGCACCCACCACAGCACCGCGGTAAAAGTTTGAGTGTGGAGCGGTAGTTCAGCTGGTTAGAATGCTGGCCTGTCACGCCGGAGGTCGCGGGTTCGAGTCCCGTCCGCTCCGCCATTCAACGAGGCCTCCGGCCAAAAGCTGGAGGCTTTGTTTTCTCCCCGGTCCAGGCCAGTGGGAAAACAAAAAAGCAACAATGCGGAGCGGTAGTTCAGCTGGTTAGAATGCTGGCCTGTCACGCCGGAGGTCGCGGGTTCGAGTCCCGTCCGCTCCGCCACTACATCAAGGCCCCCGGCCCGAAGCCGGGGGCCTTGTCTTCTCACCGACAGGTTCGGGAAGAAGGCGAAAAGGTTTTTGCAAGAACGGAGCGGTAGTTCAGCTGGTTAGAATGCTGGCCTGTCACGCCGGAGGTCGCGGGTTCGAGTCCCGTCCGCTCCGCCATTGCAGAATTCTTAAGTCCCTGTGAAAAAACTTTGAAAAAAGTGTTCATCGGGCTGGGTTTCCAGGGAGTCTTCGGATATACTGGGCGCCTGCAAAGTTTCAGCGCGGAGCGGTAGTTCAGCTGGTTAGAATGCTGGCCTGTCACGCCGGAGGTCGCGGGTTCGAGTCCCGTCCGCTCCGCCAACTTTAAAAGCCCTCGGCGCAAGCCGGGGGCTTTTTCTTTGGGCCGTGCCGCAGGCCTGCCGATGTGCTGATGGTGCAGGTCCACGAAGATCGGCGCAGGCCGCGCCGGCGCTGCTTTTGGTCCCTGCGGCGAAGCGGGTTACACTGCCGGGCTCGCCAATCAGGCCTTGTGATTCTCACCATGCTGCAGAAACTCCGCGACAAGACCTCAGGCTGGATCGTCACCGTGATCCTGGGGCTGCTGATGATTCCGTTCCTGTTCGTGATCGACAACAGCTACCTCGGTGGCGTTGGCGCACAGAACGTGGCCAAGGTTTCCGCGCCGCCGACCTGGTGGCGTTCGGCGCCGTCGTGGTGGCCGGTACGCATGCTGTGGCAGCACCACGAGATCAGTGCGCAGGATTTCCGCACCCGCTTCGAGCAGGAGCGCATGCGCGAGCGCCAGCAGCAGGGTGAGAACTTCGACCCGCGCGCGTTCGAAAGCACTGAAAACAAGATGGCCGTGCTCGATCAGCTGATCGACGAGCAGGTCGTGCGCCTGGTGGGCGAGCAGGCCGGTGTCGTGGTGGGCGACGGTGCGGTGCGCGAGTACATCGCCACCATCCCGGCCTTCCTCGATTCGAACGGCAAGTTCAACGAGAACAACTATCGCCTGGCCCTGGCCGGTGGCAATCCGCCGCGTACGCCCACGCAGTTCCAGGAGCTGGTGCGCGAGAGCCTGCAGCAGTCGGTGATTCCGTCGGGCCTGCAGAACTCGGGCTTCGTCACCCAGGCCGAGACCGAGCGCCTGCTGAAGCTGCTGGGTGAAACCCGCGACGTCGAGTTGGCCGCGCTGCCGGAAGTGCCGGCCGATACCGCGCCGGTCACCGACGCCCAGATCAAGCAGTGGTACGACAGCCACGGCAAGGATTTCCGCCAGGCCGAGAGCGTCTCGCTGGAGTATGTCGAGATCAACGGCGCGAACCTGCCGGCACCGACCGCGGCCGACGAAGCGACCCTGCGCAAGCGCTATGAAGACGAGAAGGCGAAGTTCACCTCGCCGGAACAGCGCCAGGCTGCCCATATCCTGATCACCGGTGACGGCGCCGAAGCCAAGGCGAACAAGATCGCTGCCGAAGCCAAGGCGGCCGGTGCCGACTTCGCTGCACTGGCCAAGGCCAACTCGGAAGACCCGGGCTCGAAGGGGCAGGGCGGTGACCTGGGTTGGGTCGAACGCGGCGCGATGGTCAAGCCGTTCGAAGATGCGCTGTTCGCCGCCAAGGCCGGTGACGTGATTGGCCCGGTCAAGACCGAGTTCGGCTACCACATCATCAAGGTCGCCGCGGTGCGCGGTGGCGAAGGCAAGTCCTTCGAGGAAGTGCGTGACACGCTGGCTGCCGAGCAGCTGAAGGCCGACGGCGAGCGCGGCTTCAACGAACTGGCCGGCAAGCTGGTCGACGCCATCAACAAGAGCCCGAGCGATCTGGCTGCTGCGGCCAAGGAAGTGAACCTGCCGCTGCAGACCCTGGGCCCGATCACCCGTGCCACTGCCAGTGGCATCGCCGCTGACCCGGCCGTGCTGCGTGCCGCGTTCTCCGACGTGCTGGTGCAGGACGGGACCGCCAGCGACCCGATCGCCCTGGGCGGCGCGACCAACCACAGTGTGGTCATCCGCGTGGCCGCGCACACTCCGGAACAGGCCATGCCGCTGGACAAGGCGCGCGAACAGGTGATCGCCGCGATCCGCGCCGACCGCCAGCGCCAGGCCAGCGACAAGGCCGCCGACGCCGTGCTGGCCAAGCTGAAGGCCGGTGCCACCCTGCAGTCGCTGGCTGCCAGCGAGAAGCTGCAGCTGAGCCCGATGCCAGGCCTGCCGCGTAGCCAGCCGGTGCCGACTCCGGAAATCAACCGCGCGATCTTCAGCGCGCCGGTGCCGGCCGAGGGCAAGCCGAGCTACGGCAAGGTGGATGTCAACGGCCACGCGCTGCTGTTCGCGGTGAACAAGGTCAACCCGGGCGACATCAAGGAAGTGACTGCCGAGCAGCAGAAGCAGCTCAAGGACCAGCTCAGCCAGATCGATGGCATGGCCGCAGCCAAGGCCTACGTCGAGGCGATGCGCAAGAAGTTCGTGATCCAGACCACCGAAGAGAACCTGTAAGCCTCGCGGCGGGCAGGACGAGAAAGGCCCGGCAATGCCGGGCCTTTTTTATTGGGAGCGATGCTGGAAATTGAACTGTAGAGCCGAGCCCATGCTCGGCCTGTCATGAACCCCGGCAGGGCGCGAACATGAAAAAGCCGAGCATGGGCTCGGCTCTACAGGAAGCAGGGCAGGGCGCGGCCGGAACCGCGCCTGCTTCAATCCTCGACGCGCAGTACCGCGCCCGGCTTCAGCACGCTGCTGCCGCTCAGGCCGTTCAGTGACAGCAGCGCCTTCACCGGCATACCGTAGCGACGGGCGATGGTCCATGCCGACTCGCCATCACGCACGGTGTGGCGGCGGCTGCGCGGGCGGTCGGCGATCGCGGCGACGGTCTTGGCCACCTGCGGCGTCGGCGTGGTCGTGGCAACCGGTGCGGTGCTGGCCACCAGTGTGGTCGCGGTTTCCGTCACAGTCGCATTGGCAGCCGAGACCGGGGCCAGCACCCGGGTGGTTCCAGAGGCGCGGTTGCCGGCGGCCAGGGCCGGGTTGAGGCGGGCGATCCTGGCAGGGTCCAGCGCGCGCTGTGCGGCCCACTGCTGGACGCTGGTGCCGGCCGGCAGGGTGTGGTCCTTCAGCACCGGCACGGTGCGGTCCAGCGAGGCCATCACGCCCGGCTGGTCTTCCACGTCTTCCAGCACGCAGGCCAGGGCATGCAGCTTCTCGACATAGGCATGGGTGACCGGCGACAGGCCCGGCAGGGCTGCCGGCTTGGCGTTCTGCGCGTTCATGCCAGCCTTGCGCATGGACTGCAGTACCCGGTACTCGCCGGCGTTGTAGGCCATGGTGGCCAGGCGCCAGTCGCCGCCGAACATGCCATGCAGGGTCTTCAGGTAGCGCACCGCGGCCTGGGTGGAATCAACCGCCGACAGGCGGCCGTCATAGCCGTTGGCCATCGGCACACGGTGGTTGCGCGCGGTGGTGGCGATGAACTGCCACAGGCCGGTCGGGCCGCTGCCGTTGCGGGCATTGGGCCGATAGCCGCTTTCCACGAACGGAATCAGCGCGAATTCGGTGGGCAGGTTGGCCTTGCGCAGCTCTTCGACCACATAGCCGAACAGCACCAGCGCATCGTCATCCTGGTTGGCCAGGCGCGAGGGGGCGTGGGCGAACTGCTTCTGCCAGCGCGGGCTGGTGGCCTCGGCATCGCAGCTGGGCTCGGCCAGGCCGTCGCGGAAGCTGGTGAAGATCTCCTGGCCGTTGCGCACCGAAGCGGCGGGCAGCGCTGAAGCGTCCAGCGGCAGGGCCGCAGCAGCGGTCAGGTTCTGGCTGATGCCGGCACCCAGCGACTGTGCGCCCGCGGTTCCGGCCAGCCCCAGGGCAAGGCCCAGGGCCAGCGGCAGACTTCGGCGCATCATGCGCGGAAGCCGTCTTTCCAGTGCCGGAGACCGGCCATCACGTCGACGTCGTCCACGACGTCACGGCCCAGGTGTGCCGATACCGACGCACGGATCGGTGCAGCGTGCACACGCAGGAAGGGATTGCAGTCGAATTCGTTGGCCAGGGTTACCGGCAGGGTGGAACGGTCATCGCGGCGCATGGCCAAAGCCTCCTCTTGGCGCTGCCACAAGGCAGCGTTGGCGGGGTCGACATGCCGCGCGAAGACGGCATTTGACACGGTGTACTCATGAGCGCAACAAAGCAGCAGTTGCGCGGGCAGGGCACCCAGCTTGCGCATCGACGCCAGCAGCTGGGACGGCGTACCTTCGAACAGGCGTCCACAGCCCAGGCTGAACAACGAATCTCCGCTGAAAAGATGTTCAGCAGTGTGAAACGCGATGTGGCTGCGGGTATGCCCGGGCACGGATAGTACGTGGAACGTCTGGCCCAATGCCTGAACGCGTTCACCTTCACCGACCCGCTCGGTCGCCGTGGGAATGCGCTCCTCGGCCGACGCGACGACCCGCACGCCGGGGAATCGCGCCTGCAATGGCGGCACGCCACCGATGTGATCGTCGTGGTGATGGGTGAGCAGGATCGTGTCCACGCGCAGGCCCTGATCGGCCAGCGCGAGCACGGGCGCGGCATCACCGGGGTCGACGACCACGGCAGCACCCTCGTCGTCGATCAGCGTCCAGATGTAGTTATCCGCAAATGCGGGCAGGGCAGTCAGTCGCATAGAATTGGACCATGCCCGCGCTGCAGAGTACCCGTCAAGCGAGCCAGACCCCGTGGTTCGACAGTGAACCGGCGGAGGCCTTGCGCGTGCTGGAGCGACAGTTGCTGCTGCCGCAGCTGTCGGTGCTGCCGGCGCAGCCCTGGCTGTGGATCGCGCCGAGTGCGGCCTGGCTGGAGGATGCGCAGCTGGGTGGGCGCGGCCTGCGCTTGTATCGACAGGGGCCGGGCTATGCCGGCGACACCCGCTGCGCGCTGCCGTTGCCGCTGGCCAATGAAAGCGTCAATGCGATCGTGCTGCAGCATGTCACCGCGGCCGACGCTGATCGGCTGCTCGACGAGTGCGAGCGCGTGCTGATGCCGGGCGGCCACCTGTGGCTGAGCAGCCTCAATCCGTTCAGCCCGTACCGCACGCGCTGGCGCCAGCATGGGCTGGTGGTGCGCACGCCGCAGCGGATCCGCCTGCTGCTCGGCCGTCATGGGCTGGAGTGCGACGATATGCGTTACCTGGGCCCGCTCTGGCGCGGTGCGGGCAGCCGTCGTCCCGGAGGTTGGGCACCGCTGCGTGCGGCCTGCCTGTTCCATGCGGAAAAACGCACGCTGGCCCTGCCCGGGCCGAAACCGCTGCCGGTGCGCTGGCACGGCACCGTAGCTACCTGATTCTGGAGTTGTATTGAAAACCATCGAAATCCACACCGACGGTTCCTGCCTTGGCAATCCCGGCCCCGGCGGCTGGGCTGCGCTGCTGCGCTACAAGGGCCACGAGCGTGAGCTGAGCGGTGGCGAGGCGCACACCACCAACAACCGGATGGAGCTGATGGCGGCCATTTCCGGGCTGGAGTCGCTGACCGAGCCGTGCAGCATCGTGCTCTATACCGATTCGCAGTACGTGAGGCAGGGCCTGACCCAGTGGATGCCGGGCTGGATCCGCAAGAACTGGAAGACCGCCGGTGGCGATCCGGTGAAAAACCGCGAGCTGTGGGAGCGCCTGCAGGCGGCCACGCTGCGGCATCAGATCGACTGGCGGTGGGTGAAGGGGCACTCCGGCGACCCCGACAATGAGCGGGTGGATACCCTGGCCCGCAACGCGGCGATCCAGATCCGCGACGCCAGCCCGGTAAACTGAGCCCATGCGTCAGATCATCCTCGATACCGAAACTACCGGCCTGGAGTGGAAGAAGGGCAACCGCATTGTCGAAATCGGCTGCGTGGAGCTGTTCAAGCGCCGCCCGACCGGCAACAACTACCACCAGTACATCAAGCCGGACTGTGAGTTCGAACAGGGCGCGCAGGAAGTCACCGGCCTGACCCTGGAGTTCCTCGATGACAAGCCGGACTTCGCGCAGATCGCCGACGAGTTCCTGGCCTTCATCGATGGCGCCGAACTGATCATCCATAACGCGGCGTTCGACCTCGGCTTCCTCGACAACGAGCTGTCGCTGCTGGGGCCGCAGTACGGGAAGATCACCGACCGCTGCACCGTGATCGATACCCTGGTGATGGCGCGCGAGCGCTTCCCGGGCCAGCGCAATTCGCTGGATGCGCTGTGCAAGCGGCTGGGCGTGGACAACTCGCACCGTGCACTGCACGGCGGCCTGCTCGATGCGCAGATCCTGGGCGACGTCTACATCGCGCTGACCTCGGGCCAGGAGGAAATCGGCTTCGGCCTGGGCGATGACGATGGCGGTGGTGCCGGTGCGGCGCTGCAGGCCTTCGACACCAGCAAGCTGCTGCCGCGCCCGCGCGTGGTGGCCACGCCGTCGGAACTGGAAGCGCATGCCGCGCGGCTGGAGCGGCTGCGCAAGAAGGCTGGCCACGCGCTGTGGGATGGCCCGAAGGTGGAAGAGCCCGCCAGCGCATAAACATCCACGCGTGGCGTGGATCTACTGTAGAGCCGAGCCCATGCTCGGCTCATGCACCAGGTTCAGTGGCAGCGCACCAGGATGACGCTGATGTTGTCGCGGCCACCGCCGTCGAGCGCGGCCGCGACCAGCGTATCCACGCACTCCTGCGCGCTGGCATCGTCGAGGGCGAGGGTGCGGGCGATGCCGCGGTCGTCCACTTCCTCGGTCAGTCCGTCACTGCACAGCAGCAGCTGCATGCCCGGGCGCAGTTCACCGCTGGTGGTGGCCACGTTCAGATGCGCCGGATCGGTCACGCCCAGCGCCTGGGTGACCACGTTGCGATGCGGATGTGCGCGCGCCTGTTCGGCGGTCAGGTTGCCCTGCGCGACCAGTTCCTGCACCACGCTGTGGTCCTGGCTGAGCTGCGCAAGTTGGCCGTCGCGCCACAGGTAGGCGCGGCTGTCGCCGACCCATGCCACTTCATAGCGATTGCCCTGCACGCGCGCGGCAACCACGGTGGTGCCCATCGGCAGCGTGTCGTTGCGTCGGCGCGAGGCGCGGATGATCTCTTCGTCGGCGGTGCGGATGGCCTGCGCCAGCGGCGCGCCGCGGCGGATCTCGCGCACGATGGTCTCGCGTGCCAGCGCGCTTGCCACTTCGCCGCAGGCGGGTCCGCCCATGCCGTCGGCCACCAGCCACAAGGCCAGCTCGCTGTCACCGTAGTAGGTGTCCTCGTTGAGCTCGCGGCGCATGCCGGGGTGGGTGAGGTGTCCGAATTCGATCATGGGGGGCTGGGGCGGGGTGTTGCTGGGGAGACAGGCATCATCGGGTGACGGCACGCATCCGGCAAGGCATGCGCTCAGGAAATTTTCACTTCGTTGGCCGGAATGACTTGTCGTCGGCCTCACTTCCTCGTATGATGCGCGTCCCCGGTCCGCCGGGGACCACCCGGAGAGGTGGCAGAGTGGTTGAATGTACCTGACTCGAAATCAGGCAGGCGTTTATAGCGCCTCGGGGGTTCGAATCCCCCCCTCTCCGCCAGATAAAGAAAAAGGGCTGCCGAAAGGCGGCCCTTTTTCTTTATCTGGCGCGGGACGCGACGCGCGTTGCGCGTCGCCCCACGCGTTGCTGTGCAACGCGTGGGCCCTCCCTTTGCCGGCCTCTCCCCGCCCTGTCGGGGCAGCCCCTCAACAGAGGGGCTTGTTCCTCCAGATGGATCTACCTGTCCCATCGCGAGCTGCGGGTTAAACTGCACGCATCACCTGCTGGAGCTTTTCCCCATGACCGCTGAAATCCTCGTCCCCGTTTCTTTCGGCGAGCTGCTGGACAAGATCTCGATCCTGCAGATCAAGTCCGAGCGCATCAGCGACGAGGGCAAGCTGGCCAATGTGCGCAAGGAGCTGTCGGCGCTGGAGCAGACCTGGATGGCACACCCGGCGGCGGTGAAGGACATCGCCAAGCTGCGTGCCGAGCTGAAGACGGTCAACGAGCAGCTGTGGGACATCGAGGACGACATCCGCCTGAAGGAGAAGGCGCAGGCGTTCGATCAGGGCTTCATCGACCTGGCGCGCAGTGTCTACCTGCGCAACGACGAACGCGCGCGCATCAAGAAGGCGATCAACCTGGCGCTGGGTTCGGCGTACGTGGAAGAGAAGTCCTACCAGGATTACGCGCAGCGCGCGTAATCCCCGGCAGCCTGCCGCTCACCCCAGGTGGTCGGCGACGTAGCGTTCGAACGCAGCGATACCGTCTTCGACAGTGATCAGTTCCATCACATCGTCGAACTCGATCTTGGTGCCCCACTTCAGATCCGCGGCCTGCTTGGCCAGGTACTTGCGCGCCGCATCATCGTAGCGGTCCACGCAGTAGCGGCGGTCGGAATAGGGACCGCTGCGGTTCGGATTGCTGGCCGCATGCAGGCCCAGTACCTTGGCGCCCATCGCGTTGGCGATGTGCATCGGGCCCGAGTCCGGGGTCATCACCAGATTGGCGCGGGCCAGCAGTGCCGGCAGCTGCTTCAAGGTGTCCTTGCCGACCAGGTCCAGTGCCGGCGTGTGCAGCTGGGCCTGGATGGCATCGGCCATGCTGCGCTCCAGCTCGCTGCGGCCACCACACAGCACCACCCGCCAACCGCGCTGTGCGGCATGGTTGGCCACGGCTGCATAGCGGTCTGCATACCAGTTACGGCGCACGTGGCTGGAACAGGGCGAGATCATCAGCACCGGTCGGCCATCGTCCTGCCATTGCGCGGCGGCCCACTCATACGCGGACTGCGGCACCGCCAGGTCCCAGCTGACCTCGGCCTGGCGCAGGCCAAGGGGTTCACAGAAGCTGCCGATGGCGTCCAGCACATGGATGCCGGGGCGGTCGGGGATGCGCTCGTTGATGAAGAGACTGTGCAGATCCTTCGATCGGCTGCGGTCGTAGCCGATGCGACGCTCTGCTGGAATGAAGGCCGACAGCAGGTTGGCGCGGAACGCCACCTGCATCTGCAGCAGCGCTTCAAAGCGCCCCGGTGGCAGCTGCCTGCGCAGTTCCTTGACCCCGGCCATGCCGCTCTTCTTGTCGTAGGCATGGAAGGTGACGCCAGGCAGGCCGTCGAGCAGCTTGTGGCCGGCCTTGTCGATGATCCAGTGGATCGGCGTGTCCGGACGCGCAGCCTGCAGGGTGCGCACCAGGGGCACCACGTGGGTGACATCGCCGAGTGCGGACAGGCGCAGGAGGCACAAGGAGGAGGACGCTGATGCCATGTGTTGTTAGACTCAATGAAATGGTCGCATTCGACGCCAATGAAGCGCTGACGCCATGCCGCGAGGGTCGCGGCATCGGGGCCATTCTGTTCGACCGCGAGCGGCTGCGGCAAGCCGAGATCGGCCTGTTCTCGCCCCAGCACTGGGGAAGCAGGGCCCGGCCGGTGGGTGAGGGCGGCCGTGGCAGCGCTTGGTTGGTCGATGCGCCGTTCGGCCCCAGCGTGCTGCGCCACTACCTGCGCGGTGGCCTGGCGGCGAAGATCAGCCATGACCAGTACTTCTGGCGCGGCGCGGACCGCACCCGCAGTTTCGCCGAATTCCGGCTGATGCGCGCGCTGCGCGAGAAGAAGCTGCCGGTGCCACGGCCGATCGCCGCGTTCTACATGCGCGAGGGCCTGCGCTACCGGGCCGCGATCCTGATGGAGCGGATCGAGGGTGTCCGTTCGCTGGCCGACCGTGCGCTGGTCGCTGGCCGGGGCGCACCGTGGGAGGAAACCGGGCGGCTGATCGCGCGCTTCCACCGTGCCGGCCTGGACCATGCCGACCTCAATGCGCACAACATCCTGTTCGACGGCAATGGCCATGGCTGGCTGATCGACTTCGACCGCGGGGTGATCCGCATCCCGGCGACCGCCTGGCGCGAACGCAATCTCAAGCGCCTGCTGCGCTCGCTGATCAAGCTGCGCGGCGAGCGCAGCATGGAAGACGTGCAGAAGGACTTCGCGCGGCTGCGCCGCGCCTATGACATGGCCTGGAACCGGGGCACCTGATGGACTGGTCGTTGCGTTTCCTCGGCGTCGGCAATGCGTCGGCGGTCGAGCTGGGGTCGCCGATGTCGGTGATCGAGCGGGACGGGCGTCCGTGGCTGACCATCGACTGCGGCGGTGAAGGCCTGACCGCGTTCAAGGCGCACTACGGCCACATGCCGCAGGCGTTGTTCGTCACCCATGTGCACCTGGACCACGTGGCGGGCTTCGAGCGCCTGTTCGTCGATACCTTCTTCAATGCGCACCGGCGCGGCAAGGTGCGCCTGTATGTGCCTGCCACGGTGGTGCCGCTGCTGCACAAGCGCATCGGGGACTACCCGAACGTGCTGGCCGAGGGCGGCGCCAACTTCTGGGATGCGTTCCAGCTGATCGTGGTGGGTGAGGCGTTCTGGCATGAAGGCGTGCGCCTGGAGGTGTTCCCGGTGCGCCACCATTGGCCGGAGACGGCCTATGGCTTGCGTCTGCAGGGCGCGCTGACCTGGAGCGGCGATACCCGGCCGATTCCGGAGATGCTGGCCCGTTTCGCCAACGACAACGAACTGATCGCGCACGACTGCGGCCTGCACGGCAACCCGTCGCATACCGGTGTGGACGACCTGGAGCGCGAGTACAGCGCCGAGCTGCAGTCCCGGATGATGCTCTACCACTACGCCAGCGTGGCTGACGGTGCGGCGCTGGCCGCGCGCGGTCACCGCGTCGCCCAGCCGGGGCAGTGCGTGCGGTTGGCGAGCCCGACGGCGCCGCACGTGCTGGCGCAGGATCCGCCGTGAGCGGTGTTGGCCAGCCCGCCGACGCGGCGCTGGCGGCCGAACTGGAGGCGCTGGAACGCGCGCTGCATGCGCCGCAGGTGCGGGGGGATCGCGAGTCCCTTGCGGCCCTGCTGGACGAGGATTTCAGCGAGATCGGCAGTTCCGGCCGCTGTTACGACCGTGCAGCTGCGCTGGCGGAGATCCCGCTGGAACGGGCGCAGGTGCGGATCGAATCGGAGCAGTACGCGGTCTCGCTGCTGACGCAAGACCTGGCCCAGGTGCGTTATCGCAGCCGCTACTACCTGGATGGCCAGCCGCAAGGCTGGGTACTGCGCAGTTCGCTGTGGCGCCGGCATGGGGACGGATGGCGCATGGTGTTCCACCAGGGTACGCCGGAAGCGCAGTAGCGCGGGGCCATGCCCGGCAAAGGGCGCCAACCAAGGTTGGCATCTACCAGAGGCGGGCGTCGCCGGAAAAGGCGATGGCCCCGCCGGCTGACCTCGGCGCCCGCGTCGATCGATACCGTTGCTGCCTTCCGGCCCTGGCGGGATTTTCGACCTAGCGTCGCGAGGGGCCGACGGGGCCACCATAGAGACGTTGGCCGCCCAGTGGGCGGCCGGTTCACCGATCAGGGGAAGCAGCGCGCGATGCGCCGGAGACCACAGCCGGACTGCACATCGGCTGGCCGATGGCAGAACGCAACTATAGCGCAGGCAGGTACATCGACGCCAGCTTCGTGCACTGAATCGGCTGTAACCCGCGTCTGCTGGCAACGCCCCGGCGCGACCGGCGTTGCTAGAATGCCGGCCAGGAGGAACGACCTCCCCCACATCGGGAATCAATGACCAGGACGGCCTGGCCCTACCAAGAGGAGGGCTGTCATGGCCTGGATCTATCTGTTGTTCGCCGGCCTGCTGGAAATCGTCTGGGCCGTGTCCATGAAGCAGTCCGAAGGCTTCACCAAGCTCACCCCCACCGTGGTCACGATCATCGGCATGATCGCCAGCTTCTGGCTGCTGGCGGTGGCCATGCGCAGCCTGCCATTGGGTACCGCCTATACGATCTGGACCGGCATCGGTGCGGTAGGCGCGTTCGTGGTCGGCATCGTGTTCCTCGGTGAGCAGGTCAGCCCGATGCGGATCGGTGCAGCGGTCTTGATCGTGTCCGGGCTGGTGCTGATGAAACTCTCCAGCAGCTGAATGCATTTAGTTGAGCGGGGAATGGATTCCCCGCGTCCTGCAGGTATATGCATTTTCGGCAAAGCCATTTTGTCCGCTCGTTTTATTTGACGCACGTCATGAAAATAACGAGCGTGATTCACATGCCGCTGGCGCCATCGGACGCACAGTGCCGCCATTCGTCATGCGAAACCGGGGAGTTTTCGCCTTGACGGACACGCCGGCGCACCTTTTCCAGGGGGCGTCGCGTGAAGATGTGAAGATTTTCAGGAGTTAATGCCGCCAGGCCTTGTTCCCGTATCGGGAGCCGGGATGGACCGCATCGTCTTCAAAAAACCTGCCCGCAGTGCCATCCGGTCTTTTCATGGAGATTTACCGATGAACCGCATTTACCGTCTGGTTTTCAATCGTGCCCTCGGCGTAATGCAGGTTGCCTCGGAGGTCGCCCAGAATCCCGGCGGAAGTGCGATTACCGCGAAGCGGCCACCGCGATTGCGGGCGCATCAGCTGGCGGTCGCACTGGCAGCCACCTTGGCCAGCGGTTCGGCGTTCGCAGCGTGCAACACCGTCGGCAACACAGTCACTTGCCCGACAGGCTCAAGCACCAACTCGCTGGCCAACAGCATCAATGGCGTAACCCTGGATATCCAGACCGGCGCCCAGCTCAGCGTGCCGCCGATCGTGGGTGGTAGTGCGGTGACCTTGAACGGCAACGGCATTACCGTGAACAACCAGGGCACGGTCGATCCCACCATCAGCGGTGGCCTGAGCCTGGCGGCGTCGGGCATGGTGCTGGGCAACGCGACGGTCGGTGGCAATGCCATCAACGTGAACAATCTGGCCGGTGGTTCGATAAACGGCCTGGTCAATATCGCCTCGCTCCTCGGTTTCGGTGGACAGGCGTTGGTGGTGCAGAACGCTGCGGGCGGCACCAGCACCGTCGTCAACAATGGCTCGGTGAGCATGTCGATCTTCGGTGCGGGTCTGTTCACCGCCGCCGATGCCCCGGCCATTCTCAGTTATGGCGGCGCGCAGACCCAGTTCACCAATACCGGCAGCATCACCGGTCGTGTCGGCTTTGCCGGGTCCGCCTCGGCGACCAACGGCAACACCTTCCTCAACGCCGGAACGATCAACGGCAGCGTGCACCTGGGCAACTCTACGGCAGGCAATACGTTCACAGCGGTGTCTGGTTCCAGCGTGAACAACGCCGGCGTGGGTATCGCCGGTACCGTGGGTAGCGTGGGTGTCAATCTGGCGGCCGCGGGCCAGGTTGATGGCGGCTCGGCGAGCAACAACAGCCTGGTGCTGCAGAACAGTCCCTCTGGCCCCGGCTCCGGCACCGGTGGTGCGCCGACCACGGTGGGCTGGAACCAGTACGTCAACTTCCAGAAGCTGACGGTCAACAGCGGCACTTGGAACCTGCAGGGTGCGTGGGCGGGTGCGGGGCCGACGACGCTCAATGATGGCCTGATCAATTTCAACAATGCCGGTTCGTTCGGCACAGGGCTGTTCACCGCCAACGGCGGTGCCATCGCCTCCTCCACGGCCGGTCTGAACCTGACCAACGCTTTCAGCCTCGGTGGCAATCTGTCCCTGGCAGGGACCAATGCATTCGGCCTGAGTGGCGTGCTTTCAGGCGCTGGTGGACTGACGGTCAACAACACCGGCATCGTTACTCTCGGCGGCGCAAACGTGTTCTCCGGCGGCGTCAACCTCAATGCGGGCGGCCTGCTGCTGGGCAATGCCGGTGCACTCGGCAGCGGCAACCTGACCGTCGGTGGCAGCGCCTCGCTGGATACGACGGCTGGCTTCAACCTGGGCAACAATCTGGTGATCAACGGCGGGGGCTCGCTGAACCTGCTGGGCAGCAATGCGCTGACATTGAGTGGCTCGATTTCCGGTGCCGGCAACGTGACCAAGAACGGCGCGGGCACGCTGACCTTGAATGGTGCCAATTCGCTGACCGGCAACTTCACCTTGGCCGGGGGCGCGTTGGCGCTGGGCGCGGGCGGCAGCCTGTCGCCCACCGGTGCGATCACGCTGGGCGTTGGCACCAGCTTGGATCTTTCAGCGGCGACCAACCAGACCATCGGCTCGCTGGCCGGCCTCGGCGGTTCGGTCAATCTCGGCAGCCACACGCTGACCCTGGGTGGGCTGGGCAATACCAGCTTCAGCGGCACGTTCGCCGCAGGCACCGGTGGCCTGATCAAGCTCGGTACCGGCGTGCAGACCCTGTCCGGCGTCAACAGCCTCACTGGCGGTGTTGCGCTCAACGCAGGTGGCTTGTTGCTGGGCAATGCGGCCGCGCTGGGAAGTGGTACGTTCTCTGTCGGCGGCAACACCACCTTCGACGGCACCACGGCGCTGGCGTTGACCAATGCTGTCAGCCTCGGATCGGGCGCCAACCTGAATCTGCTTGGCGGGCAGGCGCTCACGTTCAACGGGGTGATCAGCGGCGCTGGCGGCCTGATCAAGAATGGCGCGTCAACCCTGACGCTCAATGGCGCCAATACGTTCGGTGGTGGGCTGGCGTTCAATGCCGGCAGCCTGCTGCTGGGCAATGGCAGTGCGCTGGGAACCGGTGCCTTGAACGTCGGCGGAGCCGTGACCCTCGATGGCAGCTCGGCGTTGAGTGTGGGCAACAACATCAATCTCGGGGCAGGTGGCTCGCTCGACATTCTGGGAGGCAACACACTGACGTTGGGCGGTGTCATTAGTGGCTCCGGCAGCCTGGTCAAGAACGGCGCCTCCACGCTGACGCTGGGTGGGGCCAACGCGTTCACCGGCGGCCTGAACGTGAACGCAGGCAAGGTGGCGCTGGCCAGTGGCGGCAGTCTGGCGGCCACCGGGGCGGTGAGCCTGGCGGGGGCCGGCGCCGAACTGGATATCTCACTCGGCGGCAACCAGACCATCGGTGCACTGACTGGCATCGCCGGCAGCACGGTGACGCTGGGCAGCAGCACGCTCACCTTCGGTGATGCCACCAACCAGACCTTCGCCGGCGTGATCGGCGGCACCGGTGGCCTGATCAAGCAGGGCAGTGGCGTGCAGACGCTGACCGGCGCCAATACCTTCAGCGGTGGGGTGAATCTTGCGGCCGGCGGCCTGGTGCTGGGCAACGCCGGCGCGCTGGGAAGCGGTGCGCTGACGGTCAGTGGCAACGGTTCGCTGGACACCACTGCTGCGCTCAACCTGGGCAATGCGATCAACCTCGGCGCGGCGCTGACCCTGCCGGGCAGCCAGAACCTGACGCTGGGCGGCAACATCACCGGCACCGGCAGCTTGGTCAAGAATGGCGCGTCCACACTGACCTTGAACGGCGCCAACACCTTCAGTGGAGGACTGAGCGCAAACGCCGGCACCCTGCTGCTGGGCAACAGCGGTGCACTCGGCACGGGCGGACTGGGCATTGGTGGCAACGTCTCTCTCGATGGCAGCGCCCCGCTGAGTCTGGCCAACAATGTGTCGCTGGGCGCGGGTGCCGCGCTGTCGCTGCCGGGCTCGCAGGCGATCACGCTGGGTGGGGTGGTGTCCGGTGCGGGCAGGCTGGTGAAGAACGGTGCCACTACTTTGACCCTCAATGGCGCCAACACCTTCGGCGGTGGGTTGACCGTCAACGGTGGCGGCCTGCTGCTGGGCAATGCCGGTGCGTTGGGCACCGGTGCGCTGTCGGTGGGCGCCAATACCACGCTGGACAGTTCGGTGGCACTGAATCTGGCCAACGGCGTCAATCTTGGAACCGGGGCAGTGCTTGACCTGCTGGGCAGCCAGAACGTGGCGCTGGGCGGTGTCATCAGCGGCACCGGCGGTCTGGTCAAGAACGGTGCGGCGACACTGGCGTTGAACGGGCCCAATACCTTCAGTGGGGGTGTTGGCCTCAACGCGGGTGTGCTGCAGCTGGGCAATGCACTGGCATTGGGTACCGGTCAGCTGGACGTGGGCGGCAACGCTTCGCTGGACGCCACAACGGCGCTGACCGTAAGCAACAACATCGGCCTCGCTGCCGGTGCCAACCTCTCCGTGCTGGGCAGCAATGACCTGACGCTCACTGGTCCGGTATTCGGTGCCGGTGGGCTGATCAAGGACGGCGCGGCACGTCTGACCCTGAGCGGTGCCAACCTCTATGCCGGCGGCACCACCGTCAATGCCGGTGTGCTGGCGTTGGGGGCAGGTGGCAGTCTCGCCGCGGCCGGTGCGGTGAATCTTGCCGGCGCGGGCGCGATACTGGACATCTCCGCAGCCGGTGCGGCACAGACCATCGGTGCGTTGAACGGCGTGGCGGGCAGCCAGCTTGCCCTGGGCGCGCAGTCGCTCACCTTCGGCGGTGCCAGCGACGGCAGCTTTGCCGGTGTGATCGGTGGTACCGGTGGCCTGGTCAAGACCGGCGCGGGCGTGCAGACGCTGTCCGGTGCGAACACGTTCAGTGGTGGTCTTGCGCTCAACGCGGGCGGGTTGGTGCTGGGCGATGCAGGTGCCCTCGGTACCGGTGCGCTGGGTATCGGCGGCACCACCACGCTGGACAGCACCGTGGCACTGAACCTGGCCAACGCGGTGAACTTTGGTACCGGTACACAGCTCACGCTGGGCGGTAGCAACGATCTCACCCTTGGTGGCGTGGTGGCCGGCAACGGCAGCCTGATCAAGAACGGTGCAGGCCTGCTGACGCTCAACAACACCAATACCTTCGGTGGTGGCTTGACCTTGAACGGCGGTGGCCTGGTGGTCGGCGCGAACGGCGCACTCGGTTCCGGCACGCTGGGGGTGAATGCCAGTACCACGCTGGATGCAGGCGCTGCGGTGACACTGGGCAATGCAGTCACGTTGGGCTCGGGCGTTGCACTGACGTTGCCTGGCAGCAACGCGCTGACGCTGTCGGGTGTGATCGGCGGCAATGGCAGCCTGATCAAGAATGGTGCTACCACGCTGACGCTGTCCGGTGCCAATACCTACTCCGGCGGTACCACCATCAACGCCGGTACGCTGGCGCTGGGCACGGGCGGCAGTCTTGCCGCAGCGGGTGATATCACGCTGGGCGCAGGCGCTGGCTTCGATATCTCCGGTGCCGGCGGTAGCCAGACCATCGGCGCGCTCAACGGTGCGGGCGGAAGCACGCTGATGCTGGGCGGCAATTCGTTGACCTTCGGCACGGCCGGCAATGCCGCCTTCGATGGCGTGGTCAGTGGCGGTGGCGGTCTGGTCAAGGTGGGTGCAGGCGTGCAGACCCTGTCCGGCGCCAACACCTTCGGTGGTGGCGTCTCACTCAATGCCGGTGGACTGGTGCTGGGCAATGACGCGGCGCTGGGTACCGGCGCACTCACCGTGGGTGGCGCGGCCACGCTGGATACCACCGGGCTGGCGACGCTGGCCAACAACGTTGTGCTCAACGCCGGGCTGACCGTGCTGGGCACCAACGCGCTCACCCTCAACGGTGTGCTCTCCGGCACCGGCAGCCTGACCAAGAACGGTGGCGCAACGCTCACCTTGAACGGCATCAACACCTACACGGGGGGTACCAACGTCAACGCCGGTACGCTGGCACTCGGCGCCGGTGCCAGCCTGGCCGCAAGCGGTACCGTCAATCTCGCCACCGGCGCCACGCTGGACCTGTCGGCCGGCAACGGCACGCAGGTGTTCGGTACGCTGGTCGGCAACGGCACGGTCAACCTGGGGGCCAACAACATCGAAGTCGGAGGCGCCGTCAATGGCACCTTCAGCGGCTCGATCGCAGGTACCGGTGGCCTGAACAAGGTCGGTACGGGCATCGAAACGCTGACCGGCGCCAACACCTACACCGGCGGCACCTTCATCAATGCTGGCACGCTGGCGATTGGCCCGGGCGGCAGCCTGGCGGCGACCGGTGCGGTGAACATCGCTGCGCCAGGTGCGGGCTTCGACATCTCGGCCTCCGGTGCCAACCAGACCATCGGTTCGCTGTCCGGCGTGGCCGGCTCGACGGTCAGTCTGGGCGCCAACTCACTGATTCTGGGGGGCGTCAGCAGCAGCGCCTTCGATGGCGCGATTGCCGGTACCGGCGGTTTGGTCAAGAACGGCGCGGGCATTCTCACGCTCGGCGGCGCCAACCTGTTCAGCGGCGGCGTGGCCTTGAACGGTGGCGGGCTGGTGGTCGGCAACAACGCTGCACTGGGTAGCGGCGCGTTGAACGTCGGTGCCGATGCGACGCTGGACAGCAGCCTGGCGGTGACGCTTGGCAATGCCATCAGCCTCACCGCCGGTGCCAACCTCAACCTGCTCGGCAGCAACGCGCTCACGCTGGGTGGCGTCATCAGTGGTGACGGTGGCCTGATCAAGAATGGTGCGGCTACGGTGACCCTGACCGGCGCCAACACCTACACCGGCGGTACCACCATCAACAGCGGCACGCTGGCCATCGGTGCCGGCGGCAGCCTGGCGCCCACCGGCGCGGTGAATCTTGCCGGTGCCGGCACGCTGGATATCTCCGGCGGTGGCAACCAGAGCATCGGTGCGCTGGCCGGTGTGGCCGGCAGCAACGTGGCGCTGGGTGGCAATACGCTGACACTGGGCGGCGTGGCCGACAGCACGTACAACGGCGTGATCAGCGGTAGCGGTGGACTGATCAAGAACGGTGCCGGCGTGCAGACACTGACCGGTGCCAATACTTTCGGTGGAGGCGTCAGCCTTAATGCCGGTGGCCTGGTGGTGGGCAACAACGCCGCGTTGGGTACCGGCACGGTGACCGTGGGCGGCGCTGCCACGCTTGATTCCAACAGCGCGATCACCCTGGGCAACAACTTCGTTCTCAATGCTGGCCTGACCGTACTGGGCAGCAATGACCTGACCCTCAACGGCAACCTCAGCGGCACCGGCTCGCTTACCAAGGAAGGCCTGGCGACGCTGACCCTGAACGGCACCAACACCTACACCGGTGGCACCTTCATCAATGCCGGCACGTTGGCGCTGGGGGCCGGGGCCAGCCTGCATGCCAGCGGCATCGTCAACCTGGCCAGCGGCGCGACCTTCGATCTGTCGGCCGGTGCCGGTACGCAGCAGTTCGGCACGCTGATCGGCAATGGCACGGTGAATCTGGGCGCCAACACGCTGACCATAGGTGATGCCACCAACGGCACCTTCGGCGGCTCCGTGGGCGGCACCGGCGGGCTGATCAAGGAAGGCACCGGTACCCAGACCCTGACCGGCACCAACACCTTCACTGGCGGTACCACCATCAATGCCGGCACGCTGGCGATCGGCGCCGGCGGCAGCCTGGCGGCGACCGGTGCGGTCACCCTGGCCAATGCCGGCACCGCGTTTGATATCTCCGCAGGCGGTAACCAGAGCATCGGCTCGCTGGCGGGCGTGACGGGCTCGAACGTGTCGCTGGGCGGCAACACGCTGACCCTCGGCGGCGTCGGCAACACCGCGTTCAACGGTGTCATCGGTGGCACCGGCGCGTTGATCAAGGACGGGGCGGGCGTGCAGACGCTGGGCGGTGCGAACACCTTCACTGGCGGTGTCACCCTCAACGCCGGCGGGCTGGTGGTCGGCAACAACGCAGCGCTGGGCAGCGGTGCACTCACTGTGGCGGGCAACGGCTCGCTGGATGCCAATGCGGCGGTGACGCTGGCCAACAACGTCGCTCTTGGCGCGGGTGCGAATCTCGACGTGCTGGGCAGCAATGACCTGACCCTGGCCGGCGCGATTTCCGGCGCGGGCGGTTTGATCAAGGATGGCCCGGCCACGCTGACCCTGACCGGCGCCAGCAGCTACACCGGCACCACCACCATCAACAGCGGCACGCTGGCGGTGGGCGCGGGCGGCACCCTGTCTGGCGCCAGCACGGTGAACCTGGCCGGTACCAGCACGCTGGACATCAGTGCCGGTGGCAGTCAGAGCATCGGAGGCCTGGCCGGCGTAGCCGGATCCGGCGTGGTGCTGGGCGGTGCGACCCTGACCACCGGCGGCAACAACGGCAGCACCACCTTCGGCGGTGTGCTCAGTGGCACCGGCGGTCTGGTGCAGAGCGGTACCGGCACGCTGACCCTGAGCGGCGACAACGTCTATACCGGTGGCACCACCATCAACGGTGGTAGCACGCTGCAGATCGGCAACGGCGGCAGCACCGGCTCGGTGCTGGGCGACATCACCAACGACGGCAGCCTGGTCTACAACCTCGGCACCACGGCAACCGTGGGCGGTGTGGTCAGCGGCAGTGGCAGCCTGACCCAGGCCGGCAGCGGTACGCTGGTGCTGACCGGCAACAACACCTACACAGGCGGTACCACCATCAATGCCGGTGGCACATTGCAGGTGGGCAACGGCGGTGCAACCGGCGCGATCGTGGGTGACATCACCAACAACGGTGCGCTGGTATCCAACGTGGCCGGCAACACCACGCTGGGCGGCACCATCAGCGGCGCCGGTGGCCTGACCCAGGCCGGCAGCGGCACGCTGACCCTGACCGGCAACAACACCTATACCGGCGGCACCACCATCAATGCCGGTGGCACGCTGCAGGTGGGCAATGGCGGTGCGACCGGCGCGATCACCGGCAACGTTGCCAACAACGGCAGCCTGGTGTTCGACGTGGCCGGCAACACCACAGTCGATGGCGCGATCAGTGGCAGTGGCACGCTGATCCAGGCCGGCGCTGGCGTGTTGACCCTGGTTGGCAACAACACCTACACCGGCGGCACCACCATCAATGCCGGTGGCACGCTGCAGGTCGGCAACGGCGGGGCAACCGGCTCCATCGCTGGCGACATCACCAACGATGGAGCGTTGATCTCGAACGTGGGCGGCAACACCGCGCTGGGCGGCACCATCAGCGGCAGCGGCGGCCTGACCCAGGCCGGCAGCGGGACGTTGCTGCTGACCGGTACCAACACTTATACCGGCGGTACCACCATCAACGCCGGCGGTACGCTGCAGCTGGGCAACGGCGGTGCGACGGGCTCGATCGTCGGCGACGTCACCAACAATGGCACGCTGCTCTCCAATGTGGCGGGCAATACCACGCTGAATGGCACCATCAGCGGCAGTGGCGGCCTGACCCAGGCCGGCAGCGGCACGCTGACCCTGAGCGGCAACAACACCTATACCGGCCCGACCACCATCAATGCCGGTGGCACCCTGCAGGTCGGCAATGGCGGTGCGACCGGTGCCATCGGCGGCAGCGTCGTCAACAACGGCAGCCTGGTGTTCAACGTGGGTGGCAACACCACCGTTGGCGGTGCCATCAGCGGCAGCGGCGGCCTGACCCAGGCCGGCACCGGCACCGTGGTCCTGACCGGTAACAACACCTATACCGGCGGCACCACCATCAACACCGGCGGCACGCTGCAGGTCGGCAACGGTGGCGCGAGCGGTGCGATCACCGGTAACGTTGCCAACAACGGCAGCCTGGTGTTCAACGTCGGCGGCAACACCACGGTGGGCGGCACCATCAGCGGCAACGGTGGCCTGAACCAGGCCGGCACCGGCACCGTGGTCCTGACCGGCAACAACACCTACACCGGCGGTACCACCATCAATGCCGGCGGCACCGTGCAGGTCGGCAACGGCGGGGCCAGCGGTTCGGTCACCGGCAACATCACCAACAACGGTGGCCTGATCATCAACACCGGTGGCACCACCTCGCTGGGCGGCACCATCAGTGGTGGTGGCAGCATCGTGCAGGCCGGCCCGGGGGGCCTGAACCTGGGTGGCAACAGCGGTGGCTTCAGCGGTACCGGCCAGGTCACCGGCGGTGGCCTGAATGTCACCGGCAACATCGGCGGCCAGTGGACCATCGGCAGCGGCACCACGCTGTCCGGCACCGGCACTATCGGTGGCGCCGGCGGTGGTGTGACGGTGTCCAGCGGCGGCGTGCTGTCGCCGGGCAATGGTCCGGGCAACGGCAGCGGTGCGGGCAATGGCACCGGCACGATCACGGTGGGGGGCAACCTGACCCTGTCGCCGGGCAGCACGCTGGGCATCGATCTGGGTGCCACCGGCAGCGACACGGTGCAGGTGGGCGGCAGTGCCAACGTGGCTGGGAGCACCGTGCAGGTGAACACCATCTCGCCGAGCACCAGCTACCAGCAGGGCCAGCAGTACACCGTGGTCAACGCGGGCGGTGGGGTGAGCGGGCAGTTCGCCTCGGCCACCACGCCGTCGGCCTTCCTGACCATCACCCCGGTCTACACCGCGAACACGGCCAACCTGCAGATCGACGTGGCGCAGACCGCGGCATTCACCACGGCGGCGAAGACGCGCAACCAGTACAACACCGCCGCAGCGCTGGACAGCCTGCCGCAGAGTGGTTCGGCACTGGGCCTGTACAACACGCTGCTGATGTATGACGCGGGTACCGCGCGCGCTGCCTTCGACCAGCTGTCCGGTGAAGTGCATGCGGCCAGCCGCGCGGTGCTGCTGTACGACAATTACCTGGAAGAGGGTATCCGCCAGCGCCTGGGCAGTGAGCTGCCGACCGTGCGTGGTGAGCGTGCTTCGGCGTGGCTGGCCGGCAGTGGCAAGGTGTTCCGCCAGGACGGTGACGGCAATGGCGATGACATCCGCTCCAACCGCAATGCGCTGATGGCGGGCGTGGACTGGCAGCTGGGCGAGCACGTGGTGCTGGGTGCGGCCGCAGGCAACGAGCGGCTGGATACGCGCCTGTACGATCGCAGTTCGCGAGCCCGCCTGCGTGGCAACACGTTCGGCCTGTATGCACAGGGCCAGTGGAACAACGGCTTCGCGGTGGGGGGCAGCGTATCGCGCGGCGACTACCGTACGCGCACCACGCGTGAGGTGCCGCTGCTGGGCCAGACCTTGTACAGCCGCCAGGACTCGGACGTGACCATCGCGCAGGTGGAGGGCAGCTGGACCTGGACACATGGCACGACCCAGCTGCAGCCGTACGTGCAGTTCACCAAGCACTGGGTCGACAGCGATCGCGCAGTAGAGCAGGGTGGCACTGCTGCACTGGAGCTGGAAGGCGGCAAGGACACGCTCAATGTCAGCACCGTGGGCGTGCGTGGACGTTGGGATGTGGGCAGCGGCGAGCGCTTCCCGGCACAGCTGACGGTCGGCCTCGGCTGGCAGCACGCCTCGGGTGACACCGATGTGGCCAGCCGCAACCGCTTCGCCGTCGGTGGCAACGCGTTCGACGTCTACAGCGCGGTGATGGCACGCAATGCGCTGGTCAGTCAGGTCGGCGTGGCGGTTGGGCTCGGCCGCAACAGCCAGCTGTCGATGTTCGTGCAGGGCCAGCACGGCGATGGCCGCCGTGATGTTGGCGGGCAGATCAACCTGCGCGTAGGCTTCTGAGGGGAGCGGGCCAGCGGTAGATCCACGCACTGCGTGGATGGGGCCGGGGCGGGAGCGCTAGAGCTCCCGCTCCATTTCCACGGCGTCGATCCCGGCGCCGTGGCCATCGGGCACGATCCGCGTCACCTGGAAGCCCAGCCCGGCATAGAAGCCCTGGGTGTGCTGGCTGGTACTGAGCGCGATGCGCTTGATCGAGGGATCCGCTTCAGCCTGGCGCAGGCGTGCCAGTGCCAGTTCGCGGCCCAGCCCCTGCCGGTGCAGCGCGCGCTGGACCATCCCCCAGCAGAAACCGGCACTGCCGTCGCCGCGTCGCGACAGGCCGCCACAGGCCACGATGCTGCCATCGCGCTCGATGACCTGGAATGCACAGTCCGTGGCCTGTTCGCGCAGGAAGCGTTCAAAGTCACTGCGCTCTTCGGGCGCGAAGTAGGTGGGTACGTTGCTGTCGAAAATCGACAGGCAGGCGCTGGCATCGGTGGGGCGGTAGAGGCGGAGGTTCATGGGCCCACGATAGACGATCGCCAGTAGATCCACGCCATGCGTGGATTCATGGACCGGATGCCGTGCGTGTATCCCTCAGGCCGAGATTCCCGCCAGCACCGCATACATCACCACGAAGCTCACCAGGAACAGGTAGACGCCGCCGATGGCCAGGTAGCGCAGCACGGTCAGCGCCTTGTTGCCGCCGTACACGCGTTGCTGCATCCACAGCAGATAGACCGGTACTGCCAGCCACAACAGTGCATACAGCCATTGGCTGACGGCGGCGAATGCGGGTGATGCGAGCGCGCTGCTGATGCCGGCGATGAGGAAGGTTGCCAGCAGCACCGTCATCAGCCAGCAATGGCTGTACAGCGCAACCACCAGGTGTTCCAGATAGCCCATCGCCCGCGGAATGTAGGCGACGCGCAGTACCAGTGCGAACACCGGCATCAGGAAGAACAGGGCGCCGGGCAATGCGGTCAGGATCGCCTGCATGTACAGATCGGTCTTGCCCCCCATGCGCTGGATGTTGGCGTTGCCGTTGTGCAGGCGCTTGTTGAGCCAGTTGTTGGCGAACCGGGGCCAGCCGGCCATCACGATGGGGTTGGTGTCAGCGTCCCACGGTTTGCCGTTGACGGTGTGGTTGAAGAAAGTGCCGTTTTCCGTCGTGGCGGCCTCCTTGCCGGCACCGGTGAGCTCGGCTTTGCGCTGCGCGGCTGCGGCATTCACTGCGGCCCTGGCCATGGCGAAGCCGGCGTTGCCGGTGCCGGGTGAGTTGGCCTGTTGTTGGTCGATCAACGCCAGCTGCGCCGCGCGGGCGGCTTCGACCTGCTCCACTGTCGTGGTCTTGGCGTACACAGAGTTGGTGCCACCGCCGATGCTGAAATCGTCGACGTGCACGAAGAGCTTGCCGACGAAGAACGTAAACAGGGTGAGGATGACGAACAGCCGCAGGGGCTGCACGTATCCGACCCGGCGGCCCTTGAGGTAGTTCAGCGCGATGCGGCCCGGCACCCAGAGATCGCGCAGCGTGCGGAAGATACGCCCATCGAGATGCCAGAAGGATTCGAACACTTCTTCGATGGCATGACCCACATGCTTGAGCGGGTTGTGCGCCGATTGCCCGCAGCGATGGCAGTAGTGGCCGTGCAGGGCGGTGTCGCAGTTTTCGCAGGCGGCGTGAGCGCTGTCGATCGAGCTCATGGGCAATGGGCCAAGCGTCGGTTGAAGGCGCCTACGATAGCGAATTTTCAGGATTCGTTCAGTTTTGTTTTGGGGTGCTATCGAGCGTGCGTAAGGCGATCAAACGCATCCGCGCATGGCGTGGATCTACCGACGTCTCTGGAGGAACAAGCCCCTCTGTTGAGGGGCTGCCCCGACAGGGGCGGGGAGAAGGCAAGCAAAGGGAGGGGCCCAAACGTTGCGCAGCAACGATTGGGGCGAAGCGCGCGCAGCGCACTTCGCGTCCCGCGCCAGCTTGTTTGAGGAGCATGTGGGGAAGCAGGGGGGGGGGGGCGCGCGAAGAGCATCCACGCATGGCGTGGATCTACCGACGTCTCTGGAGGAACAAGCCCCTCTGTTGAGGGGCTGCCCCGGCAGGGGCGGGGAGAGGCAGGCAATGGGAGGGACCCAAACGTTGCGCAGCAACGTTTGGGGCGAAGCGCGCGCAGCGCACTTCGCGTCCCGCGCCAGATAACTGAAAAAGGCTGCCCTTTCAGGCAGCCTTTTTCAGTTATCTGGCGGAGAGAGGGGGATGGTCGGGTGCATCCATGCACCCGATCCCGGCGCGCTGCGCACCGGGCCCCGCCTGCGGCGGTCCGGTTCTGCTCCTGCAGAACCGTCGAACCCCGGCGGGGCTTCTCTCGCCCGATGCTCTCCGCCAGACAAATAAAAAAGCCGCCCACTGGGCGGCTTCTTCATTTATCTGGCGGAGAGAGGGGGAGCCTATTGAATCAGCTCTAACCCCTTCTTCCTTCAGGGAAACGCAAACCGGACCTATGTCCTGTGTTGTGATCCGGGAGTCTAACGTCGTTCGGTGCCTCCTTCCATCCCGTACCAGTTCAGTAGGGGTAGGGAAATTCCTATCACGCTACAAGTTGCGTTCAGCTAACATTCGGAGAAAGTAAGCTGTTGTGACGATTCGCTGCCGAGTTCCACAGGGGGAACAATGCACAGGGGTTTTCAGATAGAAGGTCTTTCACCAGACTTCGGATTTTACGCAGCTTCCCTTGGACGCCTCATCCAAGAGGAGCAGGCATTGTCAATAAGAAGCTCGCTCGAATCGTATCTCAACGAAGACGGCAAGCTCGATGCGCAGGCGCTGAGCAAAACATGGTTCCCGGCTATCAAGGCCGATGTCTTTATTTCCCACTCACACAATGACGAAGCCAAGGCACTGCGCTTAGCAGGGTGGCTGAAAGACAAGTTTGGGCTGACCGCGTTTATTGACTCGGCCGTTTGGAATAGTGCTGACGCTCTACTTAAGATGATAGACAATCAATATTGTCTTCATGAAAACGGCACTAGCTATGACTACGACAAAAGAAATCTGTCAACCAGCCATGTCCACGTGATGTTGATGATGGCGATTACGGAAATGATTGACCGCTGTGAGTGCCTATTCTTCCTAAATACTCCCGAGTCGATATCTGCGGGCAAAACAATAAAGGAAGGGAGCACGTCCTCTCCTTGGATATACGCCGAAATCGCAATTTCCAAAACAATTCAGAAGAGAGATCTTCCTGTTGGTAGGCGGAGCAAACGTGTCCTTGCTTACGACGAAGCGCTTAATGAGGCAAAAGGCTCTGTTCCCCTTATCCATAAATTGGATGTTTCGCACCTGTCCAAATTAAATGAAGCTCGGTTGTTGGCTTGGGGGATAAGCTACGAACACGGCAGTGATAAAAGCCCACTCGACGAGCTATACGACCTGATGCCAGCACGGTATCCGTCCCTCACAACAAACGGAGTTTGAAATGAGCTATCGAAATAAAACCTATATCGCCTTCGCAAGTGAAGACATCAGGTCCTATCGTATGATGGAGGCATGGAGAGACAATGATAAGATTGACTTCAATTTCTATGACGCGCACGACCTTTTTGGGGCGAGAGACACAAGTAAACCAGAGACCATCAAGCGAAACCTGAGAGAGCGCCTGAAAAATGCCAAGCAAGTTGTGCTGCTTGGTAGCGAGCACGCAAAAGCAAAGGGCGGCGACGGTAAATCATTTCTTGCACACGAGATTGAAGTCATCAAGGAGTTCGATCTCCCGGTTGTGGTTGCAAATCTGAACCAATCTCGAAATATCGCCACTCAATTCATCCCCAAGCCGCTCTTGGACGCTAACTATTACACCATGTCGGTGTCGTTCCAGATGAAAATCATAAAGTTCGCTTTGGATAATTACGTGGATTTCTACCCATCTAAAAAAAGCCAAGGCCCGCACTATTATGAGCCGAATATTTACACAAATCTTGGGCTTTAGGGGTAATCGGTGATGGGAGAGCTGCGCCAAGACATGAAGACGCGACGCTTCTGGAAGAATTATATTCTTAAGTCGTTCGCTGTATTGGGAACAATTGTCGCCGTCATTAGAATAATGGTGCTGTTCTTTCCCGCACGGGCTGAGCTGCTTGACGGCATATCATTTGTAGTCATACTATTTTCATCACTAGCAGTCGGCCTATATTTGAATTGGCCAAATCCTATTCAAGCTGAATATTCTTCCCCAAAGACCAAAATAAAAATAGTTAAGGGTGATATTTTCAGCCAAAGTGGAAATATAGTCATCGGTGTCTGCAACACGTTCGATACTGAAACGCCACATATCATTGAGCGGAAGAGCCTTCTGGGTCAGGCCATCGACAAGCTTTATGAGGGCTCGTGGAAAGAGCTGGATAAGCAGATCGGTGATGCTCTGGTGGGTAAGGTTCCAGTCTCCCATATCGAAAAGGAAGGGAAGAAAGAGAAATATGAAATAGGGACCGCTTTGACTGTCAGGCAGGGTGGGAAGAAAATCTATCTGTCGGCATACGCCGATATGGATAAGAACAATAAAGCGAGCTCGCAGATCGAAACACTGACAAAGAGCCTATTCGAATTGTGGGCTGAGGTTACAACGAAGGGGAATGGTCAGCCTGTATCTATTTCGCCCTGGGGTGGAGGGCTGTCGAGAATTTCAGGCGTGCTTCCAGCACAAGACTCAATTCGGCTCATCATTCTTTCCTATATGTTTTGCTCAAGAAAGGAAAAGGTATCCGATGAGCTTACGATAGTCGTTCCCGATGACCAGTTTAAAAAACTGGACCGCTTGGAGCTGCAAGCCTTCTTGTCTTCTCTGAGGAACTCGTAATGGGCGAGACCAGTATTGAGCTTCCTGACGATGGCGCATGCGCCTTCTGTGCATATCTTAGAGGAGATCGGCCTTATACGATCTTGCGGCGTGATGAACTCACCGCAACTCTGGTAACTCGGGAGCAAAGGGGCGTCCCCCATCTGCTGGTTATTCCGATCGCCCATCGACCAACGCTGTTGGAGCTGCATGATAGTGAGAGCCTCGCGTTGATGACCGCTGTTCGGGATGCAGCGCGTCTTATTGACCAAGCGTATGAGAGGCCTGGCATCGCGGTGTGGCAAAACAACGGGAAGGAAGCGAACCAAGCCATTAGCCATCTTCATTTCCACATTGCGGGAACGCTTGATGAGGGGGGCACTGAGTGGGGGAAGGTGAGGGAGATCTCCGTCGAGGAGACGGATGAAATCGCTAAGAAGCTCCGGACACCGGAAGCGGATGAAGACCGCGCTATGCGACCTTCCACACGCTTGTTATAGTTACGCTCCGATCAATTAGACCACTGGCCAAATGAGCAAACCGACCCTTGATTCAATCGCTTCGGCCAAAGCTAAGCTTGCCGAAGAACTGCGCAAGCTGGAAGAGCAGGAGGCGAAGCTCATTGAAGACGAAGCGTCTGACGCGTTCTTGCAGATTTCGGATCTGCTGAGCCGTTACGGGCAGCACCTCACCGCTAAGCAGAAGGCTGATATCGCGAGCCAAGTTGGCAGTTCTTCCAACGGGCCAGGTCGTCCGAAGAAGTCCACTGGCACTGGCACGCGTAAAGAAGTAGCGCCGAAGTATTGGCTGCCGCACACCCAAGAGACCTGGACTGGCCGTGGCCGCACGCCGCGTGCTTTTGCCGCATGGGAAGGGTCAGCAGCATATAAAGAATGGAAAGCCAAGCATCCGGACGAGAAATTCCCGAAGTATCCGGGGTAAATATTTAAAGCCTCGCATTGCGGGGCTTTTTTAATGGATGTATGAGATGTCATTGGAGGAAAAGCATGTCGCTCAGCGCATACAGACAGGCATATACGCGAGCCAGCGATGCCATCAGCAAGTTGCAGTCCCAAAAAGCTAAAGAGACGGCTAAAGTGGCAGATCTTAATAAAAGGTCGAGAGCCGCGTCCGATGCTGCTCGAAAGAGCAAACAGCCCTCGACTATCAATTCTAAGCTCCAAGAAGCGTCCCGGCATGCTGATGCGGCGGCCCGTGCCCAGAAAGAGCTAGGCAGGATTGAGGAGAAAATTGGCGCAGAACAGAAAAAGGCGGCGTCAGCCCAGAAGAACATTGATCGGGAAGAAGCTCGCCTTCAAAAGCAACGAGACGTCGCGGCAACCAACGCTGCCAGAGCACAAAATCAGCGAATGAGCCAGATGGGTAAGAATATTCTTCGCCACGATGAAATGCACTATGAGACACGTGCGGAGCTTGCCAAGTTAAAGGCCTTGCCTGAGAAAATTACCGTCGCCTTCTTTGCTTCTGATCCTGGCAGCGACTACGGGAGTCGACTTCTTCTAGATGAGGAGGTCAGGGCGATTGAGCATAATTTGCGCCTATCCGATCACCGAGAATCGGTCGAATTTCGATCCAAGTGGGCTGTGAGGCCGGGTGATTTGTTTCAAGCTCTCAATGAACTGAAACCCACCATTGTCCATTTCAGCGGACATGGAACCTCAGATGATGAATTGGTGTTGCAAGATGACCTTGGCAACGAGAAGCTCGTGTCGAAAGAAGCAATCGTGCAGACCATTGCGCTAATGTCGGCGGCGGTCCGTCTCGTGTTCTTCAATACTTGCTTCTCATACGAACAGGCGAGAGCGTGCACTCAATACGTGGACTCAGCAATTGGCATGAGTGACGCGATTGGAGATGAGGCTGCTCGGGTTTTTGCCGCTCAGTTTTATTCCGGCATTGGCTTCGGTTTGTCGATACGACAGGCCTTTGCACAAGCGAAAGCGAGACTGTTGCTCGAAGGCATATCAGAAGAGACAACCCCTCGGCTGTATGTTAAAGACAACGTAGAGGAAGAGGACCTCATCTTGGTCAGGCCTCCTGGCGCGTGAGCGGGGGAGAGACGCTAAGTTTTGAAGCTCTTCCGGTCACTCAGAGCATCTGCAAACTGTCCAGGGATATAGACTGGAATTTCAATCCCTGGGTAGAACTTGGATAGCGTCTCAGCGCAAGCTCGAAGCTCAGGCGGGCACAGTCCTCGATCAATATAGCTCAGCAATCCAGGGACCGAGACGCTTTCCGATGGCGCTCCCACGACTGTGTGTCCGGTGAGTGCAGCAATCTGCACCGCACCAACCTTTTCTTTGGTCAAATTGGTGGCGAAGGTGTGACGGAAGACGTGTGACCCAATGCCCTTTTTAAAGCCATGCTTTTTGATGTATCGGCCAAATTGCTGAACAAGTGTGCCGCCGTAGCCCTTGATGTATGCCTTGCCATCTTTGACCGCGACGGTGAGGGGGAGGTGTGGGAAGAGTCGATCCTGTCCAGTGGCTCTAACTTCATTGACATAGGCCAAGAAGTTGGCATCTAGCAACGGCTGCGCAATGGGAATGGCGCGAATGGAAGAGGAGTTTTTAAGGTGTTGCCCCGTCGCCGTAACTTGGATGCAGATGCATGTGACCCCATCGACAGTGTGAATATCAGTCGTTCGAAGCTGTGCGATTTCACTAATCCGTGCTCCCGTGTAAAGCGCCAGGAGAGGGCCCCACCACCTGTGGGG
Source organism: Stenotrophomonas sp. YJH_SMC_43 (assembly GCF_059372535.1). NCBI lineage: Bacteria > Pseudomonadati > Pseudomonadota > Gammaproteobacteria > Lysobacterales > Lysobacteraceae > Stenotrophomonas > Stenotrophomonas sp. YJH_SMC_43. Next base: position 121,417 of record NZ_JCAFVQ010000002.1, read on the forward strand.
CTTGTCTTTGGTCCACTCTGAGTAGGCTTCCGGATCAAAGATTTTTTCAAGTTCGCCCGTAGTGAAAGGGCGACGGTTCTTCGCTGCTGTCGATGTGTCGATTTCCTTCGCAATCCCTGATGCGGGCGATCTGAAAGATTTGTGCGCTTGCTGTTGCGTATTGAAGAAGGCGTTGATGCGTCTGATATGATTATTATAAGTCTCGGCATTGAGAGGGCGGGGCGTGCTTCTTCTTCCTATGTCAAGGATCTCGGCAAAGCTTAGATCTTTCATAGATGGTTTTCGTCTAGCATTGTTCGGCCAAAACTTGAAACTGTCCAAGGTCCTTCGGATATCATCGCCCGTGATTGATGCTAATGGCTTGTTTCCGATAGCGGCAAGCATAATTCCAAGTGTTTGCCTATTGAGTTGGATGTAGGTCAGGCCCAGATTGCGGCGTATTAAATCTGATATGTAGCGTTCAATGACATCATCCAGCAGATCTACCGTGCTTTGTGTGGGAGAAGTTCTGGCGTCGGACTTCTTAGCGCGTGACTTGCGCTTCAATAGGCGAAGAATTTTATCGAAGCATTGTGCTGCGTTCTCACCTTCTACAATGATCTCTCCCACAACGCCGTTTTCGACGGGGAGGTTTCTAATTGTGCAGCGATGGATAGACGGTTCGGATTTTTGATCGGGCATGATGGTTCCTTCGCGTCCGACCCTAACGTGAAGGCAATGTCTGTCAATAGCTGTTGTAATTAAATGAAATTTCAGTGCACATTATTTTGTTGCACTAACGCTGAAATTCCTTGCAGGACGGTGCGTGACCAACAGTGTTATTTAAAAGGGCTAGTTTTGTTGCGCTAGTATCAGGGCTTGAAAAGTTTGCTGTTAAGGAGGACGCTCAGTTCCTTCTGACTGATATAGCCGTTCACGAAGAGCTGCATGAGCGCCTTCGCCCGCTTCGGTAAGCGCATTTTATTCTCCCGCAAGATAATTAGCGACTCCTCGCAAATCTGGGCGCGGTCGTCTCGTTCCGAATCGGTGATCCGGGGTATGACTGGCTTAATTAATCCATCTGATAGTTTTTTGCCCATGCGAGGATTTATATCCCGGAATCGTCTATAGTCAAGTCGATTCCTTTAGGGCTATTGGAATCGTCGACTAATCGCGCGCCTGTCTCTGATTCGCTAATGGCTACGGGGCTTTTGAAAGCGGAAAGCGATCAGGGTGGTGGCAATTAGAAATTGTAGGATGTGTCATGTTTCTCGTTTAGGAAGACCAACACATGAGCAATTCGCTGCCCCTCTATCAGTTCATGGAGGCTGCCCATGACTGCGCAGAAGCCGCTCGGGAGAGCAACGCTATTGCGTTGAGCCGCTGTGCAGAGCTCGATGCCTTCATTTATCGGACAGCTTCGAGTCGTTTGAAGCCGCCAATGGCTGCGCTCCTTCGGATCAATGCGCGAGGTATGTTCTGCGCGTCGATCAATACGGCCCTAATAGGGTATCGAGCTGCGCTTTTTCCTACGTTACGCGCATCTTTGGAGGCCGCATGCTACGCCCAAGAAATTGAGATCAAGCCAGAGCTCAATGATGTTTGGGTTAACCGGCATCGAAGCGATGAAGATCGAAAGAGAAGTCGAAAGGCCTTCGGGTACGCTGTGCCCAACACATGCAAACGTTTTAGCCGGCTAATGCCGGACAACGCGGGATTGGTGCGTCAGATGTATGAGGCGATGATCGACGACGGGGCTCACCCCAATGTTAGGTCCATCTTGCCTTCGCTCAGGATGAAGGAGACAGAGACGCATCATGAAGTTGCCATTGGTCTGGTGGTTCCAGAGCGCGTCGAGATCTCGCTTTTTTGCTGCTATGAGATCGGGCTTTTTACGTCTTGGTTGATGGGTGACCTTGAACATCGCGACGAAGGCTTCTGGATAGAAGCGACGCGTCTCAACGAAGTAAAAAATGATTGGGAGAACGAATTGCTGGCTGAGCGGAGTTGATGTTCGGCTCATATGAAAAGAGCCCCGGATGGGGCTCTTCAATAACGGGCGCGACCCTTGACTCAGTCCATACTGACCCGAGCGATGACTTTGTAGGAGCCCCCAACGTCAGCGAAGGTGAAGATACCATTGAACTGTTGGTCGAACTTGCCACCCATTGCCATGACTCGTGACTTCACCGGGCAGTTGTAACCAGCGTCGACCTTGGTGCATTTGCCAAGCTCGAAGTCCATCAGACGGGCATCTTCTGATCCATTGTCTTTGACATAGGCAAGCATCGCGTCCTCAGCCTTGTTCTGGGAAGGGCCGCTCGAACATGCGGTCAGCGCAATGGCCAGGACGGCGGCAGTCGCGAAGCGCTTCATGGTCATCATCATTCCTTGGTTAACTTAAAAGATAGAAGCCAGGAGGGCATATATGCCCATCCACAAGAGACCGACTACGGTCGATCCGAGCCAAGCAGCCAAGATCAGACGCAGTCCTGCGGAGGTGTTGCCCTTCGTTGCTGCCAAGACCCCATGCAGGATGGCGACGATGGACAGGACGATCAGCCCAACGAACCCGATCACCGGGAGGATGGGAGCCACCCAGCCGATGTAGGCAATTCGCCATCCTCGGTTCACCAGCTCGCCTGTGGCGGCCCCACTTCCAACAGCATTCCCCTGTGAACTCATCCTTTGCTCCCTGGACCGGTTGACGTCCCGCCAGAAGATACGCTAAACGTAGGCTACGGGCAACGTAATTTACGAGCAACGTAGCTTACGTTCATCCTTGGTGGCATGAATGCTCCCAACGCCGGCAGTGCCCGAGAAATCTTCGCCCTTCGTATGAAGAAGCTGAGGCGCGATCTCGGGATTAGTCAGAAGACACTAGGAGTGGCGATGGGATTGCCCGAAGACGTTGCAGGCGTTCGGATCAACCGATACGAGCGGGCTGTGCACGATTGCGACACGGAGACGGCCCAGAAGATGGCCAAGGCCTTGGGCGTGTCGTTGGCCTATCTGTATGCAGAGACGGACGAACTGGCTGAGTTGATCCAGGAGTTCGGACAAATGACCGCCAAGGAGCAGAAAGAATTGCTGGCAAAGGTCAAGGCGCGGTCAGCGAAGCCTTAGTCCATTTGGCTATCAGATCTGCCCCCACGGAAGCAGGACGCGTGCGCCTGCCTTCATCCCGCGCAGGCGGAGCTGCCAACTCGCTACCTGCTTTTCAAACAATTGGACGTCGTATGGTGCCAATTCGCAAGCCGCGACGGCATTAAGCACTTCATTGCTGATCTCCAAGACCCTCATCCCGGACTTCTTGTGTTTCAAAAGAAGAAGCTCTGACGCAATAAGATGAAGGTCATGGACCTTATCCGATCTCGTCACCGACGTATTTTGAGAGTCGCCCACGAATTTGATCGAACGCACGATGCGCAAGGCCTCGAATTTAAGGGAGTTAAACTTGGATACCTTTGCCATGAGTAGGCCTGAGTAATAGCCAGCTATGGTGCCGGGAATTAGAGCCATTGCCAAGTCATAACAGAAGTTGTTCATCGCTTGGTCTTTTCAGTGGCCTTTGGGTTGGATTTCGCTGCATCAGCATAAGCAGCCGTATCAATTTCCTCCAAGAGGTCTCGAAGTTCTCTTTGGGCGAGCCATTCACGAAGAAGCGAAAAGCTCATGAATGCATACCACGCAAAAATGGCTGCCGCGACCAAAAATGTGGCGCGTTGCTCTGGAACTTTTTTAGAAAAATGATCTGCAAGAGCAGGGTCTGACCAGATGCCGCAGAGGATCTTGCGATCATTTTGATGAAAGCCGTCCGGCAACTCGGCATCCGCATGTCCTACACCGCAAGATGTTTTATCGATGGTTGACTTTTCACCAAACGGTCGAAAAAGCCGAGCTTCTTCCTGGGAAAGCCAAAGCAAAGTGTCAGTGGCTTTGAGCGACACAAGCAGACTGCTGCTTGCTGCTACGGCTGAGAAGGCTGCTGTCGCCAGAATCAGGACAAGTAGAAAAATGCCCGGAAAGGCCAACCACGCCCCGTGAGGCACTCGCTTAGGGTTGAGGGTCAAGCTCTTTAAATTAAACGCCCAGCCAGCCCTTCCTATCAAGTCAAGCGGAATATTCGTTCTATCGGAAAATTCGGACAGGTTTTGCGCGTCCCGCAGGGTTCGCGCTTTCACGCCATGGGTCATCCTGAAACTGACCAATGCCGTTTGATCTGCCAAACTCTTTTTGATGATCGGATCTTCAACCTCATCCTTCGCGATAAAAAAGCGCAGAAGGCGAACATTGACTGGGTGGAACGAACCAACACGCCAGCATATTATGAGTGCCGCTGCCGAGATCCCGAGGATAGATCCAATCGCAACATCGCGGGTCAAAAAACTAATCCAGTCCATGGAGTGCTCGCCTTCTAATTTTGATCATCACTGCGTAGCTTAACGGCAGACAGAGCGGAAAGTTGAGTGCTCAATCGAAGCTCAATGACGGTTGAAGAATAATGAGTATTTATAATTCATTAAGGACTCTTCATCGGCTGAGGTTGACGGGATAAAGGCACCTAATGCCGCCGTCAAAAAACGATGTTGGCGAAACCCAAAATTCTATGAAGCAAGAGCCCACATATGGTTTTCGCGTTGCGAAAACCGTGGGCATCGCTTTGCGATGAAAAGAGCAACATTCCGAGCGATTGATTCCTCGTGATAATTGTCACGATAAAATATCTTGGCTAACCTATTTACAAATTAAATCCAGCGCCTTTGATGTTCACTTCACTAACATGAATTGGGATATCAATGGCGATTTATCACGTCAATATAAAATCATACAGCAGAGGGAAGGGTCACTCATCGGTAGCAGCAGCAGCTTATCGTGCGGGATTCAATTTGCGCGATACAAAGAATGGCACGGTCCATAAATACAAAGGTAGAGGGGGAGTCGTCTCCCAAGAGATGCTAGCTCCCAAAGGCGCGCCGGACTGGTGCCTTGATGTCCGCTCATTTTGGGATGTCAACGAGATGCACGAGACAAGGACTAACGCCAGGCTCGCAAGGGAGGTCGAGATATCGTTGCCCAAGAGCCTGGACTCAAAGCAGCGCCACCACCTGGCGATTGATCTGGGCCGCCTGATGGTCCACCGGTATCAGGTCGCTGTTCTTGTGGCGGTTCATGCACCCAGCAAGAAGGGGGATCAACGCAATCATCATGTGCATCTCCTGCTGTCGGCACGCAAGGTCGATGCAACTGGCTTGGGTGAACGTGCATGCGCTGCTTTTGATGCAAGGCAGGGTGCGGGAGCCGCAGAGATGAAGATCCTGCGGGGCAAGATCGCGTCGGTCATCAATGCTCACCTCATCATGGCGAGCGTCAACGCAAGGGTTGACCATCGGACGCTTCGTGCCCAAGCCGCAGACAAGGCGAGGCAGGGGTTGCATGAGGAAGCGCGTGCCCTGTCGAGAGACCCGATACGTCGTATTCCAAAAGACAGCTTTTACGCTAAGAAGAAGGCAAGGCAAGCCGTCTCTGCGGCAAAGAATCCTCCTTCTGTGGCAGGACTACGCTTCGCTCAAAATTTAAAAGAGCGTCGCCAGGTCCAGGAAGCCAAGATCGTCCATCCGGTTCCCCAAGGGCACAGCCACCAGGCCGCGTTGCGCGATCTAAACAGCGAGAGTCGCTCCTGTGGGAAAAGTGCCAACTCAGCTGAGCGTCAGAGCAGCACCGCTCGTGACCGGATCCATACCCACTACAACCCGCTCACCCGGCAGGTCTCTAAGGTGTGGCGGCTGTCGCGATCTAAGGGGGCAAGTGCCGAAGTGCTGAACAAGCAGGCCGAATTGATCGAGCAATGGTTAGAGGCTCAGCGGGAAGTTGCAGAGCAGGCACTGGAAATTTTGAACAGCATTCCAGGGATACAGATCGAGCCCTGCTTTGACCAAGCATACGCATTGATCCTATCGCGTCGGGCAGACCATTACGGTGGCAAAGGGCTTCTTTTCGAGGACACCGAAGTGCTCGGAAGGTCAATGGTGCGCTATGCACGAATGCTGGTCAGCCCCTACGGGGCGCAGTGTGGCTACTTAGCAGCCAAGGCGAAGCTCGCAGAGTTTGACTATGAGCCACCATCACCAGCATCAGCTAGGGCAAGGCGTCGGATGCTGCGGGTGAAGTATCTGGCCTCTGCTGGCGTGATGAAGCGTAGGGAGTGGCGCATCAAGCAGAGCAGGAGCGCCATGATTACGGCTTTCATATCCCTTAGACAGGATGCATTAGGTGATGAGGTGGTCACTGATCCTGTTCAGGGGTGTTCATTCGAACCCACAGCCTATCCCGCTGGTGAGAGGCGGCTCAGATTTAGACCCCGATTCTAAAAAATCCTCACGTCGCCCTCGGATGAGAGGGCGACATTACTACATTGAATATTGTTGACACGGTTCCAAATTTCGTTAGATTAAATATGAAAAATAGACAGGATTGACTGTGTTAGATAATCAGTATCTCAGGAGGGTGTGGGAAGCAGCGTATGTGCGGGCGCTCGCAGATTGTGATCCTGTCGCATCAGCAAGAAAGGCCGACTCAGCGATTGAAATTTATATCGACAGATGGGGCATAAAAACTGCGGGTCAAACCTCAAAAGTCTCGGTCAATGGAGGCCGGAGATCAGACGATCTGACGCCACAAGAATATCAGTATTTTCTAGATGCATGCTATGCGTGCGACCAAATGCTGAAGAGTGGAAAATTCTGACAGTTACATTCGTCGGCGGACTCGGGAGCGCCCGATGCTGGCTTCCGGAATAACTTCCCCAATTGGTCTTACTTCGAGCTCGGTTACGCCAGATCTTTCTGGTTCAGCCATGGGATCAGGTCCATTTCTATATGCTCTGATCATCTCCCTCAGTTGATCCGTATGAAAGACTTCCTGAAATATTGTGCCTTTGTCAGACATGACAAGTGCGTGCATTTCCTGGCTTACACCTTCACATAACCAATCAACATACACTTGGAACTCTTCAAGTTCCAGTCCCGTCTCAAGAGAGTAATGGCTGACGCCTCTTTGGGTCTCAAATGACTTAACAACCTTGCCCTGATTGGTTAAGAGCATTCCAGGAGAAAGATATGGCGCGGGCAGAACTTTTACGCCGTCGCTATCTGTTTCGGAGGAAACTCTAAGATAGCCAAGGGTGTGCGTATTCAGATATCCCTGAATGTCTTCCAATTCGGTGTCTTTGAAGCCCATCTCTTTCAAGGGGCCGTCTATGAATCCGCCTTCATCCCTTATGCCCAAGATGTATGGTTTGATTGCGAAATTGCTGTCTTCCACACTCCAATAAAGCAGGTGGTGACACATTAGTGATTGAAGCGCCTCCCTCGGAAAGTTAACATCGATTGAGCGATATTTGCTTGCACCCTTGGCCATTGTTCGCGACGGGTATTTTGTTTCATTTAATTTTTTCGCGAGTCGTAAGAATGCTCTTTTTGGATTTGGTTTTGTTGCCGTGGAGGTGATCGGTACAGTTTCTTCTAGTCCGGTATCTTTGAATTTTACTTCCCTGCGCTTGACGATGGAGGCTCTCTTATTCCACTCTTCGTTGATTGTTTTGGCCGTGGACTTAACTTCGAAGAGGTAGAGGAGTTCTCCAAACTGTAGTTTTAGATCCCCTGCGTAAGATTCCGCATTTCCTTCCAGGCTTATCAGAAATTCTGGATATTGCTCTTTGGCCAGGCGTGCTTTCCACTGCCAGTCACGAAACGCTATCACCACTGAGCTTTCGGCAAGTCGTGCCACTGCTTAAATCCTTATTGTTGGAGCTCGCCTTTCGGATCGCTCGATATCTATTGTTTGGTTTCTTTACTTGAATTTAAATTTAAAAAAACTTGATGCCGGTATGGCCACATTATTAATCGCAGCAAGGTCCACCAAAGAGCAATCGTCGCCGTCGATGCTAAATGCTCATCTCTAATCAATCCGTGTCCGAACAGATTTCTAAGGTTGTGTCCGGAACGGTGGGTGAGAATGGCTTTGAGTTCGATAACGATATCCCGGTGAAAAACCTGGGCGATGTCCTCATGGATCAGAAGTTCACTCAGAGATTTTTCCTGCTCAACGCCATCCTTTACAGCTAGCGTGTTGATGTTGTGCCGCTTGAAGGCTGCACGGACGAAAGGTTCAGATTGGGGAATCAAAAAAATTGCCGCCTCTTCCCAATCATGGTTTAAGCCTGCCAATAGGCCTCTTGCCAACGACCATTCGTGTCCCTCCGGGACGACAGGAGAAGCCTGAGTCAAATCCAAAAGATCAGTGAGCGTCGGCTCGCACCGATTACGAACCAAACCCGTGGCATGCATGATCGCCACGTTGGCAAGCAACGGATGATGATATCGACAGATGTTTTCGATGACGTGCTGTTCTAAATTAGCCGGATCGTTTGGGTCGAAGGCATCGCCTCGTTCTACAGGGACGCCCTCATCGTTGTAGACCACGCGCGCGAACAGATGTTGAAGCACGTATCTTTTAGAAGACTCTATTACTTCTTCTTCTATTTGCTCAATTGATGTAAACGTCGAGAATGCAAATGCTATTTCGAGAAGTGCCGTGGGTAAATCTGTGCTGATGACCCTTTTCTCGATCAGGGATACAAGCTCTCTTGTATCGATAGGGTGACTGACCGAGTGCATTTCGTCAGAAATTGTTCTTCTGATATCAGCAAGCTCGGATTGGAGCTCCTTAATCCGCGTGCGATCACCTCGATGTCGCCGAAGAAGCGCAATGCCTTCGGCCATCCAATCTGATCGCACCATGGCTTGGCGATCACCTCTGGCTTTTTGAATTAGCGCTTCGGCAGCCTTGCCGTAGCAGACCTCTGAACGAGGGTCATTTCTTGCTGCATGCCATAGTCTAGCCGCAAGCTTGTAAGCGCGGGGGATGCTATCGACGACTGCCGGGTGTTCACTGCTGAACCAGCCTTCTATCGATTGCTCCAAATCTTCCGCCGTTCGCTCAGCGAAAGAGTGTTGGCGTTGAATAATCTCGTCGGATAGTGCAAATATGACACCTAGTAGCTGGTTTTGCAGTGCATGACGAATTGCATCTGTAACGGTCGCCCACACTTCTTCTCGGAACGCTTCATTTTTGCGGAGATATCTCCATCCTAGATGCAGTGATCGTTGTAGGGATTCCACCGAGTCCATGGCCTTTAAGGGCTCGTTGCCAGTAACCAACGGCTTGGCGTAATCGAGGTAGGCTCGGGCCGCAAGACCGCCCATTTCCCAACCTTTAAGCCCAACTTTGGGGGCGGCAACGCAGGCAATGTCGGCCAGCCTGGCTTTGAGCCAGTTGTTACTTGCCTTAGAAGCCATTTTTTCAAGGCACTGCACATCCAGCAGGCCAAGATGCTGTGGAGCAGGGGAGCAACGATCACCCTGCTGCCACATTGGGCCAAAGGGTTCAGGCAAATTGCCGACGAAGTGCATGGAGATAGCTGCACTAAGGAGCTTTAAAATCTGAGCGTCGTCGACTCGACCCTCTTCGACCAACTGCCTAAATCGGGCATCAGTCTGTTGCACTGCATCCCAACGATGATTCGTCCAGTCATGCCCATCGAGATGGCTTTCCCAGTCCACTTGATCGATCAGTTCAAGTTCAATGGGCCGTTCAATGATTCCGGGCGCCACCGTGGGAGCGCAGGTGTCATCCTGGGGAGCTTGGTTGTTGCTATCCATAGCAGCTGTTTCCTCAGATCTATCGGCAAATAATTCTGATCAGCGAATCAATTTTAAGACCATACCTGAGCACGTCCAACCCTGGCGAGTGATGACCCACACCATGGAGCTTTTCTGCATGGGTGAACGCCCGGCTATAAGTTGCATGATGCTCGTCATCGAGCTCGTGCCCAACGATCTGAGCTCTGAGTTCCGAGGGCACACCTGCACCTTGCATCTCTTGGATCAGGGTTTTACGCAAAGAGTGGAAGCCACGCCTTGCCTTGGGCCAGTTCTTCCCCACCTCCGCGACATGACGACTGAATGCTTTGCTGATCCAGTTGCCAGCGCCATTGGTTGCATTGGCTTTGGCTTGTGGGAAAAGCCGGTCATGGCCCTTGGATCGAAGTTCTTCGGTCCATTCCCAGAAACCAAGCTTCAAGAGATCAGGATGGATCGGCACAGTGCGAAGACTTGATTCGGTTTTGACCTTCTGGAACTCACCCTCGTCATTGATGCGGATGCAAACAATGTCGCCGTCTTCGAAGACGTCGGAGAGCAGAAGCTGGCCGACTTCCGAAGCTCTGGCTCCGGTATAAAGGCCAATCAATGACGCCCAACGGGCACTGGGTGAAAGCTTTTCAAAATTACTGGGGTCAAAAAGCGCCTGGATCTGGTGCAGGTCATAGGCCTTAAAGCCAAGTTTGCGGCGAACACGTTTTTCACGAACAGAATAGGTGATGTGGCCACTGGCTGGGTTGTCGCCCTGCGGGTAGTAGCCCGAGGCCATGCACCACTCGAAGAACCCACCTTTCCCCCCAATATAACTTTGCTTATTGGTCAAAGTCGGAGTCGAAGCGCCACCTTCCCGCATGTGCTGATACCAGCGGGCCAAGTCGGGTCGCTTGATCGTGTGGACCTTGGTTTTTTCACCGATGTATTTGACGAAGAAGTCGATGGCAGACTTCTTGATGACATAGGTCTTCGGAAGGGTCGTTGCTTTCAGTGAGGCAAGCCATCCATCCCGGGCTTTGCGCAGGGAGATGACTTCGGCAACTTTCGCTTGGGCTTCCGGCTGGTGAACAAGATCTGGGGGAAGGGCGCCAATGCCCGCCACTTCCGAAGCACCGTTCCAGACCTGGGCCTTTCGAAAGAGCCGGACGTCTTCGTCGTTGTCGATCTGCCAGCGTTCGCTGACAGTGCCATCCGGTGCTTGGGTGCGATGGAGCGTCAGATCTTGCCGACCGGTTTCCTTGGTCAAACGCTCGATGAGCGCGTCCACATCCTTAGTGGTGATCTGGTTCATTGGCAGCCCCCGAACTGCGTTGAAGATCTCAGCATAGCGCGACGCCAAGATGATCGCCTGCAACTGGGCTTGGCGCAGATCGCTGGTTCGCAGACTTCGCTTGATGACCGTCCGGCCAAGCCGAGTTTGGAGGTCGGACGGGACTCGCTGCCGGAAGGACCAACGGCCAGCGGGGGAGCGGATGAGATGATGGGCAATTCGCATCGGGTTGTGTCCCGATTTGTGTCCCGTCTGATGCTCTCCCAGAAAAGCAAAAACCCCTGCGTAAACAGGGGTTTGCATTGATCTGGCGGAGAGAGGGGGATTCGAACCCCCGAAGCGCGGTTTAGACGCTTACACACTTTCCAGGCGTGCTCCTTCAACCACTCGGACACCTCTCCGGATCCCTGCCATCGGCAAACGCCTCAGCAGGGGCGCAGATTCTAGCGGGCTGCGCGGCACTTCACAAGCACCCCAGCCAGGAACCTGCGAAGGACGTGCCGGAGGCGAGGGGGCTGGACAGGCATGGCACAATGGAACATCCGATGGAAAACGGTGGCCTGATGTCCTACCTCGTCCTTGCCCGCAAGTGGCGTCCGAAGCGTTTTGCCGAGCTGGTGGGCCAGGAACACGTGGTCCGTGCGCTCAGCAACGCGCTGGACAGCGGCCGGGTCCACCACGCGTTCCTGTTCACCGGTACCCGCGGCGTGGGCAAGACCACCATCGCGCGCATCTTCGCCAAGTCGCTGAACTGCGAGCAGGGCACCAGCGCCGACCCGTGCGGCCAGTGCGCGGCCTGCCTGGACATCGACGCCGGCCGCTACATCGACCTGCTGGAAATCGATGCCGCGTCCAACACCGGTGTGGATGACGTGCGTGAGGTGATCGAGAACGCGCAGTACATGCCCTCGCGTGGCAAGTACAAGGTCTACCTGATCGACGAAGTGCACATGCTGTCCAAGGCGGCGTTCAACGCGCTGCTGAAGACGCTGGAAGAACCGCCGGAGCACGTGAAGTTCCTGCTGGCCACCACCGACCCGCAGAAGCTGCCGGTCACCGTGCTGAGCCGCTGCCTGCAATTCAACCTCAAGCGCCTGGACGAGGATCAGATCCAGGGCCAGATGACGCGCATCCTGGCGGCAGAAGAGATCGAGGCCGACGGCAGTGCCATCGTACAGCTGGCCAAGGCCGCTGACGGTAGCCTGCGCGACGGCCTGTCGCTGCTTGATCAGGCGATCGCCTATGCCGGCGGCGCGCTGCGCGAGGACGTGGTGCGCACCATGCTGGGCACGGTCGACCGCACCCAGGTGGCGGCGATGCTCGATGCGCTGGCCGAGGGCGATGGTCCGCGCCTGCTGCAGGTGGTGGCTGCGCTGGCCGAATTCTCGCCGGACTGGAGTGGCGTGCTGGAAGCATTGGCCGAAGGCCTGCATCGCATCCAGGTGCAGCAGCTGGTACCGGGTGCCGCAGCGGCCGCTGAAGGCCTGGACGCGACGGTGTTCGCCGAACGCCTGCGCCCGGAAGTGGTGCAGCTCTGGTACCAGATGGCCTTGAACGGCCGTCGTGACCTGCCGCTGGCGCCGAGCCCGCGCGCGGGATTTGAAATGGCCGTGCTTCGCATGCTGGCGTTCCGACCGGCCGCAGCGGTACCGCCGGTGCCGAAGGCCGTCGACGGTGCGGTGGGTGGCACGCCGGGCGGTAACGCTGCCGGTGGTGGCACCGGTGCCGGTAGCCACGAAGCGACGCCGGCCGCTGCCGCCGCTTCGGCCAGCCCGGCCGTGGTGGCGCAGGTGGCCGCTCCGGCGCAGGCCGCGCCGCGCGAACCTGAACCCGAACCGGAGCCGGTCCCGCAACCCGACCCTGAGCCGACGCCGGAGCCCGAGCCGGTTCCGGTGGAGGAGCCGGTGTCACCGCCGCCGGTGAAGGCCGAAGCCGTGGCGCCTCCGTCTGTTGAAGCAGAAGCGGGCGACGACCTGCCGCCGTGGGCCACCGACGAAGCCGAGGCGCGTGACGAGGCGCGTGACGAGGCGCTGGCGGCCGAGATGGCTGGGCCGGACGCCGCCATGGTGGCGCCCTGGCATGAACCGCCGGCTCCCGTCGCGGCTCCCGGCGAGCCTGCGCCGTCCGAGCGCCCGTTCCGCACTGAAGGCATTGCCATCGCGCCAACAGAGTCGGCCCCGGCACGTGATGCCGTGCCGCAGGAAGGCGTCAGCGAGCTGGCCACGGCCGAGGACTGGCTCGACCTGGTGGCCAACAGTGGCCTGAGCGGCCCGTCGCGGCAGCTGGCGGCTAACGCTGCCTTCATCAGTTGCCAGCACGGGACCTTGAAATTGGGCCTTTCGCCCGGATTTGAGTACCTGCGCTCGGAGCGTGCGCTGGCGGCCCTGGGCGAGATGCTGGAGAAAGCCCTTGGCCAGGCCCCGAAGATCGTGGTCGAGACCGTGGAAATCGAGCACGTCCCGGCCGAGACCCTGCATCAGCGTGCCGACCGCCAGCGTAGTGAGCGGCAGCAGGTGGCAGAGGCTGTTTTCATGGACGATCCGGAAGTGCAGGTGCTGATCCAACAGCACGGCGCCCGGGTTGTTTCCGATTCCATCCGTTCTTTTGACGAGTAAGAGACTATGCGCGGCAACATCGCCCAACTGATGCAGCAGGCCCAGAAGATGCAGGAAAACCTGCAGAAGGCCCAGGAAGAAATCGCCAGGATCGAAGTGACCGGCAGCGCCGGTGGCGGCATGGTCAGCGTGACCCTGACCGGTGCCAAGGAATGCCGCAAGGTGCGCATCGATCCGTCGCTGGCCAGCGACCCGGAGATGCTGGAAGACCTGATCGCCGCCGCCTTCAACGATGCCTCGAACAAGATCGATGCCGAGTCGAAGTCGAAGATGGGGTCGGCCACCGCTGGCATGCAGCTGCCGCCGGGCATGAAGCTGCCGTTCTGATTTTCAGCGTGGCACCCGTGTAACCGGGTGCCACGGACCCTGTAGCCGTCGAGCCTGCTCGACGCAATGAAAGCCTGTCGCCGTGTCCGCACCCCTGCTTGAACAATTGATCGACGCGTTGCGGGTGCTGCCGGGCGTCGGCCAGAAGACTGCGCAGCGCATGGCCTACCACCTGCTCGAGCGTGAGCGCGAAGGTGGCCAGCGCTTGGCCGAAACCCTGGCGCTGGCGGTGGAACGCATCGGTCACTGCGTGCAGTGCCGCGATTTCAGCGAAACCGAGCTGTGCCCGACCTGTGCCAACAGCAGCCGCGAGCGCAGCCAGCTGTGTGTGGTCGAATCGCCGGCCGACCGCCTGGCCATCGAAAACGCCACCGGCTTCCGCGGTGTCTACTTCGTGCTGCAGGGCCGCCTATCGCCGCTTGATGGCATCGGCCCGCGCGAGCTGGGCCTGGAGCAGCTGGAGCGACGGCTGGCCGAAGGCGAGGTGCAGGAGCTGATCATCGCCACCAGCGCCACTGTCGAGGGCGAGGCCACCGCGCATTACCTGGCGCAGCTGGCGCGTGCACGCAAGGTGCAGCCCAGCCGCCTGGCGCAGGGCCTGCCGCTGGGCGGCGAACTGGAATACGTCGATCGTGGCACGCTGTCGCACGCGTTCGGGACGCGCAGCGAATTCCGCGATTGAGCAACGGCCGGCATGGCCGGGCGTGAGCGGCCTACAATGCGGGAGACATCCCCGCCGAGGCCGACCATGAGCAACGAAACCCTCTTCAGCAAGATCATCCGTCGCGAGATCCCGGCCACCATCGTCTACGAGGATGACGAGGTGCTGGGCTTCAAGGACATCGCACCACAGGCGCCGGTGCACGTGCTGTTCATTCCGAAGAACGAGATCATTCCGACCCTGGATGACCTGCAGCCGTCGCAGGCGCACCTGATCGGGAAGCTGGCGCTGGCTGCCGCCGAGTACGCGCGCCGCGAAGGCTTCGCACAGGACGGCTACCGCATCGTGATGAACTGCCGCGAGGATGCCGGCCAGACCGTGTTCCATATCCACATGCACCTGCTGGCCGGTGCGTCGCTGGGGCACTTCGGTACCCCGGGACGTTGAGCGCCCGGTATCCACGCCATGCGTGGATGAAAAAGGCCGCCCGAGGGCGGCCTTTTCCGACATGCGTGTGTGGTGACGATCACCACCAGCCCCAGCGACCATAGCCGCCCCAGTACGGGCCATACGGGCCCGGGCCCCACGGCCCATAGGGGTAGGGCACCACATCGACCTGGCGCTGTTCCGGCCACAGGTAGATCACATCGGCCGACAGCTTCGGCAGGCGGTAGTCGTACTCGCCGATGCGGGTGTTCTGGTAGCCGTCGATCTTGCCGATGAAGGTCACGTCACGACCGGCTTCGAACACCGCCGGGTCGTAGAAGCCGGCACGGCAGGCAATGAAGCGGCCGTCGCTGGCGTCGGACGAGGTGGTGTTCGGGCGGCCACTGCCATTGAGCGGGCGCGAGATGATCTGGAAGCAGGTCTCGCCCTGGCCGGGCTTGGTTTCGATGATGCGACCGCCCCAACGGACCGGCGTGCCGACCTGCTGGGTAGCGACCGAGTCGCGAGGGGAGACCAGGCTGAACTGTCCCTGCAGCGGCTTGGGGGCCGTGGCGCAGGCCGACAGGGCCAGCGTGGCCACAGCGGTGAGAAGGAACTTGGTGTTCATGGGGAGGCTCCGGAAGTCGGGCGATGCCTGCGCAGGTCCCGCAATAATGAAGCGAGGTCGGTGCAAGTTCCAGCGTAGCGCGCGTCGGCGAAACGCTGGCTGAGTGCGAGCAGGGCCGGGTCGGGGCGCTGCCGGTGTACCCGCTGTGCCCAGTCCTGTGCGGTTTCGTGCGGTTCACGGGCCAGGCCGAGGCGGGCGTAGCGCCGTCCGAGCCGGTGCCAGGCGCGCAGCAGCGGCTCGCGTTCGCGCTCGCCACGGGCCAGCAGCCAGGCCATCCACGCCAGCGCCAGCAGTGCGGCTACCACGAAGCCAGCGACCAGCTGCCCGGGGCCCAGATCGTCCAGCCCGAACGGCTTGAGCAGCTGCTGCTGGCGGCGCGCATCGAAGGACAGCACCAGATCGTTCCAGCCGCGGCGCAGCCAGTCGCCCATCTGGCCCAGCTGCAGCCAACGCTGCTGCAGTGGTGTGTCCGTGCCGGCCTGCAGGCGGTCATCCAGGGTGTCCAGGATGCGTTCCGGTGCCACGGCTGCGGTCGGGTCAACCCTGACCCAGCCGCGCTGCGGCAGCCATACCTCGGCCCAGGCGTGGGCATCCATCCGCCGCACCACCCAGTAGTCGCCGATGCGGTTGCGGGTGCCACCAGCGAAACCGGTCACCACCCGTGCCGGGACGCCGGCGTTGCGCATCAGCACCACGAAGGCCGAGCTGAAGTGTTCACAGAAGCCGGCCTTGTAGCCGAACAGGAACTCGTCGATCGGGTCGCGCCCTGCCGCAGGGGTATCCAGCGTGTACGAGAAATCGGTGGTGATCCACTGCAGCGCGCGGCGCACGATGGCCTCGTCGTCGCTGCCAGCGTCCTGCCGCCATTGCTGCGCCAGCGTGGCGGTGCGCGGGTTGAAGCCGGCCGGCAGCTGCAACGTCGCGCGGCGCAGATAGGGCGACAGCGTGCTGTCGAAGCGCAGTGGCGGGGCCGAATGCAACCGCCAGCGGCTGAGCGAGGCCAGCGGGCGTTCGCTGCTCAGGCTCATGTCCGCATCCAGCACGCTGCCCGCAGGTGCGCGGCTGGGCAGGTCCAGCGCCACCAACTGGCGGCGGTCGGTGGGCTCGTAATCGATCTGGTAGTCCCAGCCCTGTGTACCCGCTGCTACCACTGCAGCAGGTCGCCGCGCGCTGGCACGGTCGCGTGTCCAGCGCCGTCCATCGAAGGCGGTCAGTACAGGGCCGCGCCAGTAGCGCTGCGCCGGCTCGGGCGGAGCGCCGAAGAACTGCACGCGCAGCGCCGGGGTGTCGTCGGCCATCAGGTCCAGCCACTGGCCGGGTTCCATGCTGTCGGACAGCCCCGGTGTACCCACGGCGCGTTCGGGAATACCCCACAGTGGCGTGGCCAGTCGGGGGAAGAGCCAGAAGCAGGCCAGTGCCAGCGGCAGGCCGATCGCCAGCAGGCGGCCGACACCACGCAGCTGTCCACGCAGTGGCTGGCGGCCAGCATGGCCTTCATCCTGCGCCAGGCGTTGCAGTGCGATCAGTGCGCTGCCCCCGGCCAGCGCGGCCAGCGCTGTTGTCAGCGGCCCCTGGTCGAGCAGGAATGCTGCAAAGGGCGAGAACAGCGCGAAGCCGAGCAGGCTGCGGGCATCACGCAGGCTGCGCAGCTCGCTGGACTTGATCGCCAGCATCGCGGCCAGCAGCGCGCAACCGGTATCGCGTCCTGGGCGCACCACGCCCATCTGCCAGACGATGGCGCCGAGCATGCCCAGCACCAGCAGCAGGCGTACCGGCATCGGCAACACTGTCCGCCACGACAGGGCGGCAGTGATGATCGCCGCCAGCGCGATCACGCCCGCCAGCAGTGGTGGCAGCTGCAGCAGCAACGGCAACAGTGCCAGCGCCGCGCTGGCCAGGGTCCAGTTGCGGGCATTGCGGTCGAGCAGGGCCGGGGTCTCAGTCATGCGGCATCAGCGCCAGCGCGCGCAGGCACAAGTGATGATGGCTGGCGCCCTGGCCGGGCCCGAACGGTGGATGCGCAGGCAGCAGCAGGGTGTAGCGGCGGCCCTCGCGCTCGGCCACATCCACCCAGCGCGCCAATCGAGCGATGCGTGCTTCATGGCCCAGCGGCGCCAATGAGCGCCAGTCGAGGATCACTTCGATGCCGACCGGCTTTTCGTACTCGCGCACCAGCAGGCTGTCGCGGCGTGCCGAGTGCTTCCAGGAAATGCTGCGCGGCGCATCGCCCGCCCGGTAGGGGCGCAGCTGATGCAGCTCCTCGCCGCTGGCATGGGCACGGGTATGCAGCGGATCGCTGCCGCTCTCCGGCAGTGCAGGCGCCACGGCCTCGGCCAGCGGGTAGACCAGCAGCGGCTGTTCCGGCCACACCCACGACCATGCCCGCACCAGGCCCAGCGGCTGGGTGGTGGACAGGCGGATACGCGGCAGTTCCAGCCAGCCACGGCGTTCGCTGGGAACGTCCAGTTCCACTTCGCCACGGCCGTGCGCAGGCAGCGAGGTCCAGGCGTTGCTGTCACCCAGCTGCAGATGAAGGCCGTGCCGCGCACGCGGATCACGCAGTGAGAGGTCTACGCGCAGGCGCAACGGTTGCCCGGCCGGTACCGGCTCGGCCGAGATCGCATCGATCTGCACGCCGGACAACTGGAGATGCGCGGCAATGGCACTGGCGATGGCCGCTGCGGCAAGCAGCAGGGCCAGCAGCAGCGCCGGATTGTTGTTGTAGTTCAGCGCGCCCAACAGCATGGCCACCAGCAGGGTGGCAACGAACAGGCCGAAGCGGGTGGGCAGCACATAGATGCGATGGCGGTCCAGCCGCTTCGGCAAGGCTTCGGGCCTGCGTGGCCGTGCCAGCAGCTGCATGCGTGCCCAGCGTGTGGCCACGCTCAATCCACCGCGACGGTCTGCAGGATCGCGCGCGCCAGTGCCGGTCCCGAACTGGATTCGGCTTCCGCCACCAGCCGGTGACCAGCCACTGCGACGAACAGCGTCTGCACGTCCTCGGGCACGACATGCCCGCGACCCAGCAGCAGGGCATGTGCCCTGGCCGCACGCAGCAATGCCAGGCCGGCGCGTGGTGACAGGCCGACGCGCACGCCGGCGTGCTGGCGGCTGCGGGTCAGCAGGGCCTGCACATAGTCGATCAGCGCGTCGCTGGCATGCACCTGGTTCACCGCGTCGCGCAGCGCGCGCACCTGGGTGTCATCCAGTTTCGGTACGGCGCGCGCGATCAGGTCGCGGCGGTCGCTGCCACGCAGCAGTTCGCGTTCGGCCTGGGCACTGGGGTAGCCCATCGCCAGCCGCAGCAGGAAACGATCCAGCTGCGAATCCGGCAGCGGGAAGGTGCCGGACAGGTCCACCGGGTTCTGCGTGGCGATCACGAAGAACGGGTCGGGCAGTGGATGCGTCTGTCCGTCCAGGGTGACCTGTTGTTCGGCCATCGCTTCCAGCAACGCGCTCTGCGTGCGCGGTGGTGCACGGTTGATCTCGTCGGCCAGCAGTACGTGGGTGAACACCGGGCCTGGGTGGAACTGGAACTGGCGGCTGCCGGCTTCATACACCGACACGCCCAGCACATCGGCCGGCAACAGGTCGGAGGTGAACTGCACGCGCTGGAAGCTGAGGCCGAGGCTGCTGGCCAGCGCATGCGCCAGCGTGGTCTTGCCCAGGCCGGGCAGATCTTCGATCAGCAGGTGGCCGCCGGACAGCAATGCGACGAACGCCAGCCTGACTTCCGGCACCTTGCCCAGTACCAGTGCGTTCACCTGATCCTGTGCCTCCCGCAGGGCCTGACGCAATTGATCGGTTAGCATGCTGGGATTGGGGGACGAAGCTGGCATGATCGTCTCAGATCTGGAATCCACTCGATTATCCATAGAGCAATGCAAGGCGAACAGCGCGCACGGACGATATTTCTCTGGTTATGGACGCTGGTCACAGCGGCCAAGCTGATCGTTGCCGCGCGCCTGCCGCTGTTCGTCGACGAAGCGTTCTATTGGCAGGAAGGCCAGCATCTGGCCGCGGCCTATTCGGATCTGCCCGGGCTGACCGCCTGGCTGGCCCGCCTGGGCGTGGAGATCGGCGGGCATCACGTGCTCGCGCTGCGCCTGCCATTCCTGGCCATCGGTGCGCTGCTGCCGCTGCTGGTGGTGCGCACGGCCACGCGCTGGTTCGGCAATGTGGCCGGTTGGCAGGCGGGCAGCCTCACGCTGTTGATGCCGTTGTCGGCGACGCTGGGCCTGCTGGCGGTACCGGACGTGCCGATGGCGTTGGCGGCAGTGATCTGCCTGCACGCCGGTGCGCGCCTGCTGCACAACGTGGATGCCTCCTCGGCGATGAAGCTGGCGCTGGGCCTGCTGATCGGTGCACTCAGCCACTACCGTTTCATCGGTGTCATCGGCGTCGGTTTCATCGCGTTGCTGGCATTGCCGCAGGGGCGGCGCATGCTGGCCGATCCGCGCGTGTGGGTGGCATTGGCGGTGGGCGTGCTGGCATGGCTGCCACTGCTGGCGTGGAATGCGGACAACCACGATGCCGGCCTGAAATTCCAGGTGATCGAGCGTCATCCCTGGGCGTTTGAATGGGGCGGGCTGTGGTTCCTGGTGATCCAGCCGATGCTGGTCACGCCGATCCTGTGCATGGCGATGTGGAAGGTGGCGCTGGCAGGAACCCGGAGCGGCGGCGGTGCGCGCGTGCAGTGGCGCTATTTCGGCCTGGTGGGCGGCGTATCCACGCTGGGCATTTTCGTGCTCGGCTTCTTCACTGACGTCGAGCGGATCAGCTTCCACTGGCCGCTGCCGGGCTACCTCGCATTGCTGGTGGCGGTGCCGGTGGTGCTCAACGGCTGGCCGCGCTGGCTGCGCCGCACCGGCTGGTGGCTGGCCGGCGCGGGCATGGTGCTGGCCTTCGGCTACTACCTGATGGCATCCACGCCGGCACTGCGCGAGCAGATGGCCGGCAGCAAGTACTATCCGCGCAATTTCGCCGGCTGGCAGCCACTGGCAGTTGCGGTCCATGAAGAGCTGCGGCAGATGCCGGAAGGAACGCGCGTGCTGGCCGGCAACTTCAAGGTTGGCGCCGAGCTGGGTTTCCAGCTGGGCAATGGCAACATCGAGGTACTGCCGCATCCGCTCAATGACAAGCATGGCCGCACCGCGCAGCTGGCGCAGTGGGGCCTGCTGCATGAGGGCGAGCGCACGGTGCCGATGCTGCTGGTGCTGTCACCCAGCGACCAGCGCTATCGCGAACTGCTGGAGCGCTATCACGCCATCTGCGATCAGGTGGGGCCGTTGCCTGCGCCACGCGTGGTCAGCAGTGATCACGGGTTCCAGCGCTTCCTGCTGTTCCGGCTGCCGGTGCAGCGCGCGGAAGGGCCGTGCGTGACGCCGGCGATGGCGTGGCTGGACGCGCCGTCCAATGGTGAGAAGGTATCCGGCACGCTCGCGATCAAGGGCTGGGCGTTCAAGGATGGTGTCGGCTTGGCGCGCGTCGAAGTGCTGGTCGATGGTCGCTCGATCGGTGACGCCCGCTATGGGCGTGTGTTCGACGTGCGCCACACCTGGCCGGACAGTACCGATCCGCAGCATCCGGCGGTGGGCTTCGACGCATCGTTGGATACCACCACGCTGGCTCCGGGCAAGCACTGGCTCGGGCTGCGCCTGCATGGCCGCGATGGCAGTGTGGAGGCGTGGCAGGAGCAGCCGTTCGAGGTTCGTTGAGGTCCTCTGGTCCTGTAGAGCCGAGCCGATGCTCGGCTGCTTCTGCTTCAGATGCAGGCAGCCTCGAAAAAAGCAACCGAGCATGGGCTCGGCTCTACAGGTTGGCAGGAGCGTTCAGGGCACCGCGAAACCGGCCCTGCGCAGCAATCCGCATACCGCGATCAGCGGCAGGCCGACCAGCGCGGTCGGGTCGCGGTTGTCGATGGCGTCGAACAGGCTGATGCCCAGGCCCTCGCATTTGAAGCTGCCGGCGCAGTCCAGCGGTTGCTCGGTGGTCACGTAGCGGGCAATTTCGTCTGGTTCCAGTTTGCGGAAGCAGACTTCGGTCAGATCGACGGCCGTGAATGATTCTCCGTCACGGCTGAGACAGACGGCGGTGTGGAAGCGGACGGTCTGCCCCGACATCGCTGCCAGCTGTGCACAGGCGGCCTCGACCGTACCCGGTTTGCCCAGTGGCTGGCCGTTCAGGTCTGCGACCTGGTCCGAACCGATCACCCACGCGCCGGGGTGGCGGGACGCCACCTCGGCCGCTTTGGCGGCGGCCAGGCGGGTGGCCAGGGCCAGCGGAGCCTCCCCGTTCATGGGAGTCTCATCCACGTCCGGACGTGCGCAGTCGAAGGGCAGGCCCAGCCGTTCCAGCAGCTCGCGGCGGTAGCGGGAGGTGGAGGCCAGGACCAGTGACATGCGAGAATACCGGGGCAGGGCATGGCAGTCTGGCGTGTCCGCAGCGCCAGCAGCAAGTCCTGTATGGCGGGCATTTGACAGTCGCCGCCCGGATCCTTAGTATTCAGCGGCTTATGTCCGCGAACGTGCCCGAAACGCTGGATGCCTGGCGGATGGTTGTAGCGCGAAGGCGCTTCGACGGTCAGGTGTCTCTGGCTGAATTGACCCGCCTGCAGGGGTTGGTCGCAGATACCGACGGTGAGTGCAATTACTCGCTTGAATTCGGTCGCGACGACGTCTTGCGGGTATCCTATGTGGAATTGACCATCGACACCGCGCTGCCGCTGACCTGTCAGCGCAGCATGCAGCGATTCCTGTTGCCGGTGAAGGTGACCCAGAGGCTTGGCCTGATCCGCGACGAGGACGAGGAATCGTCCCTGCCGGAGGAATACGAGGCGTTGCTGGTGCCGGAAGATGGCCAGCTGAAGCCGCTGGATCTGGTCGAGGACGAACTGGTGCTGGCGGTGCCGGTGGTACCGCTGTCGCCCGACGGTGAAGCAGTCGACAAGGACTGGGCGCCGAGCGAGGAAGAAACAAAGAAGGCCAACCCGTTTGCGGCGTTGGCGGCATTGAAGAAACAATAGCAGCCGGTTGTCGTCGGCGGCTGCGGCGAAAGCGAAAAGTGTGCTGGGCGCTGGCGTCCTGTGCGACGAAACGACGAAGCAAAACGAACCGAGTTTGGAGCAATCCCATGGCTGTCCAGAAATCCCGTGTTACCCCGTCCCGCCGCGGCCAGCGCCGTTCGCATGACGCCCTGAGCGCCAAGCAGCTGTCGACCGACCCGACCACCGGCGAAGTGCACCTGCGTCACCACATCACTGCCGATGGTTTCTACCGCGGCAAGAAGGTCATCCAGACCAAGACCTCGGCTGTCGAAGAAGATTGATGTGCCGGGAAGGCCGCTGCCTCCGGGCAGCGGCCTTTGCCTTCTTCCCCGGGTGTGCCGGTGATCGGCGGCCCGCGCAACAGGAAACATGATGAGCAAGCGGATCTACTCGAGGATCGCGGGCACCGGTAGCTATTTGCCGGAAAAAGTCCTGACCAACGCCGACCTGGAAAAAATGGTCGAAACCTCGGATGAGTGGATCCAGTCGCGCACCGGAATTCGTGAACGGCACATCGCGGCCGAAGGCGAAACCACCAGCGACCTCGGCTACAACGCCGCCCTGCGCGCGCTTGAAGCCGCAGGCATCGATGCCTCGCAGCTCGACATGATCGTGGTCGGCACGACCACCCCTGATCTCATTTTCCCGTCCACCGCGTGCCTGATCCAGGCCAAGCTCGGTGTTGCGGGGTGCCCTGCCTTTGACGTCAACGCAGCCTGCTCGGGCTTCGTGTTCGCGCTGGGCGTGGCCGACAAATTCATCCGTTCCGGTGACTGCAAGCATGTGCTGGTGATCGGCACCGAAACGCTGACCCGCATGGTCGACTGGAACGATCGCACCACCTGCGTGCTGTTCGGCGATGGCGCCGGTGCCGTCGTGCTCAAGGCCGATGAAGAGACCGGCATTCTCAGTACCCACCTGCATGCCGATGGCAGCAAGAAGGAGCTGTTGTGGAACCCGGTCGGTGTCTCGACCGGCTTCAAGGACGGCGCCAATGGCGGCGGCACCATCAACATGAAGGGCAACGACGTGTTCAAGTACGCCGTCAAGGCGCTGGACTCGGTCGTGGACGAGACCCTGGCCGCCAACGGCCTGGACAAGTCCGACCTGGATTGGCTGATTCCGCACCAGGCCAACCTGCGCATCATCGAAGCCACCGCCAAGCGCCTGGACATGTCAATGGACCAGGTCGTGGTGACCGTCGACAAGCACGGCAATACCTCGTCCGGCTCGGTGCCGCTGGCGCTGGACGCCGCCGTGCGTTCGGGCAGGGTCGAACGTGGCCAGCTGCTGCTGCTGGAAGCCTTCGGCGGCGGCTTCACGTGGGGTTCGGCTCTGCTGCGCTATTGATAGTGCAAGTTACGACAACGTGAAGCTTTGTCGTTGCGGCCCCTCTGGGGCCGTAACGCGTTTAAGGAGGACCTGTCATGGTTGAGCCCATCGTCATCGAAGGGCAACGTGCCTGGCTGAAGCAGTACGGCAAGGGAAGCCGGGCGCTGGCCCTTGGCCTGCTCAATTTTGTTGCCCGTCGTTTTCATCTGGACGCCCTGCGCCCGCCGCCGCACCGTGGCGGCGACGCCGCACGCGAAACCGAAGCCCGTCGCCTTGCAGAACTGCAGGCGCAGGGTGTGAACGTGCCCGACGTGCTGGGCACCGGCCATGCCGCGCTGGTGATCGGCGACAACGGCAGTTCGTTCAATACCTGCCTGCGCGAAGCCGACGACGCAGGTCGCGACCGACTGGTGATGGCGGCGATGCTGGCCATTGCCGCAGCGCATGCGCGCGGCGCCTATTTCGGCCAGCCGTTGCCGCGCAATCTCACCTGGGATGGCGAGAACGTCGGTTTCATCGACTTCGAGGAAGATCCGCTGGAAGTGATGGATCTGTCCGAAGCGCAGGCCCGCGACTGGCTGATGTTCGGCTATGGCGTGGCCAAGTACTACGCCGACCGCCCCGAGCACCTGCAGGCGATGATGGCCGAGGCGATGGGCGATGCTCAGGCGCCGGTGCGCGAGCACGTGCACGCGGTCAGCGGCCGCCTGCGCAGCCTGGCCCGGGTCTGCATGAAGCTGGGCCGCTCAGCGCGCGCGCTGGCCCACTCCATTTTCATCGCCCATGGCGCCAGCACCGCTGGCGTGCTGATGCTGGTGGGCCTGTGCGTGGATTTCCTCGCCGACGGCGACCTGGACGTCCTGCAGCTGTTCTGCTGATCAGCGGCTGGGGCCGGATCCCTTTTTTCCATGGAGAGGCATCCGGCCCCGGATCTCCAGCGTGTTGCGACAGCCATTCACCATACGCGTGCATACGCGCACGTACAGACGACACGGCATGTTCCCCCTTATCATGGCCCGCTTCGATTGCAACAAGCGGATGACCGCGTGACCCTATCCACCCTCGCTTTTGTCTTCCCCGGTCAGGGCTCGCAGTCTGTGGGCATGCTGGCCGAGCTGGCCGAACTGCACCCGCAGGTGCGTGACGCCTTCACCGAGGCATCCGATGGTGCCGGCGTCGACCTGTGGGCGCTGTCCCAGGGCGGCCCGGAGGAAATGCTCAACCGCACCGAATACACCCAGCCGGCCCTGCTGGCCGCAAGCATCGGCGTGTGGCGCGCCTGGAACGCCGTGGGCGGTCCGCGCCCGTCGGTGCTGGCCGGTCACAGCCTGGGCGAGTACACCGCCCTGGTTGCCGCTGGCGCGCTGAGCCTGCATGACGGCGCGCACCTTGTGCGCCTGCGCGGCCAGCTGATGCAGGAA
Organism: Stenotrophomonas sp. YJH_SMC_43; assembly: GCF_059372535.1. Classification (NCBI taxonomy): domain Bacteria; kingdom Pseudomonadati; phylum Pseudomonadota; class Gammaproteobacteria; order Lysobacterales; family Lysobacteraceae; genus Stenotrophomonas; species Stenotrophomonas sp. YJH_SMC_43. Next base: position 146,837 of record NZ_JCAFVQ010000002.1, read on the forward strand.
GCCGCACCGGCCGGTGTCGGCGCCATGGCCGCCGTGCTCGGCGCCGAAGACCAGCTGGTGCTGGACGTCTGCGCTGAAGCGGCAGGCAGCCAGGTGGTGGTGCCGGCCAACTTCAATTCGCCGGGCCAGATCGTGATCGGTGGCGACGCCGATGCGGTCGACCGCGCGCTGGCGCTGCTGGCCGAGAAGGGCGTGCGCAAGGCGGTCAAGCTGGCCGTGAGCGTGCCCTCGCACACCCCGCTGATGCGCGAAGCCGCCAACCGCCTGGCCGAAGTGATGGCCGGCCTGGCCTGGCAGGCGCCGCAGCTGCCGGTGGTGCAGAACGTCGACGCCAAGGTGCATGACGGCATCGACGCGATCCGTACCGCGCTGGTCCAGCAGCTGTACCAGCCGGTGCAGTGGACCGGCTGCGTGCAGGCGCTGGCTGGCCGTGGCGTCACCCAGATCGCCGAGTGCGGCCCGGGCAAGGTGCTGACCGGCCTGGTCAAGCGCATCGACAAGGCCATCGACGGCCGTTCGCTGGCCACGCCGGGCGACTTCGAAGCTGCCCGCGAGGCATGGTCGGCCTGATCCCCCTGTTCCTGCCGACCGTACGAGTGGCCGCTGCACGCGGCACGGGTGCGGCGGCCGCCCCAGCCTGAGGAAAACATCATGAGCAAGCCCCTGCAGGGTGAAATCGCACTGGTCACCGGCGCCAGCCGTGGCATTGGTGCCGCCATCGCCGATCTGCTGGCCGCCCAAGGCGCCACCGTCATTGGCACCGCCACCACCGAATCCGGCGCTGCCGCGATCGGTGAGCGCCTGGCCGCCCACGGTGGTCATGGCCGCGCGCTGAATGTCACCGACGCGGCTGCGCTGGACAGCGTGCTGGACGGCATCGCCAAGGAATTCGGCCCGATCTCGATCCTGGTCAACAATGCCGGCATCACCCGCGACAACCTGCTGATGCGCATGAAGGACGAGGACTGGGCGTCGATCATCGACACCAACCTGACCAGCGTGTTCCGTACCAGCAAGGCGGTAATGCGCGGCATGATGAAGGCGCGCAAGGGCCGCATCATCAACATCGCATCGGTGGTGGGCGTGACCGGCAACGCCGGCCAGGCCAACTACGCTGCCGCCAAGGCCGGCATCATCGGCTTCAGCAAGTCGCTGGCCAAGGAAATCGGTTCGCGCGGTGTCACCGTCAATGTTGTCGCACCTGGCTTCATCGACACCGACATGACCAAGGCGTTGCCGGAAGAAGCGCGTACCGCGCTGATCAACGACATCGCCCTCGAACGCCTGGGTTCGCCGGAAGACATCGCCCATGCGGTGGCCTTCCTGGCCAGCCCGGCTGCCGGTTACATCACCGGCGAAACCCTCCATGTGAACGGTGGCATGTACATGCCGTAAGCAAGGGGCGCAGGGATTGCGCCGCAAGTGATTGATCTGCTGAGGTTTTTGCTGCGATGCAAGGCCGCGCCGGTTTCCACTACACTATCCCACGGCCATCGCCTTTGATGGCGACCACTTTTGAACCACAACTCCATCTGGAGCGAGATCCCATGAGCACCATCGAAGAACGCGTCAAGAAAATCGTCGTCGAACAGCTTGGCGTCAAGGAAGAAGAAGTCACCAACAGCGCATCGTTCGTCGATGACCTGGGCGCTGACTCGCTGGACACCGTCGAGCTGGTGATGGCCCTGGAAGAAGAATTCGAGTGCGAGATCCCGGACGAAGAAGCCGAGAAGATCAGCACCGTGCAGGCCGCCATCGACTACATCAAGGCCCACGTCAAGGCCTGATGTCAGACGGCAGTGCGCGCGCGGGTTCACGCTCGCCGCGCACCGCACCCCATGGGGCCGCTGTTGCGGCCCCGTGTGTTTGAGCATCACACCGAAGCAAACCGAGTTGCCCGTTGAAACCATCCGGGCCAGGAGAATCAGCAATGAAGCGTCGCGTCGTCGTAACCGGCCTGGGTATCGTCTCGCCGTTGGGCAATGATCTGGCCAGCAGCTGGGAAGGCATCACCCATGGTCGTTCGGGCATCGGTCCGCTGACCAACGTTTCTGATGCCTATCTGGATCGGTTCACCACCAAGATTGCAGGTGAGGTCAAGGGATTCGACATCACCGCCGACAATGAACTGTTCGGCAAATTCCGGGTCAGCGGCAAGGATGCCAAGAAGATGGACCCGTTCATCCATTACGGCCTCGGTGCCTCGTTCATGGCCCTGCACGACTCGGGCCTGGAGATCACCGACGCCAATGCCGAACGCATCGGCGCCATCGTCGGCGCCGGCATCGGCGGCCTGCTCGGCATCGAAGAGCAGACCATCGAGTTCCACGAGGGCAAGAAGATCTCGCCCTTCTACGTGCCCAAGACCATCATCAACATGCTGCCGGGCCAGCTGAGCATCATCACCGGCCTGAAGGGCCCGTCGTTCTCGGCGGTGTCGGCGTGCGCGACCTCGAACCACTCGATCGGCACCGCGATGCGCATGATCCAGTACGGCGATGCCGACGTGATGGTGGTCGGTGGTGCCGAGCGTGGCTCGTCGCCGACCGCGCTGGGCGGCTTCTGCGCGATGAAGGCCATGAGCACCCGCAACGATGCCCCCGAACAGGCCTCGCGCCCGTGGGACAAGGACCGTGACGGCTTCGTGCTGGGCGACGGCGCCGGCATCCTGATCCTGGAAGAGTACGAGCACGCCAGGGCGCGTGGCGCGAAGATCTACTGCGAGCTGGCCGGTTTCGGCGCCAGCTCCGATGCGTACCACATGACCGCACCGAGCGAGAACGGCGAAGGTGCCGCCCGCTGCATGGCCATGGCCATGAAGGACGCCGGCGTGACCCCGGAGCAGGTCGGCTACCTCAACGCGCACGGCACCTCCACGCCACTGGGCGACCTGGGCGAGACCATGGCGATGAAGACCGCCTTCGGCGACCACGCCTACAAGATGATGGTCAGCTCCACCAAGTCGATGACCGGCCATCTGCTGGGCGCTGCCGGCGGCGTGGAAGCGATCTTCTCGGTGATGGCGCTGCAGGACAACGTCATTCCGCCGACCATCAACCTGCAGCAGCCGGGCGAAGGCTGCGACCTGGACTACGTGCCCAACGAAGCACGCCAGGCCAAGGTGGACGTGGTGATGTCGAATGGTTTTGGCTTCGGCGGCACCAACGGTACGCTGATCTTCAAGCGCGTCTGACCGAGTTGTAGCGTCGAGCCATGCTCGACTGAACGTGCGTTACGCACGAGGAGGCCGCCGCAAGGCGGCTTCCGTGCATCTGATCCCCCGAACTGGCTGCCATGACCCACGCACCGCTGATCCACCCGTTGCCGCATCCGATCGATCTGCTGGCGCTGCAGCAGCACGACCCGGCGCGTTTCCCGCTGCTGATGGAATCCACCGCCTCGGGCACCGCCCAGGGCCGCTGGAGCCTGCTGCTGGCCGCGCAGGGCGAGGGCCTGCGGCTGGACGCCGACGGCCAGGTGCGTGACCAGCATGATGCGGTACACGCTGGCAGCTTCCTGCAGGTGTTGGACCGTGCCTGGCAGCGCGAGCGCCTGCCGCATGACGGCAGCCACAGCCTGCCGTTCCGTGGCGGCTGGGCGCTGATGCTGGATTACGAAGTGGCCAGCCAGATCGAACCGGTTCTGCCGGCGCGTGCGCGCGAAGACGGCCGCCCGACCGCGCTGGCACTGCGCTGCCCGGCCGCGGTGCTGCACGACCATCACAACGATGCCAGCTTCGTCATCGCCGAAGCCGGCGAGCAGGCGCTGCTGGACGCGCTGGTGGCACTGGCTTCGGCCGCGCTGCCCGAAGCCGGGCAGGGCTGGCAGCCGCCGCAGTCGGTGGCCGAGGATGCGCCGCAGCGCTTCACCGACGGCGTGCGCCGGGTGATCGACTACCTGCGTGCCGGCGATGTGTTCCAGGTGAACCTGTCGCGGCGCTGGAGCGCGCAGTTCGCTGCGCCGGTCAGCCCGCAGGCGCTGTACGCGCAGCTGCGCCGTGCCAACCCGGCACCGTTCGCCGGGCTTTTCACCGCCCACGGCCGCCACGTGGTCAGTTCATCGCCCGAACGCCTGGTCTCGGTGCATGCTGGCCATGCGCAGACCCGGCCGATTGCCGGCACCCGCCCGCGCTTCGAAGGCGATGATGACGCCGCGCGCATCCAGGAGCTGGTGGGCCACCCCAAGGAACGCGCCGAGCACGTGATGCTGATCGACCTGGAGCGCAACGACCTGGGCCGCATCTGCCTGCCCGGCACCGTGGTGGTCGACGAGCTGATGACCGTGGAGAGCTACGCCCATGTGCACCACATCGTCAGCAACGTCAGTGGCCATCTGCGCCCGGAGGTCACGCCCGGCGAGGTGATCGCCGCCACGTTCCCGGGCGGCACCATCACCGGCTGCCCCAAGGTGCGCTGCATGCAGATCATCAGCGAACTGGAGCAGGTGCCGCGCGGCGCCTATACCGGCGCCTTCGGCTGGCTGAACCGGGATGGCGACCTGGACCTGAACATCCTGATCCGCACCGCCGAAGTGGATGGCCACGAGGTGAGCTTCCGCACCGGCGCCGGCATCGTGGTTGATTCGGACCCGGACAAGGAACTGGACGAGACCCGCGCCAAGGCCCGCGGCCTGCTGCGGGCGCTCGGTCAGCAAGGCTGATTGACCGCCCCCGCCGGGCATGGCCCGGCGCTACCGACGCATCACCCTCCCGGTAGCGCCGGGCCATGCCCGGCGAGCGAAGCGGGGTTGGGTGCCACCCCGGTCATGACCCCACACCAGCGGCACGGTATCCTGCACGACGGAATCGAGTTCAGAGGTAGTCCATGGCGGGAGCCAAGCGCGGGTGTCTGTTCGTGGTAACGCTGGTGGTGGTGCTGGCCGCTGTCGTGGCCGGCGCGGGCGCGTGGTTCTTCTACCAGCAGACCCGGTTCGCCGATGCCCCGATCACTCCCACCGCCGAAAGTGTGGTCATCGCCAGCGGCGATGGCATGAACAGCGTGCTGCGCAAGCTGCGCGATGCCGGCGTGGACGAGGGCCAGGACACCCAGTGGCAGTTGCTGGCGCGCCAGCTCGATGCCGCCGGCAAGCTGAAGGTGGGCGAGTACGCGCTCAGCGGCGACCTGACCCCGCGCGAGCTGCTGCTGCGCATGCGTGCCGGCAAGGTGCTGCAGCACCGCGTCACCATCATCGAAGGCTGGAACATCCGCCAGCTGCGTGCCGCGCTCAAGCGCGCCGAGCCGCTGCTGCACACCACCGACAATCTTGATGACGCCGCGCTGATGCAGCGCCTGGGCTTCGGTGGCCAGCATCCGGAAGGCCGCTTCCTGCCGGAGACCTACGTCTACCAGCGCGGCGACAGTGATCTGGACGTGCTCAAGCGCGCCCACGCCGCGATGGAAAAGGCGCTGGATGAAGCCTGGGAAAGCCGTGCGCCGGACCTGCCGATCAACACGCCCTACGAACTGCTGACGATGGCCTCGATCATCGAGAAGGAAACCGCGTTGGCCAGCGAGCGCCCGCAGATTGCCGGCGTGTTCATGCGTCGCCTGAAGATCGGCATGCGCCTGCAGACCGACCCGACCGTGATCTACGGCATCGGTGCCGCGTATGACGGCAACATCCGCCGCCGCGACCTGACCACCGATACGCCCTACAACACCTATACCCGTGCCGGCCTGACCCCGACCCCGATTGCCATGCCCAGCCGCGATGCACTGATGGCCGCCGCGCAACCCGCAGCGGGCGACGCGCTGTACTTCGTCGCCGTGGGCGATGGCAGTGGCGCACACGTGTTCTCGCCCAGCCTGGACCAGCACAACGCCGCAGTCGCCCGCTACCTGCAGCAGCTGCGCCAGCAACGTACCAAGGAGACCTCGGCGCAATGAGTCCCGCGCTGCTTCGCCACCCGCGTTTCGTCAGCCTGGAAGGCGGCGAGGGCGCAGGCAAGACCACCGCCATCAACGCCATCCGTGACTGCCTGCGCAGCCACGGCCACGAGGTGGTGCTGACCCGCGAGCCGGGCGGCACGCCGCTGGCCGAGCGCATCCGCGGCCTGGTGCTGAAGCCCGATGCCGAGATCGCCGCCGAACCGCTCAGCGCCGAGGCCGAGCTGCTGCTGGTGTTCGCCGCACGCGCGCAGCATGTGCGCCAGGTGATCCAGCCGGCGCTGCAGCGCGGCGCCTATGTGCTGAGCGATCGCTTCACCGATTCCAGCTATGCCTACCAGGGCGGTGGCCGTGGCCTCGATCCGCAGTGGATTGCCGATCTGGAACGACGCGCGGTGGGCCTGCTGCCGGGCCTGACCCTGCTGCTGGATGTGGATGTGGCAGTGGGCCGCGCACGCGCCAACGGCCGTGACCTGTGGCCGGACCGCATCGAAAGCGAGCAGGACGATTTCTTCCAGCGCGTGCGTGAAGTATTCCGCGGCCGTGCGCAGCAGGACCCACAGCGCTTTGCGTTGATCGATGCGGGCCAGGAGCAGGCGCGCGTGGCCGCTGATGTGGTCGCGCGTGTCGAGCGCTGGCTGCAGGACGGGGAGGGCGCATGAGCACGTTCTCGCCCTGGCAGCAGCGCGCGTTCGACCAGACCGTGGCCGCGTTGGATGCCGACCGACTGGGCCATGGCCTGCTGATCTGCGGGCCGGCCGGGCTGGGCAAGCGCGAGGTGGCGCTGGCGCTGGCCGACCACGTGCTGGCGCGCGGTGATGCCGCGCATGCCACGCGCACGCGCCAGCTGATCGCCGCGGGTACCCACCCGGACCTGCAGCTGGTCAGCTTCATCCCGAACAAGAGCGGCGACAAGCTGCGCACCGAGATCGTCATCGAGCAGGTGCGTGAGATCACCGACACGCTGGCGCTGACCCCGCAGTACGGCGTGGCACAGGTGGTGATCGTCGACCCGGCCGATGCGATCAACCGCTCGGCCGCCAATGCACTGCTGAAGACCCTGGAAGAGCCGCAGCCCAGCCGTTACCTGTGGCTGATCAGCAGCGACCCGGCGCGGCTGCCGCAGACCATCCGCAGCCGTTGCCAGCGCCTGGAATTCAAGCTGCCGCCGCAGCATGAAGCACTGGCCTGGCTGCAGCAGCAGGGACACAGCGAGGCGTCGGCGCGCGAAGCGCTGGAGGCTGCACGCGGCCATCCCGGCCAGGCCGACAACTGGCTGCGCGAAGATGGCCTGAGCCTGCGCCGCGAGGTTGGCCGCGAGCTGGAACAGCTGGCCGCCGGCAAGACCGGTGCGGTGGAGCTGGCGCAGAAGTGGTGCGGCGACGACAACGCAGCGCTGCGCCTGCGCTTTGCCGCCGACCTGGCGCTGGCCCAGGCCAGCACCGATGCCTTGACCACGCCGGAGCGATTGCACAAGCTTGCAGCCTGGTTCGATGCGGCCAACCGCACCCGCGACCTGCTGCGCACCACGGTGCGTGCAGACCTTGCGGTGGTTGAGTTGCTGCTGGCCTGGAACAAGGTGAACGAGCGGCCTGCCGCAAGGGGAAATCGATGAGTGCCAGCAACGCCCGCCAGGGCATCCTGTCCCTGGCCGTGAAGGACAAGGCCGCGCTGTACAGCGCGTACATGCCGTTCGTGAAGAACGGCGGCATCTTCGTGCCCACGCCCAAGCGCTACTTCCTGGGCGACGAAGTGTTCCTGCTGCTGACCCTGCCCGATTCCAGCGAGCGCCTGCCGGTGGCCGGCAAGGTGATCTGGGTGACCCCGGCCGGCGCGCAGGGCAACCGCACCGCCGGTATCGGCGTGCAGCTGGCCGACGGTGCCGAAGGCGAGGGCGTGCGCCACAAGATCGAGACCCTGCTGGCTGGACTTACCGGCTCGGACAAGCCGACCCACACGATGTGAGGTAGCACCGGGGCCTTTCTGTAGAGCCGAGCCATGCTTGGCTGCGGACCCCGGAAACACCCGTGAACACGAATGTGAAAAACTGTTGACGGCCTCTGAAAAGCCCCTATAATGAGCGGCTCAGCAACACACCGGGCGGTTAGCTCAGCGGTAGAGCATTGCCTTCACACGGCAAGGGTCACAGGTTCGATCCCTGTACCGCCCACCATGTTGCAGAACGAAAGAAGCCTCCAGCAATGGGGCTTTTTTGTTGCCTGCGATTCTGCTGGGCCGACGGGCAGCGGACCCTGTCTCAGCCGTGTTCGTCCAACAGCGCGCGCGCGATCAGTGCCGTTGCATCCAGCAGGTCGTGGCCGCTGCCGGCCTGCACCACCACTGCAAGCAGACCACGGCCCACCTCGGCATTGCCGCTGGTCAGTTCCATCTCGCCTTCAAAGCACAGATCGGCCAACCATTCGTGGACCTGTTGCAGCCCGCGCTTGCGGGCGCGGCGGAACTCCGCGAGCAGCTTCGCCTGGCCGGCCTCACGCTCGCCATCGGCAAGCAGGCCGATGGCTCCGCCGTGCGCTGCGCGCCAGAGGGCTGGCAGCGGGCGACCGTTCGCGTCCACCACGTCTGCCGCGAACTCCGCGCAGTACATTTCGTAGCGCTTGCCCGCTGTGCTGCGAGGCACGATGTCGGCCTGGGCGAGCAAGCGTTCGGCTTCATCCAGTTTGCTGAACTTCAAGCGCAGCAGTGCAGGGCGGCTCAGTTGTTGTGCCAGCGCCTGCTGGTTGGCGGCGAACCATACGTTCCAGCCTACGCTTGCGCGGCCCTCCAGGGCGGCCTTGAAATACTCCAGGTGTTCGGCGTCCATTGCGGCCTCCCGCGTTCCCTGCGCGATTGTAGCGGGAGCGCATCCGGGCCGGTCAGGTGTGGCCCTCGGCGAGGCAGTGATGCGCCTCGCGCACCAGTTGCCGTGCCGCCACGATCAGTCCGTCGGTATGGAAGGCGCCCAGCTGTTCCTCCGGGCCGGCCTCGGCACGCGCCCGGTCGGCGGCCTGCAGCAGATCGAGCACTGCGCTGAGCCCGGACATCGAGCGGCGCAGCGAAGCGTGATTGCTGGCGCCGAGGGTGAGGCCGCCACACGGTTGCCCGTCATCGGCGTCGGCGTTGCTGATCGCATTGAGGCAGGCGAAGAACGTGGGCGACTGCACGGGCGGGTTCTGTTCCTGCAAGGCGCACTCGATCTCGTGCGCGAGCTCTTCAGGCACGTCGGCGGCGATGTTGCCGATCAGGGCGTGCAGGCGGGGATGGTCGGCGGTGTGATTGGTCATGGCGAAACCCTCACTGGCGTAGCGCCACCTTCCGGAGTGAAGGTGGCGGACGGTGCGGGTTGGCGTACCAAGGCAAACGAACTCCCATCGAGAAGAAGGCCTGGCGGATCTGTCGATCCCCACGCACCGGCCGCCATTGAAGGCAATCGGTGCATTCTCTCTGCTGCGGCGTAAATCGCAGCGATGGGTGTTCATTCGTTTATTCGAGACGCCAATCCCGGCCCAGGCAATCTGCCCAGGCGCGGTGATCATGGGATCGCACAATCACAGTGGTCTGTAAGGAAAGTTCTCAACTCCACGCAGGCACACCAAGCGTTTCCGGTTCTGTGCCCTCCAGCATCCGCCGACTGTGTCGCCCATCACTGATGGCGCAGAGCGCCCTTCTGCCGACCGTGCACGTGACGACTCCAGAGCGGCGCCGCCATGGCAATTCCGTCACCCGGCGCGCGCAGGCGGGAATGTGTCATGCATGGAGCCAGAGGGTTCCATCCCTGCGCTGTCCCACCGCCCCGGGCAGGCGTAGTCTCATCCTGTCGCCTTACCCATCCACGCTGGAGTGCCACCATGCCGCTCGCCCGCATCGATCTTCGCAAAGGTAAATCCGCCGACTACCTGCAACGTGTCGGCGAAGCCATCTACCAGGCCATGCGCGCGGTGGGCGTGCCGGAGAACGACCGCTTCCAGATCTTCCAGCAGCACGACGCCGGCACGTTGATCTACGACCCCGGCTACCTGGGCGTGGACCGCACCGACGACTTCATCTGCATCCAGATCACCTGGAACGAAGGGCGCACGCTGGAGCAGAAGAAGGCGCTGTATGCCGGCATCGCTGATGGCCTGCACGCGGCGGTGGGCATCCGCCGCGAGGATGTGTTCATCAACCTGGTGGAAGTGAAAAAGGAGAACTGGTCGTTCGGCAACGGGGTAGCGCAGTACGTGAGTTGATGCGGGAAGCGCATCCACGCATGGCGTGGATCTACACCTCGCTGCCGACCTGCTCGCCTTCGGTGGCCGCGGCACTGCGGGCCGCCTTCACTGCGTCGGCGCTGTTGGGTTGTTCGCACTCGATGCTGGTCACGTAGCCGTCGTGGCTGATGTTGTGCTCGGCGCGCTTGACCAGCCACTGCCCATCCACGCCATCGCGGAAGCCCTGCATCACCACCGTGGCTTCGGCCATCAGCGTCTCGCGGCCGGGCAGGGTGTAGCTCAGCGTACGCGTCTGCCGGGCCTGTTCCTGGTGCTTGGCGCGCGCTGCGGCTTCAGCGGCTTCGCGGTCGGCGTAGGCCATGCGCAGGCGCACGATCGGTTCACCGCTGCCCAGCTTCACCTCCTGGCGCTTGGCACCGCGTACATCGCGATAGTAGGCAATGGTGGTGCCGGTCTTCTCGCGTGAGACGATGCTCACTTTGTAGCCACTGCCATCGGCCGGGGTCAGGGTGACGTCGGGAATGCGCTCACCGCTGGCACTGGTGGATTCGCCGCGCTTGACGAACATCAGGCGGCCGCCGCCCGGCTTGGCGATGGCATCATGCTGCTTGGCCAGGCGCAGCAGCAGATTCATGTCCGACTCCTGCGACTGCACTGTCAGCGGCAGTGCGATCGACGCCAGCGATCCGCTCACGGCCGCGCTGAGTCCGTGCTCGCCGGCCATGCGCTGGACCATGCCACCGATCGTCGTGCCCTTCTTCCAGGTGCGCGTCTTCTGCGTCTGCAGATCGTTCTTGCCGCCCTTGCTGGCCTCGAACGGTGCGGCGCGCGCGCGCAGGGTCATGCTGCCCGGGTAGCCGGAAATCTCCACCTCATCGCAGATGTACAGGCCCATGCGCCGCACTTCGCCGTCATAGCCGATGAAGGCTTCCAGCTCCGCGCCTGCCGGCGGCAGCTGGATCGGATCGGACGGATCATGGTCGGCCAGCTGCAGCTCCAGCATGTCCGAGTTGTTGTCGGTCTCGTCGGTGATGCGCAGTGATTTGAAGCGCGACATGATCTTGTCGGTGATGTCCTGGCTGTTGGCCACCACGCGGAATGCCGGTGTGATGTTCAGTCCCACAGTGCGATCCCCTTGCGTTCGCCGGCGGGGCGCTGCACGTCTGGCAGAGTGATCGCGATGCCCGCAGGCAGTACCGCGCCGCGGGCGGCCAGGCCCGGGTTGGCGTCGAGTATCGCGCGCAGAATGGCCGGTGATTGTTCGCCATAGTGCGCATGCGCGATGCGGTCAACGACGTCGCCGTCGCGGGTGTTATACGTTCGTGCCATCGCTGTGCTTCCGCAGGGAGAGGGTGAATTCGTGCCGCTGGATTCCCGCATCGACGGTGAAGCCGGAGGCAGTGGCGTCGATCTTGTCGATGACCCACAGCCCCAGGTTTCCGCCCTTGCCGGTCAGCAGCCGCTGTGGCTTGCCCTGTGCCGCCAGTCTGCGCAGCTGCGAGAGCTCATTGCCGGCACCCCGGAACGCATAGTGGATGACGCCAGGCAAGGTCATGCTGGCCTTGCCGGGGCCGGTGTACTGCAGGGCGGCCATCTGCCCGATGCGTTCCTGCGCAGCCCAGCCATATTCGTTGCTCTGCTGGATCTCCTGGAACACGGCGGTGTTGAGGCTGAACTTGAAGCCGCCCAGCATCAGCAGCACCGGGGCGTTGCCGGAGTCGTTGCTCTGGAAACTGGACAACAGCTTGTCGATGGATGCGGTTACGAACTCACGCTTCATGCTTAGTTCCTGTCTGCCAGGCCACCACGGGCAGCAACCGCGTTGCGACGCTGCAGTTCGTCGGCAGTGCGACGCGCCACCGATTCGCTGGATTCACCCGGTTGCTGGTGGATGGTGATGTTGTTGGTCTGTTGCTGCTGCACGGTGGTGACGCCGCGCGTAGTGGGTGATGGCATGTCGGGTGCGGTGCGACCGCGAGCGGCCTCGCTGATGCCGCCCCAACGCTTGCGCGCGCCCGGCGCGTCCAACCTGGCGACGTCGCCGACCAGGCCCACGGCGTCATCCAGGCCACCTCTGCCGCCGGCCCGCATGTTGGTGTACCCCACCATGCCGTTGCCGATCGCTTCCGCTCCACCGGCAAGCACCTCCTTGCCGAAGTCCAGGCCTTTGCCGACCAGCGCACTGACCTTGCCAATGCCCCCTTCGACGAACCCCATCAGCTTCTCGACGTAGGGCATGAGGAAATCCAGCTTCGGGATGAGCCAGTCGAACAGGGATTCGGCACCGGACTTGATCGCCGTCCACATCTTGCTCATTCCGATTCCGATCCCGCTGGCGACGGTCGTGTACACGTTGCCCATCCAGGCGACGTACTGCACCAGGCCGCTGATGAGCTGGATGTTCATTCTCAGGCCTTCCATCAGAACGGTACCGAGGAAGCTGCCGATCTGGGCAACGCGCGACAGTTCGTTGCCGGTGTACTGTGCAGGTGCAAGCATCTTCGACAGCCAGTCCCAGGCCTGGCCGATCAACCCGCTCATGACTTCCCAGGCGGGGCGCAGCGGTTCAACCGCACGCATCAGTTCACCCATCGCTGCGGTGCCTGCACCGCTCAGGCCCTCCCAGACGCCGCCCAGGAATGCCTTGATCGGCTCCCAGTACTTGCGCACCAGGATGGCGCCTGCGGTGATTGCCGCGATGGCGATCGTGATCGGACCACCACCGATGGCGGCCACGGCAGTGGCGACGATGCGGAAGCCCGATGCCAGGCGCATGGCCATCGGCCCGAAGCGCCCCATCTGTGCCAGCAGGCTGCCACCACGGAATAGCTGGAAGGCCTTCTGCACCCCCAGGATCGGGCCCTGCAGGAAGGTCCAGGCGTAGCGAGCGCCGAGCACCGCCGTGCGCATGCCCAGCATGCCGACCACGATCTGCGTGGTGTTGGCGATCAGCTTCGGGTTTTCCTGCACGAACGAGGTAACCCCGTTCAACAGCTCGGTCAGCTTGACCGCGGCCTCGCCCACCGCGGGCAGCAGTGCCGCACCGAAGGCCTTGGACAGGTTGTCCACGGCGATCTTGGCACCTTCGATCTTCTGCGGATCGGTCTGCATCGCATCGGCATAGGCCGCATCGGTGGTACCCGCCGATCCATTCAAGGCCTTGTCGCGGACACGGATGTAGGTATCCCAGTTCTCGATCATCGGCTGGACGAAGTTCTTCGCCTGTGCATCGCTGAACAGGGTGCCGATCTTCATCTGGTCGCCCGCGGTCGCCTGGATGATTCCCTGCATCGCAGCGTCGAAGGGATTGCCGCCGCTGGTCTGTGCATCGCCGATGATCTTGCGCAGATCCAGGTTCAGGCTCTTCTTGGCCTTCTCCTGAATGTCCGGCGAGAGCACCTCGGACATGAAGCTCTTCATGTTGCTGGCGGCCTTGTCGGCGCCGCCGGCCGAGTCCAGCGTGGCCTGCAGGGCCGCGCCGAGGGTGGCGGCCGCCGAGGTGCCCTGCAGCTTCATCGCTTCGAACGACGAACCCAGGGTAGGCAGCACTGCGGCCATGTCCTTCAGGCCCAGGCCTCCCTGCCGGCTGTTGACCACCAGCACATCCAGCGCGCTCTGCATGCGCGAGGGATCGATATCGAACGACTGCTGCAGGGCGGCCGCAGCCTGGGCCACATCATCGATGCTGGCACCGGTGACGGTGGTGGTCCGCCCGACAGCACCGAGGCTGGCCTGGGCCGACTGCGCATCCATGCCGGCGTCGATCATCAGCCTGATCGAGCGCTGCAGCGCGTCGGCGCCCTGGTTGGTTGCACGCGACTGTTCCAGGATGGCCTGCCCCAGTGCGCTGACCTGGGCGCGGCTGAGGTTGGCTGCCACGCCGATCTGCTGGTTCTGGCGGGCGAAGCCGGAGGCGTTCTCGACCGGCTTGGCCAGCGCGGTAACGGCCGTGCCAAGCGTGCCGCGTGCTTCGCCAAATGCCGAGCCGAGCTTCCCGCGCTTCTCCAGGTTGGCGTCGCGCTTTGCTTCGATGCTCTCCAGCGCCACCTGCGAGGCACGCAGAGCATCGACCTGGGTACGCATGCGGGCGTACTCCTTGCTGGTCGTACTCATGCGCGCGAGCCTGCGATCCAGCAGGGTCACCTCGGTGCCGAGGCGCTTGATACCGTCGTTGGCAAAGGAGAAGGCGTCCTTCAGTGACTTGGACACCTCGCCGCCGATCGTGATCGTTGTCGTTTGAACGTTACTGGCCATGTACCGGCAATCCCTGAATCCACCAGATGAACTTCGACACCCGCAGTGTCATGATCTCGCGCAGGCCCCAGCCGGTATGACCGGCCAGGGCGAGCACTCCCTGCCTGATCTGAGGCAGGGTCAGGTGGTAAAAAGCGCGACGCCTGCCTGCAGTCGTGCGTAGTCGCGCAGCGGCATCTTGCGCACGTCTTCCGGCGAGACCTCGCACAGGTTGGCGATCATCCGCACCTCGCGCTGTGCGTCGCTGCCCTTGTCATCCTGGTAGCGCTCCATGTCTTCCACGGTCGGTTCACGCATGCGCAGCACGGCGGTTTCCATGCCATTGACCTGGCGCGGGCGGGTGAGGGTGATCTCGGCGAAGCCATCGCGCTCGATGACGGTGTCGGTGGGGGTCTTGGTCTTGCTGGACATGGATGCGTTCCTGGAATGCGATGCGGTGCGATGGATGCGGGGGCGCGAGGCGCCCCCGGGTTCAGTGCGGCGAGGGTTCAGATGCCCAGTGCGCCGCGGATGCCGGCCAGCACGTCCACGCCACCCTGGCGGGCGATCATGTTGACCACGTCGATCTCCTGCACGACCTGGGCACCATGGGTCAGCTTGTAGTAGCTCAGCGCCAGGTTGACCTTGATCGTGCCCTTCTCGCCGACCTTGGTTTCGCCGCGGTCCAGCAGCTTCACCTTGCCGCGCATGTTGTGCACGACCTGGGTCACTTCGCCGTCATCGCCTTCCAGCGCTTCGCGGGCGGTGAAGCCGTATTCCTTGCTTTCGATGACGTGGAACTTGCTCATGATCTCCGCGTCGTCGGAGGCGAACTCGACATCGGCGGTCAGCTTGTCATGGCCGAGCACGATCTCGGTCGGGGCCAGCATGCCGCCGGCCTGGAAGTCCTCGGTCTTCAGCGACAGCTTGGGGGCGGTGAAGGACATCACGCTGCCGGCATAGCCCTTGCCGTCGACGTAGAAGTTGAAGTTCTTGCGGATCTTGCGCGCCATGCTTAGAAGATCTCCGAGACGTAGTTGTTGTTCATGTGCATGCGGAAGGTCAGCTGCTCACCCGGGTAGGTCGGGGTGAAGTCGAAGTCCCAGTAGAAACGGCCCTGGGCCACGCTGTCCGCTGCGTTCAGGTCGGGGTCGATCCAGCAGTTGCCGCCGAGGATCGCGCCCTGGGTCTTCAGGCCGCGCAGGAAGGCATTGACACCCTCACGCACGTCGTCGACGTAGGTCTTGCTGATGCCGCGGTCGACGGCCCACAGGTGGGCGGCTTCCAGGCTGTCGGCAATGATGTCGGCAGTGCGCACCACACACAGGAACTGCCACTTCTGGTCGCTGCTGGCGGTACGGTTGCCCCACAGGCGGAAGCCACCTTCGCGGATGATGGTCGCCACGTTCGACTGGTTCAGCAGGTTGGCGCGGCTGGTCGCGTCGGACAGGCCGAAGTCGATCGCACGTGCGGTACCGACCACGCCGTTGAGCTCCAGGTTGGACGGCGATGCCCACCAGCCGCGTTCGTTGTCGCTGCGGGCAATGGCACCGGCCACGGCACCGGAGGCGTAGCGGGTGACGATGGCATCACCGGACTGCACCAGCAGCGCCGGGTCGACCACGTAGACGCGCTTGGAACCGGTCAGAGCGGTGGTGCTCTTGGCGGCGTCGTCGTTGCTGTTCGGGCCATCCTTGATGATCACCGCGCGCAGCTTGTCGGCAATGCCGAGCAGTTCGGCCACGACCGGGTTGGCCAGCAGTTCGGTATCGCGCTTTTCGTGGGTGTGGGTGAAGCCCGGTACCGCCAGGATGCGGGGCTTGATGCCCACCACCGACTTTGCCGCCAGCAGTGCATGCACGCCGGTGTAGGCACCGGTCTGCGCGTTCACGCCGCCCAGCACGTTGGCCAGGGTGTCGTTCTCGGTGGCGCCCTTCTCGACGCGGATGACGACCACAACCGCGTTGGACTGGTCGAAGATGGCGTCGAGCTGGCCCGGGAGGGTGCCCTCATCGACTTCGGTTGCGGCGTTGGCGAGCAGCTTGGCTGCCTGCGAACGCGAGGTCACCAGGACCGGAGTGTTGTAGGGGAAGGCGATCTTGTCGGCGCGGGGCGCGGTGCCCACGATGCCGATGACGCTGGTCGAGGCAACAGCGATCGAGCGGGAACCACCATCGATGTTGACGACCTGCACGCCATGCAGAAATTCGGCCATGCGTTGTTTTTTCCTTGGTTGGGTGGGTGCTGCGGTCGCGATCTGCGCCGCATGGGTACATGTTCGTATCTGGCCGCGGCTGGATTAATTGCAGCGGTGGCCCGAAATCACGGTTGCGGTTGCGGTTGCGCGGCCGGGTCGGGTTCGGGGGCAGTGACCATCACCCAGGCAGCACGGGCTTCATCGAAGGTGACCGGGTAGCTGCGATCTGCAGGCGGTGCCAGATCGGTGACCGATGGCGGCAGTGCGACCCCACGGGAAACGGGAGTCGCGAAGCTGGCATCGTGCTTGTTCCACAGCGGTCGCGAGCTGTAGTCCGGCAGCAGCGTCCATTCGCGGCGGCTGGCATTCCACGCGTTGTATTGCGCGGTGGTGCCATCCAGCTTGAATGGTTCGGACAGGGTCACGTCCTTGGGCAACGGCTCGCCCAGCGCGAGGCGGTTGGGTACCGCCATCGCGGTGCGTGTGTCCCACAGCATGCAGTTGCGGAAATCGGCCACCAGTTCCCAGCGTGAGCCATCCTCGGCCAGGCGCAGTGCCTGGTATTCGCCGGCAGGTTGGCGAGGCGCGACGTCCACGGTGAAGTCGGGCAGGTTCCAGGCGCCGTCCGGCGAAGGCTGCAGGCGGACCTTGCCCATGTAGGCGCGGGTATCGGGATCGTAGGAGTGCGCGAAGCGCGGTTCGGTAGGCAAGTTCATGTCCTCAGTACGCGATGCAATAGATCATCCGCAGGCCAGCCGGCAGGTTGCGGTCGCCACCGGCGTTCTCCACCACGACGGTGTGGGTGTGCGCACCGGCGTCGGCGGCCGACGCGGCGTGGCCGTGGTCACCCACCTGGGCGATGGAAATGGTGTGCGAGTGGCCGCCGGCGCCGTTCATGCCGATGTTGTGGCCGTGGCCGCCTGCGCCGTCGGTGGTGAAGCTGTGGGCGTGGCCACCGGCCGGGCTGGTGTACGGCCAGGGGTTGTCGTAGTCCAGGTTGCCGCGTGAACCGGCGTGGTTGTTGTAGTCGGCGCCCCACGGGTAGGTGGTGCCTGATTCGGCGAACGCGGTGAGATGCTGGTGATCGCCGATCCACGAGGTGCCGCCGGTATGCGCGTGGTGGCCCTGTGAGTCGGTCCATGCACCGTGCGCGTGGTCGCCTACCGCGCTGGCGCTGGCGCCATGGGAATGCGCGCCGCCTGCGCCTACGGAAATGGCGTGGCTGTGGTTGCCCGCTGTCGCCGCGCTTGCGCCGTGGGCATGGCGGATCACCTCACCCTGGGTGAAGCTGCCGACCGCTTCCGGGTTCAGTGTGTGTGTGACCACCGTGCCTTCCTGCATTGCCGGCAGGTTGAAGGTGGTTGCGCCATCACCGGCGCCGTAGCGGGTACCGATGGCGGCGAACAGGGCCGGGTAGCTGGCACGCGGAACAGCGGCGCCATTGCACAGCAGCATGCCGTTGGGCGCGGTGGCACCGGCGAACAGAATCACCTGTCCGGGCACGTGCACGCTGGATGGCACGCCGGTCATGTTGCGCCAGTCCAGGTAGTGGGTGCCGTGGCGGCCATCGAGCAGGTCGGCATCCAGGCCCTTGTCGGCGCCCTCGTCCTTCAACGCGGCCGATTTCAGCCCCAGAGCGGAGCGGAACGCGGCATCGGTGGCGATCGACAGCAGCGTGCGGACGAACTGGGTGGGGGCGCTGGCGCCAAAGCGCTTGTCGATGAAGGCACGCAGCCCGCGCGGTGTCACTGCACGCTGGGCATCTGCACCCTCTTCGGTCTCGGTCGTTGTGGCCAGTTCGACCACGCCCTGCACCTCGGTGGTGGAGGGCGGATAGATGAATTCGGCATTGCCGAACTCGATCAGCGCGGTGTCGACTTCACTGAAGCGGGTATCGGTGGAGAGCAGCAGCATCGAGGCTGCGGTCTTCTCCATGATCGGATCGGTCTGGCCGAAGGTTGCAAACAGCGTACCGTCGCCCAGGTACAGGCCGAAGCCGCGCAGGCTGTAGGCGGTAGCGCTGTCGTCACGGATCGTGACGTGCAGCGTGTCGTCGCCCACGGCCTTGCCGCCGAACGTCGAGACCCGCTTGATCTCGCCGGGCAGGGCGGTCAGCCCTGCCGTCGGCGTGAATGCCGTGGACGTCAGGCCGATCTCGGTGATCAGCACGGCACTGGTGCCGGTGTTGGGTGGATTGACCAGCCTGGTGAAGCCGGCGTCGGTGATTTTCAAGCGCATGCGGGGTTTACTCTCCGATCAGTTGGATGCGGCGGAAGGTGGTGCCATGGGCGCCGGCAAGTGCACCGATACCGGCGCTGGCCTGCATGCCCTGGGTGAACGTGAAGTGCGAGCGCACCGGCTTGGTGCGGCTGATCTCGCCGATCACGTCGTCGACGAACTTGGCGGTGGCGGTCTCGCCGCCCTGGTTGGCGATGGTCATCACCGCTTCGAAGGTGTGCGGTGCACCTCGCGGCTGCATTTCCCACCATTCGCGGATCAGGATCGAACCGCCGAACGCAGCCACCACATCGCGGACGCTGCCCCAGGTGCCTTTGCGGCGCTGGATCGCGATCGCGGCGCGCACGCGGGCACGCTTTACCGTTTCCGGCCAGTAGGCCTTCCATTCGTCGACGGACAAGGCCCAGGCCAGCCAGGGCAGCAACGCGGCCGGGCAGCGGTCCGCATCCCACAGCGCGGTGATGTCCACCGGCAGCGGGCGGGTCACCGCAGCACGGGCCAGCGCCCGTTCCGCGCGGGTGGCGTTGGGCGGCAGCAGGGTGGTTGCCGTCGGCACCCTGATCAGCGCGTCGGCGTCGATGATCGAACCGGGAGCGGGAGGGCGGCTGAGCGTGATCACATTGTTGAGCACGCTGTAATCGATCACGCCCACTGGCTCGGGCATGGTGCGGATGTAGCTGGTCGCCTCGCGGCCTTCCTCCACCTGCACGCCCCAAAGGTGGATGCGGCTGTCCGGCTTCAGGCCGGCGTTCCCGCCCGCCCGCCGATCCAGCACGATGCTCACGCCCCGGGGGGCGTCATCCGCGGTTGCGGCATAGGTGTAGCTGTAGCGCTTCCACTCGGTGCCCACCTGCAGACGGGTCCTGCCTGCGCCGGTGGCGCGCATGCCGAAGTCGATCGCACAGGGTTCGGTTGCACGCAGCCAGATGCTGATGGTGCGCACGGCACCATTGGGAAACGCGCTTCCATCCTCGTCCACCACGCCGGCGAAGTTCTGCTCCGGGCCCCCGATCGCATCGGAGACCGGGAAGGACCAGGCACTGGAGCTGCCATCCGGAGCGGGATGACTGGACGACAGGTTGGCCGGCTTCACGTAGAAGCCTTTCCATCGTGGATGGTCGAAGGATGCCGAGAAACGCTGCAGGTTGCGCCGCATCGTATCCGACAGCTTCAAACGCCCCTGCCAATCGGTGCGGTACACCGCCTGCAGGGTGGCCAGTGCGCCACCTGGATGGCGGAACTGCAGGTTGTGCCCATCGATCGCGCCACGCAGGCGTGCATTGATCAGGCGTGCGGTGGAATCATTCATCGTTGCCGCCATGGGTCAGGGTCACCGCGGTGCAGTAGGTGGCCTGGGTCCGGTCCACCACCACGTCAGCCGCCGGGCTGGAAATCTCCACGCGCTGCACGCCCTCGGCATGCAATGCGGCGAACAGGCCGGAGCGGGTGACATCGCGGCCGAGCCGATGCGACTCGGCGATGTAGCGATCCAGGCGCGAGCGTGCTTCGGCCAGCACCACCTGCGAATCCGGGCCGGCGTAGGTGTAGAGCGTGGCGGTGACCGCGTAGTTGATGATTGCCGCCGTGCGTACCAGCACGTGATCCGTCAGCGGCCGCACGTCGGCCGCACTCAGCTTCGCTTCCACTGCGTCGAGCAGCGCCTGGGTGGCCGTGCCATCGGCTTCACGCGACAGCACCGAGACCACCACTTCACCCGGCGACGGACTGGTCGCGCTGGCGTCGAGCACCCGCGGATCGGCGCTCAGCGCGTGGAAGATGTAGGCGCCTTCCGGCCCGGCCACGCTGAAGCCTTCCGGACCCAGCTGGATGCGCCGACGGAAATCTTCATCGCTCTCGTAGCGTGGCGGAATGCCTTCCTGCGGCTTGCCCGGGTCCAGCATCTGGCGGCCGATGCCGAAGATCGCGGCCAACTGGTCCAGGTCGCTGCCGACCGCGTAGGCCAGCATCACGCCACGCGCCGCATCGTTGACGCGCTGTCGGTCGAGCAGGCGCAGGTAGGTGCAGACCTCCAGGATCTTGAAGGCCGGGTCCGACGGCAGCAGCGCGTCGAAGGTGGGGTCGAGCGCCTGCAGTGCGGTCAACGATTCATCGAACAGCGTCTCGAAATCGAGCACTTCGATGACCGCCGGTGCAGGCAGCTGGGAGAGATTGACACTGGTGAACGAGCCGGATGCCACGGTTAGCGAACCTCGATTCCTTCGATGGTGATGGCCTCGCCGTCCGGCAGGTGGATTCCTGTCACTGCCAGGATCATCACGCCGGGGGCGGGGAGGGAGACGTCGACGTTCTCGACGTGAAGCCGCGGTTCCCATCGCGCGAGTGCGTCGACGGTGGCCGCGATCAGGTCCATGCGCAGCGAGCGGTTGGTCGGCGCATCGATCAGTTCGAACACGCGCGAACCGTATTCACGGCGCAGTACCCGGGAGCCAAGGGGCGTGGTGAGAACGTCACGCACGGACTGGTGCAGATGGGCGAGCCCATCCAGTGATTTGCCGGTGTTGGCGTCGATTCCTCGCATGGCCTCTATCGTCGTGGAGTGCGGGTTTTCAGGGCATTGCACGCGTGGCCGTTCAGGGCTGCGCGGGCGTGGTGGGTGCGGTCGGACCCTGTGCGGTGTGCTTGTGTGCCTTCAGGCCGATGGCGCCAGCCTTGACCTCGCCGGATGTGCTGATGTCCTTGCCGGCACTGATCGCACCGGTGACGTCCAGGTCGCCAGTCGCCTTGATCGATGGCGTATCGAGCACGATCGATTCGCTGGCGATCACCTGTGCACTTGCACAGGTGACGATGACCTTGCCGCTGCCCACATCGACGTTGAGCGTTGCGGTTTCCTGGTCGTACTCGACAACGCTGCCGTCGGCGAACTCGGTGCGGTGCCGCAGCCGAGAGTCGGCGGGCGCCGGGAACCGGTCCTGGTACAGGCTGCCGAGAACGAGTGCCTGGCCCGGGTCGCCATAGGGGCACGCCAGCAGCACCTGCTCGCCGGGTTCGGGTGCACACCAGCTGCGCACGCCCGGGCCAGCACGGCGCTCCAGCCAGGGAATCCAGTCGGTCAGCATGCCGTCTGCATCCACGCGCACGCGGCCGCCCGCTTCGTCCAGCTCGCGCACGACGCCGATCATCAGCAGGTTGCCGATCAGGCGCGCTTGTTCGGCACTCATGGTGCTGCTCCTTCAATGGGCTGGTAGCGTGCTTCGTGATCACGACCGATCTCCGGTACGAAGCTGTAGAAGGCCTGGGGAACTGCGCCTCCGGTCTCCTCCCAGGCGTTGCTGCCCAAAGCGACCGGCAGTGACCACTCCACCAGCCAGGTGCGAAGGCCTGGCTGCGCCGCCGCCGTGTCTTCGGGCAGTGCGGCGATCACATCGATCGCGCCGCTGGCCGCGCCGGGGAACCGGCCGAGCTGGTGCAGCCAGCCGGCGAGCGCGACGGCGGCCTTGCGCAGCTGCAGTGCCGCGTCGATAGCGGCGGCAGCGACGACGACGCGTGCCTCGAAGCGCAGCAATGCCTGCATCTGCCCGCTGCCATCGTCCTTGTCCTTGCTGCGATCGCAGCGGGTCATTGCCAGCAGGCAGGCGGGTGTGGCCAGGCCTTCAGCACCGGGTTCGCGATAGAACTCGACGGTTGCGAAGTCCGGGAAGCGGGCGCGGATCGCGGCTTCGATGGCGGGGTGCAGTGCGTCGAGAATGGAAGAGGAGGAGTTGGTCGCCATGTCAGCTCGTGCGTTGAATGGGAGGACGCGCCTGGTTGGGGACGCGCGCTGTCTGCATCCAGTGTTGCCATCACCCGCCGCATGGGACATTGCAGGCGTGGCCGCGGGGATCAGCGCTGTTGTCGCGCGGTGGCCGTGCCGGTGGCTGTGCACTCTGCAGGCGCCATTGGCGCTGTACCGTTGAGGGTGATCCCCTGCTGGCTGCCGAGGCTGCACAGCAGGGCACGCAGCTGGTCGGCCAGTGCGTGGTACTGCCGCGCGACCGCAACGTGATTGCGTAGCAGCGCATCGTCGTTGGCCGCCTGCAGGTCCGGCAGCTCGTCCGGCGCACGCAGCTGCGCCGGGGCGATGTTGAGATCAACGCGACAGGGCGCGACCGGCGTTGGCTTCGCGCCAGATGCGCACGAACTCAGCATCAGCATCGCCGCGGTCACGGCCAGGAGTCTTGGCATGGGTCTCGATGTCCTGTTGCAGGGTTTGGAATTGCCGGGTGCGTTCGGCCTGCGTGGCCAGGCGCTGCGATTCGGCCTGCGCACCTGCGCGGGCGTTGCCGAGGTCCCGCTGATGTGCGGCCTGCGCCGCATCAGCGCGCGATGCCTGCTGTGCGGTCTGGACGGTGGCGATGGCAAGGTCCGCGCTGCGGTCGCGCAGCGTCCACCCCAGCCAGGCACAGCATGCATGGGTACCGGCGAGGACCAGCAGGCCCATGCGGAACCGCAGGGCGACGGGCGTCACTGCAGGCCTCCGCCGGCGGCGCGGTAGGCCACGCGCAGTGTTTCCAGCGCATGCTCCTTCTGCCCGTAGCCGGCGCCCGGCAGTGACGCCCAGATACGTCGTGCGGCGTTGATGCCGGCATCGAGGCGACCGAGGCGGATCAATTCGTAGGCACCGCATTGCTTGAGCAGCGCCACGGCCGCGCGGTCCTGCGAAACCGGGCCGAAGTCGGGTAGGCCCAGCCGCGCGCGCAGGTCATCCCAGGTACTGCGCAGGAACTGGTAGCGACCGGCGGCACTGGACTTGATGCCATAGCGTGGCAGCGACACCAGCACGCGGGGATGGTCGCGGTAGTCGTTGAACAACTGGCCACCCACGATCACGTCGTAGCCGCGGTCACGCGAGCGCTGGCTGGGGATGTCGGTGCCTTCGGATACCGCCAGCATGTCCAGGAATGCGGCGACGTTGGCCCCACCGAGGGCGCTGGCTGCAGCGGCGGTCATGCGGCGGCCCCCGGCTGCTTGCGCACCAGGTTCAACAGCGCGTCTATCTGCACGCTCTGCTGGGCGATCTGCGCGCGCAGGGCATTGACCTCGCCGCGCAGCTGGCCGATCTCCTGGGCCATTGCTTCGCGCTCGTGCATCAGGCCGTCGGCGCGGGTACGCTCGGCTGCGAGCTGCTCCTGCAGGGTGCGCAGGGTGTTGCTGGTGGCCTCGTCTGCGGTGCGGTCGACCTTGGCCGACGACAACCACTGGCGCAGCCACAGCGACACCGCGATCAGTACACCCGAGGTTCCCCCCAGATATTTGGCCCAGTCCGGCACGCCCGCCAGCAGGTCGCTCTCGTTCATGCGCGTGCATACCCCTTGAGCAGGGCCGGATGGACCGCAGGCGGTGGCGCGGAACGGGCACCACGCAGGGCGCGCTTGATGGTGGTCTGCGAGACACCGAACTCGCGCGCGACGTGCTCGCGCGGCATGCCACAGGCGACCGCTCGTGCGATCTGCTCGCGGCGCTCATGGGCATTGGCCGCAAAGCACGAGGCCAGGAACAACAGCTCGCCACCGAAGTGGGTGACCAGCCGTTGGGCAACGTCGCGGCCGAGGATGTCGATCAGGCGATGCTGGTCGGGCAGGGTGGAGGGAACGTAGACGATGACGCGATGACGGCCGGTGGTGCTGGAGGTGGTCGGCGGCCACGCACGCACCAGCGTGAGGGCTGCGGATTCGCCGATGACCTCGGCCAGGGTCTGGATGCTGTCGGGCAGGGCGTTCATTGAGGATGTCTTCAGTGGCATTGATCTCCACTGTTGCCATCCCTTGCCGCCAGTCAACACCTTTCGTCTACTTTCGAGTGTGCGTGCTGAAGGTATTCATCGGTGCCCCGAGGACGGGTGAGGATGGCTGCTCGGCAGCGTATGACGCCCTGCGGCCGCTGGCTGTTGCTGCTGATGTTTGCTCCTTCCTTCGTACTCGCAGTCCTCACAGAGAGGAGGGAAAGGCAGATCAAGGGGATGTGGCAGGTATGGGGTGAGGATGGCGTCCCGTTGGTCGTCCTCCCTCATACCGGTGAGCAGGCCCTGAAACGAAAAAGCCCCGGACGATGCCGGGGCTTCAGGACTGCAGGTGGTGCTGGATCAAAGGTCGAATACCAGGTTGCCGCCGGTCTTGCGCGGAATGTAGCCGGCATCACGCAGCCAGCGCGCTGCATTGACCTGGTCCATGCGCTTGACCGGGAAGCGGTTGGCGAACATCAGGAACCGCGCCACGGTGATCGATTCGCCCTTGCCCTTCAGGGCGGCCAGGGTCTCGGTGAACCACGGCGCGGGAGGTTGCTGGCTGCCAGGACGAGCCGCAGTGCGTTCCTGCCGGGTGGTGCCGGTCTCGGCCCGGGCGTTGGCCAGCGAGCACAGCGAGATGAAGATCGCGTCCAGGCTCACGATGTCCTTGCCACCCTTGGGCTGCGACTTGAACAATTCGATGGCCTTCTGGCGCGTCGACGTGAACTGTTCGACCTCCATGACAATTCCTCTTTGCGAAATGATTGGGGATGCAGGGTGACGACAGGTGCCGTCGGTGATGGGGGACGACCTTACATCATTTTCGCCGATGATGGGCCGGAACCTGCGGTTGGGTCAGGGGAAGCTGCAGGGCAGCGCGGCCCTGCTCCAGGCTCAGATCACGCCGCGCGACAGCAGCTGGTCCAGCGTCCTGCGTACCAGATCGGCCCGGCTGCCGTCGTTGCTTACCTCGATGTCGACCAGCTCATCGGGCAGTGGCTGCTCGCTGGCGTGGGTGTCATGGCCTCCATGGCCCGGGCGGCTGACGCGGATCACGACACCACCGCGGCGACGGATCGCGCAGGCCTCATTACTGAAGCGGACGTCGGGCACCAGTCCTCCCGCAGGCAGGCGCGCGAACAGCGAGTGTACCCACAACTCGGGATGGACACGGTCGCGGCCCCATTCGGTACCCGCGGTCTGCATCAGGTGGCGAGGAGTGAGTTCGGCCAGCCAGTCGATGGTGTCCTCCTTGCGGCTGTCCAGTTCACGCAGGGAGAGCCCGAGGAGGGACGCGACGAACTGCCGCAGCGGTGCGGCGAAGCTGTCGCAGGGCAGTGCCAGTGCCGACGCCAGCCCGCTGGCGAGGGTGTCCTTGCCCGCGCGCTTGGCGCCGGCGATGCCGATGTAGAGCGGCGGACCCGCCTGCGGGCGTGCGCGGAGCGCAGTGCTGGCCAGGGCAGGCCCGGCACGGAACGCAGCCAGCGTGTCGGCGATCATGCGATGGCCGCTGTCGAGGGACGCGGGAATCATGGGGAATCTACTCCTTGAAGGACGTGGCCGCTGCCGGTGGATCAGGAATCACGTGCGGCGGTGCTGCGGGCGCGCAGGATGCGCTGGGTGATGCGGCCACCGCGCGCTGCCGCCGCGATCGGGTCAAAGCACAACATGGCGGTACGCGTACGACGGCCGGCAGCAAGATGATCGCGGATGGTCCGCTCGGAAAGTACCGGTACCCGTTGGTGGATCTGTCGTACGGTGAGCTGCTCACCTTCGAAGGCATGCAGTCGGGGTCGAGGCATGGCGGAAGCGCTCCTGGAAGGTGGCGTGGCCGATACAGTCATCTTGCCTCTGTGGACCGCTCCAGTCAACACCTTTCATCTACTTGCATCCTCGGCGGGCTGGGAGGGGGGATTGGCGATCCATTGCCGTACCGCCAGTGACGCCAATCGCTCGCGCTCCACAGAACCCCGGGTGGCCTGTACGCGCGCCAGGTACTGCTGGCGATGCCGGCGCGGGCTGATCGTTCTGCACCGCCCTTGAGCGTCGATGCAGCGGTAGCCCGCCAGTTGCAGCAGGCGCCGTGCCTCGCAGTCGAGGCGCCACTCGGCGCTGTCGCTGCCGACTTCGCGGCCATCATGGGTGCGTGGCATCAGAACGGTCCTGCGATGTGTTCGGACAGGCTGCGGCTGCGCGGTGGCATCAGCCACACCTTTGCCCGTTCCTTGCCCACCACGCGGGTGCGCACGCCATGCCGCTTCACCACGTAGGCGGCGGCCTCGTTGACCTCGCGCCGGTTCGGTTTGTCGATGCCCACCGCGATCACGATCTCGGTGGCACGGTAGTGCGTGCTCCAATGCTCGGCGGGGAGGGACCAGTCGAAGTGGCGGTCGATCAGCTCGGCGATAGGCGAGATGGGTTCGTGCTCGCTGTTGGTGGCATTGAGCGCATCCAGCTCTTCGCCGGACAGGTGCCAGGTCTCGCCATTGCGGTATAGCGCATGGGCTTCGGCCCACACCTGCTGCATGTCGATCCGCGCCGGTTCACCCAACGCCACGGCATGCACGGTCCACCAGCGGCTGTTGCCGGTCGCGTCACGCAGGAAGCGCTCGTCGTTGACACTGGCGAACAGGATGGTGCGCCGCGCATAGCGCGATTCGGTGCGTGCGTAAGGCCGGCGGATTTCATCGTGGCTGCGCGAGATGAATGATTTCAGCGCGGCGATATCAGTGCGGCGGAAGGTGGCGTCGACCTCACCCAGCTCCACGATCCACTTGGAGATGACCTGCTTGATGCTGTCCTTGTTGGTGGGGTCGAGTACCACGCCATCGGCGATCAGCTGCAGTTCGGCCGGTGCCAGCTGCCGTGCCCAGCGCGTCTTGCCCAGATTCTGCCTGGAGACGAAGGTCAGTACACCACGCGCGACCACGCCATCCGGTTCAAAGGCGGCCGCCACGCCGGAGATCAGCCAGCGCCGCATCAGCACCTCCTTCAGGATGCGGCCATCGGCCATGCGCGTGGGCTGGGCTTCCTGCACGGTGTCGAAGAACGCCTGGAGGCGGGACTGGCCATCCCAGGGCTGCGAGGTGATCCAGCTGGCAACGGGATTGTAGGGATTGGCTTCGGCCACCTGGCACAGGTTGGTCTCGAAGCTGGCGGTGGCCATGCCGGCACGGTGCATGCAGTCCATCACTTCGCCGGCGGCAACCTCCTTGGCATTGTCGATCGTGGACTGGAGGTCCGGCACCAAGATCTCCAAGTCCTTGCGGATGACGTTGTAACGCACCGTAACGCCGGTGCGGCGGCACAGCTCGGCGAGATTGCGCGCGGTCGGCAACGGGCGGCCGCGTGCGCTGCTGTCGGGGAACGGAGTGAAGGTATCGAAGGCGGAGAGGTTGCCGGGAACCTGGTAGCTCGCGGCGGCCGGGGAGCGTGTGCCGCTCTCGGCGGGGACTTCGCCCGGCGCGCACGGTGGGTCGGCAAGCAGCTGCGCGCGCAGTGCTTCCAGGCCTTCACGCCGATGCAGGTCGTTGAAGTCGGTGGGGCGATCATCGTCGCCGTGCACGATGGCGAATTCCGGCCAGACCACCCGAGCACCGATGTCTACCGCAGCCTGCGTGGCCTGGCTGACACCAGGGTTCTCCAGTGGTTGCCGCGTCCATTGGTCGTTATCCGCGCAGAGCACGAACGAGGCATCGGGTACGGCGTTGCGCCAGGCACGGGCCACGGCGGTCAGGTTGCCCGCATCCCACGCGACCACGACGCACCAGCCGGTGGCCTGATGGATCGATGCCGCGGTGGCATAGCCCTCGGCAATGGCGATGGGATGCCCGGGCAATGGCTTGCCGATGACATGGAAGCAGCCCTGCTTGCGGCCACCGGCCAGGAAGTCCTTGTCGCGCCCCAGTGCCGGGTCGGTACGGGGAAGGATCGCCTGCAGGGAGACGATGCGTCCGGCAGTGTTCACCACCGGCACCAACAGCGCATTCTCGATGTGGCGGAACACCAGCCCGTCGCTGTTGCGTACCGGCCACGCTGCCACGCGCAGGCCATGAGCGTGCACGCCCTTCCGGGCAAGATAGGGGTGGCTGTCGTCGGCGGGCATGGCCCGCTGCCACAGTACGTTGGCGGCCTTGGCTGCGGCATCCTCGCGCTCGCGTTGTTGCCGCTCCCGTTCGGTCCGGGCCGATTCCTGGCGCTGCCGGATCGCGCGCTGCTCGGTGGGACTCAGCGTGGCCGGTGATTGCGCGCACCAGGCGTGACGGGTACCGGTACGCCAGCTGCCGAACTCGCCGGCGGGCACGTTGTCGCCGAACAGGACCGCCCAGCCATTGCGGGTGCCACGACGGTCACCCTCCACGTGGAAGCGCACCAGCGTGCCGTCGGCGTTGAGTGCATCGCGTCCGCGTGCGTCCGGCACGATGCCGTGTGCATGCATGGCCTGCAGGAACGCCGGGACGACGTCCTGCGTTGGGTGCGGTGTGTACATTCGGCGGGACCCCCTTGGAACGTTGTTCGATGCACAGCGACCGTGGATGGCAATGGCGCTGTGCGATGCCTGCGCTGTGCAGGCCATGCGGCGGCGGCCCGACGCGAAGTGGTCAGTAGGTGATGGAAGGTGTTGATGTGGTCATGGTGTCCGATGGATCCGCCATTTGCAACACCTTTGGATACCTGCTGTCCCTGGATCCGCCAAAGGCGCTCCACGCGGTTCAACATGCGACTGCGATCGCAGATCCGCATCATCGCCGTCTTGTGTCGCAATCGGCGAGAACCGGTTTCCGGATGATGGCCGCGCCGTTCGACGCGGCCCTTCACTCTCTCTCGAACGCCCGCCAGGGCGCCCATGCACAAGGAGCCTGCATGACTGAAGCCGACCTCAATGAAATGCCCCGGCCTGACGCCACATGCGCGCCGCAGGCCGCGGCCGCGACGTTCTCAATCAGTGCGACGACCCCTCGATAAAATACAACCCGCATGACGGACACCATCGACGAAGCGCAGGAACTGGACGCGCGCCATCTGCAACGAGCACTGGCCCAGCACGCAACGCGGGCCCGCAGCGTTGCCCCACTCAGGCCCATTGGGGAATGCCACAACCCGGACTGCAGCGAAGACTTCGACAACGATCCGGCCAGGCTGTTCTGTGGGCCTGCCTGCGCCGAGCGTTTCGAAGCCATCCATCAACACCGCAACGCATAGGAACAGGGGACATGTCTCTGAACAGCAACGACGCTGGCTTCACCGAACGCATCGCCGGATTGTCGGCCGAGCTCGCCGTGCTGGTGAGCCTGGTGGAGAACCACATCCATCTGCAGTTGGCCGACCTGGCCGACTCGGGTGATGTGGATGCACAGGAGCGATTTGCGGTGGCCGATCCGGAGCGCTGGTTGGAGAACGCCCGCAACAGCCTGCAGGCGGGCGTCATGTTCCTGGAACGTGCGGTGCTGCAGCCCGCGCGGTTCTAGCAATGCGATGTGGGGACGGAAGGGGCTGTAAGGCCGCCTTCCGTCCCCCTTTGGGGCCGTGGAGAGCGTCTGCGTCCGCGGCTGCGTCATAACGTCGCACCGCCTTTCTGGAAGCCCTGAACTCGGTCCAAGGTTGGCCATCGCCCCGTAGAATGGTGGCGTGCGTCGTTCTGTCCTCCACCGCCGGTTCCAGGTCCTGGCATGGCTTGCCATGCTGCTGGTGCTGCTCGCCCCGCTGGTGAGCCGCTGGCTGGCGCATGACCACGTTGCGGCCACCGCACCGGTGGCAGCCTTGAATCACGCGATGCACGCAGAGCATGCACAGCACGCGATGGAAGCGCACCATGACCATCACGCGATGGCAATGCAGAACGGGGAATCGACACCGAAGCCGGCTGCCGATCCACACGCCGACCATGAGATGGGTGTGGACTGCGATTACTGCCTGATCGCTGCACGGCTGATCACCCTGCTGGTGGCGGCAGTGTTGCTGTTGGCGCCGATGGCACCGGTGTGCCGCGCGCTGCGCGGTGCGGTGCAGACGTTGCCGCAACGGATCAGCGGCACATTGGGAGCGCGTGGGCCGCCGGCCTTGATGGCCGTCTGAGCCGCACGCGTGTTGCACTGAACGTTCTTCCATGAGGTTGCCGGCCACGGCCGGTGCCCGCACGCGCGTGTTTGCCCCTTTCTGATTGCTGCCCTGCCATTGCGGGGTGGCCTTGCATGCCGTGAACAAATGAAAAACAACCCCAACTCCGCGCGCCTGCGCAGGGCGACACTGCCTGCGCTGTGCATGTCCCTGTTGTACGCCGTGCCCGCCCTTGCCGCCGATGCGCCACCTCCGACCACGCTGGATACCGTGCGCGTGGTCGACACCCGCAGCGGTGAACTGTCTTCCACCGCCAGCGCCGGGTCTGCGCTGGGCCTGAGCGTGCTGCAGACACCGGCCAGCCTGACCGTGATCTCGCGCGAACAACTGGAACAGCGGGGCGACACCAACCTCAATGATGCGATCAGCCGGGCAGGCGCGATCAGTGCGATGCCGCACCCAGGCAACGGCCTGAGTGCGTTGTCCAGCCGTGGCTTCACCGATGGCGCCTCGGTGATGCGCCTGTACGACGGGCTTCGCCAGTACGGCGGCGTGGGCATCACCTTCCCGTTCGATACCTGGTCGACCGAACGCATCGAAGTACTGCGCGGCCCGGCGTCGGTCATCCATGGTGATGGCGCCATTGGCGGGGTCATCAACATCGTGCCCAAGAAGCCCTCGCGTAGCGCCATCGAGAACGAGATCAGCGTGACCGTCGGCAGCGAGGATACTGCGCGCCTGGGCTTCGGCAGCGGCGGTGCGTTGACCCCGGACCTGGCCTATCGGCTGGACGTGAGTGGCAACTACAGCGGTGGATGGGTCGATCGCGGGCGCAACAGGGACGCGACCTTCTCCGGTGCCTTGCTGTGGCAGCCGCGGACGGATCTGCAGCTGACGCTCACCCATGCGCAGGGCTACCAGAAGCCGATGCGCTACTTCGGCACGCCGCCGGTGGATGGCCACCAGCTGGAAGCACTTCGCCATCGCAACTACAACGTGGAGGACAGCGACATCCGTTATCGCGACCGCTGGACCCAACTTGATGCGCTGTGGACGCCGACCTCGAACGTGGAATGGCGCACCCGCGTCTACCAGATCGACAGCCAGCGCGACTGGCGCAATGCCGAGGCCTATGTCTACAACCGCGCCACCGGTTTGATCGATCGCTCCGGCAACACCGAGATCACCCACAACCAGGACCAGACCGGGTTGACCTCGACACTGCGGGTACAAGGAAACATCGCGGGCCTGACCAACCGCTTTGCCGTGGGCCTCGATGCCAATCGTGCGCACTTCAAGCACACCAACAACACCTATGCCGGCAGCTCGGGCCCGGTCGATCCGTTCGATCCGGTGCCAGGCCGGTTCGCCAGCGACGCGCCCAACCTGCCGCGCTATCGCAACCGCGCCGAGCAGTACGCGCTGTTCGTGGAGGACCGGCTTGCGTTGAGCGAACGCTGGTCGGTACTGGGTGGGCTGCGCCACGACCGCGCGCGCATCGATCGCACCGATCTGATCAGTGGCCAGAACGCGTTCTCGAAGACCTACAGCAGCACCGGCTGGCGTGCAGGTACCGTATTCGCGCTGCAACCGGCGCTGAGCCTCTACGCGCAGTACTCACAGGCGGCGGATCCGGTCAGTGGACTGCTGATGATCAGCCCAGCCAACGGTGCCTTTGATCTGGCCAAGGGCCGGCAGATCGAGGTGGGCCTGAAGCAGGCCTTCGATGGCGTCGAGTGGACGCTGGCGGCGTATCGCATCCGCAAGACCGGTCTGCTCAGCCGCGATCCGCTGGTGCCGGACCGCCGCGTGCAGGTGGGCGCGCAGACCTCGCGTGGCATTGAGGCGTCCTTGAACTGGAACTTCGCGCCGCAGTGGTCGCTCGATGCCAACGCCACGGTGCTGAAGGCCGAGTTCGAGGACTTCCTGGAAACCACGGGTTCGCCGGCGGTGCTGGTGTCGCGCGATGGCAACGTACCGCCGAACGTGGCCGAGCGCTTGGCCAACGCATGGTTGAGCTGGCAGTTCCTGCCGGACTGGAGCGTAGCGGCGGGCATCCGCTATGTCGGCAAGCGCTACGCCGACAATGCCAACGCGTTGGAACTTCCCGGCTACAGCACCACCGACTTTGCGCTGACCTGGCAGGCGGCACCGCGCACGCGACTGTCCGCGCGGCTGTTCAACGTGTTCGACAAGGCGTACTACGCCACCGCGTACTACACCAGTACGCAGTGGTTGCTGGGTGCGGACCGGCGCGTCGAATTCACCGTCGACCATCGCTTCTGAGGACGCTGGCGATGACGTTGCGATCCACCGCCAAGCGCTGGACCTACCTGGTGCACCGCTGGCTGGGCATCGGTGGGTGCCTGCTGATGCTGCTGTGGTTCGTGAGTGGCACGGTGATGCTGTTCATCGGCTACCCGAAGCTGACGCCGGGTGAGCGGCTGGCGGCGTTGCCGCTGCTGGGGGGTGCCCGCGGCTGGCAGGGGCTGTCGGTACTGCCAGCTGCCGTGCAGGCAGAGCCGGAGGCCGTGGCACTGACGACGCTGCGCGGCGAGCCAGCGTATGTGGTGCGAAGCGGCGGCAACCTGGGCGCCTGGTCTGCGCGCACCGGCCAGGTTCTGCTTCCGGTGTCGGCACAGCGCGCCGAAGCGTCCGCTGCACAGTTTGCTGGCGGCCAGGCGTTCGTGGGCGCGATGCGCGTGGAAGAGGATCGCTGGACGCACTCGCGCGCGCTGGACGCGCACCGGCCGCTGTACCGGGTGGAGGTAGGGGGCGCGCAGCCGGGTGACCTTTATGTGTCCTCGCACACCGGCGAAGTGGTGCTGGACGCCCCGCATGTGCAGCAGCGCTGGAACTATGTGGGCGCCTGGCTGCACTGGCTGTACTTCCTGCGCATGCAGTCGGTCGACCCGGTGTGGACGTGGGTGGTGATCGTGCTGTCCGCACTGTGCACGGTGGCGGCGATCAGCGGCATCGTGGTGGGCGTATGGCGCTGGCGTTTCCGTGGGCACTATCGTTCCGGTGCGAAGACGCCGTACGTGGAGTCGTGGATGCGCTGGCACCATCTGATCGGATTGTGTGCTGCGGCCTTCGTGTTCACCTGGATTTTCAGCGGCCTGATGTCGATGAATCCATTGGGCGTCTTCAGCAGCACGCGCGAGGCGATCGACAGCGGACGCTATCGGGGTGGCGCGGTGGCGGTGGATGGCGTGTTGGGTGAGCCGGCAAAGCTCCTGGCGGTGGCCGATGCCGAGCGCTTCCGGCCGGTGGAGATCCAGTGGCGACGGATCGGTGGTGAACTGTTCGCGGTGCTGCTGGACGGGCAGGGTGATACCCGCATCGTGTCCGGCAGCAATGGGCATCTGCAGGTTACGCGGTTGCTTCCGGCAACGTGGCTGCAGCAGAAGGTGCGTGCGCTGTCCGATGCACCGATGCAGGGGTTCGTGGTGCAGCATGCGGCGGATGCCTACTTCTATCCGCGTGCGCCAGAGGCCATGAATGGTGCAGCGGTACGCCGCTTCCCGGTGGCAGTGGTGGACTTTGGCGACGCCGAGGCGACGCGCGTCTATCTCGACCTGGCCACCGGCGATCCGTTGCTGACGATGGGGCATCGCGAGCGGGTGGGGCGCTGGCTGTTCTACTTCCTGCACAGCTGGGACCTGCCTGCGATGCTGCGTCAGGAAGGTGCCCGGTTGGGGCTGTTGCTGCTGCTGAGCCTGGCGGGTACTGCGTTGTGTGCAACGGCCACGGTGATCGGCTACCGCCGGTTGCGGATGAAGCTGCGGCGCAGGCGGCGCTGATGCACTGGGCTACACCCGCAGCCAGCGCGTGGACACGGCAACCAGCAACAAGGCCGTGGCCACGCCGATGAACGCGGCGATCAGGCCGAAATGGTTGGCGGCGAAGCCGATCAGCGCCGGTCCGGCAAGGATGCCGGCGAAGCCCAGCGTGGAAACGGCGGTGATCGCCAGCGCACCCGGCATGCGGGTCTGGTGGCCGGCCAGCGAGAACAGCGCCGGTGCGATGTTGGCGCAGCCAAGGCCGACCAGCACATAGCCCGCCAGCGACGCCTGCCATGGCGTGACCAGGGTCAGCACCAGCACGCCAGCGGCAGCAAGCAGAGCGCCGAGAACGATCGCGCGCTGGCGGCCCACGCGCGCCACCAGTGCATC
Source organism: Stenotrophomonas sp. YJH_SMC_43 (assembly GCF_059372535.1). Taxonomy (NCBI): domain Bacteria; kingdom Pseudomonadati; phylum Pseudomonadota; class Gammaproteobacteria; order Lysobacterales; family Lysobacteraceae; genus Stenotrophomonas; species Stenotrophomonas sp. YJH_SMC_43. Next base: position 181,555 of record NZ_JCAFVQ010000002.1, read on the forward strand.
GCCGAACAGGCGGGCGATGGTCATGGTCAGGGTGAAGGTCACATAGCCGATACCGGCGAGGCTGGCATCGACGCGACGCACATCGCTGAGGAACACCGCGCTCCAATCCAGCATCGCACCTTCGCCGAGGAACGCAACGAACGCCAGCACGCCGATGAACAACACGATGCCGTGCGGCAGGGCCAGCATCGGTGTGTCGTGCGGCATGCGTTCGCTGTGCCAGTACGCTGCCGAAAACAGCAACGCCAGCAGCATGGCGCCAACGCCGATCAGCACCGATGCCAAGGGGGGCAGCTGTGCGGACAGCAGCACGGTCATGGTGGCCGCGCCGAGGAAGCCGCCGATGCTGAAGAAGGCATGGAAGCCGGACATCATCACGCGCCGTGCTTCGCGCTCGACGATGACGGCCTGCACGTTCATCGTGCAGTCCATCGCGCCCACGGCGGCACCGAACACGAACAGCACCAGTCCCAGCGTCCAGGCCGAACCGGACAGTGCCAGGCCGGGCACCGTCAGGCAGATCAGCAGGCTGCTGGCCACCATCACCCGGCGGCAGCCGAGGCGCGCGGCCAGTACGCCGGACAAGGGCATCGCCAGCAGCGAACCGGCACCGAGGCAGAGCAGTACCAGGCCCAGCGTCGCGTCATTGATCCCGGTACGTGCCTTGGCGAAGGGCACCAGCGTGGCCCACAGCGCGGTGGCGAAGCCGGGAATGAAGAATGCAGCGCGGGTCGCGTGCTGTTCGGCACGCGCGCGGTTGGCGAGGGACATGAGCGGTACGGTCAGGGAGGAGTGGGGTGCACCGCAATACCGGCGGCGCGGAAGCGAGCTGCCAGTGCGGGCGGTGCGGTGGTGGTCAGCACCAGATCGTCGATCTCGTCCAGGCTGGCGATCTGCCAGTGGCCGCGGGCGCCGAGCTTTTCAGTGGTGGCGGCGACGATGATGCGGCTGCTGCAGGCCACCATCGCGCGCTTGAGCGTGGCTTCCTCGGCATCCATCGCCCACACGCCGGTGTCGCCGTCCACCGCGCAGGGGCCGGGCAGGTACACATCGGCACGCAGGCGTTGCACCTGGGCCAACGCTTCGGCACCGACCGCACCGCCACCGCTGGCCAGGCGGCCGCCGATCAGCTGCACCGAGGTGCCTCCAAGCAGGCTGGCGGCGGTGGCGATCTGCGGGGCATTGGTGATCACCGTCAGCCCGAGAGCGGCCGGCAGCTGCTGGGCGATCGCCAGGTTGGTCGAACCGGCATCAAGCAGTACGACCTGGTCGGGTTGCAGCAGCGCGCAGACGCGGGCGGCCAGCTCGGCCTTGTCGCCGCGGTCGCGGGTCAGGCGCTCGCGCAGCGGGCGTTCCTTTGGCGGTGGCAGCACGGCGCCCCCGTAGACACGCTGGCACAGGCCCTGGGCGGCCAGCTCGCGCAGGTCGCGGCGGATCGAATCTTCGGAGACGGCATAGCGGCGCGCCAGTTCGGCGGCGACCACGCGGCCCTGCTGGCGCAGTTCCTCGAGGATCTGCCGGGTGCGCTGGGCGGGGAGGGGGCTGGAATCGGAGCTCATGCTGCAAGTCTGCATCTTCGTGCATTAACGTGCAACAACGTGCATTTTGGCAGGGTAGGCGCAGCGCGGCTGGACTGCCGGTAAACCGGGCCGCACCCGGGGTCTATGGATCGCCTTTGCGGCCCGGCATCATGGCGGGGCACCTGGCATGGAATCCCTGATGCCCCCGACCGTTCACCGCAAGCTGCGCATCCGCGCAGACCAGTACACCGGCCAGAAAGTGGTCGATCAGCAGTTCCACGAGTGCGATTTCTCCGGCGCGGACCTGACCGGCACCGAGTTCATCAACTGCAGTTTCTACGATGCCGACAGCCGTGCCGGCTGTCGCTTCAACGGCGCCACGCTGAAGGAAGCCAGCTTCCGCAGCTGCGACATCAGCATGTGCCACTTCAACTTCATCAAGGCACTGGGCCTGGAGATCAGCGAGTGCCGTGCGCAGGGCGCGGACTTCAGCAACGCCAGCTTCATGAACCAGATCACCACGCGCAGCGGGTTCTGCAGTGCCTTCATCAAGAAGTCGAACCTGCGCTATGCCAATTTCTCGCGGGTGACGCTGGAGAAGTGCGAGCTATGGGAAAACCGTTGGGACGGTGCGAACGTGAGTGGCGCCAGCTTCGCCGGCTCGGACCTGTCCGGCGGCCAGTTCGAGGGCATCGACTGGAACAGCGCCAACTTCACCGACTGTGATCTGACCAACTCCGAGCTGGGCGAGCTGGACCTGCGCAGGACCAACCTGCGCGGCGCCACGCTGGACGTGCAGCAGGTGGCGCTGTTGATGCAGCGCATCGGCATCACCGTGGTGCCGTAGGCATCACCTGGCGTACGCCACCCAGCCCTTGAAGCTGAAGCCGGCATAGAACAGCTCCACGTCGTCGAAGCCGGCCTCCTGCAGCAGGGCGACCTCCTGCTCGGGCGCCAGCAGCGGCAGCCGCTCGGCAATGGCCTCGATCGCGCGCTGCGCATCGGCGCGGGCAACCCCCGAGGCTTCGGCGAACGCCGCGTAGCGCTGCAACCAGCGCAGCTTGCCGGCCGGATCCTGCGGCACGCTGTGGTGCGCCACCACCAGCGGCGCGCCGGGCTGCAGGCGCCGGTGCAGCTCGCGCAACGTGTGCAGGCGCTGCGCGGCGTCGAGGAAGTGCAGGGTCAACAGGCAGCTGGCACCGTCGAAGCGCAGATCGGGCGCATCGTCGATGTAGCCTTCCAGCAGCTGCACGCGCGACTTCAGCGGACCCAGTGTCTGTTCGGCCAGGGCCAGCATCGGTGCGGCCGGATCCACGCCGAGCAACTGCCAGCCCGGCTGTGCCTCGGCGAAGGCCTTCAGCTCAAGCCCGCCACCGGCACCGAGTACCAGCACGCGGCCCTGTGCGGGAACGCGTTCGGCCAGCAGCAGGCGGCTCATCTGCTGCAACGCGAGGAAACCGGGCACCTGGCGCAGCGGTGCTTCGGCATAGCGGGCCACCGCCTGCGGGTCGGAGAACGTGGACATGTGCGGATTCCTTCGACGGGGACAGACCACTGTAGCGCGGCGCGCAAGAGGCATTGCGCGCCGCTGCCGCAGAGACAGCACAGGGCTCAGGCCGCTGCGGCCTCAAGCACGTCTTCCAGCCTCACCTCGCCGAGGAAGCCACCACTGCTGGTTGCCGGCTGCTGCGCTTCGATGGCGTGGGCGAACTGCACGCCCGCGTCGTCCTGCAGGCGTTCGAACAGCTGCTGCACCCTGGGGAACTCGCGGCGGTCGACCACCTGGTGATAGTCGTTCCAGCGCGCGATGCCGGCGAAGTAGGCATCGGCGAAGCTGCGCTGTTCGCCCAGCAGCCACGGGCCCGTACCGATCATCTGCTCCAGCGCCTGGTGGGCGTGGCGCACCTTGGTCGTGCCATAGGCACCCAGCACCTCGGCTTCATCACCTTCCGCATGCTCCAGTGCGTGCCAGAGCGGCGCGTAGGCACCGAAGAAGCTGGTGTTGAGATAGGCCAGCCGGTGGTTGAGGCGATCGAAGCCAGCCGTGCCCTGTGCGAAGCCCAGCCCCTGCGCGATGCCCTTCGCAGCCAGGTGGTTGAGGATGGCCAGGCTCTCGCTGAGCAGCTCGCCCTGCGGGGTTCGCAGGGTCGGGGTTTCGCCCAGTGGATTGAGGCGGCGGTAGTCTTCGCCCTGCACCTGGCCGGGCATGTCGATGCGGCACAGCTGGTAAGGCTGGCGCAGCCACTCCAGTGCAACGATGGAGCCGAACGAGCAGCCCGAGGGCACGCCGTAGAAGAGGATCGGGGTCATGGCAGATTTCCGGTTCGAGCCGCGATGCGGCGGGTGAGGAAAGCGTGCCAGCATGGACATTGCCGCTGAAGCCGTCCGAATGGCATCCTGAAGTCCACACGTGTGGACGTTGCGCATGCTCAACCTCAATGATCTGGCCCTGTTCGTGACCGCAGTGGAGCAGGGTGGTTTCGCCGCAGGTGGGCGCCATCTGGGCCTGCCGCGCTCGACCCTTAGCAAGCGCGTGGCGCTGCTGGAAGAACACCTCGAAGTGCGGCTGCTGCAACGCAGTTCGCGCCGCTTCGCGCTGACCGAGGTCGGCCAAGAGTTCTTCGAACGCGCACGCGCGGCGTTGTCGGAGGTAGAGGCTGCGGAGGCCATTGTCCGCGACCGCCAGGCCGAACCCAGCGGCACCGTGCGCATCAGCGCTTCGATTCCGGTGGTGCAGGGCGAGCTCGCCGCGTGCCTGCCCGCGTTGGCCCGCCGCTATCCGCGGCTGCGCATCGAAGTTGAAGTGAGTGATCGTTTCATCGATCTGGCGCAGGAGGGCATCGACATCGCCCTGCGCAGCCACTTCGGTCCGCTGCCGGATTCCGGGTTGGTGCAGCGAATGCTCGGTAGCGAACGCATCGTGCTGGTGGCGTCCCCTGGTTATCTGGCAGCCGCGCCGGCAGTGGACACGCCCGAGCAGCTACGCGCGCATGCCGGCCTGCTGACCGCGCGCCATGCAACGCGCTGGACGCTGCACAGCGCCGACGCCGGCACCGTGCAGGTGGAGCCGCAGGTGGCGCTGGTCGGCAATGAATCGCAGCTGCTGATCGCGGCGGCAGAAGCGGGTCTTGGCATCACCGTGCTGCCCTACAGCCTGTGTGCGGCGGCCATCGCTGCTGGCCGCCTGCAGCAGGTCCTGCCGGCGTGGCATGCCGGCGAAGTCACCACCAGCGTGCTGCTGCCGCATCGTCGCGGCCAGCTGCCGGGCGTGCGCGTGGTGGTGGATGCGCTGGTCGCGCATTACCAGCTCAACGCAGCGCGCGTGCCAGTACCTGCCAGATCCTCGGGTCCTGGCACTGCGAGACGTTGAAACGCACATAGTCGGCCGCGCGCTGCGATTGGCTGAACGCGTTGCCCGGGGCCAGAACGATGCCTTCGCGCAGGCACTGCCGTGCCAGCGCAGCAGCATCGCGGCCATCGGGAAGCTGGCACCAGAGGAACAGGCCGGCTTCCGGTTGCAGCCACGGCGTGATGCCCAGCGTGTGCAGTTTCCGCAGTGTGTGCCGGCGCGCATCGGCCAGGCGCGAGCGCACCGATTGCATGTGGCGGCGATAGCCACTGTCGGTCAGCGCGATGTGCATCAACTGCATCGCCAGATGGCCGCCGCCGAAGCTGGTGGCCAGCTTCAGGTCGGTCAGCGCTTCGATCCAGTCGTGGCGTGCAGCGATGTAGCCACAGCGCGAAGCGGCCGACAGGGTCTTGGAGAAGCTGCCGACGTGGATCACCCGCGACAGCCCATCCAGCGCAGCAAGGCGCGGTGCCGGCTGCAGTTCGAAGTCGGCGAAGATGTCGTCCTCGACGATGATCAGTTCGCTGCGTTCGGCCAGCCCCAGCAGCCGATGCGCGGTGCTGGCCGAGAGCACTGCGCCGGTCGGGTTGTGCAGGCCCGAGTTGGTGATGTACAGCCGCGGCGAATGCGCCTGCAGTGCCTGCGCGAACGCCTCCAGGTCCGGGCCGCTGTGCGTGTACGGCACGCCGATGGCCTGCACCTGGTGCGCCTTCAGCAGCGCGTGGTAGTTGAAGTAGCTTGGATCATCCACCAGCACGCAGTCGCCGGGCTTGAGCAGGAAACGGCAGAGCAGATCGACCGCGTGCGTACCGGATTCGGTCAGCAGGATCTGCTCAATCGGTGCATCAATGCCCAGCGCCGCGCTGCGCCGTTGCAGCAGCTGGCGCAATGCGGGCAGCCCGAGCGGACCGGCGTAGTCGACCAGCTGCATGGCATCGGCACGCGCCAGTCGGCGCAGGCCGCGGCGCACGCCGTCGTGATACAGCCAATCACTGGGCATCCAGCCGCAGCCCGGCTTGAGGTGGCCCGCCGGCGTTTCCAGCGATTGCCGCGACACCCACAGCGGGTCCACCGCGCGGTCCAGGCGTGGTTCCATTTCGGCCAGGGCGAGCGGTGCGGCCGGTCCACTGACATAGAAGCCGGAACCGGCACGCGCGCTGATCAGCCCTTCGGCGGCGAGGCGCTCGTAGGCCTCGACCACGGTGGAGACCGACACGCCCATCGCCGCCGCCTGCGCACGCACCGAGGGCAGGCGTGAGCCGGGGCCATCCACCCGCGCGCCGATGCGGGTACGGACGGCCTGGATGACCGATTCGATGCGGGTAAGCGGGCGCGTCATGGCGAAAGTGTGCTGTAAGTGTGGGCAGTACAGTTATTTGAAACTGTACTGGATTGTAGCTGGGGGGCGCGGGCCGCAGGTGCTTCCATGGAGACCCCGCCGGGCACCGCCCGGCACCCCGGGAGTACAGACGTGGAACGGTCGGCGAGTGGTTGGATGAATGGCTTCATCGGTGTGGTGATCTTTGCCGGCTCGTTGCCGGCCACCCGCCTGGCCGTGCTGCAGCTGGACGCCGGGTTCGTTACCGCCGCGCGCGCCACCATCGCCGCCATACTCGGCCTGGGCCTGTTGCTGCTGTTGCGCCAACCCTTTCCGCGACGCAGCGACCTGCCCGGGCTGGCGGTGGTCAGCCTTGGCGTGGTGGTCGGCTTCCCGCTGCTGACCGCGCTTGCCCTGCGCCACGCCTCATCAGCGCACACCATCGTGTTCCTCGGCCTGTTGCCGCTGAGCACTGCAGTGTTCGGCGTACTGCGCGGTGGCGATCGGCCGCGCCCGGCGTTCTGGCTGTTCTCGCTGCTGGGCAGCGCCTGCGTGGTCGGCTATGCCGCGCGCAACGGCATCGAGGCCTCGTTGCAGGCCGACCTGCTGATGCTGGCGGCGATCGTGGTGTGTGGACTGGGCTACGCTGAAGGCGGTCGGCTTGCCCGTGATCTCGGCGGCTGGCAGGTGATCAGCTGGGCGCTGCTGCTGGCACTACCGGTGATGCTTCCATTGACTGTGCTGATGCGACCGGCCTCGTTTGCAGCGGTCGACGCGTCGGCATGGTGGGCACTGGGCTACGTGGCGGTGTTCAGCATGCTGCTTGGGTTCCTGTTCTGGTATCGAGGTCTGGCACAAGGCGGCATCGCCGCTGTCGGCCAGTTGCAGCTGCTGCAACCCTTCTTCGGTCTGACGCTGGCTGCATTGCTGCTGCACGAGTCGGTCAGCCTGGGCATGGTGCTGGTGACGCTGGCCGCCGTGCTCTGCGTCGCCGGCGCCCGCCACTTCAGCCGCTGAAGAAAAAGGGGACGGAGGGGATTAAGTCGTATTTGGCACCGCTGTGCCTGAAACGACTTAATCCCCTCCGTCCCCTTTTTCGACGATAGCGTGTGCGTATCGTGGTGTGCGGCCAATGGTATTGGCCCTATCAGTGGCGTGTGGCTGAAGCTGTGCGAATGAAGCCGATTTCCCGAATTTCCTTTGAGGGCCAGGTCGGCCTGGTGACGGGCGCCGCCGGTGGGCTGGGCTTGGCCTACAGCCGACTGCTGGCCGAACGTGGTGCGCACGTGGTGATGCATGACGTCGGTGCCGGCACCGATGGTTGTGGCCATGACCCGCAGCGCATCCAACGCAGTGTCCAGGCGCTGCAGGCGCAGGGCCATTCCGTGCAGGCCGTGTCCGGGCGCATCGATCATCGCGCGGGGTGCGGCGCACTCCTGCAGGACCTGCTGCACCAGCATGGGCGCATCGACTTCCTGATCCACAACGCCGGCTGGGTCGAATACCAGGCCTTGGAAGTGATCACGGACGAAGCGCTGGATCGGATGCTGTGCCTGGCGGCGAAGACGCCGCTGTGGCTGGCGCAGGCGGTGTGGCCGGCGATGCGCGCGGCGGGCGGGGGCCGCATCGTCATCACCACCTCCGATCGCGCGCTGTATCCGCAGTACGCACAGCGCGGACTGTCTGCCTATGCGATGGGCAAGCTGGCCGCGCTTGGCCTGGTCAATGTGCTGGCCCTGGAAGGCGCCGAGCACGGCATCGTGGTCAATGCGGTTTCGCCGGTAGCGAAGACGCGCATGTGGGGCATCGAAGGCGAACCCGACGAACTGCATCCGGACGCCGTTGCGCAAGGAGTGGCCTATCTGGCATCCACGCGCTGCCAGGAGGGTGGGTGGGCACTGCGTGCCAGCAACGGGCAGTTCCATGCACTGCGCCTGCAGGACGCCGCGCATGTAGCCTACCCGCGCGATCTGCGTGCGGTCAGTGCGGACAGCATCGAGTCGGTGGCCCTGCAGTGGCCGGCCATCGCGCGCGCCAGCGTGGACCAGCGTGGTTGAGGGCGTACCCTAGGCAGGTTCCTACTGTCTGCTTCGAGATGATCGACCTGCGCCTGCTTCGCCAGTTCGTGGCCGTGGCCGAAGAACTGCATTTCCATCGCGCCGCGGCCCGCCTGCACATGTCGCAACCGCCGTTGACGGCCGCAATCCGGCGGCTGGAAGATGAGCTGGGCAGCGAACTGATCATGCGCGGCAATCGCACCCTGGGCTTGACCGTGGCCGGGCAGACCCTGCTGGCGGAAGCACGGGCAACCCTGCAGCAGGCCGAACAGGCATTGCAGCGCACGCGCGAAGCGGCAGCGGGGCACAGTGGCAGTCTGCGCGTAGGTTACGTGGGAAGTGCACTGTACGGGCGCTTGCCGGGGCTGATCCGCCATTTCCGCCAACGGTATCCGCAGGTGCAGCTGCATCTGCAGGAAGCCACATCGCACCAGCAGCAGCTGTGGTTGCGTGAGCAGCGCATCGACGTCGGCGTGTTGATTCCACCGATTCCCGCAGCTGAGCTGGTGCTGCACGACTTCGACCGCGACCGTTTGGCGATTGCGCTGCCTCGTGCACATGCATTGGCCGATGCGCCGGAGGTCAGTGTGGCGATGCTGGCTGACGAGCCGTTCGTTTCCTGGCCGGCGGGCGAGGGCATCGGCTTCCATGCACAGGTGCTGGGCCTGTGCACGGCGGCGGGATTCACGCCGCGCGTGGTGCAGGAAGCACAGGGCATGCACGCGGTGTTGTCACTGGTGGCCGTAGACGCCGGCGTGGCGATCGTGCCTGCCAGCATGGCCAGCTTTCGTCCGCAGGAGATTGTCTACCGTGTGCTGGATGGCGATGCAGCGTGTTTCGCGCTTCAGTTCTGCACGCGCCCGGAACAGGCGTTGCCGGTGGTGCGCAATTTCCTGATGGCCGCGACCACCGGCTGATCCTGCGGATCGGCTATGCCTGGCCGCTGCGGAACAGATGCGCAGCGGCATAGTCGATGAACACCCGCAGCCGTGCGCTGGGGTGGCGCCCGCCGGGCCATAGCAGCGAGAACTGCCCCTTGTGCGTGGGCAGCGCTGGCAGCACCTGTTGCAGGCGGCCGTCGGCCAGTGCGTCGGCCGCCAGGAAGTCGGGCATCCAGGCCAGGCCCATGCAGCCGATGGCGGCGGCCAGCACGGCTTCCATGTTGTTGCAGGTCATCGCCGTCGGAAGGCGCGCGCCTGCATCGCCTTCCACCCCCGGCAACTGCCAGGGGTGCAGCTTCCCGGTAGTCGGGTAGCGGAAGCGCAGAGCCGCATGCATGCGCAGATCGCCCACATCGCTGGGAATGCCGTGCGCCTGCAGATAGCCAGGCGCCGCGCAGAGCATGAAACGAAAGCCACCCAGGCGCCGTGCGGTCAGGCTGGAATCGGCCAGTTCGCCGCTGCGTATCACCGCGTCGAGGCCTTCGCTGACCACATCGACGATGCGGTCGTTGAAGTCCAGTTCCAGCTGCACCTGTGGGTAGCGCTGCTGGAAGCCGGGCAGCACCGGCAGCAGGAAGCGGTAGCCGATGGTGGGCAGACCGATGCGCAGCAGCCCGCTGGGGGCGTGCTGTCGCTGCGCGAGGTCTGCCTGCGCTTCGGAAAGTTCATCCAACGCACGCCGGCAGCGTTGCAGCAGCAGTTCGCCTTCGTCGGTGAGGTGCACGCGGCGGGTGGTGCGATGGAACAGGCGGGTGCCGAGTTCCTGCTCAAGGCGGGCGATACGCTTGCCGACCGCCGAGGCGGACAGGCCGAGCACGCGGGCAGCGCCGACGATGCTGCCGGCTTCGGTGGTACGGACGAAGGCAAGCAGGGCGGAGATGGAGTCCATGCGGGCATGATTGCGGAACATCTGGCCGCAATCAACGTCCATCCAGCCTGTTTTTCAGCAATACCGGCCTGCCCATCATCAACGCCCCTGATGGATGGAGGCCCACATGGCCCCGGTTTCGATACGCCCTATACCCGTCCGCATGCAGCAGCACTGGACGCTGCTTGCGGTCTGCCTGGCCGCGCTGGCGCTGCCGTTGTCCTTTTCGGCCGGTGCCGTCGCGGTGCCGGTGCTGGCTCGTTCTGCGGGGGCCTCGCCCACCGCGTTGGCCTGGGTGACCAATGCCTTCATGCTGACCTTCGGCAGCCTGCTGCTTGCTGCCGGTGGCCTGGCCGACCGCTACGGCCGTCGGCGGATGTTCCTGACGGGCACGGTCGGATTCACCGCTGCTACGACCGCTGTATGCGTGGCCCCGACGCTGCTGTGGCTGGATCTGGCGCGCGGCCTGCAGGGCGTTGCCGCCGCCGCCGCGCTGGCCTCGGGCACTGCGGCGCTGGCGCAGGGCTGGCAGGGGCCGGCGCGTGGCCGCGTCTTCGCCCTGCTGGGCACGACGTTCGGTGCGGGGCTGGCGCTTGGGCCGTTGCTGGCGGGCCTGCTGCTGCAGGCACTGGGATGGCGCAGTGTGTTCGCAGCCGGTGGTTTACCGGCATTGGCGGCCTTCGCACTGGGCGCGCGCGTGTTGCCTGAGAGCCATGGAGAGCGCGGCCGGCTGGATGTCGGCGGCATGCTGGGTTTCAGCATGATGCTGGCGGCGCTGACGCTGGCCCTGCTGTGGCTGGGCGAATTCGGCGTGCACGCCATGCGCGTGCAACTGGCATTGCTCGCCACGCTGTTGCTCGGCGCAGCGTTCGTCTGCATCGAACGGATGCATCCATTCCCATTGCTGGACCTCTCGCTGTTCTCGCAACCGGCGTTCCTGGGCGTCCAGCTGCTACCGGTGGCGACCTGCCTCGGCTACGTGGTGCTGCTGGTGGTGTTGCCGCTTCAACTCCTGGGTGTGCATGGGCAGAGCACCACGTGGGTTGGCCTGCAGATGCTGGCCCTGTCTGCGCCGATGCTGGTGCTGCCACTGTTGGCCGCGCGCTGGGCGGGACGGATCGGCAGCGCACGGCTGTGCACTCTTGGCCTGCTGGTGTGTGCGTGCGGCCTGTATCTGCTGTCGCGGTATGCGGCCAATCCGTCGCCGCGGCAGTGGATGCCATGGCTGGCACTGATCGGCGCAGGGACGGCGTTGCCGTGGGGGCTGATGGATGGGTTGTCGGTGAGCATGGTGCCGGTGCAGCGGGCCGGCATGGCTGCAGGCATCTTCGGCACCGTGCGGGTGGCCGGCGAAGGTATTGCGCTGGCGGCGGTGACAGCAGTGCTGTCGCTGATTGCCAGCGAGCATCTACAGGGAGCATCGCCTGCATCGTTGGCGCGCGCTGGTGCCTATCTGGCCACGGGTACGCAGGCACAGGCGCAGGCACTGCTGCCGTCGATGAGCGGCGAGCAGCTGCAGCACGCCAGTGCCGAGGCGCTGGCGGTGCTGCTGCGTCTGCTGGCACTGCTGACCGCCGCATGCGCGGTGGTGTTTCACCTGCTGCTGCGGCGGCCGACATTGGCCGTGCTCAGAACCGATAGCTGATGGTGCCGGTGACCACGCGCGGGTAGCCGGCGAAGCAGTCGCCAAACGTGCGGCACGGGGCGTAGTAGCGCTTGTCGGTGAGGTTGGTGATGTTCAATGCCATCGTCCAGTCGGTCACCTGCACTTCCACCAATGCATCGGCCAGCGTGTAGCTGGGCGTGATGATGCGCCCGCCATTGCCCAGCGATACGGTGTTGCCGACGTGGCGCACGCCCAGGCCCAGGCGCAGGCGTGCGGCGTCGTCAAGCTGGAAGCCCTTCGAGACCCAGGCCGAGGCCAGGTCCTGCGGGGTGTCGTTGAGGCGCTGGCCCACTTCCAGCGCGAAGTTGCTGCGGCTGACTTCGGCCTCGTTGCGGGCCACCGCGGCGGTGATGGTGAGGTCGTTGGCGAACTGGAACTGCCCTTCCAGCTCGATACCCTTGGAGCGGATCTGCCCGGTCTGCACCACGTTCAGCACGTTGTCCGGGTCGTTGGTCTGCCGGTTGGTTTCGGTGATGCGGTACGCCGCCATCGTCAGCAGCAGGTTGCGTGCCGGCTGCCACTTGATGCCGGCCTCGCTCTGGCGGCCACGCATCGGTTTGAAGGCCTGGCCGAACAGGTCCTGGCCAGTGACCGGCAGGAACGACTCGCTGTAGCTCAGGTAGGGCGATACACCGGCGCCGAGGTCGCCGATCAGGCCGGCGCGGTAGGTCGTCGCGTTGTCGGTCTGGCTGGGCTGGCCTTCGGTCTTCGAGCGCGCATGGTCGCGGCGCGCGCCCAGCACCAGCGAGACGCGGTCGGCCCAGCGGATCTGGTCCTGCACATAGACACCCAGCTGGGTGGAGGTCTGGTCCGGCTGACGATCCCAGCCACGCACGACCGGTGCGGCCGACACCGGGGCGTAGATGTCGATCGGCGTGCCGGTGGCATCCAGCCGCTGCAGCTGCTCCTTGTACTGGCTGTAGTCCACCCCGGCCAGCAGCAGGTGCTGGAAGGCACCGGTGGCGAAGTCGAACTGCAGCGCATTGTCGGCGCTGAAGATCTGCACGTCGGGGCGGGTGCCGTAGGCGGTGCGGTTGACCACGCGGTGGTCGGCATCGATGAAGGGATCTGCCGGATTGCTGTAGCTGTCCACGTACATCTGCTGCAGGGTGGTCCTGCCATCGATGTAGCGCACCGCCGAGCGCAGGCTGAGCACGTCATTGAAGCTGTGGTCGAACAGCGCGGTCAGGCTGTAGACGCGCGAATCGATGCGATCAAAGCCGGGGTGGCCGATGAAGGTGGAAGTGCCCAGGCGGCGACCCGGCAGTGCCAGCAGGGTCGCGGCCAGCGGCAGGAACTGCTGGCTGGAGCCGGTCCTGTCGTGCTGATAGCTGGCCAGCAGGGTCAGCGTGCTGCGTTCGCCGCGCCAGCTGATCGAGGGCGCCAGGTAGATGCGGTCATCGTTGAGTACATCGGTCTGCATGTTGGATTCACGCATCAGCCCGACGAAGCGGCCGGCAAGCGTACCGGCATCGTTCAAGGCGCCGCCAATGTCACCCTGAAGCTGCCTGCGGTCGAAGCTGCCGAACTGCACGCCGACCTCGCCCGTGAGGGCGCCGAAGGTCGGGCGCTTGCTCATCGCATTGATGATGCCGCCGGTGGCGCCGGCACCGTACAGCACCGAGGACGGGCCGCGCAGCACTTCCACCCGCTCCAGGCCATAGATTTCCGGGCGGGCGAGAGGGCTGAAACCGTAGCTGCGGCGCAGGCCATCCTGGTACTGCACGGGGTCCAGCCCGCGTACCGAGGTCGCGTCGTTGCGGGTATCCAGGCCCCAGGCATCGGCGGTGACGCCGGCGCTGTAGCGCAGCACTTCCTGCAGGTTGTGCGCGCCGCGATCGGTGAACAGCTGCTGGGTGACCACGCTGATCGCCTGCGGCGTCTCGGTCAGGGCGGTGTCGGTCTTGGTCGCGGTGCTGGCCCGCTCGGCCACCACGGTCACCTTGTCCAGGGTGCGTGCCGCCGGGCCGTCCTGGGCCTGGGCGACGGCCGAGGCCAGCAGGGTGGGCAGGGCAAGCGTGTACAGCAGCGGGCGGCGCGGCGACAGGGCGGGCATCGTCAGGAATCCGGGAAGGCGGTGACGGCGGATTATCCGGATGCTCGACTGCAAATACAAATGATTCCCAAATGCGATTGAATCGCTCGGGACAGGCGTCAGGGCAGGCCATCCGAGGTGCCGCGGATGCTCAGCCAGGCGCCGCCGCCCGGGGTGCTGCCCACACGCAGCCGGAAGCCGTGCAGGCCGGCAATGGCGGCCACGATCGACAGGCCCAAGCCGAATCCAGGTCCCTGGCCGGCACTGCTGCTGCCGCGGAAGAAGCGCTGGTAGATCAGCGTGCGATCCTGCGGCGGGATGCCGGGTCCATTGTCGATCACATCGATCCTCGGCGCGCCGTGATCATCGACCGCACGCAGCAGGATGCGGCCGTGCGCAGGGGTGAACTGCAGGGCGTTGGACAGCAGGTTCGCCACCGCTTCGAACAACAGCTCACGGTCGCCGCGCAGCAGGCCGGCCTGTGGATCCACCTGCAGCTCCAGCAACTGCTGCTTCTCTTCGGCCAGTGGCAGGTAGAACTGGTGCAGTTCCTGCAGCAGCTCGGCTAGGTCGACCTCGTCGAAGGCCGAACGCCGCTGGTGGCTTTCCAGTTCGGATACCCGCAGCAGCGCGGTGAAGCGCGCCATCAGCATGTCCGTTTCCGCCAGTGCCTTGTCCAGCGGGGCGGCATGCGGATCCTGTTCGTCCAGACCGACGCGCATGCGGTACAGATGCGCCCGCAGTCGGGTGAGCGGGGTGCGCAGATCATGGGCGATGCTGTCGCACACGCCTTTGACCTCGGTCATCAGCTGCTCGATGCGTTCGAGCATGGCATTGACGATGCTCGACAGCCGATCGATCTCGTCGCGACGGTTGGATACCGGCAGGCGCTGGCCGAGGTCGCCGGCGACGATGCGGCTGGTGGCCGCTTCGATCTGCTGGATCCGCTTCAACGGGCGCCGGCGCAGCAGATGCCATCCGACCAGGCCAGGGATGACGGTCAGCGACACGCCCCACAGCAGTGCATCGAGAATGATGCTGTTGACCGCCATGAGCTTGCCGTTCTGGCGCACGAACACCAGCGTCCGCCCGTCCCGGGTCGCTACGCCAAGTGCGCTGCCGCCGCTCTCGTGCTTTCCATCGACCAATGTCCAGCCTTCCACCGGATGCGAGCTGCCATCCAGCGGCAGTCCCGCTGGGATGGCGGTCAGCGGTCCAGCCAATGGCGCGCCGTCGCCGCTGAACAATCCGTAGGTGTAGACCTGGTGCAGGTCGAAGCGCTGGCTGTCGCGCAACGCATCGTCCAGTGCCTGGCCGTCGAATGCCATGAACAGATGGGCACGCTGCTGCAGCCCGGATTCGGTCAGGTCATTGAGATAGTCCGAGATGCGCCAGTACATCACCCCCAGCAGCAGGCTCGACCAGGCCACGAACAGGATGCAGTACAACCCGAGCAGGCGGCTGCTGGACGAGCGCCACTGGTCAGGATTGCGCATCGAAGACATAGCCGGTTCCACGTACGGTGGTGATGGGTTGCGGGCGGCCCGGCTGCTCGATGCGCTTGCGCACGCGGCCGATGTGGACATCGATCAGGTTGGTGCCGGGGTCGAAGTGATAGCCCCAGACTTCCTGGAACAGCATGCTGCGGGTGACCACCTGGCCGGCATTGCGGACCAGGAATTCGAGCAGCTTGAATTCGGTCGGCAGCAGGCTGATTTCCTGCCCACCACGCCGGGCCGAACGGGTCATCAGATCCAGTTCGAGGTCGCCGGCATGCAGGACACTGTCGGCAGGGCCGGCCTGGCTCTGGCGACGGATCAATACCTCCACGCGGGCTGCCATCTCATCGGAGGCGAACGGCTTGGTCAGGTAATCGTCGCCGCCTGCACGCAGGCCGCGCACGCGCTCGTCCACGTCCGACAGCGCGCTGATCATCAGTACGGGGGTGACGATTCCTTCTCGCCGCAGCGCAGTGACCAGCGCCAGGCCATCAATGCCAGGCAGCATGCGGTCCAGGGTGATCACCGCGTAGTCGCCCGCACGCGCCAATGCGAGGCCGGCAGTGCCATCAACGGCAACGTCGACCTCGAAGCCATGGCTGCGCAGCTCGGTTGCGATTTCCTCCGCAGTGACAAGATCGTCCTCGATGGTGAGTACGCGCGGCATGGGCCATTGTGCAGGTTGGATGGCTGCCATCCTCGCAACCGCTCGCGGTGACTGCAAATGAAAAATGTTTCATGCGCGATTCGCCGGATTCCGCGCACAGGTCTTCTATATTCGGCGCCGAGCGTCTCCCCCCGGCGCGCGGAACCCCGGCACCCGATGAACCTCCTGCCCACCCCGCTGCCACACCACGCCCGGCCACTGCCGATCCGGAGGCCAGCGCTGCTTGCGCTCGTTCTGCTCGGCCTGTTGACGGCCTGCGGCAAGGATGCGCCCAAGCCGGCCGGCAGGCTTCACGAGGTGGAGGTGCTGACCCTGCAGGAAAGGCCGCTGGCGATGGAACAGGAGCTGCCGGGGCGGACCATCGCATCGCAGGAGTCGGATGTGCGCCCGCAGGTGGATGGCGTGCTGGTGAAACGCCTGTTCGAAGAGGGCGAAACCGTGCGTGCCGGGCAGCCTTTGTTCCAGATCGAACCGGCCCTGTACCAGGCGGCGTTGAATCAGGCTCAGGCCAACCTGAAGACCGCCGAAGCGGCGGCAGTGACCGCACGCCTGCGCGCGCAACGGATGCAGGCGCTGGGCGGCGAGCAGCTGGCCGCGCGCCAGGACGTGGATGACGCCATCGCCAGTGGGCAGCAGGCCGCAGCCGCGGTGCACGCGGCACAGGCGAGCCTGGATACCGCACGTACGCGGCTTGGTTTCGCCACGGTGACCGCGCCGATTGCCGGGCGCATCGGCCGTGCGCTGTTCACACCGGGGGCGCTGGTCACCTCTGGCCAGGCCGACCCGCTGGCGCGGATCCAGCAGGTCGACCCGATGAACGTGGACATCACCCAGTCCAGCAACGAGTACCTGGCCTTGCGCCGCGCCATCGCCGACGGTGGCGTGCAGGCCACCACCGCTGCGGTGCGGCTGAGGCTGTCCGATGGCAGCGCGTATCCGTTGCCCGGCACTCTGGAATTTGCCGATATCGACGTGCAGCAGGAAACCGGCAGCATCACCCTGCGTGCACGTTTTCCCAATCCCGCCGGGCAGCTGCTGCCAGGCATGTACGTGCGCGCGCTGGTGGGGCAGGGCACCCGCCAGCAGGCGCTGCTGGTGCCACAGGCTGCGGTCGACCGCAGCCCGAAGGGCGAGGCGCAGGTGTGGGTGGTGGATGAGGGCGGCAAGGCGAAGCTGCGCCTGTTCCGCACCGCGCGTGCGGTGGGCGATCAGTGGCTGGTGCTCGATGGCCTGGCCGCCGGTGAACAGGTGGTGGTGGCCGGCACGCAGGGCCTGGCCGATGGCATGGCGGTACGGGTGAAGTCTGCGCCGGCACCGGCCGGGAAGGACTGAGCAGATGCTGCCGCGCTTCTTCATCCATCGCCCGGTGTTCGCCTGGGTGCTGGCGATCTGCATCATGGCGTTTGGCGCGATCGCCGTCAGCCAGCTGCCGGTCGAACAGTACCCGGACATCGCACCGCCACAGGTCAACATCACCGCGAACTACACCGGCGCCTCGGCGCAGACGGTGGAAGACAGCGTCACCCAGGTGATCGAACAGCAGATCAAAGGCATCGATCACCTGTTGTATTTCTCGTCGACCAGTTCGTCATCGGGGCAGGCGCGCATCACGGTCACATTCGACCAGAGCGCCAACCCGGACATTGCCCAGGTCCAGGTGCAGAACAGCGTCAACCAGGCCATCAACCGGCTGCCGCAGGAAGTGCAGCAGCAGGGCGTGACGGTCGCCAAGTCGCAGGGCGACTCGCTGATGGTGGTCTCGCTGTATGACACCAGCCGGCGCATGGAACGGGTGGATGTTTCCGACTTCCTGGTCAGCAACGTGCAGGATCCGATCAGCCGCATTCCGGGTGTCGGCGAGATCAATGTGTTCGGCTCGGCGTATGCGATGCGCGTGTGGCTGGACCCGCACAAGCTGCGCGCCTACGACCTGATGCCGGCCGACGTGCGCACGGCCATCCAGGCCCAGAACACCCAGGTCACGGCCGGCGAACTGGGCGCATTGCCATCCAGCGCAACGCAGAGCCTGAATGCCACCGTCACTGCCCAGTCGCGGCTGCAGACGCCCGAACAGTTCCGCGCGATCATCCTGCGCACGCTTCCCAGCGGCGCTGCAGTGCACCTGGGCGACGTGGCACGGGTGGAGATCGGTGCCGAGAACTACCAGACCAGCAGCTATCTCAATGGCTATCCGGCGGCGGGTTTCTCGGTCACGCTGGCCTCCGGGGCCAACGCGCTGGCCACCGCGGATGCGGTCCGTGAGGAGATCGAACGCCTGCGACCAACGTTCCCGCCCGGGCTGCAGGTCGCCTATCCGCGCGACAGCACACCGTTCGTGCGGGTCTCGATCGAGGGTGTCATCCATACCCTCATCGAGGCCATCGTGCTGGTGGTCGTGGTGATGTTCCTGTTCCTGCAGAACCTGCGTGCTACGTTGATCCCCGCGATCACGGTGCCGGTGGTGCTGCTGGGCACGTTCGGCGTGCTGGCGGTCGCCGGATTCACGATCAACACGCTCACCTTGTTTGCGATGGTTCTGGCGATCGGCCTGCTGGTCGACGACGCGATCGTGGTGGTGGAGAACGTGGAGCGCATCATCCACGACGAGCACCTGCCGCCACGCGAGGCCACCGAAAAATCGATGGGCGAGATCACCGGCGCGCTGATCGGCATCACCGTGGTGCTGGGCGCGGTGTTCCTGCCGATGGCCCTGTTCGGTGGTTCCACCGGCATCATCTACCGCCAGTTCTCGATCACCATTGCATCTGCGATGGCGCTGTCGGCGCTTGTCGCGCTGACGCTGACCCCGGCGCTGTGCGCGACCCTGCTCAAGCCATCTTCGGCGCAGAAACCGCAGGGCCGCTTCTTCAGGACCTTCAACCGGGGTGTCGAGCGCAGCCAGTTGGCCTATCAGGGAAAGCTCGGTGGCGTGGTCGCCCGGCCGCGGCGCTGGATGGCGTTCTACCTGCTGGTGGTGGTCGCCATGATTGCGCTGTACGCGCGCATGCCCACCGGCTTCCTGCCGGTGGAAGACCAGGGCCAGGTGACCTTCCAGTTCTCCACGCCGGAGGGCACGCCGATGGCGCGTACCGAAGCGCTCGGCGAGCAGATCAGCCGCTACTTCATGGAGCACGAGAAGCAGAACCTGGACGTGGTGTTCGTGGTGGTTGGCCGCAACAATGCCGGCACCGGCCAGAACGCCGGACAGGGCTTCCTCGCACTGAAACCCTGGGATGAGCGTACCGGCGACAACACCGCTGCGGCGATCATCACGCGTGCCAATGCCTACTTCCGCGGGTTGCCCGATGCCAGGGTCAATGTGCTTGCACCGCCGGCGGTGCGTGGACTGGGCCAGTCCAGTGGCTTCGAACTGTGGATGCAGGACACCAGCGCCGCCGGGCGCGTGGCCCTGCAGGCAGCGCAGGAACAGGTGGTGCGTGCGGCCGGCGAAGACGATGGGCTCACCTCGGTGCGCCTGAACGGCCTCGGCGACAAGGCCGAGCTGCGGCTGGACATCGACCATGCGCAGGCCAGCGCGCTGGGGTTGTCCCAGGCCGACATCAATTCCACCCTGTCCGCGGCCTGGGGCGGCAGCTACGTCAACGACTTCCTCGACCGTGGCCGGGTCAAGCGGGTCTACATGCAGGGTGACCAGCCCTACCGCAGCGTGCCCGACGACATCGGCCAGTGGTATGTGCGCGGTGGCAACGGCCAGATGGCGTCGTTCGCCAGCTTCGCCAGCAGCCACTGGGCGCGCGGGCCCCAGCTGCAGCAGCGCTTCAACGGTCTGCCGGCGATGCAGATCCAGGGCAGTGCCGCCGAAGGACGCAGTTCGGGCGAGGCGATGCAGCGCATGCAGGCGCTGATTGCGGACCAGGCGGGATTCGACCTGCAGTGGAGTGGCCTGTCCTACCAGGAGCGGTTGGCCAGCAACCAGACGCTGTGGCTTTACCTGGCCTCGATTGCCTTCATCTTCCTGTGCCTGGCTGCGCTCTATGAAAGCTGGACGGTGCCGGTGGCCGTGGTACTGGTGATTCCCTTGGGCGTGATCGGTACCGTGCTGGCGACCACCGCGGCGGGCTTCGTCAACGACATCTACTTCCAGGTCGGGCTGCTGACCACCATCGGCCTGTCAGCCAAGAATGCGATCCTGATCGTGGAGTTCGCCGAGGCCCGCTATCGCGCGGGCAGCTCAGCGGTAGAGGCCGCGCTGCAGGGCGCACGCCTGCGCCTGCGGCCGATCGTGATGACGTCGTTGGCCTTTGTGGCCGGTGTGATTCCGTTGGCGTTGGCCACCGGTGCCGGTGCGGTCAGCCGTCGTGAGATCGGCATGAGCGTGATCGGCGGCATGGTCTCCGGCACGGTGCTGGCGGTGGTGCTGGTGCCATTGTTCTTCGTGCTGGTGCGCCGCCTGGGCCGGTCACGGCGGCAGGAGTGAGCGGGGGGCGCGGCTGTCATCTGGCTGCCGCAGCGCCATCACCCGTCCTTTGCCCAGCTGTCGCTAGCGTAGGTCGTCCCCGTCCCCCACGGAGACCTGCCATGTGGCTGCTCGACCATCTCTGGCCTGGCCGCAGACCTGTCCCTCCCCCGGTCGCTGCCGAACCACAGGCGACGCCCCGTCGGCCCTGGCTGAAACGCCCGGTGCGGGCCGGGCGCAGCGGCATGGCGCCTTGGCAGAAGGTCGCCGCACCGCCGCGGCGCACACGCCACTAGGCGGTGCGGTCGGCGGGGTGGTTGACCCCGTCGTTGACCGGAATGATGCCCAGTGCGAACGGGTCGATGCCCTCCAGGCAGGCCACGTTGTAGCCGTACTGGTCCGGGTTGGAACGACGCCGGTGGTGGGTGTAGATGCCGCACACGCCGCAGAAATAGTGCTCGGCCACATGCGTGTTGAACTGGTACAGCTGCAGGTGGTTCTGCCCGCGCACCACCTGCAGGCCCGCGCGTGCGACGCTGGCGGCGATGGCGCCACGGCGGCGGCACATCGAGCAGTCACAGCGGCGCGGATCGACGATGCCATCAGGCAGGTCCAGCAGCAGTTCGACCGTGCCGCAGTGGCAGGTGGCGCGATGCCGGGGTTGGACCGGAACGCCGGCCACGGAAGTGATGCCCATCGTTGCTCCTGTGAGGTGAATCTGGCCGCAGAGGCCGCCGCCGACGGTGCACCGGCCTGCCTGAACGGGCCGTAGATGCCACGGTGAACCCGCTTATGGCTAACTATGCGGCTTCAAGACCGCGACAGGATGCCAGTGAACGCCGCAGGACGTTGGATGACAGGAAGTGCCATGGCGCTGCTGGCGCTGTGGGTGACCGGGCTGCTGGCCTATCAGTTGCCTGGGCCGGGCTGGCTGGCCGCCGGCGTCGCCGGGCTGTGGCTGCTGGTTGCGCTGTGGGCGTCGTGGCGGGTCGCGCGGGGCCGTGCCTCGCGCCGCCTGGGTCTGGCGTTCGGGGCATCGCTGGCACTGGCCGGCCTGTGGTGGCTGCTGCTGACCCCGCGCCAGGACCGGTTGTGGGCCGATGACGTGGCGCAGCGCCTGCACGTGGTGTCCTTCGATGGCCGCCACGTCGTGCTGGACAATGTGCGTGACTTCAGTTGGCGCACTGAAACCGACTATGACGCACACTGGGTGCGCCGCGAGTACGACCTGGACCAGCTGCGCTCGGCCGACCTGGTGCTGTCGTACTGGATGGGCCCGGCCATCGCCCACACCTTGATCTCGTTCGGCTTCGAGGACGGTCGCCACGTGGTGTTCTCGCTGGAGATCCGCAAGGAGCGCGGTGAGTCGTTCTCGGCGCTGGGCGGCTTCTTCCGCAAGTTCGAGATGACCCTGGTGGCGTCGGAGGAGACCGACATCATCCGCACACGCACCAACGCGCGTGGCGAGGACGTCTACCTGTACCGCCTGCATGGTATGGACCGCACGCAGCTGAAGGAACTGTTCGCTGCGTACATCGCGCAGGCCCGCGAACTGGATGCGAAGCCCGGCTTCTACAACACGTTGACCAGCAACTGCACCACCATCGTCTTCGACCTGGCCCGCCACATCGCACCGCGCCTGCCGCTGGATTACCGCCTGCTGCTGTCCGGTTACCTGGCCGAGTACGCGCAGGAGGTCGGCGCGCTCACTCCAGGCGTGCCGTACGCCGAGCTGCACGACAAGGGCCGCATCACCCAGCGTGCGCTGGACCTAGGCGATGGCCCGCACTTCTCCACCGTGATCCGCCAGGGCGTGCCCGGCACCGAGCAGGACCCACAGTAATGACCCAACTCTTTCTGACCCGCTGGCAGCGCATGCTGCCGGCGCTGCTTGCCGCCTTCCTGCTGCTGGGCAGCAGCGGCTGTGCGATGGTGACCGTCAAGCAGGTCAAATCCAGCGATTCGCTGGTCAACAAGCGCGCGGATGTGCTCAACACCGGCAAGCTCAGCCCAGCCGCGCGCGAGACGCTCAGCGCGGCGGGCCTGGACGAGTCGCAGTGCGAGAAGGACTTTCTGGTCTGCCGCAGCACGCTGCTGATGACCGATGACCTCAATGTCGAGCAGCGGCTGTCGGCGCTGTCCGAATTGTGGGTGAAGGCCGCGCTGGCGCTGACACCGAAGAAGACCGCAGCGGGTGATCCGCCGATGAGCGATGCGGCATTGGATGCCTGGCTGGAAGCGGCGCGTTACGCGTATGCGTATCTGTTCTACAGCGGCAGGTCCCCATCCGACCGTGCCTTCGAGGACCGGCAGACGCAGGTGCGTGACTACTACAACTACGCGGCCGAGAAAGCAGCGGTGGTGCTGTTCGTGCGTGCGCGTGCGGCGGCACTTGCCGGCGAGGACTACACGAAGCCGGTCTCGGTCGGCAGCTGGTCGCTGGCCTCCAACTACCAGCAGTTGAACCTGAAGAGCATCCCGGCGCAGTTGGTGCCGGCCGGTACCGTCAGTTTCGTCGGCCTGCGCAGCACCTATCGCCGCGATGGTTTCGGCGCCGAGCTGGTGATGGTGATGGATCCGCCGAAGCTGGTCGCGCCGGTGATCGAACCCGATGGCCCGAAGGCCGAGACCACGCAGGACGACGGCGACGACGCGCACCGTGGCCGTCGTCATCGCCATGACGATTCGGTGCCCGAATTCAGTGAGATGTCCTCGATCAACGTCACCGCACTGCTGCGTTTCGAGGGCAGCAGCCTGGAAGACGTGATGCGCACACGCCGGGTCGAGCTGGATGCCTATTCGCCGGAAGCCACCGAGCGCATCACCCTGCACGGTGAGCAGGTACCGCTGGCCGGCAACTTCACCGCGGCCTATGGCCTGTGGCTGGCGCAGAGTGGCTTCGCCCGGCAGTCGCTGCGCACCCTGTTCGGCATGAGCGAGGGCATCGGCGAGCCGCACATTTACCTGATGCAGCCTTGGGACCCGAACCGGCGCATCATCTTCATGCTGCATGGCCTGGCCAGCAGCCCGGAAGCCTGGGTGAACCTGGCCAATGAGATCATGGGCGATCCCGAGCTGCGCCAGCAGTTCCAGGTGTGGCAGGTCTATTACCCGACCAATGCGCCGATCGCACTGAACCGCTACGAGATCGCCAATGCGTTCAACGACACGCTGAAGCATTTCGACCCCAACGGCAGCACGCGTGCCTCGAAGGACATGGTTTACATCGGCCACAGCATGGGCGGTGTACTGGCGCGGCTGCTGGTGAGCGACTCTGGCGACGTGCTGTGGAATGACCTGCTGGCCAACTACGACCTGAAGGGTGAACGGCTGAAGCGGGTGCAGAACAAGCTGGGGCCGCTGCTGCATTTCAAGGCACAGCCGAACGTGGAACGCGCGATCTTCATCGCCGCACCGCACCAGGGTACCGACATCGCCGGCAACAAGGTCGGCCGCCTGATCGGTCGCCTGGTGCGCCTGCCGCTGACCATTCTCGGCAAGTTCGAGGACGTGTTCATGGCACTGGCGCAGGCCGAGCAGCAGGTCGATGGCACCGCCAAGCCGAAGATCCCGAACAGCATCGACAACCTCAAGGCCAGCGATCCGTTCGTGAAGGCCGCCGCACAGCTGCCGATCGAAGCGGGCCTGAAGTACCACTCGATCATCGCCCAGCGCAAACCGGAACTGCCGGTGGAGAAGTCCGATGACGGGCTGGTGCCGTACTGGAGCGCACACCTGCCGGGCGCATTGTCGGAGAAGGTGATCATTTCCGGCCACAGCGTGCAGGAGACCCCGCAGGCGGTGCTGGAGGTGCGGCGCATCCTGCATCGGGATATTGATGACATGGGGACTGGCACCCGGTAGTGCCGGCCGCTGGCCGGCAATCCCGCAATGCGGCGGCGTTACACCCGCCGCGCGATCACCGTGGCCAGCAGCGCCAGGCCGAAGGTGATCGCCAGGCACAGCACGTAACCGGTGTGGGGTGCGCTTTGCACGAACAGCGCGAACAGCGCGCCGGAAACCGCCAGCGCGGTGGTCACCGACAGCGCCTCGCTCAGCTGCAGTGCCGAGGTGTTGGTACCCTGCTCCTGCGGCGCCGACAACGACAGCGTCAGCACCGACAGGCTCGCGTAGATCATGCCCATGCCGAAGCCGGTCACGGCCCAGCCGAGCAGCGACACCGGCAGTGGCACCACGTTGAACAGCACGGCCAGCGTGGCGGCGATGCCGACCGTCATCATCGTTGTGCCCACCCGCAACAGCTGCTGGCGCGACCAGCCACGCTGCTGGTGACCCTGCAGCCATGAACCGGCGAACCAGCCCAGTGCGCCAAGACTGAGCACGGCACCGGCCCAGCTGGGCGAGAGCCCGCGTTCGCGCTGCAGCAGCAGCGGCAGGTAGGCCTCGCAGGCGAAGAATGCGGCCGCCGCGACGCCGCGCAGCGCGATCACGCTGGGCAGGCCACGGCGCAGGATCAGGGTTCCGGGCGGAAGCAGTCGATGCACGCAGAACAGCAGCCCCAGCATCGCCACGCCGATGCAGAGCAGCGCAGGCAGGCCCTGCTGCTGGCCGCCGAAGTAGAGCAGCAGCGCCGCCAGCGAGGCACCACTGGCCCAGCGCACAACGTTGCCTCGCCCATCGTTGGCGAGGCCGCCATCGGTGGGCTGCATGCGCGTGAGTGCCGGGCGCAGCAGCAGCGCGGCCGGAATGGCCAGCAGTGGCACGGCCAGGAACACCCAGCGCCAGCCGAGATGCTGCACGATCAGGCCGCTCAACGCCGGGCCGACCATCGATGGCACCACCCAACCGGCCGAGAAGGCGGCGAATACCTTCGGCCGCAGGTGCTCGGGGTAGCTGCGGCCGACCATCACATACAGCGAAACCGAGATCGCGCCCGCGCCGAGGCCCTGCAGAAGGCGTCCTGCCACCAGCATGCCCATGCGCATGGCAAAGCCGGCCAGCAGCAGGCCTAGGACGAAGCAGGCCAACCCGTACCAGAGCGGCCGTGCCGGCCCGTGGCAGTCGGCCCAGCGCCCGGCCAGGGTCATGCCGATCACGCTGGTGGCCAGGGTACCGCCGAAGGCCAGTGCGTACAGGCGCAGGCCGTCCAGTGTCACGGCCACGGTCGGCATGGCGGCCGCCACCGCCAAGGCCTCGAAGGCGTGCAGCGCGACCAGCGCCACCATGCCAAGGGTGGTGGCGCGATAGCGGGGGGACAGGATCGACGTATCAGCCTGCACAACCGCGTCGGCGGGCGAAACAGTGGGGGACATACAAGTTGGATGCGGGCCGCGCTTGTCAACTGGCGGCGAAGATAGCAGCATGCCACCTCAACTGCAGTTGAGGTCAAGCAATGGTGTCCCAGGAACTGAGCGTAGGCGAAGTCTCCCAGCGCAGTGGCGTGGCGGTTTCGGCGCTGCATTTCTACGAGCGCAAGGGGCTGATCAGCAGCCTGCGCACCTCGGGCAACCAGCGTCGCTACAGCCGTGACGTGCTGCGACGGTTGGCCGTGATCCGTGTCGCGCAACGGGTGGGCATGCCACTGGAAGCCGTCGGCCGTGCCTTCGAAAGCCTGCCCGAGGGCCGCGCACCGACCAAGGCCGACTGGGCCAAGCTGTCCGCGCGCTGGCGCACCGAGCTGGAGGAGCGCATCCACATGCTGCAGCTGCTGCGCGATGAGCTGACCGGCTGTATCGGCTGCGGCTGCCTGTCGCTGCAGCGCTGCCGCCTGGCCAATCCCGAAGACATCCTGGGCGAACGCGGCGACGGCCCGATGCGCTGGGAGTGACCCACGAAAACGGGACGGAGGGGATTATGTCGTTTGTGCATTAACGACTTAATCCCCTCCGTCCCCTTTTTTCTTACCAGACCGTGATCGTCTCGCCGCTCTGGATGCCTTCCACTGCACGCTGGAAGGCCAGCGCCGCGCGCTGCGCGCTTACCGCTTCGAAGCCCGGGAAGTAGGGGCCGTACGCCGCCATCGATTCGATCAGCACGTTCGGGCTGACCACGTTGATGCGCAGGCCGCGCGGCAGCAGTTCCAGTGCTGCCGCACGCACGAAGCCTTCCAGTGCGGCGTTCACGGCGGTGGCGTTGACGCCATCGCGGATCGGTTGGGCGCTGATGATGCCGCTGGTCAGGGTGATCGAACCGCCGGCGTTGAGGTGGTGCTGGGCGGCCAGTGCCAGCCGCACCTGCCCCATCAGCTTGTCCTGCAGCCCGATGTTGAACTGTGCTGGCGTCATCTGCTGCAACGGGCCGAAGTGCACCGAGCCGGTGGTGGAGATCACCGCATCGACCGGGCCGGTACGCGCGAACAGTTCGGCGACGCTGGCGTCATCGGTCAGGTCCACTCGGAGTTCGCCGCTGCTGCGGCCGGCGGCGAGAATCTGATGCTGTTGGCCGAGCTGGCGGGCGACTGCCTGGCCGAGGGTGCCGCTCGCACCGACGAGGAGGATCTTCATGGCCGTTCCTTGCGTGAGGGAGTGAGCGCAGTCTGCGCCGTCACGGTGCGGTTAGGTAAGCGGCGTATGATTCGCAGATTCCTAACTCTGGATTAGCAATGGATGCCCTTCGCTGCATGCAGGCCTTCGTCGCCGTGGCCGAGCGCGGGAGCTTCGCAGGGGCTGCCGAACAGCTGCAGGTCTCGGCGGTGATGGTCGGCAAGTACATCCAGCAGCTGGAGACGCACCTGGGCACCGCGTTGCTGCAACGGAACACCCGCCGCCAGCGCCTGACCGAAGCCGGCAGCGCCTACCTGGCCGGGTGCCGGCAGGTGCTGGAGCAGGTGCAGCAGGCCGAGGCCGACGTGGCCGGACTGCAGATACAGCCACGCGGGCTGCTGCGGGTCAGCGCACCCACCACCTGGGGCAGCTGCGTGCTGGCGCCACAACTGGCCGGCCTGCTGCGCGCGCAGCCGCAGTTGAACATCGAACTGGACCTGAGCAACCGCCGTGTGGATCTGATCGAGGACGGCTTCGACGTGGCGATCCGGGTCGGGCCGTTGCCATCGCAGGAGGTGGTGGCGCGGCCGCTGCCGCCGTATGCGATGAGCCTGTGCGCGGCGCCGTCTTACCTGCGCAAGCGCGGCACGCCGCGTACGCCCGCCGATCTGGAAGGGCATGACTGCCTGAGCCATCTGGCCTGGCGCGGTGGCCACGGCTGGCAGTTGGCCAATGGCGAACAGGTGGATTGGGAGGCGCGCCTGACCTGCAATGACGGGTTTGCGTTGCGCGAAGCGGCGGTCGCCGGCGCGGGGCTGGTGCTGCAGCCGACCGCATTGCTGGCCGGCGAGATCGCGGCAGGGCGGTTGAAGCCGCTGCTGCGCGACTACCTGCCCGAACCACGGCCGATGCACCTGATCTACCTGCCCGACCGCAGGCCGCGTCCGCGGTTGCAGTGCTTCGTCGATTTCGTCATGACCACATTGGGGCAATGAGCATCCACGCCAGGCGTGGATGACGGTGGGTGCCGACCGTTGGTCGGCACGCATCGGGATCAATCATTCGCCGCAGACAGTTCCTGCCCACGCACCTGTGCGGCACGCAGTGCGGTGTCCACCAGGGCCTCGAAGCCACCGGCCTGGAAGCTCTCGATCGCGGCCTGGGTGGTGCCATTCGGCGAGGTCACGCGGCGGCGAAGCTCGGCCGGGCTCTCACCGGCTTCATCAAGCATGCGCGAGGCACCCAGCAGGGTCTGCACCACCAGCGTGCGCGCGGCGTCGGCTGGCAGGCCCTGGGCAATACCCGCCGCTTCCATCGCTTCGGCCAGCAGGAACACATAGGCCGGGCCACTGCCGGATACGGCAGTCACTGAATCCATCAGCGCCTCGCTGTCGATCCACACGGTGCGGCCTGCGCTGGCCAGCACCTTCTCGGCCTGTGCGTGCTGCTGCGTGTCCACCGACGGTGTGGCGAACAGGCCGGTCACACCTGCGCCGAGCAGGGCCGGGGTGTTGGGCATCGCGCGCACTACCGGCAGGTTGCCGCCCAGCCAGCGTTCCAGCTGCGCGCTGGTGATACCGGCGGCAATCGACACCACCAACGGCTGGTTTGCCTGGGCCAGTGCCCGCAGCGACTGGCAGACCTCACGCAGCACCTGCGGCTTCACCGCCAGCAGCCAGGTGCCACCTTGCGCGGCGGCATCTGCGGCGTTGTCATGCACCTGCACGCCGAAGTCCGCCGCCAGTGACGCGCGCAGTGCGGTCACCGGCTCGGCCACGTGGATGTGCGCGGCCGGCACGCCCTGGCGGATCAGGCCAGCGATCAGGCTGCGGGCCATGTTGCCGCCGCCGATGAAGGTGATGGAATCAGCTGCCATGGACGTCTCCTTTGAAAATCAGGCCGGGCGCGGGCGCGCGCCAAACAGGGCGGTGCCGATCCGCACCAGGGTGGCACCCTCGGCGATGGCTTCGGCGTAGTCGCTGCTCATGCCCATCGACAGCGTGTCGATCTGCGCGTGCTGGGCAGCCAGCGACTGGAAAAGTGTGCGCATGCGCACGAATGCATCCCGACGGCGCTCGGCCTCGGGCCACGGCGCGGGAATCGCCATCAGTCCGCGCAGGCGCAGGGTGGGTTCAGCGGCAATCGCCGCGGCCAGTGCATCCACTTCTTCCGGTGCACAGCCATGCTTGCTGGATTCGTCGTCGATGTTGACCTGGATCAGTACGTTCAGCGGGCCGCGCGCGGCCGGGCGATGGCGTGCCAGCGCAGTCACCAGCTTGGGGCGGTCCACGCTCTGTACCCAGTCGAAATGGCTGGCCACGGCATCGGCCTTGTTCGACTGCAGGTGGCCGATCAGGTGCCATTCCAGTGCCAGGTGCTGCAGCGCCTGCATCTTGGCCAGTGCTTCCTGCACATAGTTTTCGCCGAAGGCATGCTGGCCCTGTGCAGCCAGCGCAGCCACGGCCTCGGCCGGTTGGGTCTTGGAAACAGCCAGCAGGCGTGGATCGGGCCTGCCCGCGGCCTCGGCGGCGGCATGCAGGTTGCTCAGGATCTGGGGCAGGG
Source organism: Stenotrophomonas sp. YJH_SMC_43 (assembly GCF_059372535.1). Taxonomy (NCBI): domain Bacteria; kingdom Pseudomonadati; phylum Pseudomonadota; class Gammaproteobacteria; order Lysobacterales; family Lysobacteraceae; genus Stenotrophomonas; species Stenotrophomonas sp. YJH_SMC_43. The sequence goes on from NZ_JCAFVQ010000002.1 coordinate 210,897, forward strand.
GAGTGGCCACGTAACGCGTTCCGTTGAATCAGGAGGCTATACTGCCGCCCGGGGAAAGATCCTTCCAGTCGAAGCCGTTATTGGGGAGTAGCCGCTCATGGATATCGCCGAACTGTTGGCGTTTTCCGTAAAGAACAAAGCGTCCGACCTGCACCTGTCCGCAGGGCTGCCGCCGATGATCCGCGTGGACGGCGACGTTCGCCGGATCAACATCCCAGCCCTGGACCACAAGCAGGTCCATGCGCTGGTGTACGACATCATGTCCGACAAGCAGCGCCGCGATTACGAGGAATTCCTCGAAGTGGACTTCTCCTTCGAGATTCCGTCGCTGGCGCGCTTCCGTGTGAACGCGTTCAACCAGAACCGCGGCGCCGGTGCGGTGTTCCGTACCATTCCGTCCGAGGTGCTCACCCTCGAGGACCTGGCCTGCCCGCCGTTGTTCCGCGAAGTGATCCAGCAGCCGCAGGGCCTGATCCTGGTGACCGGTCCGACCGGCTCGGGCAAGTCGACCACGCTGGCGGCGATGATCGACTACATCAACAAGAACGAATACGGCCACATCCTCACCGTCGAGGATCCGATCGAATTCGTGCACACCTCGCAGAAGTGCCTGATCAACCAGCGCGAAGTGCACCGTGATACGCATGGTTTCAATGAAGCGCTGCGCTCGGCACTGCGTGAGGACCCGGACATCATCCTGGTCGGCGAACTTCGCGACCTGGAAACCATCCGCCTGGCGCTGACCGCCGCGGAAACCGGCCACCTGGTGTTCGGCACCCTGCATACCAGCTCGGCGGCCAAGACCATCGACCGCATCATCGACGTGTTCCCGGCCGGCGAAAAGCCGATGGTGCGCTCGATGCTGTCCGAATCGCTGCGTGCCGTGATCTCGCAGGCGCTGCTGAAGAAGGTTGGTGGCGGTCGTACCGCTGCGTGGGAAATCATGGTCGGCACCCCGGCCATCCGCAACCTGATCCGTGAGGACAAGGTGGCGCAGATGTATTCGGCCATCCAGACCGGCCAGCAGTACGGCATGATGACCCTGGACCAGCACCTGCAGGACCTGGTCAAGCGCAGCCTGATCACCCGCAACCAGGCCCGCGACTACGCCAAGGACAAGCGCCTGTTCGAGTAAGGCGGGGCCGCAACGGGGCGGCGTGCGCCAGTGCGCCGCCGTTTCCGCGCCGTTTCCTCCACCGACCGTTTCCTGGTACATGCCCCATTGGGAGCCCGCCGTGAACACCACCGCGACCACCATCGATTTCACTTCGTTCCTCAAGCTGATGGCGCACCAGCGCGCCTCGGACCTGTTCATCACTGCGGGCATGCCGCCGGCGATGAAGGTCAACGGCAAGATCTCGCCGATCACGCAGACTCCGCTCACGCCGCAGCAGAGCCGCGACCTGGTCCTCAACGTGATGACCCCGGCGCAGCGCGAGGAATTCGAGAAGACCCACGAATGCAACTTCGCCATCGGCCTGTCCGGTGTCGGTCGTTTCCGCGTGAGCTGCTTCTACCAGCGCAACCAGGTGGGCATGGTGCTGCGTCGCATCGAGACGCGCATTCCGACCGTGGAAGAGTTGAGCCTGCCGCCGATCATCAAGACGCTGGCGATGACCAAGCGCGGCATCATCCTGTTCGTCGGTGCCACCGGCACCGGTAAGTCAACGTCGCTGGCGGCGATGATCGGTTACCGCAACCAGAACTCGACCGGCCACATCATCACCATCGAAGACCCGATCGAATTCGTGCACAAGCACGAGGGCTGCATCATCACCCAGCGTGAAGTCGGCATCGATACCGACAGCTGGGAAGCGGCGCTGAAGAACACCCTGCGCCAGGCGCCGGACGTGATCATGATCGGCGAAGTGCGTACCCGCGAAGGCATGGACCATGCCATCGCGTTCGCCGAAACCGGCCACCTGGTGCTGTGCACCCTGCATGCCAACAACGCCAACCAGGCGATGGACCGCATCGTCAACTTCTTCCCGGAAGACCGCCGCAACCAGCTGCTGATGGACCTGTCGCTGAATCTCAAAGGCGTGGTCGCTCAGCAGCTGATTCCTTCGCCCGATGGCCGCTCGCGCAAGGTGGCGATGGAGATCCTGCTGGGCACGCCGCTGGTGCAGGACTACATCCGCGATGGCGAGATTCACAAGCTGAAGGAAGTGATGAAGGACTCGGTCCAGCTGGGCATGAAGACCTTCGACCAGAGCCTGTTCGAGCTGTACCAGGCCGGTGAGATCAGCTACGAGGACGCACTGCGCTACGCCGATTCGCAGAACGAGGTACGCCTGCGCATCAAGCTCAGCCAGGGCGGCGACGCGCGCACCCTGTCGCAGGGGCTGGATGGCGTGGAGATCTCCGAGATCCGGTGACCTGGCGATGTGTAGAGTCGACTGACAGTCGACTCTACCGGGAGCGCGGGGGATTGATGAATTCCGGTCATGACCGACTGCCGTCCAGCCGGTTCAATCCAGCGCCCCTGCAGGCGTATCGTCAGCGCTCCCCCTCTGGAGCATGACGATGCAGACACGTGAACTCGGCCGCAGCGGCCTGAAGGTTTCCGCCCTGGGCCTGGGCTGCATGGGCCTGACCCATGCCTACGGCCAACCGGTCGAAACGGGCCAGGGCATTGCCCTGCTGCACGCCGCCGTCGAGCGCGGCGTGACCTTCTTCGACACCGCCGAGGTGTACGGCCCGTACACCAACGAAGACCTGCTCGGCCAGGCCCTGGCACCCTACCGCGACAGGCTGGTGATCGCCACCAAGTTCGGCTTCAAGGATGCGCGCACCGATACTGGCCTGGACAGCCGTCCGGAGAACATCCGTGCCGTGGCCGAAGCCAGCCTCAAGCGCCTGCGTACCGACCATATCGACCTGTTCTACCAGCACCGCGTCGACCCGAACGTGCCGATCGAGGACGTGGCCGGTACCGTGCGCGACCTGATCGCCGAGGGCAAGGTCGGCCACTTCGGGCTGTCCGAGGCCAGTGCCGGCACCGTGCGTCGCGCGCATGCAGTACAGCCGGTCACCGCCGTGCAGAGCGAGTACTCGCTGTGGTGGCGGGAACCGGAGCGCGAGCTGCTGCCGACCCTGCAGGAACTGGGCATCGGCTTCGTGCCGTTCAGTCCGCTGGGCCGCGGTTTCCTGACCGGTGCGATCAACGCCGATACCACTTTCGACGCCAACGACTTCCGCAACACCGTGCCGCGCTTCGAAGTGGAAGCACGCCGCGCCAACCAGGCGCTGGTGGACCGCATCAGTACGATTGCTGCGGCACGTGGCGCGACCCCGGCGCAGGTGGCGCTGGCCTGGCTGCTGGCGCAGGCACCGTGGATCGTGCCGATCCCGGGCACTACCAAGGTTCACCGCCTGGAAGAAAACCTGGGCGCGGCCAACCTGCAGCTGGCGCCGGAGGAACTGCAGCGCATCGCACAGGCGCTGGATGAAGTGTCGATCTTCGGCGAGCGCTACAACGCGCAGCGTGCGGCGCAGGCCAAGGGCTGACCACCCGGCGGGTGCGGACCGTTGGTCCGCACTCCTTGACCCTCACCCCATCGGCCCACGCAGCGCATCAAGCACCGTGCGCATCGCCACGGTGACGTGGCGGCGCGACGGGTAGTACGCGTAGTAGCCATCGAAGTGGGGGCACCAGTCGTCCAGCACCGACTGCAGCCGGCCATCGTCCAGCATCGGCTGCACCTGGTCTTCCGGCAGCCAGGCCAATCCGCTGCCGGCCAGCGCAGCGGCGCGGGTCATGCCCATGGTGTTGAAGGTCCACTGGCCGGTGACGCGCACGCTCAGTTCGTTGCCATCCTGGCCGAAATCCCACGGCATCAGCCCACCATGCGTGGGCAGGCGCAGGGTCACGCAGTTGTGGCCTGCAAGCTCGTCCGGATGCCGTGGCACCACATGCTGGCGGAAGTAGCTGGGCGCGCCGACCACGCGCATGCGCAGCGGCGGGCTGATCGGCACAGCGACCATGTCGCGCGCCAGCCGCTCGCCGAGGCGGATGCCGATGTCATAGCGCTCGGCCACGATGTCGGCCAGCCCGTAGTCGGCGGCCAGTTCCACCTTCAAATCCGGATACTGCTGCAGCAGCGGCGCCAGCCGTGGCCATGCGATGTACTCGGCGGCGTGGCCGGTGGCATTGATGCGGATGGTGCCGGCCGGGCGTTCGCGGTACTCGGCCAGCGCGGCCAACCCATCCTCGATCTCGGCCAGGCGTGGGCCCAGGGTATCGAGCAGGCGGGCCCCGGCTTCGGTGGTGGAGACGCTGCGGGTGGTGCGGGTCAGCAGGCGCACGCCGAGGCGCTGTTCCAGGCCGCGCATGGCATGGCTGAGCGCGGACTGGGATATGCCCAGCTGGGCGGCGGCCTTGGTGAAGCTGCCCTCGCGGGCAACGTGGACGAAGGCCTGCAGGTCGTTGAGATTTTCGCGGGGCATGACAGGATGATACGGCTCCCGGATTGAACGGATCTGTCGATTTCCGGCTCCCCGGTTCGTCGTACCGGTACATCCAACGCAAGGAGCTTCCGCATGAGCACTGACACCAAGCCCAAGGGCCCGGCCTCGTACTTCCCCTCCATCGAGAAGACCTACGGGCAGCCGGTGGCGCACTGGTTCGGGTTGCTGGCCGGGAAGAAGGGCCTGAAACACATGGAACTGGTCAGCTTCCTGAAGAGTGAACATGGGCTGGGCCATGGCCATGCCAACGCGCTGGTGGCGCACCATCTGGCCGGCAAGGGCTGAGCAGGCAACCCCGCGCTGAACGGTTGTCGGCGGCCTCGCCCCACGGGATGCAGGGACGGGCAGACTGGGCGTCCATCCTCAGGCAGGACGCCCGCATGCAGGTCACGCTGGAAACGATCACCTCCGACAACTACGAGGCGGTGTGCGACCTTGACGTCAGCGAGGCGCAGCAGGACTTCGTGGCCGGCAATACCTGGTCGCTGGTGCAGGCAGCCTTCAATCCCGGTTACCAGACCCGCGCCATCCGTGCCGATGGCGAGTGGGTCGGGTTCTTCATGTGGGTGCCGGAGACGCCGCAGCGGATGTCGATCTGGCGCTTCATGGTCGATCAACGCTGGCAGGGCCGCGGCATCGGTCGACGTGCGCTGGAACTGGCGCTGGCGCAGATCCGGGCCACGCCCGGGCTGGCCGAGATCGAGATCTGCTACAACCCGCGCAATCCGGTGGCCGGCGCCTTCTACGGCAGCTTCGGTTTCGTCGAGACCGGAATGGACGAGGCCGGAGAAGACATGCTGGCCGTGCTGACTGCAGCGGTCCCGAAATAACTGAATGGGCAAGGGTGGCTGAACGATTTCATCTGCAACTGTCATGCAGATCGTGTCTAATACCGCTCCCCACCTGCTGTTCCCCACCCGTATGTCCCTTCCCTCCCATGGCCCCGCGCCGTGCGACGACGCTGACGGCCACCTGGTCACCGCCGGTCCGCTGACCCCGCCGCCCGACAGCGCCGGTACCACCGCCGACGAAAAAGCGCTGCGCCACTCGATCGCCGAGGATGTGCAGGGCATGGTGCTGGCCACGATGGTGGCCTCGCTGGGCCTGGCCATCTTCGCCAAGAGTGGGCTGATGATCGGCGGCATGGCCGGCATGGCCTTCCTGCTGCATTACGCGCTGGACTGGAACTTCGGCGTGGTGTTCGTGCTGGTCAATCTGCCGTTCTACTGGGTGGCGGTGCGGCGCATGGGCTGGGAATTCACCCTGAAGACCTTCGCCGCGGTCACCGCCTGTGGCGTGCTGACCGACCTGCTGCCGCGCTGGATCGACTTCTCGCACATCCACCCGCTGTATTCGGCGATCGTCGGTGGCGCATTGTCCGGCCTGGGCATCCTGTTCTTCATCCGTCACCGTGCCAGCCTCGGCGGTATCGGCATACTGGCGGTGTACCTGCAGCGCACCCGTGGCTGGAGCGCGGGCAAGGTGCAGATGTCCTACGACGCCTGCCTGATGGTGGCCGCGTTCTTCGTGCTGTCGCCGTCGAAGGTGCTGTACTCGGCCATCGGTGCGGTGGTGCTCAGCCTGGTGCTGATGTTCAACCACCGCCCCGGCCGCTACATGGGCGTGTGATCGCGCTCTCCGCGTTCGCCGGGCATGGCCCGGCGCTACTACGTGGCGGTTCCGGTAGCGCCGGGCCATGCCCGGCGGCCGTCCTTCAACGTACGGCGGCCTGCAGCCACGGCGGCGACAGCTTCAGCAGCCGCGCATGCACCGGGCAATCCTCGGCGTGCGCGCCGGGCAGGTAGCCCAGGCTCATCAGGAATTCGCCGGTGATCTCGCCGCCGGTGAAGCGGAACGTCTTCTTGAACAGCTTCACCCAGTCGGCCTTGCTGCGCGGGTGATGCGCGTCCAGCCACGCCGCGAAGCTGCCATGGCTGGCTCGCAGCTGCTGGATCACCTGCGCGTTGTGGATCGCCGCCAGCACCTTCAGCCGGTTGCGGATGATGCCCGCGTCCGACAGCAGGCGTTCGATGTCCTGCTCGGCATACGCTGCCACGCGGTCCACATCGAAGCCGTCATAGGCCGCGCGGAAACCCTCGCGCTTCTTCAGGATCGTTTCCCAGCTCAGCCCGGCCTGGTTGATCTCCAGTACCAGCCGCTCGAACAGTTCGCGCTCGTCACGCTGCGGGAAGCCGTACTCGTTGGCGTGGTAGTAGTCGTGCACCGGATGGCCCGGGGCGATGAGGCAGTAGCCGCTCATGGGGAAGACTCGTTGGATTCGGGTTCGGGATCGATGGCCAGCGCAGGGCGCCCGCCGATGGACAGCATCGGCCAGCGCGGCGGTTCGAGAGTGAGTTCGCCATCGCGCAGGGCCTGGTTGATCGCCTCGGCCTGGCCGCTGACGGTGCCGAACAGCGAGCCGGCCCGGCGCCACTGGGCATCCCTGCCACGTGCGTACAGCACGCAGTCGGGGCCACGGTGGGTGTACAGCTCGCACAGCAGCACTTCGCCGGTGCCGTCGCCGTCCAGGTCGCGATGCACAATCAGGCAGTCGCGCTCGCTCTGGGCGCAGGATTCACCATTGATCGAACGTGTGGCCAGTGCCTGCCACCAATCCTCCGGTGGCGAGCTGGATCCCTTGGCCAGCTTCAGCGCGCGCTGCAGGGCGACGACGTCCTGCGGCCCCTTGTCGAGGCGCTGTCCGTCGTCCCAGCGTGACGTGCGTGCCAGCGCGGCCGCGATCACCTGTGGCGCATTGGCATCGGCGGTGATGGCCGGATCACGCTGCAGCTCGCGCAGCGCCTGCACGCCACGGCGCCCAAGATCGAAGCGCAGCACGTTGACGTCGCTGCTGGTGATTGCCGGCGGGTCCGCGCGCAGCCGCGCCAGCTGGCTGGACAGGGTCAGCCGCACCGGGTCCAGCAGCGGCGAGTTGCCCAGCAATGCCAGTGCCAGCACCGCCCAGCACATCCAGCGGTTGACCGGCTCCAACATCTGCAACCAGCGCCCCTGCCGGCGCAGCACCGCCAGCGCGTAGCCCACGGCATAACCGGCCACGGCCAACGCGACGAGTACTGCCCAGAACCGGTCCACGGTCCAGCCGTACTGCACCACGCGCAGGCCCAGCGCGTACAGTGCCAGCGCCGCGTAGACCGGCAGCGCCAGCAGGCTGGCTTCAACAAGGCGTCGCAGCAGCAGGGGGTAGGGGGCGCTGTCTTCCCCCTGCTGGTAGACCGCATTGGTGAACGTCACCAGCAACAGCGACAGCACCAGCAGCAGGCTGGCGGCCGAGCGGGTCTTCCACAGCGGCTCGAGCCCGGTGAGCGGCAGGCTCAGCACGAACAGCACCGCGATGAACGACAGCAGCGGCAGCAGCCCGCGGCAGATCGCGAACAGCACCTGGCGGGTGATCTGGATCGCGCGGTGCTGGGTGCGCCCGATCAGCACGCCGAACCCGGTCAGGCTGCCGGTGGCCAGCGCGATGAACGCGTCCTGCCGGAACAGGTCGCGGAAGAACGTCACCTCCAGCAGCTGGAACAGCGCCGCCCACAGCCACAGCAGCAGCCAGGTCAGCCCGGTGAACAGTGCGGCGAGAGCCAGGGTCAAACCGTTCTGCCAGGCGCGCTCGAACAACTCGGGGTAGCTGGCGCGCCAATGCCCGTGCTGCAACTGGAACTGCCACCAGGGCAGGGCCACGAACACCGCCACCGCCATGCCCAGGGTCAGCGGGAACTGCAGCGCGCCCGAATCTAGCGCGGTCTCGCCGTTGAGGTTCCAGCCGATCCAGGCGGCCAACGCCAGCACCACCACCGAGCCGAGCACCGCCTGCAGCCACAGGCGGCGCTGGCCCAGCTCGACCAGGCTCAATGCCACTGCGCTGGGGATGGCCAGCACCCAAGCGTACCAGCAGTAGCGCCAGCCGATATCGCGGAACGGCCAGGCATCGGACAGTTCCTGCGCGGCATACAGCATCAGACCCTGCAGCAGGGCGATCAGGACGATGGCGCTGCGTGCCGGCAGGGTCAGGGGCGATGAAGACTGCATCGATGACCTTCCATGGCAAAGCACCATCCTAGCCCATCGCGGTTCGGCGCCATCGCGCGACCATCCCGCCCCCAGCAGGTAGAATGGGCCCATGCCTGTAACGCCGACCTCCCTTGCCGATCACCTGCTCGTCGCGCTGCCGTCGCTGCTCGACGCGACCTTTGCCCGCAGCGTCGCGCTGATCTGCCAGCACGACGAGAACGGCGCAATGGGCGTGCTGGTCAACCAGCCTTCCGAATATACGCTGGGTGAAGTGCTCGCGCAGATGGACATCAGCACCGGTGATGGCGACCTGCAGGCGCGCATGGTGCTCAACGGCGGCCCGGTGCATCCCGAACGCGGCTTCGTCATCCATGACGACGCGCGTGCATGGGATTCCAGCCTGACCGTGGGTGACGGCCTGTACCTGACCACCTCGCGCGACATCCTCGAAGCGATGGCGCGTGGCGAAGGCCCGGCCAACGCCGTGGTCACCCTCGGCTGCGCCGGTTGGGGCGCAGGGCAGCTGGAAAGCGAGCTGTCCGAGAACAGCTGGCTGACGGTGCCGGCCGATGCCGAACTGGTGTTCCAGCTGCCGCTGGAGCAGCGCTGGCAGGGGGCGGCCTCGCGTATCGGCGTGGACCTGTTCCGGCTGACGGATTACAGCGGCCATGTCTGAGCCGGTCGCGCCCGCACCGGTTCCTGCTGCCCCGGCGATCCGCCGTGATGGCACCGTTCTGGGTTTCGATGTCGGCTCGCGACGGATCGGCGTGGCTATCGGCAGTGCCTTCGCCGCGCATGCGCGCGCGGTGGCCGTGGTCGATGTGCACGGCAACGGCCCGGACTGGACCGCGATCGAGCGCCTGCTCAAGGAATGGAAGCCCGATGGCCTGGTGGTCGGCGACCCGCTGACCCTGGACGGCCAGGACCAGCCCAACCGCAAGCGTGCGCAGGGCTTCGCCCGCCAGCTGCGGGAACGTTTCAAGCTGCCGGTGGTGATGATCGACGAGCGTTCCAGCTCGGTCGAGGCCGCCCGCCGCTTCGCCGTCGAGCGCGCCGAAGGGCGCAAGCGCCGCCGCGATGCGGCCGCCCTCGATGCCGTGGCCGCGGCGGTGATCATCGACCGCTGGCTGTCGTCCCCCGACGACGCCACCCCCATTCCCTGACTGCCCGACACCGCCATGACCGCCCAGCAAATCGATGCCTCCGGACGCCTGCGCCACCTACTGACCCTGGAGGGCCTGCCGCGCGAGACCCTGCTGCAGCTGCTCGATCGGGCAGGGCAGATCCGCGATGCCGCAGTCGGCCGCGTCGGCAACAAGCGCCACGTATTGGCCGGTTCGGCGGTGTGCACGCTGTTCTTCGAACCGTCCACGCGCACCCGCAGCTCGTTCCAGCTGGCCGCGCAGCGGCTGGGCGCCGATGTACTGAACTTTGATGCCTCGACCTCGTCCACGCGCAAGGGCGAAACCGCCTGCGACACGCTGCGCAACCTGGAAGCGATGGGCGTGCGCGGTTTCGTGGTGCGCCACCCGGATGATGGCGCCGTGGCCGCACTGGCCGACGCTGCGGGCGAGGGCACCGCACTGATCAACGCCGGCGACGGCCGCAGTTCGCACCCGACCCAGGGCCTGCTGGACATGCTGACCCTGCGCCAGGCCAAGGGCCCGGATTTCTCGAAGCTGAAGGTAGTGATCGTCGGCGACGTGAAGCACTCGCGCGTGGCCCGCACCGACCTGCATGCGCTGCGCACGCTGGGCGTGGGCGAGATCCGCGTCTGCGGCCCGCAGTCGCTGCTGCCGGACGACGAGACCCTGAAGGGCTGCGTGGTCGGCGATGATTTCGACGCGATGCTGGAAGGCGTCGACGCGCTGATGATGCTGCGCCTGCAGCGCGAGCGCATGGAAGAAGGCCTGGTGCCGTCGCTGGAGCAGTATCACACGCAGTACGGCCTGACCACCGAGCGCCTGGCCCGCGCCGGCAAGGATGCGGCGGTGCTGCACCCGGGCCCGATCAACCGCGGCGTGGAAGTGACCGACGAGGTGGCCGATGGCCCGCAGTCGTGGGTGCTGCGCCAGGTCGCCAACGGCGTCGCCGTGCGCATGGCCGTGCTGGAAACCCTGCTGGGCTGATCCCCGCTTGGTAGGTGTCAACCTAGGTTGGCACCCACTGCTTTGGTAGATGCCAACCTTGGTTGGCACTATCCGGCGGTGCTCATGTCATCTGACCCATCACCCGAGGCCCCGAGCTCCCATTCGCACCATGCGTGGGGATATTGCCCCAGCCGCGTCGTCAGCCCGGCCCTGATCGGATTTCCCATCAGGTACATCGCATGCCGGTGCAACGATTCGTCAGAGCGGATCGCATGATCGTGATAGCACGCCTGCCAGAAGCGCCCGATCCGCCCCAGCAAGCGATTTGCCTGCTGGGCTGTGCGCGACTTGAAGCGCTTCATGACGGTTTCCAGCGTCCCCGCGCGCAGTTTGACCAGCCAGTGGATGTGCTCGGGCATGACCACGTAGGCGATCGAGCGGGTGAAGCCTTCCTGATCCAGTCGCTGGAATTCGCGCATTGCCAAGGCGGCCGCTGCGGCGTTGGTGAAGAGCGGTGCGCGGTCATGGACGACAGTGGTGAGGATATAGCTGAGGCCGATGCTGGAGCGACGACCGAGCAGGAAACATGTGTTCTGCATGGAGCAAGCATGGACAGGGCTGCTTCCAGTGAACATCGGGGAATGGCTTGGTTTCAGGTAGGCCAGTGCCAACCAAGGTTGGCAACTACCAGAGCAGTCAATGCCAACCAAGGCTGGCAGCTACCAGGGGCTGTGGCTCAGCGCTTCTGCGCGAACAGCCACGCCCACATTGCCGGGTCCGCATAGGTGGCATCCCAGGCGTTGTGGTTGCCGTCGGGGTACTCGGTATAGCGCACGTCGCGTGCGCTGGCGCCCTGGAAGGCGGCGTGCAGCCTGCGGTCGTCGTCCGGCGGCACCACGTCGTCCAGCGCGCCGTGGAAGATCCAGATCGGCGTGTGCCGCAGGCGCTGCGCGATCACGGCATACGGATCGGTTTCCTGGGCGACCTGCTCGACGAACAGGGTCGGGCGCTTCGCGCGTGGTGCAAGTACCGCGCCGCAGACGGGGACGATCGCGGCAAAGCGGCGCGGGTCGTCCAGCGCGATGTTCCAGCTGCCGTAGCCGCCCATCGACATGCCGGTCAGGTACTGCCGTGCCGGGTCGGCGCCGAATTCGGCGATCGTGGCGTCCAGTGCGGCCACTGCCGCACGGTTGTTGCGGCCGCTCCATTCCTCATGGCCCGGTACCTGTGGGAACACCACCAGGGCGGGGAAGTCGGGATGCTCGCGCAGGTAAGGCCCCAGCCCGGCGTAGGTCTGCTTGACGCCATCGGCACCGCGCTCGCCGGAGCCGTGCAGGAACAGGATGACCGGGAGGTGGGTGGGAGCGGCGGCCTGCACGCCGGCCGGAATGAACACCTGATAGTAGGCGGTCTCCCCCTCCACCTTCACCGCACGTGCCTCGAAGCGACCACGCGCGCTGTCCGGCAGCGAAGTGCAACCGCTCATCACCAGAAGGGCCAGCAGTGGCAGCCAGCGCGACATCGAACGGACCATGGGAATTCCCGAAGCGGCAGGTATGGCCGCATCGTAGTCCGCCGCACGTCAATGAGGCATCGTGCGCCGCGTCACTGCGGACGCGGAAAACTGGCGATGATGTCCAACTGCTCCTGTGCCTCGGCGTTGCCTTCGGCGGCAGCTGCCTGCACCTGTGCCATGTCCGGATGCAGCACCACCAGCAGCGGGTTCTCGCAGACCGGGCAGTCGTACTCGGTGGCGTCCTCGTCCAGCTCCATCTCCATGGCACGCGAGCTGCCCTTCCATTCGCAGGCCGGGCAGGTGTGCTGCTGGTCGCGCCAGCCGGGCTGGAAATAGTTTTCGATCGTTGTTGCCATGGGTGTTCCCGTTGGGTGGGGTCAGCGCCCCGCGTGGCGGGGCCCGATCCTTGATGCGGTCAGTGCAGCAGCACCAGGGTGGCCAGGCCGAGGAAAGTGAAGAAGCCCATCGAGTCGGTCACGGCGGTCAGGAAGATGCCACTGGCCAGCGCCGGATCGAAGCCGAAGCGCTTCAGTGTGAGCGGCACCAGCACGCCGGCCAGCGCTGCGAACAGCAGGTTGCAGGTCAGCGCGATGGCGATCACCGCAGACAGACCGGGTGAATGGAACCAGGCCAATACGATCAGGCCCAGCACCGAGCCGAGCATCACGCCGTTCAACAGCGCAACCCGTACCTCCTTCCACAACAGGGTGCGCGCGTTGGAGGCGCCCACCTGGCCCAGCGCCAGGCCGCGCACCATCAGCGCCAGCACCTGGGTACCGGCGTTGCCACCGAGGCCGGCCACGATCGGCATCAGCACCGCCAGCGCCACCAGCTTGTCGATGGTGCCCTCGAAGTGGCCGACCACGCTGGAGGCCAGGAACGCCGTGCACAGGTTGACCGACAGCCACATCAAGCGGCGGCGCATGGCGCGCCAGACCGGGCTGAACAGATCTTCGTCCTCGTCCAGGCCGGCGGCGCCCAGCGCCTGGTGCTCGGCCTGTCCACGGATGATGTCGACCACGTCATCGATGGTGATGCGGCCGACCAGGATGTTGTTGTCGTCCACCACCGGCGCCGAGATCCAGTCGTGGTCGGAGAACTGGCGGGCGACCTCCTGGTCGCTTTCGCCGACATCGATCGCCGGCTGCTCGTCGTCGATCAGGCGGTTGATCGGGGTGGTGTCCTCGTGGGTCACCAGTGCCGCCAGCGACACCCGGCCGAGGTATTGATGGCGCCGGCTGACCACGAACAGGTGGTCGGTGTGGTCGGGCAGTTCGCCTCGCAGGCGCAGGTAGCGCAGCACCACGTCGACGTTGACGTCGGCGCGCACGGTCACCACGTCCGGGTTCATCAGGCGCCCGGCACTGTCCTCGGGGTAGGACAGCACCTGCTCCAGGCGCTCGCGGTTCTCGCGGTCCATCGACTTGAGGACTTCGTCGATGACCGTGTCCGGCAGGTCTTCGACCAGGTCGGCCAGGTCGTCGATGTCCAGGTCTTCGACCGCGGCGATGATTTCGTCCGGGTCCATGTCCGCGAGCAGGCTCTCGCGCACGTCGTCGCCGACGTGGACCAGCACCTCGCCGTCATCTTCCGGATCGACCAGGCCCCACACCACCTCGCGCTTGCCCGGCGGCAACGATTCGAGCAGGTTGCCGATCTCGGCCGGGGCCAGGGTGTTGACCAGGCGGCGCACCGGGCCCAGCCGACCGCTGTCCAGTGCGTCGGACAGCATCCGCAGTTGGCGTGCAGTCTTGTCGTGGCGTACAGCTTCAGCCATCGCAGCTCCCGCGGGATAAGAAAAGCCGCGATCCCGGCAAGGATGCGGCAACAGGGGTGTTCAGCGCGTCATTATCGCAAGGGGATGTTTCAACGCATAGCCGCCACGCATGGCGGCCGATGGTAGTGCCGGCCGCTGGCCGGCAACCTCACGGACCTCGATGGCGGCGATTGCCGGCCAGCGGCCGGCACTGCCCTTGGCGCTCAGGCCGTTTCGGCCACCAGCGCCAGCCAGCGCTCGATGGCGCGGCGGTCGCGTGCGGCCAGCAGCTTCGGTGCGCGCGCACGCAGCGTGGCCAGGTCGGCCTCGCGGATCGCGCGGCGCACCTCCAGCAGTGTGCCGGGGTGCAGGCTGAACTCGCTCAGGCCCAGCGCCAGCAGCAGCGGCGTCATCCGCGCATCACCGGCCATCTCACCGCAGACCGCCACCGGGATGCGATGCCGCGCACCGGTCTCGATCACCATCTGCAGCAGCCGCAGCACGGCCGGATGCAGTGGCGAATACAGCTCGCCCAGTGCCTCGTTGTTGCGGTCGGCGGCCAGCAGGTACTGCACCAGGTCGTTGGTGCCGATCGACAGGAAGTCGACCAGGTCGATGAAGCTCTCCAGTGCCAACGCCGCAGCGGGCACCTCGATCATCGCCCCCAGTGGCACATGGTCGGACACCATGTGACCTTCGCCACGCAGCTGTTCGGTCAGCTTGAGCATGCGCCGGCGCACCGCCAGCAGTTCCTCGCGGGTGCTGACCATCGGCACCAGCACGCGCAGCTTGCCGTAGGCCGAGGCCCGCAGGATCGCGCGCAGCTGGGTGTCGGCCACCTTCGGCCGTGCCAGCGACAGGCGCACGCCGCGCAGTCCCAAGGCCGGGTTCTCTTCATTGCTCAGGGTCAGGCCGGTACGGTCGGCCTTGTCCGCGCCCAGATCGAGCGTGCGGATGGTGACCGGTCGCCCGCTCATGCCCAATGCGGCATCGCGGTAGGTCTGGAACTGTTCTTCTTCGTCCGGCAGCTCGTTGCGCTGCAGGAACAGGAATTCGGTGCGGTACAGGCCCAGTCCCTGCGCGCCCAGCGCATGTGCCTGGGTGACGTCCTCCAGCGATTCGGCATTGGCCAGCAGCGCGATGTCGACCTGGTCGCGGGTACGGCTGGGCTTGCTGCGCAGGCGGCCGAGCTCGCGCTGCTCGCGCGCATGCTCTTTCAGGCGCGCGCGGTAGTCGCGCAGGTTGTCGGCCTGCGGGTTGGCGGTGATGCTGCCGTCGGCGCCATCGATGATCAGCACGTCGCCATCGGCGATGCGGCTGAGCAGCTGCGGCACGTTGACGATCAGGGGCAGGTGCAGGCTGCGCGCCAGGATGGCGCTGTGCGACAGCGCGCTGCCGGCGGCGGTGACGATGCCGACCACGCCCTGCGCTTGCAGTTGCGCCAGCTCGGACGGGGCGATGTTGTCGCAGACCAGGATCTCCCCGGCCAGGCCCTTCATCACCGGCGGCCGTTCGGGCTGCAGGAAGGCGTGGATGCGGCCGATCACATGGTCCAGGTCGTCCATGCGGCTCTTCAGATAGGCATCGTCCATGCCATCGAAGACCTTGGCCAGGCGGTCACGCTGCAGGCGCAGTGCATAGCCGGCGCTGTAGGGGCCGCTGCGGATCAGTTCGTCCAGCCCGAACAACAGCTCGGGATCGTCCAGCAGCAGGGCATGCAGGTCGAGGAACTCGCCCACTTCCTGGTTCAAGGCGCCATGCAGGCGCTGGCGCAGCTCGTGCATTTCCGTGCGCGCGGCATCCACCGCCCGGTGCAGGCGGGCCAGTTCGGCCTCGATCTGATGGGCGGCGATGCGCTGCTCGGCCACTTCCAGCGCATGCGGCAGGCGCACCCGTGCCCGGCCCATCGCCGCGCCACGGGCGGCACCGTGCCCGGCCAGCAGCTGTACCGGCCGCTGGCTGGAAGGGACCTGGGCGGCACGCGCGCGTGGCACGCTCAGCTGTCCTCGTCGAAGCGGCGTTCGAACAGGCCGACCACCGCTTCCATCGCGGCGGCTTCGTCCTCGCCGTTGATGCGCACCGTGACCGGGGTGCCCTGGCCGGCGGCCAGCAGCATCACGCCCATGATGCTCTTGGCGTTGATCTCACGGCCCTTGGCGGCCATGGTCACGTTGCAGCGGAACGGCGCCAGGGTCTGCACCAGTTTGGCGGTGGCCCGGGCATGCAGGCCCAGGCGGTTGCTCACGGTGAGTTCTCGTTCAAGCATCGTCGACTATCGCTCCATTACGGGTACCCGCCGCGGCTGTGGCGGGCAGTTGATCCAGTCCCTGTTCCGGATAATTCATCACCCGCAGCAACATCGGCAGGCTCAGCGCCGACACCCGGCGAACCGGGGTCCCCAGACGGGCCAGCTGCCCGGCAAGGTTGGCGGGGCTGGCGCCGTACAGGTCGGTCAGGATCAGCACACCTTCACCGCCATCGACCCGCCGCAGAGCGGCCGAGGCAAGCGGGAGAAGAGCATCCAGGTCTGCGTCGAACGGTACTTCGAAAGCTTCGGTTTTCAGCGGCAACTGCCGCAGGAGCCGGGTCGCCACGTCAAGCAGGGCGGTCCCGACCCCTGGATGTGTTACGAGGAGAATGCCACAGGTCATTACTGCACGTTAACAGGTCAAGGTGAATTGGCGATAGCAGCAGGAGAGGGGCACTGTGTCCCGTATTCAGTGTTGCCAGGGTCAGAGCCCTTTTCCCCTGGAAAAGGGATCCGACCCCATGCGTTTTTCGATGCCTGACCGGGACTCATCCACGCATGGCGTGGATCTACCGTGTCGACCAAAGTCGACACCCACCAACAGCACACGGAATCTGTCAGAGGCGGGGCGGTGTGGGCAGGCAGGACCGTTGGCGCCATGGATGGCGCCATCGAGCCCCCAGGGAGGGCTTCACGGCGTGTCCTGCCTGCCCACATCGCCCCGCCATCCCACGGAATGCCGCTTTTGCTTTTGCTTTTGCTGTTGCCGGCCAGCGGCCGGCACTACCGGCGGGTGCCGGGCGCAGCCCGGCCGACCCCCTCAATCCTGTTCGCGGTGGTACGTCGCCACGTCTTCCCAGCCCATCTCGCGGGCATGCCGGGCCAGGCGCTCGGCCAGGAACACCGACCGGTGCTTGCCGCCGGTGCAGCCGAACGCCACGGTCACGTAGCTGCGGGTGCCATCCCCCAGCTTCGGCAGCCAGGTATCGAGGAAATCCATCAGCTGGGCCAGGTAACGCTGCACGTCCGGCTGCGCTTCCAGGTAGTCACGCACGCCAGGCTCACGGCCGCTGAGCGCGCGCAGGTCCGGGTCCCAGTGTGGATTGGGCAGCACCCGCGCGTCGAACACGAAGTCCGCCTCGGCCGGCACGCCGCGCTTGTAGGCAAACGATTCGAACAGCAGCGACAGGCCGGTGGCATGGTCCATCGTGAACTCGGTGATGATCCGCCGCCGCAGCTGATGCACGTTGAGGTTGCTGGTATCGATCACCGCATCGGCCTCGCGGCGCAGCGGTGCGGTCAGCTCGCGCTCGCGGGCGATCGCTTCGGGCAGCGACAGGCCCAGCTGGCTCAGCGGATGGCGACGGCGGGTGTCGGCATAGCGCTTGAGCACCGTTTCATCGCTGGCCTCGAAGAACAGCACCTTCACTTCCACGCCGGCGTCGGTGGCCAGCTGCCGCCAGTCACCCAGTTGGCTCAGGTCGGCCTGGCCGCGCACGTCGATGCCCACCGCCAGCCGGCGCGGCGCGCTGCCGTCGTGGTTGGCCAGCAGGCTGCGCACGAAGTCGGGCAGCAGGTGGATCGGCAGGTTGTCCGAGCAGTAGTAGTCCTGGTCCTCGAAGGTCTTCAGGGCGACGGATTTACCCGAGCCGGACAGGCCACTGACGATGATCAGGGTCGGGGCGGAGGGGGTTGCGGTGCTCATGGACAGGCTCTTCGAAGGGCAGGGAAGTCAGGGCGTTCGCCGTTCCAGCAGGTTGCTGTGGCGGGCGATGAACATCGCCGCCGGGTCGATGCCCTTTGTACGCAGGATATGCAGGCGGGTGGCGGCTTCGGTCAGCACGGCCAGGTTACGGCCAGGCATCACCGGCAGGGTGATCAGCGGAACATCCAGGTCCAGCACATGGCGGGTGCCCGAGTCGCCGGTCAGGCGCTCGTAGCCATGCGGGGTGGGTTCGGTCATCGGCTTGGTCAGGTGGACGATCAGCCGAAGGTACTTGTTCTTCTTTACAGCTGTGTCGCCGAACATCTCGCGCACGTTCAGTACGCCCAGGCCGCGCACTTCCAGCAGGTCCTGCAGCAGCTCGGGGCAGGTGCCGTCGAGTACGTCGGGCGCGATCTGGGTGAATTCGGGGGCATCGTCTGCGACCAAGCGATGGCCACGGCTGAGCAGTTCCAGCGCCAACTCGCTCTTGCCCGATCCAGCCTCGCCGGTGATCAGCACGCCGATCGAGTAGATCTCCATGAACACGCCATGCAGGATCACCCGCGGCGCCAGCGTACGCGCCAGGTGGTAGGACAGGTGGTTGAGCAGTTCGTGGCCGCGCTTGGGCGACAGCCACAGCGGCGTGCCGGATTCATCGGCGGCGGCGCGCAGGTCTTCCGGGCAGGCCTGGTTGCGGGTCAGCACCAGCGCCAGCGGGTGCGACTGCATGATCTTTTCGATGGTCTCCCAGCGCTGGCGCGGTTCCAGCGCATCCAGCCAGGACAGTTCCTCGGTGCCCAGGATCTGCACCTTGTTGGGATAGATGGCGTTGAGGTAGCCGGCCAGCGAGGGGCGCCGCGAGACCGTGTTGCCGGCCTCCAGCTCGCGCTTCTCGCCGGACTTGCCGGCAGCCCAGCGCAGCCCCAGCCGCTCGCGCTGCTGTTCGAACAGTTCACGGGCGGTGATGCTGGTATTCATGCGGCGCTCGCAGGTGGGGTCATGTCCAGCGCCTCGCGCAGGGCCCGGGCATCGCCCGCTTCGCGCAGGGCCTGGCGGATGTCCGGCGCGGAGAACAGCTCGGCCAGCTCGGACAGCAGCATCAGGTGCTGGTGGGTGTAGTGGGCGGGGACGGCCATGGCGAACACCAGGTCCACCGGCTCGTCGCCACCGAAGTCGACCGGGGTGGCCAACCGCAGCAGGGCGCCGCGGGGGCGGTCCAGGGTTGGCGCGCGGCCGTGGGGAATGGCGATGCCGTGACCGATCACGGTGCTGCCCAGCGCTTCGCGCTGGCACAGGTTCAGATAGATCTGTTCGGCGTTGGCCTGGCGGCAGGCCAGCAACCCGGCGGCGGCCTGCAGGACGCTGTCGCGGTCGGTGGCCGTGCAGAGCTGGGTCTGCACGGCCGCCAGGAGGTCAGTCAGGGGCATGTCTGCGGGGAACGGTGGCGATCAGCCACCATTGTCGCCCACCGGCAGCGGCGCGTGCTGCTGTTTTTTCTCCTTGTGCTTGATCACCAGGCGGTCAAGCTTGTCCGCAAGCAGGTCGATCGCGGCATACATGGTCTGGGCATTGGCCTCGGCGTGCAGGGTCTGGCCGGGAATGTTGAGGCTGGCGTCGACGTGGTGTTCGGTCTTCTGCAGCTTGAGGGTCACCCGCGCTTCGCAGTGCTGGTCGAAGTGTTTGCCGATCCGGGCCAGCTTCTCCTCTACATAGGACTGCAGGGCCGGGGTGACTTCGACATCTTTGCCAAACGTTTCGATGCGCATCGGGTTTCTCCTGTGTTCGGATGTGCCAATGAACCTCTCCGCCGGGCGCGGCGGCGCGTCAAGCGATTCTGACCCTTTCGTGCGAGGCGGAAATGTTCATGGCTTCACGATACTTCGCCACGGTGCGCCGCGCTACTGGAATTCCCGATGATTTGAGCAGGTCAGCCAGCTTGGCGTCAGAAAGCGGCTTGCGCGGGTTCTCGTCGTCGATCAGGCGCCGGATCATCGCCTGGATGGCGGTGCTGGACGCCTCGCCACCGCCCTCGGTATCAATGCCGGAGGCAAAGAAGGCGCGCAGCGGCAGGGTGCCTCGCGGGGTACGCACGTGCTTGCGGGCGATCGCGCGCGAGACCGTGGATTCGTGCAGGCCGAGCTCGGCGGCGATCTCGCGCAGGGTCAGTGGACGCAGCGCCTGCTCACCGAATTCAAGGAAGCCGGCCTGCTGCAGGATCAGGCTGCGCACGACGCGCAGCAGGGTTTCGCCACGCTGCTGCAGCCCTTTCAGCAGCCAGCGCGCTTCCTGCAGCTGGGCACGCAGGTAGCCGGCATCGGCGTCGCCACAGCGTCGGATCAGCTGTTCGTAGCCGCGGTGGATCACCACCTTCGGCCCGGCATGCGCGGCCAGCGCCGCGCGCCACACGCCGTTCTGCCGCCACACCACCACGTCCGGCACCACATAGGTGTCCTGCGACAGCGGTGCGATCTGCGTGCCCGGGCGCGGGTCCAGCGAGCGCAGCAGCGCCACGGCAGCCTCGACCTCGTCCAGCGGCTGCTTCAACTCATGGGCAAGCCCGGCGACGCCGCTGCGCGGCAACCGTTCCAAGGGGCCTGCGGCAATCTGCCGCGCCAGGATCAGGGCGGGCGTGTCGCCGGCCAGCACATCCAGCTGCAGCAGCAGGCATTCGCCCAGCGTGCGTGCAGCCACACCCACCGGATCGAAGCGCTGGATGCGATGCAGCACGGCGAGGATCTCGTCCTCGTCGGCGTGGATCGCCGGCAACAGGGTTTCAGCGATGGTGGCCAGCGGCTCGCGCAGGTACCCGTCGTCGTCCAATGCATCGATCAGTGCCGCGCCGATGCTGCGATCACGCGAGGACAGATGCGACAGATGCAGCTGCCACAGCAGATGGTCGGCCAGTGTTTCGGTTTCGGCTACGCGCTCGGCAGCGCTGCCGTTGTCGTCGTCATCGTCGAAGCTGCCACCGCTGCCGGCCGCGCTCCAGTCCAGTTCGGCCGGTGCCCAGTCGTCACCGGCATCGGTGCGTTCTGCGGCGGCGTCACTGTCGTTGCCATCGCCGGCTTCGTTGGCGGTACTGCTGCTGTCACTGCTGTCGGCCCAGTCCAGCAGTGGATTGCTTTCCACCGCCTGCGCGATTTCCAGCTCCAGCTCGGTGGTGGACATCTGCAGCAGCTTGATCGCCTGCTGCAACTGGGGCGTGAGCACCAGTTGCTGTCCCAACGATGTCTGCAGCCGAGTCTTCATGCCTGTGCCGAAAGGAAGGAAAGGGACCCGGCGACTGCACTCACAGCTTGAAGGAATCCCCGAGGTAGACGCGACGTACATCGGCGTTGTCCAGGATCGCTTCCGGCGAACCCTGGGCCAGCACGCTGCCCTCAGCGAGGATATACGCGCGGTCGCAGATACCCAAGGTCTCGCGCACGTTGTGGTCGGTGATCAACACGCCGATGCCACGCTGCTTGAGATGGGTGACGATGCGCTGGATCTCGCCGACCGAAATCGGGTCGACACCGGCGAACGGTTCGTCGAGCAGGATCAGGCGCGGCTGCGCGGCCAGGGCGCGGGCGATCTCGCAGCGGCGGCGTTCGCCACCGGACAGGCTGGCGCCGAGCTGGTCGGCGACATGGCCCAGCTGCAGTTCGTCGAGCAGGCTGTTCAATTCGCGCTCGCGGCCCTTCGAATCGAGGTCCTCGCGCAGTTCCAGCACCAGGCGGATGTTGTCGGCCACGGTCAGCTTGCGGAACACCGAGGGTTCCTGCGGCAGATAGCCCACGCCCTGCTTGGCGCGGGTATACATCGGATCGCCGGTGATGTCTTTGCCATCGAGCACGATGCTGCCAGCGTCAGCCGCAACCAGGCCGACGATCATGTAGAAGCAGGTGGTCTTGCCGGCGCCGTTGGGGCCGAGCAGGCCGACCACTTCACCGGCGTCGAGGGTCAACCCGAAGTCCTTGACGACTTCGCGCTGCTTGTACTTCTTGCGCAGGCCCTTGGCGACGAGCATTACTTCCTGCTCCCGGCCGGCTGCGCCGGCGTGGTGGCCTTGGGCTGTGCCGCAGGCGCGGCCGGGGTCTTGTTCTTCGGCGGGATGACGGTGCGCACGCGGCTGCCGTCACCACCGGAGTTCATTTCGCCGGTACGGGTGTTGTAGACCATGCGCTGGCCGGCATTGGTGCCGCGGGCGCTGGTGACCTTGTAGTTGCCGGTCAGGGTGATGATCTCGGTCTTGATGTCGTAATCGATGCGATCAGCCAGCGCGTCCATCCAGGTGCCGTCATCGAGCTGCTGCTTCATCTTGGCCTGCTTGCCGGTGAACACCACGCGCACGGCCTCGCCGTCCTTGAGGTAGATCTCGGCCTCGGACGAGCGCAGGTCCAGCGTGCCCTGGGTGATGATCACGCCCTGCGACAGCACGGTCTTGCCGTCGCCGGTGAGCATGCCCGACTGGGCGCCGGAATCGATGTGCATGTCTTCGTTGCGGTCGGTGGACTTGGCGAAGGCGGCGCTGGGGACAAGAAGACCGAGCGCGAGTACGGCGGCAAAGGGAATCTTCATCGGGGTCCGTTCTACCGGTGAGGGCCTCCCGGGCGGGCCGGGGGCGGGCGGATGGGGCTGCCGGCCCTGCGCCTGTCCGGAGACGTCGCAGGCTGGCGGCGGAATCAGTGCTTGGGCGTGTAGCGGCCCTTGGACTGGCTGAGGAAATGATACGTGTTGTTCTTCGAATCCACTTCGAAGCCGACGCCGGACTGTTCCATGCCCGGGCGGGTCATGGTCACCAGGGCGTCGGTGCGGGCGCGGTTTTCCTTCGGGAACACGTCCAGATGATCGGTGCGGAAGGTGGTCGGCACCGTGCCCGGGCCGGCCGGGCTGTCGCCGGCGACATTGCCGCGCAGCTTCATCTCGTCGCCCTTGGCACTGAGCCAGCCGGTCTCGGCACGCAGGGTCCAGTGCTTGCCATCCTTGTCCGGCATCTCGAACAGCGGCGTGGCGATGTTGATGGTCTGGTCACCGCGCTGGCGCTCCAGCAGCGGCGCACGCAGGGTGGTCGATTCCTTGCCGTGCTCATCCAGGGCGACGATCTGGAAGTCATGCAGGATGTAATCCACGCCGACTTCCTGGCCACCCTTGGCTGGCCCCTTGTCGCGGTTGCGCAGCGCCGCCCAACTGCTCAGCAGGGCGGCCAGCAGCAGGCCGATGCCGAGCACGGTGCGCCAGTTCAGGGTGGGCAGGTTCATGCGCCGAACCTCGCCAGCACGGCGTCCACGTGGCCCTGGGCGGCCAGCAGGATGTCGCACAGCTCACGTGCGGCGCCCAGCCCGCCCTCGGCACGGGTCTGCCAGTGCACGCGCTCGGCGATCCACGGATGGGCGTTGGCCGGGGCCACCGCCAGGCCGACCGCACCCAGTGGCGCCAGGTCGGGCAGGTCATCGCCCATGAACGCCACCTGTTCCAGGCCGATGCCGTGCTGCGCGCACAGCGCCTGCACGCTGGCCAGCTTGTCGCCGACGGCAATCTGGGTGTCGATGCCCAGGTCGGCGCCGCGCTTGAGCGCGGACTGGCTGTTGCGCGCGGTGATCAGCACGGGGTGGATACCGTGCTGCTGCAGCAGTTTCAGGCCCAGGCCATCCTGCACGAAGTACGCCTTGCTCTCGTTGCCATCCTTGTCGTAGTACAGCCGACCGTCGGTGAGGGTGCCGTCCACGTCGAAGCAGGCCAGGCGGATACGGGCCGCGGCGGCATGCAGGTGGGCGGGGAAGGCGGGCAGGGGGGACCAGGGCATCAGGGCGGCAGGCTCGTTGGGGGCAGGTGCGGCGTTACAGACTGAATGGGGTTGATGGACTCTCGGTTAAACCACCCGGGCCCGCAACAGGTCATGAATGTTCAGGGCGCCGACCGCGCGGCCCTGGCCATCGACCACGATCAGGCCATTGATTTTCTGGGTTTCCATCTGCCGGGCCGCCTCGACCGCGAGCTGGTCAGCACCGATGGTGCGCGGGTTGCGGGTCATCACATCGGCGATCTTTGCGGTGCGCACGTCCAGCGCGCTGTCCAGCGCACGGCGCAGGTCACCGTCGGTGAACAGGCCGATCAGCACGCCGTCGGCATCGACCACGGCGGTCATGCCCAACCGTTTGCGGCTCATTTCCATCAGCGCTTCGCTGAGGCTGGCGTCGGCGCCCACGCTGGGCAGGTCCTCGCCGGTGTGCATCACGTCGGTGATGTGCAGCAACAGGCGGCGGCCGAGGCTGCCGGCCGGGTGCGAGCGGGCGAAGTCATCGGCGGTGAAGCCGCGTGCGTCGAGCAGGGCCACAGCCAGCGCATCGCCCATCGCCAGCGAGGCGGTGGTACTGGAGGTCGGCGCCAGCGCCAGCGGGCAGGCCTCGGCCGGCACACTCACATCCAGATGGATGTCGGCGGCGGTGGCGAGGCTGGACTGCGGGCGGCCGGTCATGGAAATCAGCACGTTGCCCTGGCGCTTGAGTACCGGCAGCAGCATCAGCACCTCGTCCGACTCGCCCGAATAGGACAGGGCCAGCACCACGTCGTCTTCGGTGATCATGCCCAGGTCGCCATGGCCGGCTTCGCCCGGGTGCACGTAGAACGCGGGCGTACCCGTGGAGGCCAGGGTGGCGGCGATCTTGCGGGCGATATGCCCGGATTTGCCCATGCCGGTGGCGACCACCCGCCCGCGGCTGGCCAGGATCGCCTGGCAGGCCTGCTGGAAGGCCTCGCCAAGGCGGTCGGCCACGGCATCCAGCGCCTGCCGCTCGATCTCGAAGACGCGGCGGCCGCTGGCGACCAGGCCGGCAGGGTCGACGGAACGGGGGGGCAACAGGGATTCGGCCATGCGGACGCCACGCAGCGGAAGTAGAATGGACGCACATTTTATTAGGAAAGCCCGTTGGACGCCGACACCATCCGCAATCTGATCGAAACCGGCCTGCCTGGCGCCCGCGCCGACGTGCAGGGCGACGATGGCGTGCATTTCGAAGCGACCGTGGTCTGCGAGGCCTTCGCCGGCAAGATGCCGCTGGCCCGCCACCGCATGGTGTATGCCACGCTGGGCGACCTGATGGGCGGCGCGATCCACGCGCTGGCGCTGAAAACCGTGACCCCGGCCGAAGCCGGCTGAACCGCAGAAGATCCCGAATACATGGCCAAGATCGTTGTGACCGGCGGCGCTGCGCTGCACGGTGAAGTGAGCATCTCCGGCGCCAAGAACGCCGTCCTCCCCATTCTCTGCGCGACCCTGCTGGCCGATGCGCCGGTGGAGATCACCAACGTGCCGCACCTGCACGACGTGGTCACCACGGTGAAGCTGCTGGGCGAACTGGGCGCCAAGGTCACCATCGACCAGGGCACGCTGTCGCGCGGCAGCGCGATCGTGGTCGACCCGCGCTCGGTCAACCAGCACGTGGCACCCTACGAGCTGGTCAAGACCATGCGCGCTTCGATCCTGGTGCTGGGCCCGCTGCTGGCCCGCTTCGGCGCGGCCGAAGTGTCGCTGCCCGGCGGCTGCGCGATCGGTTCGCGTCCGGTCGACCAGCACATCAAGGGCCTGCAGGCGCTGGGTGCCGAGATCGTGGTCGAGAACGGCTTCATCAAGGCCACCGCCAAGCGCCTGAAGGGCGGCCATTTCACCTTCGACATGGTCAGCGTCACCGGCACCGAGAACGTGCTGATGGGTGCGGTGCTGGCTGAAGGCACCACCATCCTCGACAACTGCGCGATGGAACCGGAAGTGACCGATCTGGCGCACTGCCTGATCGCGCTGGGCGCGAAGATCGAAGGCCTGGGCACCGCCCGCCTGGTGATCGAAGGCGTCGAGCGCCTGTCCGGTGGCCGCCATGAAGTGCTGCCCGACCGCATCGAGACCGGCACCTTCCTGGTCGCCGCAGCGATGACCGGTGGCAAGGTCACGGTCAACCGTGCGCGCCCGAACACCATGGACGCGGTGCTGTCCAAGCTGGTCGAGGCCGGTGCGAAGATCGAGACCACCGACGACACCATCACCCTGGACATGCAGGGCAAGCGGCCGAAGGCGGTCAACCTGACCACCGCGCCGTACCCGGCATTCCCGACCGACATGCAGGCGCAGTTCATGGCGCTCAACTGCGTGGCCGACGGCGTGGGCGTGATCAACGAAACGATCTTCGAGAACCGTTTCATGCACGTCAACGAACTGCTGCGCCTGGGCGCGGACATTCAGGTCGAAGGCCACACCGCCATCGTGCGTGGCAGCGAGCACCTGAGCGGTGCACCGGTGATGGCCACCGACCTGCGTGCGTCGGCGTCGCTGATCCTGGCCGGCCTGATGGCCAGCGGCGACACCACCATCGACCGCATCTACCACCTTGATCGTGGCTACGAGAACATCGAAGAGAAGCTGTCTTCGCTCGGCGCCACCATCCGGCGCGTGCCATGATCCTGCGCGGCAAGTTCAGCCCGCGTCGCAAGGCGCTGCTGGCCCTGGTGCTGATCGTGCTGGCGTGGCTGGGCTATGCCTGGTACGCCAACATCGCCATCACCCGGGGCATCGAGCAGAAGGACATGGACTGGAATGGCGATGGCACGGTCACGCGTGATGAAATCATCGAGTCGTTCTATGCGGTCGCAGTGAACGACAGCCAGGACGGCAACCGTCATTGCCGCACCTTCGTCTGGCGCAGCACCGGCGAGCAGATCCGCGTGGACTGCCGCACCGAGTTCAAGGCGGCCGAAGAGAAACCGGCCGAAGCGAAGAAATAAGAAAACGCCCGCGAAAGCGGGCGTTTCTTTTTGGGGTACACCCATCCACGCCATGCGTGGATGACGTGGATCTCCGGTCAGTTCATCGCCTTGATGGTCAGGTCCAGCGCATCGCGGCCGCTCTCGCGCTGCAGCATGCGCGCCGGCACCGGGAACTCCGGCACGATCCAGGCGATCAGTTCCTTGTTGCCGTCGGCGCGCGAGACCTTGGTGGCCTCGTAGCTCTTGCCGCCCACGGTGATCGACTCCTTGCCGATCACGCGGTACGTCATGTTCTTGATGCGGCCTTCGTCGACCATGCGATAGGTCAGCGGCTTGCCGGCGGCCAGGTCACGGGCGATCGCCAGGTTGATCAGCAGCGCGTCCATGTCGCCCGCCTTCAGCGCGATGGGGCCCGCACGGTCCGGCTTGATGTCGCCGGTCCAGGTGGCCTGGTTGCTGGTCCAGTTGTAGTTGGCCTGCACGTTGCGCTTCTTCACCAGCAGTGCCGAACGGTCCTGGCTGCTGAGTGGGCGCAGCTGGCCACGCACTTCCTCGAACACCGTGCTCTGGCTCAGGTCGGCCAGCTGGTTCTTCACCTGCAGGCTGTAGCGCCACTTGTTGCTGCCTTCGCTGGCCAGGGTCATGGTGCCGTTGGCCTGCATGCCCATGTAGCTGGCCAGGTAATCCGCCTTGAACGGTTCCAGGGCCATGGCCGGCAGGCTGGCCACGGTCAGGGCGGCGGCTGCGATCCAGGTGAGGGGGCGGGTCAGGGTGTTCATGCTCAGACTCCTTGGTATTCGATCAGGCGCAGATCGACGCGATCTTCGCCGTCTTCGCGTTGCAGGATGCGCACCGGGGTGGGGACACCGTTGGCGATCCAGAGAATGGTTTCGTTTCTGCCGCCGTTGGTCCGGTAGACCCGCAGCGCGTTGTAGGACAGGTCGCCGACCTCGACGTTCTCGGTCTGCGGCGCGGCCTGGTAGTCGTGTTCGCGGACCTTGCCCATGTCCACGTAGCGGTAGTGCATGGCGGCGCCCGGGCGTGCATCGCGCATGATCGCCAGATTGATCAGCAGCGCGCTCTGGTCGCCCGCCTGCAGCGGGATCGGCTGCGCGCGTTCCTTCTTGACGTCACCGGTCCATTGCGCGGTGCCGGCCTGCCAGTTGTAGGTACCGACCGCCTTCTTGCCCAGGAACAGGCCCTTGCGCACCGTGCTCTGGCTGAGCGGCGCATACACGCCGCTGCGCTCCTCGAACACCGTGCTCTGTTCGATGTTCAGGCCCAGCACGCTGGCAAAGCCGCGGCGGCCGACCACCTGCATGTCGACCCGCCACTGGCTGCCGCCGGTGTGGGTGACCTGCATGCTGGCATCGCCCGCTTCCTTGCCCTTGTAGAAGGCCTGGTAGGTGGCGCTGAACGGCTGCAGCGGCGGTGGCTCCCAGGCCAGTGCCGGTGGCATCGGTACGACCGGCGCCTCGGCAGGCGGCTGCGCTGCGGGCACCGGTGCCGGCGGGGTTGCGGGCGCCGGTGCCTGTCCCCAGCCCACGCCGGGGAACACGGCAAGCGACAGCAGCAATGAAGTGGACAGCAGGGTCGTGGTCTTCATGGAGGACAGGGACCGCAGGAGGGGGGCAGGATGCCAGCCCCGCAGTCAGCAGGGCGTGTGCAAGGGCGTTACCGGTTCAGGTTTCCGGCGGAATCTAGGGCCAAGGGGCTAAACAGGGGGTGACCGTCCAGCCAGGGCTGACCCTCCCGTTCAGCCAGGCGGCCCTCGCACAACAGCTGCAGGGTGGCGATCAGCAGCGGATGCTCCACCGCCAGCACGCGCTCGGCCAGGCTGTGCGCGTCATCACCTGGCTGCACCGGTACACGTACCTGCGCCAGCACGGCTCCGGCATCCAGCTCCGGCACCACCAGGTGCACGCTGGCGCCGTGCTCGGCATCGCCGGCCTGCAGCGCCCGGGCATGGGTGTCCAGGCCCTTGTGCAGCGGTAGCAGCGACGGATGGATATTGACCAGCCGGCCATCGAAGCGCTGTACGAAGGCCGCGCCGAGGATGCGCATGTAGCCTGCACAGACGATCCAGTCCGGCTGTACTGCGGCAAGCGCATCGCCCAGTGCCTGCTCGTAGCTGGCGCGGTCACTGAAGGACTTCGGTGCGTGTGCCCAGCGCAGGTTCGGTGCGACGCGCTGCAGGGCCTCCGCGGCGGGGCGGTCGGAAAACACGCCGACCACCTCGGCCGGCAGGCGGCCGCTGCCGATCGCGTCGAGGATGGCCTGCAGGTTGCTGCCGCGGCCCGAGGCGAGCACGGCGATGCGGGTTGGGGCGGTCATTGCAGGGAACTCCGGCGGATCAGTGGCCACGTCAGCAGGCTGCCGACGGTCGCCATCAGCATGTCGGCATGCGCATCCCACATGTCACCCTGCTGGCCGTTGTAGGCCTCGGCGGCATCCGGCGACAGCGCCAGCGCGATGGCCCACTCGAACCATTCGTAGACCAGGCTGGCACACATCACCGTCATCACCGCCAGGGTGAAGGCCTGGCCCAGGCGCAGCGCGGGCCACGCATGGCGCGCCAGCTGCAGCAGCGCGGGAGTGAAGCAGACGCCGAACAGGAAGTGGATGAGGCGGTCGAAGTGATTGCGCTGCCAGCCGAAGGCCGCATTCGGCGACCAGCCGGTCAGCGCCTGCGCCCAAGCGTCGTAGGGCACGTTGGAATACAGCCAGCGCGCCGCCACGCAGTGCAGCGCGATGAAGCCACAGATGGCGATGAAGGCGCCGTTGCCCAGCCAGCCGCCGCGACGGTCGACCCACAGCAGCGCGGCCAGCCCGATCACGGTCAGGGTGCTGTGCAGGGCCTGTTCGGTAGGCCACAGCGGGTGGACCCAGCTGATGGCGAACACCGCCAGTACGGTGGCAAAGGCCAGCTTCTTGGGGCCCGAGAAGCGGTAGCGGGTGGGTGAGGCGGTCGTTGAGAAGGCTGGCGAGGACATGTCGGATCGATCGGGGAAGGGCGGCTGTCTGCCCACGGGCTCAGACACTGAGATGGTCGCCGCGGTCGAACAGCGCAGCCATCTCCGGCTTGGACAGGAACACCCAGGCATAAGCGGTCAGGGCCATGCCCAGCGGGCCGGCCAGCACGCCCAGCCAGGCCGCGCGCTGGCACCAGGCCAGGCCGGTGCGCTGTGAAAGCTGGCCGGCAGTGCGCAGCTGCACGAAGCCCAGCACGGTGGCCAGCAGGGCGATGGAGGCATAGATCGAGGTCAGCATCCAGGCGTCGTCCAGCCCGCGTGAGTGGGCCACCCATCCACTGAGGCCAAGGAACGCCACTGCGGCGACCCAGTGGAAACAGGCCAGTGCATGGAACAGCACTCTCAGTGTCTGCAGATGGCTGGTCAGCTGCAGCTGCGCCAGGGTCTGATGCGGCAGCGGCGGCGGATTGCCGGAGGCAGTCATGCGGTCGTGGCGGGAAGGTCGAAGGCGGCCTTGACCTGCGGGCGCA
Source organism: Stenotrophomonas sp. YJH_SMC_43 (assembly GCF_059372535.1). Classification (NCBI taxonomy): domain Bacteria; kingdom Pseudomonadati; phylum Pseudomonadota; class Gammaproteobacteria; order Lysobacterales; family Lysobacteraceae; genus Stenotrophomonas; species Stenotrophomonas sp. YJH_SMC_43. The sequence goes on from NZ_JCAFVQ010000002.1 coordinate 240,946, forward strand.
GTAGAGTGATCAGGCTGAACACCCCCAGTGCGGTGCCGATCGGCGTGAACAGGCAGGCCAAGCCGGCCACGATCAGGCACAGCAGGTAGCGGCGGCGACGGGTCAGGCAGCGGCCGGCGTAGGCCACGAACGCACCCAGGGTCACGCCACCGAACACGATGACGCAGCCGACGATGGTGAACATCCAGCCGAACAGGCGCTCCTCGGTCGGCGATGACGGCTGGCCGCCGGAATTCAGCGGCAGGTTGCCGGTGAGCGCGGTGATACCCAGCACGATGTGGATGATGAAGATCAGCGAGAACAGCGCGATCAGGGCGCCGACCACGTAGTGCGCGATGGCCAGCATGCGCAGGTGATCGGCATCCTGCGCGCTGAACACCGGTACCGTCGCCAGCGGCGGCGGCACGGGGGCGGGCGACAAGGGGGGCGTTGCGTCCATGCGGGCTCCTGGGTTGCCGGGATCAGCCGATGTGGACGCGCTCGGCGCCTTCGGCGGTGACCACCTGGCCGATGGTCCAGTGCTCCAGGCCCTGCGCCTTGACCGCGTCGGACACTGCAGCCACCTGGTCCGGCGCCACGATCAGCACGAAGCCGATGCCGCAGTTGAAGGTGCGCCACATTTCACTGTCGGCCACCGCGCCTTCCTTCTGCAGCCACTGGAACACCGGCGGCAGGGTCCACGACGACGCCTGGATGTCCAGGCCCAGGCCTTCGGGCACCACACGGATGATGTTCTCGGTCAGGCCGCCACCGGTGATGTGGGCCATGCCGTGGATGGCCTCGCCGTGCGACTTCAGCAGCGACAGGATCGGCTTGACGTACAGGCGGGTCGGCGCCATCAGCGCATCGACCAGCTTCACGCCGCCTTCCAGCTCCAGATCGGCCGGGCGACCGGCGCGGTCGTAGATGCGGCGCACCAGTGAGTAACCGTTGGAGTGCGGGCCGGACGAGGCGATGCCGATCAGCACGTCGCCGGCGGCCACGCTGGCGCCGTCCTTCAGCTCGCTCTTCTCGACCGCAGCGACCGTGAAGCCGGCCAGGTCGTACTCGCCCGGGGCATACATGTCGGGCATTTCAGCGGTTTCGCCGCCGATCAGCGCGCAGCCGGCCTCGGTGCAGCCGTTGGCGATGCCGCCCACGACCGCCGCGGCGGTGTCGATGTCCAGCTTGCCGGTAGCGAAGTAGTCCAGGAAGAACAGCGGTTCGGCACCCTGCACCAGCACGTCGTTCACGCACATGGCGACCAGGTCGATGCCGATCGTATCGTGGCGGTTCAGCTGGTGGGCCAGCTTCAGCTTGGTGCCCACGCCGTCGGTACCGGACACCAGCACCGGCTCGCGGTACTTGTTGGACAGGTCGAACAGGGCGCCGAAGCCACCCAGGCCACCCATCACTTCCGGGCGGAAGCTGCGCTTGACCAGGGGCTTGATCCGCTCGACCAGCTCATTGCCGGCGTCGATGTCGACACCCGCGTCACGGTAGGTGAGGGGGGAGGGGGCGGAAGACGGGGTGTTGGTCACGGGCGTCGGCGCTGGCAGGGGTTGAACGGGCGATTTTAACAGGCCGCATTGGCGCAAAGGCCGTATTCGGGCAACAATTCCCCCGGATACGTCGAGCCAATGGATGTCCTGATGCGCCGCAGCCTGATTCTGACCCTGCTCCTTGCGCTGAGCCTGCCGGTGGCCACGATGGCCCAGAGCGGCCTGCGCACCGAGGGTGATGTTGCCACCGCCACTGGCGCGTACGAGGCCGAAGTGCCCGTCAACAGCCAAGCCGAAGCCGACCGCAACGGCGCCCTGGCCCGCGCCTTGAGCGTTGTACTGGGCAAATTGTCCGGCGATCGCAGCGTGATGTCGCGCCCTGGCGTGGCGCAGGCGCTGCGCAATGCCAAGGATTACGTGGCCAGCTACGACTACAAGCAGGACCAGAGCGTGAGCGCCAGTGGCGCCCCCAGCTTCCGTACCCTGCTGGTGGCCCGCTTCCACGAGGACGATGTCGATTCGCTGGTGTCTGCGCTGGGCCTGCCGCTGTGGCCGCAGCCGCGCCCGAAGCCGGTGCTGTGGCTGGCCGTCGACGACGGCAGTGGTCCGCGCCTGGTCAGCGTGCAGCAGGCCAACGCCGCCCGCCCGTTGCTGAACCGCGCCATCGAGCGCGGCTACAAGCTGGGCCTGCCCAGCGGTGGTGCCGCCGAACAGGCACTGGCCGGTGCCATCTGGCGTCAGGACAGCGCCGCCGTGGCCCGCGCCTCTTCGCGCTACTCGCCGCCGATGCAGCTGATCGGCAAGCTCTACCGCGCCAACGGTGGCTGGCAGGCGGACTGGGTGTTCGTCGACAACGGCCGTGAGCTGAACAAGTGGACCAGCAAGGACGCCAACGCCATGCGTGCGATGGCCGCCGGTGCCGATGGTGCCGCCGATGCGCTGGTCAAGCGTTATGCCAAGGCCGGCGCCGCCGTCGGCCAGGCCGGCAGCTACCGGGTGGTGGTCACCGGCATCAACAGCGCCGACGACTACCTGCGCCTGGCTGCCGGCCTGCGCGAGGTACCGGTGGTGCGCAACGTCACCCCGCTGCACGCTTCGGCCGGCCAGCTGGAGCTGAGCCTGGAGATGACCACCGGCCTGGCTGGCTTCAACCGCATGCTGGGCGACAACGGCGTGCTGGTGCCGAGCGCACCGCTGCCGGCCCTGCCGACGCCGATCGATGACACCACCGGTACCCCGGTGGCCCCGCCGGTAAGCAACGAGTACCGCCTGCGATGACTCTGACCCCGGAAGCGGAAATCGCGCAGTTCCTGCGCCGCCTGAAGTACATCCTGTTCGCCGGCCTGGTCGGCTGGGTGGTGTGGCTGCTGGCGCCGATCCTGACTCCCTTCGTGCTGGCGCTGGCGCTGGCCTGGCTGGGCGATCCACTGGTGGACCGCATCGAGGCCACCGGCCGCTCGCGCATGACCGGCGTGGTGCTGGTGTTCGCCGCGATGGTGCTGGTGATCGTGGCGCTGCTGCTGGTGCTGGTGCCGATGATCGAGCGCCAGATCACCACCCTGATCGCGGTCGCGCCGCAGGCACAGGCGTGGTTGATGGAAAAGGGCATTCCCTGGTTCGAGCAGAAGACCGGCCTGGAAGTGATGCAGTGGCTGGACCCGGACCGCCTGATCGAATGGGTGCGCAGCCACTGGCAGCAGGCCGGCGGCTTCGCCACCACGTTCATGGGCTACGTCTCGCGCTCGGGCTTCGCGATGGTGACCTGGGTGGTCAACATCCTGCTGCTGCCGATCCTGGCGTTCTACTTCCTGCGTGACTGGGACAAGCTGGTCGAGCGGGTCGCGTCGGTGATTCCGCGCAACCAGATCGGCACCATCAGCGCGCTGGCGCGCGAATCCAACGAGGTGCTGGGCGCGTTCATCCGCGGCCAGTTCCTGGTGATGCTGGCGCTGGGCGTGATCTATGCCGGTGGCCTGTCGCTGGTTGGCCTGAAGCTGGGCCTGCTGATCGGCCTGATTGCCGGCCTCATCAGCTTCATCCCTTACCTGGGCGCGACCACCGGCATCCTGATGGCGATCATCGCCGCACTGGTGCAGGCGCAGGGCTTCGACCTGAAGCTGCTGATCCTGGTCGGCGTGGTGTTCACCGTGGGCCAGCTGCTGGAAAGCTACGTGCTGACCCCGCGCATCGTCGGCGACAAGATCGGCCTGCACCCGGTGGCGGTGATCTTCGCGGTGATGGCCGGCGGCCAGCTGTTCGGCTTCCTCGGCATGCTGCTGGCGCTGCCGGTGGCGGCGGTGACCAACGTGCTGCTGCGCTACGCGCACCAGCGCTACCGCCAGAGCGAGCTGTACGTGGGCGAGAAGCCGGCGATCGTGCTTGATGGCGTGGTCGATGCCCCCCATATCATCATTCCGAACGACAAGGGCCCCGACCTGACGTGATGGGTGTGCCGCAACTGCCGTTGGCCCTGCATTACCCGCGGGACCAGCGCCTGGAGACCTTCATCGGCGCGCCGGATGGCGCGCTGGCGCAGCTGCGCGCGATCGCGGTGGGCGCCAGCCACGATTGGGTCTACCTGGAAGGGGCGGCGGGCACCGGCAAGACCCATCAGGCGCTGGCGATGTGCTCCAGCGCGGAGCAGGCCGGCCGCCTGCCGACCTACGTGCCGCTGGCCAGCGCCGCCGGTCGCGTGCGCGCGGCGCTGGATGGGCTGGAGGTGCGCGAACTGGTGGCGCTGGATGGCCTGGACGAGGTTGCCGGCAGCCGCGAGGACGAGATCGCGCTGTTCGATTTCCACAACCGCGCGCGCGCTGCGGGCGTCACCGTGTTGTACACGGCGCAGAAGGCGCCGGAAGAACTGGGGCTGGTACTGCCCGACCTGCGTTCGCGCCTGGGCCAGTGCGTGCGCGTGCTGCTGCAGCCGTTGGATGAGGAAGGTCGCGCGGCGGTGCTGCGTGAGCGTGCACTGCGGCGTGGGTTGGCGATCGACGAGGCGGCCATCGAGTGGCTGCTGTCGCACACCGGGCGCGAGCTGGGTGGATTGATCACGCTGCTGGACTGGCTGGACCGCGAGTCACTGGCGGCGAAGCGGCGGATCACCGTGCCGTTCCTGCGCCAGGTGCTGGAAGAAGGCCGGCCTCGTTACTGAGGGTGGGGTTTGTTTGCAGGGCTGCGCCCTGCACCCGCAGAAGCAACGTCAACGTCAACGTCAAAAGCGGGCTATCCGTGGGATGGCGGGGCGCTGTGGGTTTGCGGGGACGCCGTGAACCCATCCATGGGGGTTTGGTCGCCGCATCCATGCGGCTCACACCCCGCAAACCCACAGCCCCCCGCCTTCGACAGGTTTCCGCGGCTGTTGGTGGATGCCGACCTTGGTCGACACCAGAGCAAGCGCAGCGAAGCGACCCGCTTCTGCTTTTCTTTCCTTTCTTCCGTGGCTGGACGCGCACGGAAACTGTCAGAGGCCGGTCGGGGTGGGCTGCGCAGGGGCGTGAGCCGCATGGATGCGGCGACCGAGCTTACATGGACGTACTTGCAGCGTCCCCTGCGCAGCCCACCCCGACCGGCCAAGCACGGCTTCTGCTTTCAATGAGTCCAGCCACGAGGGGCTCAGCCGTTCGCCGCCAACTCAACATCCAGCGCGCGCAGGCGATCCACGGTACCCACATCGGTCCAACGTCCGCGATGGTGCTGCCCCGTCATCAACCCCTGCGCCATGAAATGCTTCTGCAGCGGCACCACCGAGAACTTCGGCGGAACACGCTCGCTACCCGGCGCATCGCCGATCACCGTGCGCCAGCCGGCCACGATGGAGGGGCGATACACGCCGATGCCGGCATAGGTCAGGCACGGTCCTTCGCGGTCGTGATGCAGCAGCCCCTGCGCATCGAGGCGGTAGTCACCTTCGGGGTGTTGCGCCGGGTTGTCGACCAGCACCAGGTGCGCCTGGCCCTGTGGCTCGCGGGGCAGCGTGGCGAAATCGAAGTCAGTCCAGATGTCACCGTTCACCACCAGGAACGGGGCGTCGCCCAGCACCGGCAGCGCGTTGAGGATGCCACCGCCGGTTTCCAGCGGGGTCTGCCCTTCGTACATGAAATGCAGGCGCAGGCCCCATTGGCTGCCATCGCCCAGCATCGTCGGGAACTGCTCGGCCAGCCACGCGGTGTTGACCACTACCTCGCGCACACCGAGCGCGGCCAGGCGCTCCAGGTGCCAGACGATCAGTGGCTTGCCGGCTACTTCCAGCAGCGGCTTGGGCGTGTGCAGGGTCAGCGGGCGCATGCGCTCGCCGAGGCCGGCGGCAAAGACCAGCGCCTTCATCGGGCCACGCGCATCGGTGCGGCCAGTTCGGCAAGCGCCGGCTTGATGCGGTCGTCCAGCAACCGCTGCAGCGGCGCCAGTTCGCGATAGCGCGGCAGCACTTCATCCAGATAGGTGATGAAGCGCGGCGCATCGTCCAGGTAATGGCCCTTGTTGTCGCGGTAGCGCAGGCGGCAGAACAGGCCGAGGATCTTCACGTGGCGCTGGACACCCATCCAGTCGGCGTCGCGCAGGAAGGTGGCGCGGTCGGGCACCGGCAGGCCGGCATCGCGCGCGCGCTCGTGGTACTGCGCGAGCCACTCGTCCACGCGCTGCAGCGGCCAGCTCAGGAAGGCGTCCTTGAACAGGCTCACCGCGTCGTAGGCGATCGGGCCGCGCACCAGGTCCTGGAAATCCAGCACTGCGGGGCCGTCGTCGACCGGCATCAGGTTGCGTGGCATGTAGTCGCGGTGGGTCATCAGCTGGGCCTGGCCCAGCGCGTTGTCCATCAACCGGCGATGCACCAGCTGCAGCCCTTCAATCTCGCCGCAGTCCAGTTCCAGGTTCAGGTGGCGCTGCAGGAACCATTCGTCGAACAGGCCGGCATCACGCTGCAGCAGCGCTTCGCCGAACTGGCCGAAGTCGGCCGGCACCGGAATCGCCTGCAGGCGCAGCAGCTGTTCGATCGAACGGCCGAACCATTCGTCAGCGTTGCGCTCGTCGAGGATCTTCGCCAAGGTCGGGCCGCCGAGGTCTTCCAGCAGCAGGAAGCCGGCCTCCAGATCCTGGGCCAGCAGCATGGGCACGCGCAGGCCGTTGTCGTGCAGCAGGCCGCGCATGCGCAGCCACGGCCGCGGATCTTCCAGCCCCGGCGGGGCGTCCATCACGATGTGGCTGCCACCGGTGCTGGTGGTGCGCCAGTAGCTGCGCATGCCGGCATCGACCGAGGCGCGTTCGACCACTGCATTCGCATCTTCGAGCTGGGTACGGGCCCACTGCAGACGCTGCGCGCTGCGCTGGGGATCGGAGGCGGGTTCGGTCATGCAGGCATATCCGGGCGCGCCGGGCGCGCCAACGTCGGGAACAGGAAGGGAAGGGGATGCGCGCTCAGCGGCGGCCGCTGAACAGGCGCAGGACGGCCAGCACGGCCACCGCGCCCACCACCGCACCGAGGAAACCGGCCGGCTCACCGGGGGCGTACCAGCCCATGTACTGGCCAAACCAGCCGGCCAGCAGCGCACCGAGGATGCCCAGCACGATGGTCAGCAGGCAGCCCATGCGGTTGTTGCCGGGCATGAAGAAACGCCCGAGCAGGCCGACGAAGAAGCCGACCAGGATGATGTAGAGCCAGCTCCTGCTGCCGAACAGACCATTCATGCGCGCGATTTCCAGCAAGGGTGGACGCAGCCTAGCAAGGCCAGACTGCGTCCGTCACGGTGTGGCGTAATCAGCAGCAGCCGTGGTCGCCGTGGCGGGTGCCGCTGTCGGCAGCCACCGGCGAACCGCTGGTCTCGCCGCGCAGGCTGGCAGCGTAGTGCTCGCTGATCACCTTGGACACGCAGGCGGTGACCTTCTTGCCCATCGGGATGTGCAGGAACTCGTTCGGGCCGTGCGCGTTGGAGTGCGGGCCAAGCACGCCGGTGATCATGAACTGGGCGCCCGGGAACTTCTCACCCAGCATGCCCATGAACGGGATCGAGCCGCCTTCGCCCATGTACATCGCCGGCTTGCCGAAGAAGGCCTGGCTGGCGTCGTCGATGGCCTGGGTCAGCCACGGCGCCATGGCCGGGGCGTTCCAGCCGGTGGAGGCCTTTTCCAGATCCAGGGTGACCTGCGCGCCGTTCGGCGGATCACGCAGCAGCGCTTCCTTCAGCAGCTCACCGCAGGTCTTGCCATCGGCGGTCGGCGGCAGGCGCAGCGACAGCTTCACCGAGGTCTGCGGGCGCAGCACGTTGCCGGCCGATTCCAATGCCGGCATGCCACCGACGCCGGTGACCGACAGCGCCGGGCGCCAGGTGCGGTTGAGCACCAGCTCGGTCAGGTCCTCGTTCATCGGACGCAGGCCGTCGACCATCGGGAACTTCTCGAAGATCTCGGTATCGACCACTTCGGCGGCGCGCTTGGCCTGTTCCTGGCGCTCGGCCGGAATTTCAACGTTCATGCCGTCGATCAGGATGCGGCCGGTGTCCTGGTCCTCGATGCGCGACAGCAGCTGGCGCAGCAGGCGGAAGCTGGACGGCACCACGCCGGAGGCATCGCCGGAATGCACGCCTTCGTTGAGCACCTTCACGGTGAAGTTGCCGCCGGTCAGGCCGCGCAGCGAGGTGGTGCACCACAGCTGGTCGTAGTTGGCGCAGCCCGAATCCAGGCAGACCACCAGCGACGGCTTGCCGATGCGGTCGGCCAGGTGGTCGACGTAGGCTGGCAGGTCGTAGCTGCCCGATTCTTCACAGGCTTCGATCAGCACCACGCAGCGGGCGTGCGGCAGGCCCTGGGCCTGCAGCGCCAGTACGGCGGCCAGCGAGCCGAAGATGGCGTAACCGTCGTCGGCGCCGCCGCGGCCATACAGCTTGTCGCCGCGCAGGACCGGGGTCCACGGGCCGAGGTCGTCGTCCCAGCCGGTCATTTCCGGCTGCTTGTCCAGGTGGCCGTAGAGCAGGATGGTGTCGTCGCCGGTTTCGGCGCCGGTAGCCGGAATTTCCAGGAAGATCAGCGGGGTACGGCCTTCCAGGCGCACCACTTCAACCTTCAGGCCGGGCAGCTGCTGGGCCTTGGCCCAGTTCTCCATCAGCGTGACCGCCTGTTCCATGTAGCCGTTCTGCACCCAATTGGCGTCGAACATCGGCGACTTGTTGGGAATGCGGATGTAGTCGACCAACTGCGGGACGATCTCGCTGTCCCACTTGTCATTGACGAATTGGCCGAGCTTGGCGCTGTCCATCTGAAACTCCGATTGCATGGGCTGTGATCGCGACATTCTACGCCTGTGCCGTGGGTAGGGTTTTTCCTACATCACGTCGGGTATTTGGCTGGCTTTTAGAAATCCAGGAAACCGATAGGCTGTGTGCATGTGGTGACGGACACTGTTCCTACCGACGGGATTGCCGGTCGGGACGGTCAGAACCACAAGGAGATACACGTCGTGCCTTGGAGTGTCGTGTTGAGGGCACTGGTGCTGGTCGTGTGGATCGCTGGGGCGCATGCCGCCGAACCGATCGACATCAACCGCGCCGATGCCCAGGCGCTGCAGCAGGGATTGACGATGGTCGGAGCCGCCAAGGCCGAGGCGATCGTCGAGCACCGGCGCAGACACGGCCCGTTTCATCGCGTCGAGGACTTGGCGCAGGTGAAGGGGATAGGGAAAGCAATCGTCGAACGGAATCGACAGCGGATCACCGTAGGCAACAGGTTGTTGCCGGCGGATCCGGTACCCGGATCGGTACCGGTGCGAACCGTACCGAGGCGCTGACAGCAGGAATCGTCGGAACCGGCAGGAGGCTGGTTCACCGGTCACGGACAGGAAGGCCGTGACCACCGACCGCCGCAGGACGCGGCACCACTCACCAGGATGGTGGCATCACAGACCTGTGGAAGGGGCTGAGATACAAACAGGACAGACGCGGCCGCGTGCAGGATGCAACGCTACCCCCACAGCGCAGGATGCGAGGGGGCGGCAGCAGGCCGACAAGGACGTAACGATTGCCCGGTACGACACATGGCTGTGTCGCCGGGCAGTTTCATTTCCGGCGCCTGGTTTTGCCGCGGCCACCACGGGCCGATGGTGTACGGTGGCCGCTCCGCATGGAAAGGACCCCCGCTGGATGCTTCCGCACCGCCCCACGACCCTGATGCTCGCCCTTGCACTGGCCCTGCCGCTGCTGGCCCATGCCGCTGCGCCTACGCCGGCCGCCAAGCCTGCAGCTGCCGCTGCGGCCACCGCCGAGGTACGCGGACCGACCGACCTCAAGCCGGGCGAATACCTGTGGCATCCGGAAATCTCGCCGACCGGCCCGATCGTGCTGGTGGTCAGCCTTGATGAGCAGCGCGCCTATGTCTACCGCAACGGTATCGCCATCGGCCTGACCACGATCAGCTCGGGCAAGGCCGGGCACGAGACGCCGACCGGTGTGTTCACCATCCTGCAGAAGGACAAGGACCACAAGTCCAACCTCTACAACAGCGCGCCGATGCCGTACATGCAGCGGCTGACCTGGGACGGCATCGCCCTGCATGGCGGCAGCCTGCCCGGGCATCCGGCCTCGCACGGCTGCGTGCGCCTGCCGCAGGCCTTCGCGCAGAAGCTGTTCAGTGAAACCCAGCGCGGCGATACCGTGGTCGTGGCCGATGCCAAGAGCTCGCCGATGACCCTGGCCTATCCGTCGGTGCTGGCGCCGGTGAACGCGCGCGGCCAGGCCCTGCCGGAGACCGAGGGCGGAGCCCCGGCACAGGCCTGGTGGAACGACGCCGCGGCGCCGGCCGGGCAGGTCGGCATCCTGGTCAGCCTGCACGACCAGCGCCTGTACGTGCTGCGCGACGGCGTGATGATTGGCGAGTCGCCGCTGAAGGCCGACGCCTTGCCGGCCTTCCAGGGCACCACGCTGTTCGTGATGGGGCAGGGTTACAGCGACACCCCCAGCCCGCTGGACGTGAACCAGCGGCTGCACCAGTGGACGGCCTATCCGTTGCTGGGCCAGGACCGTGCCCAGGCCACGCCGGACCTGCTGGCCACGCCCTCGCTGCCGATGGCGCTGCCGACCGATTTCGCTCGCCAGCTGTACCAGGTGCTGGTGCCGGGCACGACCCTGCTGGTCACCTCGCTGCCGGCGGTCCGCCCAAGCCCGGCTGAATCCGGAATGCAGCCGGTCTTGGAATCCGAGCCGCCAGGGTCCACCCTCAAGGGCAACTGAGTCCCCTCGTTGTGCCCATGACTGCATCCCGCCTGTGCCGGCTGGCCGCGTTCGGCCTGCTGGCGACCTCGGCCAGCGCCCCGGCGCTGGCACAGACGCCCGCCCTCGCCACCTCTGCCGATGATCTGGCTGCCCTGCTGTCGCGCAGTGCGCCCAAGGCCGACCGCCACGTGCTGCAGCTGGCGGCGCACGCCATGCGCTGTGCGTTGCAGCGGCCGGAACTGGGCATCAATGGTGATCGCCTCAGCGTGATCGATTACTCGCGCCCGTCCACCGAGCCGCGGCTGTGGGTGTTCGACCTGGCCCATCAGCGCCTGTTGTTCGAGGAATGGGTGGCGCATGGCCGCAACAGCGGCGAGAACCGCACCGAGCACTTCTCCAACCGCGACGGCAGTTTCATGTCCAGTCTCGGCGCGTTCACCGCGCAGGAGACCTACATGGGCGGCAATGGATATTCGCTGCGCCTGGCCGGCCTGGAACCGGGCTTCAATGACCGCGCGCGTGACCGAGCGATCGTCATCCATGGTGCGCCGTACGTGAACCCGGCTACCGCGCAGCTGCAGGGGCGGCTGGGACGCAGCCTGGGTTGCCCGGCGGTGCGGCTGTCGGTGGCCAAGCCGCTGATCGATGCGTTGCGTGGTGGCACGATGGTGTTTGCTTACTACCCCGACCAGGATTGGCTGAAGCACTCGCAGCTGCTGGCCGGCGGGTGCGGTGGCCAGGGCACGCTCGCCACGCGGTGATGCACGACGGCGCGCGGCATGATGCAATGCGCGGATGAACATCGACTCCCTGCTGCACACTCCGAGCCAGGTCATTTCCAGCCTGGACTATCGCCGCGAGCGCTGGCGGAATGGACTTGGCTGGACCCGCGAGATCCTGCGCCTGCCTGCGCAGGGGGATGACTGGGCGCTGCGTCTGTCGGTGGCCGAGATCGAGCAGGACGCCGCGTTCTCCGCCTTCCCCGGCGTGGAGCGCGAACTGGTACTGCTGCAGGGCAATGGCCTGCGCCTGCGCTTCGACGATGGCCGCGTTGCCGAGGTGCTGCCGCCGCATGGACGGGTGCGCTTTGCCGGCGAGGAAACCCTGCACGGTGAACTGGTCGATGGCACCACCCACGACTTCAACCTGATGTGGAAGCGCGAGCTGCTGCAGGCCCAACTGCTGCACCGGCCATTGGTGGGCACGATGTTCTTCTTCTGCGAACCGGGCGTGGCCTGGGCGCTGCATCTGCTGTCCGGTCAGGCAGAGTTCGGTGCCGACAGCGGCCTGCCCGCGCTACGGGCCGGCGATACCGCGTGGTTGGCGGCCGGCGAACGTCAGCGGCACGCGTTGCAGGGCGGTGGCGAGTTGTTGGCGATACGGGTGAGTGCGGCAGGGTGATGATTCGTTGGCGCCGGTGGGCACGGCCAGCCGAGCATGGCTCGGCTCTACAGTAGATCCACGCCATGCGTGGATGCGGCAACCTCAATACACATCGCGCCGGTAGCGACCGGCCAGCAACAGCGCTTCCTTGCCCGCAACACCCAGCACCTGTTCGATCACCGCATCCACCGCCGGGGCCATGCCCTGCAGGCTGCCGCAGACCAGGATCGTGGCGCCTTCATCCACCCACTGCCGCAGCGTTGCCGCTTCGGCCAGCAGCCGGTCCTGCACATAGCGATGCGCGCCGCCGTCGCGGCTGAACACGGCATCCAACCGTGCCAGTGAGCCGTCGGCCAGCATTGCCTGCAGTTCTTCACCGAAGTGGAAGTCGTGGGCGGCGGTGCGCTCACCGAACAGCAGCCAGGTACGGCGTGCGCCACGCTGGGCACGTTCGTGCAGATGTGCGCGCAGGCCGGCGATGCCGGTGCCGTTGCCGATCAGCAGCAGCGGTACATCGAAGGGGACGCCATGGAAATTGTCGTTGCGGCGCAGGCGCAGCTGCACCGGTTCGCCGATGGCCGCGTGGTCGCACAGCCAGCCGCTGCCGATGCCAGGCGTGCCGTCCGCGCGCAGCTGTCGGCGCAGCAGCAGTTCCACCGAACCGTCGGCCATCACCGAGGCAATCGAGTACTCGCGATGGGGCAGCGGTTGCAGGGTCGCCAGCAATGCGGGCAGATCACCCGGGGGAACCAATGAGGGCAGGTGCGAGCGCGCGACGCGTGCCAGCAACGTCTGCCCGTCATCCAGCACGGTATCCGCATCGAAGCGTTGTGCGTCCAGCCAGGCACGCACGGTGTGCGGTGCGTGCTGCGGGCCGATCTCGGCGATGTCACCGGCCTGCCACTGCGCATCTGCATCGGCCGGGGGCTGCAGGCGCAACCAATACACGGGGCCGCCGGGGCTGCCCGGGTTCAGATGCTCACGTTGCAGCAGCGTCCACGGCTGGTACTCGGCCGGGCTCCAGTCGGGCAGTTCGCTGGCGCCGCCGCCGAGCTGGCCCAACAACTGCTGCCAATGGCGCAGCGCGGCTGGATCGGCGTTGTCGACCTCGATCGCATCGAACAGCGGATGCGCACCGTGCTGGCGCAGCCACTGGTCGAGCTGGTGGCCGAATCCGCAGAAGTGGCCGTAACTGCGGTCGCCCAGTGCGAGCACGCCGTACTGCAGGTGCTGCAGCGCAGGCGGTGAGGTCATCACGCCGCGCAGGAACGGCAGCGCATGATCGGGTGGGTCGCCTTCGCCAGTGGTGCTGGCGATGAACAATGCACGCTGGCTGTCGGCCAGCAGCGTGGCGTCGACCTCATGCAGGCCGCGCACACGCACCGGCACGCCGGCACCGCGCAATGCCTCGGCACTGCGTTCGGCCAGTTCGCGGGCAAAACCGGTCTGGCTGGACCAGACCATCAGGATCGGTGCGACGTCGCCACAGGCAGCATCGTCGCGCGGTCGCCCACGCCACCACAGTGCGGCGCAGGCCAGCGCATACAGCGCGGTGGCGATGATCGCGATCTGCGTTTGCCGTGCCGGCGGCGCGCCCTGCCACCAGGCTTCGCCGAGATGCAGTCGCAGCAACGCCCAGGCGATCAGCGCCAGCAGGAGCAGGGCCAGTGCGTTGCCGAGCCACGCGCGCGATGGACGTGCGCTCATGCGTCCTGCTCGTCGAGCAGGCGCTGGAAGGCGCTGCTGAGAAATTCCCGGGGGCCGTCTGCTGCACGCTGCAGGTAGCGTGCAGCCAGGCCTTCGCGTTCGGCCAGCGCCATGCCCTGTTCGTGGCCGAGCACGGTCAGTGCGGTGGCCCAGGCATCGGCGTGCATGGCATCGTCCGCCACCACGGTGACCGCTGCGGCGACCTGGCGTACCGGCATACCGGTGCGCGGGTCGAGACTATGGCTGAAGGCCTGGCCATCGGCCTGGTACTGGTGCCAGCGATCACCGGAGGTGGCCACCGCCTTGTCCTCCAGTGCCAGCACCCGCGGTGGTGTTTCGGTGTGCGCGTCTTCTTCCGGTGCGGACTCCACCAGCACGCGCCACGGCTGGCCGTCCGGTTTTCGGCCGTAGCCGGCCAGTTCGCCACCGACCTCGATCAGTGCAGCGGCGATGCCCTGATCGCGCAGCCAGGCGGCCACGTGATCGACGCCGAACCCCTTGGCGATCGCCGACAGATCCAGTTCCAGTCCGCCCGGTTGCAGCAGCGCATCGCTGCGCCATTGCAGGCGCTGCCAACCGCAGCGCTCGCGCGTGGCCCGCACGGTGGCGGCATCGGGTTGGCGGCGTTCGCCGGCATGTGCACCGAAACCCCACAGTGCCACCAACGGGCCGACGGTGGGATCGAATGCACCATCGCTGGCGGCGGCGATGGCCTGTGCGCAGGCCAGCACCTGGCGGGTCTCAGCCGGCAGCGCGCACCATTGGCCAGCGTTGGCGCGGTTGTAGCGGCTCAGGTCCGAGCCGGGCTCCCAGGTGCTCATCTGCGCGACCACCTCGTCCAGCCGCGCCTGGATGCCGGCATGCAGCGGGTGCAGGTCGCGCTGGCGCGGCGCGACCAGCGACACGCTCCAGGTGGTGCCCATGGTGATGCCACCGAGGCGGGCGATGTCGAGCTGGGGATCGGTCATGGTGGTGTGCTGCAGATGCGATGCCGGGGCTGCCCGGCATCGCGGTCCACGTCATTACTGCGGCAGCACTTCCAGCGTGGCCACGTAGCTCAGGCGGCGCTTGGCGGCCTGCTTCACCGAGGTCTTGTTGTCCTCGGTGCCGGTTTCAAGCCAGTACATGCCAGCTTCCGGCCAGGTCACCTTGATCTCGCCCTTGGCATCGCTGGTGACCTTCAGTTCGTCCTGCGCGTTGCGGTAGCGGGTGGCGCCACGCACGATCTCGAACTCCAGGCCGGTGGCCGGCTTGCCGTCGACCAGCACGCGGAAGGTGGCTTCCTCGCCGGCGAACAGGTCGTTCGGGTGGCCGACGGCGACCAGCTCGATGCCACGGTTGGTGGGCTTCAGCGCGGTGTCGTTCGGCGCACCGTTGGTGACGAAGGTCTCCACGCGGCCGACCGACTGGCTCACTTCCAGCTTCTTTGCGTCCTTGGGCAGTTCGCCGAAGGTGGCGACGCTGCCGCGCCAGCGCTTGCGCTCGCCGTTCTGCTCGTAGGTGGCGAACAGGCCGTCATTGACCGACGCGATGCGGTAGGTGCCCGGCTGCTTCAGTTCGATGTCGAACACGCTGCGGTACTTGCCGGTGGAGGCGTTCTGCGGCTGCACGGTGCTGCCGTCCGGCGCGGTGATCACCAGCGATTCCAGGCGCAGCGGCACGTGGTTGAAATAGAACAGGTCGTTGGAGACCGCACCGTCGACGGTGATCCACGGCGCGTTGCCGGCGATCACGGTCTGCGAGGGCAGCAGCCAGGCCTTGTGGGCCAGGGCGGAGAAGGGAAGGGCAGCGGCCAGGGCGGCGGCGAGGACGAGCGTGCGCTTCATGCGGAGGACTCCAGTGGATGCGGGTGATGCGGCAAGGAAGAGGGGGCTACGACTTGATCCCCTCCGTCCCCTCTCAGGGTTTGACGGCGAGGGTGACCTGGCCCAGTTCGGTGGCGCCCTGCGCCTTGCCGTTCTGTGCGGCGGTGGCCGGCCAGGTGAAGGGAATCTTCAGCAGTTCACGGCCGCCGACTTCGCGCACCGCTTCCACCACCAGGGTGTAGTTGCCCGGGGCCAGCTGCTTCAGTGCCGGCTGCTTGTCGTTGAACGACAGCGCGTGCTTGCCGGCCGGGCGGGTCGGGCCGGTCACGCCGTCCACCGGCACCTGCAGGGTGCGGCCGCTCTTGCGCCACCACTGGCGCAGGTCGGGCAGCCACTTGGTGCCATGGCCTTCGCTGTTGCTGGTCTGCTGGTACCAGACCGACAGGTTGGCCGCGACCTTCTGGTCGGCGCCTTCCAGCCACACCGCCACGTACGGGCGGTGGTACTCGGCGACGTTGAGCTTGGGCACTTCGACGTTGATGTCGAGCGTGGTGGCATAGGCCGGCGAAGTGGCCAGCAGGCCGCTGAGGGCGATGGTCAGGGTGACGCGCATGGGGCGGCTCCAGGAACGAAGGAAAGTCAGTGGATCAGCAGCAGGGCGATCAGCAGCGGGATCATCAGGCCGAGGCCGACCAGCGGCCAGGTCATGCGCCGCTGCCGCGCATGCAGGTGCAGCAGGAACAGGCCGGTGATGCAGAACACCAGGCAGGCCACGGCGAACAGGTCCAGGAACCAGCCCCACGCCGGGCCGGCATTGCGGCCCTTGTGCAGGTCGTTGAGGTAGGACACCGCGCCGCGCGAGGTTGATTCGTATTCCACCGCGCCGGTCTGGCGATCGATGCTCAGCCAGGCATCGCCACCGGGGCGCGGCAGCGACAGGTAGATCTCTTCGGCCGACCATTCGGCCGGGCGGCCGCCAATGGCGATGCCCAGCTGCGTATCCAGCCATTGCCGCGCCGGGCGCGGGATCGGCGCGTTGCCGTCTTCGCGGGTGCCCAGTTGGCCCAGCAGTTCGGCCGGCAGCTCCAGATGCTGGTTCTGCACCTCGGGCTTGGCCTCGATCTTCGCGGCATGGTTGAGGGTCAGGCCGGTCACCGCGAACAGCAGCATGCCGATCAGGCACACCGCCGAGCTGATCCAGTGCCACTGGTGCAGCGTCCGCAGCCAGAAGCCACGGTTCTGTTGCTGCTGCACGGTGGAAGAGGCAGGACGGCTCACGGCACGGTTCGGGGCGGACGGGGACTGCCCATTACATCATTGATGAGAATAGCTCGCAATTGCGTGTCGTTCTGTATCCCGGAGGGGGTGTTACCGGCTGCCGGCCGGCGGCAGGCACTACCGCTACCGCGGGTCGGTAGATCCACGCCATGCGTGGATGAAGCGGTGCCGACCAAGGTTGGCACCCACCAGAGCAGGGCGGTGCCGACCCAGGTCGGCCCTCACCAGATCAGGGCGGTGCCAACCAAGGTTGGCACCCACCAAGGCGGTGCGCGGCGATCAGAACTTCGCGTTGAGCGAGATCCAGTAGCTGCGGCGCTGGTCCTTGGTCGCATAGTCGTCCACGCAGTTGAATTCGCTCTGGCTGATCAACAGGCACGACTGCGAGACGAAATCCTTGTCGAGCAGGTTGTTGACCCGTGCGTTCACCGTCAGCCAGGGCGTGGCCTTCCAGCTGCCACCGAGATGGAAGATCGTGTAGTCCTCGTAGTAGCGGGTGTGGCTGGCGCCGCTGGCATCCAGCAGCGTGTCGCGGTAGCGGTCGTAGCGGCCCTCACCGATCAGCGACAGGCTGACCGCTTCATTGATCTGCCAGTTGAGGCTGGCGTTGGCCATGTGTTTTGCCGGCATGGTGCCGCTGATCGGCAGCCCCTTCTGTGCGCCACTGGTCTGCTCACTCTTCGTCCAGGTGTAGTTGCCGCGCAGCTGCAGGGTGTCGAGCAGGTCGACATGACCGGCCAGCTCGGCACCGCGGGTCTCGGCCTTGTCGATGTTCACGCTCTGGGTGAAGGTGCTGTAGCCCAGTGCTGCCCAGCCTGGGCCGATGTCCACGCAGTAGCCGCTGCCGGCGCGGGCCACTTCGCAGTTGGGGAAGGTGCCGCCGCTGGCGATCTTGTCCTCGAATTTGTTGAAGAAGCCGGTCACGTTGAAGCCCCAGCGCTGGCCCTCGTAGTAGGCGGCCAACTCGTAGTTGGTGCTGGTTTCAGGCTTCAGGTTCGGCGAACCCACCAGCGGCAGCACGCCCTGGCCACCGAAGCCGGTGATGCCCGGGAACAGCTGGTCCGGACGCGGGGTCTTGTAGCCGGTGCTGACGCCGCCCTTGAAGGTCCACGCGTCGCTGGCGTTCCACACCAGGTAGCCGCGCGGGCTGACGTGGCTGCCGAACACGTTGTGGTCGTCGTAGCGCAGGCCGAAGGTGGCGGTGAGGCTATCGGTCAACGCCCAGTTGTCCTCGGCGAACAGGGCCCACATGCGGTGCTTCTGCTTGGTGTTGCTGCGGTAACCGGCGCCATCCATGCCGAACACGCCATCGATCATGTCGGTGTCGTTGTACTGGCCGCCGACGGTCAGCTTGTGCGCGCCGAAGTCGAGGTCGAGCATCGTGTCGAGCACGTAGCCTTCCAATTCCATGGTGCGCAGCGGGCGCGGCAGGAACGCCTGCAGGCGCGCCATCTCGCTGGGATTGAGTGCGGTCAGCGCATTGCCGCGGCCGGCCGCACAGTTGTTGGCGGCACCGGTGCGGCGGCAGACGTCATTCCACAGCGTCTGCAGGTTGGCGCGCTCGTCCAGGGTCAGCGGCAGCGAGCGGCCGAGGTTGCTGCTCTTGCTGTGGGTCAGCGAGGTCTGCCAGGTGCCGAAGCTGTAACGGCCCTGGTGGGTCAACGACAACTGATCGCGCTCGTAGCGCTGGTAGGCGGTGTAGCCGACGCGCGGCTGCACTACGCGGCGGGTGACGGTGCCGCTGCCGTTCGGGTTGGGGATGACCGCGTTGCCGACGCGCCAGAGGCTGGCCAGGCTGTCCAGCGTGCCGGTCTGTCCTTCGCTGTTGTCGTACTTCTGCCGCGACACGTCGTAGTCCAGCCACAGTTCGTGATCGTCGTTGACGCGGAAATCCAGGCGTACGCCAGTGTTCCAGTTGGTGTTGGCCACCGACTTGCCACCGCCGCCGAAGCCGATGCTGCGCTCCCACAGGCTGCCGTCGGGCAGGGTCAGTGCATCCCACTCCGGATTGGAGGCCTTGGCGTCGTAGTAGCTGCCGCGCACCGCCAGGCTGAGGCGGTCCTTCAGCAGCGGGCCGCTGAGGTACAGGTCGGTGGTGCGTGCATCACCGAACTGGTCATCCTGCTGCACGGTGAAGCCCTGGGTCACGGCGCCGTGCCAGCTGTCCTGGTTGCGTCGGGTGATGATGTTGATGACGCCACCCATCGCGTCCGAGCCATACAGCGTGGACATCGGGCCGCGCACCACTTCGATGCGTTCGATCGCGTCCAGCGGCGGCAGGTAGGCGAACTGGCCGCCACCGAAGTTGTTCGGATACAGCTGGCCGACATTGCTCTGGCGGCGGCCGTCGATCAGCACCAGGGTGTACTCGGACGGCAGGCCGCGCATGGAGATGGTGGCGCGGCCGTTCTTGTCGCTGGCCTCCAGGCCGACATCGATGCCTTCGACGTCGCGCAGCGCGTCGACCAGGTTGGTGTAGGGGCGCTTGCTGAGTTCTTCGCGACTGACCACGCTGATGCTGGCCGGTGCATCGACCACCTTCTGCTCGAAGCCGGAGGCGGTGACCACCACCTTGTCCAGCGTCTGCGGCGCGCCGGAAGCGTCACCGTGGGCGAAGGCAGGGGCGGTCATGGCCGCCAGTACGGCACTGGTCAGCAGGGTACGGGACAGGGACGAACGGACACGATGGCGCTGGGCCATGGCAGTAACCTCGAAGGATGCAGGGTGGTGCAATGCCAGGCGCGAGTGGCGCGGCATGCACGGGGAGGCCCGGTCAGGGGCGGCAGGGATGAAGCAGGCAGCGGTGCGCTGACGCGACCGCGCGGGCGGTCACGCAGGGCCGTGGATCAGGCGAGCGGCGGCGCCTGGCCGCGTTGCTGGCGGCGCCCGGGCGCGTCGGCCCAGGGCGTGTCCGGAGCGGCCAGCGGCCAGTCCGGGCGCACACCGGGCATGGCCGGCGTGGCGGGTACGAGTTCACGTTCGGTACGCAGCCACTGGCTGGCCAGCAGCAGCGGCGGGTGTGCCTTCTCGGCTGATTTCACCGGCGCGGCAGCACAGCGACGCAGCTTGGCCGGGGCTTCTTCCTGCAGCGGGGCTTCGCCGCCACGCTCTTCCAGCGGCGGCTGCACTGCCTGCGCGGCGTTGCCGGCGTGGGCCTCTGGGAGCAGCGGCAGAGTACCCATCAGCAGTACCAGCATCGCCACCCACGCCAGCAGGCTGGCCAGCGCAGGACGCTGGCCGCGCATGGCGGTGCCCATCTTGCGATGGATGAGTGGGCGAGGGCGAAGCGGGCGCAGCAAGCAGGGGTCCCCAGGGGTCTGCCGGCAGTGGCCGGCATCAACGGGGCGTGATTGTAATGAGAGCTGTTAGCTGTTGCAAATGAGAATGATTGCCAAAATGTCGCAGACTGGTCGGATGGGGCTCAGACTTCGCTCCAGCGCCGCAGCAGGTTGTGGTACACGCCGGTCAGCTGCAGCACCGCTTCGGCGTCGCCGCCGGTCTGCCGCAGGCGCTCGATCGAACCGTCCATTTCCCACAGCAGGCGGCGCTGCACATCGTCGCGGACCATGCTCTGCACCCAGAAGAACGAGGCCACGCGCGCACCTCGGGTCACCGGCCGCACCTGGTGCAGGCTGCTGGACGGGTAGACGATCAGGTCGCCCGCCGGCAGCTTCACTTCATGCTCGCCGTAGGTGTCGCTGATGATCAGTTCGCCGCCCTCGTACTCGTCCGGCGCCGAGAGGAACAGGGTGCAGGAGATGTCCGAACGCAGCTGTTCGCCGTTGGCCAGGTTCATCACCGCGCCATCGACATGGAAACCATAGGTGCCGCCGCCGCTGTAGCGATTGAAGCGCGGTGGCAGGTACTTCAGTGGCAGCGCGGCGCTGAAGAACAGCGGGTGCCGGGCCAGTGCGACGAGGATGATCTCGCCCAGTTCGCGGCGCAGCGGTGAGGCCTCGGGCAGCTGCTGGTTGTGCTTGGCCTGTGCGCCCAGATGGCCGACGGTCTCGCGGCCATCGGTCCAGTCGGCGGCATCCAGCCGGCGGCGGAAGTCGGCCACCTGGTCGGCGCTGAGAATGTCGGGGATGTGCAGCAGCATGCGGGACTCCTCAGAGGGACGGCGGTGCGACCAGGGCGCGCACCTGTGGATGCGGCGATGCGGCCAGTTCCGGCACGAGGTGCGCCATGAACGCCGGGCTGCCGTGGGCCAGTGCAAGCCGCAGCCAGTGCACGGCCTGCTCGACGTGGCCGGCCTGCAGCAGGATCGAGGCGTAGTTGGCCTGGCCGCGGAAATCACCGGCCTCGGCCGCGCGCTGGTACCAGTCCAGCGCCGCCTGCGGATCGCGCTCGATCTCCAGTCCGTCTTCGAGGTGGCGGGCCAGCAGGTTCATCGATTTGGCGTGGCCCAGGTGCGCGGCGCGCGTGTACAGAGCCAGCGCCTGCGCGCGGTCCAGCGGCACGCCGCGGCCGGTGGCCAGCAGGTTGGCCAGGTTGTACAGGCCCCAGTCCAGCCCGGTGTCGGCCGCGCGGCGGTACCACACTGCGGCCAGTGCCGGATTGGCCGTGGTGCCCTGGCCCAGTTCGTGGCAGCGGCCAAGCATGTTCATCGCCATCGGCGCGCCGTTGTTGGCGGCGGTTTCGTACCAGAGCAGTGCCGCCGAGGCGTCCTGCGCGGTGCCTTTGCCTTCCATGTGCATCTGCGCGAGCAGCAGTTGTGCCTCGACCTGGCCGGCCTGCGCAGCGTCGCGCACGCGTGCGAACGCGGCTGCCGGGTCGTGCTGCAGCAGTTCGGCCAGGGCGTCGCTGTCGATGGGGGTAAGGG
Organism: Stenotrophomonas sp. YJH_SMC_43; assembly: GCF_059372535.1. NCBI lineage: Bacteria > Pseudomonadati > Pseudomonadota > Gammaproteobacteria > Lysobacterales > Lysobacteraceae > Stenotrophomonas > Stenotrophomonas sp. YJH_SMC_43. The sequence continues at coordinate 262,613 of NZ_JCAFVQ010000002.1, forward strand.
TCGCCATGGGGTGAGTATCGCCGGAAACAAAAACGGCGGCAGGAGAGCCTGCCGCCGTGGTGGAGCGAAGTTACATCAGAACTTCACGTTCAGTGCCAGGGTGGCCGAGCGACCCGGGGCGATGCTCGCGTAGTGTGAGGCATAGGCCTTGGTGAAGTAGGTCTTGTCGGTCAGGTTCTGCACGTTGAGCTGCAGGCTGATGTTGTCCTGGATCGCGTAGCTGGCCATCGCGTCGAAGCGGGTGTAGCTGGCAATCCACTTGGTGTTGGCCACATCACCGTACTGCTTGTCCGAGTAGAACGCGCCAGCGCCGATGGTCAGGCCGATCGGGAAGCGGTAGGTGGTCCACAGGTTGGCGCTGTGCTTGGCGGTGTTCGGGAACACGTTGCCGTTGTTCGGCGACGGCACGTAGACGTTGGACGGGCAGGTGCGGCCCACCGGTGCGCCACAGACAAAGCCATTGTCCTTCAGCTCGGAATCGAGGTAGGTGTAGCCGCCGTACAGGCTCCAGGCGTCGGTCAACTGGCCGTTGAAGCCCAGCTCGAAACCGTTGATCTCTTTCTTGCCGGCGTTCTGGCTGGTGCCGTTGTCGACGGTCACGCGCGCGTTGTTCATCACGGTGTGGAAGATCGCAGCAGTCAGGTTCAGGCGGTTGTCCAGCAGGTCCCACTTGGTGCCCAGTTCGAGGTTCTTCGTGTCCTGCGGCTTGAGGTCGGCAACGGCCGCGCTCAGGCCGTCCGAACCGTCACCACCGTCCATGCCCGGCGGAGTCGAGGAGGTGCCCCAGGACAGGTAGATGCTGCCATTGGCGGCCGGCTTGAACACGACGCCGGCCTGGTAGTTCAGGAAGTCGTTGCTGTTGCGCACGCGGGTCGGTGCCTTGCCCGCCACCGGAGTGGTCAGGGTGGTACGGAAGTCGTCGTAGCGCAGGCCGAGGTTGATCATCCACTGCTCATTGAGCTCGATGGTGTCGAACACGTAGGCCGAGGTGGTCTTGGTGCGCTGCTCGACGTCCAGCGCCTTGTCGCTGCGATAGACGATCTGACCGGCCGCCCACGGATCGTTCGGGTTCGGATTGTTGAAGTCGGTGCAGTTGTAGCCGGTGGCCGCGCCAGACACCTGGCAGCGAGTGCTGTTGGCGCTGTTTTCAAGGGGATTGGCGGTGCCCGGCGACATCAGGTAGCTGCCACGGGTCATCTTCTCGTCGCTGTACTCCACCCCCGCGCTGTAGCTGTGCTTGAGCGCGCCGGTCTGGAAGGCGCCGGTCAGGCCCAGCTGGTCCGCGAAGCTCTTGACGTCGACGGCGCGGCTGTTGGTGCGGCGCCACAGGGTGCCGTAGTTGTTCGGGTTGCCCTTGCTGTCGTCGGGCTGGGTCCACAGGTAGTCGTTGCTGGTGTTGCCCAGGCGCGCGATGTTGCGCAGCTTGTGGCCGCCGAAATCGTAGCTGGCGTCCAGGGTGCTGATATCGGCGCGGGTACGCTGGAAATCACGGTCGACCAGGCCGTAGTAGTTGTTGCGGTCCGGCACCATCGGGCGGCCGTCGCCGTTCTTGGCCACGTTCGGGCCGCTGGTGAACGGGTTGTTGTACGGGAAACCACCCGCGTCCGGCAGGTCATCGCTCTGCATGTGGTAGTGGCTGGCGATCAGCTGCGCCGGGCCGTTCAGGCCGAACGCGATCGACGGCGCGATGCCCCAGCGGCTGACGTTGGCGGCGTCGCGGCCGGCGATGTCCGATTCGTGCTTCATCAGGTTCAGGCGGGCGGCGATGCCATCGCCCAGCACGTAGTTGGCGTCCACGGTGCCGCGTGCGTAGCTGTCGGTACCGATGCCCATGCTGGCGCTGGTCTCGTTCTTCAGCTTCGGCGTCTTGCTCACCAGGTTCAGGCTGCCACCACCGGAGTCACGGCCGCCGTAGGCCGAGCTCGGGCCCTTGACCACTTCCACCTGCTCCAGGTCGAAGATTTCGCGAGTCTGCGAGCCGACGTCGCGCAGGCCGTCGACGAACACGTTGCTCTGCGAATCGAAGCCACGGATGAAGGGGCGGTCACCGGTCGGGTTGCCGCCTTCGCCGGCACCGAAGGTGATGCCCGGCACCATGCGCAGCGCATCCTGCAGGTTGGTCGCACCGGTTTCGGCGATCAGCTTCTCCGACACGATCGACACCGACTTCGGGGTGTCCAGCAGCTCGGCGGTGAACTTCGGCGAGGACGGATTGAACCAGCTGCCGCGCACCTGCACCTTGTCCAGGTCGGTGGCGTTGCGGGAGCTGGCATCGGCGCTGTCGGCGGCCTGTGCGACCAGCGGTGCGAAGCCGGCGGCCAGGGTGGCGGTAGCGAGCAGGGAAACGCGCGGGGCGTGCTTGCGGGACGTGATGTGGGTCATGGTCTGGGTGGCGGTGGCTTGGATCGGGAAAGGGCGAGGGCCGAAGCGCAGGCAGCGCGACGACACGTAGAGGGCTTCTTCTGTAGAGCCGAGCCGATGCTCGGCTGGCAGGAAACGCAATCAGGCGCACGGCAACAGCCGCAGGGCGCCTCAGCTGGCGTGCGGTGCGGGCGGTGCGTGGCCGGGGTTCAACCGCAGTGCGGGATCGTGCAGGTGCCAGCGCAGGGCGTTGGAGCGCCACAGCGGAACATGCGCGACCAGGGCGGCGCGCGGGGGAGCCAGTCCGGTACAGGGCGTGGTGCCCTCGCCATCCAGCGGCGGCTCCGGTGCTGGCGCGGCATGGTGCGGGCACGCGTCCGCCGGCGGGGCCGGCATCGGCATGACCTGCTGCAGATCATCAGCGTGTGCCTGCCAGCCGTGGGCAGCCGGGTTGTTGCCGCGCCCTTCGTGCAATGCCGACCAGCCCAGCAGCAGCGTCAGCAGCACGACCACAAGCAGCGGCCACCCTTGACGGGCAAGCTGGCACAGCGTGGCGGTGGGCGCGGGCGAAGCCATAGCGCGGGGGCGGAGTCGTTACGAAGATGTTACGTAGAATAACATCAACGATAATGATTCGCATATGCGGGGCGTGGCGGGCCGCCGGGGCCGCCCCGGAACGGCCTGGGGAGGCCCTCATGGCCTTCCGGTAGATCCACCCCATGGGTGGATGCTCTCCCGCGGGGCGCCCTCTGGGGGATCTCTCCGGGCGGAGCGCAGACTCAATCCCGGTCGTCGCGCGGACTCAATCCCGGTCGTCGCGCGTCCAGACCGCGTCATGTTCCCGCTTCACCGGGAACTTGGGCACCGGGCTGTAGGCCGGGGCGCACAGGGCGCGCCCGTCACGCACGTCGAAGCGCGCGCCGTGCAGTACGCACTCCACACTGCCCTCGGTGGTGTTGAACTCGCCCGAGGACAGCTCGAACTCTTCATGCGTGCACTGGTCTTCAAGGGCGTACAGCTCGCCGTCGAGGTTGAACACCACGATCGGCGTGCCGGTCACCTCGTCGAACACGCTCTTCATTTCGCCCGGCAACAGCTCGTTGCCGGCACAGACGAAGGTCCAGGTATCGCTCACGCGACGGCTCCGGCCAGCGGCTTTTCCAGGATCTCGAAACGCAGGTCGTCGCGCTTGGGAATGCCGAAGCGTTCGTCGCCGTACGGGAACGGCTTCTTGATGCCGGTGCGGCTGTAGCCGCGACGCTCGTAGAAGGCGATCAGCTCGTCGCGCACGTCGATCACCGTCATCTGCATCACCGGCACGTTCCATTCGCGTGCGGCGTGCGCTTCGGCAGCGTCCATCAGCTGCTTGCCGACACCGCCACCCTGCTGGGCCGGGTCGACCGAGAACATGCCGAAGTAGCCCTTGCCGTCGACATCGGCGACATGGGCGCAGGCCACCAGCTGATCCCCGCGCTCGGCCAGCAGAATGGTGGAGCGCGGGCGGTCCAGGTCGGCCTGGATGCCTTCGGCGTCGATGCGGGCGCCGTCCAGCAGGTCGGCTTCGGTGGTCCAGCCGACGCGGCTGGCATCGCCGCGGTAGGCCGAGGTGACGAGGGCAATAAGGGCGGGGATGTCGGCCGGCGTGGCGGCGCGGAAGGTCAGGGTGCTCATGGGGACATTCTATGTGGGGCGGGGAAGGGCGCGGGAGGCTGCTGGTTGACGTGACTTTGCCGAGTTTGGCCAATGCGTGGACTTGACGCCATCTTCATTATTCGTTCATATCTGTGACCAGCACCCGCCCACCGTGAAGCAACGCGTGGCTGTCTGCCGGCGTGGGTGCCGCCTGGTCGAAGGCCAACTGCCGTTCGGCGCAGGTGGGGCACACAGGGACGTCGATCCAGGGAGGATCTGCATGCAGTCTGGCCTCATTTCTCATCCGCGCGCCGCAATGGCTGCCAAGGGTCTGCTTCTCGGTGTCGTTGCCCTGTGCGTGCTGGCACCGGTCGGCGTTTCCGCCCAGATCGTTCCCACCTGGCGGCAGGAGTACGACAAGCGACTGAAGTACGGGGACCTTGTCGAGCCGCTGAAGGGCGAGATCTTCGGCGAGCAGGTCAACCTCTATGACGGTTCGATCAGCTTCAAGGCCACGGATGTTTCGATTCCGGGCAATGGCAGCCTGGCGATGACCTTGGGCCGCAGCTACCGCGATGGCGATGGTAGTAGTGAGAGCCCATTCTCGGATTGGGATCTGGATATTCCGTCCATGTCCGGCGTCTATGGTGATCTGCCGGAGACCGCTGCTGTCGGCTACTGGGCGCCTGCTGCGCGCTGCAGTACGGTGGCGGCGCCCCCAGCGCTGGAGGTCTGGAACCGTCGCCAAACCCAGACCGTCAATTTCAGTCCCACTACATTCTGGGATGGCGTGCGCCTTTCCCTGCCAGGCGGTGGTGGTGAGCCGGTCCTGGGAGGCAGCGGTGATGCGCGCCAGCCGCAGCCACAGTTTGGCGAACCGGCGCCTTGGAATACCAAGGGCGGCTGGACGTTCAGTTGCCTGACCGCCCTGAAGAGCGGACAGCCGGGACAAGGCTTCCTTGGTCATGCGCCCGACGGTACCAAGTACTACTTCGACTGGATGGTCGCCAAGCCCCACAACGGTGCAACGCTGCAACCCTACGGGCCAGAAAGCAATGCACTGCTGAATCGAAAGCGTGTGTTCCTGTACCCATCGCAGGTTGTGGATCGCTTCGGCAACTGGGTGCGCTACGAGTGGAGTGGCGACCGGCTGTTGCGCATGGTTGCCAACGATGGCCGCGAGATCAGCCTGGCCTACAACGCGAAAGGACTGATCGCGTCCGCAACCGCTGCAGGGCGCACCTGGACTTACGGGTACACGGAGGCCGATATCCTGCGGACAGTGACGCTGCCGGACGGAACCCAATGGGTCTACAACCTGCCGCCGCTGTCAGTCACCCACAAGTATGCCGACTACATCGGGCAGAGCATCTGGGAGTACATGGACTACCCGGCCACATGCTCGCGCGTCAACAAGATCGTGCCCAGCGAGATCACCCTGAGCATCCAGCATCCGTCGGGTGCGCTGGGAACGTTCCTGTTCCGCCCGTTCCGCCACGGGCGCAAGAATGTAAAGCTGGATTGCCAGACCTCTGGCGACAATCACCTGTTTGCCGATGGCTGGAACTACACGCCGGTCTACCGTGACGCAATGTCGCTGGTGACCAAGACCATCAGCGGTCCGGGCATGCCCACTGCACAGTGGACTTATCAATACACCAATCTCAACGGTGCTTTCGCCCAGGACCTGGGCGGTCCAGTAATCCCGGTGGGCCAGGCAGAGCCGAAGATCACCACCGAAACGCTGCCCGATGGTGTCGTTCGCGTCTATGAGTTCGGCAAGGAAGTTGCCTACAACGATGGCCTGTTGTTGTCGACGACAACGCGATCGGGCGGCGCGGTCGTGCGCATTGACCGCAACAACTACTATCCGGATGCCCAGCTGGATGCGGCGCCCTTCCCGAAGGAGGCCGGCAAGGACTTCAAGTACGGTGCCAACGATCTCAAGGCCCATTACAACCGCCCCGTCCAATCCACCGTTGTGGAACAGGATGGCGTGCAGTTCACCCGCACCGTGCAGGCCTTTGATGCATTTGCGCGCGAAGTCACCGTTGTCGAAGCGAATTCCGCCGGCCAGAGTCGCACCAGCAGCACCAGCTACTACGACAATCCCGCGCTGTGGGTGAACGGCCAGACGGCGCGCAGTGTGCTCAATGGCATCGAACAGTCCCGCACCGAATTCGACACGGGCAGAGCACTGCCGCTGCGCGCATACGCATTCGGGCGCCTGGCGCAGCAGGTGACCTATGCAGCCGACGGCACGGTTGCATCGGTGGCCGATGGCCGCGGCAATACCAGCCATCTGTCGGGATGGAAGCGTGGTGTTCCGCAGCAGCTCCGCATGCCAGCCACGCCCGAAGCGCCCAATGGCGCGGTGCGCACGGTTGCCGTCGACGACAACGGTTGGATCACCTCGCTGACCGACGAAACCGGCGCAATCACCAGCTTCAGCTACGACAGCATGGGCAGGCTGCGCAGCCAGCAGTTCCCTGGCGGCGACAGCGTGAACTGGAATGGCGTAACCATGGACCTGCAGCGGTTGGGTGGCGCGCAGCTGGGGGTGCCCGCCGGAGCATGGAAGCACTCCCGCACGCAGGGCGGGCGGCGCACGGATACCTACCTGGATGCGATGTTCCGCCCGGTGCTGGTGACCGAAAACGCCAACAACGTGCTCGACAGTGCCGTGGTGACACGCTACGACACCAGTGGCAAGACCGTGTTTGCCTCGTATCCCACGCGGCAGCTCTCCGATATCAATGCCGCCCTGACCGGCACCACGACGCAGTACGACGCGTTGGGCCGCCCCACCGTGGTCAGTCAATCGTCCGAGCTGGGGGCACTGGTTACCCGCACCGAGTACGTGGGCAATCTGTCGGTGAAGGTGACCAACCCGCGAGGCCAGGCGACGACGACACGCCATCTTGCCTACGACCAGCCCAGCTACGAGATGCCGCTGACGCTGCAGCACCCGGAAGGCGTGGTGACCGAGATCCAGCGAGATACGCTGGGCAAGCCGCTGGCGATCACCCGCCGCAGTGCAGACGGCAGCCAGTCGCTCACCCGCCGCTACGTCTATGACGGCTACCAGCAGCTGTGCAAGACCATCGAACCGGAAACCGGTGCGACCGTGCAGGACTACGACGCGGCAGGCAACGTGCTGTGGTCGGCGGCCGGCACGGGTTTGACCAGCACCACCGACTGCAACCGCAGTGACGCCCTGGCCAGCGGACGTGCGGTGAAGCGCAGTTACGATGCCGCCAACCGCTTGTCGACCCTGATCTTCCCGGATGGGCGCGGAAATCAGAACTGGTCCTACGCGCCTGATGGTCTGCCTGCCGAGATCAGTACGCAGAACGATCCGGCCCGGCCGATGGTCGTCAACCGCTACCAGTACAACCGCCGCCGCCTGCTCAGCGGCGAAACCCTGCAGCATCCGGATCTGGGAAGCCTGAGCCTGGCCTATGGCTACGATGCCAACGGCACACTGGCCAGCAATACCTATCCGGGTGGGCGTGTCGTCAGCTATACGCCGGACGCACTGGGTCGGGCGACGACGGTCGGCGGCTATGCGAAAGAGGCCAGTTACTTCGCCAACGGCGCGTTGGCCCGCTTCGTCTATGGCAACGGGATCGTGCACACGTTGACCCAGAATGCCCGCGGGTTGCCCGACCGCAGCCGCGATGCCACCGCAGCGGCCGCAGTGCTGGATGACAGCTACGATTACGATGCCGGCGGCAACGTGATGGCCATTTCCGATGGTCTGCCCGGGGCGCCCGGCAACCGGGACATGACCTATGACGGCCTGGACCGGTTGCGGACGGTCACTGCACCGGGCTTCGGCAACGCATTGTATGAGTATGACGCGCTGGACAACCTGCGCCGTGCCAAGGTCGGCAGCCGCGATCGTACGCACTATTTCGATCCGACCAATCGGCTGGTCAACGTGATCGAAACCGGAACAGGGGCAACCGTGACCGGTCTTGGCTATGACGTGCAGGGCAATCTTTCGGTGCGCAATGGCCAGGCTTTCGCGTTTGATTACGGCAACCGGCTGCGTGCGGCGGGTACAGCAGAGAGCTACGAGTACGACGCTCACGGGCGCCGGGTGAAGGCCAGCGCCAGTGGCAAAGGGGCGATCTATTCGTTCTACGACAACGGCGGTGTGCTGCGATTCCAGCGCAACGAACGTACCGGCAAGCAGACCGACTATCTCTACCTGTCAGGCAGCCTGGTGTCCCAGGTGCATGGCGAAGCCGCACCCAGCGTTCCCGCGCTGAGTGCGCCGGGCTACATCACCCAGGGCAGCGTGAACCTGACCTGGAGCCCGGCCGGTGGTGCCAACCGCTATGAGCTGCAGCGAGCCCTTGCAGGCACCTGGAGCACGGTCTTTGATGGCGCGGCGCAATCGTTCACCAGCACCGGCCTGGTCACGGGAACCTATCAGTTCCGGGTGCGCGGCTGCCGGGCGGTGTGCGGCGGATGGAGCAATGTCGCGTCAGTGGCCGTGGCACTGGCGCCATCCACCGTACCGACCTTGAACGTGCCTGCCACGGCCTTCAATGGCAGCTACAGCGTGGGCTGGTCTGCGTCCTCCGGTGCCGAGCGCTATGAGTTGGAGGAAAGCGCCAACGGTGGCGCTTGGGCCCAGGTGCACAACGCCATCAGTCAATCCAAGGCCTTCAGTGGCAAGGCAGCGGGAAGCTACAACTACCGGGTTCGCGCATGCAATCCGGTGGGATGCACGGGATACAGCGCCACGGCTGCAGTGACGGTGGTGTATCCGCCTGCTACTGCGCCAGGTCTCTCTGCGCCGGCACGCGCTGCGCCGGGCAGTATCGGCATTGGCTGGAACGGGGTGGCTGGTGCCACGCGCTACACCCTGCAGGAAAGCAGCAATGGTGGCGGATGGGTCACGCTGTTCGACGGCAACGCGGGTTCCTATGCCACCGCTGCGCGCGGTGTGGGCAGCTATGGCTATCGGGTTGCCGCCTGCAATGGTGCAGGCTGCGGACCGTGGTCGGCCACGGTGACGGTAGCGGTGATCGGGCCGCCGACGATCGAGCCGGTGATTAGCGCGCCGAGCCTGGTGAACGTGCCGCAGTACAGCCTGAGCTGGTCGGTGCCGGCCAACAGCGAGAGCTTCGTGCTGGAGGAGAGTGCCAACGGTGGTGGCTGGACGGTGGTGCATAACGGCGGCGGGAACAGCTTTGGTGCCAGCCGTGGCAATGGCAGCTACGCCTATCGCGTGAGGGCATGCAATTTCGCGGGGTGCAGTCCCTACTCGGGCATCGCCAATGTCTCCGTGGTGCTTCCTCCCGCGGCCACTCAGATCTACGTGGCCGAGTGGCTCAGCACGCGCAAGGCGCCTTATCAGGTGCAATGCAGCGTCGGCTGGCGCGCGGTTCCGGGGGCAACGGAGTATCAGCTTGAGCCTTCCGGAGCTGGACGGCGCCTGTACACCGGCCCCAATACCTACGTGCAGTCGAGCGGCGGGACCTACTGCGCCAGTCTCTACATTGTCAGGGCCTGCAACGCCGGTGGCTGTTCGGCATGGTCCGCAGACTTCCCCGTCACCCGCGGCGTATTGAATTGGGACTAAGCCATGAATGGACTCTGTTCGCTGTTGATTCGGGCGGTGCTCACGCTGGTGGTGCTGGCGGCCTGTGTGGCTCCGGCGGTCGCACAGGAAGTCGTCGAGTACATCCACACTGATGCACTGGGTTCACCGGTGGCGATCACCGATGCCAGCGGAAACGTCATCGAGCGTACGGTGTATGAGCCGTATGGGGCGGTGGTGAATCGGCCGTTGAAGGATGGGCCGGGATATACGGGACATGTGACGGACTCGGGGACCGGGCTGAGTTATATGCAGCAGCGGTACTATGATGTGGAGACTGGGGCATTTCTATCCGCCGATCCAATAGCTTCATCAGTGGCTGCTTTTGGGCGCTACGCGTATGCGCTGGGGAACCCGTATCGGTTCCTTGATCCGGATGGAAGGCAGCCCAAGGATGCTCGGCAGGCTATTACTGGGAGCAAAATAAAAAACAATGGCATTGCGGCCGGGGTAAGAGTGGCCGCAATCGGAGGGGCTCTCCCGTCGGGCTTTACAAAGGAAAATGCACAGGCTCGATATGATGCTATGAAGGGTGTTGTTGATGCTACGAAGGAAAAGATGGAGTCAATTCCGAACGCGAATTCAGACAACGCTGCCAAGATTTTTTCAAAGGTTTATCAGAAGTACTCTGTTAGATTCGGATGGGAAGTGAGTGCGGAAATCGTGATGAAGAATAGCGGTGCCTTTCACCTTTCCGATATTGGGATATCCAGTCATGTTCGTGACGTGGACTGGCTGGGTGGGACTGCCGGTAGGCCTCTCGTAGGGGGGATCAATATCCACACGCATCCAGCATTGGACGGATACAATCGTGCCTACTCGCCATTCTCATATTGGGATGTTGAAACGTACAAGACAACAAATTCGATCAATTACGTTTCGGATCCGTCGGGGGTCTATAGGCTGAACAAGGATGGTGTGTCGGAGGTTGTGAAATGAGAATAAATTATCAGCTTTTCGTGACCTTCTTCTTGGCGATTTCCGTGGTCGGTTGCGGTGATCAAGAAGGACGGCAGACGCCGCCCGCAAAGGATTGTGGGATCGGTCAGAATCCAGTTTGCCGAGTCAGCTTCCGGGCGCTGGCTGCGACCCCCCGTCTATTCGATGGGAAATCGATACGCGTGGAAGGCTATCTCGGAGTTAGTCGAGGGCTCTTTGTATTGAACTCCAGCAAGGAGCTGTTCGAAGCTGGAGTGACTGATGAGACCCAAGTTCGCATCAGGGGCCCAATAGATCTCCAGCGTGACGTTTTTAATCGGTATGCTTATTCGTGGGTATCAGTGACTGGGGAGTTCAGGCTTAGGAGGACGGACGGGTCGACGGATGATCTTCTTCTCGGCGAAATGCATGCCCCACTTGACGTTCAGTCGTTGAGAGTCCCAGGTCCGATTCCAAGAGCGACTTTCGGAGACGTGTCCGTTGATCTCGAAGATCTGAAGTGAGTTTCAAGTATCAATCGCGGCTCCCATGAAGCGGTTCGTGCTAACAGGGATTTTTCTGATGGTATCCGAGGCGGGTGCCGACAGGTCACTGCATACCTCTGCAGATGCCGGTCGACGTGCAGTGAGGCAGCATTGGCAACCACGGGAAAGACAGCGCCACGGCCTCCATTGCGAACTGATCGATCACGCCGATAGGCTTTGGGGGAATTTCCCCTTGGTTGAATAATATGAGGTATCGCATTGAGCGCTATCGATGAAGAGAATCTCGTTTTAGCCTGTCTGTGGAGGCTGTTGGAATCCGAGCCTGCTTCCGAGGAACAGGTGTCTGGCTGGTACCAGAGGGCGCAATTTATCAAGAACGTGATTCGGTCAAGTTCGTATGAAATCGGGGTTCCTCACGTGATATGGCACTATCTTGATGATGCTGATATCCGTATTCGCGATCCCCGCTATGCCGAAGCACAAGTGTTGGCCGTTAGGCGGAGTATTGATGAGTGGGCTTGAGTGCACTCAGAGAAGCCATGAGCATTACATGTTGCTGGCCAGATTTCATTGCGGCATCCCTCTCGGATGCTAACCCTCCGGATCTCCCTCTCCTCCGGGAGGACTGGGCAGGGATGGCGTTTGATCGCAACCTGTATGAGGATTTTGCTCCGAACGATGTTTGGGTGGCGTGGCTGAGCGCACTTTCGGAGCACTTTGCAGATATCGCGATGTGCGCGGTTCGATGTTCAGAGTGCTCCGACAGGGGAAGCCCCGTGGAAATTGAGCGAGGTCTGGATGGCCTGCGCTCCTACTGGCTGGAAGATGGGAACTTCATGCGTGATCATTTCTAGTTTTCGCGTGATGGTCGCTGGGTTGTAAAGCTGGATCAGGACGTGACGTTATTTGCGGGGGATGTCACTTTCCTTGCGGATGTTGTCGCGCGACTTGGTGGTGTAGAGCATGTCGAGAAGATGATGCGACGGGACCTGATTGGTACAGCTGAGGACGTTGTTGGCCTCGGTGGATACGTCAAGGGGCTTCTTGCGCCCTTGAACGCAACGACTCCATAGCAGATTGCTGCGTAGATGATTGGGTGTGCAGGTGCTATGTGATGGAGTAGCTTCAAAAGGAGGAGCTGAGTGCCAGGGTTTGTTGAGAGCTTCCCCATTTGGGCTTCCATCATCCTAGGTGCCATGTGGATAAACGCATTTGCGGCTCACAGGATGTTGCTGAAAATCGAGCGTGAACGGCCGGAAGTACTTGCTGCAGTCGGAATCATCAAGGTTGATTGGTGGCTTAGGTGCTTGCGCGGTATTGCAGTGCTTGCCCTTACTTCCAAAGGGCAGGCGCTCCATCAGGGGGAGCGGTGGGTGTTGAGGGGCGTCGTGATGATGTACGTCTTCTTGATTGCCTCCGGGGTATCCATGCTTGTTGGCATGTAGGAGACGGTGCCTCAAGGCCGTTGATGGCGGATGGATCGGCATTACGGTGAGATTGCCCGTTCCTGGTGTCACTCGGTGCTTCCCGGTCACGCCTCTGCTTGCTTGCGTCCAGTGCGCAATAAAAAACGCCGCAGTTCCCTGCGGCGTTCTCGTACTTCCCTGATTCTGGCGAATCCTCAGCCCAGCAGCTTCCGCACCTTGGTCAGTGCGGTCATGAACCGCTCGATCTCGGCATGCGTGTTATAGAACGCCAGCGAGGCGCGGCAGGTAGCCGCGACGCCGAAGTACTGCAGCAGCGGGTGTGCGCAGTGCTGGCCCGAGCGCACGGCCACGCCTTCCAGATCCAGAAGGGTGGCCAGATCGTGCGCATGCGCACCATCGATCAGGAACGAGACTACGGCGGCCTTCTCCGGCGCTTCGCCGATGATGCGCAGGCCGTCAACGCGGCGCAGCTCTTCGGTGAAGTGCGCCAGCAGTTCGGCTTCGCGGGCTTCCACGTTCTCCTGGCCAAGCTGCTGCAGGTAGTCGGCAGCCACACCCAGGCCGATGAAACCGGCGATGTTCGGGGTGCCGGCTTCGAACTTGTGCGGGGCATCGTTGAACACGGTGCCGTCGAAGCTGACTTCCTTGATCATCTCGCCGCCACCGAGGAACGGCGGCATCGCATCCAGATGCTCGCGGCGCGCCCACAAGGCGCCGGTGCCGGTCGGGCCGCACATCTTGTGGCCGGTAATGGCGTAGAAGTCGCAGCCGATCGCGGTGACATCGACCTTGCGGTGCGGCACGGCCTGCGAGCCATCGACCACGGTGATGATGCCGCGCTTGCGCGCTTCACGGCAGATTTCGCGCACCGGATTGACCGTGCCTAGCACGTTGGAGACATGGGTGACGGCCAGCAGCTTGACCTCCGGGGTCATCGCCGCGCGCAGCGCATCCAGATCGAGTGCGCCGTCAGGCGTGATCTCGGCCACGCGGATGGTGGCGCCGGTACGCTGCGCGACCAGCTGCCACGGCACAATGTTGGCGTGGTGCTCCATGCGCGTGATCAGGATCACGTCACCGGCCTTCAGCCGCGGCAGCGCCCACGAGTAGGCCACCAGGTTGATGGCGAAGGTGGTGCCGCTGCACAGCACCAGGTCGCTGGGGCGCACGTTGAGGAAGCGTGCCAGCGTGTTGCGTGCGCCTTCGTAGGCGTCGGTGGCTTCGCTGCCCAGTGCATGCACCGCGCGGCTGACGTTGGCGTTGTAGCGGCGGTAGAACTCGTCCACCGCGCCGATCACCTGCACCGGCTTCTGGCCGGTGTTGGCATTGTCGAAATAGACCAGCGGCTTGCCATGCACTTCACGCATCAGCAGCGGGAAGTCGAGGCGGACGCGGTCCCAGTCGGGGGCGCCGGTGCGTTCTTCGATCGGGCGCGGCGTGGACAGGTTCATGCCACACCTGCCTCGGCCAGCGCCTTGTCCAGACGGTGTGCCAGCTGCGCACGCAGTGCGTCCGGCAGGATCTTCAACGGCTCGTGGCAGAACGCGGCGCTCAGCAGTGCCTGCGCCTGTGCCTGCGGCAGGCCGCGCGAGCGCAGGTAGAACAGCGCGTTGGCATCGAGCTGGCCGACGGTCGCGCCATGCGCGGCCTTCACTTCATCGGCGTCGATCACCAGCGTTGGCTGGGTGTCGATCTCGGCATCGGCCGACAACAGCAGGTTCTTGTTGGACAGGTTCGCGTCGGTGCCATCGGCGCCTTCGCGGATCTGGATGCCACCATGGAACACCACGCGGCTGCGGTTGGCGGCGACGCCGCGCCACAGCAGTTCGCAGGCGGTATCGCGTGCGATGTGGTCGATACCCAGGCGGGTTTCGACGTGGCGGCGGCCATTGCCAAGCAGCACGCCGTTGGCGGTCAGCTGGGCATTGTCGCCTTCCAGGCGCACGTTCAGTTCATGGCGGCTGAGCGCGGCGCCCAGTTCCAGGTCCACGCGGTGGTACTGCGCATCGCGGGCCAGCACGGCGTCGGTGCGCAGGAAGCTGGTCTGGCGCGCGCTGCCGGCCTGGACGCGGGCGTGCTTGAGCACGGCATCGCGAGCGACGTGGGCATGCAGCACGGTGTTGTCCAGGTGGGTGGAGTCGCCCACGCTGAAGCGGTGCTCGACTACGCCCAGGCTGGCGCCGGCACGCAGTTCGATCAGGTGGCGATGATGCCAGGCCAGGTCGGTATCGCCGGCGACGCTGGCGAACACCAGCTGCAGCGGTGCCTCGACCTGCACGCCTTCGTCCACGCGCAGCACTACGCCTTCATCGGCCAGGGCGGCATTGAGGCGGGCGAAGATCTCTTCGCTGCGCTCGTAGCGGCGGCCGAGGAAACGCACGGCGTCTTCGCCAGCGGCCAGTGCGGCCGACAGCGGCTGCAGCTGCACGCCCACAGGCAATGCCTCCACGTCGCTCAGCGCGGCGTCCAGGCGGCCGTTGACGAACACCAGGCGCGGTGCCGGGATGTCCTCAAGCAGCGCGGCATCCAGGGCTGGCGGGGACAGCGGTGCAGCCGCGAACGCACGGCGTTCCAGCTGGCGCAGCGAGGTGTACTTCCAGGCTTCGTTGCGGGCGGCCGGCAGGCCGTCGCGCAGGGCCGCATCCAGCACTTCGCGGCGCGCATCGCTGCCGCAGAAGGCCTGGGCCATCGAATCAAGCAGGGCGCTCATCAGACCGCCGCCTCGGGCACGACCCGGTCCTTCAGGAAATCATAGCCGTGCGCTTCCAGCTCCAGTGCCAGCTCCGGGCCGCCACTTTTGACGATGCGGCCATCGGCCAGCACGTGCACCACGTCCGGCTTGATGTAGTCCAGCAGGCGCTGGTAGTGGGTGATGACCAGGAACGAGCGATCAGCAGCGCGCAGTGCGTTGACACCATCGGCCACGCTCTTCAGTGCATCGATGTCCAGGCCCGAGTCGGTTTCGTCCAGGATCGCCAGCTTCGGTTCCAGCACGGCCAGCTGGAAGATCTCGTTGCGCTTCTTCTCGCCACCGGAGAAGCCTTCGTTGACGCCACGGTGCAGCAGTTCGTCCTTCAGGTGCAGCACGGCCAGCTTCTGGCGCACCAGCTTGAGGAACTGCATGGAATCGAGTTCCTCCTCACCGCGTGCCTTGCGCTGGGCGTTCAGTGCCGCGCGCAGGAAGTAGGTGTTGTTCACGCCCGGGATTTCCACCGGGTACTGGAACGCCAGGAACAGGCCGGCGGCGGCGCGCGCTTCCGGGTCCTGGTCGAGCAGGTCGACGCCGTCGAACTGCACGCTGCCTTCGGTCACTTCGTAGCCGTCGCGGCCGGCCAGGACATTGCCCAGGGTGGACTTGCCGGCGCCGTTCGGGCCCATGATGGCGTGCACCTGGCCCGGCTGGACGTCCAGCGACAGGCCCTTGAGGATTTCCTTGTCGCCGATGCGGGCGTGGAGGTTTTCGATCTTCAGCATGGTGGGGATTTCCGTGGGGCGGGCCGCGGCCCGCCGGTAAAGAGAATGCGTTTGCGAGGGGCAGGGGCGGGCGGTCAGCCCACCGAACCTTCCAGCGAGACTTCCAGCAGCTTCTTGGCTTCCACCGCGAACTCCATCGGCAGTTCGCGGAACACCTGCTTGCAGAAGCCGTCGACGATCATCGACACCGCGTCTTCCTGGCTGATGCCACGGGCGCGGCAATAGAACAGCTGGTCGTCGGAGATCTTGGAGGTGGTGGCCTCGTGCTCGACGGTGGCGCCCGGGTTCTTCACCTCGATGTAGGGGAAGGTGTGCGCGCCGCACTGCTTGCCGATCAGCAGCGAATCGCACTGGGTGTAGTTGCGCGCGCCATCGGCATTGCGGTCCACACGCACCAGGCCGCGGTAGGTGTTCTGGCCGCGGCCGGCGCTGATGCCCTTGCTGACGATCTTGCTCTTGGTGCGCTTGCCAACGTGGATCATCTTGGTGCCGGTGTCGGCCTGCTGGCGGTGATGGGTCAGCGCCACCGAGTGGAACTCGCCCACCGAGTCGTCGCCCAGCAGCACGCAGGACGGGTACTTCCAGGTGATCGCCGAGCCGGTTTCGACCTGGGTCCAGGTGACCTTGCTGCGCGCGCCACGGCATTCGGCACGCTTGGTGACGAAGTTGTAGATGCCGCCGACGCCGTTCTCGTCGCCCGGGTACCAGTTCTGCACGGTGGAATACTTGATCTCCGCATCTTCCAGCGCGACCAGCTCGACCACGGCGGCGTGCAGCTGGTTCTCGTCGCGCATCGGCGCGGTGCAGCCTTCCAGGTAGGACACGTAGGCCTTGTCCTCGCACACGATCAGGGTGCGCTCGAACTGGCCGGTGTGGCCGGCGTTGATGCGGAAGTAGGTGCTCAGTTCCATCGGGCAGCGCACGCCCTTGGGGATGAACACGAAGCTGCCATCGGAGAACACCGCCGAGTTGAGCGCGGCGAAGTAGTTGTCGCCGACCGGCACCACGGTGCCCAGGTACTGGCGCACCAGCTCCGGGTGTTCCTTGATGGCCTCGGACATCGAGCAGAAGATGATGCCCTTCTCGGCCAGTTCCTTGCGGAAGGTGGTACCGACCGACACCGAGTCGAACACCGCATCCACCGCCACGCCGGCCAGCTTGGCGCGCTCGTGCAGCGGCACGCCCAGCTTGTCGTAGGTGTCCAGAAGCTCCTTGGGCACGTCATCCAGCGAGGCGTACTTCGGGCCCTTCGGCGCGGAGTAGTAGCTGAGCGCCTGCAGGTCGATCGGGGCGATCTCCAGCTTGGCCCAGTCCGGCATCGGCATGGTCAGGAAGTGGCGGTAGGCGTCCAGGCGCCACTGCGTCATCCACTCCGGCTCTTCCTTCTTGGCCGACAGGGCACGGATGGTGTCCTCGTCCAGGCCCGGCGGCAGGGAGTCCGATTCGATCTCGGTGATGAAGCCGGCCGAATACTTGCGGCCGAGCTGCTCGTGGATCTCGCGGTTGGGGGTGTCGTCGTGGGCGACGTTTTCGATGGTTTCGGTGGCCATGGGGGGCTGCCTACGGATCAGGAGACGACGTCGACAGCGATGGTGCGGCGCTGTTCGTCATCGGCAAGGGGGAGAGGGGGCAGGATCTGGGCGAGGGTGACATCGCGCAGGGCCTCGGAGACCACGTCGTTGATCAGCCGCCAGCTGCTGCGCGCGCCGCACTTGGGCGCCATGCCGCACTGGTGGTGGTCGTGGCTGCATTCGGTCAGGGCCAGCGGCCCTTCCATCGCTTCGACCACTTCGAACAGTGAGATCTCGATGGCCGGGCGGGTCAGCCGGTAGCCGCCACGCACGCCACGCAGGCCTTCCACCAGGCCGGCCTGGGCCAGCGGCTTGAGTACCTTGCTGACGGTGGGCGGCTCCAGACCGGTGAATTCGGCCAGCTCGGTGGCACTGAGCACCTCGCCCGGACGGGCGGCGAGCACGGTCAGTACGACGGTGGCGTAATCGGTGAGTTTGGTGACGCGCAACATGGGGATGCGAGTGGTTCTTAAAGCGGACTGAAATTGTACGCTTTTCTTCGCCGCCATCCAACCCGGGCATTCAGCCGGCGCTGGGGCCGGGACGGGAGAACACACCGGGGCCGTTGCCAGGGCGCAATGCTGCGCCAACGGGGTGATTTTCGCAATCACCCGGAATGGGCGAGAATCAACGTTCCTTTCGCTGCAGACTTCCCTTGCCGATGCCCAAGAAGATCCAAGCCCGCAAGTCCGCCATCCACGGCAACGGTGTGTTTTCCGTGGCCCCGATCAAGCAGGGCGAGCGCGTGATCCAGTACAAGGGCCTGCTGCGCAGCCACGGCGACGTTGATGCCGATGACAGCGGCGACGTTGAAAGTGGCCATACCTTCCTGTTCACCCTCAATGACGACTGGGTGATCGATGCCAACTACAAGGGCAACGACGCGCGCTGGATCAACCACAGCTGCGACCCGAACTGCGAGGCAGTGATCGAGGAAGACGAGGACGGCGACAGCCGTGGCGACAAGGTGTTCATCGAGGCGCTGCGCGATATCAAGGCCGGTGAGGAACTGACCTACAACTACGGCATCACCCTGGCCGAGCGTCATACCGCCAAGCTGAAGAAGATCTGGGAGTGCCGCTGCGGCTCGCCCAAGTGCACCGGCACCATGCTGCAGCCCAAGCGCTGACCGGTACCGGGGACTGCCGGCCACTGGCCGGCACTACCCGGGGGCTCTCCACCTGCCGTGCACGGCAGGGTCACCGCCGTGCAAGGGCCGTTCTTCCATTCTGTCGGCTCCCCCAACCGGAGTGCACCCATGGCAGAGCGATTGAAGGGCAAGCAGATTGCCATCCTGGCCACCCACGGCTTCGAACAGTCCGAATTGACCGAACCCAAGCGGCTGCTGGAAGCCGAGGGCGCGCGCGTCAGCGTGGTGTCGCCCGCAAAGGAGGCGACGATCAAGGGCTGGAAGGAGAAGAACTGGGGCGACGCCGTCGCGGTGGACATTCCGCTGGATGAAGCGGATCCGGCACGCTTCGATGCCTTGGTCCTGCCCGGAGGCGTCATCAATCCGGACACGCTGCGTACCGACGAGGTTGTACTCGGCTTCATCCGGGCAGTGGATGAAGCCGGCAAGCCTGTGGCGGCCATCTGCCACGGCCCGTGGTTGCTGATCAACAGCGGCCTTGCTGAGGGGCGCGACGTGACGTCCTGGCCGTCCCTGCAGCAGGATCTGGTCAACGCAGGTGCGAAATGGCGCGATACCGCGGTTGTGATCGATGGAAACCTGATCACCAGCCGCAAGCCGGACGACATTCCCGCCTTCAGTGAGGCGGTGGCCAAGGCACTTGCCGCCTGATGCGCTACGGGTAGTGCCGGCCAGCGGCCGGCACTACCTCATTTACCCAGCACGCCTGCCGGCACCAGGTTGCCCAGGTTCTGGTTGAAGGTGACCACCAGCTTGCCGTTCTTCACCTGTGCCGACTGCACCTGCAGTGCGCCGAGCAGGCCGGCCACGGCCGGGTCCAGCTTGTAGATCGGTTCGCGCTGGGCGTAGTCGCTCAGCCAGGCATTGAGCAGGCCGCGGGTGCGCGAATCGAGGCGACCGCCCTGGTTGGCCGGGGTGAAGTCATCCACGCTCGGCTGCTGCAGGTGGAAGCCCTGGGTCTGCGCGTCGTAGCGCAGGCCGCTGCTGAGCTTCACCGTTCCCAGCTTGGACGGGTTGCCACCGGCGGTGGCCAGTGCGAGGTCCATGCCCAGGTTCAACCGTTCGCCGGCCGGAAGGCTCAGCTGCGGATGGCTCATGGTCAGGGCGATCAGGCCACCCAGGGCGTCCTGGGTGCGCGGGAAGCTGCCATCGAGGTACTGCTGCACGTCGCTGGCACCGACCGACAGTTCGCGGCCGGAAATGGAAGGGGCGGCCTGGGCGCCGATCGCAGCAGCGATCAGCACGGTGGAGGCCGCGAGGCGGGTCATCAGGGAACGCAGGCGCATGGCGGTGACCGGTGAATGCGGAATGGATGGACCAAAGAGTAGCCTTGCCGGCTGAATCGCGCGTGCATGCCGCTGCAACGGTTCAGTCCAGCGATGGCCGCAGTTGCGCCGACTGGATCTGCCACGCACGGCCATCGGGGCTGGGCTGCACGCGGTACCAGCCGCCGAAGCGGAAGGTGCCTTCAGGGGTCACCGCGCGGATCTGCACCGGAACCTCCAGCAGCTGCGGCGGCTGGTGACCGTCGCGCGCGACCGGCAGTTCGCTGGTCAGGCGCAGGCTGCGCACGTCCGTGAGCTGGCGCAATGCGGCATCGTCGGCGCGTCGTGCATCGCTGGGCGGGAAGGTCCATGCGGCGTCGATGGCCTTGCGATCGCGATTGAGCAGGGCCATGACATAGGCATTGAGCATTCCCGCTGGCAGCTCGGCCTCGGCCGCGACGGCGGCAAACAGGGGATGGACATCGATGGCCTGCACGGCCGCTGCATCGCCTTCTGCGGCGGCCTGTGGCTTCGCGCGGGCAGCCGCCTCGGTCGTGGCCGGCGGAGCGGCATCCGCAGGATGAGGTTGCGATGGCGGCCGGGAACAGGCCAGCAGCACCAGCGGTGCGATCAGTATCAGGAACCAGCGCATGTCTGCCTCCTCCCCGAGGCGAACGGAAGGAGGCAGTGTATCGGCTGTGCCGCGATCAGCGGGAGGAGGGCAGCTGTTCCAGTGCATCCAGCGCCGGCAGCACCTGCGCGGCGATGGCGGCCAGGGCATGGCCTTCGGTTTCGGCGTGGCGCTGCACGATGTCGCGCAGCAGCTGGGTGGCGATCACCAGGGTCGCGCGCTCGTCGCCGCTGATGCCTGCGGTGCGCGGCGCCGCTTCCAGCAGGCGCATCAGGTCGCGGCTGGCGCGATGTTCCAGTTCGATGGTGCAGCGCCCGGTGCACTGCAACCCGTCCTTTTCGATGGGGGTCACCGAGATCCGGTAGCGGGTGGAGGGGCTGGCCATGAGGGGACGCTCGCCGTAGCTGTGGAGGATGTGCCCACCTTAGGCAAGGCCGTGCCCGGCGGCGATGGCCGGGGCTGCACGCAGTGTTCCACCCGGTACGTTCCGGGGCCGCAACGGACCACGGCCAGCCAATGGCGACGGGCCTGTACGCGCATTCCCGGGGATGCGGCAACGCTGTGTTGCGGACTGTGGTTGGGACAAAAAAAACGGGACGGCCAGAGCCGTCCCGTCGGAATCCGCGTTGGGGCGCGCGCTTACAGCGCGGCGTCCTTCAGCTTCTTCAGCGGACGCACCTTCAGCTTGGTGGTGGCCGGCTTGGCAGCGAACCACTGCTCTTCCTTGGTGAACGGGTTGATGCCCTTGCGCTTCGGCTTGGCCGGCACATTGACGGTGGTGATCTTCAGCAGGCCCGGCAGGGTGAACGAGCCAGCGCCCTTCTTGTGCACCGAGGAGGCGACGGCGCTTTCCAGCGAGGCCAGCACAGCGCGGACGTCCTTGGCGATGACGCCGGAGGCTTCAGCGATGTGTGCAACCAGGCCGGACTTGGTCAGCACTTCCTTGATCGGCTTCGGAGCGGCCGGCTTGGCGGCTGCCTTCGTCGCGACTTTCTTCACTGCCTTCTTCGGGGCAGCCTTCTTAGCGGTCTTTGCCATGGTTTCCTGTTCCGTGAACGGTTGGTTGTTTGGTCGGCGCCGAACCCCGTCGGCAAGCGCAATGTAGGGCAACTCTCGGGCGCCGCCAATAGCCCGAAGCGCGGAAAGTGCATGTTTTTTCATATCCAGGCCGATTCAGTACATGGCCGGCAGTGGGGGATGGGGGTGTGGCAGCGCACGCCATGGCCGGCGCCCGCCCATCGTCGGAATGCGCGAAACCACTGAAAACAAGAGGGAAATGCGTTTCCGGTTGGCGAGGAAGTGTCCACGCGCCGGGTTCGGAAGACGACCTCCAGCGTGCGGCGGAGCGACGCAGGGCTAACGCCTCCCGTGCGAGGGTGACCGTTCATCACCGTCACGCAGGAGCAGCACATGGGAATCTCGCGACACGCCACCGCGCACTGGGAAGGCGATCTGAAGTCGGGCAAGGGGCAGTTGAGCACGCCGCAGAGTGGCCTGCTGGACAAGACCCGCTACGGCTTCAACAGCCGTTTCGGCGACGAAAAGGGCACCAATCCGGAAGAGCTGATCGCTGCCGCGCACGCCGGTTGTTTCACCATGGCGCTGTCGGCCAAGCTCGGCGAAGCCGGCTTTACCCCGACCTCGCTGGATACCGAGGCCAAGGTCGATCTGTCGCTGGAAGGCGGCCCGCAGCTGTCGCAGATCCGGCTGAAGGTGAAGGCGGTGGTGCCGGGTATCGACGCGACGCAGTTCCGTGCGATTGCCGATGACGCCAAGCAGAACTGCCCGGTGTCCAAGGCACTGAGCGCCGTGCCGATCAGCCTGGAAGCCGAGCTGGGCTGAGCCGGCGCATCTGTAGAGCCGAGCCCATGCTCGGCTTCTGCAGCTCCCGTGATCTGGCCGAAGAGCAGCCGAGCATGGGCTCGGCTCTACAGTGTCCCTTTACCAATCGATGGTGCCGGTGATGACGGTCTGCACCTGGCCGCCCGACCAGACCTCGCCGTCCTCGTCGACCAGCAGCGTCAGGCGCGCATCGTGGCCGACTTCGCGGCCCTGGCTGACTTCGAACGGTGCACGGCCACGCGGCAGGGCGCCGCGCAGGTCCAGCCACGCGGCCAGCACCGCATTGGCCGCACCCGAGGCGGCGTCCTCGAAGCGGCGTCCATTGCCGACGAAGGCACGTACGGCCAGGTCGAAACCCTCGCTGCCATCGCTGAAGGCATAGGCGAACACGCCCATGCTGTCGGTGGTCTCGGCCAGTGCGGCCACCGCATCCCAGTCCGGCTGCAGCGCGCGCAATGCGGCCTCGTCGGCCACCTGCACGACCCACCAGCTCCGCCCGCCCTGCATGCGTGCCGGCGGCAGCGAGCCCAATGGCCAGTCCTTCAGTGCGGCCTGCAGGCGCGGATCGGTGGCCTCGGCAGTTTCGGCCAGCTGCGCGCGCGGGGTACGGATGGCGATGCGCTGCTGCGTACCCTCACCGCTGACGCGCAGCGGCAGGGCGCCGGCAATGCCGTCCTGCACCAGCACGCCATCGATCGGTGTGGCCAGGCCTGCCTGCAGCACCGCATGCGCCGTGCCGACGCTGGGGTGGCCGGCGAACGGCACTTCCTTCTGCGGGCTGAACATGCGCAGCCGGTAGCTGGCACCGGGTGCCTGCGGTGGAAACACGAAGGTGGTTTCGGGCAGTCGCGTCCAGCGGGCGATGGCCTGCATGCTGGCATCGTCCAGGCCCTCGGCATCGAGTACCACGGCCAGCGGGTTACCGGCGCCGGCGCGCGGGGAGAACACATCCAGCTGCAGGAAACGGCGGGTGGTCATAGGGGGCAAACTCCGTAGAACGAGAGGGGTACGGTAGCGCCGGGCCATGCCCGGCGTCCGTGTGCGGCGTTCGCCGGGCGTGGCCCGACGCTACCAATGGATGCTGCCGTCGATCACGCACTGCACCTGGCCGCCGATCCACACCGTGCCCTGCGCGTCGACCTGCACCTGCACGCGGCCATCGCGGCCCACTTCGCGGCCCTGGCTGGCCACGTAGCGGCCTTCGCGGCCGGGCAGGGCATCGCGCTGCCGCAGCCAGGCGCCGATCAGCGCATTGGCGCTGCCGGTCACCGGGTCTTCGGGTACGGCGGCCGCGTCAGCGGGGCAGAAGGCGCGCACCACGCGGGCGTGGTCGTCGCCGGGCTCGTCGGCGAACACGGCCAGGCCAGTAGCGTCGGTGGCCAGGCTCCAGTCGCGCAGGGCCGCCATGTCTGGCGCCAGTCCGCGCACGGCGGCGGCGTCGCGCAGCGGCAGCAGCCACCAGCGTGCACCGTTGTCCCACAGTTCGGGCACGTGCCCGTTGGCCGCCAGCGCCAGCAGCGTCTCCGGCGCGGCGTCCACCCTCGTGTCCAGTTGCCGTGCCGGTGGGCTGGCCAGCTGGATCTGCAGTGCCTCGGCCGGACCGCTCACCCGTACCGGCAGCAACCCCGCCGCGCATTGCTGCAGCAGGGCGCCGTCGCGCGGTTGCGCCAAGCCACAGCTCACCGCGGCCCAGGCGGCGCCGACGCTGGGGTGGCCAGCAAATGCCAGCTCGCGGGTCGGGGTGAAGATGCGGATGTGGTAGTCGGCACCCGGCGCGCTGGGGCGCAGGAAGAACACCGTCTCGGACAGATTCAGCCAGGCGGCCAGGGCCTGCATCTGGCGGCTGGAGAGCCCGTCGGCGTCCAGGATGACGCCCAGTGGGTTGCCGGTGCCGGGGCGGGCGGCGAAGACATCGAGCTGCAGGTAACGGAGGACGGCCATCTACGGGGATATTGCGCTTAGAATCAAAGGTTCCGCCCCCGAGGGCGGCTTCCCCACATTCTACATAGCCAATCCATGTCAGCTTCCCCCCTTGTCGATCGTTGGATCGTACTGAAGTTCGGCGGCACCTCGGTGTCGCGTCGTCATCGCTGGGACACGATCGGGAAGCTGGCGA
Source organism: Stenotrophomonas sp. YJH_SMC_43 (assembly GCF_059372535.1). NCBI lineage: Bacteria > Pseudomonadati > Pseudomonadota > Gammaproteobacteria > Lysobacterales > Lysobacteraceae > Stenotrophomonas > Stenotrophomonas sp. YJH_SMC_43. Next base: position 287,123 of record NZ_JCAFVQ010000002.1, read on the forward strand.
AAAAACGTGCGGAAGAGACCGGCTCGCGCGTGCTGGTAGTGGTGTCGGCGCTGTCCGGGGTCACCAACGAACTGACCGCGATCGCCGATGGCGCGCCGGACAGCCGTGATCGCGTGGCGGCGCTGGTCGAGCGCCACGAGGGCTTCCTGGTTGAACTGGGCCTGGGCCGCGAAGTGCTGGCCGAGCGCCTGGCGGCGCTGCAGGGCCTGCTGGACGACGCGCGTGCGGCCACCCGTCCGCTGGACTGGCAGGCCGACGTGCTGGGCCAGGGCGAGCTGTTGTCCTCCACCCTGGGCGCGGCCTACCTGCACGCCTCGGGCTTGGACATGGGCTGGATGGATGCCCGCCAGTGGCTGGATGCGATGCCGCCGCAGCCGAACCAGAGCGACTGGTCGCAGCGCCTGTCGGTGAACTGCCAGTGGCGTGCCGATGCGGAGTGGATGCAGCGCTTCCGCGCGCAGCCGACCCGCCTGCTGATCACCCAGGGCTTCATCTCGCGGCATGCCGATGGCGGCACCGCCATCCTCGGCCGTGGTGGCTCGGATACCTCGGCGGCGTACTTCGGTGCGCTGCTCGGCGCCAGCCGCGTGGAGATCTGGACCGACGTGCCGGGCATGTTCAGCGCCAATCCGAAGGACGTGCCGGACGCGCGCCTGCTGACCCGCCTGGACTATTACGAAGCACAGGAAATCGCCACCACCGGCGCCAAGGTGCTGCACCCGCGCTCGATCAAGCCGTGCCGCGATGCCGGCGTGCCGATGGCCATCCTCGATACCGAGCGCCCGGAACTGCCGGGCACCAGCATCGATGGCAGCGCCGCACCGGTGCCGGGGGTGAAGGCGATCAGCCGCCGCAATGGCATCGTGCTGGTGTCGATGGAAGGCATCGGCATGTGGCAGCAGGTCGGCTTCCTGGCCGATGTGTTCAACCTGTTCAAGAAGCACGGCCTGTCGGTGGACCTGATCGGTTCGGCCGAGACCAACGTCACCGTGTCCCTGGACCCGTCCGAGAACCTGGTCAACACCGATGTGCTGGCCGCGCTGTCGGCCGACCTGTCGCAGATCTGCAAGGTGAAGGTGATCGTGCCGTGCGCGGCGATCACCCTGGTGGGCCGCGGCATGCGGTCGCTGCTGCACAAGCTGTCGGACGTGTGGGCCACCTTCGGCCGCGAGCGCGTGCACATGATCTCGCAGTCGTCCAACGACCTGAACTTGACCTTCGTCATCGACGAGGCCGATGCCGATGGCCTGCTGCCGATCCTGCACGCAGAGCTGATCGACAGCGGCGCGATGCCGGTGGAAGAGACCGAAGTGTTCGGCCCGCGCTGGCGCGAGATTGCCGGCACCGTGCGCCCGCGCGGCACGCCGTGGTGGCGCGGCCAGCGTGCGCACCTGCTGCAGCTGGCCGATGCCGGTACGCCGCGCTACGTCTACCACCTGCCGACGGTGCGCGCCCGCGCCCGTGCACTGGCCGCAATCAAGCCGATCGACCAGCGCTACTACGCGATCAAGGCCAACAGCCACCCGGCCATCCTGCAGCTGCTGGAAGCCGAAGGCTTCGGCCTGGAGTGCGTGTCGCACGGCGAGCTGAAGCATGTGTTCCAGCACCTGCCGGAACTGTCGCCCAAGCGCGTGCTGTTCACCCCCAGCTTTTGCCCGCGCAGCGAGTACGAGGCGGCGTTTGCGCTGGGCGTGACCGTCACCGTCGACAACGTGGAAGCGCTGCAGCGCTGGCCGGACCTGTTCCGTAACCGCGAGCTGTGGCTGCGCGTCGATCTGGGCCGGGGCGAGGGCCACCACGCCAAGGTCCGCACCGGTGGCAAGGAGTCCAAGTTCGGCCTGCCGATCGCCCGCGTCGACGAGTTCGTGCGCGCGGCCACCGAACTGGGCAGCCGCGTGGTGGGCCTGCATGCGCACCTGGGCAGCGGCGTGGAAACCGCGCAGCACTGGCGCCTGATGTGCGATGAGCTGGCCGGTTTCGCCCGCCGCATCGGCAGCGTGCAGACCATCGATATCGGTGGCGGCCTGCCAATTCCGTACAGCGACGAAGACGAACCCTTCGACCTGGACGCCTGGGCCGAGGGCCTGGCCGAGGTCAAGGCGCTGCACCCGGCATTCCGCCTGGCGATCGAGCCGGGCCGCTACCTGGTGGCCGAATCGGGCGTGCTGCTGACCCATGCCACCCAGGTGGTGGAAAAGGACGGCGTGCGCCGTGTCGGCCTGGACGCCGGCATGAACGCACTGATGCGCCCGGCGCTGTACGACGCCTGGCATGACATCGAGAACCTCAGCCGGCAGGGGGGGTATGCCGAGGCGGCGTTCGATGTGGTCGGGCCGATCTGTGAATCCAGCGATGTGTTCGGCAAGCGCCGCAAGCTGCCGGTGTCCACTGCGCCGGACGACGTGATGCTGATCGCCGATGCCGGTGCCTACGGCTATGTGATGGCCAACACCTACAACCAGCGGATGCTGCCGCGCGAAGACGTGATCGAATGACCACCGCGCGCGCCCTGCACCCGCCCACCGACACGCCCCGCGCCTTCGCGCGGGCCCGTGCCTGACCGGATACACCATGACTGCTTTCGACAAACACCAGGTTTCCCGCTTCCGCTTCGTCCGCTGCGACTTCGCAGCGGATACCGGCGTGGCCCGGCTGGTCTACGCCTTCGACGACGGCCCGGAGATGGTGGAAACCATCACCGTGCCCGGCGCCCCGTTCGTGCTGGACGAGGCGCGCGCCGCCGCCGTGCAGCGTGCGCTGCAGCTGCTGCACCTGATCGCCGGCGTCAGCTACTACAAGGCCGGCGTACCGGATACGGTCAGCATCGACAGTTACAGCATCGATGCCGATACCGCCGCACTGGTGGAGACCATTTACCTCAATGGCCTGGGCGAATTCGCCTACCGCAACGGCCTGAACCTGCGCGACCGCTTCCGGTTGCCGGTGCAGGGCGAGGCCGTGCAGGCGCCGGCGCTGGGCCTGCGGCCGCACGCGCTGGTGGCCATCGGCGGCGGCAAGGATTCGCTGGTCAGCATCGAAGCGCTGCGCCGTGCCGGCGTGGACGAGACGGTGACCTGGATCGGTGGCTCGCAGCTGATCCGTGCGTGCGCCGAGCGCACCGGCCTGCCGACATTGAACCTGGGCCGCACGCTGGCACCGGAACTGTTTGAGCTCAACCGCCAGGGCGCCTGGAACGGCCATATCCCGGTGACGGTGGTGAACTCGGCAATCATGGTGCTGGCCGCCCTGCTGCACGGCGTGGACCAGGTCGTGTTCTCCAACGAGCGTTCGGCCAGCTACGGCAGCCAGATTCCGGGCACCGGCGAAGTGAACCACCAGTGGTCCAAGGGCTGGGCCTGCGAGCAGGCGTTCGGCAGCCATGTGCGGAAGTACGTGGCGGCGGATCTGCAGTACTACTCGCTGCTGCGACCGATGTCCGAGCTGGCGGTGGCCCGCCAGTTCGCCAAGACTGATTTCTACGACGCGCACTTCTCCAGCTGCAACCGCAATTTCCACATCCTCGGCGAGCGCCCGGTGAACCGCTGGTGTGGCGTCTGCCCGAAGTGCCATTTCGTGTTCCTGGCGCTGGCCCCGTTCATGCCCAAGACGCGCCTGGTGCGCATCTTCGGCCGCAACCTGCTGGACGATGCCGAGCAGGCCGGTGGCTTCGATGCGCTGCTGGAATTCCAGGACCACAAGCCGTTCGAGTGCGTGGGTGAAGGCCGCGAATCGCGTGCGGCGATGGCGACGCTGGCGCAGCGCCCGGAGTGGAAGGAAGACGTGCTGGTGAAGCGCTTCTGCAACGAGATCCAGCCGCAGCTGGATGCCGCCGAACTGGAACTGACGCCGCTGCTGCAGCTGCAGGGCGAGCACCGCGTTCCGGCTGCGCTGTGGGAACGGGTGCGTGAAGATTTCGAAGCTTGAGGGAAAGCGCGTTGCGCTGTGGGGCTGGGGCCGTGAGGGCCGCGCCGCGTTTGCGGTGCTGCGTGAGCGCCTGCCAACGCTTGGCCTGAGCCTGTTCTGCCCGGCCGCTGAAGCCGAAGCCGCGCGTGCGGAAACGCAGGGCGCGCTGGACGTGCGTGGCGAACCCTCGGCCGAAGCGCTGGCCGCGTTCGATGTGGTGATCAAGTCGCCCGGCATCAGCCCTTACCAGCCGATCGCGCTGGCGGCGGCAGAGCAGGGCACCACCTTCATCGGCGGCACCGCGCTGTGGTTTGCCGAACACGCGGCCGACGACGGCATCGTGCACGACACCGTGTGCGTGACCGGTACCAAGGGCAAGAGCACCACCACCGCCTTGGTCGCGCACCTGCTGCGTGCCGCCGGTCATCGTACCGGCCTGGTCGGCAACATCGGCCTGCCGCTGCTGGAAGTGCTGGATCCGCAGCCGGCACCCGAGTATTGGGCGGTGGAACTGTCCAGTTACCAGACCGGTGAAGTGGCGCGCAGTGGCGCTCATCCGCAGGTGGCGGTGGTACTGAACCTGTTCCCCGAACACCTGGACTGGCATGGCAGCGAACAGCGTTACATCGAGGACAAGCTGCGGCTGGTGACTGAAGCCGCACCGCGCATCGTCGTGCTCAATGCCGCAGATCCGCACCTGGCGGCACTGTCGCTGCCCGAGAGTGAGGTGGTCTGGTTCAACCAGCCGCAGGGCTGGCACATGCGGGGCGACATCGTGCATCGCGGCGAACAGGCGGTGTTCGATACCCGCAACACGCCGCTGCCGGGCCGTCACAACCGCGGCAACCTGTGCGCGGTGCTGGCCGCGCTGGAAGCGCTGGGCCTGGATGCGGTGGCGCTGGCACCGGCGGTGCAGGATTTCCGTCCGCTGCCGAACCGCCTGCAGCGGATTGGCGTGGCCCATGGCCTGACCTACGTCAACGATTCGATCAGCACCACGCCGCATGCCAGCCTGGCCGCGCTGGAATGCTTCGCCGGGCAGCGCATCGCGCTGCTGGTGGGCGGGCATGACCGCGGCCTGGACTGGACCGATTTCATGCAGCACATGGCGCACGACGTGCCGCCGGTGGAGATCGTGACCATGGGCAGCAACGGCCCGCGCATCCACGCGATGCTGCAGCCGCTGGCCGATGCCGGCCGCTTCGGCCTGCACGCCGCCGGCGACCTGCCCGAGGCGATGGCGCTTGCACGCGCGGCGCTGGGTGCGCAGGGCGGGGTGGTGCTGCTGTCGCCGGGCGCGCCCAGTTTTGGTGCCTACCGCGATTACGTGGCGCGTGGTCGCCATTTCGCCGAACTGGCCGGATTCGACCCGGACAGCATCAGCGCGATTCCGGGGTTGGGCATCGCCTGAGGGTAGTGCCGGCCGCTGGCCGGCAACCCAGCGGGGAATTCATCCACACATGGCGTGGATCTACTGGTCTTCGTCGATGAACGCGTAATCGCCATCGATCAGCTGCTGCAGGTACGCATCGAAGCTCGGTGCGATCACCGCGTAGCTGTCCGGATCGTGCAGGTAGCGCACCACCTGGCCGACGGTGCCGCCCGGTGCCGGATCGAAATCCAGATACAGCATCGAGGTGCCACCGTTGTTCATGCAGTGCGAGAAACACAGCCGGCGGCTCATCGGCAGATCCGCATCGATGCCCTCGCCGAGAATCTCCGGTTCGTCATCCAGCCACTCTTCGTAGATGGAACGGATGCTGTCGTCCCACCGCTGCTGGTCCTCGAAGATCTGCGCGACCGATCGCAGGTAGTACGGATAGCCGCCGTCCTCGACATCCGAGCCGAGCATCAGCACGCAGACCTTGCCCGCGGGGTACTCCCGGTAGTGGGTGCCATCCACGCGCGACAGCAGCTCCACCAGGCTGCCCGGCACCTGCGGCCACTGCACACGCAGGCGCTGCAGGTCTTCGGCGCTGGCGCCCTGGACATGTGCCCACTGCGGGGCATCCTCGGCAGGCAAACGCGGGATCAGGCCAGACAGAAAGCGATCAACAAGATTCATGCGAAAAAAGGGGACGGAGGGGATTAAGTCGTATCCAACCACACCTGCGTCACGCCGCCAATGCAGAATGCGACGCGGGAGGGGCGATTACGGCTTAATCCCCTCCGTCCCCTTTTTCTTGCGGAGCAGGCGCATGAATCGTTGGCGATGCGGTGTGGCGATGATCCTGGGGCTGGCGGCGATGCCGGCGTGGGCGGCGATGAAGACGCAGCCGGTGGAATGGAAACACCAGGGCACGACCTTCAGTGGCGTGCTGGTCTATGACGACGGCGAGCATGACAAGCGCCCTGGCCTGGTGATGGTGCCGAACTGGAAGGGCGTGAACGAATCGGCCATCGAGAAGGCCAAGCAGCTGGCCGGTGACGACTACGTGGTGCTGGTGGCCGATGTCTACGGCAAGGGTGTGCGGCCGAAGACCGATGCCGAGGCCGGGCCGGTGGCGACCAAGCTGCGCAACGACCGGCCGTTGCTGCGTGCCCGCGCGCTGGAGGCGGTGAACGTGCTCAAGGCGCAGGCCGGCAAGGTGCCGCTGGATGCCAGCCGGATCGGCGCGGTGGGCTTCTGTTTTGGCGGCACCACGGTGCTGGAGCTGGCCCGGGCCGGTGCGCCGCTGGCCGGTGTGGTGAGCCTGCACGGTGGATTGGGCTCGCCGTTGCCGGCGCAGGCCGGTGGCAGCCATCCGTCGGTGCTGGTGCTCAATGGCGCCGACGACAAGAGCGTGACCGCCGAGGACATCGCCGGTTTCCAGAAGGAAATGAACGCGGCCAAGGTCGATTGGGAGTTCACCAACTACAGTGGTGCGGTGCACTGCTTTGCCGAGCGCGATGCCAACAGTCCGCCGGGCTGCCAGTACAACGAACGGGCGGCCAAGCGCGCGTGGAAGGCGCTGGATGAGTTCTTCGAGGAGCGGTTCCGGTAAACAAAGGCGTGCCGACCAAGGTTGGCACCCACCGACGTTCCAGTGCCGACCAATGGTCGGCATCCACCCACAGCCCCGGTAGGTGCCGACCGTTGGTCGGCACACCTCAACCGATCAATGCGAGCGCTGCACCGCGTAGCGGGCCAGGCCGCGCAGGGCGGCGACCGCGTCGTTGTCGCCCAGGCCATCGAGCGCGCGCTCGGCGGCTTCGGCGTATTCCTCCGCACGCGCGCGGCTGTACTCCAGGCCGCCGGTGGCGCGGATCGCGGCCAGCACTTCCGGCATCGCCGAGGCATCGCCGTCCTGCACGATGGTGCGCAGGCGCTCACGGGTGGCGTCGTCGGAATGGGCCATCGCGTGGATCAGCGGCAGCGTCGCCTTGCCTTCGGCCAGATCATCGCCCAGGTTCTTGCCCAGCTCGTCGGCGTTGGCCGAGTAGTCCAGCACGTCGTCGGCGATCTGGAACGCGTAGCCCAGGTGCATGCCGTAGTCGAACAGGGCCTGTTGCTTGGCTTCGTCCACGCCACTGGCCAGCGCGCCCAGGCGGGTGCCGGCGGCGAACAGCACCGCGGTCTTGCGCTCGATCACGCGGAGGTACGCGGCTTCGTCGGTATCGGGGTTGTGCACGTGCAGCAGCTGCAACACCTCACCCTCGGCGATGCGGTTGGTGGCATCGGCCAGGATCTGCATCACCGACATGCGCTCCAGTTCGACCATCAGCTGGAAGCTGCGCGAGTACAGGAAGTCGCCGACCAGCACGCTCGGTGCATTGCCCCAGAGCGCGTTGGCGGTGCTGCGGCCACGGCGCAGGCTGGATTCGTCCACCACGTCGTCGTGCAGCAGGGTGGAGGTGTGGATGAACTCGATGATTGCCGCCAGCTGGTGGTGATCCGGGCCGGCCTGGCCGACCGCATGGCCGGCCAGCATGACCAGCATCGGGCGCAGGCGCTTGCCGCCGGCGGAAATGATGTGATCGGCGATCTGGTTGATCAGCACGACGTCCGAGGACAGCCGGCGCCGGATCAGGGCGTCGACGGCGGCCATGTCGGCCGCAGCAAGCGACTGGATCTGGGGCAGGCCCAGGGCGGGACGGGTGTCTTCGGTGATGGTCATGCGATCAGGCTTTCAGGCTCGCCGTTGATTATAGGCGTTGCCCGTGAACTCCGGGCGCAAACCGGACTGGCACGCCGCTGCGGCGTGGTCACGCCAGCGGCCAGCGTGAATACGTATGCAGGCTGCGCCATGCCCCGGAGGCCACCGCTAAGCTTGCCGGAACAGGATTTCGGCCCGCTTCCGGTGGGCCCTGCATGCCCGGAGGGGGGCTGTCGATGTCGCACTATCCATGGTGGCGCGGAGCCGTCATCTACCAGATCTACCCGCGCAGCTACCTCGATGCCAACGGCGACGGGGTGGGTGACCTGCCGGGCATCATCGAGCGGCTGGACCACATCGCCGCGCTGGGCGTGGATGCGATCTGGATTTCGCCGTTCTTCAAGTCCCCCATGGCCGACTTCGGCTACGACATCGCCGACTACCGCGACGTCGACCCGCTGTTCGGCAGCCTGGACGACTTCGACCGGCTGCTGGCCAAGGCCCACGGCCTGGGCCTGAAGGTGATGATCGACCAGGTGCTGAGCCATACCTCGATCGAGCACGCCTGGTTCCGCGAGAGCCGCCAGGACCGCAGCAATCCGAAGGCCGACTGGTACGTGTGGGCCGATCCGCGCGAGGACGGCACCCCGCCCAACAACTGGCTGTCGCTGTTCGGCGGCGGCGCCTGGCAGTGGGAGCCGCGCCGTGAGCAGTACTACCTGCACAACTTCCTGGTCGACCAGCCGGACCTGAACTTCCACCACCCGGACGTGCAGCAGGCCACCCTGGACAACGTGCGCTTCTGGCTGGACCGCGGCGTGGACGGCTTCCGCCTGGACGCCATCAATTTCTGCTTCCACGACGCGCAGCTGCGCGACAACCCGCCAAAGCCCGCCGACAAGCGCGTGGGCCGCGGCTTCAGCCCGGACAACCCGTACGCGTACCAGTACCACTACTACAACAACACCCAGCCGGAGAACCTGCCCTTCCTGGAGCGCCTGCGCGCGCTGCTGGACGAGTACCCGGGCGCGGTGAGCCTGGGCGAGATCTCCTCGGAGGACTCGCTGGCCACCACCGCCGAGTACACCCGGGACGGCCGCCTGCACATGGGCTACAGCTTCGAGCTGCTGGTGGACGACTACAGCGCGGCCTATATCCGCGACACGGTCTCGCGGCTGGAAGCGGCGATGACCGAAGGCTGGCCGTGCTGGGCGGTTTCGAATCACGACGTGGAGCGGGCGGTCAGCCGCTGGGGCGGCCACCCGGCTGACCCGCGCCTGGCGCGGATGCTGGTGGCGATGCTGTGCTCGCTGCGCGGCTCGGTCTGCCTGTACCAGGGCGAGGAGCTGGGCCTGGCCGAGGCCGAGGTGCCGTTCGAGGCGCTGCAGGACCCCTATGGCATCACCTTCTGGCCGAACTTCAAGGGCCGCGACGGCTGCCGCACCCCGTTGCCGTGGACTGATGCGCCGCTGGCCGGTTTCACCACGGGCCAGCCGTGGCTGCCGATCCCGGCCGAGCACCGCGCCGCGGCCGTGGCGGTGCAGGAGCGCGACCCGGGCTCGGTCCTGGCCGCATTCCGGGGGTTCCTGGCCTGGCGGCATAGCCAGCCGGCGCTCCTGCATGGCAGCATCCGGTTCATCGAAAGCGCCGAGCCAGTGCTGCTGTTCGAGCGTATGCTTGCAGATGAAACCCTCCTGCTGGCCTTCAACCTGTCGGCCGAGGCGGTGAGCCATCCGCTGCCGCCGGGCAACTGGCAGCAGGTGGAGGTACCGGGCCCGGATGCGGGCACGGTGCAGGGCAATGAACTCCAGCTGCCGCCGCGCGCGGTGTATTGCGCCCGACGCAGCTGACCGTTTTCTCCGGTGGCGGTACTTGCGGGGACGGGGCCGAAGCGCCCCGTCCCTTTTTTGTGGGTGGGCCTGGCCGACCAACGGCCAGCATCCGCGCAGAAGAAAACCCGCTGCCTGCGCAGCGGGTTTCCGGTCCTGCTCCCCATGGGTTGCCGGCCAGCGACCGGCACTACCCGGTCGTGATCAGAACTTGTAGTTCACGCCCAGCATGTAGGTGCGGCCCCACTCGATGTACTCCAGCGGGCGATCCTTGCTGCCGGCGTAGGTGCGGTACGGCTCGTTGGTCAGGTTGCTGCCCTGCAGCAGCAGGGTCAGCCCGCGCAGGCTGCTGCTGTCGCTGAAGGTGTAGCTGACCTGTGCATCGGTCACGTTCTCGCCTACCACGTAACGCAGCGTGCGGTTGCCGTTGAAGTTGCCGATCTCACCAATGAAGTCCGAGCGGCGGCGCTGGCTCACGCGTGCTTCAAAGCCACTGCGCTCGTAGTAGGCGGTGAAGTTGTAGACACGCTTGGACAGGCCGGGAAGGCTGATCGGGTCACTGCCCACGCTGGAGGCGCTTTCCGGATCCAGGATGGTGATGTCGCTCTTGTTGAAGGTCGCGCTGGCCTGCACGCCGAAGCCGCGCAGGCTGTCGGTCAGCATCTCCAGCGGGAACGACCCGGTCAGCTCCAGCCCCTTCAACGTGCCGCCCTTGCCGTTCTGCGGCGTGGAGAAGGTACCGGTGGTCAGCACCGGTGCGGTCATGCCCGGCGGCGGCACGTAATTGCCCAGCAGGCCGCTGAAGTCATAGTTGTCCACCGACTGCGTGTAGACGTAGCTCTTCAGATCCTTGTAGAAGATCGCCGCAGCCACGTAGGCCTTCTCGCCGAAGTACTTCTCGTAGGACAGGTCCAGCGCGGTCGCGCGCCACGGATCCAGCAGCGGATTGCCGCCGCTGCCACCGGGGCGGCCGTTGTTGGTATCCACACCGAACTCCAGGCCGGCACGCATCTGGTCCACGCGCGGGCGCGCGACCTGCTTGGCGGCGGCGAAGCGCAGCGTCTGCTGGTGCGGGAACATGAACACCAGGTTCAAGCTCGGCAGCCAATCCTTGTAGGTCTTGCCGGCAGAGAAGGGCTGGATGTTGCTGCCCACCGGCTGCGAGCTGTCCCAGTAGCGCGAATCCGAGCTCTGGTCGGTGTGCTGCATCTGCACGCCGATATTGCCGCGTACGCCGACCACGCCGATGTCGGTGTTGATGTTCAGGCGTGCCCACGCGGTGGTGATCTTCTCCTCGACCGTCCACGACTTGGGAATCAGGTAGTCCAGATTGTCGACCGGGTTGAAGGTCATGTAGCGACCCACCGCTGCCGGCACGTTCCACGACGGGATGTAGCCGATGCCGGCGAAGCCGAGGTTGACCGGGCGGTACTGCAGGTCCGGGGCGATGGTGGATTCACCCTGAGCACCGAGCAGGATGTTGCCTTCGGCCTGGGCCTTCTGCTTGCGGCGGTCGGCATAGTTCACGCCCACGTCCACATCCGAGAACCAGCTGGACATGGCCTCGGGAACCGGCAGCGTCGCCGCCAGCTTGGCGCCCTTCAAGCGGTCTTCGACCTCCGGCACCTTGCCGTAGCCGGAACCATAGATCGTATTGGTCAGGAACAGGCTGCCCGGACTGGAATAGTCGCGCCCCGGCGTGATCTGCGAGAAGCTGTTGTTGTTCACCACCAGGCCGATCGTGTCGAACTGCGGGCGCGGCACCAGCTGCAGGTTGTTTTCCAGGTTGATCTCGCGGCGGGTCGCCTTCGAGTAGTTCAGGTCGGCGACCAGCTTCACGCCACCGACGTTGAACTCGTTGTTCCAGCCGAACGCGTCGATCTTGTCCTTGCGCTTGTTGTACATGCCGCGGACCAGCGGATACGCATTGCTGATCGTGCCACCGGTGAAGCTGCCATCGGCATTGCGGCCGACATTGCTGAACACCGGCAGGATCGCGTTGGGATTGTTGCTGTCCTCGCCATTGCCACTAAGGCTCAGCTCGAACTGGTTGGCGGTGTCGATCTGCTCGGCTTCGGTGTGGAACGCGTCGAAGGTGCTGGTCCAGCTGTTGCTCGGACGGAACTGGATCGTCGCCATCACGCCGTCGCGCTTGTTGTTGCCGGTACGGCGCAGTGCCTTGATGCCATCGGTGAAGTAGGTGCCTGGCGCGATTCCGCGACGCTCGCCCTTGTCGGTGTGCTCGGTGGTCCAGGGCTCGTAGAGGCCGACCTGGTTCTCCTGGATCGGCATGTCGCTGTGCGCGTAACCGATGGCGATGCCCAGGGTGTTGTCGAAGAACTGGTCGATGTAGCTGGCACTGAAACGATTGCCGTACGGATCGATGTTGGCGGCGCGGCCCAGGGAGCTCTTCTGGTAGCGGCCGCTGACCGCGATCACGCGCTCGCCGAAGCTGAGCGGGCGTGCGGTCTGCATGTCGATGGTGCCCGACAGGCCCTGGCCGACCAGGGCCGCGTCCGGGGTCTTGTAGACGGTCACGCCGTTGACCAGCTCGGACGGGTACTGGTCGAACTCGACACCGCGGTTGTCGCCGGTGCTGACCACTTCACGCCCATTGAGCAGGGTGGTGGCGAAGTCGGGTGACAGGCCGCGCACGCTGATCACCTGCGCACGGCCGGCAACGCGCTGGGCGGCCAGGCCGGGAAGGCGCGAGATGGATTCGGCGATGCTGACGTCGGGCAGCTTGCCGATGTCTTCGGCGGAAATCGCCTCGACCACCGAGGTGGCGTCCTGCTTGATCGCGATCGCGTTTTCGATGCCGCGGCGGATGCCGGTGACCTGCACCGTATCCAGGTTGGTGGCGGCGGTGGCGGCCGGCGTGGTGGTGCTCTGCGTGGACTGTGCAGACGCCAGCGTCGGCGCCAGGACAACGGCCAGCGCGATGCTCAGCGCGCTGCGCTTGTGGTTCAACATTTTCCCCTCCCAGGCAATGTTGCAGATCGATTCGTGAACGTCCCGGAGTGACCGTGGACGTGCGACGCGGTGGCCGCTGTCGTCGCCGCTATGGTAGGCAGCGCATTCTTCGCGGGAATCACCCTGCATACGTATTCAATGGCGTCCGCAGGGATGTAATCGCTTTCAGATCTCCGCCACGGTAGCGCCGGGCCATGCCCGGCGAGCGTCACGCGGGGGCGTTCATCAATCCGATGGCGTGAAGCGAATGGCCTGGCCACCGCCCGGTGCCAGTACCAGCGTCAGTGCATCGGCGCTGGTCACCTCGCGGGTTTCGCGTGCGAACGCGAATGGATTGCTGCGGAAATCCGCGTCCTCGCCATCGCGGTAGATCTCGGCGCGATAACGCACGCCCGGCTCCAGGAAGCCCAGCGATACCGGCAGCACGCGTCCGTGTTCATCCGTGATGCTGCCGAGGAACCAGTCGCGGCTGTTGCGGTCGCGGCGCACGATCGTCACGTAGTCGCCCACCTCGCCATCGAGCACGCGGCTCTGCTCCCAGTCCACCGCCACGTCTTCGATGAAGCGGAACGCCTCGCGATGCTGCAGGTAGTGCTCGGGCAGGTCGGCGGCCATCTGGATCGGGCTGTACAGCACCACGTACAGCGCCAGCTGGCGCGCCAGCGTGCTGGGAATGGCCTGGCCGTGGCGGCCCTTCAGGCTGAGGATGCCGGGGGTGTAATCCATCGGCCCGGCCAGCATGCGGGTGAACACCAGATTGACCTCATGCTCCGGCGGGTTCGGCGGCTGGCCCCAGGCGTTGTACTCCATGCCGCGTGCGCCTTCGCGCGAGATCCAGTTGGGGTAGGTGCGGCGCAGGCCGGTGTCCTTGATCGGCTCATGCGGGTTCACCGACAGATGGCGGCGCGCCGCTTCCTGCACCACCTTCAGATGGTGGCGGGCCATGAACTGCCCGTCATGCCACTCACGCCACAGCGGGCCACCGGCCGGATTGCGGCGGTCGACCTGGCCGTCGTCGCAGACGTAGCCGGTCTTGAACTGGTCCACACCCAGCCGTGCGTACAGGTCCAGCGCGGCGCCCAGCTGGTCCTCGTAGTGCTCGATGGCGCAGCCGGTTTCATGGTGGCCGATCAGGTGGACACCCTTTTTCAGGCCATACGCGGACAGCGCTTCGATGTCGAAATCGGGCGTGGCACGGGTGAAATCGAAGTCGTAGCCATTGCCCACCCACATGCCGTCCCAGCCCGGATTCCAGCCTTCCACCAGCACGCCACGGAAGCCGTGCGCGGCGGCGAAGTCGATAACCTTCTTCGTCTTGGCGGTGGTGGCCGCATGCTTCGGCCCGGTCGCCCAGCCCTCGTTGTCCAGGTGCATCGACCACCACACCCCGAGGTACTTGGCGGGCTTCACCCAGCTCACGTCGCCCAGCGCATTGGGTTCGTTGAGGTTGAGGATCAGGTCCGATTCGATCAGGCCACCCGCGCGGTCAGCAACCTGCAGCGTGCGCCAGGGTGTGGCGAAGGGGAGGGCACGGCGCACCTTCCAGCCTTCGGCCGAGGGCGAGAGCTGCGCGCGCAGGCGCTGGCCCTCGGTGCGGCGCAGCCACATGCCGGCGTAGTCCACCAGCGCAGCCTCGTGGATCGCCACGTGCAGGCCATCGCGGCTGCGCAGGGTCATCGGCGTATGCACCTGCGGCACTTCGCGCAGCGGGGTACGCTGGTACAGGTACTCGTAATGGATCGGTTCGCCGGCGGGAATCCACCAGGCGGTCGATTCGGGCGCGATGGCGAACTCGGTCAGCTCGTCATCGATGATCGCCTCGCGCAGGTTCGGTTGCTCAGGGAACACATAGCGGAAGCCGAGGCCGTCGTCGTAGACGCGGAACACCACATCCAGCCGTCGCTTGCTGCCGGTGGTTTCGGCCAGCTGCACGGTCAGCTCGTTGAAGTGGTTGCGGGTGAGCCGGCGCTCGCCCCACGGCTGCTCCCAACTGTCGTCGACGCTGCGCCGCTGCTGGCCGAGCAGGGCGAAATCGCGGTCCAGGCGGCCATCGCGCAGGGCGAAGCCGAGCTTCGAATCCTCCACCACGGGCTCGCCGAAACGCTCGACGCGGTAGCGGGCGGTCCCGCCGTCCAGCACCAGGCTGACCTTCAGCACCTTGCCGGGTGATTCGACGCTGGCGACCTGTGGCGCGGCCTGTGCCAGCGTGGCCCAGGCCAACAGGGCCAGGCCGAGCAGGTGCGCGATTGCCGCGCGTACAGCAGTGGGTGACATCGGCAGTTCCCCTCCCAAGGCGCCGTTGGCAGACCCGGACCATAAGCCAGCACAGCAGGCGCGCTACCGCGTGGCGCCATGAATACGTATGCAGCTGGACGCAGCCGACAGCCCCGCGTCTACCATGGGGCCAAGGCACCTTGAGGGAGGGGCCGTGCCCGCCCGCCGGCAACGACGGTGCGGACCTACAACGCGTGCAGAGAGGGAGGGAGGCCGACGGGCGCAAGCCGGTCCGCCGCTTCGATGCTGAAGATCATTTGCCTGACCGCTGCCCTTGGGGCAGCGCTGGGATCGACCGCGCAGGCGGCCGACCTGCAATTCGACGGCCGCCATGCGCGTGCCGAAGCCGCTGCCAACGGCAGCTTCGTACTGCATGCGCCGAAAGGTGAGGTGCGTATCGCGCCCATGCCGATGCGCAGCCAGACCGGCAGCGTGATGTTCGACGCGTTGTTCGCGCTGGCCCAGCAGGAGATGGACCAGGACCGTGTGGACGCGATTCGCGATCCCGCGTTCGACGAAGGCCGGCCGGTGCCGTGCGAGTGCTTCCAGACCGGCGCGCGCTGGCCCTATGTGTGGACCCGCGATGTCAGCTTCGCCGCCGATCTGGCGTTGGCGCGGCTGGACCCGCAGCGCACCCGGCAGTCGCTGCAGTTCAAGCTGTCGGCGGCGCGCGACGGGCACACGCCCGGCCTGTTCGTGGCGCAGGACACCGGGTCCGGCGGCAGCTGGCCGATCAGCAGCGACCGCGTGGTGTGGTTCCTGGCCGCGCGCCACCTGCTGGATGATCCGGCGTTTGCCGATCAGGTCTGGCAGGCGCTGCAGGGCACGCTGGCACAGGACCGCGCGATGGTGTTCGACGCGCAGGTGGGCCTGTACCGCGGCGAGACCTCGTTCCTGGACTGGCGCGAGCAGACCTATCCGGACTGGACCCGCGAGGACGTGCGCTTCATCGGTGATTCCTACGCGCTGTCCACCAACGTGCTGCACTACCAGGCGCTGCGCCTGGCCGAACGCTTGGCCGGCAAGCGCGGCGATGCCCGCGCGGACGAGTACAAGGCGTGGGCCGATGCGTTGGCGCAGCAGGTCGATGCGCGCTTCTGGCGGGAGGACATGGGCCAGTACATGAGCTACATCGGCGAAGCGGCGCACCCGGTGCCGTACGCCAAGGTCGATCTGCTGGGCCTGTCGCTGGGTATCCTGGCCGACGTGCTGCCGACCGGGCGTGCGCGCCGTGCGCTGGCGGCGTACCCGATCGGGCCGGCCGGCAGTCCGGTGGTCTGGCCGCAGGAAGGGCAGCAGCCGATCTATCACAACCGCGCCATCTGGCCGTTCGTCAGCGCCTATTCGCTGCGCGCGGCGCGCCAGCTGGATGATGTCCCGCGCATTGCCGCCGAGATCCGTTCGCTGATGCGCGGCGCCGCGCTGGCCGGTTCCAACATGGAAAACTACGAGCTTGTCAGCCAGGCCGTGCATGTGGACGAAGGTGCGCTGAGCGGGCCGGTGGTCAATTCCGAGCGCCAGCTGTGGTCGGTGGCCGGCTATCTGGCCATGGTCACCGAAGGCGTGTTCGGCGTGCAGGACGATGGCCGCGTGCAGCCCAAGCTGCCGGTCGCGCTGGTGCCGGAACTGTTCGGCACACATCCCCGTATCACGTTGGAAGCCAACGGCAAGCGCTATGTGCTGGAGCGCCCGCAGAACGTGGGCGATGGCCTGCTGGTGGCCGGCAGAACCACCACGCGTGGCAGCACCACGACAGTGCAGCTGGTCGCCGCCCCGGCAGCAACCGGTTTCGCTGCCACGACTGCGGATGCCAACGTGCGTGCGCCGGCCACGCCGGTTGCGCCGCAGGCCCCGCGCAAGGGCACGGGCTGGAACGTTCCGGTGGCAGCCGATCAGGTGCTGTGGAAGGACGGCAAGGCGGTCACCGCCAGCAACGGCGTGGCGCGCATCAACGACGATGGCCTGCAGCATTGCCTCAGCCTGACCCGGCGCGAAGGCACGTTGGAATCGCTGCACAGCCCGATGCTCTGCGTCGGTCCGCAGCAGGTGCTGAAGGGCGAGGAACGCTGGCAGTTCACCTCGGCCAAGGCCGGGCAGGTGCGCCTGCGCCTGCAGTACCGCAACCCGAACGGGCCGATCAACACCGGCGTCACGGCTGCAGTCAAGCAGCTGGTGCTGCAGTGCCCGGGCCAGCCTTTGCAGCGGCATACGGTTGCGATGCCGCACAGCGTGGCCGTGCAGGACTCGACCTCGGCAACGTTCGCCGTGCACAAGGGGCCGTGCACGGTCGCGCTTGAAGAAGGCTTCAACATGAGCGCGCTGCAGCATTTCGCGCACTACACCGGCGGAAAGGGCGGGCGCGACGGCGTGCTCAACCAGGCGCAGGTGCAGGCGTTGAAGGTGACGCAGGTGGCGGCGGAAGAGGACGCACGATGAATCGTCCCGCCAAGCCACAACTGTCGTTCTGGCAGATCTGGAACATGTGTTTCGGCTTCCTTGGCATCCAGTTCGGGTTCGCCCTGCAGAACGCCAACGCCAGCCGCATCTTCGAGACGCTGGGCGCGGACATCGACGCGGTACCTGGATTGTGGATCGCCGCGCCGCTGACCGGCCTGCTGGTGCAGCCGGTGATCGGTTACCTGTCCGACCGCACCTGGACCCGCTGGGGGCGCCGTCGTCCATACTTCATGATCGGTGCGGTGCTGACCACGCTGGCCCTGCTGGTGATGCCGAATTCGCCAACGCTGTGGATCGCCGCCGGTACGCTGTGGGTGCTGGATGCCTCGATCAACGTATCGATGGAGCCGTTCCGCGCCTTCGTCGGCGACCAGCTGGCGCCACGCCAGCGCCCCACCGGCTATGCCATGCAGAGCTTCTTCATCGGCGTGGGCGCCATCGTCGCCAGCTTCCTGCCGTTCATCCTGGCCCACTTCGGCGTCGCCAATACGGCCGCCGCAGGTGAAGTGCCGGACACCGTGCGCTATGCGTTCTACTTCGGCGCGGTGGTGCTGCTGGCGGCGATCACCTGGACGGTGGTCAGCACCCGCGAATATTCACCGGCGGAGCTGGCCGGGTTCGATGATGCCGAGCCGCCGGCACATTACGCGGCGGCGACGATCAGCGGTCCGGCGCCCTGGACGCAGGTGGCCGTATGGCTGGGGCTGGGCGTGCTGCTGGCGCTGCTGATCGCGTGGCGGCAGGGCGACCGGATGCTGTACGTGCTGGCCGGCCTGTGTGCCGGCTACGGCCTGCTGCTGGCCGTGGCCCGCGCGTTGCCTGGCACGCATATGCTGGCCGCCATTGTGGGCGACCTGCGGGCGATGCCGGTCACGATGCGGCGGCTGGCCTGGGTGCAGTTCTTCTCGTGGTTCGCGCTGTTCGCCATGTGGATCTACACCACTGCCGCAGTGGCCGGTGTCCACTTCGGTTCGGACGACCCGAAGACGGCGGCCTACAACGAGGGCGCCAACTGGGTGGGCGTACTGTTCGGCGCCTACAACGGCTTCGCTGCGCTGGCCGCGGTACTGATTCCACCGATGGTGCGTGCCATCGGCCTGCGCTGGAGCCACCTGCTCAACCTGTGGTTGGGTGGCGCCGGTCTGGTCTCGCTGATGTTCATCCGCGACCCGCACTGGCTGCTGCTGTCGATGGTCGGCGTCGGCTTCGCCTGGGCGTCGATCCTCTCACTGCCCTACGCACTGCTGTCCGACAGCGTGCCGGCGTCGAAGATGGGCGTGTACATGGGCATCTTCAATTTCTTCATCGTGATCCCGCAGCTGGTCGCGGCCAGCGCGCTCGGTTTTGCCCTGCGCGCCTGGCTGGGTGGTCAACCGATGCATGTGCTGGTGCTGGGCGGCTGCAGCCTGTTCGTCGCCGGCCTGTGCGTGCTGCGGGTTCCGTCCCGTCCGGAGGTGGTGTGATGCGTGGTGTGCTGTCTGTTGCTGTTTCCCTGGTGCTGGCTGTTCAGGCGGTGGCCGCGCCGCGTCCGGACTACGTCGGTACCACCGAACCGTTCGCCAGTGATGCGGTGTATTTCGTGGTCACCGACCGCTTCGTCAACGGCGATCCGTCCAACGATCACCGCGACCAGGGCGGCAAGCACCGCACCTTCGATATCCCGGTGCCGTGCCCGGACAAGGTGGACGGCAACATCGGTTACCTCGGTGGTGATTTCCGCGGCGTGCTCGACAATGCGCAGTACATCCGCAATCTGGGGTTCGGCGCGGTGTGGATCACGCCGATCGTGGACAACCCGGACGAAGCCTTTACCGGCAGCAAGCCGATCAGCTGCACCAGCACGCTGACCGACCGTGGCAAGACCGGCTACCATGGCTACTGGGGCATCAATTTCTACAAACTCGATGAACACCTGCCCAGTAAGGACCTGGACTTTGCCGGATTGACCAAGGGCCTGCACGGTGCTGGCTTGAAGGTGGTGCTGGATATCGTGGGCAACCACGGTTCGCCGGCCTGGACCATGCCGACGCGGCAGCCACAGTTCGGCCAGATCTTCGACAGGGATGGAAAACTGATTGCCGACCACCAGAACCTGCCCCCGCAGAAACTGGATCCGAAGCACAACCCGCTGCACGCGTTCTACAACAACGTTGGTCCGGTCGACAGCAAGGATGGCTCGATCTTCGATGGCAACCTGGCCGAGCTGTCCGACTTCAACCAGGACAATCCGGCGGTAATGGACTACCTGGTCGGCGCCTACCTGCAGTGGACCGCGCAGGGCGTGGACGCGTTGCGCATCGACACCATCGGCTGGCTGCCGCACCCGTGGTGGCATGAATTCGTCAAGCGCATCCGCGCCGAGCATCCGGGCATGTTCATGTTTGGCGAAGCCTTCGACTACAACGCGGCGACCATTGCCGAGCACACCTGGCCGGCCAACGCCAATGTCAGCGTGCTCGACTTCCCGCTGCGCGGTGCACTGGAGCAGACCTTCGGCACCGCCGGCAAGGGCTTTGAAACGCTGGCCGAGCCGCTGCACCTGAGCGGGGGGCCGTACGCCAACCCGTACGAGCTGATGAGCTTCTACGACAACCACGACATGCCGCGCCTGCAGGCCAGCGACAGCGGTTTCATCGATGCGCACAACTGGCTGTTCACCGCGCGCGGCATTCCGGTGGTCTATTACGGCTCGGAGACCGGTTTCATGCGTGGCCGCGCCGAGCACGCCGGCAACCGCGCCTACTTCGGCCAGCCGCGTGTGGATGCGGCGCCGAAGAGCCCCATCTTCGCGCCGCTGCAGCGTATCGCGCGACTGCGTGAAGCCACCCCGGCGCTGCAGCGCGGCCTGCAGGTGAACGAGCGCCTGCAGGGTGATGAGGCGGTGTTCTTCCGTGTGCTGCAGCAGGGCGAGGTGGCGCAGACCGCGCTGGTGCTGCTGAACAAGGGCGACCAGGCCAGGAGCTTCACCGTGGCGCGTTACGTCCAGGCTGGCCGCTGGCGTGATGCGCTGGACGGCGGTTCGTTGCAGGTGGATGCCTCCCTGAAGGCCGAAGTGCCCGCGCATGGCGTGAAGGTGTACGTGCTGGATGCCGCCGTGCAGCAGCCAGCGCTGCAGGCCGAGCTGGACAAGGCGATGACCGACCAGAAGGCTCGGGACCAGCGTCTGGGACGATGAGGGCGCCGCCGGGCATGGCCCGGCGCTACCGCTCTGGTGGGTGCCAACCTCGGTTGGCACGCTCTTCGAGCAGTCCAGCAGGCTCGACCCTACAATAGGCCCCCCTCACGCCCTGCCGTACCGCCATGACCGACCTCGCTCCGCAGACCCCGATCGAAACCCTGCTGAAGGCGGCGATGGACGGGGCGGTGCCGATCCGCGCCTTCATGGAGGCCTTCGTCGCTTCCGAGGTCGTGCTGCTGACCGGCAGCCTGGTCACGCCCGACGGCAGCGGCTTCGACCCGCTGCTGTTCGACAAGCAGGGCATCCTGCACGTGGCCGTGTTCACCGATCCATCGCGGGTGGGCATCTACAGCCAGCAGGCCCAACACCAGATCCGCTGGTTGATGCTGGACGTTCTGCGCCGCGTGCCGGGGGGCTACGGCGTGGTGATCAACCCAGGCACTCCGCTGGGCTTCGAGATCTCGCCCAGCGGCGTCGGCGAGATCCTGAAGGACTTCGCCCAGGGCTGATTGTCCTGTAGAGCCGAGCCCATGCTCGGCTGCCGTTCGCGCAATGCCGGATCAGTCGAGCACGGCCCGACCCTACAGAACGCTTCCCTTCGGGTGCCGTACGTGATCCCCTTTGGTTGACACCAGGATCGAGGCTCTGCCATGGAATTGAGGGAACTACCTGCCGGCTCACCAGCACGATCACGCCATTCCCGCTCCGCACTGATCTTCCTGATCTCAGCGATCGCTGCCGCGCTGGTGTCCATGCCCCTGCTGCGCGCGGTGGGCATGGTGCTGTGGCCGGTGTTCGTCATTGCCTGGCTGATCAACCTGGGCGCGGCCTGGCATCTGGCCCAGTGGGCACGCCAGCAGGGCCGTTCGGCGTGGGGGTTCGGGTTGCCGGCAGCGTTCGGCACCGTCGCCTCGATCGTGGTCTATGTGCTGCTGGCATTGCTGGGGCCGAAGGCCGCGGTGCACTGAATTTTCGCGGCTGCCGTGGACAATGTGCCGAGCATGGCTCGGCACTACAGGAGGGCCAAGCCAAACAGCAAGGCCGAGCCAAGCCCGCACGTGTTGCGTGGAACGCCGGCGCACAGGCCGGCGCCACGTTGCCTCACATCGTCACCTTGCGCCGGTTGTCGTCGCTCACCCGGTCGATCAGCTTGTTATACGGATCGAAGCCCGCTTCATCCGGCTTTTCATCCACGGTCACCGTGATCTTCGGATTGGCGCTGGTGATGTGATGACGCTGCAGGTACAGCACTTTCTGGTCGCGTTCCTTGCCTGAAGGCCCGTTGGCGAACACGCCGATCTCGATCCAGTCATCCATCTTCCCGTCGCTTTCCTGGCCCTTGCCGTCGGCATATTGCTTGGCAGCATGCAGGTCCAGGGTCACGTCGTAGCGGCCGTCATCGCGCTTGCGGGCGCTGGCGACCATCACCCGGTTGTCGTAGAAACTGATCTTCTCGAACAGGTCGGTAACCAGCTGCTGGCGGTCGGCCGGGGTCTCGGCGCGGATGTAGGCCAGCAATTCGCGCGAGGTGGTGTAGGGCGGTTGTTGGTAACCCTTGTCCTGCAGGAAACGCTTCAATGCCCGGTTAAGCGCCTGCTCGCCGATCTCCTCGCGCAGCCGGTAGAACACCAGCGAACCCTTCTGGTAGTGGATGTACTGCTGGTTCTCCACACGTTCCAGCGGCTGTTCCTCGATGGCCTCGCCACCACGCCCGGACAGGTAGCCGTCCAGTTCGCGCTTGAGGAACTGGCGCATGTGCTGGCGGCCGTACTCCTGCTCCATCACCATCAGTGCCGAATACTGCGACAGCGATTCGGACAGCACCGTCGCGCCCTGCACGTTGGCACCGATTACCTGGTGCGCCCACCACTGGTGTGCGATCTCGTGCGCGGTCACATAGAACACGTAGTCCACCTTGTCCGGGTCACGCAGGTCGGCGATGAAACCGATGGCCTCGGAGTAGGGGATGGTGTTGGCGAACGACTGCGCGAAGCGCGCATAGCCCGGGAACTCGATGATGCGCACCTGGCGATGCTGGTACGGGGTGAAGTTCGCCTCGTAGTAGGCCAGCGATTTCTGCACCGCTTCGATCATCCGGTCCACGTTGTAGCCGTGCGCCGGGTCGAAGTAGACCTCCACCGGAATGTTCTTGTACTTCGCCTTGCGCACCTCCCAGCGCGCCGACAGATAGGCGTAGAAGTTCAGCATCGGCCGGTCCATGGCATAGCTGAAGCAGCGCCGGCCATTGACCGTGCTCTCATGCTGCAGATAGCCCGGGGCCAGCGCCACCTGGTCTGGTGCCGTGCAGATCGTGGTGCGGAACTCGAGCCAGTCGGCATCGTTGGAGATGTACGTGTTGGCACGCGCGGCTTCGTCTTCCAGCTTGGGCATGCGCCGCGGCTCACCCAGGTCGCGCTTGCGCCGCTCGTTGCGGTCGGTGATCTCCGCGCCCTCGTTGTAGCCGAACGACGGCAGTACGCGGCTGTTGAAGAACGTGCCGTTGTCGACGATGTTGCTTGGTGCCTGGCCGGCGGTGATGCCGTTGGGCTTCTGCACCACCCGGAAATGCACGCTGCGGGTTTCACCCGGTTGCAGCGGTTTCTGCAGGCGGTAGATGCGGTAGCCGAGATCGGCGTCATGCATCGAAAGTGTCTGCCCACCCAGGTCGACCGCGATCAGCTGCTTGTCATCGCCCATCGAGACGTGCACGTCCTGGATCGGCGTGGCGTGGGTGTTGCGTACCGTCCAGTTCGCATCGATCACCATCGACTGCGATTCCGGGAACAGGTCCACGCGGTTGTCCACGGCGACAATGCGTGGTTGCGGCAGGTTGCGGTATTTCGACAGCTCGCGCTCGTAGCGGGCCTGCAGATCCAGCTGCTGGTCCGGAGAAAGGAACTCGTTGCGGATGTTGGTGCTCCAGTACAGCCAGCTCCCCACGCCGACGAACGCCAGCGCGGCCACCGCGGCGAAGGCGCCGGTCGGACCACGCAGGCGGCGGCCGGCCAGGGCCAGGCGCTGGCGCAGGCCCTGGCTGACACCCCGTACCCAGAAGGCCGACGCCAGGCACATCAAAGTCAGCAGGAACAGCGCCCAGTAGCCCTGGAACGCCAGCTGCCCGGTGAGGAAGTGGCCGTAGCCGTTCATGTCCGAATAGGGCGCGTTGGGCCAGCTGCCGAAGTTGTACAGGTTCTGCGTGTAGTCGAGCAGGCCGAGCACGCCCTGGCCGATCATCACCACGATCAGCAGCGCATAACCGACGAACTTGTTGTTGGTGAGCACCTGCAGCACCAGCGCCAGGCCGCCCATCAGGATGTAGACCACCGAATCCAGCGCCAGGCTGCGCAGGTACAGCAGCGGCTCCAGATGCGTGTAGCCCTTGGCCAGCTGCACGCCCATCGCCGCCAGCGCGCCGGCGGCCTGGAAACAGACGATCACGGCCAGCAGTGCGGTGAACTTGGCCAGCAGCGGCACCCAGTTCGGCACCGGCATGGCATCGGTCACTTCGTTGATGCGCGCACTGCGTTCCTTCCAGACCAGCTCACCGGCGAAGAACAGCACAATGATCACCAGCAGCCAGCTGAAGGCCCCCTGCAGGCCCATGATCATCTGCGAGGTGACCGGCCAGATCGAGGTGCCGTACAGGGTCTGCCGGAACAGCGCGCTGGGCAGGAAGTTGGCCAGGCCCAGTACCAGCAGCACGATGAACGGCACGCTGCGCAGGACGCCGCGTGTATCGAAGCGGACCTGGCGCAGGAACTGCTGCCACGCGGTGGTGGCGGTGAACGCCGGTACCACGCGCGGCAGTGTCGCGCGGGTGGGGCGGGCGCCGGCGGCATCGGCAACCGGTTGCGCTTGCCTGCGGCCCCAGCGACGGCGGCCGCTACCGCTGCGCTCGGTACGGAACAGCGCGAAGGTAGCGGCGAACAGCGCCGCCGCCACAGCCAGCCACAGGACACGGTTGGCCAGCAGATAACCGGTCAGCTCGGGAATCCCGTTGTTGCGCTCGGCGGTGGACCAGTAGCGGATCGTGCGGCCGAGTGCGCGCATGCCCAGCGGTTCGCTCAGCACCGCGATCCACGTATTGTCGATGTCGCGCAGCAGGGCCGCGCTGGCGCCGTACAGCACCAGGTAGGCCACCAGGCCGATGTAGACCCACAGGATCGAGCGGGTCAGCGCCGCCAGCAGCGACAGCAGCGCGGTGGTGAACAACAGGTTCGGGATGACGATGACCGCGAACGTCCACGCATAGCCCTGCCAGCTGATCGGGCCCATGCGCTCGGGATCGACCCATGGCATGAACGGCGCCAGCCACAGTCCGAACGCGATCAGGACGTAGACCAGCAGTCCGGCCGCCAGTGCCGCGGCGATGCGCCCGGCCAGGTAGTCGCGCCGCTTTACCGGGCTGGCGAAGATCAGCTCGGCGGTGCCCAGTTCGAAGTCACGCAGGAGCGCGTTGCTGACGAACAGGGCAGTGATCAGCATGCCGAGCAGGGTGAAGATGCCCAGCATCTGCGCGATCACGGTGGGCGCGTTGCTGTGCACGTTGCCGGCGCCACCGCCGATCTGCACCGCGTCGCTGGACGCTGCGGCGAAGGCAAGCAGGGCGAACAGCCCGGCCAGGAGCCACAGCAGCGGGGAACGCAGCTGCTCGCGCAGCTCGAAGCGGAAGAAGTTGAAGATCACGGCGTGCTCCGCTCAGGCTGCCGCGCGGGCACGGGCCTGCAGGCGCAGGCGCTGGAAGTACACGTCCTCGAGGTCGGGAGCCACGGCCGCGAAGCCGTCGCCGGGGTCGTTGGCGCTGTGCACGTGGATCACCGGGCGGCCACCGACCAGGCGGGTGGACAGCACCACGTAGCGTGCTTCATGGTCGGCCAGTTCCGACGGATCGACCTGCTTGCGCCAGACCTGGTGCTGCAACGCGTCGATGGCCTCGGTAGGCCGGCCGGTCAGCAGCACCTGGCCCTTGTTCATGATCGCCATCGTCGGGCACAGATCGGTCACGTCCTCGACGATATGGGTGGACAGGATGACTGCCACGTTCTCGCCGATGGCCGCCAGCAGGTTGAGGAAGCGGTTGCGTTCCTCCGGATCGAGGCCGGCAGTGGGCTCGTCGACGATCACCAGCCGCGGGTCACCCAGCAGCGCCTGGGCGATACCGAAGCGCTGGCGCATGCCGCCGGAGTAGGTGCCGAGCTTGCGCTTGCGCGCGTCCCACAGGTTCACCTGCTGCAGCAGTCCATCGACCACCTCGCGGCGCTGCGCGCGCTGGGTCAGGCCCTTGAGCACCGCGAAATGTTCCAGCAGATCCAGCGCGCTGACTTTCGGGTACACGCCGAAATCCTGCGGCAGGTAGCCCAGCCGGCGGCGCACCGCGTCCTTGTCGCGCAGCACGTCGATCGGCGCCTCGCCTGGAATGGTGAGGGTGGCCGTGCCGCTGTCGGCTTCCTGCAGGGTGGACAGCGTGCGCATCAGCGACGACTTGCCGGCGCCGTTCGGACCGAGCAGGCCGAACATGCCGCGCGGGATGTCCAGGGTGACGTTGTTGAGGGCATGCACGCCGTTGGCGTACGTCTTGGACAGCGAATCGATCTTCAGCATGCGACGTACACCTTTCCATGGGCGATGTCTGCGCGTTATCCGCGCATCGGCTTCCGTGCGCATCCGCCGTTGGTCATGGGGGGAGAATTCCGCCGTCGCACGTTGGGGCGTGGCGGGAGGTCTGGTGGCGCTTACCGGCGCAGCGACGATTCCCGCACCACCAGCTTCACCGGGATGCTCTGGCTCTCCACCGGTTGCCGGCCGATCAGCGCCAGCAGGCGCTCCACCAGCAGCTGGCCGGCCTGCTTGGTGTCCTGCTGCACCGTGGTCAGCGCCGGGGATACCGAGGCCGCCAGCGGAATGTCGTCGAAGCCGGTCACCGCCACGTCCTGTGGCACCCGCAGGCCAGCCTCGCGCAGGGTGCGCATCGCACCAATGGCGATCAGGTCGCTGGCGGCGCAGATCGCATCGATCGGTTCGCCGCGCGCCAGCAGCGCTTGGCAGGCCTCCTGGCCGGAAGCCTCGGTGGTGATCGCATCGTGCTGCAGCGCCGGTTCGGCGGCCAGGCCGTGGTCCTGCAGGGCCGCGACATGGCCGCGGTAGCGCTCCTGGAATTCGGGGTAATGGCTGGAGGCATGGCCGAGGAAGGCAATGCGGCGGCAGCCCTGCTGCAGGAGGTGGGTGGTGATGTCATGCCCGCCCTGGAAGTTGTCGCTGCCGATTGAGACACCGGGCTGGCCGGGCAGGGCGGCGCCCCAGCGCACGAAGTGCGTACCCTGTTCGACCAGCCGCTGCAGGCGGTCGCGCGATTCGTGGTAGTCGCCGTAGCCGAGCAGGATGATGCCGTCGGCCTTGTTGCTGTCCTCGTAATCGGCCTGCCAGTCGGTGGACAGTTGCTGGAACGAGACCAGCAGGTCCTGCCCGTGCAGCGCGCAGGCGCGGGTGATCGAGCCCAGCATCGAATGGAAGAACGGGTTGATCAGCGAATCGTCGTTGGTCGGGTCCTCGAAGAACAGCAGGGCCAGGGTGCCGGCGTTGCGCAGGCGCAGGCTGGAGGCGTTCTTGTCGACCTTGTAATTCAGCTCGCGGGCGATGCGCAGGATGCGCTCGCGGGTTTCGGCGTTGACCATCGGGCTGCCACGCAGGGCCCGCGACACGGTGGGCTGGGAGACCCCGGCCAGGTGGGCGATGTCCAGGGAGGTGGCTTTGCCTTTGATCGTCATGGGAACGGATAGGGAACGTGCAGCGATCATGATGCCATGAGGCTGGCCCTCCGCTTGCAGGTGCGCTCCTGTCTGAATGAACGGGGTTGATGTTAAAAAATGTGACCAATTTGTCATTTTGACTTGATTTGCACAAAAGCGCATTCAGCAGATGGACAGCTGCCATGGCATGGCCCTAGAGTCCGCGCACCAGGGGACAACAAGGCAGTTGACGTGGGCAGTAACGGATCAGGGATCGATCTGCAGGAGTCGCTGTGCGTGGACGATGGGGGCGCGCTGGCGTGCTTCGTCGCCCTGTTGGGGTTTCTGGATCGGCCTGCCGACCCCGAGCAACTCCGGCACCAGCTGGGCCACCCCGAGGGCCGTATCGATACACAGGATCTGTTGCGCCTGGCCAAGCGGATGGACGTCAAAGCACGCGTGGTACAGGCGCGGGTAACCGCGCTGCGCGACCATCCGCTGCCCGCCATCGCCTGCCTGGCCGATGGGCGCTATACGCTCGTGCTCAAGGCTGACGCCGAGAACGTGTTGTGCTTCGACGCGGCGGCCGACGGACGCCCGGTCACGCTGTCGCTTGGCGAGTTCTCGCAGGAGTTCGATGGCCGCCTGTTGCTGATGACCACGCGTGAAAGCGTGGCCGGCGCCGCGAGGCGCTTCGATGTCGGTTGGTTCATTCCTGCCTTGGTGAAGTATCGCCGCCTGCTGCGTGACGTGCTGGTAGCCTCGTTCTTCCTGCAGTTGATGGCACTCATCACGCCGCTGTTCTTCCAGGTGGTGATCGACAAGGTACTGGTGCACAAAGGCATCACCACGCTGGAAGTGCTTGCCCTCGGCCTGCTGGTGGTTTCGGTGTTCGAAGTGCTGATGGGCGGGCTGCGTACCTACCTGTTCTCGCACACCACCAGCCGCGTTGATGCCGAACTTGGCTCGAAGCTCTTCTCCCACCTCACGCATCTGCCATTGGCCTATTTCCAGGCGCGCCGGGTGGGTGATTCGGTGGCGCGCGTACGCGAACTGGAGACCATCCGCGAGTTCCTCACCTCCTCAGCGCAGACGGTGGTGCTGGATCTGTTCTTTGCCATCGTGTTCCTGGCCGTGATGTGGCTGTACAGCCCTGCATTGCTGCTGATCGTGCTGATCACGCTGCCGCTGTACGCGGTGGTGGTCATGGTGGTCGGGCCGATGCTGCGGCGTCGGCTGGATGAGAAGTTCGTGCGCGGCGCCGAAAACCAGTCGTTCCTGGTCGAAGCAGTGACCGGTGTGGAGACCATCAAGGCGCTGGCGGTCGAGCCGCAGGCGCAGAACCGCTGGGACAAGCAGCTGGCGGGCTACATCCAGGCCAGCTTCCGCGCCAGCATGCTGGCCAACTGGGGCTCGCAGGCGGTACAGCTGATCCACAAGCTGGCCACGGTGGCGCTGCTGTTCTTCGGCGCGCGGCTGGTGATCGACGGCAAGCTGACCGTGGGCGAACTGGTGGCGTTCAACATGCTTGCCGGGCAGGTTGCCGGCCCGGTGCTGCGCCTGGCGCAGCTGGCCCAGGACTTCCAGCAGGCGCGCATCGCCGTGGAGCGGCTGGGCGACATCCTCAACTCGCCTACCGAACCGGCCAGCTCACCCTCGCGTGCCAGCCTGCCGGCAGTGGATGGCCGCATCGCGCTGGAGCATGTGTCGTTCCGCTATCGCCCCGAAGGCCAGGAAGTGTTGTCGTCAGTCAGTCTGGAGATTGCTCCGGGTGAGATCCTCGGCGTGGTCGGTCCCTCGGGGTCTGGCAAGTCGACCCTGACCAAGCTGATCCAGCGCCTGCACACCCCGGAGCGTGGCCGTGTGCTGGTGGATGGTGTCGATCTGTCCATGGTGGACCCGGCGTGGCTGCGGCGGCAGGTGGGTGTGGTACTGCAGGAAAACCTGCTGTTCAACCGCAGCGTGCGCGAGAACATCGCCATGGCAGACCCGGCGATGCCGATGAGCCGAGTGGTGGAAGTGGCCAAGCTGGCCGGCGCACACGATTTCATCCTGGAGCTGCCCGAGGCCTACGACACACGCATCGACGAGCGTGGTGGCAATCTCTCCGGCGGCCAACGGCAGCGCCTGGCGATCGCGCGTGCATTGGCGATCGATCCGAAGATCCTGATCTTCGACGAGGCGACCTCGGCGCTGGATGCGGAGAGCGAGGAAGTCATCCAGGACAACCTCAAGCGGATGTCCGCCGGCCGCACCGTGATCATCATCGCGCATCGTCTGTCGGCGGTACGCCAGGCCAACCGCATCGTGACCCTCGAACGTGGCCGCATCACCGAGACCGGCACGCACGAGGATCTGCTGCGCGCGGGAGGCCGTTACTCACTGCTCTACACCAAACAGATGGGCCTGCCCGCCGTGGCCGCCCCGTTGAACTGACCACCGCGCGCCCAGCCAAGGACAGCACGCATGTTGAAAGGACTGAGGCATCATTTGGGCATCCTGCGCGAGAGCCTGCGCGCGGAGCGTGCGCAGCAGGACCCACGCAGTTCGGCCGCGCCGGACTTCCTGCCGGCGGCGCTGGAGATCCTGGAAAAGCCCCCGAACCCGATCGGCCGTACCGTTCTCTGGCTGCTGATCGCCTTTCTGGCCATTGCATTGATCTGGTCGTGCCTTGGCCGCCTGGACATGGTCGCCGTGGCCGAAGGCAAGGTGATTCCGCGTGGCAATGTGAAGGTGATCCAGGCTGCGGACCAGGGCGTGGTCCGTGCAATCCATGTGGTCGAAGGGCAGTCAGTGAAGGCCGGCACACCGCTGCTCGAACTGGATCCGACGGTCAGCCATGCCGAAGTCGAGCAGGCGCGCCAGGCGTTGCTGACCGCGCAGATCGATGTGGCACGGGCGCAGGCCGTGGTTGACCACGTTGCCGGCCGGGCCGGTCGCTTCATCGCACCGGAGGGGGCACCTGACAGTATTGTTGCCGTCCAGCAGGCACTCGTCGCCGCCAAGCAGCGCGAGTTCGATTCCACCGTGGGCGGCTTGCAGCAGGAGCGCAGCCAGCGCGATGGCGAGCACGGCATGATCCTGGCCGAGATCGCCAAGCTGGAAGAGCAGCTGCCGCTGGCTACCGACCAGTTGAACAAGCTGGAGGAGCTGAGCCGCGACAACTACGTGCCGCGACTGCAGGTGGCCGAAGTGAAAGAGCGTGTTGTCGGCATGCGCCAGGACCTGGCTATTCGCCGTGAAGAGCAGCGCAAAGCGACCGCCGCGCAACTGGCGGCCAGCCAGCAGATGAGCAAGAGCCGCAGCGAGTTCGCACGTGAAGCACTGGATGCGCTGACTGAGGCGGAAGCGGCGCGCGCACTGCGTGGCGAAGAATTGAAGAAGGCCCATGACAAGGCTGGGCACACGGTATTGCGCGCACCCGTGAATGGCGTCGTGCAGCAACTACAGGTGCACACCATCGGTGGTGTGGTGAAGCCGGCCGATGCGCTGATGGTGCTGGTGCCGCATGACGGCGAGCTGGTGGTCGATGCGATGCTACCCAATCGCGATGCCGGCTTCGTCCGGGAAGGGCAGCCGGTGGAGGTGAAGCTGGAGGCCTATCCGTTCACCCGCTACGGCGTGGTGGATGGCGTGGTCGAGACTGTGGGCCGCGATGCGGTACAGACCGAGAAGGAAGGGTTGCGCTATCCGGCCCGCGTGCGCCTGCTGCAGCCCTGGATCGAAGTGGATGGCCGGCGTCGCGCGCTGGCGCCGGGCCTTGCCGCAACGGCGGAAATCAAGACCGGTGATCGCCGCATCATTGAATACCTGCTGTCGCCGCTGTCCAGGCGCGTGCAGGAAGCGGGGAGGGAGCGATGAACCTGGTCAAAGGCTTGAGGCAGATGTTCACTCGGGAAGCGGGCGGCTTCCTGCTTGGAATGATCCTGATCGTGCCTGCCAATGCCATGGCCGCCGAGATCACCAAGCGCAAGCCGGCACCCTCTGGAGATATCAGTGCCGACCTTCTCTCCCAGCGGATTGTCAGCCTGCTGTCCGAGCAGCGGGCAGTACCCGGATTCAAGGGGATCTCGAGCTCGAGCTGGAATCGTCTTTCCGCTCGCCCCATGGCGCCCTCGCCTTACCGCACTGGTGTGTTGCGGATAGACGCCAAGGTTCGCGAAGGCTGGAACTACTGGATTGAATCCAGAGAGCGCCCCAATGGCGGGAACGTCGTTGCGTTCTACGTAGTGGGGGAGCAAGGCCGCCGGGTACCAGGGTACTGCACCTTCTCTTTCGCGGAGTTTGCCGATCGGCTGAGAAGAAACGGCTTTGATCACACGCGTCCCCAGGTGCCGCCAGGCTCTCCTCGCATACATTTTTTTTCTCGACCACATCTGCCCGTGGTCGTGATCACTTACGTCCCCACTGGATCCGTCAGCGGCGAATCCTGTGTGGAGAGCATCCAGGTCGAACCATCGGAGCAGGGAAATGGCTGAATTCAATTCGCAGTTGAAGTCGATTCTCGATATTCTCAGGGCGCGAGGTGGCGAATCGCTGCGCGCCGCGAATCTGATTCAGAGAGCACTGGAGGGCTCCCCGCAGCTCATCCTGCAGTTCAATCGCGCGGCGCTTCAAGGGAAGCTGAAGGCGATTGAACTTCTTCCGGAGAGTGCCAGCGAGGGCGGGCATCTCGACGACGGGGTCATGCGGCTGTCAAGGAACGCGCTTTCCAGAGGCGTTGGCACGGCAGTGATGGACAACCTGAGATCCACGCTAGGTCATGAGATCGGGCATGGCTTGTTCAGTGGTGCTGTCGATGCTGCTTCCGGGAATTTCTCGAATGTAGTGATCAATCTGTCGCAGTTCCGTGATTCGGATCGCAACTACACCATAGCGATCAAGAACTATGTGCTTGCAGCACGTGCCAACGAGGCCGTCGCAACAATCAACGGGTGGAATGCCGTCCGCAATGAAATGGTTGCCAGCAATGGGGGCAAGCCAATTGATCGCCAGGCGCTGTTGGAACGCATGTACTTTGTGCGCCCGGACTGCGTAACAAGGTTGCCCAGCGGGCTTTACGAAACTGCCCCCGGGATCGTGCTTGATCAGAATCTCGTTCTGCAACAGACAGCGGCCAACATCGAAGCGGTGGCCGTATGCTACTTCGATGATCCACGTTCAAAGCTCGGCCCGAACGCCAATCTGAGCTATCACGAGTACTACACGCTCGGAGCGATCAACAGGATTCTGTATTACGAATCCGAGTATCGCCGCATCTTGGGGGCCGGAAAGCCCAATGCGCTGACCATCGATTTTGCAGCACTCGGAGTGGACAGAGCAAAGCTGGAGGCATCGGGCTTCTATTTCACCGGGAACAGTGAAACCCTGGGAATCTCGGATGGTCCGAACAACTGGACGACCATCACGCGCAAGGGCTCAGCGACACCCGGCTGGAACTCCCCGTATGCATTGAGTTGGCTGTTCAATGCCGACGATGGGCTCTTGCAGAAGATTGCCTTGGCGGGTGGGCTCGGCGGAGCCATCGGCGGCGCCGTTTCTTCGGCACTGCGTATCAAGGATCCTGCATGGCGGGTGCTGAGTTCCACCATCCTGACAACCGTCGGTGAGAATCTGGCAGAGGCCATCCAAGCCGGCGGTGTGTCTGTAACGCTTCCGTCGGGAGTGGTCCAGAACGTCCTTGACGACCTTCCGGAAGAGTTCCAGGCCAACCTGCGCAGTGCAGGTGTGGGTGCGATCTCCTCCTACCTGGCCGCAGAGCTGATCAGCTCGCTTGGTATTGAAGGAACGCTTGGCGAACTGGGGCAAACCGTCGCGTCGGCGGCGATCGCGCAGATCATCCAGAACGCGGCAGCGATTTCCAATGGCGCGAACATCAGCCTGTTCAATGGCATCAAATCCGCCCAGCTGTTCAATGCGGTGGGGGCTTATGTCGGCGCGCGCATCGGTGCCAGCCTGGTAGAGTTCGATACCATCGGTGGCCAGATCGGTGCGCAGGTGGGATCGGCCATTGGTGCTTATGTCGGTGCATCTGCGGCGACGACATGGGCTGCAGCGGGCAGTAAAGTGGGTGGGGCGGCATACGGCGCGATCGGTGCGGCAGTCGGCGCATTGGTCGGCTACATCCTGGGAGGACTGATCGGCTCGTTCTTCTCAAGTGGAAAGCCGCGGTCGTGGGCCACGGTCAGCTGGGAAGAGACATCGGAGAGTTTCGTCATCAGCGGAGTGCGGTCACGCTCCGGTGGCTCCAAGGCCGGTGCGAAGATCCTCGCCAGTGCCGTGGCGGAGAATCTCAATGCTGTGCTGAAATTGTCCGGAAGCCGGGTAGCCTCTGGTAGCTCTGTCGATGGGGGCACCTTTGGCGCGTATGGAAAGGAGTATCGATACTGGTCGGCGGCTCCCGTCGCGTTCTCCAGCGCGGAAGAGCTGATCGGATACGGATCGGCACTGGCACTGACCAATCTTGCCGGGAAGATGATCGGCGGCGACATCCATATCAAGCGCGCCCTCGTGCAACACCTGGGGATGCTGCCGTCTTCGCGTGAGTTCAACGTGACGTCTCTGGTCGGGGATCTTGCGATGGCGGCCGACTACGGGCGCTATCTGATGGACCCCTTCCAGATCAACGCGCTCATTGCCGGCGCTCCGGAAAGCGGACTGGCAGCACAATGGGCTATCACATTTGCGCGTGCCACAGAACTTGGGTTGAACAAGCGTGCATCGACTGACTGGGTAGGCGGATTTGCGGCATGGATGGATCAGTTGCCCGATGGGGAGCTGAATGGCGTAGGCCTGAATGCGGCGAACGTCGTTGCATCGCTTGACAGTTCGAGTGGACGGAAGTTCCTGTTCATGGGATGGAGCGGCGAGGAGCTCCTCTCTATTGGCGACACCATCGTCACCGCAGACAAGGATCGCATCCTCGGTGGCACCGGCAACGATAGCATCATCGTCAATGGTGCAACGCTGTCCAGCACCACTGGCCTGCTGATCAACGGCAAGGCCGCCCCGGCCACCCATCGCATCGGCATCGCTGCGGTCATCGATGCCGGTGCTGGCGACGATCTGGTCCGTGGCGGGGATCTCGGCAACGATCTGCTCGGCGGCAGTGGGAACGACACCCTTGTGGGTGGCCTGCTCGATGACTGGCTGTTTGGCGGTGACGGCAACGATGTGCTGTTCGCCGGCAATGTCACCAATGTGAACTTCGCCATCGGTGATGCCAGCGCACAGGCGTTGGCGATCGCTGCGCGTGGTGGCAATGGCAACTACCTCGACGGCGGTGCCGGCGACGATCGCCTGTATGGCGGCACCGGTTCGGACTGGCTGGAAGGCGGCGCTGGCAACGACCTGCTGGCGGGTGGCGAGGGTGGCGACATCATCGCCGGTGGCGCCGGCGATGATCGGGGGGGCAATGGCGAAGCGCGCCTGTTCGGTGGGGGCGGCGCGGACCAGTACCTGTTCCGGCTCGGTGACGGCCGCGATGTGGTCTACGACGAAGAGGGGGCGGGGGCCATCCGCGGCAGCGGCGACAGCTTGAATGACCGCCTCGCGAAGATCGCCAATGGACAGCTGGCGCGCAACTGGGCTGGTGGCGGCGATTACGAGGTCAACGGCTCGGTGAAGGGGGGGGAGGACGCGATCGTGTTCGGCACCGGCCTGTCGCTGCAGAACATCCAGATGCGTCGCTCCTCGGCCAGCGGTGCCGGCAACGACCTGATCATTGCCCTGGTCAGCTATGACGCCGCCGGCAACGCGATCCTCACCGGCGACGAGCTGACCATCAAGGACTGGTTCGAATCTTCGCATCGCGTGGAGTGGCTGCGGTTTGCCGATGGCGAGGACATCCGCATCGGCGATATGACCTCGTACATCATCGGCACCGGTGGCTCGGATGTGATCCTGGGTACCTACGGTGCGGACTTCCTGTATGGCGGGGCTGGCAACGACGAGATCCGCGGCCTGGCCGGCAATGACTTCGGCAATGGTGGCTCGGGCGACGATTTCGTTGCTGGCGATGGCGACCAGGACTGGGTGATGGGCGGCTCCGGCAACGATCAGGTGCTGGGCGGCGCGGGCAACGACACGGTGTTTGGCGATGATGGCAATGACCGTGTGCATGGTGGTACGGGTTCGGACCTCGTGGTCGGCGGCCGTGGCAACGACGAAGTGGTGGGCGGTGAAGGCGATGACGTCTTCCGCTACCAGCGCGGCGATGGCGACGACATTGTCATGGACGACTATGTCGACAACTGGGATCTGGTCTGGGAGAAGGGCGCCTACGTCAACGGCTATGTGCGTAATGCCGATGGCACCGTCAGCAAGGACGGCGTGGTCTATTTCGACGGTTCCACCTGGATCAGCCACAACGACTGGAACGACGAGGCGCAGGTGCTGCGCCGGCACAAGGGCGCGCTCAATGGCCTGATAGCGCGCAACGCGGGTGTTGATTCGCTGGAATTTGGCGTTGGCATCGATATCCAGGATGTGATGTTGCAGCGCGATGGCAATGACCTGCGCCTGGTGATCGGTCGCGATGGTGAGAAGGAGCGCCTCTCGGCGTCCAGTGACCGGATCACTATCAGGGACTGGTACGCACTCGGCGGATCGATCGAGAACATGGTGTTTGCCGCGACCGGCCGCCATGCGCTCACCGACATGACCCTGCTTGGGGGTGGCGATGGCAACGACACGATCGTCGGTACGGCTGGCAAGGACTGGTTGACCGGCAACGGTGGCGATGACGTTATCGACGGCGGTGCGGGCAACGACCTGCTGATGGGCAATGAGGGCGACGATACGCTGCGTGGCAGTGCGGGTGACGACATCCTGTACGGCGGCCAGGGTGACGATCTGCTGCACGGCGGTGCCGGCGCGGACACCCTGTTCGGTGGCGGTGGCGTGGACATCGCCTCTTACGCGGGAAGTGCGGCGGTGCGCGTTTACCTGGAAGGCACGTTCGCCAATACCGGCGACGCCAAGGGCGATGCCTACAGCAGCATCGAAGGCATCGAGGGCGGCGCCGGCGCCGACCGCCTCGGCGGCAGCATAGGCGCAGATGTGCTGCGTGGTGGCGGTGGCGCGGATGCGTTGTACGGCGGTGAGGGCGACGATGCCTATGAGTACAACATCGGCGACGGTAGTGATGTCATCTATGAAGGCGCATTCTATCTTGATGAGGTGATGTCCAGCTCAGGGGCGTTGGGATCAGCCTACACGGCGTCTTGGGAGTATCTGGGCATTGGCGAGACAACGGTGGGCAACAAGCATCAGTATCGGTTGACGGTCAAGGAGATCGGATCCGGCACTGTTGTCTACCAGAGCGTGGACAAGGTGGACTTCCTGTTTGACGCCCCAGTGACGAACGCGCCAGCCTCCACCACGTGGCCATCGGCGCAGGGGCAGTTCCGTTCGTCGACCTGGCGAAACGGGCCAAATGGGCAACAGATCGTACGCGAAGTGTTCCAGGCCATCGACGGGGGCCAGGATACGCTGGTACTGGGAGCAGGGCTCAGCCTCTCCAATCTTCGGTTGGCGCTGAGCGGGACGACGCTCCAGGTGGATGTCTTCGCCGCACAGAACGGTACGATCAAGCTCGCCAATCACACGAATGCCCAACGTCGCGTCGAGTTCATGCAGTTGAAGGACGGACTGGTGCTGGATCTGCGCCAGTTCCGCCAGCTTTCCCAAGGCGGTAGCGCGAGTGACGATGTATTGTTCGGGTCCGATGGCGCGGACACGCTTACGGGTCTTGCAGGTCACGACGTGCTGGCGGGTGGAGATGGCAATGACACGCTGCGGGGCGGCGACGGTGACGACACGCTGGAGGGCGGTGCCGGTGCCGATATCCTCGACGGTGGCAGCGACCGCATCAGCCTCGGCCAGGCGGCGGTGGCGGGTGAAGCCTATGGCGATACCGTCCGCTATGTGACGTCCACCGCCTCGCTGGTGCTGGACCTCGCCGCAGGCACGCTGTCGGGCGGGCATGCTGATGGCGATACCCTGGTTGCAGTCAACGGCGTCAGCACGCTGGAGAACGTGGTTGGCAGCGACGGCTTCGCCGATACCATCAGTGGTGATTCGCGGGCCAATCGCCTGATCGGGCTGGGCGGCAACGACTGGCTGGATGGGCGTGGGGGCGATGACGTGCTCATCGGTGGTGATGGCAACGACACCCTGATGGGCGGCGACGGCAACGATGCGTTGTCCGGCGATGCCGGCGATGACCGACTTGAAGGTGGCGCGGGCAACGATGTGTTGGCTGGCGGCGCGGGTGCTGACGAGCTTTACGGTGGGCTGGGCGACGACCAGATCAGCGGCGATGTAGGCCACGACAAGGCCTGGGGCGGCGAAGGCAATGACACCCTGGGGGGCCAGGATGGAGACGACCAGCTCTACGGCGAAGCCGGCAACGATACTCTGGTGGGTGGCGCGGGCGACGACCTGCTGGACGGCGGGACCGGCAACGACACCCTGGCCGGTGAGGCCGGTAACGACCTGCTGCGGGGCGGTGATGGCAATGACACCTACCTGTTCGATCGGGAGGGCGGCAACGACCGGATCGAAGACGCACTGGGCGTCAATCGCATCGTGCTGCAGAACGTGGCCAACCACGAGGTCTGGCTGCAGAAGGTGGGCAACGATCTGCTGGTCAGCGTGATCGGAGGCAGCACCCGGATCACCATCGCGGGCTACTACACCGGCGCCAGCCGGATCACCGAGATCGCGACTGGTGCGGGCTCGCTGTTCCTCGCCCACGCCGAGCCGCTGCTCGCGGCAATGTCGGCAGAGTCGGCGTCCGTGCCGGCCGGGATGTCCTCCAGCTTGCAGACCCTGCTCGGCACCTACTGGCAGAACTCGAGCAAGCCTGCACCGCTGGTCGAAACACAGTACCTGGCCACCGATGAGGACGTACCGCTCAGTGGCAGCGTCAATGCCGTCGACCATGATGGGAACATCACCGGGTACACGGTGATCACCGCACCCGGTATGGGGGCCGTCACGCTCAATGCGGCCACCGGCGCCTGGGTCTACACGCCGGCTGCGGACCGCCACGGCAATGACCGTTTCGTGGTCCGGGTGACCGATGCGGACGGCAATACCGCCGACCAGATCGTCGATCTGGTGGTGCGCTCGGTCAACGACGCGCCCAGCGACATCCTCGCACCCGGCCCGCTGGCCGTGGACGAGAACGCCGCCAACAACCTGTCGCTGGGCCGCTTCGGTCATATCGATCGCGACGGCGCGGAAGATACGGCCACCTTCACCCTGATCAATGATGGCGGCGGGCGCTTCAAGCTCACGGCCGATGGCACGCTCAGCGTTCGTGACGGCACCAAGCTGGACTATGAGACCGCCACCGCGCACACCATCCGGGTACGCGTGACCGACAGTGCCGGCGCGTGGTTCGAGAAGGACTTCAAGATCGACGTCCGCAATGTCAACGAGGCACCGTTCACGCCGACGCGGCCACCGAACACCGCACCCGTACTGGCCGGTGAAAAGACGGGCGCCGGTACGGTGGTAGGCACCTTCGTGATCGGGGACCCCGACAAGACCACGCCGACCCTGCAACTTGTAGCCAACCCGGGCGGTCTGCTGGAGGTGGTGGGTAACCAGGTACGCGTGCGTGCGGGCGTTGCAATCGACTTCGAGGCGCTGGCCGCCGCCCAAGGCGCGACCTTGGTCGATCTGGATGGCGACGGCATCAAGGAGGTGCTGCTGACCGCCAGCGTGAGGGCGTACGACGGCAGCCTGGCATCTGCTTCGACGCTCAGCTTCACCTATGCCATCGAAGACGAGAACGAAGCGCCGACGGCAGTGATGTTCGCGGCCACCACCACCAGCTTCAGCGAAACCGATCGCGTTCCCACCGGTACCGCGCTGCCGGCGATCCTGCTCGGCACGCTGTCGGCCACCGACCCAGACACCACGGCCGGCAGTGATTTCGCCACGATGGTGTACAGCGTGTCCGACAGCCGCTTCGAGATCATCAACGGCAACCAGCTACGCCTGAAGGCGGGTGCGATCGTTGACTATGAGGCGGGCAGCAACGTCACCGTGACGGTCACCGCGACCGATCGCGGCGGCGCCGGGTTGAGCGTCAGCAAGCAGCTGGTCTTCACCGTGGTCAACCGCGATGACTACCTGTACGGCACTGCCGCTGGCGAAACGCTGGTCGGCCAGGCCAACCGGGATGTGATCCAGGGGCTCGGTGGCAATGACATCATCAACGGCGGCGGTGGCAACGACGACCTGTACGGTGGCGATGGCGATGACAATCTGCGCGGTGAGGCTGGCGACGACAAACTGTGGGGCGAGCTGGGTCGCGACACGCTGTACGGTGGCGCAGGCGTCGACGAACTGCGTGGCGGTGATGGCGATGACAACCTGTATGGCGAAGACGGTGATGATCGTCTGTACGGCGACGCCGGCAATGACATCCTCGATGGCGGTGCCGGCAATGACCTGCTGGAAGGGGGCATCGGCAATGACACGCTGCGCGGTGGCGTCGGCAACGACATCCTGCGCGGTGGTGATGGCGACGATATCCTCGATGGCGGTGCCGGTGCCGACACCCTGTCCGGGGGCGTCGGTGTCGATACGCTGACCTACGCCTCGGCGACGGCGGGCATCGTGCTGAACCTGGCTACCGGAGCACATGGTGGCGCGGCCGCTGGCGATGTGCTGGAAGATGCGTTCGAGCGCGTGATCGGCAGTGGGTTCGACGACGTCATCACTGGTGGCGCGGGGGATGATTACATCGAGGGTGGCGCAGGCAACGACAAGCTCTATGGCGGTGCTGGCAACGACACGCTGTATGGCGGTGATGGTGACGACCTGCTCGATGCGCAGGCCGGCAATGACACCCTGTATGGTGGCGCCGGTAACGACATCCTGATTGGTGGCGATGATAGCGACGTCTACTTGATCGACCGCAACTCCGGTGCCGACGAAATCCGCAACTACGACTCCAGTGGCGACGATATCGACGTCATCGGCTATCGCGACATCAGCCGCAATGACCTGTGGTTCAGCCGTACCGGCGATGACCTGGTGATCTCGGTGATCGGCACCAGCGTGGTGACCACGATCAAGGGCTGGTACACGACCACCAATGCCAATGATCGCGCCAACTACAAGATTGATTTCTTCCTGGCCGGCGAGCACGCCAGCAGCACGATCAATGCAGAGGCACTGGTCGCGCTGATGGCCGGTCGCACCAAGCCGGCCACGGTGGCGGCCTATCAGGCATTGCATGCCGACGGCACGTTCGAGAACCAGTGGCGGCACTACTGGGATGGCAACGGCCTGCCGTCGATCAGCATCGTGCCGGATCAGTCGATCAACGAGGATGGGCAGGTCGCCCTGCAGTTCACCGTCGGTGATGACCTGACCCCGGCATCCGGGGTCACCGTACGTGCCGTGGCGGTGGATGCCACTGACCTCACGACGGTGGTGGCCTGGATGAATACTCCGAGCATCACTGCGGGGGCCAACGGCGAGCGTACGGTGACGCTGGTGCCGAAGGGCAACGCCAGCGGACGCGTTGCGATCAAGCTGATCGCAACCGATGCCGGTGGGCTGGTGACCGAGCGCGTGTTCTTCATGAATGTGGCGCCGGTA
The DNA here is from genome assembly GCF_059372535.1 of Stenotrophomonas sp. YJH_SMC_43. NCBI lineage: Bacteria > Pseudomonadati > Pseudomonadota > Gammaproteobacteria > Lysobacterales > Lysobacteraceae > Stenotrophomonas > Stenotrophomonas sp. YJH_SMC_43. The sequence goes on from NZ_JCAFVQ010000002.1 coordinate 328,164, forward strand.
GTGGACGCGCCGGTGATTACCCGTGCCGTGCAGGTCGGCAAGACGCTTGATGGCGGAACGCTGACGCTGGACGTGCAGGCTGCCCTCACCGACACCGACGGGTCGGAAACGCTGGAGATCCGAATCTCGAACCTGCCGACCGGGCTGACCCTGAACAAGGGCACGAACCTGGGCAACGGCGTGTGGTCGCTGACGCCGGCGCAGCTGGCCGGTCTGGCGCTGGTCGGTCCGGCCACGTGGTCGGCCGACCTGACCGGCACTGCGGCGCTGACGGTGACCGCCATCGCCAAGGAGACCGCGACGGGCAAGACCAGCAGTAAGACGCAGACCCTGTCGGTCACCATCAATGCGCGTCCGACCGACATCACCGTGGACCGTGCGCTGAGCACAGTCGAGTCGACCTCGGATGCACCGGTGGCCAATGGCACCGTGCTGGGCAACTTCGCACGGGTGGATGCGGACAATGACAGCTTCACCTTCAGCCTGACCAACAACGCAGGCGGGCGCTTTGCGATTTCCGCGGCCGGCGTGCTGACGGTGGCCAATGCCAGCCTGCTCGACTACGAGGCCAACACCTCGCACCAGATCGTGGTGCGGGTGACCGACTCGGGAGGGTTGACCCGCGACAAGACGTTCACCGTGGCGGTGACCAACGTTGATGAGGCGCCGGCTACGCCGACCGTCTCCAGCCAACCGGTGGCAATCGCCGCCGAGAATGCGGCGCTGGGCGGCGTTGTGATCGCCAACCTTGCCTCCAGTGGCGGCAATGGCAGCTACAGCTATGTGCTGGAGGGCGACGCGCGCGGCTGGTTCACCCTGGTCGGCAACCAGCTGAAGTTCCGTGATGGCCTGGTCCTGGATTTCGAAGCGCTGAAGGCTGCTGGAATGGCCGTGAGTGACGCTGATGGCGATGGCCGCCAGGAGGTGGTGTACTCGGTGTCGGTGAAGGCTGTGTCGGGTGGGCTGACCTCGGCGGGGGCGCGCACCATCACCGTGCGCCTTGAAGACGTCAACGATACGCCGCATGGCATCACCGTTGATCGCACGCTGAGCATCGCGGAAAACACTGCCAACGGCGCCGAGGTCGGTAAGTTCAGTGGCCAGGACCAGGACGTGACCGACGTCCTGACCTTCACCCTGGTCAACAATGCTGGCGGCCGCTTTGCCATCACCGCGGCTGGTGTACTGAGCGTCGCCAATGGTGGGCTACTGGACTACGAGGCCGCCACTTCGCATGCAATCACGGTGAGGGTGACCGACACCCACGGCGCGACCCGCGACCAGGTGTTCCAAGTGGGCGTGTCCAACGTCAACGAAGCGCCACGAACGCCTGACGTCGTGCAGCACGTGGCGCTCACCTCCGAGAACACCGGCGTGTCCGGGCAGGTGGTGGCCACGCTGTCCTCGTCTGATCCGGACGGGACCGCGCCCTCGTACCAGATCATCAACGATCCGTTTGCCTGGTTCGCCATTTCCGGCAACCAGCTCAAGTACAACGTCAGCAGCTTCGATTTCGAAGCGGTTGCACCGTACCTGCAGCTGATCGACGGCGACGGCGATGGCCAGCTGGAGGCGTACTACAACGTCACCGTTCGTGCGACGGATGGAGCGCTGGTGTCGGGCAATCGCGAGATCACGGTACGCATCGAAGACGTCAACGAGGCACCGACGACCTGGGGCCAGAGCCTGACGCTGGCCGAATCGGCGCCGGGGGCGGGGCAGACCGTGTTCCAGTTCACCAACTGGTCCGACCCGGACAGCCAGTGGTACAACCGCGACCACCGGTTTGCCATCACCGGTGGTGCCAGCAACCTGTTCGGCATCAACGCCACCACGGGTCAGATCGCGCTGCACGGGCAGCTGGATTATGAGACCGCGCAGAGCCACCAGATCCAGGTGACGGTCACCGATCGTGGTGGCCTTTCCAGCAGCACCTGGGTGACGATCAATGTGCAGAACGTCAATGAGCGGCCGACGGTCGTCCAGACGCAGGACAGCAACTACGTGTACGTGCTCTGGGGAAGTGACCAGGAGGACATCTTCAGCCGTCTGGTGATCACCAGCGCGGTGGAACTGGTGAGTACTACTGGCCAGTACTGGGACACCTATACCAACGAGACATCGTTCTTTGACTATGGGACCACGTCGAAGGCCATTTCCGGTGATGGTTTCCTGAACGGTTACTACTACAACGGCACGCTTGCCACGCGGATCGTGAATCGTGGAAACCGGCGTCAGGTGAACGACGGAAGCTGGGGCGATCCGCGCGGAAGCGGCGCGGGCTACTACCAGGAGACCTACTACGACACCTACTATGAAATCGTCATCCAGAGCGTGGACAGCGCTGGCCTCTGGAGTGATCCGCTGAAGTTTGTCGTCAACGAGTTCGGCGCTCGCCTCGGCCCTGTGGTTCTCGATCTGGACGGCGACGGCGTGGAGACCGTGGGCTGGGCACAGAGCGCCACGCGCTTTGACATGGACGGTGATGGCGTGCGTGATCTGACCGGTTGGGTCGGGCCGCACGACGGTCTACTGGTGCTCGACCGCAATCGCAACGGCACGATCGATTCCGGCGCCGAGATCTCGTTCACGGCCGATCTTGCAGGCGCCCATTCCGACCTTGAGGGACTGGCCGCCTACGACAGCAACGGCGACCGCCGCCTGGATGCCAATGACGCCCGCTTCAGGGAGTTCCAGGTCTGGCGCGATGCCAACCGCGATGGCATCAGCCAGGCGGGTGAGCTGCTGACGTTGCAGCAGGCCGGCGTGGCGTCGATCAACCTTGATGCGCGCCGTACCGGGCAGATGCCGGGTACGTCGGTGGACAACACCACCTATGCCAACGGTCAGTACATCCGTATCGATGGCACCCAGGCGGCCCTGTCGGACATGTTCTTCGCTTTCGGCGAGCGCAATCAGGAGGGCGACGATGACGGCCTGAACCTGAATGCTGGCTCCGGAAAGGGCGGGCGTGACCTGGGTAGCGGTGATGCCGCCTCCGGACGCGTCAACCGCCGTGGCGGGGATCCACGCTTCACGCCTGCAACTGACCTGCCGCAGGCCCCGGTGGCACAAGCCGTGACGGAACTGGGGGATCATTTCGGTGGCGTTGAGCCCACCGCCGCCGAGCGGATGCAGCAATCGGCTCGGTCGGAACAGCGTGCCCCCATCGATGAAAGCATTCCGTCCGGCCCGACAACACAGCGCTCCGCCTTGCATGACAATCTGGCGCTGGCACAGAAGAAGCGGTTCCAGATGATCGAAGCGATGTCCACGTTCGACGCTCAGCCCTATGCCCAGGGCATCAGCACGGCGGCGCGCGATCCGGCCGCCATGGAACTGTTGACCGCCATTCCCGACTATAGGATTTCCCGTTCATGATCACGTCCACGACCGCCACCGCCGCCTCCGACGGGGCGCCGCGCACCGTTGCCGAGGCCCTCGGCCAGATCGTCTGGCTGCTTTCACAGTCGCCGCTGCACCGTGAGATGCAGTTGAAGGACCTCGAATGGTCATTCATGCCGCCGCTGCTGAAGGAGCAGTTCCGGGTGTTCCGTTTCGGCACACTACCGCCGCTGCCGGGCATGCAGGAAGCCGGTGCGGCCTTCGCCGGGGTGACCCAGCAGGCACTGGAACAGTTGCCGCTTGGCGTTGCAATCTGGGCCAGTCTTTCAGAGGAGGCCGAGCGCAAGCTGGAAGTCGGCGAGCGGCTGGAACTGGACGACTGGAACAGCGGCGATCGCCTGTGGCTGATCGAGTTCATCACCCCCTTCGCCCAGCCCGGCAACGGCCTGGCCGAGGCCATGCTGGGCGATCTGCTGACCGGGCCGTTCGCGGGGCGCAGCCTGTCCATGCACCGGACCGATCCGGCCACCGGCCGGCGTGACAAGGTGACCCTGGGCGGCGTGCCGTCGCAGGCGGCCTGATCCGGTAAGGGTAAACGCCCGCCCCGGCCGCCATGCTGGCGGTCGGGGGAGTAGAGGCAAGCCCGGTGGGCCGGGGCGCGATGATAGAATGCCGGGTTTCTGGCAGTGCCCACCATGGGCGGCCGGGTATCGGCAACTCCGGCTGTGTGCTATGACAGGCACCAGCCCCCGGACAATGGAATCACTTACCTATGGCGCGCGGCATCAACAAAGTCATCCTGGTCGGCAACCTCGGCAACGACCCGGACGTGAAGTACACCCAGAGCGGCATGGCGATCACCCGCATCAGCCTGGCCACCACCAGCGTCCGCAAGGACAAGGATGGCAACCAGCAGGAACGTACCGAATGGCACCGCGTGGTGTTCTTTGGCAAGCTCGGCGAGATCGCCGGCGAGTACCTGCGCAAGGGCAGCTCGGTCTACGTCGAAGGCAGCCTGCGCTACGACAAGTACACCGGCCAGGACGGCGTGGAGAAGTACTCCACCGACATCGTTGCCGATGAAATGCAGATGTTGGGCGGCCGCGGTGAAGGCGGCGGCGGTGGCGGTGGTGGCAACTACGGCGGCGATCGCCCGCAGCGTCAGCAGGCGCCGCGCCAGGAGTACGGCGGCGGTGGTGGTGGCCAGCGTGGCGGCCAGGGCGGTGGCTATGGCAACCAGGGCGGCAACCAGGGCGGCGGTTACGGCAACCAGGGTGGCAACCAGCGCCCGCAGCCGCAGCAGGCTCCGCCGATGGACGACTTCGCTGACGACGATATTCCGTTCTAAGCGCACCTTCGGTGCATCCCGACAAGGGCTCCTGGCATGCCTGCCTGGGGCCCTTGTCGTTTTTGAGGCCCTGCCGGGATCCTGTTGTCCGACGGCCGCCGATGCGGACGTTTCTCGATGTTATCACCGATTGCCGAACACGCCCTGGTCCAGCAGGCAATCAATGAACGCCCCCAGCAGGGCGGGGCGATGCCGCCTGTTCGGGTAGTAGAGAAAAAGCCCGGGGCGCGAGACCGACCAATCCGCCAGTACCCGCACCAGCAATCCCTGGGCCAGCAGTTCCCCCACGCGATCCTGCTCGAAGTGATAGGCGATTCCAAGGCCGGCCAGTGCCGCCGCAATCCCGACGTCAGCGTGATTGGTGACGACAGGACCGTCCACGGCGACCTCCAGGTGGCGGCCTCGCTTCTTGAACTCCCATCGGTACTGCCTGCCGTCACTCTGCAGCCGCCAGTTGATGCAGGCATGGTCCTGCAGTTCCGTTGGAGATCGCGGCGTTCCACGGCGTGCGACGTAATCCGGTGACGCCACGGCGACCATGTTCAGGTCGGGAGTGAGGCGGATGGCCACCATGTCCTTCTCGAGCTGCCCGCCCACGCGGATGCCTGCATCAAACCGCCCACTGACGATGTCGCTGAGCGCGTCGTCGACCACGATGTCGACAACGACATCAGGGTAGGCCTGGTGGAAGCGGGCAAGCCGCGGGGCAATCAGTGTTCTCGCGGCGATGCCCAGCGTATTGATGCGCAGCGTCCCATTCACCCGCCCGGTCGCCTCGCGGGTTTCAGCGACCGCTACGGCCAACTCCTCGAACAGCGGCGCTATGCGCGCGTACAGTCGCCCGCCACTTGCTGATGGCGCGACGCTTCGGGTCGTGCGATTGAGCAGGCGGGTGCCGAGGCGGCCTTCCAGTTGGCGGATGGTCTGGCTCAGCGCCGAGGGCGATACCCCCAGATGTTCCGCAGCCCGCGCGAAGCTCTGGCGTTCCACCACCGCCACGAAAGCCTTCAGTTCAGTGAACTCGGATCCGCGCATTAGGTAGACTTTTCGACATAACCCATTCGGATTATAGGGCATTCACTTAACTGGCCTGCGTGCACATCCTGAGCGCCTCACCACTGCAGGAGCCCAGCAATGAATGCACTGACCCTCCCAGAGCCCATTGCCGCGTACTTCGCGGCCGAGCATGACCCCGAAGCCCTCGGGCGTTGCTTCACCACCCAGGCGATCCTCAAGGACGACGGGCACACGCTCACCGGCGTCAACGCGATCAAGGCCTTCCTGGCCGAGGCATCGGCCAAGTACCGTGCTACCAGCGTGCCATGCGCCATCGCGCGGCAGGAACACTGTCACGTTGTCCGCGCCACTGTCAGCGGCAATTTTCCAGGCAGCCCGATCCTGCTGACCTACCGTTTCGAACTGCAACGAGGCCTGATTGCAGCGCTGGAGATCACTGCATGAGCTTCGATCTTCAACTCGGTGGCCTGCGGGCCGTGGTAACCGGCGGCACGTTGGGTGTGGGGGCTGCGGTGGTCAGGACCCTGGCCGAGGCCGGGGCCCGGGTGATGACGTCTGCGCGCAGCTTGCCGGCACGGCCGGTCGAAGGGGTCGCGTACGTGGCAGCCGATCTGTCGACGGCCGAGGGCACCGGCATCTTCGCCCAGGCCGTTCTGCAGGCGTGGGACGGTGCCGACATCCTGATCAATGTGCTTGGGGGATCAAAGACACCAGGCGGCGGCTTCGCGGCGATCAGTGATGCGCATTGGTTTGCCGAGCTGAACCTCAATCTGATGCCGGCGGTTCGTCTGGATCGCGCCTTGCTGCCGGCCATGCTCGCGCAGCGCGCTGGCGTGATCATCCATGTCAGTTCGATCCAGCGCATGCTGCCTCTGCCGGAGTCCACCACCGCGTACGCCGCGGCCAAAGCGGCACTTACGACGTACAGCAAGTCGCTTTCAAGAGAGGTCACCGCCAAGGGCGTGCGCGTGCTGAGCGTTGCGCCGGGCTGGATCGAGACAGAGGCTTCCCGGGAATTTGCAGAACGGATCGCGGCAGAAGCAGGAACCGATTATGAAGGGGGCAAGAGGCGGGTCATGGACTGGCTTGGGGGGATCCCGGTGGGGCGCCCCGCGGCACCGCAGGAGGTGGCCGATCTGATCACGTTCCTGGCGTCTCCCCGGTCTGCCTCGATTTCCGGAACGGAGTATCGGATCGACGGCGGCACGGTCTCGACCCTGTAGCCAACAGGCGTCGTCCCGCTGCCACCGCCCAGAAAGAAAGCCCCGCTCATGCGGGGCTTTCCTTTGTCCGCGATTCCTGCGGAGTTGTGCCCCGCAGCATCAGCTTTCGTGCACCGCGACTTGCAAACAGACAATTTCCTCCCCTATGGTGCAATCGATTGCATTGCAGTGAATCGTTGCGTTTGATACCGGTTGGGAGGCCGGCAGGTGGATGTCCGTCCATTCGATCAGACCGGCCCCGCCGACGGGGCTCACGCGGCGCGATGCGCTGCGCATCGCAGTTGCCGGCAGCATTGGCCTGGGGGCCGCGACAATCGCGGGCACGCTGCCCGCATCCGCCGCCACCGCGCCGCTCAAAGGCAACCTGAAGCACTCCGTCGCCCGCTGGACCTTCCCGCAGCTGTCCGTCACCCAGCTCTGCGCGACGGTGAAGGACATCGGCTTCGCCGCGATCGACCTGATCGGCCCGGAAGACTGGCCGACGTTGAAGGCCCATGGCGTGTACAGCTCGATGTGCAACGGCGCGGAGCTGGGCCTGACCAAGGGCTTTGCCGGGCGCCAGTTCCATGACCAGTTGGTGGAGCGCTACACGCGGCACATCGATCTGGTCGCCGATGCCGGCTATCGAAACCTCATCTGCTTTTCCGGCAACCGCAACCGCATGGACCCCGCCGAAGGCATGGCCAATGCCGAAGCTGGCCTCAAGCGCATCCTCGGGCATGCCGAGAAGCGCGGCGTGGTGCTGGTGATGGAGCTGCTCAACTCCAGGGTCGATCACCACGACTACCTGTGTGACCACTCTGCCTGGGGCGTGGAGCTGTGCCAGCGGCTCGGCTCGGACAACTTCGGCCTGCTCTACGACATCTACCACATGCAGATCATGGAAGGCGACATCATCGCCACCATTGGAAAACACCACGCCTGCTTCAAGCATTACCACACCGCAGGCGTGCCAGGCCGGAACGAGATCGGAGACCAGCAGGAGCTCCACTATCCGGCCATCTGTCGCGCGATCCGCGACACCGGTTTCAAGGGGTATCTGGCGCAGGAGTTCACGTCTGCAGCGCCCGATCCCGTTGCCTCATTGCGCGAGGCGATCCGCCTCTGCGACGTCTGAAACGATATCCACCCAGGTGAGAAACCCATGGCAGATAATCACTACGACGCCATTGTTGTTGGCTCGGGAATCAGTGGCGGTTGGGCGGCGAAGGAGCTGACCGAAAAGGGCCTGAAGGTCCTGATGCTGGAACGTGGCCGTAACATCGAGCACGTCAAGGACTACGTCAACGCGATGAAGGAGGCGTGGGACTTCCCGCACCGCAATCGGCCAACGCAGGCGATGAAGGCCGACTTCCCGGTGCTGATGCGCGATTACGGCCTGGCCGAAAATCTGGAAGGAATGTGGGCCAACGAACAGGACTCGCCCTACATCGAGACCAAACGTTTCGACTGGTTCCGTGGCTATCACGTCGGCGGCCGCTCGCTGCTGTGGGGGCGGCAGAGTTATCGCTTCTCCGATCTGGATTTCGAGGCGAACCTCAAGGATGGCATCGCTGCTGACTGGCCGATCCGCTACGCCGACATCGCGCCGTGGTACGACCATGTGGAGAAGTTCGCCGGCATCGCCGGCACGCGCGAAGGACTGGACGTGCTGCCGGACGGTGAGTTCCTGCCGCCGGTTCCCTTGAACATCGTCGAGAAGGATGTGGCCGCGCGTATCAAGAAGGCCTTCGGCGGAACGCGCCATATGATCCACTCGCGCACTGCAAACATCACCCAGCCGATGCCCGAGCAGGGGCGCGTCAACTGCCAGTACCGCAACAAGTGCATCCTGGGCTGTCCCTTCGGTGCCTACTTCTCGACCCAGGCGGCGACGCTGCCAGCGGCGATGAAGACCGGCAACCTGACCTTGCGTCCGTTCTCGATCGTCAAGGAAGTGCTCTATGACAAGGATCGCAAGCGTGCGCGTGGCGTGGAGGTCATCGACGCCGAAACCGGCCAGACCTACCAGTACACCGCCAAGGTGATCTTCCTCAATGCGTCGTCGTTCAACTCGACGTGGCTGCTGATGAATTCGGCGACCGATGTATGGGACGGCGGGCTGGGCTCTTCGTCCGGTGAGTTGGGGCACAACGTGATGGATCATCATTTCGGTGCGGGTGCCTCGGGCCGGGTCGAGGGCTACGAAGACAAGTACTACTTCGGCCGCCGTCCCTGCGGTTTCTACATTCCGCGCTTCCGCAACGTCGCAGCCGACAAGCGTGGCTACCTGCGCGGGTTCGGCTACCAGGGCGGTGCCAGCCGAAACGGCTGGTCGCGCGAGATCGCCGAGCTGAACATCGGCGCCGACCTGAAGGAAGCGCTGACCGTGCCGGGTGACTGGCGCATCGGCATGACCGGGTTCGGTGAAATGCTGCCGCACCACGACAATACAATCCGCCTGGACCACGACCGCAAGGACAAGTGGGGGCTGCCGGTGCTGGCGATGGACGTTGCCATGCGTGCCAACGAACTGGCGATGCGCAAGGACATGGCCGCCGATGCTGCCGAGATGCTGGAGGCGGCCGGCGTCAAGGACGTGAAGATGCACGACAACGACTATGCCCCGGGCAAGGGCATCCACGAGATGGGGACCGCGCGCATGGGACGTGATCGCAAGAGCTCGGTGCTGAACCAGCACAACCAGGTCTGGGATGCTCCCAACGTCTATGTGACCGACGGTGCCTGCATGACCTCCAGCGCCTGCGTGAATCCCTCGCTGACCTACATGGCGCTGACCGCGCGCGCGGCCGACCACGCGGTACGCGAACTGAAAGCGGGGAACCTCTGATGGATCGTCGCGAACTGCTGAAGATGATCGTCGCCGCCACCGGCGCGGCCATGGTTGGATTGCCTGCGCTTGTGCAGGGGCAGGCACCGGCGGGCGCCACGAAGATCCATTTCTCCGATGCCGATGTCGGCACGCTGGGCGAGATCGCCGAGACCATCCTGCCGCGGACCCGGACACCTGGCGCGAAGGACGCCGGTGCCGGGTTGTTCATGGCGACATTCGTCAGCGATTGCTACACCGCCCGGCAGCAGGCGGCGTTTCGCGCCGGCCTGGCCGACATCGACAAACGCGCAGGTGGCCGCTTCGTATCGCTCACACCGGAAGCCCGCACCGGGTTGCTGCGAACGCTGGACGCTGAAGCGAAGGCACGCCCTGCCGACGTGACCGAGACCGGCACACCAGAAGAGGGCGAGGCGATGCCGCACTACTTCACGATGCTCAAGCAGTTGGCCATCTTCGGCTTCTTCACCTCCAAGGTCGGCGCGACAGGGGTGCTGCAGTACGTCGCGGTGCCGGGTCGTTACGACGGCGACCTTGCCTATGTTCCCGGCACGCCGGCGTGGGGAACCAGCTGATGGACGATATTCTGATGATCCGCTCTCTGTTGATGGCCACCGGCCTGCTGGCCGCAGTACCTGCCTACGCGCAGAACGGTGCCGACGCTGCGCGTGACCCGAAGAAGACCGAGGTGTGGACGCCGGTGCCTGCAGTCGTGGAAACGCCCGCGGGCAAAGCGCCGTCCGACGCCATCGTGCTGTTCGATGGCAAGGACGCCTCGGCGTGGGAGGCAGAGCAGGGCGGGCGCGTGCCCTGGACCGTCGCCGATGGCGCGATGACCGTGGTGCCGGGCAGCAAAGGCATCCGCACCCGACAGCGCTTCTGCGATGTCCAGCTGCATGTCGAATGGCGTACCCCCACCGAGACGAAGGGCTTCGACGGCCAGAACCGCGGCAACAGCGGTATCTTCCTGCAGGAACTGTATGAACTGCAGGTGCTCGACAGTTACAACAACCCGACGTATGCCAACGGCCAGGCGGGTTCGATCTACAAGCAGGCCATGCCACGGGTGAACGCCTCGCGTGCACCGGGCCAGTGGCAGGTTTACGACATCATCTGGAAGGCGCCGCGGTTCTCGCAGGGCGGCGGCCTGACGTCGCCCGCGCGCATCACCGTGCTGCATAACGGCGTGCTGGTCCAGGACGACACCGTGCTGGCAGGCAAGACCGAGTACATCGGTGCGCCTTCGTACGCGCCCCATGCGTGCGCGCCGCTCTATCTGCAGGAGCATGACGCCAAGGTCAGCTACCGCAACATCTGGGTGCGCGAACTGTAGCGCCCACCCGCTATTTCGCCAGGTAGCTGGCGATGTCATCGATTTCCTGTTGCGACAGTTGCGGGAAGGGCGGCATCAATCCGCCGCCCTTCCTGATCTTGTCCTTGATCTGCGCGGGCTGCAGTCGTTTGCTGATGTCGGTGAGCGCGGGAAACGCGCCCGGCATGCCAGCGCGATCGGCACCGTGGCAGGCCGTGCAGTTTGCGCTGTAGAGCTTCGCACCGGCCGCAGGATCGTCCTTGCACCAGGCCGTGGTCGCAAGCATCGCGCCGCACAGGACCGCGGTCAGGGTGAAGCTCAATTTCAGGCGAGTGTTCAAGCGAGGCTCCTTCGCATCAGCGCGGTGCGCGAGCAGGTTGGTCGATGGCCAGGTGTTCACGCAGGTAGTCCGCGCCGGTCTGGATGACCTTGGCCGGGTTGCGCGGCTGGTCGTGCTCGATGATGTACCAGTGCACGCCCGCGGCGGCCGCGGCTGGCAGGATCGCGTTCCAGTCCAGTACGCCCTGGCCGACGGCGGCGAATCCGCCTTCGTCTTCAGCCTGGCCCTTGGGTGCATTGTCCTTGGCGTGCACCGCGAACACGCGATCACGGAATTTTCCCAGCATCACGGCCGGGTCCAGGCCCGCACGTGCGACCCAGGCCAGGTCCAGCTCGGTCTGCAGGTCGGGGCCGGCCGCTGCGAACAGCAGCTCCAGTCCGGTGCTGCCATCGAAGTCGACCAGCTCGAAGTCGTGGTTGTGATAGGCCAGGCGCATGCCCTTGGCTCGTACCTGTTTCGTGATCCTGCCCAGCTCCTGGCCCAGTGCGGTCCAGCCCGCGGCGTCTGTCGGCCGATCCTTCGCATCCAGGTACGGCACCACCAGCGTGGTGTTGCCGATCGACCGGTTGAACGTCACCACGCCGTCCAGATCATTGCGCAGCTCGGCCAGCGGCACATGCGACGAAACCGCCTTGATCGAATACCGGTCCAGCAGCCGCTTGAGCTCCGCAGCGCTGGCGTTCTGCGTGCCGACCGTCTCCACTGCGTGCACACCGGCGTCGTGGACGATCTTCAGCTGCTGGTCGAGCGACCCGGCGTTGCGCAGGGTATACATCTGCACCGCGATCGGTTTCTGCGTGCTGGCGGCTTCGTCCGCGAAAGCGGGCAGGGTGGCGAACAGCAGGATGAGACTTGCACCTCTACGGAAAAGAGCTTTCATCAACAGATCCTCCCGGGATTCAACCGATGGTGGTCCAGGCACGCGACCTGGCCGATGCAATGACACGGTCAACGATCTGCGCCGAGCGCAGGCCGTCCTCGAAGGTCGGCAGGCCCTGCGGCCGCTCGCCTTCAATGGCGCGATAGGTGTCGGCGACAAACGCCTCGAAACACTGGGCGTAGCCCTGTGCATGCCCGGCCGGAAGCACGGAAAGGCGGCGCTGATCGTCACTGCCGGCACCGGGGCCGCGTACGAAGATCTTCTCGCGCTGGTCGGGCAGGCCGATCCACAGTCGTTCGGCATCCTCCTGGTTGAAGGCCACACTGGCCTTGGCGCCATCGATCTCGAACCAGAGGCGGTTGTGGCGTCCGGCCGAGACCTGGCTGACCGTCAATGACGCCAGCGTGCCGGCGCCGGTCCTGAACATCGCCGCAGCCACGTCTTCGCTGGTGACGGCCTGCATCGTGCTGGCGGCCGTTGGCGTGCTGAAGCTCTGCCCGCTGACGGCGCCGCGCTCGGCGATTACCGTGGAGAACGCCGCGCTGACCTCGGCGAAACGCTCGCCGCTGATCCATTCCACCAGGTCGCACCAGTGCGAACCAATGTCGGCGAACACGCGAGAAGTGCCCCCCAACGCAGGGTCCACGCGCCAGTTGTTGCTGGCCGGGTCCAGCAGCCAGTCCTGCAGGTAGCTGCCGTGGATCAGGTGCAACGGCCCCAGATCGCCCTGGGCGATGCGTGCGCGCGCCTCGCGGACCACGGGGTGGTAGCGGTAGACGAAGGGTACCGTGGCCACAAGGCCGCGCGAGGCCGCCAGCGCAGCCAACGCCTGTGCATCTTCCAGCGAGGTGGCCAGCGGCTTCTCGCAGATCACGTGCTTGCCGGCTTCCAGCGCAGCCTGGGCCATCGCGCGGTGCAGGTGATTGGGCGTGCAGACGTGCACGACCTGCACCTGCGGGTCGGTGATCACCTCCTCGATATCCCGATAGGCACGCGCGACATTCCAGGACTGCGCTGCCTCATGTGAACGCTGCGGTGACGAGGCGGCCACGCCGCGTACCTCGGCACCCGCCAGCAGTGCCGCACGACGATGCACTGCGCCGATCATGCCGGCGCCGACGATGGCGATTCCAAGCGTGGGCATCGACTGGGATCCTCAGGGCGTGGAGGGCGCGGCCGTGGCCGCCGGCCGGTCGCGGAACAGCAGCAGGAAGGCGACCAGCACCATCAGTGCAACGCCTGCCGGGAACAGCCAGATCTGCTGCCAGTCGGGGCCGGCCGCAGTGGTGAAGTGCTCCACCACCGCGCCGGACAGGAAGGTGCCGATCAACATGCCCACGCCGTAGGTGGCCAGGGTGATGAACCCCTGCGCGCTGCTGCGCGCGGCGGCACCGGCATGTGCATCGGTGTAGATCTGGCCGGTGACGAAGAAGAAGTCGTAGCAGATGCCGTGCAGCACGATGCCGATCACCAGCAGGGAAAAACCGCTGCCCGCATCGCCGAAGGCGAACATGGCGTAGCGCACCACCCATGCGGCCATGCCCACCGCCAGCATCGTCTTCACCCCCAGCCGCACGAACAGGAACGGCATGGCCAGCATCAGCAGCACTTCAGAGACCTGGCCCAGCGACTGCAGGCCCGCGGCGCCGCGCACGCCCAGGTCGTTGAGGTACGGGTTGGTGAAGTTGTAATAGAACGACAGTGGGATGCAGATGGCGATGGAGGCCAGGAAGAACACCAGATAGGCGCGCGACTTCAGCAGCCGCAGCGAATCCAGCCCCAGGATCTGCCCGAGGCCGGCATCGCGCTGCTGCGCCAGCGGCGGCGTGTGCGGCAGGGTGAAGGCATACAGGCCCAGCAGCAGTGATGCCAGCGCCGCCATCCGGAACGTCAGTTCAAGCCGATGCGCCTGTTCCCAGCCCAGCCAGCCGATCAGCACACCGGCCACGATCCAGCCGACGCTGCCGGCCACGCGCACCAGCGGGAACTGCTTCTCCGGCGACTGCATGTGCCGCATCGCCACGCTGTTGGCCAGTGCCAGCGTCGGCATGAACAGCAGCATGTAGCCCATCACGCAGGCGGAGAACGTGCTGAAGCTGTCTGCTGTGGAGGCCAGCCACAGCAGCACCGCACCGGCCAGGTGCAGCACCGCCAGGATGCGCTGCGCGGCGAAGTAGCGGTCCGCGATCAGGCCGACCAGGAACGGCGCGACGATGGCGCCGATGGACTGGCTGAGGAACGCCGTTGCCACCTGGCTGGCGCTGGCCTGCAGCGGGCCCTGCACCAGGTAGGTTCCAAGGGTGACGAACCACGCCCCCCAGATGAAGAACTGCAGAAACATCATCGCGCCCAGGCGCGACATGGCGTGCGTCATGGCTTGCCCTCCCGGGGCGGTCTTGGCTCAGATTCCCAGCATGCGGTGCAGTGATCCGGCGTCCGTGCCGCTGTCGGCAAAGTCGTCGAAGGCGCGTTCGGTCACGCGGATGATGTGGTCGCGGATGAAGGCGGCGCCCTCGCGCGCGCCGTCCTCGGGGTGCTTCAGGCAGCACTCCCATTCCAGCACCGCCCAGCCGGGGAAGTCGTACTGCGCGAACTTCGAGAAGATCGCCTTGAAGTCGATCTGGCCGTCGCCGAGTGAACGGAACCGGCCCGGGCGATCGATCCAGTCCTGGTAGCCGCCATACACGCCACTGCAGGCGCTGGCGCGGTACTCCGCGTCCTTGACGTGGAAGATGCCGATGCGCGCGTGGTAGCGATCGATGAAACCCAGATAGTCCATCTGCTGCAGCAGCAGGTGGCTGGGGTCGTACAGGATCTTCGCGCGCGGGTGGTGATCGACCACGTCGAGGAAGCGTTCGAAGGTCGCACCGTCGTGCAGGTCCTCCCCCGGGTGGATCTCGAAGCACAGGTCCACGCCGCAGGCGTCATACGCATCGAGGATGGGACGCCAGCGGCGGCCGAGTTCGGCGAAGGCTTCTTCCACCAGGCCGGGCGGGCGCTGCGGCCAGGGATAGAAGTAGGGCCAGGCCAGTGCGCCGGAGAAGGTGGCGTGTGCGGTCAGTCCCAGCCGCTGGCTGGCCTTGGCTGCCAGCAGCAGCTGCTCCACTGCCCAGGCCTGGCGCGCGGACGGGTCGCCGCGCTTTTCCGGCGGTGCGAATCCGTCGAACAGGCTGTCATAGGCGGGATGGACGGCGACCAGCTGCCCCTGCAGGTGGGTGGACAGTTCGGTGATCTGTACGCCATGCCCGGCCAGCATGCCGGCAAGGTCGTCGCAGTACGCCTGGCTGCGTGCGGCCTCGGCCAGGTCGAACAGGTGGGGCGCGCTGGTCGGCACTTGTACGCCAGAATAGCCCAGGCCTGCGGCCCAGCCGGCCAGCGTGTCCAGCCGATCAAAAGGAGCTGTGTCGCCGATGAACTGCGCCAGGAACAGCGCTGGACCCTTGAGCGTCTTCAACGTGATTCGCCCTCGATGCAATCGATTGCATTATCCTAGCAGGGGCTCACGCAGGACCTGTTGTGCAGTGCACAGCGGGCAGGAGATCTAACGCCATGGCCACCATCTACGACATCGCAAAGCACGTCGGCGTCTCCGCAGGCACAGTGTCGCGGGCGCTTTCGCGGCCGGACAAAGTCCTGCCGACGACCCGCGCGCGTATCGAGCAAGCTGCCGCCGCGCTGGGCTATGTGCCCAACACGGTGGCCCGCACGCTCAAGACCCAGCGCAGCGGCAAGATCCTGGTCACCGTCCCGGACATCGCCAATCCGTTCTTCGCCCAGATCCTGCAGGGTGCGGAGGACGCCGCGCAGGCCGTTGGCTATGCGGTGCTGCTGGGCGATACCCAGCATCAACCGGATCGCGAGGAGCGCTATGCGCAGATGCTCCGGCGCAACGAGGCCGACGGCATGATCGTGCTGGGGCATCGCCTGCCACCGACGGCGCGTGACATCGTCGAACAGCGGGGTGCCGCCGCGCCGGTGGTCAACGGCTGCGAGTTCGATCCTTCGCTGGGCATCCCCAGCGTCCACATCGACAATGCCGCCGCCGCGCGCACGGTGATGGAACACCTGTATGGGCTGGGACACGAACGCATTGCGGTGGTCGGTGGCCCCCCCGACAATCCGCTGCACCAGCAACGGCTGGAAGGGGTGCGGGCGGCCGGCAAGGCGCGTGGACGCCTGCGCCAGCTGAACATCGTGCCGGGTGACTTTTCGGTGGAGTCCGGCCATGCCGCCGCGATGGCGATGTTGGCCGCCGCGCCGGTACCGACTGCGGTCTTCTGTTTCAGCGACCAGATGGCGCTGGGCACCCTGGCGGCCTGTCGGGAGCTGGGCATCCGCGTGCCGGAGGATCTGTCCATCGTCGGCTTTGACGACCTGGCCTCCTCGCGCTACCTCACGCCGCCACTGACGACGATCAGACAGCCGATGCGGGAGATTGGTGAGCGCGCGGTCAACCTGCTGCTTGCCATCATCGAACACGTGGATGTGCCGCTGCAGCAGACGCTGGATTTCAGCCTGATGCTGCGGGGCTCGACGGCTGCACCCAGGGCCGGGTGAGGGCAGGACAGAGCGCGCTGCCTCATGAGTGTCGCCAGATGGCTTCTGCAACCTTGATCCCGAATTGACGCAGAGCTGTCAGACTCACCGCAGGCAGCCCGGCAAGGGCCTTGGTGGCAGCTGCGATCGCTCAAGGGGGTCGGCAATGCCGTTCTTGACGGACTCGACCGAGGTCTCGGTCGAAGGCATCGGCGCGGCACGGCGCATCGGCTGGATGCGTTTCGTGGGCAACGGGTTGGGGGCGATCCCCATTGCTTCGATCATGCTCGAACGCCAGGACGGTGCGCTGGCGTGGAGCCTGCTGCTGCTCAATGCGCTGGCCTGGCCGGCGCTCGCCCTCGTGCTGACCCATCGCTCACGGCAGCCCGCAGTGGTCCAGTTCCGCTGCATGGTGATCGATTCCTTCTTTGGCGGTGGCTGGATCGCCTTCATGGGACTCAGCGTGGTGCCCAGTGCGTTGTTCGCCGCGCTGCTGGTCGCCGACAAGATCGCCGCCGGCGGGGTGAAGCTGGCGGTACGGGCCACACTGGCGCTGGCAGTTGGGTTCGCGCTCACCTGGTGGGTACTCGGGTTTCCCTATCAGCCGGTGTCATCGCAGCGCACGATCGTACTCAGTGTGCCGTTCCTGTTCGTCTACGGCATCGGCCTCAGCATCCTCAGCTGGCAGCTGGCGCGGCGGGTGAAATCGCAGAACCGCCAGTTGAAGCGGCTGAGCCGGATGGACCCGCTGGTGGAGCTGGCCAACCGCGGCTTCCTGATCGTCCGCGCGCAGCAGGCCCTGGACAAGGCGCAGGGGCAGGGTGGTTTCGCCTGCCTGCTGATGCTTGATGTGGATGACTTCAAGCGCATCAATGACTCGCATGGTCATCGTGCCGGGGACGAAGTGCTGCGCCATATCGCCTCCACCTTGCGCGCCTTCGCCCGGCCCGGCGATACCCCTGCGCGGCTGGGAGGCGACGAGTTCGTCGTGCTGCTGCAGGACTGTGCGCCCATCGATGCGATGCATGTGGCAGAGCGGGTTCGTCTGCAACTTCTGGAAGCAGCACGGCAGGCAACGCCGGGCATCGAGTTCAGCGTCAGCATCGGCATTGCTGCCACCCCGCGCGGCGGCAGCGTCGAGGACTGGCTGGCATTGGCCGACCGCGCGCTCTACCACGCCAAGCGCCAGGGCAAGAACAACGCCAGCTATGGCGAATGAGTCGGCGCGGGCTGCAGCAGTGCTGTCGCAGCACGAGGCCTGATGCCCGTTCATCCTGCACCCGGAATCGTCGTCGCCAATCCTCTACCATGGGCCACCCCGCCCGGACGCGCCGCCCATGCAAGACGCCCTCGTTGCCCAGCCCAAGCCCCCCGTTCCGAGGATCGCGGCCTGGCTGATGATGCTGCTGGGCATGTGGCTGGCGTTGAAGCTGGGTCTGGTGGTGACCCTGCTGTCGGGGCTGCTGGTGTTCCAGCTGACCCACGTGCTGGCGTCGACCGTGGAAGGCAGGCTGCCGCCGGGAAGGGCGCGGGCAATCGCGGTGATCGTGCTGTCGGCGATCATCATCAGCGGACTGGTGCTGGCCGGCATTGGCGTGGCGTCGTTCTTCCGCAACGAGACCGGCGGGCCGGACGCGCTGCTGGCGCGGCTGATGGACATCCTCAATTCTTCGCGCCACCAGGTACCGGCGCTGCTGCAGCCGTATATCCCCGAAGACATGCCGGCGCTGCGTGCGGCGCTGAATGACTGGGCCGCCGAACACCAGCGCCAGCTGGGCGTGGCCGGCACGTCGGTGGTGCAGGTGGGCGTGCGCGTACTGATCGGCATGGTGCTGGGGGCGATGATCGCGCTGTACGACGAACTTCCGCTGCCGAAAATGGGGCCGCTGGCGCAGGAACTGATCGGGCGCACCAGCCGCCTGGCCACCGCGTTCCGCCAGGTGGTGTTCGCGCAGGTGAAGATCTCGCTGCTCAACACCGTGTTCACCGCCATCTTCCTGCTGGGCGTGCTGCCGCTGTTCGGCGTGCATCTGCCGCTGTCCAAGACGCTGGTACTGATCACCTTCATCGCCGGCCTGCTGCCAGTGGTGGGCAACATCATCTCCAACACGATCATCACCATCGTCGCGCTGTCAGTCTCGTTCTACGTGGCCGTGGCCGCGCTGCTGTACCTGATCTTGATCCACAAACTGGAATACTTCCTCAACGCGCGCATCGTCGGCGGTGAAATCCAGGCCCGCGCATGGGAGCTGCTGCTGGCCATGCTGGTGATGGAAGCGGCGTTCGGCCTGCCCGGGCTGGTGGCGGCACCGGTGTTCTACGCTTACGTGAAACGCGAACTGGTCGACCAGCGCTGGATCTGACCCGGCGTGACCTGTCGCATCTGACCGGCTGGACGGGGGGCGCCGGCGTTGTCGGCGCGTTCGCGCGCGCTGCGCTATATCCACCCCGGCGGATCGTACGGCGCTGGCTTGGCGCCGCCGGAGCCGCTCGCTACAGTGAGCCGCACTTCAGGGGAATTCTGCATGGCCGGCAAGGCATCGCCCATCAGGTTGCGGACCTGGGTCTGGATCCTGGCTGGGCTGTTCGTGGTGTGCACGCTGCCGTTGATGGCCATCGCCCTGGTCCAGGGCACGCTGCGCTACACCGGCGCCGAAGACAACCTGACCAGCCTGCGCCAGCTGCGGCAGACCTTCGATCTCGCCAACCTGGCTTCGGCCGAGCGCGGTCCGGCCAACAGCCTGCTGGGGGCTGACCCGGCCGCCGCCGCCGAACAGGCGCGGCTGGCCGCGCAGCTGGCGGCCGCGCGCAAGCGGGTCGACACCGCCATGCTGCAGCTGGAGACCGAGTTCAAGAACGACCCGGGCGTGCTGGATGAGCGTGGCCTGCTGGCCGACGCGCAACGTCGCCTGCAGTCGGCGCGGGCTGCGGTGGACCGGGTGGCGGCGCAACCGCACGATGCGCGCCGGGTGGAGGCGGTGGAGCGTGCGATCAGTGGCATGTTCGCCGTGGTTGATCGCCTGCACCTGCTGACCTCGGCACAGATCAACGTGCTGGTCAGCGCCGACCGTGAAGCGGCGATTCCGGCGATGCAGGGCCAGGTGCTGATCGATCTTCGCGAACATGGCGGCCGCCTGGCCTCGAACGTGATGGCGCCGGTCGCGGTACCGGGGGCATGGCGCGAGGAGCAGGTACGCGCTGCACTGCAGACCGAGGGCCGCCTGCTGGAGCTGTGGCGGTTGGCGGGCAGCCATGAGTCGGTGTTCCGCAGCGACCCGGAACTGTCATGGCACTGGGACATGGCACGACGGCAGTTCTTCGGCGAATCGCTGCCGATGATCGAGCAGTTGATCGAGGATGGCCGCCGTGGTGTACCACCGCCGTGGACCGCTGCCGAGTTCACCACGCGCTACGTGCCTACCCTGCAGTCGCTGGAAGCCCTGCGTGATGGCTACCTGAGCGTGTCCATCGCCCGATACGAACGCACCCGCAACCGCGAGGCCATGCGCCTGGCTGTGCTGGTGGCGACCGCGCTGGGCACGCTGGTGGTGCTGGGCGTGGCCCTGCGCATCGCCCACCTGCAGATCCTGCAGCCACTGCTGCAGGCGCAGAAGCAGGTGATCCAGCTCGCCACGGATGCACCTGGCCCGGAGCAGCATGTCACCCATCCGCTGGCCGAGATGCAGCGCCTGTTCGACGCCATCGAAGTACTGCGTGAGAAATCGCGCGAGCGCTCGGCACTGACCAGCGAGCTGCGCCAGCTCGCCGGCACCGACGAGCTGACCGGACTGTTGAACCGGCGCGCGCTGGATGAGGTGGTGCAGCAGAGGCACGCCGGAGGCGATGCAAGCGCCGTGGTGATCCTGCTGGATGTGGATCGCTTCAAGGCGATCAACGATGGCCATGGCCATGAAGCCGGCGACGAAGTGCTGGTGCAGGTGGCGCAGTTGCTGCAGCGCCACCTGCGCCGCAGCGACAGCATCGCCCGCTATGGTGGTGAGGAATTCCTGGTGCTGCTGGCCGACGGTGATC
Source organism: Stenotrophomonas sp. YJH_SMC_43 (assembly GCF_059372535.1). Classification (NCBI taxonomy): domain Bacteria; kingdom Pseudomonadati; phylum Pseudomonadota; class Gammaproteobacteria; order Lysobacterales; family Lysobacteraceae; genus Stenotrophomonas; species Stenotrophomonas sp. YJH_SMC_43. The sequence continues at coordinate 349,027 of NZ_JCAFVQ010000002.1, forward strand.
TGGCCGGTGGCCGCCAGCTGGCCGAGTCATTGCGATTGGCCCTGCAGCAGATGGACATCGAGCTGGCCGGTGGCACCGTGCTGCGGGTGACCGCCAGTTTCGGCGTGGCCGAGGGCGGCACCGACGCGCTCGGCTGGCGCACCCTGCTGCGTGCCGCCGATGCGGCCATGTACCGGGCCAAGGCGCAGGGGCGCGATCGGGTACGGGTGGCGGGGGGCGGTCGCATCACGCGCTGATGGCACGCGTCAGCCAATGCGTGCATGCACCCGTCGCAGCGTCTGCAGGATCGCCCGGCGCGCGATGGGGCGTGCAGCTGCTGCAAACGCAGGTGGGGTGGTGAGCAGCGCGTCACGCACGCGCCACGCGCCCTATCTCGCTTTCTGTGAAGAAGCCGACATTGACCTTCCACGCTTCGGTCACCACTCTGCGCAGACGCTGGGATTCCACTTGATGAAGGACGACACCATGACCCAGCTCACACTGCCCGAACTGGCCAAGAAGATGGCCGACATCGATTTCACCATGCTGCAGACCCGCGCCGGCGGAGAAATTGCCGGTCGTCCGATGAGCAACAACGGTGACGTGGACTACGACGGTGACAGCTGGTTCTTCACCACAGAAGACACCGACATGGTGCACGAGATTGAGGCTGACCCCGCCGTTGCGCTGGGTTTTTCCGGCAGCAGGTCACTGCTGGGCAAGCCGCCGTTGTTCGTGCACGTGCAGGGAAGGGCGGCGCTGGTGCGCGATCGCGCTGTGATGCGCGAGCACTGGGTGAAGGATCTTGAGCGCTGGTTCGAGCAGGGCGTGGATACACCGGGGCTGGTACTGATTCACGTGCGCGCCAGCCGCATCCACTATTGGGATGGCGAGGACCAGGGCGAAATGGCAGTCTGACCCGGCAGCGGGAGGCTGGTGGCCATCGCGGCCATTGCGCGGCGCGCCAGGCCTTTGCCATCCTCCCTGCTGTTTTCCGTAGCGTGGAATCCCGATGCGTCCTGCGTTCTTCTGGCTGGCTTTGGCCCTGCTGCCCACCCTGGCGGTGGCGCAACCCGCGCGTACGCCCAAGGCCAAGGCCCCGGCGCAGGATCCCTTCAGCGAGCTGTTCGACACCGCCTGCATGCAGCACATCGGTGCCCCGGCGCGGTTGCAGTCGCTGATGGAATCCAATGGGCTGTCGCCGCTGCAGCCCGCCGAAGCCGCCACGCTGTTGCAGGGGCAATCGGGCGTGGCGTGGATGGTGCCTCTGGCCAGTGGCCGCTATGCGGTGAGCTGGGCTGACGATGGCACGTGTACGGTCTACGCCGAAAAGGCCGACGCGGCGGTCGTGCAGAAGGGATTCGCCCGGTTGGTGCAGGCCGCACCCAAACCGTTGCAGGTGCGATCGCTGCCAGGGCGTGGGCCACTGTCGGCCGATCAGGTGGCCATCCAGTACGGCTGGGCCACGCCGGGGCAGGGCACGCTGCAGGTGCGCTTCCGCCTGGTCACGCGGCAGGCGGCCGATGCAGGCGTGCAGGCGATGGCCTCGGCGGCCCCGGGCGAAGCGATGCTGGAGCAGGGCGCGCCTGGGCCCTGACAGGGGCCACGCGCGCGATTCAGCCTTTCACGCGGCGTGTGGTATATCGTTTATCGATAAATCCACTCCGGGGCGGCGAGGCCACCCCAATGCCGGAGGCCGCTTGACCGCTCGTCCCGCCCGCGCCAGTCCCGCGCGAGGCCTGTTCACCCTGGCCCAGGCCGCCGTACAGGCCGTCCGGGCGATGTGCTGGCTGGGCATCCTGGCCGCACTGCTGGCCGTGCCGCTGGTCGCCCATGACCGCCGCTGGCTACTCGACAGCGTCCATGATGCCGGTGCTGTTGCCGCGCACGGCAACGACCTGTTCCTGCACTTCTGCCTCGGCCTGGGCGCGATCGTCGCGCTGCTGGTGCTGTGCCTGCTGTTCCTGCGCCATCTGCTGCGGCTGCTGAAGTCGGCGGCGCGCGAGCGGCCGTTCACCCACGCTAACGCGCAGCGCCTGCAACGCATGGCGTGGTTGATGCTGGCGATGGAGCTGCTGTCGATCCTGATCGGCGCTTACGCGGCCTGGATGGGGCCCGACTTCACCTGGATGGAGGTGGGCGGCGGCATGTCGATCACCGGCCTGGTGGCGGTGCTGATGCTGTTCGTGCTGGCGCGCGTGTTCGCCGTGGGCGCAGCGATGCGCGATGACCTCGATGGTGTCATCTGATGGCGATTGTCATCACCCTGGACCGCATGCTGCAGGAACGGGGCATGACCCTGTCCGAGCTGGCCGGGCGCATCGACATCACCCTGGCCAATCTGTCGATCCTGAAAACCGGCAAGGCGCGTGCCATCCGCTTTTCCACCCTGGATGCGATCTGCCGTGAGCTGCAGTGCACGCCCGGTGATCTGCTCGGGCATGACCCGACGCAGGCGCAGGACGCTGACTGAGTGCTTTCCCTTTTTCCCTACCTACTGACGAAACGGACCTGAAATGGAATGGTTGGCTGACCCCTCGATATGGATGGGCCTTGCAACCCTGGTCGTGCTGGAGATCGTTCTCGGCATCGACAACCTGGTGTTCATCGCGATCCTTGCCGACAAGCTTCCGCCGCACCAGCGTGACCGCGCGCGGGTGATCGGCCTGGCGCTGGCCCTGCTGATGCGGCTGGTGCTGCTGGCCGCGCTGGCCTGGATCATGAAGCTGACCGAGCCGCTGTTGACGCTGTTCGACCACAGTTTCTCCGGACGCGACCTGATCCTGCTGGGTGGCGGCCTGTTCCTGCTGTTCAAGGGCACCATGGAACTGCATGAGCGGCTGGAAGGCCGCCAGCACGAGGACAATGGCAAGAAGGTCTACGCCAGCTTCGCGATGGTCGTGGCACAGATCGTGGTACTCGACGCGGTGTTCTCGCTGGACTCGGTGATCACTGCGGTCGGCATGGTCGACAACCTGGGCGTGATGTACGCCGCGGTGACCATCGCGATGGCATTGATGCTGGTGGCCAGCAAGCCGCTGACCCGCTTCGTCAACAAGCATCCCACGGTGGTGGTGCTGTGCCTGGGCTTCCTGCTGATGATCGGTTTCAGCCTGGTGGCCGAGGGCCTGGGCTACAAGATCCCGAAGGGCTACCTGTACGCGGCCATCGCTTTCTCGATCCTGGTCGAGGCATTCAACCAGTGGGTACGTTTCAACCGCGAGCGCAACGAGCGCCGCCAGCCGTTCCGCCAACGTACTGCGGATGCGGTGCTGCGCATGCTGGGCGCGCGCCCGACCAATGGCCACGACGACGAAAGTGCTGACGAACACGTCGATGCCGAAGAGCGCCTGCAGCCGGCCGAGCACGAGATGATCCGCAGCGTGCTGGGGCTGGCGGATCGCCCGGTGTCGAGCGTGATGACTGTGCGCGCCGACGTGCAGTGGATCGACCTGGCGCGTGGACAGGACGACGTGGTGGCACGCCTGGTGGCATCGCCGCACACCCGCCTGCTGGTCGGCGACGGCGACCTGGACAGCCTGCGAGGCGTGGTGCAGAGCCGCGACCTGCTGGCCGACCTGCTGCAGGGCAAGCCGCTGCAGCTGGAAGGCAACCTGCGTGAGCCGCAGTACGTGCTGTCCAGCGCCAGTGCGCTGCAGGCGCTGGAACTGATCCGCCAGCACCCAGTGCCGCTGGCGGTGGCGGTGGACGAGTACGGCAGCGTGGAAGGCCTGGTGACCGCCAACGACCTGTTGGCGGCCATTGCCGGTGACCTGGTCGACACCCAGGACGAGCGCTATGGCGTGGTCATGCAGGGGGAAGGCCAGTGGGAGGCCGACGGTGCGCTGACCCTGGACGATCTGCAGCGCCTGGCGGGCGTATCGCTGCCGCGCAGTGCCGACTACATGACCATCTCCGGCCTGGTGCTGGAGCGCCTGGGACGCCTGCCGGACATCGGTGACGCAGTGGAGATCGCGGATGTACGCATCACCGTACTGGCGATGGAGAAGCGTCGCATTGCCCGCCTGCGCGTGCAGCGCCTCGACGGAATGGCCTGACCCGCCTGTTGATGTAGAGCCGAGCCCATGCTCGGCTGCATGTTGAGAAGCCGAGCATGGGCTCGGCTCTACACAACATGGCCCGCAACCGTCACCATGGCGGGCCCGCTTTCTGTCATGGATGGTTGCAGTGCTGAGTACGATCGGTTTGTTGATGGGCCTGTATGTGGCCTGGCGCCTGTTCTGGCCACTGCGCATGCCCACCTGGATGAAAGTCGTGCTGTCACTGCTGTTGGTGGGCGTTGCCGTGCAGCTGCGCATCGTCGCCATGTTCTGGGGCACGATGGCCTCGCCCGAGATTCCGAAACTGGCCATCGCCACGCTGGCCACCGGCTCCACGGCGGTGTTGCTGCTGGCGTTGCTGATGCTGGCGCTGGACGTGAGCCTGCTTGCTTCCCGCCTGCTGCGCTGGCCACGCGCGGTAGCCGCATTGCGCACGCGGAGTCTGCGACCGGCGGCCGGCTTGCTGGCCCTGCTGGTCAGTGGTTATGGCATCAGCCAGGGCATGGCGGTGCCCCAGCCTCGGCAGATCGACGTGGCGATCAAGGATCTGCCGGCCGCGTTCGACGGCTATCGCGTGCTGCAGCTGACCGACATCCACGCCAGCCGCCTGCTGACCGGTGACTGGGTGCGCAGGGTGGTGGACCAGAGCAACGCACTGACGCCGGACCTGATCGTGATCACCGGCGACCTGATCGACGGCAGTGTCGAGGCCCGCCGTGACGACGCGCGTCCACTCGTGGACCTGCGGGCGCCGGACGGCGTCGTCGCCATCACCGGCAACCACGAGTATTACGCGCAGTACCAGGCGTGGATGCAGGCGTTTCGCGCGCTGCACATGCAGGTGCTGGAGAACAGCCACATGCAGGTGCGGCGTGGCGATGCGGCGCTGACCATCGCCGGTGTCACCGACCCGGTGGCGGCACGCTACGGCCTGCCGCTGCCGGATATGGACGCTGCATTGGCTGGCGCCGATCCCTCCGCGCCGGTGATCCTGCTCGATCATCGCCCACGCAATGCGCGTGAGGCCGCTGCGCGCGGTGTGAAGCTGCAGTTGTCCGGGCATACCCACGGCGGCCAGATCATCGGCATGGACCAGCTGGTGAAGCGGGCCAACGGTGGCTATGTCTCCGGGCGTTACGAGGTGGACGGGATGACACTGTACGTGAGCAATGGCGCTGGCCTGTGGGCCGGATTCCCCGCGCGCATCGGCGTGCCGTCGGAGATCACCCTGATCACCCTGCGCCGCGCCCCGTGACCTGAAGTGGGGTCAGATCCCTTTCCGCAGGGAATTCGCTGCCTTTCGTGCTGGGATCCCTCTGTAGAGCCGAGCCCATGCTCGGCTGAACCAGAGGCAGCCGAGCATGGGCTCGGCTCTACAGGTAACCGACTCCTCAAGAACTCCGCAGCGGCGGCCGCGCATGCGCATTGCGCCGCAGCGACTGCGCCCGCTTGGCGATCGCACGCACCACGACGGCGGTGAAGAGCAACGCGGAGGGCACCGCGTACCAGAAGTTGCCGGGCACGCGCTTGAAGTACGAATAGGTGAACACTGCGGCGATGATCCACATGCCGGTCACGTGCAGGCGACGCCACGCAGTGGGACCCATGCGGCGGGCGATGCCACGATGCGAGGTGATGGCCAGGGCGAGGATGGCTACATAGCCGATCGTGCCCGGCAGGTTGGCCAGGGCTGAGCGCGCCGGCCAGAACGCGGGGTTGAGGATGCCGAAGGCGGTGATCGCCACCGCATGCAGCAGGTGCGAGAACGCGAACGACAGGCCGACGATGCGGCGCTCGCGCAGCAGGAAGCGGGTGAACGGGCCGGGCAGCAGGCTGGCGAACGAGGATGCGGTGAAGGCGGCCAGGAACAGCAGGAACGATGTGCGTGCCGTCACCCGGATCGCCGCGCGGCTGCCCTCGACCACGTCGGGCTGCAGGGTGAACGCCGCCAGTGCGAAGGCGATCAGGACCACGGCGATGGCCACGAACAGGCGCCAGCCGTGCAGGGAGGACGTATTGGAAACAGCCATGATCAAACCTCGAATCAGGAAATGGGTGGCACCGGCCTCTGGCCGGCCAAGGAATGGGGAGTGCCGGCCGCTGGCCGGCGCCTTCAACAGTCGTTCGGCACAACCAGCACGCCGGCCGCGCACAGGTCGCCCAGCAGCGGAATGCAGGCTGTGCGTAGTTCGTCGGCGGCCACGCCATGCAGATCGGCCAGTACCTGCAGCGCGTCTTCCGCACGGGCGCCGTCATCGCCGAACGCCGACAGCAGCGCATATGCCAGCGGTGAAAGTTCCTGCACCTGCAGGCTGAAGTCACCCAGGCGTCGCAGCAGCAGCAACGTCGGCATCGTGGTAGGCGCACCGTTCTGGCCGGCGTCCTCATGCACAGGCCACTGGTAGCCCAGCACCCGCACCAGTGGAGACAGCGCCAGCACGCTGCCTGCCTGTGGCGCATGCAACGGCTGCTGGCCGGTGTGCCGCGCTTCAATGTGCAGTGCCTGCTGCGTGCTTTCGTAATGCGCCAGTTCCGCCACCCAGCCCGGCAGCGCGAGGTCTGCCTGCACGCCCAGCCACGCGGCGAATTCGCCGGCGATCTGCGGGAACAACGGGGTATGGCAGGCATGCCGCGCGTAGTAGTGCTCCACGGTGTCGCGCCAGCAGGCATCACCCAGTTGCGCCTGCAGGCGCGGCAGGCTGCCTGCCAGCAGGCTGTCCAGGCTGTCGATGCAGAGGCGGCGGTAGACCGCCATCCGCCGTGCATCGATGCCCTCAGGCGCGGGCATCGATGGGTCGCGTACATGGTCGGCCCAGCGCTGCTGCAAGGTGGCCAGCGGCTCAGCCATGGGCCACCTCGGGCGGCAGCACATCGGCCTGCGCGTGGCGGATCTGCTCCACCTCGGCCAGCAGCTCGGCCAAAGGCGGGAAGTTGAAATCGCGCTCCAGCAGGGTGGGGCGCACGCCGACACGCGCATAGGCCTCCCCCAGCAGCGCCCAGACCACGCCCTTCACCGGCGCGCCGTGGGTGTCGATCTTGAAGCCATCGTCTTCGTCGAAGTGGCCGGCCACGTGCAGCGAGGCGACGCGATGCGCCGGCACGCGTGCCAGGAAATCGAAGGCGTCGTAGCCGTTGTTGCAGGCGTTGACGAAGACATTGTTGACGTCCAGCAGCAGGTCGCAGTCGGCCTCGGCCAGCACTGCAGTGATGAATTCGATCTCGCTCATGTCCGCGCCTGGCACGGCGTAGTAGGAGATGTTCTCCACGGCGATGCGCCGGCCCAGTGTGTTCTGCACCTGGCGGATGCGACCGGCAACGTGATGCACGGCCTCGGTGGTGAACGGCAGCGGCAGCAGGTCATAGACATGGCCGCCGGCGGCGCAGTAGCTCAGGTGTTCGCTGTACAGCTGCACCTGGTGCAGGTCGAGGAACGCGCGGGTCTGCGTCAGCAGGGTGCGGTCCAGCGGGTCCGGCCCTCCCAGCGACAGCGACAGGCCGTGGCAGGTCAGGCGATGGCGCTCACTCAGCTGGCGCAGCGCGGCGCCGTGGGCACCGCCAACTCCGATCCAGTTGTCCGGCGACACTTCGAGGAAGTCGATGGCATCGGCCGGCATCGCCAGCAGTTCATCGATCAGGCCACGGCGCAGGCCGAGACCGGCACTGGCGGAAGGCAGGGGCAAGCGCATGCGACGGTACTCCAGGGCAGTGGCGCCGCCGTGGCGGCGCCGGGGGGAACGATCAGTCGTTGACGCGGGAGAACAGGCCCTTCGGCATCGGTTTGCCGTTGGCGGTGTAGACACTGCGCAGGTAGTCGTGCGCCTCCTGTTCGCTGATGTAGCCGTCGTGGTCGGTGTCGATGCGGTCGAATTCAGCGGCGCGCTTGGCCGCCACGGCGTTGAACTCGGCACGCGAGACCCGGCCGTCGTGGTCACGGTCGGTGCGGGCAAACGAAGCGTCGCCGCACTTGCCTTCGCCACACTGGCCTTCGGCCACCTTGGCCTTGGCGGCAGGCTTGCCAGTGGCGGCCTTGTTGGCGCCGCACTTGCCTTCACCGCACTTGCCTTCGGCGGCGGCGCTCATGGCCACGGCACCGATGGCCAGTGGCTGGATCGCGGCCGCCTGGCCGGCCAGCAGCAGGCCACCGGCCAGGGCGATGCCGATGGCGCCGATGCGCGGCAGACGGGAAGCAGCGGTGTTCTTGGTCGAGACGGACATGGTGATGACTCCTTGGATGGGCACGCAGGGCGTGCGGGATGGACGCCGCTTGAAGGCGACGGAAACGAAGGGAAGAAGCGCGGGAAGCGGTGAAGCGGATCAGGCGTTGCGGCGACGGCGCAGTCGGTAACCCAGCAGCAGGGCGCCGCCGAGTAGTGCGCCACCGAAACCGATACCGGGCAGCAGCGCGGCGACCGGCAGCAGCAGGGCGATCAGGCTCACGCCCCAGCCGAGGCCGTCGTTGCCCGCCGCGGCGCGCTGCGGGCCGGCCAGCAGGCGGTCCAGGCTGAGTGCACCGCCGCCGTTGAGGATCAGCGGCAGCAGCATGGCCAGGAACAGCAGCGGCAGCTTGAAGTTGCCGTAGCCCTGGTCGGTGATTGCGTAGCCCTGCCACAGCTCACCCAGGCTGTTCCATTGGTCCGGCCAGTGCACGGCAGCGATGGCAACAAGGGTCAGCACCCAGAAGATGTAGGCCACCGAGCGCGTGGCCAGGCCCAGCAGCAGCATCACCGCGCCCACCAGTTCCAGCCAGGTGGCCAGCTGCCAGTTGAGTGACGCAGGCAGGGTGGAGAACGGGAAGGGGAAACGCCCTTCCAGGTCGGCGAACCAGTTCTGTCCGCCCAGCTTCTCGCGGCCCGATTCAAAGAACTCCCAGGCCAGCAGGGCGCGCAGCGCCAATGGCGAGAGCCAGCGGCCGACGGCGTCCAGGCGGGGTGTATACACGGAAGAAGCGGAGCTGATCATGGGAGTGTCCTGCGGGCCAGTGGTCGATGGAGGCCATTCCGAGCCACGCAGGTATCGGCAACGTGTGCTGTTGCCCGGGGTTTTGTCAGCGACTGTGGCTGTGTCAGGGGGTTCGTACAGTCAGATACAAAGACGCCGCGTCGGGCGTTCGCCGGGCCATGCCCAGCGGCCGAATGTATCCAACTGTAGAAATCCGCCGCCGCCCTACAGTCCGGTACAACTCTGCCTCGCAGCGAAACAGCGCCGATACACCCCCAGGCGGAAATGGCCACTCCCAACACCGGAGTGCCACCCATGATCCGCACCACCCTGCTCGCCGCTGCCCTCGCCCTTGCCGGCGTCGCGACGCCGGCATTCGCCGCCGAGGCCGATGCCGGCGCCGCGCCCACCGTCATCCTGGTCCACGGTGCCTTCGCCGATGGCTCCAGCTGGAACAAGGTCATCACCACCCTGCATGACTGGAAACTGCCTGCGGTGGCCGTGCAGAACCCGCTCACCTCGCTGGCCGACGATGTGGCCGCCACCCGTCGCGCGATTGCCGCCGCACCGGGCAAGGTCGTGCTGGTCGGCCACAGCTGGGGCGGCACGGTCATCACCGAAGCGGGCAACGATCCCAAGGTGCAGGCGCTGGTGTACGTGGCCGCATTCGCACCGGATGCCGGGCAGTCATCGGCACAGCAGGGCGAGGGCTATCCGGTCGGCCCGGGCCTGACGCGCCTGCAGGAGAAGGACGGCTACCTGACCCTGCCAGCCGACGCCATCGCCCAGGACTTCGCACCGGATGTGATGAAGAAGACCGCTGCACTGTTGTACAGCACGCAGGTGCCATTGAAGGCCAGCGCGCTGGGTGAGTCCGTCACTGTGGCCGCATGGCGCAGCAAGCCGAGCTGGTACGTGCTCAGCCGTGACGACCGCATGTTGTCGCCGCAACTGCAGGCGGCCACCGCAAAGCGCATTGGCGCGCAGCTGCAATTGATCGGCAGCAGCCATGTGTCGCTGCTCTCGCACCCGGCTCAGGTGGCTGACAGCATTCTGGAGGCCGCAGGCGTGAAGCCGGCCGAACTGCCGCTGGCCGAGCAGGGAGGCTGAACGATGGGCGCGCTGCGTGTGTATGTACTGCCGTTGCTGCTGGGCCTGCTGGGTGGGGCGGCGCTGCTGATGGCCTTGCCCAGCCCGGAGGCCGGTGCGCATCCGGCGCAGGCCGCTCCTGCTGCCGGGTTCGATGGCGGCGGGCCCTGGCACAACAGCCCACCGCTCGCGTTGAATCAACTGCGTGGGCAGGTGGTGCTGGTCGAGTTCTGGACCTACGCCTGCAGCAACTGCCTCAACGTGGCACCGCATGTGCACCAGTGGCATGCACGTTACGCGCGGCAGGGCCTGCAGGTGATCGGCGTGCATACTCCGGAGTTCGCCTACGAAGGCCTGCCCGGCAATGTGCGCAAGGCCATCGCGCGGCTGGATATCACCTGGCCGGTGGTGCAGGACAACCAGTACCGGATCTGGAACGCCTGGGGCAACCGCTTCTGGCCGGCGCTTTACCTGGTCGACCGGCAGGGCAGGGTGGTCTACCGCCACTACGGTGAAGGCGATTACGCACGTACCGAAAGCGAGATCCAGCGCCTGCTGGCCAGCCCCTGAGCCGCGCTACCATGGCCGCGCCGCGCGGCCTTGACCTCCGTCTTCATCGAGAACGCAATGAACCACGTACCGCACATCCTTGTCGTCGACGATGACAGCGAGATCCGCCAGATGCTGGCCGACTACCTGCAGCGCAACGGCCTGCGCGTCAGCCAGGCCGATGGCGGCCGTGCGATGCGCGCGCTGATGGACACCCACGCGGTGGACCTGGTGGTGCTGGACGTGATGATGCCCGGCGAGGACGGGTTGAGCCTGTGCCGCAACCTGCGTGCCGGCAAGCATCGCGCGGTGCCGGTGGTGCTGCTGACCGCCCGCGACGACGAAACCGACCGCATCATCGGCCTTGAAATGGGCGCCGATGACTACGTGACCAAGCCGTTCTCCTCACGCGAACTGCTGGCGCGCATCAATGCGGTGATCCGGCGCACGCAGATGCTGCCGCCGAACCTGCAGGTGAGTGAAGCCGGCCGCCAGTTGGCCTTCGGCGACTGGCGCTTGGATACCACTGCCCGCCATCTGCTGGATGCGCAGGACACCGCCTATCCGCTCAGCGGTGCGGAATTCCGACTGCTGCGCGTGTTTCTCGACCACGCCAACCGTGTGCTCAGCCGCGACCAGCTGCTCAGCCTTACCCAGGGCCGTGATGCAGAACTGTTCGATCGTTCCATCGATCTCCTGGTCAGCCGCGTGCGCCAGCGCCTGGGCGATGACGCGCGTGAGCCCACCTACATCAAGACCGTGCGCAGCGAAGGCTACGTGTTCAGCGTGCCGGTGCAGCTGCTGGGGCCGGAGGAATGAACGCCCGCGCGCGCCGCCTGCCGTGGCCGCGCACGCTGTCGGCGCGCCTGCTGCTGGTGCTGCTGGGCGGTTTGATCCTGGCCCATGCGCTGTCCTTCGGCCTGTTGTTCTACGAACGCTACCAGTCCACCCGCAGCATGATGCTGCGCAACCTGGACGAGGATGCAGCAGTGAGCGTGGCCCTGCTGGAACACCTGCCGGCCGACCAGCGCCAGGCCTGGGTGCCGCGGTTGGAACGGCGCACGTACCGTTACCTGTTGCGCCCGGCACAGGCCGGCCCGGCGTTGGAAACCGATCGTGCGCGCCAGGTCACCGCCATCATCGATGACAGTCTGGAACACCGCTATCCGCTGCAGGCGCGGCAGGTGGCACGGCTGCCGGAACGTTTTGAAGTGGAGCTGCGCCTGCACGACGGTTCACCGTTGACCATCGAAGTCACACCGTCGGGCCTGCCGCTGGCGCGCTGGCTGCCGGCCGTGCTGCTGGTGCAGCTGGCCCTGCTGCTGGTATGCGCCTGGCTGGCGGTGCGGCTGGCATTGCGCCCGCTGCGGCAGCTCTCGCACGCCGTCGAGCAACTGCAGCCTGGCAAGGACGCACCGATGCTGCCCGAAGACGGCCCCGCCGAAGTGGGCACGGCCGCAGCCGCGCTCAATGCACTGCAGGCGCGGATCCGTGGCCATGTCAGCGAGCGGCTGCAGATTCTGGCGGCCATCTCGCACGATCTGCAGACGCCGATCACGCGCATGAAGCTGCGCGTGGAAACCCTGCCCGAAGATGCCACCCAGCAGCGCCTGCTGGATGACCTGGACCACCTGGGGCAACTGGTGCGCGAAGGCGTGGCCTACGCGCGCAGCAGCCACGTGGCCAGTGGCGCGCCAGTGGCGATGGATCTTGGCGCGTTCCTGGCCAGCGTGGTGGGCGACTATGAAGACATGGGCAAGGCGGTCAGTGGTGGCGCACCCACAGGCCTGACCGTGCAGACCTGGCCGCAGCCGCTGCGGCGGGTGGTCGGCAACCTGGTCGACAACGCGTTGCGCTACGCCGGTAGTGCCGAGATCGAGGCGGGGCGCGATGCAGCAGGCCGGCCGTGGATCAGCGTGTCCGACCGCGGCCCCGGCATCCCGGAGGACCAGCTGCAGGCGGTGCTGGCACCGTTCCATCGGCTGGAAAGCTCACGCAACCGCGATACCGGCGGCACCGGGCTGGGTCTGGCCATCGCCGTGCAGCTGGCGCAGTCGCTGGGCGGCTCGCTGCGGCTGCACAACCGTGAGGGCGGTGGCCTGCGGGCCGAATTGCAGCTGCCGGGGTAACTGGCGGGGTCAATACATCCACGCACCTGCATGGCCTCGGGATCGGCGATCATCTAGCGGGTGTCGAAACCAGGAAACACGCAATGCAGGGAACGCAGCATTCAATCCAGCGTGCGCGCCACGTCGCGCTGCTGGTCGGTCTACTCGTGCTGGCCGCATGTCAGCGCACACCGGATGCGCTGACCGGGACACCCGCAGCGGGCACATCGCTTGCCGCCCCGGCCACGGCAACAGACCTCTCTCCGCTCCTCGATGCCTTGCCGACCTGCGCGCTGGACGGCTGGTACATCGATCATCAGACTGGGCGTCCGGCCCATCCCTGGCTGGCCGAGGACGCGTCGACACCCTGCAAGGTGGATGAGGAAAACGAGATCGCCACGTTCTGCGTGCGGGGGCAATGGAAAGGATTGCCGGTGGAGGAGGTGATCCTTCCGACGATGACGTTCGTTTCATTCCGTGGTGCGAAGATCGGCCTGCCGCTGGAGAGGGCACGCTCGATTGTCCGCCATCAGTTCGGGCAGGATTTCCCGGGTGGTGCGGCCTACGAGGCGGGACGCGAGCCGAAATTGATGGCCGATCCCGAGGATGCACAGCGCTCGTGGCTGCTGTGCAGCACGCCGGAACCGGGAGACGACCTGGGCGACCAGGCAGGCGTGAGCTATTCCGGCATGAACCTGCCCTACGACCACGACGGATGCAGCTATCGCTACAGCCCGATCGATTTCTGCGATGCGCAGCACGTGGCGCGCATCGAGGAAGCCCTCAGGAACGAAAAGCCCAACTTCAACCAGCACTACCTGCTGGTGCAGGTCGATGATCGCCCCGGGTTCTTCCAGCGCTCGGTGGTGCTGGTCGACACCCGCACCGGACGCGCCACGCCATTGCCGATCGATGCCTTCACCGGGCCAGCGGAGAAGGGCGGAGACGCCATCCGCTACGGAACCCTGGAAACGGGCGTAGACCGGCAGCAGTTCTGCCTGGATGGCGCGTTGCTTGTCTATCGCGCGTTCGAGGAAGGGCGGTTCTGCTTTGGCTTTGATGGTGAGCGCTTCACCGGGCACGAGACGCAGTACATGCAGCCGATGGATGGCCGATGACCGGCATTTCACCCGGGTCGTGACACCCTGCCAGGAACCTGCACCCACGGGAACGAGGCTGTTGAAGGCGAACAAGCAATGACCGCGGCGCGGCAGCGCTCGATGTGGGTGGCCGGCCTGTCCACGGTGGTGGAGTGGTACGACTTCACCCTGTACCTGTACTTCGCCACGGTGTTGTCGCGGGTGTTCTTCGGTGGTGGCGAGCAGGCGCTGCTCGTCACGCTTGCCGGCTTCGCGGTGTCCTACCTGATGCGTCCACTGGGCGCGCTGTGCTTCGGCCACCTGGGCGACCGCCTGGGCCGGCGCTGGATGCTGCTGGCTTCGATGGCGTTGATGGCGGCGGCAATGCTGGCCACTGCGCTGCTGCCAACCGCGGCCACCGCAGGCACCACGGCGGGCGTGCTGCTGCTGGTACTGCGCTGCGTGATGGCGTTTTCGGTGGGCGGCGAATACACCGGCGTGGTGGCCTACCTGCTGGAAAGCGCACCCGTGCGGCGACGAGGCCTGGTGACCTCGTTGGCGTCGGCAGCCAGCGAAGTGGGGGCGCTGCTGGCGGTGGCGATTTCCGCGCTCACGGTCGCGCTGCTGCCCACCGCGCAGCTGGACAGCTGGGGCTGGCGCATTCCGTTCTTCTTCGGTGCCGCGCTGGCACTGGTGATCCTGGTTGCGCGGTCGGGCATGCGTGAATCGCCTGAGTTCGAGCGCCAGCAGCGCGAGGGCAGCATTCCCGCCACGCCGCTGCGGCATGTGCTCCGCAACCATCCCGCAGCAGTGGCGCGCACCTTCGCGATCTCGGCGCTGGGCTCGATCACCTACTACGTGGGCATCACCTACGTGCCGTCGTTCCTGCATGCGCAGGGTCATGACGAAGCCGATGCGCTGTGGCTGTCGACGATTGCGGCAGTGGCGGTGATCGCGATCACGCCACTGTGCGGCGCATTGTCCGACCGCGTCGGACGACGGCCGGTGCTGCTGGGCCTGACCGTGCTGGCAGCGCTGCTGCCGCTGTCCCTATTCGCGTGGATGGCGCAGGCGACGGCGCTGGGCATCGCGCTGGCCGCCGTGCTGCTGGCCTGCGTGGCCGGTGGTGTCAGTGCGGTCGCGGCCCCGGCCACGGCCGAGCAGTTCCCGGGCGAAGGCCGGGTCAGCGGGTTGGCACTGGGTGTGACCATGGCCACCGCGGTGTTCGGCGGCGCGACGCCTTGGCTGGCGCAATGGTGGGTGGAACGCAGCGGCTGGGCGGCGGCACCGGGCGCGATGATCGCGCTGGTGGCAGTGCTGGTGCTTCCGGTGCTGTGGACCCTGCCCGAGACCGTCCCAGGCAGGGCCAGACGCTAGCCGATCAGACCTTCAGGGTCTGCTCGATGTCGGCCAGTACCGCGGCCGCATCCACGCCGATGGCGACGGACTGCAGCACGTGGCCATCCCACACGCTGGGGCCGAAGCCCATGCCTTCCGGCTTCGGAATGGTCATGCCACGGGCAACGCCGTCGGTGGCCACGCGTACGCTGGCACGCTCGAACTGGAACAGCTCCGGACGGGTCAGGGCAATGCAGGCGCAGCAGTCGTGCACGACCATGCCCTTGTGGCCGGCCTGCAGGTAGAAGTCCACGTAGTCCTGCGACAGTGCACGGACCAGCTCGGCGTCGGCGCCGCCGAGTGCGGCCAGCTTATCCAGGCCGTCACGGTCCATTTCCACGCGGGTGGTCACGTCCAGGCCGATCGCGGTGACCGGCCAATCGGTGGTGAACACCACATCGGCTGCTTCGGCATCGCCCCAGATGTTGGCCTCGGCGGCCGGGGTGATGTTGCCGTTGACGTGGAAGGCGCCGCCCATCAGCACCACGCCGCGCACCAGGCCGGCGATGTCCGGTGCCTGCTGCAGGGCCAGGGCCAGGTTGGTCATGCGGCCCACGGCGACCAGGGTCACCTCGCCCGGATGGGCGCGGACCAGGTCGATGATCAGCTGGTGGGCGGGGCGCGCGTCGGCGGTCACGTCCAGTTCGGCCGGCACCGGGTGGTTGCCCAGGCCGTTGTGGCCGTGGATGTGCACCGGCCAGGCTTCCGGGGTGGCTTCCGGCTGCAGCGGGCCACCGGCACCGCGCGCGACCGGGGCGGCAAAGACCCAGGCCTGCTTCAGGTACAGCGCATTGTGCGTGGTCGACTCCACCGAGGCATTGCCGAAGGTGGTGGTGACGCCGATCAGGTCGATCTGGGCGTGCTTGTGCAGGTACAGCAGGGCCAGGGCGTCGTCGACGCCCGGGTCGGTATCGAAAATGACTTTCAGCATGTTGTTGTTCTTCTTCTTCCGTGTGGTGCGGGGGGCGCCGGCGGCCCGGAGACAGGCCGGCGCGCCCTACATTGTCCCATCTTCATGACAGGCAGGGCCAATGCCGGCGCGGCGGGCCATAATGCCCCAGTCCAGGCACGGAGTCGCCGCATGCTGATCGTTGCCCTTCTGCTGGTCCTGCTGGTGCTGGGCCTGAACGTGGTGGCTACCGTGGTGATCGTCAAGCGTGATGGCCTGTCGGCGGGCGGCCGGACGGTGCAGTTGCTGCTGATCTGGCTGCTGCCGCTGGTGGGCGCAATCCTGTGCATGGCGGTGGCCACGGCCGATGGCTCGGGAAGCCGGGGGGACAACGGTCTCGGCGGTGCCTACGATTACTCGGGCGGGTATTCCGGCGACAACTACAGCCAGCACAACCACAGCAGCTCCGACTGTGGAAGCGACGGCGGCAGCAGTGACGGTGGTGGTGGCAGCTGCAGCGATTGAGGTCTCTGTAGAGTCGAGCCTTGCTCGACTGCACTTCGCTCCAACGCCGCGGTGCCTGGTCGAAAAGCAGTCGAGCATGGCTCGACTCTACAAAAGCGACGACGGCCCGCTCAGCCGCCGCCTTCGGTCGGCAGCGGCGCCGGCACATTCAACAACCCGCCTGCCGCGACATAGGCGGCCAGCGCCTGGCCCTGGCTGAGCAGGTGGCGCTCCATGGTGCGTTCGGCGGCGGCGGCATCGCGCCTGCGGAAACACTCCATCAGTTCGCGGTGCTCGGCCAGCGACTGCGCGGTACGGCCCGGAGTCAGCAGCTGGCGGCCACGGTGCATCTTCAGGATGCGGTGCAGGTCGTGGGTGATCCGGATCAGCCACGGGTTGCCGGCGTAATGTTGCACGGTCTCGTGAATGAGGTAGTTGTTGCGGTAGTACTCGGCGATGTTGCCTTCGGCCGCTGCCGTCTCCATTGCTGCATGCAGGTCTTCCAGCTGCTGCGCACCGGCATCGTCGATGTGCTTCACCGCCTCGTGCGCGCAGCGGCCTTCCAGCATAGCCATCACCGGAAACAGCTGGTTGAGGTCTTCCAGCGTCAGTCGCGTGACCCTGCTGCCACGACCCGCATCGATCTGCACCAGGCCTTCAGCGGCCAGCAGCTTCAGGGCCTCGCGCAGCGGTGTGCGGCTGATGCCCAGTTCTTCGCACAGCGCGGGCTCGTCGATCCACTCGCCCGGCGGCAGGCGATAGTCATAGATGCGTTCGCGCACGTGTTCGGCCACCTCTTCGTACAGAGGTGCGCGCTTCTTCGGTGACCGCGGGGCAGGGGCAATAGCCATGCGCAGAGTGTAACGCCAGGTCGTGCCGACCAGTGGCCGGCACGACCGTTCGACGGTTACATCCAGCCGGGCACCACGAACACCAGCCAGGCCAGCAGCGGCCCCAGCGCGACCACCAGACCGCTGTACACCAGGAAGCGGCGGAACAGGGTCTCGCGCTCTTCCTTCGCGGCCGAGGCCACCACCAGTGCGCCATTGGTGGAGAACGGGCTGACATCGACGATGGTGGACGACACCGCCAGCGCGCAGATCACGCCGGCGGCGCTGAGGTGGCCCTGCATCAGAAACGGCACCGCCAGCGGAATCGTGGCGCCCAGTACCGCCGCCGAGGAAGCGAATGCGGAGACGATGCCGCCGACGTAGCAGACCAGCAGCGCGCCCAGCAGCGGAATGCCTATGTCGGACACGCCGTTGCCGATGAAGTCCACCGCGCCGGCATGTTCCAGCACGCCGATGTAGGTCACCACGCCGCAGATCAGCAGCACGGTGGACCAGCTGATGCCATCGACCGCACCCTTCTGGCTTTGTGGCGACAACAGCGCCAGCGCCACCGCCACGGTGATCGAGACCAGGCCGACGTTGAGGTTGTAGATCAACGCGGCCACGCCCAGGCCGAGCAGGCCGATCAGGGTGAACAACCGCTCGCGGGTCAGGCCCACCGCGTCCAGTGCCGCCGGATCATTGCTGAGCGTGCCGCCGCCTGCTGCGACCAGCGCGCCATGGCCTTCGATCGCGAACTGGTGCGACGACGCCTGCGGGCCGCCGGCCATCGCCAGTTCGGCAGTGCCGATCATTCCTGCTGCGGTGATCGAGCCACGCCGCAGCAGGGCGACGCCACCGAAAGCGAAGAAGCAGATCGTGGCCATCATGAAGTTGAAGCCCAGGCTGGTCAGGAACACCGCCATCTCGGTCACTTCCAGCCCGGCCTTCTGCACCACGCCGTTGGTGATGCTGCCGTACACGCTGATGGGCGAGAAGCCGCCGGCCTGCGCACCGTGGATGACCAGCAGGCCCATCATCAGCGGGTTGATGTTGTATTGCTTGGCAAAGCGCAGCGCGACCGGCCCGATGATCGCCACCGCGGCCGGACCGAGCGCGCCGAAGGCGGTGAGGACCGCGGTGATGACGAACATCACCCACGGAATGGCCACGATATGGCCGCGTACCGCTTTCACCGCCCAGTGCACCAGCAGGTCGATGGTACCGTTCTTCTGCGCGATGGCGAACAGGTAGGTGATGCCAACCAGGGTCAGGAACAGATCGCCGGGAAAGCCGGCCAGGACCTCCTTGCCGCCCATGTCGACCCACAGCCCACCGATGATGAAGGCCAGCGCGAAGGCGACGGCACCCATGTTGATCGGTAGAGCGGTGGCGATGATGAACATGATCACCAGGCCGATGATCGTTGCGATTTGTGGACTCATGCGCCCTCCCAGACACGTGACTCACGTACAGCGCGGATGGAGACCCGCCATCCCGGGGTAAGGCGACGTACTGCGTGTTGCGTACTGCTCGAACCCGTTACTGCAGCCGCTCCAGCGCGTTGCGGACCCAGCCCGCCGCGCCGTCAAGGCTCTGGAATTCCTCCACCGCGCGCACCTCGCAGCACGGATAATCGGACGCGACCATGCGGGCCAAGGCATTGCCCGGGCCCAGCTGCAGGAACACCCGCGCACCGCGCTCGTAGGCCTGGCGCATCACCTGCGCCCACTCGATGGTCTGCGCCAGTTGCAACGACAGCGTGTGGACCGCCGTTGCGCGATCCCGCACCGGACGCGCATCGATGCCGGCCAGCAGCGGCAGGCGTGGGCCCTGCAGCGCCGAGGCATCGAGTGCGGCGGCGAACGCTGCGACAGCAGAGCGGAGCAGCGGCGTATGCGCGGGCACATGCACCGGCAGCGGGCGGACCTCCGCACCCTGCGCGCGAGCGTCATCGGCCAGCGCCTGCAGAGCGGCCTGCGTGCCGCCGACGATGAAGTGATCGCGGCCGTTGGCGATGGCCACATGTGCGCCGTGTGCATCACACAGCGGCTGCAGGGTATGGCGCTCCAGCCCCAGCACGGCCTGCATGCCTGCATCGGCAGGGCTGGCGGCATCCATCAGCCGCGCGCGCTGCGCGGCCAGGCTCAGGCAGGTGCTCGCATCAACGCTGCCGGCAACCACATGCGCCGCCAGTTCACCGATGCTGTAGCCGGCCACCAGCACCGGCGCTGGCACTGCTTCGCGAAGTCCCTGCCAGTGCGCGAGGCTGGCTGCACACAGCAGGGGCTGTGCGAGCGCATTGCCGAAGCGCGATTCGTCAGCGGCCGCCGCGAACACATCGCGTCCAAGCACTGCGCTGGCAGCCTCAAGTACGTTGTGCGCGGCAGGCAGATCGCGCACGCGCTCGAACATCGCGGCGTGCTGCGCGCCTTGCCCGGGGCAGAGCAGGGCAAGGCTCATACGCCCTCCTGCTGCAGCAGGAACCAGCTGCAGGCAAGCAGATCAGCACTGCCACCAGGGCTCAGGCGGCGTGCGACGAAGCGCTCACCGATGCCGTGCAGGCGTGCCTGCCAGCCGGGTACGAAGGTACCGCCGTCCCGCAGAAAACGGCGCGCCTGCCGCTGGGCCCAGCGCAGGCCGTCGGCGCCGCCACGGTGCAGCAGGTTGAGGTCATCCACGCACGCGATCAGCTGCATCAGGGTCTGGCACATCGCGGCCTCGCGTGGCAGGCCGCTGGCCAGTGCGTGGCGCAGGGTAGGCAGTGCCACGTCGCGCAGCAGCGGGTAGCCGGTGGCCGCTTGTTCGCGCACACCTTGCACGCCGTGCCGCGCGCGCGCGCGCTGGCCAGGGCTGTTCGCATCCAGAGGTGCGCCGGCGAGCTCGGCAGCCCAACGGCGCACTTCCTGGCAGACTTGCTCACCCGTGGCGGCATGGCCCAGGTGGGAGCGACAGGCCGCGGCGGCCGCCACCAGCAGGCCGAGACTGAAGACCGCGCCACGGTGGGTATTGATGCCGGCGGTCGCGCGCAGCATCGCGGTTTCGGCGGCGATGCCACACCGGCGCAAGGCGTCGAAGTCCGCCCCGGCTGCACCGAGGTATGCCACGGCGGTGAAATAGTGGCGCAGCGCGAACAGGCTGCGTAGGAACGTGCCGGCGTCCATGTCGTGATGGCTGCCGGTGTCGAAGGGGGTGACCAGTCCGGGCTTGGGCGCCAGCGCCAGCTCCGCATGCAGGCTGGCGACGGCGAGGCGCCCCAGACGCGCGGTGTCCACGGCAGCTGCCGGCCTGACCGCCGGTTGCACGACGGCGTTCATGAGCTCACCCCGGCGGAGGCGAACAATGCCTCGCGTGGTTCCAGTGCGGCACCATCGAGGCGCTTGACCAGTACCTCGCGGCTGCGTCCGGCGTACTCGCGCCAGTTCACGGCGGCATCGCCGCCCAGGCACAGCTCGCCATCGACCCGCCGGTCGTGTTCGGCTTCCCATGCCTGTAGCCGTGCAGCCAGGGCATCGGCCTGCGCGGTGGTGTCGATCGGCCACAGCAGATCGACGTCCGAGCGCGCGTGCACATAGCGCAGGCCAGTGAGGTGCTGCCACGCGAAGGCACCGATTACGCGCGCCCCAGCGATGTTCTGCAGCACTTCAAGGGGCCGCTGCCAGTCCTGTGGAACGTCGCCTTCCAGCACCGTCTGAAGTGTCGGCGGCGGCGCGGTGCGCAGCACATCGTGTGCTGGTACGCGCAGGGCCAGGCGCAGTTTGCCCTCGACGGGCGGTAGCGGCACGCCCAGACGCAGGCGCGGGTCCGCATCATCGGCGGCACGTCGCGCGACGATGGCCGGCCGGCCCTGCGCAAACCAATCGGCCAAGCGCGACTCATGCGCGGCAATGTCCGCCTGCCAGCCGGCGTGCGCTGACAGCCAGACCAGCGTATGGCGGGGCAGCCGCTCAGGCATCGCCCTGGCTCACGGCAGCAGCCACGCGTGCGGCCAGCATGCGCCCGCCACGTTCGGCTCCGCGCACGGCGCGGCGGTCGCCATCGGCGGGCGTGCGCAGTGCCTGCAGCAGGTGGGCGGCCAGGTTGCCGTTCCAGATCGAGTCCACCGCACCCATCGCTACGTAGTTTTCCACGCCCGGCGCGAACACCGGTGAGGTCTGGCTGAGCGACTGCAGTTTCTCCAGCGGCTGCTTGGTCACCCGTGCCATCGCGCGCAGGTCCATCACCCGCACCTGTGCATCGGGCAGGGCGTGGATGTAGTCGGCCATCAGGCCGAATGAGAGGAAGCCGCCACTGACGGATTCACCATAGACCAGCGTAACAAGCCGCGAGCCGCGTCGACGCGCGAGATCCAGCGTCTGTGCCAGATGCGCGAAACAGCCATTGATGCCAAGCAGTTCGTCGCGCCGCGCCAGGCGCTGGCCGGCGGTATCCACCAGCATCACGATCGGCCGCTGAGGATGTGCGCGGGTGCTGGCCAGCACCGTCCCGGCCAGTGCCAGTGCGTGGTCCACGCCGACTTCGAGTTTGTCGGCGGTACCGATCACGGTCACCTCGCCGTCTTCGGTGGTAGCGCTGCCGGTCAGCACCGAATCGTTCACCGCAATGGCATGCCCCTGCGGGAACAGGGCATCGAGCAGGCTCTGCAGTTGCATGCTCATGGCAGGCTCCGGTCGGCGGTGGCGATGAGGAACTCATCGGTGTCGAGCAGTGGCAGGCGTTCGGGGTGGGGAATGCCCAGCCGCGCCCAGATCTCCAGGCCATCGCGGCAATCGCTCCAGGCCTGCACGCGCGCCTTCAATGCCACATGACGTTCCTGTAGCGCGGCCAGTGCAGTATCTGAATCGGTGCTGCAGGTATCGGGCTGCAGCGCATCGAATGCCGCCTGCGCGAACGCCTCGATGGCATCGGGAACCAGCACCTGCGCCTGGTCGATCAGGTAGCGGTGCTTGCCTCCCGTTACACGCCAGACCAGCGCACGATCGCGGGAATCAAACTCTTCCACACCGCGTACTGTCTCGATCACTTCCGGCCCGGACAGCGACAGGCGTCCCTCTTCGGACATGATGACCGTGCTGCAGCAGCGGGCCACGATGCCCATGCCGCCGAAGGCGCCGTTGCCGCTGCCGATCAGCGCGATCACCGGCACGCCCGCTGCACGCGCGTCCAGGGTGGCGCG
The DNA here is from genome assembly GCF_059372535.1 of Stenotrophomonas sp. YJH_SMC_43. NCBI lineage: Bacteria > Pseudomonadati > Pseudomonadota > Gammaproteobacteria > Lysobacterales > Lysobacteraceae > Stenotrophomonas > Stenotrophomonas sp. YJH_SMC_43. Next base: position 371,627 of record NZ_JCAFVQ010000002.1, read on the forward strand.
CATGATCTCGGAAATGGCGATGAGCCCTGCATTGGCTTCGTGCAGGCGCACGCCGCCGGTGTCGAGCAGGAGCAGCACCCCGTCAGGGCGGGTTGCCGCCGCACGGCGCAGCAGCCCGGTCAACTTGGCGCCATGCACTTCGCCCACGCCGCCGCCCATGAATTCACCCTGCTGTGCGGCCAGCAGCACGCGTCGGCCGCGCAGTGCGGCTTCGCCAACAACGATGCCGTCGTCGAACGCCGCGGGCTGGTCGAGCTGTGCCAGATGCGGGCTCATCATCCGCCGTGCCGGGCCGAGGAATTCGCGGAACGAACCCGCGTCGATCAACCCGGCGATGCGCTCGCGCGCATCGGCTTCGTAGTAACTGTGGCGCTGCGTCCGGTTCATCGTGCATCTCCAGCAAGCAGGGTTTCCACGGCCTGGTCCAGTCGCAGGCTGACCACCGCTGGAGTCGCACCCGCATCGTTGATCGAGATGCGTACATCGCGCAGCGGATGACGCTGTGCGAAGTCGCTGATCACCGCTTGCCACACGTTGCCGAAGCCCTGCGCGGCGGTAATGATGCGCACCGTCATTGCGCCGTCCAGTGCGGCCGGCTCCAGAAGGATTTCCAGGTTGCCCGAGGCCAGCACGCCGACCAGCACCGCATCGCGCGGAAACTGCACCGCAGTGTGTCCTTCGAATCGATAGTCGAGGGTTTCCATGCTCAGCCCCTTACCAGTTGCGGAAGCGCTTGGGCGGGTCGTACAGTCCGCCGGACCAGCGCACCAGGTCCTTCACCGAACGCGCCGCCAGCAGGTCACGGCTGGCATCGCGCACAGAGATGCCCAGGTCGTCGGGACGGCGGATCACGCCGCGGTCGCGCAGGTTTTCCACCATCGCGCGGTCGCGGCCGAGGCCGACGGCGGTGTAGCCGGCCACGCCGCGGATCGCCTGCTCGCGTTCTTCCGGCGTGCGGCACAGCAGCAGGTTGGCGATGCCTTCCTCGGTCAGCACGTGGCTGACGTCGTCACCATAGATCATCACCGGCGGCAGTGGCATGTCCGCGCGTTCGGCCAGTTCCCAGGCATCAAGACGTTCAACGAAGGCCGGCGCCATGTGCTCGCGGAAGGTCTCCACCATCTGCACCACCAGCTTGCGCCCGCGCGGCATCTCGCCCGGGCGCGCGGCCTGCTGCCCGGCCTTGATCCAGGCGTCGCTGGCATGGCGGCGACCACGTGCATCCGAGCCCATGTTCGGTGCACCGCCGAAGCCGGCGATGCGATCGCGGGTGGCGGTAGAGCTGTTGCCCTGCAGGTCTATCTGCAGTGTGGAACCGATGAACAAGTCGCAGGCATACAGGCCGGCGGTCTGCGAGAACGCGCGGTTGGAACGCATCGAGCCATCGGCGCCGGTGAAGAACACATCGCCTCGCGCAGCGATGTATTTCTCCATGCCCAGTTCCGAACCGAATGAGTGCACCGACTTCACGAAGCCCGATTCAATGGCCGGAATCAGCGCCGGATGCGGGTTCAGTGCCCAGTGCTGGCAGATCTTTTCCTTCAGGCCGAGCGATTCGGCGTAGGTGGGGAGCAGCAGTTCGATGGCCGCCGTATCGAAGCCGATGCCATGGTTGAGGCGGTTGACGCCGTACTCGGCATAGATGCCCTTGATGGCCATCATCGCCATCAACACCTGGATCTCGGAGATCTGCGCCGGGTCGCGGGTGAACAGCGGTTCGATATGGTTCGGCTTCGGTGCCTGTACCACGAAGTTGACCCAGTCAGCGGGAATGTCGACGCGGGGGAGGGTGTCGACGATTTCGTTGACCTGGGCAATGACGATGCCGCCACCGAAGGCGGTGGCTTCGACGATCACCGGCGTGTCTTCGGTGTTCGGGCCGGTGTAGAGGTTGCCGTGGCGGTCTGCGGCCTGCGCGGCGACCAGGGCCACGCGCGGGGTCAGGTCGATGAAGTAGCGGCCGAACAGTTCCAGGTAGGTGTGGATGGCACCGATCTGGATGCGCCCTTCAGCCACCAGGTTGGCCAGCCGCACCGACTGCGGGCCGGAGAACGAGAAGTCCAGTTTCGAAGCGATACCACGCTCGAATACATCCAGGTGCGAGGGCAGGGACAACACCGACTGCACCATGTGCAGGTCATGCACCCGTGCCGGGTCGAGGTCGGCCAGGGCCTGGGCGAGGAAGTCGGCCTGCTTCTGGTTGTTGCCCTCCAGGCAGACCTTGTCGCCTGGCTCCAGCAGTGCGTGCAGCAGCTCGCCCACATCGGTGGCGGCGACCTCGCGTCCCCGGGCCCACGGCGCGGCACGTTCCAGGCGGGCCTGGCGGCTGCGTTCCAACGTATCCCAGCTCGGGTTCATCGACCGGCTTCCGATTGGTGTCGATGTAATTACGGCATAATTATGAAGAGGGGTGCAACCTGCAGTGCAGCAAAAAGAAGGGCCCGCACGAAGGCGGGCCCATTCAGGTAGGCCACGACGGTGGGTCGTGGCGGAGGGCGTGCCGACCAACGGTCGGCACCCACCAGGCACCCACCGGTTCGCGGGTGGCTCAGAACTTCCAGCGCAGGCTGGCCGACACGAAGCGCGGTTCGCCGTAGTTGTTGTAGTCCAGATTCGCCCAGTAGGTCTTGTCCAGTGCGTTGCGCACGCTCAGCGTTGCGGTCCAGCTGTCGCTGATGCGGTAGTTGGCATTGAACTGCACCAGCATGTAGGCCGGCTGGTTCATCGTGACCGTGCCGCCCAGCGGGTAGGCGATGTTGTAGCCCTGCACCTTGCTCTGCCACTGCAGGCCGCCGCCAACGCTCAGGCGTTCCAGCGCGCCGCGCAGCTGCAGCTGGGTGTTGAGCTGCAACAGATCCTTCGGCGGATTGGCGTACAGCAGGTCGGTAGCCGCTCGGGTGACCTTGACGTGGGTGTAGCCGGCATTGACCGTCCAGCCCGGCAGGATCTCGCCGTTGACGTCCATCTCCCAGCCGCGCGCCTTGGTGCCGTTGACGCCGACGTAGGCGGAGGTGCCATCGCTGAGCGAACCTTCCGGCACGCCCATGTCGCGCACCGCGTAGTTGTCCTGCTTGGCCTCGAACACGGCGGCATTGGCGGTCAGGCGGCCATCCAGCCACTGGGTCTTGATGCCTGCTTCCAGGTTCGAGCCCTGCACCGGTGCCAGCAGGTTCTCGTTGCGGTCCTTGAAGTTCTGCGGGTTGAAGATCTCGGTGTAGCTGGCATAGGCCGACACGTTCGGAGTGATGTCGTAGACCAGGCCCACGTACGGGGTGACTTCATCGCTCACCTTGTACGCACCGCTGGTGCCGGTGTAGGCGCCTGCGGCGTTGTACGAGCGGCTGAGGGTTTCCCAGCGGCTCAGGCGCGCGCCTGCAATCAGCGACAGCGGATCGGCCAGGCGCAGACGGGTGGCCAGATAGACGCCACTCTGCGTGGTCTTGGCCACGCGGCGCGCGCCGGTGCGGCGGTAGGTCACCTCGGAGATGTCGCCGTTCCAGTTGTACACGTTGGGAATGTAGTAGCAGCGCTCGCCGCTGCAGCGTGCCCAGTCGTTCGGGAAGTTCAGTGCAAGCGTGTTGGTGGTGCCTTCCAGGTCCGACCACTGTGCGCCAACGGTGAGGTCGTGCTCGCGGCCGAACAGGTCGAAGCTGCCGGACAGGTAGGCATCGACATTGCGACGGGTGTCCTTGGAATCACCGGCGGCCGCGCGCAGGAAGATGCCCGAGCCGGTCACCGGGTCCGGGTTGCCGGTGCCGTACAGGCGCACGTTCTGCACGTTGCCACGGGTGTAGGCGGTGTTGATCTTCAGCAGCCAGTTGTCACCGAAGCGCTGTTCCAGGTTGGCGAACGCGGTGTTGCTCTCGCGCTTCCAGTAGCTCCACTTCGGCGACAGGTTGGTCGAACGCGGCAGGTGGGCGAAGTTGCCCTGGTTGTCGAAGAACGGCACGGTGCCCCAGGTTGAACCGGTGGGATTGTTGTCCTGGCTCTGGTAACCGAGGGTGATCGTGGTGCTGTCGGTGACGTCGCCTTCCAGCACCGCCATGCCGGCCATCTTGTTCTCGTCGTAACGGTCGTAATACAGGCCACGATCGGTATAGGCGGCGACCACGCGGCTGCGGAAACGGCCGTCATCGGTCAGCGGCGCGGTCACGTCTGCCTCCATGCGCCGATAGTCCCAGCTGCCGGCGCTGACCGCGAACGAGGCATCGAACTCCTTGCCCGGGCGCTTGCGCAGCAGGTTGACCGTGGCCGACGGCACGCCGGCGCCACTGAGCAGGCCGTTGGCGCCGCGGATCACTTCGATGCGGTCGTAGAAGGCGGTGTCGTATTCCTGGTTGGTGGAGCCGCTGTAGGTGGGAATGCCATCGACCTGGAAGTCGGTGATGGCAAAGCCACGCGCGTAGTACAGCGGGCGCTGGGTGTCATAGAAGGACACGCTGACGCCGGTGACGTTGCGCATCACATCGTTGATGCTGAACAGCGATTCGTCCTGCAGGCGCTTGAGGCTGATCGCAGTGGCTGACTGCGGGGTTTCCTGCAGCGTGATCGGCAGGCGGGTGGTGCTGGATGGCGGAGCGGACTGCTCGGCACGGACGCTGACCCGGTCCAGGGTCTTGGCATCGGCGGCGCCATCGGCGGCGGCGAACGCGCTGGGCGCGGCCAGCAGGGACAGCGACGAAAGCAGGGCAGCCGGCAGCAGCGCGCGGCGGGGCAGGCGGTTACGCAGGGTCAGGGACATGGTGGGCTCGAGGCTTGGAAGCGGGGAAGGGCGGCAGCAGTCGTCCAGTACCCGGGGCGGCGGCTTCGGGCACATCAGGTCCATCTGGGAGGGGCGCGGTCACTGCGTAGGACGCAAATGTAAATAATTCTTAACAACATTACAATTCGCGTCATCGTGCATCGGCTTTCCGGCACCAGGCATCGCCTTCTGTAGAGCCGAGCCCATGCTCGGCTGCTTTGTGCTGGAGCCGAGCATGGGCTCGGCTCTACAGCAGGGAGCCGCCCCAAAAACGAACGGCCACCCAAAGGTGGCCGTCCGTGTGCGTCGAAAGGAAACGGCGGGCTTACAGCGCCTGCAGTTCCTCGTTGGCGTTGCGCTTTTCCTTGACCGGAGCCGGAATTGCGGCCGGTGCAGGTGCTGCCGCGTTGGCATCCACCGGCACTTCCAGGTAGGGAAGGTGCAGGGTCTGGCTGGTCAGCGTGCGGATCTCGTTGACCAGCGCGGCGCTGTCGTTGAGCTTACGCCCGTACGACGGCACGATCTCGCGCAGGCGCGCTTCCCAACCGGCCTTCATCTGGTCCGGGAAGGCCTTGGCCATCAGGTCCAGCATGATCGGCGGCGAGGTCGACGCACCCGGCGAGGCGCCGAGCAGGGCCGCGAGGGTGTGGTCCTTGTCGGTCACGATCTCGGTACCGAACTGCAGCACCGGGCCCTTCAGCGGATCGCGCTTGATGATCTGCACGCGCTGGCCGGCGGTGACCAGCTTCCAGTCACCCGGCTTGGCATTGGGGAAGTACTTGACCAGCTCGGCCTGGCGGTCGGCATCGTTCAGGCGTGCCTGGCCCATCAGGTACTGCACCAGGTCCAGGTTGTCCTTGCCCACTTCCAGCATCGGGCCGACGTTGTTGTGGGTGACCGAGGAATACAGGTCCCACCACGAGCCGTGCTTGAGGAACTTGGTGCTGTACAGCGCGAACGGCCCGAACAGCACCACCGGCTTGCCGTCCAGCTTGCGCGCATCCAGGTGCGGCACCGACATCGGCGGCGAACCGGTCTCGGCCATGCCGTAGGCCTTCACGCCATGGCGCGAGGTCACGTCCTGGCCCTGGAAGGCGAGGAACTGGCCACCGACCGGGAAGCCGGCGTAGTCCTTCGATTCCGGAATGCCCGACATCTGCAGCAGCTTCAGCGCGGCGCCACCGGCACCGATGAACACGAAGCGTGCGTGGGTGGTGGATTCGGTGCCGGCCTTGAGGTCCTTCACCGTCACGTTCCAGCTCTTGTCGGCGTTCTGCCGCAGCGCGCTCACTTCATGGTTCAGATGCAGGCTGAAGTTCGGGCTGCGCTGCAGGCCGGTGGTCAGCTGGCGGGTGATCACGCCGAAGTTGACGTCGGTGCCGAGCGGCATCCAGGTCGCGGCAACCTTCTGCTTCGGGTCACGGCCTTCCATCAGCAGCGGGGCCCACTGCTTGATCTGCGCCGGATCTTCCGAGTACTGCATGCCGTAGAACAGCGGATTCTTCACCAGGGCCTGCTGGCGCTTGTGCAGGTAGGCGATGTTGTCATCGCCCCAGACGAAGCTCATGTGCGGGGTCGGGTTGATGAAGTCGCTGGGCTGGCTCAGCCGGCCTTGCTTGACCTGGTGCGACCAGAACTGGCGCGAGACCTCGAACGATTCGGCGATGCCGACCGCGCGCTTGGTCTCGATGCTGCCGTCGGGCAGTTCCGGGGTGTAGTTCAGTTCGGCGAACGCCGAGTGGCCGGTGCCGGCGTTGTTCCAGCCATCGGAGCTTTCACCGGCGACGCCGTCGAGGCGTTCGTAGACCTGGATGTTCCAGTCCGGCTGCAGTTCCTGCAGGTAGGTGGCCAGGGTGATGCTCATGATGCCGGCGCCGACCAGCACAACGTCGACGGGCTTGTCGTTGCTGGCGGCGGGCACCGAGCGCTGGGTCAGCGGCCAGTACAGGAACAGCGCGGCGGCCAGCAACAGCAGCACGAGCAGGGCGAGCAGGGCCTTGCCAAATTTCTTCATGGGGGCGGGATCGTTGGCGGAGGGGAGGAGGTCAGGATGCGCATGAAGCAGGGAAAGGGCGTGAAGAAACAACGCCTTGCAACATCCTGGCGCGATTCTAACCGGTTCCGGTCCTTTTTTGATGCAACGCAGCATCCGGCCTTTCGCGGCCCCGTCACCCATAGCGCCAAGTCATGCCTGGCGACGCCTTCAATCAGACCAGCTCCAGAATCTCGTCTCCGGCGTCGTCGATCTCGCCGGTCGGGCGCCAGCCCAGGCGGCGGTAGAAGCCGTGCGAGCGCGATCGCGGGTCGGCCGAGCAGGCCAGGAACAGCCGCCGGTGGCCGGCATCGCGGGTCAGGCTCACCACGTCCTGCAGCAGTTGGCGGCCGATGCCGCGGCCTTCGTAGTCCGGCAGCAGGGCCAGCACCAGCACCTCGCCGCTGTCGCGGTCGGCGAAGCAGTAACCGGCCATGCGCTCGCCCTCCCAGGCGACGCGGCCGATCGAATCGCCTTGGGCGATGCCGGCGGCCCAGCTGTCCTCGGTGATGCCCAGTTCCGCCAGTTGGGCGGCACTGAAGGCGTTCTCGCGGGTGCGCCCGCGCAGGTCGATGCAGGCGGCGGCATCTTCGGGGCGCGCATCGCGGACGAATACAGGCATGCAGGGCATCCTTGCAGTGATCGGCCGACCAGTATCCGCATCACGCATGGACCCGGTGTGGAGGTTGCGTGGAGATTGGATGGAGCAAAAAGGGGACGGAGGGGATTAAGTCGATTTCGACCCCACTTCTCCATGGCCCGGGCTCGACAACTCCCGACTATCAAGCGATGCATTCCCAACGCTTACCTGCCCTGGTGGTATTAGGGCGCAGTGAGGCCCTCCTGTCGCAGCAAGGCAAGGTACCTCCCACCTTCATCGTCGGCGTCGAATATGTCCTCGCCATCCAATGCATACGCCCTGAGCAGGTACTCAAGGGCTCGATCCCGCTGCCCCAGAAGTTCGTTGCATTGGCCAACGCGATACAGGATGAAGGGATTGGCATGCCCGTCCGGACCATTCAATGCATCCATGAAGTACTTCAGGGCGGTCACTACGTCACCGGAAAGAAAGCTCGCGTCTCCAAGTGAAGCACAGAGCCACGTGTAGGCCTCCCAATCCTTGGCAGGAGCTGGCAACGCTTCTAAAGCCTGCAGCCAACACCGAGTCGCGCCAGCATGGTCATCGGCATCCATGAGGACGTTTCCCTGCTCTGAGAGGTCAGTGACCCGCTCATAGATTTCGTCAGGAAGTTCCATTCGGTTTGACTCACAATTGGCAAGCTTTCCAGCCTACGTAAAACAAGTGCATCTGTCGGCTGGCAATTGCGCTATTCGGTGTCGCAATTGCCTCGAATTTTGGCCGCGTGAGCCGAAAGCAGGTGCCGACCAAGATCTACATCCCCTGGGAGGCCAGCTCAGCGCTTGCGCCGGACCAGCGCGGAGGAGGCATCCAGCACCGCGCGGGTCAGCAGGGCCATGGTCTGCACGTCGCCCTTCCAATGCTGCCAGTACAGCGGCACGTCTTCCCACGCGCGCTGGCGCACGTAGACCAGTCGCCCGGCGTCCAGATGCCGCTTGACCAAGGGCAAGGGGTTCATGGTCCAGCCCATGCCGCCCAGGTTGGCCTGCACGAAGGCGCGGGTGGACGGAATCCACCAGGTCGGCGCGGTGCTGGGCAGGTCGTCGCCCGCCATGCGCCGGGCGAAGCGCGACTGCATTTCGTCCTTGCGGTTGAATACCAGCACCGGGGCCTGCGCCAGCGCCTGCGCGGTTACGCCCTTGGCGAAATGGCGCTCGCGGAACTCGGGGGTACAGGTCGCCGCGTAGCGGATGCTGCCCAGCGCGTGGATCTGGCAGCCCTGCACCGGCTCATCCAGGGTGGTCACCGCGCCCAGCACCGTGCCCTGGCGCAGCAGTTCGACGGTGTGGTCCTGGTCTTCCACGCGCAGGTCCAGCGTGGTGCCGGTGCTCTGCGCGAACTGCGAGGCGGCCTGCGGGAACCAGGTCTCCAGGCTGTCGTGGTTCACCGCCACCGGGATGCTTGCCTGGGGCAGGTCCTCGTCGGCCAGGCCCATACGGTGCAGGGCATCGTGTTCGAGCAGGGCGGTCTGCTCGGCCAGCTGCACCAGCACCTGGCCCTCGGCGGTGGCGGTGGCCGGAGTGCCGCGCTTGACCAGCAGGCGGCCGACCCGGTCCTCCAGCGCCTTGACCCGCTGCGAGATGGCCGAGGGCGTGACATTCAACGACTGTGCGGCGCGATCGAAGCTGCCTTCGCGGATCACCGCGGCCAGGGCGCGCAGCTGGGCATGGTCGATACGCATCGAATTAAGTTCCGCTAATGTTGGTTTAGTAAGTTTAGCTCGTCTTTTTCATGTTGCGGCGCGACAATGGCGCCCGTTCCGGTGCTGTCCGCCTTCGCGAGGCACCGTCCCCCAAGCAAGTAAAGGCAGTAAATCCCATGTTCTCGGTCATCTCCGCCAGCACCGGCCTCGGTGCCTGGTTCTCTGGTGCAGCTACCGGCATCGGCCTGTTCGCCGTGGTCGGGGCCCAGAGCGCCTTCATTCTGCGCCAGGGCATCCTGCGCAAGCACATCGTGCCGGTGGTTGCCACCTGTGCGGCCATCGATGCGATCTTCATCTTCGCCAGCGTGGCCGGCCTGCGCACGCTCACCTCGGCACTGCCGTGGCTGACCACCGCCGTGCTGTGGACGGGTGTCGCGTTCCTGGCCTGGTACGCAATGAAGTCGGCACGCCGTGCGATCGCCGGTGGCGGTGGCATGGGCGAGGCTGACAGTGACGACGGCAGCCGCCGCGCGGTGCTGATGGCCGCGGTCGGTTTCTCGCTGATCAACCCGCACTTCTGGCTGGACATGATGGTGATCGGTTCGATCGCCGAGAACTTCGGCAACGCCCGCATGGCCTTCGCCGCTGGCGTGGTCACCGCCAGCTGCCTGTGGTTGACCGCGCAGGGCCTGGGTGCACGCCTGCTGGCGCCGCTGTTCACCAAGCCCAGTACCTGGCGCGTGCTCGACGGCACCATTGCCGTGATCCTCAGCATCCTGGCCCTCACGTTGGCGGTGCGCGGGGTCCACTGACCCGGCGCACGCCCCCCGAACCCACGTCCTGACTCTCTCTCCAAGGTAGTGGTAACGACGGCACCGGCAACGGTGCCGTCGTTTTTTCTGCCGATGTGGCGCGGCAATCGGTCACGTGCCTAGAATCGTGCATCCGGACAGGGTGTCCGGTTTTCCATGGGGGAAGGATGCGCAGGATTGTGCTGGCTGTACTGTTGGGAGCGATTGTGGGTGGGGCATCGGCCGCAGCGCTGGACCTGGATCGCTATCTGCGGCAGGAGTCATTTACCGACATCAAGATTTCGCCGGGGGGCGAGTACATCGCCGCGACGGTTCCGCTGGAGGCGGGAACCGCCTTGGCGATCTATCGCATTGCCGACATGAAGATGGTCGGCAGCTTCCGCCCGCCCCGCAACGATCACGCCCACACCTTCGACTGGGTCAGCAACGAGCGACTGCTGGTGGGCATGGCACAGAAGTTCGGCGTGCTGGACCGGCCGACGCCGACCGGCGAACTGTTCGGTATCAATGCCAACGGCAAGGGCGGCGAGCTGCTGGTGGGTTACCGGGTTGCCGACCAGAGCCTGGGCACCAACATCAAGGTCAAACCGGCAGGCCTGGTGGCCGCGTACCTCAGCGACGAACTCAAGGATGACGATCGCAACGCACTGGTGACGGTGATCCCGCTGGTCGGCAGTTCGCATGCCCAGGTCGAGCGCATGGATGTGATCACCGGTCGCCGCAACGCGGTGGCACGGGCTCCCATCCCCGATGCGGACTTCACGATCGATGAGCAGGGTGAGGTGCGTTTCGCGCGCGCTGTCGTTACCGATGGCACGCAGAAGCTCTACTACCGCACAGGCAGCAACAGCGACTGGATCCTGCTCAACGATGAATCCCTGAGCAAGCGCATCGAGCTGCCCCTCGGTTTCTCGGCCGACGGTCGCCTGGCGTACCTGCAGGTCGAGCAGGCAGACGGACCCGATGCCATTGTCAGCTGGGACCCCCAGAGCAATGAACGACGCACCGTGCTGCGCGATGAGAGCGCCGACCCGGCGCGCATCATCCGGCGCCCCGGCAGCCGCGTGCCGGTCGGGGCACTGTTCCTTGGCAGTGCGCCGCGAACGGCATTCTTCGATGACGCCTCGAACGAAGCCCGCCTTTACCGCAGCCTCGAAGCGGGCCTGGGCGGAGCGGCCTACATCACCTCCAGCACGCGCGATGGCAGGACGGTGCTGGTGGAAACCTGGTCAGGCAGCAATCCGGGCGATTTCTATCTCTATGACACGGTTGGCAAGAGTGCACGGCACCTGATCAGCCGCAGCGACTGGATCGACCCCGCGCTGGCGGCGGAGGTGCGTCCGATCAGCCTGAAGGCGCGCGATGGGCGTCCGCTGCATGGCTTCCTTACCGTCCCGCACGGCCGCGAGGCCCGTGCGCTGCCGATGGTGGTGGTGCCGCACGGAGGTCCGATCGGTGTTGCCGACGACGGCGCCTATGACGCCGAGGCGCAGATGCTGGCGGCGGCAGGTTACGCGGTATTGCAGGTGAATTTCCGCGGCTCTTCCGGTTATGGCCGGGCCCACATGCAGGCCGCGCGCAAGCAATGGGGACTGTCGATGCAGGATGACGTCACCGATGCCACGCGCTGGGCGATCGAACAGGGCGTGGCCGACAAGAACCGCATCTGCATCTACGGGGCCAGTTACGGTGCCTATGCGGCAATGATGGGGGCGGTGCGCGAGCCGGGCCTCTACCAGTGCGCGGCAGGCTACGTCGGCATCTACGACCTGCCGTTGATGTACGCCCGTGGAGACATCCAGAGTGATGAGTCAGGCCTGGCCTATCTGCGCAACTGGCTGGGATCGCCCAAGGATCTGGCAGAGCGTTCCCCGGTGAATCTGGCCGCGCAGGTGCGGGTGCCGGTATTCCTGGCCGCGGGAGGGCAGGACCAGCGTGCGCCGATCGTGCACAGTGAACGCATGGAAGCTGCGTTGAAGAAGGCCGGCTCGCCGGTGGAAACCCTGTTCGTCAAGAACGAAGGGCATGGTTTCTATTCTCCTGCCAATCAACGCACGTACTACAGCAGGTTGCTGGCCTTCCTCTCGCGCAGCCTGGGGGGACAGGTGGCCGCGCAGGCCACGCCTGCGGAAAAGAGCAGCGCGCCCTGAACAAGCCGGGGGCGGCGGATGATCGATCCGCCGCCCCGGATTTCGCCTGCAGCGGGCTTACTTGACCCCGTGCATCATCTTCTTCAGCAGCGGCGCGGCAATGAAGGCGGCCAGCGCACAGCCCAGGCCGATCCACATCAGCAGCCAGAACAGGTGCGCATAGGCGCCGGCGGCGGCCACCATGTCCAGCGATTCGCCTTCCGGCACCTCGATCGCGGCCAGCTTGCCGAACAGCGCGGCCAGCGTCTCCGAGAATGCGGTGGCCAGGAACCAGGTGCCCATCATCAGGCTTATCACCCGCGGCACGGCCAACTGGGTGACCGCCGACAGGCCGACCGGCGACAGGCACATCTCGCCACTGGCCAGCAGGAAGTAGGCCAGCACCAGCCACCACACACTGGCCATCTCGCCGGTAGCGCCGACCTGCTGTGCGGCCAGTGCCAGCGGCACGAACGACAGCGCGCCGATCACCAGACCCCAGGCCGATTTGACCGGCTTGCCCGGTTCCCAGCCGCGGCGGTCCATCCACGTCCACAGTGCGGCGAAGGCCGGTGCCAGCAGCACCAGGAACAGGCCACCCAGGTAGGTCAGCGAGCCTGCGGTCTGCGGGATCACCAGGCAGTCGCGCACCAGCAGCACCAGCATCAGCACGACGATGGCGGCGAAGAACGTGCGCGGCGCAGCCGAACCCGGGCGCCGTTCGGACAGGCGCGCGCTGACCACGAAGCCCAGCGGTGCCAGCAGCAGCGAGATGATCGACCACGGCAGCGGCGTACCGCCGGTGATCACCAGCGAGGGCACGATGTCCTTGGTCAGCAGGCGGTCGGTGAAGGTCACCCACGAGCCGTAGGACTGCTCGTACATCGTGAAGAACACCAGCGCCATGAAGATCAGCACCATCAGCGCGATCATCTGCTGGCGCTGCACCGGCGTGCACTTGCTGCCGGTGAACCAGGCGAACCAGACCAGCACGCCGCCCAGCACCACCAGCATCAGCATCAGCGCCAGGCTGATTTCACCGCCCAGCGCGAATGCGCCATTGCCGGCGGCCCACATCAGCCACGCCACCGGCAGCACACCGAGCACCGCGCACAGATAGATGAGCCATTCGCGCGGCAGGCCCAGCACCTTCTGCTTCAGTGCCGCCGGTTGCGGCGGTTCGGCATGGCCCTGCAGGTACTTCTGGCCCCACAGGAACATCGCCAGGCCGGCCAGCATGCCGATACCGGCTGCTCCGAAACCGTACTTCCAGCCATAGGCCTCGCCGAGGAAGCCGCACACCAGCGAGGAGAACAGCGCGCCGAGGTTGATGCCGGCGTAGAACAGCGAGAAGCCCGAATCGCGGCGCGGATCGTCCTTGGCGTACAGCTTGCCGACGATGGTGGAGATGTTCGGCTTGAGGAAGCCGACGCCCATGATGATCAGTGCCAGCGACAGGTAGGTCACCGCCAGTGCCGAGGTGTCGCGCACCACTTCGCCGTTCACCCGGTACGCGGCGTGGCCTTCGAAGGCCATGCCAAGGTGGCCGAGCACCAGCAGGATACCGCCGAACAGCACCGCCCGGCGCATGCCCAGCCAGCGGTCGGCCAGCATGCCGCCGAATACCGGGATGCAGTACACCAGGCCGCCGTAGGCACCGAGCAGGTCCAGGCCGGCCTTGTCGCCGAACAGGTGGTATTTGGTCAGGTACAGCAGCAGCAGCGCCTTCATGCCGTAGAAGGAGAAGCGCTCCCACATTTCAGTGAAGAAGCAGACGTAGACGCCCTTGGGATGGCCCAGGAAGTCGTCGGAAGCGATAGCAGTGGAATTCATCGCGGAATTATAGGCGCGTGCCGCAGGCACGCACCGGGTAGCGCCGGGCCATGCCCGGCGGCATTACGCTGCGCCGGGCATGGCCCGGCGCTACCGCTCAAAGGTAGCGCAGCCAAGCCAGGTCACGCCTTCGCGCCTTGAACCGCGCGAAGGCCCGCGTCGGCGGATACAGCACCACCGCCAGCGCACAGGCCACCAGCAGCAGGCCGGCCACCGAATCCAGCGCGTACAGGTCACCGTGCGTCGGTCCCCAGATTGCCAGCGCGGCCAGGTACAGCCCCTTCAGCACATACAGGTGCAGCAGGTAGAAGAACATCGGCGCGGCGCCGATATCGGCCAGCGGGCGCAGCGCACGCGCCAGGGGTGGCCATTCGTACAGGCGCAGCAGCAACAGCCCCACGCCCAGGGTCAACAGCAGGAACTGCAGCGACGGCGGGTACTTGGTGATGTTGAACACGCTCATCCATGTGCGCAGCGTGCTGCTTTGGTACTGCCACGGTGCATCCCCGTACTGGTTGGCGAATCGCAGCAGTGCGAACAGGGCCAGTGCGCCGATGCCTGCCCACAGCAGCCATCGCTGGCGCTGCTCTGGCGCGCGCTCGCGACCGAACCACGGCCCCATCAGGTAGCCCAGCGCAATCACCCCGATCCAGGGCAGCAGCGGATAGGACGTGCGCAGGCGCAGCGCACCGGCCTCGATCCAGTCGCGCTGATGCAGCACTTTCCACAGCACCGGCAGCGGCCCGTTGCCTTCCGTCCGCACACCATCCAACACGTTGTGCCCGGCCACCACCGCGACCGCGGCCACCAGCAGGACGGGACGGGGCAGCCACAACAGGCCGCCCAGCGCGATCATGCTCAGGCCGATGGCCCAGATCACCTGCAGGTACAGCGTGTCCGGCGGCAGCTGGAAGGTCCAGGCGAAGTTCACCAGGGTCAGTTCCAGCACGACCAGGAACAGGCCGCGCTTGAGCAGGAAGGCGGACGTGGCCCGGCGCGGATCCGCCTGGCGCTGGCCGTACAGCCAGGCCGAAAGACCGGTCAACAGGACGAACACGGGCGCGCACAGGTGGGCCAGCAGACGGCAGGCGAACAGCGCAGGGGAGACCGTCGCCGCGTCCATCGGGTCGCTCACCTGGTGCTGCAGGAAGAAGGTCTCGCGCACGTGGTCCAGCAACATCAACAGCATCACGGTGCCGCGCAGCTGGTCGATGGAGGCCAGGCGAGGGGAGGGGGAAGGGGGCATGCGATGCAGTAACAACAAGGTAGCATTAAGATATAACATATCATTTGCTGTGTGCCCAACCGGACTTTGCCGGGTCGGTCGATTGCCGGTCCACGTACTGGCCCATTGCGCTGCAGCACACGCCCCCATCCTTTGGCACGCTGGACTTGATCTGTCCTGAACGCTAGCGTGGCAGGGATTTTTTGCCAGCAGGGGCTTCCATGAACCACGACGCTGCGCCCAAGCAGCTCACCTTCCGCGCAGTGGCCCTGGCCATCGTGCTGGCGGTGGTGCTGTCGGCCGCAAACGCCTACCTCGGTCTGTTCGCAGGCCTGACCATCGCCACCGCCATTCCCGCCGCGGTGATATCCATGGGCGTGCTGCGCCTGCTGGGCGGTGGCTCCATCCTTGAAAACAACATCGTGCAGACCGGCGCTTCGGCCGGCTCGTCGATCGCCGCCGGTGTGATCTTCACCATCCCGGCGCTGGTGATCATGGGCTACTGGCCGGACTTCAAGTACTGGTGGGTGCTGGGCATCGCCGGCCTTGGCGGCCTGCTGGGTGTGCTGTTCTCGGTGCCGCTGCGCCGTTCGATGATCGTCGAAGACCCGCTTCCGTTCCCGGAAGGCAAGGCCGCGGCCGAAGTGCTCAAGGCCGGTGAGAATCCGGGCCCGGGCCTGAAGATCCTCGGCCTGTCGGCGGTGATCGGTGCCTTCGTCAAGCTGGCCGCGGAAAGCGGCATGCGCCTGATTCCCGATGCCTGGGCCACTTCGGCCTACGTCGGCAGCTCCAAGGTCACCGCCTTCATCGGCACCAACCTGTCGCCGGCACTGCTGGGCGTGGGCTACATCGTCGGCCTCAACGTCGGCATCGTGGTGGTGTCCGGTTCGATCCTGACCTGGCACATCGCCATTCCGATCTACCAGGCGTTCTTCATGAACACCGATCCGGCACTGGCCGCGTCGGTCGCCACCGCTTCGTCCACCGAAGCCGCGTTTGCCATCTGGGGTGCGAAGATGCGCTACCTGGGTGTCGGCGCGATGCTGATCGGTGGTATCTGGACCCTGATCTCGCTGCGCAAGTCGCTGCTCAACGGCGTCAAGAGCGGCTTTGCCGCCGCCCGCAAGAGCGGCGGCCCGGTGCTGGCGCACACCGAGCGCGACCTGCCGATGAAGTGGATGCTGGTGGCCCTGGTGGTCTTCGTGCTGCCGCTGCTGGCCCTGTACCAGGCCATCGTCGGCCAGTGGCACGTGTCGATCCCGATGACCCTCATCATGATCGTCGCCGGCTTCCTGTTCGTGTCGGTCTCGGCCTACCTGGCCGGCCTGATCGGTTCGTCCAACAACCCGGTCTCGGGCATCACCATCTCCACCATCCTGTTCGCCTCGGCCGTGCTGGTGGTGCTGCTGGGCGCCGATGGCCTCAAGCCGGTCGGTGCCGGCGGTGCGCCGCTGGGTGCGGTGGCTGCGATCATGATCGGCGCGGTGGTGTGCTGCGCTGCGGCGGTCGGCGGTGACAACCTGCAGGACCTCAAGGCCGGCTACATCGTCGGCGCCACCCCGTGGAAGCAGCAGTTGATGCTGGGCATCGGTGCGTTCTCGTGCGCACTGATCATGGCCCCGGTGCTGAACCTGCTGGCTACCGCCTACGGCATCGGCGTGAAGTCCGAGCTGCACCCGAACGCGCTGGCTGCACCGCAGGCCAACCTGATGGCCTCGGTGGCCAAGGGCCTGTTCGGTGGCGAACTGCCGTGGACCTTCATCGGCATCGGTGCCGTGGTCGGCGCCGCCATCATCGCCTTCGACAGCTGGCTGAAGTCGCGCAACGCACGCTTCCGCGTGCCGGTGCTGGCCGCCGCCATCGGTATCTACCTGCCGCTGGAACTGATGGTGCCGATCTTCCTCGGTGGCCTGATTGCCCACCTGGTGGAGCGCTTCCACAAGGTGCGCGCCGATGACGAAGAAGGCCGCGACCGCGTGCACAAGCCGGGCGTGCTGTTCGCTGCCGGCCTGATCACCGGCGAGGCGCTGATGGGCATCGCCATCGCGATTCCGATCGTGGTCAGCAGCCGCGCAGACGTGCTGGCCGTGCCGTTCCACCTCCCGGGCGCACAGTGGATCGGCCTGGCCGTGCTGTTCCTGGTCGGCTGGCTGATCTACCGCACTGGCAAGTACGCCAAGGCGTAATGCAGGGGGTCGGATCCCTTCCCGGAGGGAAGGGCTCTGACCCCACGCTGACAGCGTCTGGGGTCAGAGCCGATTCCGCCGGAATCGGATCCGCCCCCCGTGTCCCCACAAACCGCGCTACGGCGCGGTTTGCTGTTTCTGGCGATTGCCCGCCCGCAGGCATGACCGATGGCCTTGGCAGCCCCGGCCGCACGGGCCTAACATCGGTTTTTTGCCGTCCTGCGGAGACCCCGATGAAACTGCGTCATGCCCTGCTGCCACTGAGCCTGCTGGCCGCCCTGCCCAGCGTTGCCGCTGCCCGTGGCCTGGAAGTCCGCGACATGGTGGCCATGGACCGCGTCTCCGCGCCGGTACTGACCGCTGACGGCGGCACCGTGGTGTTCGCCAAGCGCAGCGTCGACGCCAACCTGAAGGCCTCCACCGCGCTGTTCGCACGCAACCTGCGCACCCGCGATGCGGCGCCGCCGAAGCAGATCACCCCGGCTGGCTGGAGTGTCAATTCCGCTTCACTGTCGGCCGATGGCCAGACCGTGTACTTCCTCAGCGCCAAGAACGGCAGCCAGCAGCTGTACGCGCAGCCGATCAGCGGCGGTGCTCCGCGCCAGCTGACCGACTTCCCGGTGGACGTGGACAGCTACCACGTGTCGCCGCAGGACGACCGCGTGTTGTTCAGCGCCGGCGTGTTCCAGGCCTGCGCCTCGGATCTGGCGTGCACCGAGAAGAAGCTGAAGGACGTGGCCGGCGCCAAGGCCAGCGGCAAGGTCTTCGATTCGCTGTTCGTGCGCCACTGGGATACCTGGAACGACGGCCGCCGCAATACCCTGTTCGTGGCGCCGCTGCCGTCGGCCAAGGCCGGCGCGGTCAAGGGCGCTTCTGCACTGAGCGCGACCATCGATGGCGACGCGCCGTCCAAGCCGTTCGGTGGCAACGATGATTTCGCGTGGTCGCCGGATGGTGCCAGCGTGGTGGCCAGCATCCGTGTGGCCGGCAAGCAGGAGCCATGGTCGACCAACTTCGACCTGTACCGCTTCGACGCCGCAGGCAAGCAGGCACCGGTCAACCTGACCGCGTCCAACCCGGCCTGGGATGCCGGCCCGGTGTTCAGCGCCGACGGCAAAACCCTGTTCTACCGTGCGATGAAGCGCCCGGGCTTCGAAGCCGATCGCTTTGGCCTGATGGCAATGGACGTTGCCAGCGGCAAGACGCGCGAGATCGCCCCGCAGTGGGATCGTTCGGCTGGCGGCATCGCCCTGTCCGCCGACGGTGCCAGCATCTACACCACGGCCGATGACCTCGGCGAACACCCGCTGTTCCAGATCGACGTGGCCAGCGGCAAGGCCACCAAGCTGATTGGCGATGGCAGCGTTACTGCTGTCGACGTGGCCGGCAACAGCGTGGCCATCACCCGCAACAGCCTGAAGAGCAACGACCAGGTACTGGTCGGCCTGCTGCCGGCCGCGGGCGAGGCCATCGGCGAACTGCGCGCGCTGACCCCGGCTGCTGGCGACGTACTGAAGGACGTGACCTTCGGTGACTACGAACAGTTCGAGTTCAAGGGCTGGAACAACGACACCGTGCACGGCTACGTGGTCAAGCCGCACAACTACCAGGAAGGCAAGTCGTACCCGGTCGCGTTCCTGATCCACGGCGGTCCGCAGGGCAGCTTCGGCAACGGCTGGAGCTACCGCTGGAACCCGCAGACCTACGCGGGCCAGGGCTACGCGGTGGTGATGATCGATTTCCACGGTTCCACCGGCTATGGCCAGGCCTTCACCGATGCGATCAGCCAGCACTGGGGCGACCGCCCGCTGGAAGACCTGCAGAAGGGCTGGGACGCGGCGCTGAAGAAGTATTCCTTCCTCAACGGTGACAAGGCCTGTGCGCTGGGCGCGAGCTACGGTGGCTTCATGGTCAACTGGATCGCCGGCAACTGGAACAGCCCGTTCAAGTGCCTGGTCAACCATGACGGCGTGTTCGACCAGCGCATGATGGGCTACGCCACCGAAGAGCTGTGGTTCACCGAGTGGGAGCAGGGCGGTACCCCGTACCAGAAGGCCGCGAACTACGAGAAGTTCAACCCGGTCAACCACGTGGCGGACTGGAAGAAGCCGATCCTGGTCATCCACGGCCAGCAGGACTTCCGCATTCCGGTCGAGCAGGGCCTGGCTGCGTTCACCGCTGCACAGCGCCAGGGCATCGAATCGAAGTTCCTGTACTTCCCGGACGAGAACCACTGGGTGTTGAAGCCGAACAACAGCATCCTGTGGCATGACACCGTCAATGCCTGGCTGAAGCAGCACATCGGCAACTGATGACTGCAGCGCCGCCCTTCGGGGCGGCGCTTTTGTTTTCGACGGTGGGTGCCGATGTTCCCGCCGGTGGGTGCCGACCGTTGGTCGGCACACCTTCGCCAACAGCAGCCGAGCATGGCTCGGCTCTACAAGAGCCCCTGCATGATCCAGAACGACATCGTCGTCTTCGGCTTGATCGCCGCCACCCTCGGCGCCGTGTTCTGGACCGCCTCGCGCGAGCAGGGCCTGTGGAAGCGCTTCTACACGTTCGTGCCAGCGCTGCTGCTGTGCTATCTGATTCCCGGCATCTACAACACCGTCGGCCTCATCGATGGCCAGAACACCAAGCTCTACAACCCGATCGCACGCGACATCCTGCTGCCGGCGGCGCTGATCCTGCTGACGCTGGCGGTGGACATCAAGGGCATCCTGCGGCTGGGCCCGAAGCTGGTGCTGATGTACCTGGGCGCGTCGGCCAGCATCATGCTCGGCGCGGTGGTGGCGTTCCTGCTGATGCGCGCGGTGCATCCGGAAACCGTGGCCGGCGACACCTGGGCCGGCATGGCCGCGTTGGCGGGCAGCTGGATCGGCGGCGGTGCCAACATGCTGGCGATGCGCGAAGTATTCGACGTCAATGCAACCACCTTCGGCCAGTTCGCGGTGGTCGATGTCGGCGTGGGCTATGTATGGATGGCGGCACTGATCTTCCTGGCCGGGCGCGCCGCGAAGATTGATGCACGCAGCGGCGCCGATACTTCGGCCATCGATGAACTGAAGGAGCGCATCGCGCGCTTCCAGGCCGAGCACGAGCGCATTCCCAGCCTTACCGACCTGATGCTGATCGTGGCGGTGGCCTTCGGTGGCGTGGGCCTGTCGCACGCCATCGGCGCGCCGCTGGCGGCGTGGTTCAAGGCCAACGTCAGCTGGGCTTCGCAGTTCAGCCTGGATGCGCCGTTCGTGTGGGTGGTGGTGCTGTCGACCTCGCTGGGCCTGAGCCTGAGCTTCACCCGTGCACGTACCCTGGAAGGGGCGGGCGCCTCGCGGCTGGGCTCGCTGCTGCTGTATTTCCTGATCGCCTGCATCGGCATGCAGATGGATCTGCTGGCGCTGCTGGATCGCCCGTGGCTGTTCCTGCTCGGCCTGATCTGGATTGCCGTGCACATTGTGCTGCTGTGGTGCCTGGGCAAGCTGCTGAAGGTGCCGTTCTTCTATTTCGCGATCGGTTCGCAATCGAACATCGGCGGCCCGGCCTCGGCGCCGGTAGTGGCGGCCGCGTTCCATCCGGCGCTGGCGCCGGTGGGCGTGCTGCTGGGCACGATGGGCTATGCCACCGGCACGTACCTGGCCTACATCGTCGGCATTACCCTGCGCGCGCTGGCCGGGCAGGGTTGATCCTGTAGAGCCGAGCCCATGCTCGGCTGCTTTTGGCTTTGCATTCGCGCTCGTAACAGCGAAGAGCAGCCGAGCATGGGCTCGGCTCTACAGTAGATCCACGCCATGCGTGGATGGCGGTTACGCCGCCTGCAGCAACCCGCGTTCGATCAACCACGCCCGCGCATCCTCGGCGTCCTGTTCAAACCACGCCTTGGTAGACCCCAGCCGATACGTATACCCCCAGGCATCCATGTCGGCCATCAACCGCGCACTGCCAACACCCGGCAGCTGCCCGGCCAGCACGATCTGCAGGTAGCAGGTGGCATCTTCCTCGGCCACCGAGTCGGTGGCGTCGGTATGCACCTGCGCACGCCGCTCCGGCGGCAGCACGATTAGGTGGCAGGCTTCGTGCAGCATCGAATGTACGGGCGTGTCGTCGCGCACGTACACGTTGCTGGCGATGATGCCGGCCTCGGGCTCGCCCCAGTAGCTGCCGGGAATGGGTTCACCAGCCGCGACGTGGTGCAGCCGCAGGCCATGCGCGGCGAGCAGGCGCTGCGCATCGGCGAAGGCGATGTCGCCCACGCAGGTGATGTCCACGGCGGTTGTCGTATCGGTCATGCGGTTGGGCAGCCCCGCCCATGCAGGCACGGGCGGGGCAGGAGATCAGGGTTTGTCCGGGCCTTCAGGCAGCGCCACGGAGATGTCCAGCACGTCGTGCTGGCCATCCTTCACCAGGTCGACCTTCACCGCATCGACGTCGATGTTCACGTACTTCTTGATTACTTCCAGCAGCTCACGCTGCAGCAGCGGCAGGTAATCGGGGCCGCCACGGTTGCTGCGTTCCTGCGCGATGATGATCTGCAGGCGGTTCTTGGCGGTTTCGGCGGTGGTCTTCTTCGCTTTGAGGAAATCAAACAGGCCCATGCTTATCCTCCGAACAGCTTGCTGAAGAAGCCCTTCTTCTCGACGTTGGTGAAGCGCATCGGGCGTTCTTCGCCGAGGATGCGCGCGACGGCGTCGTCGTAGGCCTGGCCGGCAGCGGACTCGACATCCAGGATGACCGGCTCGCCCTTGTTGGAGGCGTTGAGCACGTCACCCGACTCGGGGATCACGCCAATCGCCTTCAGGCCGAGCACTTCCTCGACGTCGGCGATGCTGAGCATCTCGCCACTTTCCACGCGCAGCGGGGTGTAGCGAGTCAGCAGCAGGAAGGCCGGCACGTCCTGGCCGGACTCGGCCTTGTGGGTCTTCGAATCGAGCAGGCCGATGATGCGGTCCGAGTCGCGCACCGACGACACTTCCGGGTTTACCACCACCACGGCGCGGTCGGCGAAGTACATCGCCAGGAAGGCGCCCTTCTCGATGCCGGCCGGGGAATCGCAGATGATGTAATCGAAACCGTCGGCGGCCAGGTCCTTCAGGACCTTGCCCACGCCTTCCTGGGTCAGTGCGTCCTTGTCGCGGGTCTGCGAGGCGGCCAGCACGTACAGGTTCTCGAAGCGCTTGTCCTTGATCAGGGCCTGCTTGAGGGTCGCTTCGCCGTGCACGACGTTGACGAAGTCGTACACCACGCGGCGTTCGCAGCCCATGATCAGGTCGAGGTTGCGCAGGCCGACGTCGAAGTCGATCACCGCCACCTTCTTGCCGCGCCGTGCCAGGCCGCAGGCCAGGCTCGCGCTGGAAGTGGTCTTGCCGACGCCGCCCTTGCCGGAGGTGACTACGATGATTTCAGCCAAAGGACTTCTCCTGGTTCTGCATGAGTTTGGAGCTGCGTCAGTCCAGCGCAGCGATCTTGATCTGGTCCTGTTCCAGCCACACCTGCACGGCTTTGCCGCGCAGGTTGTCCGGGACATCGTCCAGTACCTTGTAGTGGCCTGCAATGGCCACCAGTTCCGCATGGAAATCACGGCAGAAAATGCGTGCCGCGGTGTTGCCCTGGGCCCCTGCCAGCGCGCGGCCGCGCAGGGTGCCGTAGATATGGATGCTGCCGTCGGCGATGACTTCGGCGCCGGCACCGACGGTGGCCATCACGGTCAGGTCGCAGTTCTCAGCGTACAGCTGCTGGCCCGAACGCACGTTGCCCAGCTGCATGCGGCCGGGTTGCGGTGCGGCGGCGTCGGCGACCTTGGCCACCGGCGTGGCCGGCGCCGGCTTCGGTTCGGCACGGGCCGCGCGACGCGGTTCAGGCGCGGACGGCGGCGGAGCCGGCTCGGCCTCGGCACGCTCGTACTGGGCGCGGAATTTGGCCAGCAGGGGCAGCCCGAGCTGCTGCGAGAGCAGGTCGACCGCGCTGGTGCCATAGGCCAACGCCACCGGCAGCACGCCGGCACTGCGCAGGCCATCGACCAGCGCCTGCGCGGTAGCCACGTCCGGCACCTGGCTCAGGCCGCCGAAGTCGAGGATCACCGCCGCGCGGCCGAACAGTTTCGGCGCACGGGTGACGCGTTCACGCATTTCCTGCACAAGGCGCTCGACATCAAGGGTGCGGATGCGCAGGTTGGCGACGCCCACCTGGCCGATCTTCAGTTCACCGGCCTGTTCGTAATCGAAATTCACCGCCACGCTCAGGTCCCCGTCGGCCGCTGTGCCTGTGCCGGCAGCTGCCGGGCACGTGTCCATGCCACATCCGGCAGCTTGCCGCCGTAGGTCTCCTGGACCCACGGGTAGCTGCACAGTTCCTTGGCCAGCATGCTGGCGCGCACATCGACCTGCGGCATGGTGTTCTGGCCCAGCTCGCGGAAGCCGAAGCTGCCGTGGAAGAGCAGGGCGGCATCGGCGCCATGGTCGAGGAAGACTTCGCAGGTCATCTGCGGGTAGCGCAGCTCGGCGAAGCTCTGCGCGTCGGCATAGAACGCACGGCCGACGCCACCGCCACGACGGCGGCTGGCGACCACGATGCGGTCGATATAGAAGAACGGGGTGTCCAGCTGCTGCTTGAACCAGGCGAAGTTGCTGCTGTCGTGCTGGCTGTCGCTGCCGAAGCCGATCAGGAAACCGGCCAGGTTGCCGTCGCGCTCGGCGACGCGGAAATACTCAGCGGTTTCGTAGAACAGGCGCAGGCGGGCCGCATCCAGGGGAAGGATGGCCAGGCCAGCGTTGTTGTTCAAAGCCAGGACGGAATCGAGCTCGTGCTCGCGCACGTCGCGGATGACAATCGACATTGTGACTCCGTGGGGTAACGCGGTTGGTCCGTCAAATTGGACCCTGCGCACGATTATTGCATGCCCGGGGTGGGCTGCGGCATGAACAGGGGGCCGCAGATGCATGACTTCCGTGGGAGTGCGCGACGCAGGCCGGGCCCGTAGAGTGCTGGCATGTTGGGAGTCCTCAGCCATACCCGCGTCCTCCGTCTGGCCGGCCTGTTTACCTGGGTCATGGTCGGCCTGCCACTGGCGTACTCGCAGTTCGAGAACCTGCACAGCCGCAGCGATATGGGCAGCTGGGCGATCCTGCTGTTCGTCGCCTACCTGTCCTTCGGCGCCGCGTACTACTGGCTGACCCGCCTCCTGCGCAGCGACAGCGACAGTCACACCACCTGGCTGGACCGCGGCCTGCTGCTGCTGCTGACGGTTTCTGCGCTCGGCGTCAGCTACCTCAGTGGTTCCGGCCTTGGCAGCATCCTGATGATGGTGGCTGCCGGCGTCATTCCGTGGATGCTGTCGGCGCGCCTGTGCGTGCTGTGGCTGCTGGTCAGCCAGCTGGCGGTGGCCCCGGTCTATTACATGCTGCTGCACTTCCCGCTGTTCGAAGCCGTGATGCAATCGCTGCTGTATGGCGGCTTTTCCATGTTCATCTTCGTGACCAGCCTTGTCGCGCGACAGCAGACCCAGGCCCGCGACGAGCAGCGAAGGCTCAATTCGGAGCTGCGCGCCACCCGCGCCCTGCTGGCCGAAAGCGCCCGGGTCAATGAGCGAACCCGCATTTCGCGTGAGCTGCACGATCTTCTGGGGCATCAGCTGACTGCGCTGACCCTGAACCTGGAAGTGGCCGGCCACCTGGCCGAGGGTCAGGCGCTGGACCATGTGAAGCGCTCGCACGCCCTGGCCAAGCTGTTGCTGGGCAACGTGCGCGAGGTGGTCAGCCAGCTGCGCGAGACCGGCGCCATCGATCTGGCCGCGGCACTGCGCCCGCTGACCGAGAATGTGCCTTCGCTGGACATCCAGCTGGACATCGAGGATCCGCTGAACGTGGAGGACCCGCAGAGGGCCCACGTGCTGCTGCGCTGCACCCAGGAGATCATCACCAACGCGGTGCGCCACGCCGGCGCCCGCCACCTGTGGATCAAGGTGTACCGTGAAGCCCCCGACCGGGTGGTGGTGGAGGCCCGCGACGACGGTGTCGGCGCGGATATGGTCAATGTGGGCAATGGCTTGCGCGGCATGCGCGAGCGCCTGCAACAATGTGGTGGCCAGCTGCAGGTCGAAACCCGCCCCGGTGAAGGCTTCCGGTTGCGGGCGACGGTGCCGGCAACGGTGCTGGTGGCCACCCTTACCAAGGTTCCTGAAGGAGTGCGTTGATGATTCGCGTCTGCCTGGTCGACGACCAAACCCTGGTGCGGCAGGGAATCCGCTCCCTGCTGGCGCTCGACGACGGTATCGAGGTGGTGGCCGAGGCCGGCGATGGCCGGCAGGCGGTCGAGCTGATACCGCAGGTGCGTCCCGACGTGGTGCTGATGGACATGCGCATGCCGGTGATGTCCGGGCTGGAGGCGCTGCAGGTGCTGTCGCGCCAGGAGCAGCTGCCGCCGACCATCATCCTCACCACCTTCGACGACGACCAGCTGGTGCTGGCCGGGCTCAAGGCCGGTGCCAAGGGCTACCTGCTCAAGGACGTGACCCTGGCGCAGCTGGTCGGTGCCATCCGCACCGTGGCCGAAGGCGGTTCGCTGGTGCAGCCGGCCGTGACCCAGCGCCTGCTGTCCGGCCTGGAGCACATGCGCAACGAGTTCGTCAGCCTGGACCGGCCGGACCCGTTGACCGACCGCGAGACCGAGATCCTGCGCCTGATGGCCAGTGGCTTCTCCAACAAGGAGATCGCCAATTCGCTGGGTGTGGCCGAAGGCACCATCAAGAACCACGTGTCCAACATCCTGTCCAAGCTGGGCGTGCGCGACCGTACGCGTGCCGTACTGAAGGCGTTCGAGCTTCAGCTGGTCTGAGGAAAACCTTTTCAGGACAATGACTTGAGGCCCAGGCATGGCCCTCGGGTGGGGTTGCCCCCTACTTCACGGGTATCGGTATGCGGTACCCTTCGAATTCTTTGTCCATACAAATACGCAGCCGGCAGGGAAACCGGTGCGCCAATCCCGATAAACAATGCCCGCGAAGCCTGCTAGGATTGGCGCTTCGCTTCAATCAACCCGGCCGTGGGATCGGCCCCGGAGACTCTCTGAATGACCCGTATTATCGAGTTCCTGATCGCCTTGGGGATCGTGGCTGGCCTGTTCGTCATCATTGGCGTATGTCTGCCGGGCGAGCGTCACATCACCGAAAGCATCGAGACCAACCGCAAGATGACGATCGTGTACGACACGGTCAGCAGCCTGCGCCGCTTCAAGGACTGGAACCCGCTGGTACTGCGCGATCCCGCCGTTGAACTGAAGCTGTCCGGCCCGGCCTCCGGCGTCGGTGCCACTCTCGACTTCACCTCCAAGGACCTGGGCACCGGTTCCTGGAAGATTACCGAAGCCGAAGAGAACAAGCGTGTTGCGATCGCCATCGATGACGCCACCAAGGGTCACGACAAGATCACCACCTTCACGCTGGAGCCGACCGGCAAGGGTGGCCGCAACGTCAAGATCACCCAGGACTACTCGGTGAAGTACGGCTTTGACCTGTTCGGCCGTTATGCAGGCCTGTATGTCAGCCGCCAGATCGGCGACGACATCAAGATGGGTCTGTCGCGCATGGCCAACATGCTGGCCACCGTCCCGAACGTGGACTACCGCACCCCGGAAGCCCCGCTGACCGATCTGGGCATCGTCGACGTGCCGGCTGAAGACCTGCTGGTCGTCAACGCCGGTAACGTGGACCGTGGTCAGGACACGATCACCAAGTCCATCAAGGACAACCAGGAGTGGATCAAGCGCGTGATGGAGGCCAATGGCCTTGAAGCCGCCGGTCCGTTCCGCATCATCACCACCGACTTCGGTCAGGAAAAGTACGCCTTCGACATCGCCCAGCCGGTGAAGAAGAAGGGTGCTGAAGGTGCCACCGCTGAAGAGCTGACCGTCAAGATCGACGGTGGCGCTCCGGTCAAGTACGTGCATGTGGCTCCGCACCGTTCGGCGCATGCCGCCTACACCGGCCACATGGCGGGTCTGGACGTGGCCCGCAACGGTCTGCGTGCCTGGGCCGTGACTTCCGGCAACGAAGTGATCGACCGTCCGTACGAAACCTGGAAGGACGGCATCGACAAGTCGTTCACCCCGGAAGGTACCTACGACATCTACTGGGCCGTCAAGTAAGCTTCGGCTGACCCATGTAGTGTTGGACACGAAAACGCGCCGCTCATTGCGGCGCGTTTTTTTTCATCTGGCGCCCGGCAAGGGCGCTGCGCAAGGAGCCCACATGTTCAATCTCGAACGTCGCGCACGTAAGCCTTCGCTGCTGGCCTGCCTGGGTGCGCTGCTGGCCGCCGCCTCGATCGGCCTGTCGGCCTACGCCTCGCACGGTGTGGCCGACCCGCTGGCGCAGCAGCATCTGAACATGGCGGCGCTGTATGCGTTCGCGCATGGTGCGGTACTGGTGGCGCTCGGACCGCGCGCGCAGGGAGCGATCGCGCACCTGGCGCTGTACGTGCTGCTGCTGGGTGTGCTGCTGTTTTCCGGCAGCCTGGTGGGCGGCGCGTTGTGGCAGTGGCCGACGCGCATGGCACCGATTGGCGGCACCAGCATGATGGCCGGATGGGTGTTGCTGGGGATCAATGCGTTGAGGCGGTGACGGCAGCGGAGATCGGCCAAGCACGACACCGCTGCGCCGTCAGCTTCTGTAGAGCCGAGCCATGCTCGGCTTCGAGCGAAGCGACCCGCTTTTGTCTTTGCTCTCTTGTTCCATCCTGCGGCCATGCACTGATTGCCCCAGGCTTTCGCCACGAGGGGCTCAGCCGTTGGCCGGCTTCCAGCACCAGTGCCACGGTTCGTAGACGATTCCGTGCGGGTTGTCGCGGGGGTAGCTCAGATGGAAGCCGTGTTCACCGGCATGGGCCTGCAGCCACGCGAACGCGTCGGTGGCTTCGAACGATTCTTCGGCCGGCGCGTCGCCCGGCGTGCCGATGTCCAGCGCGTGGCCGCTGTGGTGTTCGCTGAACCCCGGTGCGGCATTCACCTTCAGGATCTCTGCCACGCTCAAGCCGCGCGCCAGCTTCCGTTCGAAGATGCCCAGCTGGTAGGCATGGCTGCGGAAGCCGGAGATCGCGTCCAGCGCAATTCCGTCCTGTGCCGCGTGCAGTTGCATCCGCCGCCAGCCCTGCGCGGCGCCACGGCGCAGCCACAATGGGCGGGCGAAGCGGTCGCGACCGGCGAAGTGCAGCAGGCACGGTTCGGATTCCAGCGGCAAGCCGCTGCCGTCTGCGTAGCGCTGTGCATCCAGGCCAAGCTGCTGCAGGCGCTGCTGCAACCCGGCCAGCGGCAGCCATTGTTCTTCCAGCCCGGCGGCGAAGGGCCGCGCTGCCGCGGCATCCAGCAGCGCCAGTGCTTCCTCGACCCCGGGCTCGCGTGGCAGGCGCGGCACCATGGCGTGCACACCCTGCGCCAGTACCGCCGCCAGGTAGCGGCCATCGCGCTTGCGCCGCAGCACCCAGTGCGCCTGCGACAGCAGGCGTGCATCCAGGTTGCTGCGTGCACGCAGCAGGTGGGCGGGCCACAGCTCGATGGCCTCGGTATTGATCAGCAGGGGGGCGCGTCGTTGCATCGCCGCAGCTTACTGCCGTGGCGCCGACGCGGCCACCTTGCGCAGTGCATCGAGTAGGGCCTGTGGCCGGTCCACGCTGAGCAGCAGCGTGCTGCCATCACTGACCGGCAGGGCGAGGACGCGCGCACGGTCGGTGACCAGGGCGAAGCCCTTGCCGCCGCCCTGCAGGCGGAAGTGGCCCGAGTAGAAGCCCGGCATTGAATAGCCATTGGTTTTGACACGGATGCCGTAGCGGCGGTCACGCTGCAGGTCGACCACCTCGGCCTGGTCCAGCCGCAGCTGCGCCACCGGCACGCGCCGCCGATACATCGTCGAGCGCACGTCCAGCAGGTTGCCGGCCAGCGCCACGCGGCGGCGGAAGAATGCGGCTCCCAGCCCGACAGCGAGTACAGCGATGACGACCAGGCTCCATGCCGCACTGCCGCCCATCCGGAACCAGGGCGGCGACAGCGTCACTTCGATCCAGGGGGCGCCTGCCGGTGCCTTGTACAGCTGTGCGTACAGGCAGGCCACGAAGGCAGCCAGCAGCGGCAGCACGATCCAGAGCACGCGCAGCGGCGAGCTCTCGGCCACGTCAAAGGGTTTGGGGTCGCTGCCGCCCATGGTTCAGGCCTCCTTCTTGAACACCAGCATCGCCGGGCGCATCGGGGCCGGGATGATGACGTTGACCAGTTCCCAGCCAAGCTGGCCCTGGCGGGTCAGTTCACTCTGGATGTCCTCGGCCTTCAGGGTGCCCATCATCGTGGTCTTCACTTCGATGGTCTGGTAACTCCAGCGCGTGCTCATTCCTTGTCCTCCGGCGATGGCGTGGGTTTCGGCAGGCGTCCTGCCCTGCGCAGGGCGTCGCGCAGCACGTATTCGATCTGCGCGTTGAGGCTGCGCAGCTCGTCGTCGGCCCAGCGCTGCGCCGCGGCCAGGACCTCGGCGTTGATGCGCAGCGGATAGGCTTTCTTCTCACTCATGGGGGCTCCTGGCGGGGCGGTGGGGCGCCCCGTTGCGAGTGTGGCTCAATACAGCGAACCGGCATTGACGATCGGCTGGGTGCCGCGGTCCGAGCACAGCACGGTCAGCAGGTTGCTGACCATGTGCGCCTTGCGCTCCTCGTCCAGTTCAACCACGCCGTTCTTCTGCAGTTCGGCCAGGGCCATCTCGACCATGCCGACCGCACCGGCCACGATGCGCGTGCGTGCGGCGATCACGGCGTTGGCCTGCTGGCGCTGCAGCATGGCCTGGGCAATTTCAGCGGCGTAGGCCAGGTGGCTGATGCGCGCGTCGATCACCTGCACACCCGCGTCGGCCAGGCGCTCGGCCAGCTCGTTCTTCAGGTGCTGGGAGATCTCGCTGGCGTGGCTTCGCAGGGCCAGCTGGCCGTCCTCGTGCTGGTCGTAGGGATAGCTGGTGGCCATCGCACGCAGCGCGGATTCGGACTGGATGTGCACGAAGCTCTCGTAGTCGTCCACGTTGTAGACCGCTTCGGAGGCGTCGACCACCTGCCAGACGATCACTGCGGCGATCTCGATCGGGCTGCCGTCCAGCTCGTTGACCTTCAGCTTGCCGCTCTCGAAGTTGCGCACGCGCTGGCTGACCCGGCGCTTGGCGTAGAAGGGGTTGTTCCAGCGCAGGCCGTTGTCCTTGACGGTGCCGACGTACTTGCCGAACAGGCTCAGCACGGCCGCCTGGTTGGGCTGGATGGTGTACAGGCCGGCCAGGATGAAGACCGCGGCAGCGACCACCAGCACGCCGGCCAGCATCAGCAGCAGGTTGGGCGAGCCGGTGCTGGCCTTGGCCGCCACCCCCAGCACGAACAGCGCGCCGCCGGCCAGCGCAGCCAGCAGGGATCCGGCCAGGGTGCCGAGGCCGTTGAGGGAGGCAAGCGACTTCTCTTTCATGGCGGTACGTCCTTGAGGGTTCGAAGTGAAGATATCAAAGTGATATCACTTGTCGACTACCGTTCGTCGGATGCCATGGCCCGGGTGCCCGGCCAGCTAGAATGCCCACCCGCCTTCACATCGCTGCTGGAACTGCCATGGCCAAGCTTGGAACTCCGTTGTCCCCCTCCGCCACCCGCGTGCTGCTGCTGGGCTCGGGCGAACTCGGCAAGGAGGTGGCCATCGAGCTGCAGCGGCTGGGTGTGGAGGTGATCGCCGCCGACCGTTACGCCGACGCGCCGGCGATGCAGGTCGCACACCGCTCGCACGTGATCGACATGCTGGACGCGATGGCCCTGCGCGCGCTGATCGCCCAGGAGCAGCCGCACCTGGTAGTGCCGGAGATCGAGGCCATCCACACCGAGACCCTGGTCCAGCTGGAACAGGAGCAGGGCCTGCGGGTGATCCCGACCGCGCGTGCTGCACGCCTGACCATGGACCGCGAAGGCATCCGCCGCCTGGCCGCCGAAACCCTGGGCCTGCCGACCTCGCCGTACCGCTTCGTCGATACCGAGGCCGAGTACCGTGCTGCCGTGGCCGCCATCGGCCTGCCGTGCGTGGTCAAGCCGGTGATGTCGTCCTCGGGCAAGGGCCAGAGCACCCTGCGCAGCGAGGCGGACATCGCCCCGGCCTGGGAGTACGCGCAGACCGGTGGCCGTGCCGGTGCTGGCCGCTGCATCGTCGAAGGTTTCATCGACTTTGATTACGAGATCACCCTGCTGACCGTGCGCCACGCCGGCGGCACCTCGTTCTGCGCACCGATCGGCCACCTGCAGAAGGACGGCGACTATCGCGAAAGCTGGCAGCCGCAGCCGATGTCGAGCGCGGCACTGGCGCGCGCGGAAGAGATCTCGCGCGCGATCACCGACGACCTCGGTGGCTGGGGCCTGTTCGGTGTCGAGCTGTTCGTGAAGGGTGATGAGGTGTGGTTCAGCGAAGTGTCGCCGCGCCCGCACGACACCGGCCTGGTGACGCTGGTATCGCAGGAGCTGAGCGAGTTCGCGCTGCACGCGCGCGCCATTCTCGGCCTGCCGATTCCGGTGATCCGCCAGAGCGGCGCGTCGGCCTCGTGCGCGCTGCTGGCGCACGGCGAGGGCGTGCCGTACTTCAACAACGTCGCCGCCGCCCTGCAGATGCCGGACACCGCCGTGCGCCTGTTCGGCAAGCCGAGCGTGCACGGCCATCGCCGCGTGGGCGTGACCCTGGCGCGCGCGGAAACCATTGACGAAGCACGCGCCATCGCGCGTGATGCCGCCGACGCCATCGGCGTCGAACTGCGCCCGTAAAGCGGTAGCGCCGGGCCATGCCCGGCGGCTTTCCCTGCGCTGCGTAAGTTTCCTGTAGAGCCGGGCCCACGCTACGCTCGGCTGCTTTTCAATCCGTGCCGCGCGCGAGAGCCGAGCGTGGGCTCGGCTCTACAGCGCAATCTGCCTTACGGCTTCACGTCCACCCACACCAGGTGGTGGTCGCTGCCGTCGGCGATCTTCGCCTCCGGGCTTTCATTGGCCGGCCAGAAGATGCCGCTGCCGATGTACTCGAAACCGGTCGAGGGCAGTACGTAGTCCAGGCGCATGGTGCCGGACTTCGGGCCGAAGTCGCCGGTGGCGTGGAACGGTGCGCCCTTGCGCTCGATGCCCTTGGCCGCATAGGCCAGGCTGGTCTGCTCACCGCCGACGCTGCGCGGGGTGGGGTAGCGCAGCACGCGGTCGTTTTCGATCAGCTCGACGATCGCCTCATGGCGGCCATCGCCGTCGACCGGGTCGTTGTTGAGGTCGCCCAGGATCACGAAGCGTGCGTCCTGCGCCAGGCCACCGCACTGGCCCTTGTCGTCACACAGCCACGGCTTGTCACCCTTGGAAAGGTACTCCTGCCACAGGCGCAGCTCGTCGTGGTTGCGCGCCGCGTTGCGCTTCTCCGGGCCGTCGAACACCGGCGGGGTCGGGTGCGAGACCAGCGCATGCACCACGCCGGCCGGGGTCTTCACCGGCACGTCCCAATGCGACTTCGACGACAGGCGCAGCTGCGACCACACCTGGTCGTTGTAGAAGCTCTGGCCGGTACGCGGATCGACCGGGCGGATGGCACCCGGCATCGCACTCCATTTCAGCAGCTGGAAGCTGCGTACCTTGGCTTCATCGATCGGGTAACGCGACAGCACCAGCATGCCGTACTGGCCCGGGTGCAGGCCGTAGCCCCACGCATCGTTGCCGCGGCTGCGGCCTTCGCCGCCGACCACGCCGTTGTTGTCCAGGTCCAGGCCACTGGGCACGCCGGTATTGACCGGGGCCAGATAGCGGTAGGCGAAGTGCAGCGGCTTGCCGCCGCCGGGCTGGGCGACTTCCAGGTAGCGCTTCTGGAACAGGTCGGCGGCGCGATGGGCGTCGTCGAAATCGAATTCGTTCAGCAGCACCAGATCCGGGCGCACCTGCTGCAGTACCGCGGCGATCTTGCGTGCGTGCTCGCTGTCGCCTTCCAGTTCCTTGATCAGGCCACCGGCGTCGTCGGAGTACAGCGAGGTGTTGTAGGTAGCCAGGCGCAGCGCAGTGGACGGCTTTTCGGTCATCGCGGGGGACGTGGCGAAGGCAGGGGCGGTGGCGCCGCAGAGCAGGGCCAGGGCGAGGATCAGGGGATGGCGGCGGGTCATGTTCATGGGCCGTATTGTGCACCTGGCCTGGTGTCAGCGGTTTGTCAGCGCCCGTCCAGTTCGTTGTCGAAATCGTGCCAGCGGCGGCCGTCGTACGCCTCCAGCGGATGGAAGCGGCGCTTGTAGTCCATCTTCTGGTGGCCGCGGATCCAGTAGCCCAGGTACACGTGTGGCAGGCCCTCGCGGCGCGCCCATTCAATCTGCTGCAGGATCGCGAAGGTGCCCAGCCCGCGCGCGGCGTGGTCCGGGTCGAAGAACGTGTAGACCGCCGACAGGCCGTGCTCGGTGACGTCGGTCACCGCCACCCCCAGCAGTTGGCTGGGCTGGCCGTCGTGGCCGGGCAGGCGCATTTCCATGAAACGGGTGTGCGACCAGCTGCCGATCAGGAACTGCTCGAATTCGTGCGGGCCGTGGTCGTCCATGCC
The DNA here is from genome assembly GCF_059372535.1 of Stenotrophomonas sp. YJH_SMC_43. Lineage (NCBI taxonomy): Bacteria > Pseudomonadati > Pseudomonadota > Gammaproteobacteria > Lysobacterales > Lysobacteraceae > Stenotrophomonas > Stenotrophomonas sp. YJH_SMC_43. The sequence continues at coordinate 405,442 of NZ_JCAFVQ010000002.1, forward strand.
GCCATTGGCGTGACGGTGGGTGAGGTAGCGGTGATACAGCGCGAACAGGTCGTCGCGGGCGGTGGCGGCGGTGATCCGTACCTCCAGGTCTGCATTGCGGGCGGCGCAGCGGCGCTGGCTGCGGTCCGGAGCGAAGCGCGCCACCGGGATCCGCACCGCCACGCAGGCCTGGCAGTGCGCGCAATGGGGCCGGTAGACCAGATCGCCGCTGCGGCGGAAGCCCCAGCTCAGTGCCAGCGGATAGAGCGCACCGAGGCGGCGGTCGTTCGGGTCCAGCACCAGGTCGCGTGCCACCCGGTCCGACCAGTACCCGCAGGGGTGCTCGCCGGTCTGGAAAAGTCGCAGTTCGTCGTCTCTGTCGCCATGCATCGCCATGGGCACAGCATAGCCCCAGGTTGTCGCAGTGGCGGCGACTGTCCGCCGGATGAATGGCACCGGCAGCGGCGTCAACCGATGTCGCGCCCGGGCGTTGTTGTCCCCGAGGGTGAAGTGATCACCCCGACGCTGTTCCCATCCCCAGGAGTGACCTCATGATCCGTACCCCCCTGCTGCTGGCCCTGCTGCTCGGCACCTCCGCTTCCGGTATCGCGCTCGCTGCCGACACCCCGGCTACGCCCGCGCAGCGTCCGGCCAAACTGGACACCAACGGCGACGGCGTCATCGACCGCGGCGAAGCCGCTGCCAACCCGCGCCTGGCCGCGAAGTTCGACGAGCTGGACAAGAACAAGGACGGCAAGCTCTCGCGCGATGAGCTGCCGCGCTGGAAGCATGGCCGCCGTGGCCACGGCGGTGAGCGCTGGGCCAAGCTGGACGTCAACAAGGACGGCCGCATCAGCCGCGAGGAAGCCAAGGCCGATCCGCGCCTGGCCGCGCGCTTCGACCAGCGTGATCTGAACAAGGACGGCTATCTGGACAAGGCCGACCGCGAGCTGCGCATGAAGCAGCATCGTGATGCCTGGTTCGCTGCCGCCGACACCAACAAGGACGGCCAGCTGAGCAAGGCCGAGTTCGACGCCGCCAAGGGCCCGATGCACGGTGGCCCGCGCCATGGCGGTCCGCGAGACGGTGGCGCACCGGCGCCGCAGCGCTGAGGGTCGACGCAGTGAATGACGACAACGCCGGCAGACTGCCGGCGTTGTCCGTTATACGTTTCCGCTGCGCATCAATGCATACACCACCAGGGCGATCACGAAGACGTTCGCGCCGATGATGCCGGTGCGCCCGTAGACGGATTCGTATTGCCAGTTGGTTCCGCTGCGGCCGCGCCGCGCCGAATCACGCGCGATCATGGGGGCCATCACGCGCTGCAGCGGCACCAGGCACTGGTAGTTCACCGTACCCAGGCCGATGACGAGAATGGCAAGTTGCAGCCACAGCGGCACCTGCAGCATCAGCGAAACCAACAGGCTGGTGCAGACGACCATCGCAGTGAACGTATTGAGGTGCACGAACCGTCGCACGGCCGCCCGTTCCTGCGGGGTGTCTGCGAAGCGCAGCAGGAAGCGGCCCCCCAGATAGCTGCCGATGATGCCACCGACGACGCCCCCGGCAACGGCGGCCCAGTTGCTGGCGGGTATCAGGTGCAGCTGGCTGGCGGCGGCCGTCAGTGAACCCATGGCTGCGCCGCCTGCGGCACTGACGCCGCCCAGGCCCAGCTTGCTGCCGCCCACGCCGACGCCGGTGCTGAGCAGGATCGCGGCACTGGCGGTGCCGGGTGCGGCCACCAGGACCATCGACACCACGGCGGTGGCGAATGCAGCGCTCGGCGCGCTGCTGCGTGCGAACTCACCGAAGCGCTGCAGCAGGCCGTCGCGCACCAGGGTGCGGGCGCGCGACAGGCGCTTGCGCACCGCCGCGTCGCTGAGACCGAGCAGGTCGGCCACTTGCTGCGAGCGCTGGCCTTCGCGGTAGTACAGCAACAGCACTTCGCGGCTGTCGGCGGGTAGGGTGGAGATGATGTCCTCGGCGGCGATTTCTTCCTCCACCCGCTGCAGGCGATCGGCGGCGCCCGGCGACGGATCTGCGGCCATCCCCATCGCCACCTCGGCCGCCTCGCCGGTCAGTGGACGGCCACGCTGGGCGCGCAGCCAGTCGCGGGCCAGGTTGCGGGTGATCTGCCGCAGCCACGGCAGGAAGCTGGTCGCGCTGCGCAGCTGGTGCAGCTGCTGCCAGCCCTTCACAAAGGCTTCCTGGGCAATGTCCTCGCTGGCCTGGCGGTCGCGGGTGATGGCCAGCGCGATGGCGGTGACCGTGTTCTGGCAGGCCAGCACGATGCGGCCGTAGGCGTGCTGGCAACCGCTGGCGGCAGCGGGCAGTTCGCGTTCCAGGGTCTGGTCAATCGATGCGGCGAACGTCGTCATGGCGGCGGCTCTCCTGCTGGGATTGTGTCCCATGACGGAGCTGCGCGCCCAATGTGACCGCAGATGCTGATGCATCTGCGGTCCGCGCATTCCACCTCATCCCCGCGCCGTTGGCGCACCCCCTTGAACAACAAGGGGGCTCCAATCCTGACGGGTTACGGTGAAGTCGCGACCCTGCTGCCAGGCCGCTGTGCTCGCCGGGCATGGCCCGGCGCTACCGCCTCTTACTTGGAGGGCTGGATACGGACCCGGATTTCTTCCTCTTCCGACGCGGCCTGAGGGGCCGGTTGCGCCTGCTGCGGCTGGGCCTGCGGGGCAGGGGCCGGTGCGGCAGGTGCCGGGGCGCCGCGATGGCGCAGGCCGATCACCAGCGCCACGCCGGCGATCACCACCAGCAGGGCGATGCGGATGCGCCAGGCCCAGCCGCGGCCGCTGCCGCTCGTTTCGGCGGTGTCGCGGAAGGCGAACTCGGCGGTTGGGTGGTCGCGGCGGGTGGTGTCGAGCAGGCGGGCCTCGCGCAGGATTTCGCGTGCGCGCGGCTGATCGTCGGCGCGCACGATCCAGACTGCCGGGTAGGCGTTGGCGTTGCCAAGGTCGGTATAGCTGAACTGACCGCGGCGGCGGGTCTTGTACGAGCGCCCGTTGGTCACCTTGACGTCGATGCCGTGCTCGCGCAGCAGGTCGGCTACGCCTTCGACGGTTTCCACGCGCTGGCTGCTGAAGATCTGGCGCATCGGTTTACTCCTTGGCCGGCACGGCGGCGGCCGCGGCCTGGTCGGGAACCACGCGGATCAGGCCCTCCTGCGCGGTACTGGCCACCAGCACGCCGTTGCGGGTGAAGAACTGGCCGCGGGCCAGGCCGCGCGAATCCTGCGCGCTGGGGCTGTCCAGGGAGTACAGCAGCCAGTCGTCGGCGCGGAACGGGCGATGGAACCAGATCGCGTGGTCGAGCGAGGCCATCTGCACGTGCGGGTGGTAATAGCTGATGCCGTGCGGGAAGGTTGCCGTTCCCAGCAGGTGGAAATCGGAGGCATAGGCCAGCAGCGCCTGGTGCAGTTCCGGGGCGTCGCCGACCGGCTCGCTCAGGCGCAGCCACACCTGGTGGTAGGGCGGACGCTTGGGCGGGTTCAGTTCGTCACGCGGGTAGACATGGCGGAACTCGAACGGGCCGCCGCGCGACAGCCAGCGCTGCACCTTGATCGGCAGCCGCTCCAGCACTTCGGCCGGCAGCGGACGGTTCGGTTCGATGTCTTCCGGCTGCGGCACTTCGGGCATCTTGTGCTGGTGCTCGGCGCCGGTCTCGGCCTGCTGGAACGAGGCCGCGCAGAAGAAGATCACCTTGCCGTGCTGGATCGCAGTGACCCGGCGTACCGAGAAGCTGCCGCCGTCGCGGGTGCGGTCCACGTCGTAGACGATCGGGTGGTCGATGTTGCCGGCGCGCAGAAAGTAGGCGTGCAGTGAGTGCACGTGGCGGCCGTTGTCGACCGTGGCCTGGGCCGCGGCCAGCGCCTGGCCCAGCACCTGCCCGCCGAACACGTACTTGGTGCCGATGTCGCGGCTCTGCCCGCGGAACAGGTTGTCCTCCAGCCGCTCCAGGGTGAGCAGGTCGATCAGCTCGGAGACGACGGGTTCGGGCGTGTCGTTCAAGGGGGCGGCCACGGCAGTGAAAGAGGGCCTGATTATACCGGTCAGGGGTCAGTTCCCTTTCGCCCGGCGAAAGGGATCTGACCCCGGGCGAGGCAACCGCTATTTGCCGAGGCGGGCCACGAGCGCCTGCAGGGCGTTCTGTGCGTCCGGCGCAAACCAGGCCTCGACGAAGCGGTCGAGCTGGATCAGGTCCGGCTGCAGCGCCACGTGCAGGTCCGCGCGGGCGATGGCGCGGGTCAGCAGCATCGGCTGGCGCGGCTGCTTGAGCAGGTTCTGCAGCCAGGCCACGGCACGCGCGACCACCAGGTCACCTTCGGCCAGTTCGTCGACCAGGCCGATCTGCAGCGCCTGTTCGGCCGGCACCAGCGAACCGGTGGTCAGCAGGACACCGGCGCGGTGCACGCCCACCGCACGGCGCAGCAGGCGCTGGATGCCCTCCGGTGCGATCAGGCCGACCTGCACTTCGTTCAGGCCGATGGCATATGGTCGCGACGGATCGGCGCTGCGCGCCATGACGCGGTAGTCGCAGCACAGGGCCAGCACGCAGCCACCCGCCGGGGCGTGGCCGGTGATCGCCGCGACCACCGGAATGCGGCTCTCGGCCAGCGTGCGCACGGCGCCAAAGAAGGCGTTCCAGGTGTCCAGCAACTTGTGCTTGTCATCTCCATGCGAGAGCAGGTGCGGCACGTCCATGCCGCCGGTGAAGATTCGCTCGCTGCCCGACAGCACGATGCCGTGCGCGTCTTCGGCCATGGCCAGCTCGATGGCATGGATCAACTGCCGGCACAGTTCGGTGTCCAGTGCGTTGACCGGCGGCCGCGCCAGGCGCAGTTCGCGAATGGGGCCATGGTTGATCACCTCGATGAGCGTCGTCATGCTGCGGTCTCGTTGCGAAGAAGGAACCTGGACGATGATAACCAAACCATTCGTTGGCGTACTGTTGGTTCTGTGTGCGGCCGCAGCATCGGTTTCGGCGGCGGAACCGGCCTGCGTCACGGTGGAGCAGGGCTGGGCGCGGTTGCCACCGAATCCGGCGATGCCGATGACCGCCGGCTACGGCGTGATCCACAACGGCTGCAGCAAGGCGGTGGTGATCACCGGCGCAAGCAGTGCGGTGTTTGGCGATGTGTCGCTGCACGAAACCACCATCGTCGATGGGGTCAGCCGGATGCGCGCGATCGAGCGCCTGCCACTGGCACCGGGCGCGCGTGCCGAGCTCAAGCCCGGTGGCCTGCACCTGATGCTGATGCAGGGCAAGGGCCCGTTGAAGGAAGGCCAGGCGCTGCCGCTGCGGCTGCAGCTGGAAGGCGGTGGCGAAGCGAGTGCGGCGCTGACCGTGCGCAAGGCTGCGCCGTAGCGGGATGGTAGTGCCGGCCGCTGGCCGGCAGCACAGGAAATGCCGGCCAGCAGCCGGCACTACTGCGGGGGCTTACGTCCAGTCGTACGAGAACAGCACCGTGCGGCTTTCCGGCTCGTACAGCATCACGATCGCATCGGCACCGGTGGCGCACCAGTTGTAGCCGGCGACTTCGGCCACGGCGAAGAACTTGTTGCCATTGCGGGTGATGGTTACGTCTTCCATGTCTGGCGTGCGATCACGGTCATGCATTGGAGGGAGGATTGAGATCCCAAATGCTGTCGGGATCTCTGCAGTCTCCGTCCAGTTGCCATACGAAATCGCGCCGCCCAGCGCATCCAGCCACGCTTGCTCGCCGGGCTCACCATCGCCATAGCGCGAATAGCTGGCCAGCCTGCCGTGCTGCTGGAAATAGGCCTGGGCCTTGGCATGGCTGCCGCGCATCTCAGCACTATGCGCACGCGCGTCTTCGTCTTCTACTGCGTCGCCCTGGAAATAGCCCTCGTTGCCGAGGAAGCGCATGCGGTTGTCGTCCGTTAATTCGAACGAGATCCAGTTGCTGCCGGTGAACTCGTTGTGGTGTTCTTCGGTGTTGTCGCCGATGCAGCCTTCGTACGGCTCGATCGGGCACAGCATCGTCGCCACCTGGCCGGCCAGTTCCGGGCGCAGCACGCCCAGGTCGATCTTCAGCAGCGGCAGCAGATGCTGGGCGAGCCACGCCTGGTCAGCGGGGAAGACGTCGGTGGGGAAGGGGACCATGCCGGGCAGCAGGTCGCTCAGTTCAGTCTGATGGATCATGTCAATCCTTTGAATTGCAACGGTAGCGCCGGGCCATGCCCGGCGGACCAGACGCCGACCAAGGTCGGCATCTACCAGAAGCGGATCAGCTCGACGCGCTGCGGATCGCCTCCGGCAGCGGTGCGCTCCTGCCGGTCTGCGTATCCATCCAGACCACCACCACGTTACCGTCGGAATACAGCTTCGAATCGTCCTGCTGGTCGACGATGCGGTGGCCGATGGTCACGCTGCTGTTGCCCAGGCGCTCGACGAACAGCTCGACCAGGATGTCGTTGGGCCACACGATCGGCAGCCGGTAGTTGACGTTGGTCGCGGCCACCACCGGTGCGATGCGGTCGGTCATCGACACGCCTTCAACGCCCAGCATCCAGCGCACGCGGGCTTCTTCCAGATAGGAAATGTACTTGGCGTTGTTGACGTGGCCCATGCTGTCCATGTCGCGCCACCGCACGCTGATCGGGATGCGGGCCAGGATCTTGTGTTCGCTGCTCATCAGGCGTCCTTCTTCTTGCGGGTCGTCGCGGTCTTGCTGGTCTTGCCGGTGCTCTTGGCAGCCACCGCCTTCTTCGCCGGCTTCTCAGGCTTCACCTTGCGTGGCGGACGGGCGTCGGGCTTGTTGGCCACCGCAGCCGGTTGCTCCGGGCGCGCGCTGGTGGAGGGCAGCATGCGGGCCAGGAACTGGCCGGTGTACGACTGCGGGCAGGCCGCCACGTCCTCCGGCGTGCCGGTGACCAGGATGGTGCCACCGCGATGGCCGCCTTCCGGTCCCAGATCCACAATCCAGTCGGCGGTCTTGATCACGTCCAGGTTGTGCTCGATCACCACCACCGTGTTGCCTTCGTCGCGCAGCTTGTGCAGCACGCCCAGCAGCGCTTCGATGTCGTGGAAGTGCAGGCCGGTGGTCGGCTCGTCGAGGATGTACAGGGTGCGGCCGGTATCGCGGCGTGACAGTTCCTTGGACAGCTTCACGCGCTGCGCTTCACCACCGGACAATGTGGTCGCGCTCTGGCCCAGCTTGATGTAGCTCAGGCCGACGTCGACCAGTGTTTCCAGCTTGCGCGCGATCGACGGCACCGGCTCGAACAGCTTCAGCGCATCCTCGACGGTCATTTCCAGCACGTCGTTGATGTTGAAGCCCTTGTACAGGATCTCCAGCGTCTCGCGGTTGTAGCGCTTGCCATGGCAGACATCGCACGGCACGTACACGTCCGGCAGGAAGTGCATTTCGACCTTGATCAGGCCATCACCCTGGCAGGCTTCGCAGCGGCCGCCGCGCACGTTGAAGCTGAAGCGGCCCGGCGAATAGCCACGCGCACGCGCTTCGGGCACCTGTGCGAACAGTTCGCGCAGGGGAGTGAACAGGCCGGTGTAGGTGGCCGGGTTCGAACGCGGGGTGCGGCCGATCGGCGACTGGTCGATGTCCACCACCTTGTCGAACAGGTCCAGGCCATCGATCTCCTTGTAGGGAGCGATCGGATGCGAGGCGCCGTTGATCTCGTTGGCGGCCAGCGAGAACAGGGTGTCGTTGATCAGGGTCGACTTGCCCGAGCCGGACACGCCGGTCACGCAGGTCAGCAGCCCCGACGGAATCGCCAGGTCCACGCCCTTCAGGTTGTTGCCGGTCGCCCCGCGCAGATGCAGGGTCATTTTCGGGTTCGGGGTGTGCCGGCGCGCCGGGATCTCGATCGCGCGCTTGCCCGAAAGGTACTGGCCGGTCAGCGAGCGTGGTGCCTCCAGGATGTCCTGCAGGGTGCCCTGGCCGACGATCTCGCCGCCGTGCACGCCCGCGCCCGGGCCGATGTCCAGCACATAGTCGGCCAGCCGGATCGCATCCTCGTCATGCTCGACCACGATCACCGTGTTGCCCAGGTCACGCAGGCGGGTGAGGGTGCCGAGCAGGCGTTCGTTGTCGCGCTGGTGCAGGCCGATCGACGGCTCGTCGAGCACGTACATCACGCCGACCAGGCCGGCGCCGATCTGGCTGGCCAGGCGGATGCGCTGCGCCTCGCCTCCGGACAAGGTGTCGGCCTTGCGCTCCAGGGTCAGGTAATCCAGGCCGACATCGACCAGGAAGCCGAGGCGTTCGCCGATCTCCTTGACGATCTTCGCGGCGATCTCGCCGCGCCAGCCCGGCAGGCTCAGTTCGCTGAAGAACTTCAGTGCCTCGTCGATCGGCAGCACCACCAGCTCCGGTAGCGGACGATCGGCCACGAACACGTTGCGTGCCGCCTTGTTCAGGCGCGCGCCGTTGCATTCCGGGCACGGCCGTTCGCTGATGTACTTGGACAGCTCCTCGCGCACCGCCGGCGATTCGGTTTCCTTGTAGCGGCGTTCGAGGTTGGGAATGATGCCCTCGAAGCGATGCTTGCGCTGGGTGCGGCCACCGGCTTCGGTGAAGTAGGTGAAGGTGATCGTTTCGTCGCCGCTGCCGTACAGCACGGCCTGCTGGATCTTGGCCGACAGCGAGTTCCACGCGGCGTCCACGTCGAACTTGTAGTGCTTGGCCAGCGAGGCGATCAGCTGGAAGTAGTAGGCGTTGCGACGGTCCCAGCCACGCACCGCACCAGCGGCCAGCGACAGCTCCGGGTGCACGACCACGCGCGAAGGGTCGAAGAACTCGGCGATGCCCAGGCCATCGCAGCCGGGACAGGCACCCATCGGTGCGTTGAACGAGAACAGACGCGGTTCCAGCTCCGGCAGCGAGTAGTCGCAGACCGGGCAGGAGTACTTGGAGGAGAACAGTGCCGGCGTGGCGTCGGCGGTGTCCAGGCTCTGCACCGAGGCCATGCCATCGCCGAGCTTCAGCGCGGTCTCGAAGCTCTCGGCCAGGCGCTGCTTGATGTCCTCGCGCGGGCGGAAGCGGTCGATCACCGCCTCGATGGTGTGCTTCTGGCGCAGCGCCAGCGGCGGCACCGCATCGATTTCATGCAGCTCGCCGTCCACGCGCACACGCACGAAGCCCTGCGCGCGCAGCTGGTCGAACACCTGGGCGTGTTCGCCCTTGCGGTCGCGGATGACCGGGGCCAGCAGCATGTAGCGCTGTTCCGGGTCCAGGGTCAGTACCTGATCGACCATCTGGCTGACCGTCTGCGCTTCCAGCGGATAGCCGTGGTCCGGGCAGCGCGGAGTGCCGACGCGGGCGTACAGCAGGCGCAGGTAGTCGTAGATCTCGGTGATGGTGCCGACCGTCGAACGCGGGTTGTGCGAGGTCGACTTCTGCTCGATCGAGATGGCCGGAGACAGGCCTTCGATGTGGTCCAGGTCCGGCTTTTCCATCACGCTCAGGAACTGGCGCGCATAGGCCGACAGCGATTCGACGTAGCGGCGCTGGCCTTCTGCATAGATGGTGTCGAACGCCAGCGAGGACTTGCCCGAACCGGACAGGCCGGTGATCACGATCAGCTTGTCGCGGGGCAGGTCGAGGTCGAGGTTCTTCAGATTGTGCGTCCGCGCGCCGCGGATGCGGATGAAATCCATCGCCATGGGGGATCCGGTTGTGGGGGCGTTGGCTGGGTGCCGGGCCAGCAGGGAACGGCAATCGGTCAGCCTACCGAGGTGACCAGATGGGGGCAATGGGCGACAATGCCAGCCCGATGTCTCACCTGATGAGACAGGCCGACAGCTTTGTGTAGAGCCGGGCCATGCCCGGCTGCCTGGGCCCCGGACCGTTCAGCCGGGCATGGCTCGGCCCTACAGGGCCGGCCCCGGGCTGTGCAGGGGTTGACTTGACCCGCGCCCGCTGATCTGCGTACAATTCCGCTCCTGTCCGCCCTCGATGGCGGCAGCTCAGACCACAATAACTACAGAGGAAGGCCTGGTCATGTACGCAGTACTGGTCACCGGCGGTAAGCAATACCGCGTGGCGCAGGGCGAAAAGCTCCGCATTGAAAAGCTCGAAGTCGAAGTCGGCAGCGAGATCAAGTTTGACAACATCCTGATGCTGGGTGACAGCGACGGCGTGAAGCTGGGCGATGCGCTGAAGGGCGCTGCCGTCACCGCCAAGGTCCTGTCCCAGGGTCGTGCTGACAAGGTCCGGATCATCAAGTTCCGTCGCCGCAAGCACCACATGAAGCGTCAGGGTCACCGTCAGTACTACACCGAAATCGAGATCACCGGCATCGCCGGCTAAGCATCAGGAGAAGCAGTCATGGCACATAAAAAGGGCGTAGGCTCCTCGCGCAACGGTCGCGACTCCAACCCGAAGTACCTGGGCGTCAAGATCTTCGGCGGCCAGGCCATCGAAGCCGGCAACATCATCGTGCGTCAGCGCGGCACCCAGTTCCACCCGGGTTCGGGCGTTGGCCTGGGCCGTGACCACACCCTGTTCGCCCTCGTGGACGGCAAGGTGGAGTTCTCGGTCAAGGGCGCCAAGAAGCGCCGCACCGTCAGCATCGTCTCGGCCGACGCCTGATCCAGGCATCGCCGGCACCCGTGCCTCGGCATGGCCGTGCTGGATGAAGAGCACGCTGCATGAAGAGCCCCGCTTCGGCGGGGCTTTTCGTTAGAGTGGACGCAAGACCGGCCAGGCCGGGTTGCCGGCCAGTGGCTGGCATGACATTCAAGGCGGCGGCTGGCAGGCCGCGCCCATCGCAGGCATCGAAACAATGAAACTGGTAGACGAAGCAGAAATCGAAGTGTTCGCCGGCAACGGCGGCAACGGCTGCATTGGCTTCCGTCGCGAGAAGTTCATTCCGCTCGGCGGCCCGGACGGCGGCGACGGCGGTGCGGGCGGCAGCGTGTACATCCGCGCCGACGAAAACCTGAACACCCTGGTCGACTTCCGCCATGACCGCATCTTCAAGGCGCAGCGTGGCGAGAACGGCATGGGTCGCCAGGCCTATGGCAAGGGCGGCGAAGACCTGACCATCACCGTGCCGGTCGGCACCGTGGTGATCAACGTCGCCACCGATGAAGTCATCGGCGACCTGACCCAGCACGGCGATCGCCTGCTGGTGGCCAAGGGCGGCCGCGGTGGCCTGGGCAACATGCACTTCAAGAGCTCGACCAATCGCTCGCCGCGCCAGGCGCTGCCGGGCGAGCCGGGTGAGGAGCGCACGCTGAAGCTGGAGCTGAAGCTGCTGGCCGACGTCGGCCTGCTGGGCTTCCCCAATGCCGGCAAGAGCACCCTGATCCGTGCCGTTTCGGCTGCAACGCCGAAGGTGGCCGATTACCCGTTCACCACGCTGTACCCGAACCTGGGCGTGGTGAAGGTGGAGAACCACCGCAGCTTCGTGATCGCCGACATTCCGGGCCTGATCGAAGGCGCTGCGGACGGCGCCGGCCTGGGTGCGCAGTTCCTGCGCCACCTGCAGCGCACCCGCCTGCTGCTGCACCTGGTGGACATCTCGCCGATGGAAGGCGGCGTGGAGGGGATTTCGCCGGTGGAGCAGGTGCGTGCGATCGAACGCGAGCTGGAGAAGCACGATCCGGAGCTGCTGAACAAGCCGCGCTGGCTGGTGCTGAACAAGGCTGACCTGATGTTCGAAGACGAGGCGCAGGCCGCGGCCGAGCAGATCGTCGCCGAGCTGGGCTGGAAGGAGCCGTGGTTCCTGGTCTCCGCGCTGGGCCGCGAAGGCACCTTCCCGATCATGAGCCGGATCATGGCCTTCTTCGATCGCCAGAAGGAAGACGAACTGGAAGCCCGCAACGCGCAGTAATGCCGTTGTGGTTCCGTGCAAAAAACCCGGCTTCGGCCGGGTTTTTTGTTGGGACTGCCTTTCCTGTAGAGCTGAGCCATGCTCGGCTTTCCGCGCAGACGGCAGCCGAGCGTGGGCTCGGCTCTACATAAGCTGGATCGCAGGCAACAAAAAACCCGGCCGGGGCCGGGCTTTTGTCTGCAGCCCAACCCCGAAGGGCAGGGCGGCAACGCCGGATCAGGCGGCCTTGAGGGCCTTGATGCGGTCGTTCAGGCGGCTCTTATGGCGAGCAGCCTTGTTCTTGTGGATCAGGCCACGCGCGCTGAAGCGATCCAGGATCGGCTGGGCAACGGCGAAGGCGGCTTCGGCGCCGGCGGCATCGTTGGCGTCCAGCGCCTTGATCACTTTCTTGACAGCGGTGCGCAGCATCGAGCGCTGAGCCACGTTGCGCGCGTTGCGCACGACGGTCTGCTTGGCGCGCTTCTTGGCGGACTTGATATTGGCCACGGTGGTGGTTTCCTGAAAAAATCGGTGTTATGGGAACAGCAAGCTAGCTAGTATGATGGCCCGAGAAATGCACGTCAAGTCGATTGTCAAGAGGGACGCTGAGTGAGTTCACCGAAGATGTTGCGAGGCCTGCTGTCGTTCAGCAGCATGACCATGGTCTCGCGGGTGCTCGGACTTGTCCGGGACCAGGTGATCACCACCACGTTCGGCACCAATGCGGTCACCGATGCGTTCTGGGTTGCCTTCAGGGTACCCAATTTCCTGCGCCGGTTGTTCGCCGAAGGCTCCTTCGCTACCGCTTTCGTGCCGGTGTTCACGGAAGTGAAGGAAACCCGCAGCCACGCCGAACTGCGTGAACTGATGGCCCGCACCGCCGGCACCCTGGGTGGGGTGCTGATGCTGGTCACCGCGCTGGCGCTGATCTTCGCGCCGCAGCTGGCCTCGGTCTTCTCAAGCGGCGTTGATACCGACCCGGTGAAGCAGGGCCTGCTGGTCGACCTGTTCCGCCTGACCTTCCCGTTCCTGTTGTTCGTCTCGCTCACCGCGCTGGCCGGCGGCGCGCTGAACAGCTTCCAGCGCTTCGCGATGCCGGCGCTGACCCCGGTCATCCTCAACCTGTGCATGATCGCCGGTGCGCTGTGGCTGGCGCCGCGGCTGGGCGGCACACCAGAGAAGCAGATCCTGGCGCTGGGCTGGGCGGTACTGGCTGCCGGCATCCTGCAGCTGCTGTTCCAGCTGCCCTCGCTGAAGGGCATCAACCTGCTGGCCCTGCCGCGCTGGGGCTGGAGCCACCCGGGTGTGCGCAAGGTGATGACGCTGATGGTGCCGACCCTGTTCGGCTCCTCGGTGGCGCAGATCAACCTGCTGCTGGACACGGTCATCGCGGCCAAGCTGACCGACGGCTCGCAGTCCTGGCTGTCGCTGGCCGACCGCTTCCTGGAGCTGCCGCTGGGCGTGTTCGGCGTGGCCCTGGGCACGGTGATCCTGCCGGCGCTGGCCCGCCACCACGTGAGTACCGACCGCGAGGGCTTCTCGCGCTCGCTGGACTGGGGCCTGCGCATGACCCTGCTGATTTCGGTGCCGGCCATGCTGGGCCTGCTGCTTTTGGCCGAACCGCTGATCGCGACCATCTTCCAGCACGGCCAGTTCAGCGCCTTCGATACCCGCATGACCGCGCTGTCGGTGTACGGCCTGAGTTTCGGCCTGCCGGCGTTCGCCCTGCTGAAGGTGGTGCTGCCGGCGTTCTACGCCCGCCAGGACACCAAGACTCCGGTACGCGCCGGTGTGGCCGCGCTGGTGGCCAACATGGTGTTCAACTTCGCCCTGCTGGCCGTGCTGTACCAGGTGATGGTGCCGGACGAACTGAAGGCGCAGGGCGTGATGGCGGCCATCGGCAAGCAGCCGGGCCTGCACCTGGCGCTGGGCATTGCCAGCGCACTGTCCAGTTACCTGAACCTGGGCCTGCTGTGGTACTGGCTGGGTAAGACCGACGTCTACCAGCGCCGGCCGGGCTGGGGCGGCTATCTGGCCCGCCTGCTGCTGGCCTGCGCGGCCATGGTCGGTGTGCTGCTGGCCCTGCTGTACTGGCTGCCGGGCTTCTCGGCCATGAGCGTATGGGAGCGGATCGGTGCCCTGGCACTGCTGGTCGGCGGTGGCGGCGCGACCTACGCGGTGGCCATGCTGGCGATGGGCTTCCGCCCACGCGACCTGCGTGGGCATTGATCGCCGCTTGTGGCGGCTATACTTCAGGGTTACACCATTGAAGCGGCGGCCCCGGTCGGGCCGGAACGAGAGTTGATGAGCAGGCTGTTCAGAAGCGTCGAGGGCGGGGAGCTGTTCCCGAACGGAAGCGTGGTCTGTATCGGTGCATTCGACGGCCTCCACCTGGGTCATCGTGCGCTGGTCCGCCACGCGGTTGCCCGCGCGCGCGCCTTGGGCGTGGCCGCGGTGGCCGTGGCGTTCGAGCCGCTGCCGCGTGAATTCTTCGCCCAGGGCACGCCGCCGCCGCGGCTGACCCTGGCCCGCAGCAAGGTCGAGATCCTGCGCGAGCTCGGTGTCGATGCGATCGGCCTGCTGCGTTTCGACGCGGCAATGGCGGCGATGCCGGCCGAGACCTTCGTGCACCAGCTGCTGGTCAATCGCCTGAGTGCGCGTGAGGTCTGGATCGGGCCGGAGTTCTGCTTCGGCAACCGCCGTCGCGGCGACCTGGCCCTGCTGCAGGAGATGGGTGCCGAACTGGGCTTCAGCGCCGGCGAGATCGAAGCGGTCGACCTGCATGGCGAGCGCATTTCCAGTACCCGCATCCGCCAGCTGCTGCAGGAGGGCGACTTCGCCCGTGCCGGCGACCTGCTCGGCCGTCCGTACGCGATCAGCGGGCGGGTGGTGCGCGGGCGCCAGCTCGGCCGTACGCTGGGCTTCCCCACCGCCAACCTGCGGTTCCCGAAGACCCCGGCGCTGTCGGGCATCTACGCGACCTGGGTGCACGGCGTGTTCGACCAGCCGTGGCCGTCGGTGTCCAGCTTCGGCACGCGGCCGACGGTGGAGGGCGTGGAGCCGCTGCTGGAAGCCCACCTGTTCGATTTCCAGGGCGACCTGTACGGGCGCCACATCGAAGTGGAATTCGTCGCCAAGCTGCGCGACGAAGAGAAATTCAATGATCTGGCGGCGCTGACCGACCAGATGCACCGCGACGCCGAACAGGCGCGCGCCATCCTTTCCGAACATAGATTGCGAGCCACTGCGTGAGCCAGGACTACAAGACCACCCTGAACCTGCCAGCCACCGAATTCCCGATGCGCGGCGACCTGCCCAAGCGCGAGCCGGGCATTCTGGCGCAGTGGGAAGCGCAGGGGCTCTACCAGCAGCTGCGCGACAACGCCGCCGGCCGCCCGCTGTTCGTGCTGCACGATGGCCCGCCATACGCCAACGGCCGCATCCACCTGGGCCACGCGGTCAACAAGATCCTGAAGGACATCATCGTCAAGTCGCGCTACCTGGCCGGCTTCGATGCGCCCTACGTGCCGGGCTGGGACTGCCATGGCCTGCCGATCGAGATCGCGGTTGAAAAGAAGTGGGGCAAGGTCGGCACCAAGCTCGACGCGGTTGAATTCCGCCAGAAGTGCCGTGAGTTCGCCGAAGAGCAGATCAACATCCAGCGCGTGGACTTCAAGCGCCTGGGCGTGACCGGTGACTGGGACAACCCGTACAAGACCCTGAGCTTCGATTTCGAGGCCAACGAGATCCGTGCGCTGGCCAAGGTCGTGGCCAACGGCCATCTGGTGCGTGGCGCCAAGCCGGTGTACTGGTGCTTCGACTGTGGCTCGGCGCTGGCCGAGGCCGAGATCGAATACCAGGAAAAGGAGTCGCCGGCGATCGACGTGGCCTACGCCGCGCGTGATGCGCAGGCCATCGGCCAGGCGTTCGGCGTGAGCGTGCCGGCCGACGTCGAAGTGGCCGTGCCGATCTGGACCACCACGCCGTGGACGCTGCCGGCCTCGCTGGCGGTGTCGCTGGGCGCGGAAATCAACTACGTCCTGGCCGAAGGCCCGGCGCACAACGGCAAGCGCCGTTGGCTGGTGCTGGCCGCCGCGCTGGCCGAGCGCGCACTGCAGCGCTATGGCGTGGACGAAGTGGTGCTGCACGGTGAAACCACCGGTGCGGCGCTGGAAAACCAGCTGCTGGCGCACCCGTTCTACCCGGAGCGCGAGATCCTGGTGCTCAACGGCGACCATGTGTCCGACGAGGACGGTACCGGTGCGGTGCACACCGCTCCCGGCCACGGCCAGGAAGACTTCGTGGTCAGCCAGAAGTACGGCCTGCTGGACAAGTACAACGCCGGCCAGGTGACCCCGATCGACGGCCGTGGCGTGTACCTGGAATCGACCCCGCCGGCCGGTGACGTGGTGCTGGCTGGCCAGCACCTGTGGAAGGCGCAGGAGGCCATCGTCGGCGTGCTGCGCGACAACGGTTCGCTGCTGGCCTTCCATCCGATCCGCCACAGCTACCCGCACTGCTGGCGCCACAAGACGCCGGTGGTGTTCCGCGCCACCCCGCAGTGGTTCATCTCGATGGACAAGGCCAACCTGCGCAACGATGCGCTGGCCGCCATCGACACCGTCGGCTGGTTCCCGACCTGGGGCAAGGCGCGCATCCAGAGCATGGTCGACGGCCGTCCGGACTGGACCATCTCGCGCCAGCGCACCTGGGGCGTGCCGATCGCCCTGTTCACCCACCGCCAGACCGGCGAGATCCACCCGCGTTCGGTGGAGCTGATGCAGCAGGTCGCCGACCGCGTCGAAGCCGAGGGCATCGACGTGTGGTATTCGCTGGATGCCGCCGAACTGCTGGGTGCCGAAGCGGCCGACTACGAGAAGGTCACCGACATCCTCGACGTCTGGTTCGACTCGGGCGTGACCCATGAAGGCGTGCTTGCCGCGCGTGGCTTCGGCAAGCCGGCCGACCTGTACCTGGAAGGTTCCGACCAGCACCGCGGCTGGTTCCAGTCCTCGCTGCTGACCGGCGTGGCGATCGACAAGCGCGCCCCGTACAAGCAGTGCCTGACCCACGGCTTCACCGTGGACGAGCACGGCCGCAAGATGTCCAAGTCGCTGGGCAACGGCATCGAGCCGCAGGACATCATGAACAAGCTGGGCGCGGACATCCTGCGCCTGTGGATCGCCTCGGCCGACTACAGCAACGAGATGTCGCTGTCGCAGGAGATCCTCAAGCGCAATGCCGACGCCTACCGCCGCCTGCGCAACACCGCACGCTTCCTGCTGGGCAACCTGGACGGTTTCGATCCGGCCCAGCACCTGCAGCCGCTGGACCAGATGGTCGCGCTGGACCGCTGGATCGTGCATCGCGCGTGGGAGCTGCAGGAGAAGATCAAGGCAGCCTACGACGGCTACAACATGGCCGAGATCGTGCAGCTGCTGCTGAACTTCTGCAGCGTGGACCTGGGCTCGCTGTACCTGGACGTGACCAAGGACCGCCTGTACACGATGCCGACCGATTCGCACGGTCGCCGTTCGGCACAGAGCGCGATGTACCACATCGCCGAAGCATTCACCCGCTGGGTCGCGCCGATCCTGACCTTCACCGCCGACGAGCTGTGGGGCTACCTGCCGGGCGAACGCGCCGGGCACGTGCTGTTCACCACCTGGTACGACGGCCTGGCGCCGCTGCCGGCCGATGCCCAGCTCAACGCCGCCGATTTCGACCAGTTGCTGGCCGTGCGCGAGCAGGTGGCCAAGGTGCTCGAGCCGATGCGTGCCAACGGCGCCATCGGTGCCGCGCTGGAAGCGGAGATCACCATCGCCGCCAGCGAAGAGCAGGCCGCGCGCTGGCAGCCGCTGGCCGATGAACTGCGCTTCCTGTTCATCAGCGGCGACGTGCAGGTGCGCCCGGCGACCACCGACGAGGTGTTCGTCAGCGCCCAGCCGACCACCAAGGCCAAGTGCGTGCGCTGCTGGCACCACCGCGCCGATGTCGGCAGCAACGCCGACCACCCCGAACTGTGCGGCCGCTGCGTGAGCAACATCACCGGCGCCGGCGAAGTGCGGAGCTGGTTCTGATGGCCGCGCCCCGTCCGCACCCGAACGCCCTGGTCTGGCTGCTGCTGTCGGCCGCCATCATCGGCCTGGACCAGTGGTCCAAGGCCTGGGTGCTGTCGAGCCTGCCGGAGTTCCAGCCGGTGGTGGTCATCGATGGCTTCTGGAACTGGTACCGCACCTACAACACCGGTGCAGCGTTCAGTTTCCTGAGCGACGCCGGTGGCTGGCAGAAGCACTTCTTCACCGTGCTGGCGATCGCCATCAGCGGCCTGATGGCCTGGTGGCTGCGCGGCACCGCCCGTGGCAACTGGAAGGCCGCGGTGCCGTATGCACTGATCATCGGCGGCGCCATCGGCAACGTGATCGACCGCCAGGTGCACGGTCACGTGGTTGATTTCATCCAGTGGTACGTGGGCAGCTACACCTGGCCCTCGTTCAACATCGCCGATTCGGCCATCGTGGCGGGTGCCATCGGCATCGCCCTGTTTGGCCTGTTCGACGGCAAGTCCGCCAAAAAGGCGGATAATGCCAATCCGAAACCGTAAGCCGGCCGCTGCCGGGAGATTGAACTGATGGATGTGCTGCTCGCCAACCCGCGTGGTTTCTGTGCCGGTGTCGATCGTGCGATCGAGATCGTCAAGCGCGCGATCGAAACGCTGGGCGCGCCCATCTACGTCCGCCATGAAGTGGTGCACAACCGCTTCGTGGTCGACGACCTGAAGCAGCGCGGCGCGATCTTCGTCGAAGAACTCGATGAAGTGCCGGACAACAACACAGTCATTTTCAGCGCCCATGGCGTGTCCCAGGCCGTGCGCCAGGAAGCCGATCGTCGTGGCCTGAAGGTGTTCGACGCCACCTGCCCGCTGGTGACCAAGGTGCACTTCGAGGTCGCCCGCCACTGCCGTGCCGGCCGTGACGTGGTGCTGATCGGCCACGCCGGTCACCCGGAAGTGGAAGGCACCATGGGCCAGTGGAACCGCGAAGCCGGCACCGGCCAGATCTACCTGGTGGAGGACGTGGAGCAGGTTGCCACGCTGCACATCAACCAGCCGGAAAACTTCGCCTACACCACCCAGACCACGCTGTCGGTGGATGATACGCGCGGCATCATCGATGCCCTGCGCGAGCGTTTCCCGGCCATGCAGGGCCCGAAGAACGACGACATCTGCTACGCCACGCAGAACCGCCAGGACGCCGTGCGCGACCTGGCCAAGCGCTGCGACCTGGTGCTGGTGGTCGGTTCGCCGAACAGCTCCAACTCCAACCGTCTGAGCGAGCTGGCCCGCCGTGAGGGCGTGGAGTCGTACCTGATCGACGGCGCGCACGAGATCGATCCGGCGTGGGTGGCAGGCAAGCAGCACATCGGCGTGACCGCAGGTGCCTCGGCGCCGCAGGTGCTGGTCGACGGCGTGCTCGCGCGCCTGGCCGAGCTGGGCGCCAGCGGCGTGGGCGAACTGGACGGCGAACCGGAATCGATGGTGTTCGCGCTGCCGAAGGAACTGCGGTTGCGGTTGGTCGACTGACCGCGGAAGCGCCTCATCCACGCATGGCGTGGATCTACTGAAACTGCTCTGGCGGGTGCGAACCTGGGTTCGCACGCTTTTTCGCATGCAAGGATGGGCGGCCTGCCCATGACCTTTGGCCATGGGGCGGGGCACCTTACAGGCCTAGCATCGGAAGATTCTCCGTTGTTGGAAGTTGCCCGATGAAGACCCGAGCCTTGGCGATGTCGTTGCTGTTCGCGCTGGCGGCCACGCCTGCACTGGCGCAGACCTCGCCACCGGCGAACGCGGCGGCTGCCGGCCTGCTGCGCATCGAGGTCGACGCGCGCGATCTGGCCCGTCGCATCTTCAAGGTGACCGCCACCGTACCGGCCAAGCCCGGCCCGATGACCCTGCTGTACCCGCAGTGGATTCCCGGCAACCATTCGCCCACCGGCCCGATCGACAAGCTGGCCGGCCTGCGCGTGACCGCCAACGGCAGGCCGCTGGCCTGGCAGCGCGACCAGTACAACGTCTATGCCTTCAAGGTGAACGTACCGGAGGGCGTCAGCGAGATCGTCGCCCACTTCGATTTCCTGTCTTCGCAGGGTGGCAGCCAGGGGCGGGTAGTGATGACCCCGGAGATGCTCAACCTGCAGTGGAATGCCAATTCGCTGTATCCGGCCGGCATCGATGCACGGCAGCTGCAGGCGCAGGCCAGCGTGACCCTGCCCAAGGGCTGGTCGTTCGCCACTGCGCTGGAAACCGCGCGCCGCGACGGCGACACCGTGGTGTTCAAGCCGATCTCCTACGACCACCTGGTCGATTCGCCGTTGTTCGCCGGTGAGCACTACCAGCGCATCGATCTCGACCCGGGTGCGAAGGTGCCGGTGCACCTCAATGTGTTTGCCGACGACGCCAAGTCGCTGAAGCCGAGCGAGGCGCAGATCACGATGCACCGCGCGCTGGTGCAGCAGGCCGACAAGCTCTACGGTGCGCGCCACTACAACCACTATGAGTTCCTGCTGGCATTGACCGACCGCCTCGGTGGCATCGGCCTGGAGCACCACCGTTCCAGCGAGAACAGTGCCGATCCGGGCTACTTCACCGAGTGGGACAGCAACGCGTGGATGCGTGACCTGCTGCCGCACGAGTACACCCATTCCTGGAACGGCAAGTACCGTCGCGGCGCCGACCTGGCCACCGCCAACTTCAACGTGCCCATGGGCGACAGCCTGCTGTGGGTGTACGAAGGGCAGACCCAGTTCTGGGGGCAGGTGCTGGCAGCACGCTCGGGGTTGTGGTCGGCTGCGCAGGCGCGCGACATGCTGGCCAATGTGGCCGCGACCTATGACCGTGGCCGCCCGGGCCTGGCCTGGCGTCCGCTGCAGGACACCACCAATGACCCGACCATCGCCCAGCGTCGCACGCTGCCGTATCGCAACTACCAGATGAGCGAGGACTACTACTCCGGCGGCCAGATGCTGTGGCTGGAAGTGGAGGGCAAGCTGCGCGAACTGAGCGGCAACCGCCGCAGCCTGGACGACTTCGCGCGCGCCTTTTTCGGCGTCGGCAATGGCGACTGGGACGTCAATCCGTACACCTTCAATGACGTGGTCGCGACCTTGAACGGCATCGCGCCGTACGACTGGGCCACGTTCCTGCGCGGGCGCCTGGACGGCCACGGTTCGTTGACTGGCGGCCTGGAGCTGGCGGGTTGGAAGCTGGTCTACCGCGATACCCCGAACGATGCCTACAAGGCGCAGGAGAAGCGTGCGAAGGCGGCGCTGCTGGCGTACTCGCTGGGTGCGACCGTGCTCGACAACGGCACGGTCGGTGATGTGATCTGGGACAGCCCGGCCTTCAACGCCGGTCTTGCACCTGGCATGAAGGTGATCGCGGTGGGCGGGCGCGAGTACAGCAGCCAGCGCTTGAAGGACGCGGTGGCTGCGGCAGCGAAGGACAAGGCGCCGATCATGTTGCTGGTGAAGCAGTTCGACCGCATTGAAACCATGAGCATCGCTTACCACGGTGGCCTGCAGTACCCGGTGCTGGAGCGCATCACCGGCAAGCCCGACCGCCTTGCAGATCTGTGGAAGGCGCGATGAAGTCGCGCGCCCGCGATGGCGTGGTCCTGTTGATGGCGATCCTCGCCATCGTCGGCGCGTTCCTGCACGGCGATGGGCGATGGCTGCACTGGCTGGCCAAGCCCGCGACCACGCTGCTGATCGCGGCCATCGCCTGGCGTGTGCATGATCCGGCGCAGCCGTTCTACCGCCGTGCGGTGCTGGCCGGCATGCTGCTTTCGTGCGTGGGCGACATCGCGCTGATGCTGCCGATGGATGCGTTCGTGCCGGGACTGGTCGCGTTCCTGCTGGCGCATGTCTGCTACATCGTCGCCTTCCGCGATGGCCTGCGTGCCGGGCGTGGGCTGCTCGGCGCCGCTGTGCTGCTGGGTGCATTTGCCGTGCTCAACGTGATGGGCCTGTGGCCGCACCTGCCGGTGCCGATGCGTGTGCCGGTGCTGGCCTACGTGGTGGTGCTGGCGTCGATGGCGGTGCTGGCCCTGGCACGGCAGTGGCGCAGCCCGCAGCCCGGTGCCGTGGACGCCCGAAGCGCCCGCTGGGCCGCGGCAGGTGCATTGCTGTTCGTGGCCAGCGATTCCCTGCTGGCCTGGGACCGCTTCGCCGGTGGCCTGCCGTTGGCCAGCCTGCTGGTGTTGTCCACCTACTACGGCGCGCAGTACGCCATCGCCCGCTCGGTGAAATAGAAAAAGGGGACGGAGGGGATTAAGTCGCAAACCGCACCAAGGCAAATACGACTTAATCCCCTCCGTCCCCTTTTTGTGTGGCCTATCGGCGGTGCACGCCGCGCAGAGTGCCCTGCGCATCGAACTGCAGGCGCACGGATTCGCGGTCACCGGCCACTTCGTCCGGCAGCCACACCAGCTTGCCGCCCTTGCGCACGATCACATACACGTGGCCGACTTCGGATGCGGGGTTCTGCAGGGCATTGCGTTGTTCCTGCAATGCCTGCGCCACGCGCGGCACGGCCTCGAAATCGATGCTGGCCAGGGATGTGCTGCTGCGCTGCAGGCTGATGGTCGGCGCGAATTGCTGCGGGTTCACCGGATTGCCCTTGCGCCACTGGCCACGTTCAAAGTGATAGCTGTCGACGTGGCCAGGCTGTTGCGGATCGACCAGATCCAGGTTGATGCGGCCATCGTCGTAGAAGTGGATGCTGTGGAAGACCGTCAGCCGCTGGCCGGCCAGTGCCGGCAGCTGCTCCAGTGCCTGACGGGCAGCCAGCAGGTAGTCCGCATCGAACAGGCGATTGTTGCGCTCGGGCGCCGCAGCGGTACTCGCCGCGGGGAAGGGCGCCGGGGACGGCACAAGCGATACGGGTTGTTCGCGCTGTGACTGAGACGGGACGGAGGGGGGCAGCCGGTCCGGCTGTACCGAATGCCCCAGCGTTTCGCTGATGGTCTGCACTGCGCCGCCGGCAATGGCCGCGCCCGCCAGAACCAGCAGCAGTACCAGGAACACCGTGCGGGTGGAGGGAGGCTGTTTCATATTCCCTCCAGCCGCACGTTGCTGCGGTCATCCGGGTCGTACAGCAGCGTCACGTGCTCGCGCGGGATGTTGGCCAGTTCAATCAGCGGGATGAAGCGGCGCACGCGGGCCTGCTGCACGCTGCCTTCGCGGTCGATGTATTCCAGCTGGAACTCCACCTGTGGTTGTTCGTTGAGGTAGGTGCCGGTCTGACGGACCTTCAATACCCGGGCCTCCACGCCGATGCCGCGATACTTCAGCGCATCACCGCGGGCATCGGCGTGCAGCAGGCGGCCGAGCAGGCGCAGCCCCAGCGCATAGCCACACAGCACCAGCGGGCATACCAGCAGCGGGTGACCGAACGACAGGAAGGTCCAGCCCAGCCCCTCGTTCTGCAGCCGGTAGGCCAACACATAGGCAGCGGCAACGGCTGCGATGCCGAGTGCTGCACCGATGCCACGCCGCCACAGGCTGGCGACATTCAGTTCGGGCTGCGCACCGTCCAGCACGATGTTGGGGAATGCCCCGGGCGTCCGGCCCAGGCGCGCATCGATGTGCCTGCCCACCTCGAAGCGATGCAGCTGGGGTTTGCTGTCGACCACCAGCATCTGTTCGCGGATCGGCGTACCTGACAGGTTCTTGAAGGACAACTGCAGTTTCCACTGCGCGAAGCCGCGCACCTGCACGCCAGTCTGTTCGGCCTGTTCGATCAGCGCACTGCGCGGTTCACCGTCGGCCAGGATCGACTGCACCCGGTGCAGTGCGCGCGGTGGCCCCAGCAACAGGTAGTGCAGGAAGGCGAACAGCAGCGTCAGCCACAAGGCCAGCGACAGTGCGAGCAGCAACAGTGCCGGCCACGGCGCGCTGCGGTCGACCAACGCCACCGGCCACGAAGTGCCGAAATAGAGAATGCAGGGAAAAGGCAACGCGAAGAACAGCAGGAACGCGCCCCAGAACCAGAGATAGGCTTTCATGGGGGAAGGGGACCGCGGTGGAACAGGGCGCGTAGATTACTACGCTTCAGCGGAACTGCAGGGTAAGCAGGTAGTAGCGGCCGAGCGGATCGTCCAGGCCCGGCATCTGTCCGCCATTGCCGACCAGATAGTTCACCGGTTGCGCATCGAGTACGTTGTGCACATCCAGCGCTGCAACGAGGCGCGGCCCCAGCCGACGTGCGAGGTGCAGGTTCCAGCGCAGCTGGCGTGGATTCATGCACTGGTTCCGATCGACCTGATCCTGCGGGCACTCGGCCCCGGGCAGCCAGGCACGGGTGCGCCCGACCTGGTTGCCGCGCAGGGCGATGTCCCAGTTGCTGTTCTGCCATTGCACGTTCAACACCGCAGCCAGCTCGGGTGTCACGTGGCCGCGCAGGTCCACGGCGGCCTCGTGGTCACGGCGGCGGCGCAGCTCCTGCTGTTTCAGCGCATCGAGCGACAACAACCACTGGCCGTTGCTGCCGCTGTCGATGCGGTACTCGCCACGCAGCACCCAGTTGCGGGAGGTGGTGCGGCCGATGTTGTCGAACGACAGGCGCAGGCTGCTCAGGTGGCCGTCTTCATCCAGTTCCCAGGTACTACGATTCCACACCGCATCGCTGGGCTGCAGGGCGAGGATCTCGTTGCGCAGTTCCACGATGTTGTGGGTCAGCGACAGCGAGAACGTGTCGTTGGGTGTCCACGTGGCTGCCAGCGAATGGCTGCGCGATCGCTCGGCCTTCAGTGCATCGTTCTCTACGACGTTGGCCGTGACGCTGCAGCCGCCACCGCGGGTGGCGATTGCACATTCCGGAAGGGCATTGGACACCGGAAGCGTGATCGAGCCGAAGTAGCCGGGAGGCCGCCGTTGCTCGAACAGGCTCGGTGCACGGTAACCGCGCCCGCTGGCCAGCAGGAACGACCAGTGCGGCGTCGGGCTCCAGCGCAGCCCGGCACGAGGCGAGAACGCCATGAAGCCGCCGTCGCGGTCCCAGCGTGCAGCCAGGTCCGCGCGCAGCGTGGGTGCCAGCGGCAGGCCCAGCTCGGTATAGACGCCACTGCTTTGTCGCGACAGGCGGCGTTGCTGCTGCGGCAGGCCCAGCGCAAGGTCGCCCTGGCTCAGCAGCACATCCGGACGCGAGACCCAGCGTTCATGGCGCAGGTCGATGCCGGTGGCCAGCTGCGCATTGCCCCCGGGCATTGCCATCAGTTCACGCTGCACACCCCACCAGCCCTGCCATTGTGCGGTGCTGCCGCGGTTGCGGATGGACGGAAACAGCGTGTCCGCCTCGGCCGCCGGCGGCGCGTCGAAACCGGGGGTGAACCTGCGCGCCTGCGTTGCTTCAAGCAGGCGCGTCGTGCGCACGGTGCCGGCAGTGGACAAGGTGACTTCGCTGCGCTGCGCGCTGATGCCCACCTCCCAGCTGCGCCGGCCGTGGTCACGGCCGATGCCGACGGTGACGTCCGCATCGGTGGCGCGGACGCTGGGGCGCACGTTGCCGGCCTCGCGCAGCACACTGTTGAAGGTGATTCCGCGCGAGACTACGGCAACGGCAGTCGGGCCCAGGTCGAAGCGCTGACGGTTGTGACTGGCCCGTGCCTCGACAAAGGCATAGCGTCCCTCGCCACGTTCATGCCGGTAGTGCAGGTAGGCCGACGCGGTATCCGAGGCGGGCTGCAGCGAACGCGGGCGCGCGCTGTCAAACCAGCAGCCATCCTCGCGCCGCTTCAGGGGCGGCTCGCAGCGTCGGGCGGGCACGTACCAGTTGCCGAAGATCGCGCCGATCGGATACAGCGAGGTTTCCGCATGCCAGTCACGCTGGTCACCGGCGACATGCTCGACACGGTGCAGATCCAGGCCGGCAAACCAGCGGTCCCCATTGCCACGCGCGCCGCCCGTGGCGGCCTGCAGGCGGTACTGGCCCGCATCGCCGCGGCTGCTGAGTCCGGTCTGCAGCATGGCTTCGGGCCCATCGGCCTGGTCGCGCAGGATGATGTTGACCACGCCGGACATGGCATCGGCCCCATAGATGGCCGAGGCACCGCCGCGTACCAGTTCGATGCGGTCGACGAAGCTCAGCGGAATGCCGCCGAGGTCGGTGAGCCCGCCCTGTTCCAGCGACACCATGGGATAACGCGGCAGGCGCCGGCCGTTGACCAGGAACAGCGTCGCCCGCGGGCCCATGCCGTCCAGGCTGGTGGTGGCCGCTGCACCCACCGGCAGGTACTGCGAATCGCCGCCGCGCGAGGTACTCATGGCGGGATGGCCGTTCATGCCGGGCAGGTGCCGCAGCAGGTCGAACAGATTGCCGTAGCCACTGCGCAGGATGTCGTCGCGATCGATGGTGGTGACCGGCAGTGTGGTCTGCACCGAAGAGCGCGGCAGCCGGCTGCCGGTGACGTGGATGGGTGCCAGTTCCACCTGGTGTGGCGTGTCGGCGGACCTGGGAGCCGGGTGCGGCAGGCGCGGGGCTGCGACCGCTTTCGGTGGCGTGGCAGGTGGCTCGGGATGGACACGTCGCACGACAAAGGCACCCGAGGACGTGCGCAGGATGTTCACCGGCAGGCCGGCGACCAGCAGCTTCAGGGAGGCCCCCGTATCGCGTTGGCCACGTGTGCCAGTGGTGCGCAGATCATCCAGTTCACGTGCGTCGAACAGCAGGGCGGTGCCACTCTGCCGGGCCCATTGCTGCAGTGCCGGCACCAGTGGGCCCGCACCCACGTCGATCTCCAGCGTGCCGGCGGGCTCGCCGGCATCGGCCATCGGTAGTGCGGCAACATCCAGTGCAAGGCATAGCAGGGCGCGGAGCAGCCCCCACTGCAGCGCACCCGGACCTGCCTTCACTGCCGGTCTCCTCAGTAGGTGCGGCGCAGTTCCAGCGCGCCATCCGGACGCGTCTGGCCAGCCACGGACCAACCCAGTTCCAGCGCCGACAGCAGCTCCTGTGCATCACCGGCGCGGAAGGTGCCGCTTACAGCCAGGTCGGTGATCTCCGGATCGACGATCACCAGCGGCGTGCGGCCATAACGGTTCATGCGCTCGACCACGATCGACAGGGGCGTGGCATCGAACACCAGTTGCCCCCGCAGCCAGCCTTCAGCGGCTGCGTTGGACGAGAGGGCAGGGCCCGGCTGGATGCGGCCGGAGGGCAGTACCTGCAGCTGTTGGCCAGGCGCCAGCGTGTGCTGCGCTGCGCCGTTGCTGACTTCCACGGCACCTTCCAGCAGCGCGACCTCGACCAGGCCGTCGCGCAGGCGTTCCACCTGGAAGGTCGTGCCGATGTCACGGATCGTACTGTCGCCGGCGTGCAGTTTCAGCGCCTTGTTCGACGGTGCGACCTGCAGTTGCAGCCGGCCCCGCTCCAGCACCAGATCACGATGGCGCCAGCCGAAGCGGGCGCGGAGGGTGGTGCCGGCATCCAGCATGGCGACGCTGCCATCGGCCAGCGTCTGCTGCTGTGGCTGGTGCGAATCATTGGCGTAGACCTGCGGCGTCGGGTTGCCGTCGATGGCAACCATCCAGCCGATGCCGATCGCCATGCAGACACCGGCGGCAGCGGCCACGCCCGGCAGCCAGCGCCGGCGCGGCGGACGCGCCGCCCGTGCCGCGGCGGTGCGCAGCCAAGGGTCAGCCGCAAGCGCCGCACCCTGCTGGAACAGGGCTTCGGCCTGCACCCAGGCTTTGACGTGGGCCGGATCTTCGGCCAGCCAGTCCTCGAACGCCTCGCGTTCGACCGACGTGCAGTCCGGGGCTTCCAGGCGGGCTACCCAGGCGCTGGCGCGTTCAAACAGCTGTGCATCATCCCTGTGCGGGGTGCCACTCATTGGCCGTCCCTGTCGTTGTGCAGCGGATCCGATCCCAACTCCTGACGCAGGCCCTGCAGGGCCCGGGCGATATGTTTTTCCACGGTCTTGGCAGTAATTCCACAATGCCGCGCGATCTGCGTGTAGCTCATGCCGGTGATGCGGTTGAGCAGATAGACCTCGCGTGCGCGTTCGGGCAGCTTGAACAGGGCCTGCCGCAGCAGGGACAGCATCTGCCCTGACTCGGCCTGGCGCAATGGATCGGGCGAGGAACTGGACGGTTCGTCGCTGCCATCGTGTTCGGCCAGCGGCAGATGCGGCCGCGACTGCGGCGAGCGGCCGCGGTCTGCCAGGCGGTTGCGGGCGATACGATACAGCAGCAGGCGCAGTTCGTCCGGGCCCTGTGCGCGGTAGCGGATCAGCCGCTCCATGCAGTCCTGCGCGATATCCTCCGCATCCTCAGGCCCGACCCCCCGCGTGCGCAGGAACGCGCACAGCGGTGCGCGCTCTTCGCGTACGAACGCGATGAAGGCATCCGCAGGTGCGGGTAGCTCCGGCGCGCGATGGATCAGGGGAGACGGGGTGGACAGGGCTGGCCTCGACTGTCGGTGGCGAATGCGTCATCGAGTTTTACGCGACGATGACCGGATGGGGAAGAGTGTGCATCGATCGGATTCTCATTGTGAATGTATTCATTTTTCACGATCCGTTCCACTGGGGGAGATCACCCCACTGCGGCGTTGATCGTTCTACCCGCGTGTTGCGGGTGGAGAGAGAACACATGAAGTATTCGAAGTTGAGCCTGGCCCTGGCCGGGCTGATGGGCGTTGCCGCCATATCCGTGGTGGATGACGTCATGGCAATGAATTATCACGTGCAGGGCGATCGCATCTTCCTGAGTGGCGATGTGACCTACGCCGACGTGGTGTCCCTGCCGGCACTGCTGGCCAAGGCGCAGGCCGAAGGCCGGCCGGTCCGTGAGGTGGTGCTGCGCACGTCCAATGGTGGTGCGTTGATCGCCGGCGAGTGGCTGCAGGGCATCATCCGCACCTCCGGACTGAACACCATCGTGTCCGGCAATTGCATCTCGTCCTGCTCGATCATGCAGTCCGGTGGCGTCGAACGCTATCTGGCCGGCGATCTGCCGCTCATCGACTCGGTGCAGATCCACGCGGCCAGCAGCGGCGGCAAGGTGATCTACACGCCGTCGCCGCGCATGACCCAGATCTATACCGGCAACTACGGTGGTGGCATGGATGCCGGGCTGCTGCACAAGGCCATGTACGAAGTGGTGAAGCCGAACGGCCTGCTGGTGTTCCGCGATCCGGCACGCAGCACCGGTTCCTCGGTCACCTTCGACCCCGATGGCAGTGGCAGCAAGCTGGAGTCGTTCCCCGGCCAGGACATCTACAGCAACAGGATCATCACCGCGAGCGGGTACCGCGATCCGGGCGACACCTTGAATGTCACCGCCAACGTGACCGGCGACATCAACCCCGGCTACCTGCGTACCGGACGCCAGTTGCAGGCGTTCGTCGATGATGATTTCGCGCGCTGGAATACCGACTGGCGATCCACCTACATCAATCTCGCGCAGAGCATCTACAACGCATCCAGCAAGGGTCCGCAGGGCATCGGTGCGCTGTCGGTGCAGGGTTACCTCAGTGACCCGGACATCCAGGACCTGTTGCTGTCCAAGCTGCGGCTGGCTGATCTGGATGTCTCCACGCTGGACAACGCCATGGGCGTGATCCGGGTGACCAACGGCGCCACCTGGCGCACGTCCACGACGACGGGTGCGGATTTCATGCTGGTCGACAATGGCACCATCGCGCTGGAAGGCGGTGCCCTGCGCGCATCGGAAGTGCGCGTGCTCGGCGCAGGCATGCTGGTCGGCCATGGCGACGTGGCGGGTACGGCGATGGACCGCGCTGCATTGCTGGACGGCACCGGCCCGTCGTACCGCGAAGACGGTTTCAACCGCCTGCGCGTGTTCGGCACGCTGATGCCGCGCGGTGGCGACCTGGTCACCCATGGCTACGTCAACATCATGCCGGGCGGCAAGGTGCTGTTCGACGTTACAGAGAATGGTGGCACCACCGCCGGCCGCCTGCGCGTGGGCACCTTCTTCGATGACGAGCAGACCGAGGGGGCACTGGTGATCTCCAAGGGTGCCTTCCTCGAACTGAACGTGGCGCAGGGCTACTACGGCCAGGACTTCCGTCGTGACCTGGTTGAGGGCCCGATCTACCAGGGCGGCTTCGAAGAGGCCGTGCGCCTGGGCGACACCAGCTACAGCGCCAGCATCAGCGGTGATGTGTTCCGTCCCCGCCACAATTCGCTGTTGAGCTTCAACGTGAAGCAGACGGCCGATGGCCTGTGGCTGACCGCCAACCCGGGCTTTGACCAGCTGGGCCTGTTCGCCAACGGTACGTCCGGCGACGGCCTGGGCCGTGCGCTGGCGACTGCTTCCGATCGCCAGGACAAGGGACTGAAATCGCTGCTGGGCGCACTGCAGTTCGCCGACCGCGATGTGATCGCACAACAGGCCGGTGCCCTGCGCGGTGATGCGCACGCCAGCCTGCGCCTGGCCGACACCGCGCTGGTGGGCAGCATCGGCAACGTCGTGCAGCAGCACCAGTCGGCCATGCGCAGCGGCGGCGATGCCGATGGCCTGGCCTCGCAGGTGGCGCAGTCGGTCTCCTCCCAGCCGGGCATGCGCCATGGCAGCCTGTTCAACCAGCTGGCGATGCACCTGGTCGAGCCGGCGCCGGGCAGCGTTGCGGGTAGCGGTGATGCCGGACGCAGCCATGGCATCTGGGCACGTGGTTTCGCCAGCCATGGCCGCATCGATGCCGACGGTGGCGTGGCCGGCCTGAGCCACAACATCGGCGGCATCGTGGTCGGTGCCGACACCCGCGTGGCCGATGACCGCGTGACCCTGGGCGTAAGCGTGGCCGCGGCGGACATGTCGACCAAGGCCAGCGATGGCTCTGGTTTCACCGGTGATGTGCGCGCGCTGGACGTGGGCGGTTACCTCGATGCGACGTACGCGCGCGGCTATCTGTCGGCGGCCGTGCGCTACACCGATCTGCGGCATGACACCCGTCGCAGCATCGGCGGTATCGATGGCCTGCAGCAGCCCCTGCGCGCGAAGTACAGCAACGATGCGATCTCCGCGCGTGTTGAACATGCGTTCTCGTTCACCACCGGCAAGGGCCTGGTGATCCAGCCGTTGCTGCCGGTGGTGGACTACGCGCGTACTTCGGCCACCCGCTTCAACGAAGGGCAGGGCGCTGGTGCGCTGGTTGGCCGCAGTGGCAGCCTGGAGAGCATCCGCGTGGGTGCGGGCCTGCAGCTGTTCAAGACCTTTGAGGGCAACAACGGTGAGCGCATCACGCCGCGCGCCCGGGTGGTCTGGCAGAAGGAGCTGGGCGATTCGCAGGCCCGCTACAGCACCGGCTTCGCCGCGGCACCGGATCTGGTGTTCGGCGCCAGCAGCCAGGCGGTGGGCGAGCAGGTGCTGGCCTGGAACGTCGGCGTGACCAGTCGCGCCAGCGAGCGCCTGTCGATCATGGCCGACTACGTGGGTGAGCGCCGCGACGGGCAGATCCAGAACGGCGTGATGCTGGGCCTGGGCTACCGGTTCTAAATGGCACCCGGCACCGGCGATGACGGCATCGCCGGTGCCATCCCAACGCGGGCGCTGCTGCGGTATGGTCGGTATGGCATTCCACCCAGGCCCATCCATGCAGATCGCCGTCTTCAGTGCCCGTCCCTACGACCGCCGCTTCCTTGATGAGGCGAACCAGCGCGATGCGTCTGAGGACGGCTTTGCGTTCGTGTACTTCGATGTGGCGCTGGACGTGCATACGGCGGCGCTGGCGCAGGATTGCGCAGCCGTATGCGTGTTCGTCAACGACCGCCTGGATGCGCCGGTACTGCATGCCCTGCATGCGATGGGGGTGCGGGCCGTGCTGCTGCGCTGCGCAGGTTTCAACAACGTGGATCTGGCGGTTGCGGAAGCGCTGGATCTGTTCGTCGCACGCGTACCAGCCTATTCGCCTGAAGCCGTGGCCGAGCATGCGCTGGCGCTGGTGATGACCCTCAACCGGCAGACCCATCGCGCCTACAACCGGGTGCGCGAAGGCAACTTCATGCTCGATGGCCTGCTCGGGCGCACCCTGCATGGCCGCACCGTGGGCATCGTCGGTACCGGCAAGATCGGGCTGGCCACCGCGCGCATCTTCAGGGGCATGGGTTGCATCGTGCTGGGGCACGACCCGTACCCGTCGCCGGCCTTCGCCGGCGTGGGTGACATGGTTGGGCTGGATGAACTGCTGGCGCGCGCCGATATCGTGTCACTGCATTGCCCACTGACGCCCGATACCCAGCACCTGATCAACGACGCCTCGCTGGCGCGGATGAAGACCGGCGCGATGCTGGTCAACACCTCGCGCGGCGCGCTGGTCGATACCCATGCGGTGATCCGCGCGCTGAAGTCGCGGCGGCTGGGTCATCTGGCCATCGACGTCTACGAGCAGGAAAGCGCGCTGTTCTTCCAGGACCTGTCCGGCGAGATCATCGATGATGAGGCCTTCCAGCGCCTGATGACCTTCCCCAACGTGCTGGTGACCGGCCACCAGGGGTTCTTCACCGTAGATGCGCTGCAGGAGATCTCGGCAATCACGCTGGGGAACCTGCGGGATTTCGCCGAGGGGCGGGTGTGTTCGAACCGGGTGGAGGCGAGCTGAGCCGGGTGGATTGACCGCCGGGGCGCCCAGCCCGTAAAATCGCGGGCTCCGCCGGAATAGCTCAGTTGGTAGAGCGGCGCATTCGTAATGCGTAGGTCGCAGGTTCGACTCCTGTTTCCGGCACCAGTTGTAATGAAAAGCCCCGGCCTAGGTCGGGGCTTTTTGTTTGGGCTGTGCTGGCGCGGCCCGGCCCTGGCGGAAGCGTCCGATGGAACTGCAGGCATGTACTGGCTCAGTCGGGGTCATTACCATTGCCGTCGTGGATTGCTTGCGGCCCTGGGCTGGATCGGGCAAGTCAGTTTCAATCAACAGGGGGTGTCATGAAGAAGATCGTGGTGAGTCTGATGGCGTGCGTCGTTCTTGCCGGCTGTGCAACCCGTCAGATCAGCTCCGAACAGGCGCAACCGGTGCCTGCCGAGCGGGTTTTCGCCTTCAATGGGATAGGTGACAGTGCTTCCGGACAGGTAATCGTTACGCGCGACGTTGGCGCGGTTGGTGGGGCGTGCCCGCTTGCACTGTATATCGACGGCACCCTGGCAGCCCATCTGCAGCGGGGAGAGTCTGTCTCGCTGTCTGTTCCCTCCGGGAATCGCATTGTCAGCGCAATTTTCGCGGGCAAAGGGCTCTGTTCGTGGGGGGATGAATCGGCGCATAGGCGCGAGATTTCCCAAATGGTCACGGCGGGTGGCAGGACCAAGATCCGTCTCGCGTTGGCCCATGATGGCGTGATTCAGATCGGTCCGACCGCGTTCTAGGCGCGCTCCACGCAAGGCGAGCAGGTCCATCAACGGAACGCCCCAGCCCTTGCGCGGGCTTTCTGTTTCTGCCCAAGGGAAGGGGGCGGTCTGCAACGTCACCGATGGGAACACACCTTCATTTACGTCCAGCGATCACCGCGTCCCGCGCCAGCCACCACGCGAGCTGCCGGAGATAACCACCTGCTGCTCCCGCCGATGCGGCGATCAGCAGGCGTGCGAGCACTCTGGTTCCGCACGTGGCCCGCTCCCGCACCCAAGGCAGGACCGCCACCACCTGCGCAGCCAGCAGCAGCATCAGCACGTCCAGCCCCAGCGCATCCACGACCGGCAACAACGGCAGCAGATCCGGATTGCAGGCCAGCACGATCACCAGCGCGGCACCCAGCACGGCCATCAGGCGGCGCCCGGCGGGCAGGGTGGTCCAGTGCAGCAATCGGTTGATCAGGCGCATGGCATTCCTTGTCTCATATGCGGGAATCCTCATCAGGCCCGATCGGCCGCACCGGCTGTCGCAGCACGGTTTTCAACCGCGCTGCGTCGGTCCTGCGCGGGTCGCTCAGGTAGATCTCATGATGGGGGCCGGCAAAGGTGTATCCCAGTGCGGGCATCACTTCGTCATGCATCTGCGCCAGGGTGGGGCCTTCGTCGTCGTAGGCGCCCACGTGCAAGGTCTGCAGGCTTGGGCCCTCGGCAAGGATCTGATGGCGAAGGCTGGGTGGAGCCTCTCCCAGCTTCGTGCGCGCCTTGCTGATCGCGGCCTGCCACTGTGCAGGGTCGATGCCCTCGGGCGTGCGGATCATCACCGTCCAGACCCACTCATCCTTCCGCCGCGCGACGAAGCTGGCCGGGTCCTCGGCGCTCCACAGTGCTTCCAGCGGTGGCACCACGTAGTCCTGGCCCGTGGCCTTCAGTGCGAACTTCAGTGCATAGCTCACCGAATACAGCCACTGCACGGCCTGCAGGTAGGCGGGGGCCGTGTTCGGATCGCCGCGACCATCGACCATCACGTAGGGCAGGGGCGGCACATCGACCCGTACGAACTTGCCGGCGGGCGGTTGATACAGCGCCCGGTCGCGCTTCTTGAAGTCGATCCTGTCCACGGGCTTCCTCCTGCGCCGAGCATCCCACGCCAAGCACCCGCCAGCACGCCTGAACAGGTTCAGATGACTTTGCCGAACGAGGGCGGACCGCCGGCCAGCAACCGATGCTAGGATGCCGCCCTCGGGTGTTCTGCCCGCCGCGCCCGTGCGGTGCGACAACGTGTCGCAGCCAGAAACGGGCCTTTCCTGCGCTCGATCATTGTCAATGCCTTTCTTAAATGGTGGGTGACGGCCTAAAATTGAAAGGCTGACTCGACCCCACCTCCCTACCTGTCTTCCGGACCGGTGGGACCGGCTTTGGCCGGAACAGGCAGGGCGGGGAACGGCATTCCCTCGCAATTGGATCGACCGATGATTCCGTTGAAAACCCTTGGGCGCTGGTTGCGCCCGGGCCTGCTGCTGTCGTTGCTGGTGATGCTCACCGGCTGCGATGCCGTGGCCATCCTCAGTCCGAAGGGCCAGATCGGCCAGGATGAGAAGACCCTGCTGATCACGGCCACCGTGCTCATGCTGCTGGTCGTCATCCCGGTCATCATCATGACCCTGACCTTCGCGTGGAAGTATCGCGCCTCCAACACCAAGGCCCGTTACGAGCCGAAGTGGTCCCACTCGACGGCGATCGAGGTGGTGGTGTGGTCCATTCCCTGCATGATCGTGCTGGTGCTGGCGGTCCTGACCTGGCGTTCGTCGCACGCACTGGACCCGTACAAGCCGCTGGATTCGGACGTCAAGCCGGTCACCATCGAGGCGATCTCGCTGGACTGGAAGTGGCTGTTCATCTATCCGGAAGAGAAGGTGGCGGTCGTCAACGAAATCAAGTTCCCGGTCAACACGCCGCTGAACTTCAAGATCACGTCCGATTCGGTGATGAATGCCTTCTTCATCCCGCACCTGGGCAGCATGATCTACTCGATGGCTGCGATGGAGACCAAGCTCCATCTGATCGCCAACGAGACCGGTGAATTCCCGGGCATGTCCTCGCACTACAGCGGCGCGGGCTTCGCCAAGATGCACTTCACCGCCTACTCGGTCACCGATGCCGAATACCGCCAGTGGCTGGACCAGGTCCGTGCCGGCGAGCAGACCCTGGACAAGGCCTCGTTCAAGGCGCTGGGTGAAGCACGCAACGCCGAGTGGTACCCGGTCACCTACTTCGGCAAGACCGAAGAAGGCCTGTTCGACTGGGTCATCGCCAAGCACATGGGCGACAACAAGCACTACGGCATGAAGCACTCGCACGCTGGTGCCGCCGCTGCCGATGCCGCCAGCCATGAAGCGCACGAGGGCCATGCCCCCAGTGACGCACATGATTCCAAGGAATCGGGTGAAAACCTGGATACCAACGAACACGAACACGCGGGCCATGCCGGCCACGCGGGTTCGGGAGAATGAACATGTTGGGAAAACTCTCTCTTGAGTCGATCCCCCACGATCCAATCGTGCTGACCACCCTGGTCGGCGCGGTGCTGGGTGGCCTGGGCGTCATGGCCCTGATCACCAAGTTCAAGCTGTGGGGCTATCTGTGGAAGGAGTGGTTCACCTCGGTGGATCACAAGAAGATCGGCGTGATGTACCTCATCGTCGCCTTCGTCATGCTGCTGCGCGGTTTCTCCGACGCCATCATGATGCGTACCCAGCAGGCGCTCGCCGTCGGCGGGTCCGAGGGTTACCTGCCGCCGCACCACTACGACCAGATCTTCACCGCCCACGGCGTGATCATGATCTTCTTCGTGGCGATGCCGCTGATCACCGGCCTGATGAACCTGGCCGTGCCGCTGCAGATCGGTGCGCGCGACGTCGCGTTCCCGTTCGTCAACTCGCTCAGCTTCTGGCTGTTCGTGTCCGGTGCGGTACTGATCATGCTGTCGCTGTGGATCGGTGAGTTCGCCGCCACCGGCTGGCTGGCGTTCCCGCCGTTGTCGGGCATCGAATACAGTCCAAGCGTCGGCATGGACTACTACATCTGGGGTCTACAGGTCGCAGGCCTGGGTACCACGCTGAGCGGTATCAACTTCTTCATCACCATCCTGAAGATGCGTACCCCCAGCATGAAGCTGATGCAGATGCCGGTGTTCACCTGGACCGCCCTGGTGACCAACGTGCTGATCGTGGCTGCCTTCCCGGTGCTGACCATCACCCTGGTGCTGCTGACCCTGGACCGCTACCTGGGTACGCACTTCTTCACCAATGATGGTGGCGGCAACGCCATGCTGTACATCAACCTGATCTGGATCTGGGGTCACCCGGAGGTGTACATCCTGGTCCTGCCGGCGTTCGGTGTGTTCTCCGAAGTCATCGCGACCTTCTCGCGCAAGGCGCTGTTCGGCTACAAGGGCATGGTCTACGCCACCGCCTGCATCGGCGTGCTGTCGTTCATCGTGTGGCTGCACCACTTCTTCACCATGGGCTCGGGTGCCAACGTCAATGCCTTCTTCGGCATCACGACGATGATCATTTCGATCCCGACCGGCGTGAAGATCTTCAACTGGCTGTTCACCATGTTCCGCGGCCGCGTGCACTTCACCACCCCGGTGCTGTGGACCATCGGCTTCATGGTCACCTTCGTCATCGGCGGCATGACCGGCGTGATGCTGGCGATTCCGGCCATCGACTTCGTGCTGCACAACAGCCTGTTCCTGATCGCCCACTTCCACAACGTCATCATCGGCGGCGTGGTGTTCGGCATGTTCGCCGGCATCACCTACTGGTGGCCGAAGATGTTCGGCTTCCGCCTGAACGAGTTCTGGGGCAAGTGCGCGTTCTGGTGCTGGTTCATCGGCTTCTACGTGACCTTCATGCCGATGTACGTGCTGGGCTTCATGGGCATGACCCGCCGCCTGCAGAGCACGGTCAACCCGGCTTACGAGCCGCTGCTGCTGATCGCCGCCGCAGGTGCGTTCATCGTCGGTGCCGGCATCCTGTGCCAGATCATCCAGGTGGCCGTGTCGATCCGCGACCGCAAGAAGACCGTCGACCTGACCGGCGACCCGTGGGATGCCCGTACGCTGGAGTGGGAAACCTCTTCGCCGCCGGCCTTCTACAACTTCGGCACGCTGCCGGAAGTCACCGAGCTGGACGATTTCTGGGAGCGCAAGCAGCGTGGTGAAGCCTGGCCGAAGCCGGCCAAGTACACCGACATCCACATGCCGCGCAACACCGGCACGGGCGTTGTCATCGGTGCCTTCAGCCTGGTGTTCGGCTTCGCGATGATCTGGCACATCTGGTGGCTGGCCATCGTCGGCTTCGTCGGCATGATCGCCACGTTCATCTACCGCACCTTCGACCAGGACGTGGACTACTGGGTCCCGGCCGCCGAGGTGGAACGCATCGAGAACGAACACCGCAAGCACCTGGAAGCCCAGGGCCTGGTGAAGTCGGAGCTGAAGGCATGAGCACCAATACCTCGACCCTGAGCCACGGGCACGCCGCGCACGCGGCGGCCCATGGCCATGACGACCACGAGCACCACGACACCGGCGGCAATACCGTCTTCGGTTTCTGGGTGTATCTGATGAGCGACTGCCTCATCTTCGCCTCGCTGTTCGCCACCTACGTGGTGCTGGCGGGCGGTACCGATGGTGGCCCCACCGCGAAGGACCTGTTCGAACTGCCGTTCGTTGCATGGGAAACCGCGCTGCTGCTGACCTCCTCGCTGACCTTCGGCCTGGGCATGATCGCCATGCACCGCAAGCAGATGGGCCAGATGTACCTGTGGCTGGGCATCACCTGGCTGCTGGGCTTCGGCTTCATGTGCATGGAAGTGTGGGAGTTCCAGCACCTGATCCACCAGGGCTACGGTCCGGACCGCAGTGCCTTCCTGTCGGCGTTCTTTGCCCTGGTCGGTACCCACGGCCTGCACGTCAGCGCCGGCCTGCTGTGGCTGCTGGTAATGTTCGTGCAGCTGAAGAAGTACGGCCTGACCCCGACCAACAAGACCCGCATGGCGTGCCTGAGCCTGTTCTGGCACTTCCTGGACCTGATCTGGATCGGCGTGTTCTCCGTCGTCTACCTCAATGGAGCCCTGTAATGGCACATGACAACCATGCACACGACCACGGCACCGGCGGCGAAAGCCATGGCACCGTGAAGTCGTACCTGATCGGCTTCGTGCTGGCGGTGGTGCTGACCGTCATCCCGTTCTGGATGGTGATGTCGGGTGATTTCTCGCGCACCGTCAACGGTGTGGTGATCGCGATCACCGCGGTGCTGCAGATGCTGGTCCACCTGGTGTTCTTCCTGCACCTGGACCGCTCTTCGGAAAGCCGCTGGAACGTCAACGCTGCGGCCTTCACCGTGGTGGTGATCGGCATCATCGTGGTCGGCACCCTGTGGGTCATGCACAACATGAACGTGCACATGATGCACTGACGTCTTCGCGACGTTGTCACGCAGAAAGGCCGCCCTCGGGCGGCCTTTCTGTTTGCCGTGGGGGGGCGGCGAGGAACATCCACGCACGGCGTGGATCTACTGATGAGGTGGGTGCGGAGCTTGCTCCGCACATCGGCTCAGCCCACCCGGCGCAGAAATTCCTCGGCGTCCATCGGTCGGCCCAGGTGGTAGCCCTGCAACTGGTCGCAGCCCAGTTCGCTCAGGTACTCGCGCTGCGCCTGCGTCTCCACGCCTTCGGCCACCACCTGCAGCTGCAGGGTGCGTCCCAGCGCGATGATCGACGAGACGATGGCGGCGTCCTCTTCATTGCATTCCAGGTCATGCACGAACGCGCGGTCGATCTTCAGTTCGGTGGCCGGCATGCGTTTCAGGTACAGCAGGCTGGAATAGCCCGTGCCGAAGTCGTCGATGGCAATGTGCACGCCCATCGCGGTCAGGTCGTTGAGGATCGCCAGGCTGGCGTCGACGTCCTTCATCGCCGTGGTCTCGGTGATCTCCAGGGTCAGCCGCGCCGGCTCGATGTGGTGCCGTTCGAGCACCCCGCGCACGCTGTCCAGAAGGGCCGGGGAGGAGAACTGCAAGGGCGACAGGTTCACTGCCATCGACCATTCGGCATGTCCGGCATCGTGCCACGCACGCAACTGCGCACAGGCGCGGTCCAGCACCCAGTCGCCGATCGGCAGGATCAGGCCGCTGCGTTCGGCAATGGGGATGAACACGTCCGGCGCCAGCAGGCCCAGCTCCGGATGCTGCCAGCGCAGCAGCGCCTCGGCGCCGGTGGCTGGCGCGCCCGCGGCCGGGAACTTGGGCTGGTAATGCAGGATCAGTTCATTGCGCATCACGGCCTTGCGCAGGTCCTGCAGCAGGCGCAGCTGACGGTTGGCGCTGAGCTGCATCGAGGGGGTGAAGAACGTATAGCCGTTCCGCCCGGTTTCCTTGGTGTGGTACATCGCAGCGTCGGCGTGTGCCATCAGCTCGCGCTCGTTGCCGGCGTCATCCGGGTACAGGGCGATGCCCAGGCTTGCGCTGACCTGCAGCTCGGCTGCATCCAGCAGGAACGGTTCGCCAGCCGCCGCGATGATCCGCTCGGCCACCACCACCGCATCGTCGGGAATATCGATGGCCAGCACGATCACGAACTCGTCGCCGCCGAGGCGGGCGAAGGTGTCCTGCGGACGCAGCAGGCCGCCGATACGCTGCGCCACCGCCACCAGCAGGCGGTCGCCCAGCTGGTGCCCGTAGGCATCGTTGACCGCCTTGAAGCCGTCCAGGTCGCAGAACATCACCGCCACCGCATGGTTGCGGCGCCGCGCCTTCTCGATGGCCTGCTCGATGCGGTCCTGCAGCAGCATGCGGTTGGGCAGCTGGGTCAATGGGTCGTGCAGGGCGGCCTGGATCAGCTTGTTGTTGGCATGCGCCAGCGAATCGGCCAGCAGGCCGGTGCGCACGCGCATCTGCCGGTCGAACAGCGAGGCGACCAGGGCGATACCCAGCGTGGCCACGGTGGTGACGATCACCAGCACCGCCAGCCAGCGCGTGTCGATGCCACCGCTGCCGACCGCGCCGCAGATGCTGCCCTCCGGGAAGCGCGCCGCGGCCATGCCGGTGTAGTGCATGCCGACGATGGCCAGGCCCATCACCAGCGAGGCCAGTGCGCGCAGGCGCATGGTGTTGCGCTGCTCGGCACGCAGGCGGAATGCGATCCACAGCGCAGCACCGGCGGCGCCGATGGCCACCGCAATGGAGGCGGCGAACCAGCCCGGGTGATAGTCGATGCCCGGCTGCATGCGCATCGCGGCCATGCCGAGGTAGTGCATCGTGGCAATGCCCAGGCCCATCAGCACGGCGCCGGCCAGCAGCCGTCGCCAGGGCAGGCTGGGCCGCGACACCAGCCACAGCGCATAGGCAGAGGCGCCGATCGACACGGCCAGCGAGTAGAGGGTGATGCCGAGGTCGTAGCCGACCGGGATCGGCAGGTCGAAGGCCAGCATGCCGATGAAATGCATCGACCAGATACCCAGGCCCATCGCCGCTGCACCGCCGGCCAGCCACCAGCGGGCCACGCGGCCCTCGGCCGTGGCCAGGCGGCCGGCCATGTCCAGCGCCGTGTACGAAGCAAGAATGGCCACCAGCAGGGAGATGGCGACCAGGCTCTGACTGTAACTGCCAGTCATGTTGAATCCAGAGGGGGAGGGAGGGGGCGCCCGCAAGGCGCACGCCCGCGACAGCTATCGGCGCGGGGGGGCGGGACTTGAGCGGTCGCAGCACCTGCGACCCGGCTCGGCTATCCTGCCACGCCTGTTCCCGTTGCTGGAAATCATCCAATGGCAAAAGCCCGCACCGCCTACGTCTGCAATGAATGCGGCGCCGAATTCAGCAAGTGGCAGGGCCAGTGCACCGAGTGCAACGCCTGGAACTCGCTGTCGGAAATCGTGCTGGAGAGCGCGGCGGCGGCCAAGGCGCCGGCGTCGCGCCGGGCCGGCTGGGCGGGCAAGATCGACCCGCCGAAGATCACCGCGCTGAAGGACGTGGAGCAGACCGAGCACCGCCGGGTCAGCACCGGCATCGGCGAGTTCGACCGCGTGCTCGGCGGCGGCCTGGTCGAAGGCGCGGTGGTGCTGGTCGGTGGCGACCCCGGCATCGGCAAGTCGACCCTGCTGCTGCAGGCGGTGGCGAAGATGGCGGCTGAATTGCCGGTGCTGTACGTCACCGGCGAGGAGTCGCTGGCGCAGGTGGCTGGCCGCGCGCATCGCCTGGAGCTGCCGCTGGATGGCGTCAATGCGCTGGCCGAGACCGGCGTCGAGTCGATCCTGCAGCATGCCTCCAGGGCTGGACCGCGGCTGATCGTGGCCGATTCCGTGCAGACCCTGTGGACCGAGAGCCTGACCGCCGCGCCGGGCTCGGTCAGCCAGGTACGCGAGAGTGCTGCGCGGCTGGTGCGCTTCGCCAAGGAAACCGGCACCGCCGTGTTCCTGGTCGGTCACGTGACCAAGGAGGGCGGCATCGCCGGCCCGCGCGTGCTCGAACACATGGTCGATGCGGTGCTGTATTTCGAAGGCGAGAGCGGCAGCCGCTTCCGCCTGCTGCGCGCCTTCAAGAACCGCTTCGGTGCAGTCAACGAGCTGGGCGTGTTCGCGATGGGCGACAAGGGCCTGAAGGAGGTCTCCAACCCATCGGCGATCTTCCTGTCCGGTGGCAGCACCCATCAACCGGGCAGTTGCGTGATGGTCACCCGCGAGGGCACCCGGCCGCTGCTGGTGGAGGTGCAGGCGCTGGTTGATGCGTCGCCGCTGTCGAACCCGCGCCGTGTCGCGGTTGGCCTGGAGCAGAACCGGCTGGCCATGCTGCTGGCGGTGCTGCATCGCCACGGCGGTGTGCTGGTCGGCGATCAGGATGTGTTCGTCAACGTGGTCGGGGGC
The DNA here is from genome assembly GCF_059372535.1 of Stenotrophomonas sp. YJH_SMC_43. Taxonomy (NCBI): domain Bacteria; kingdom Pseudomonadati; phylum Pseudomonadota; class Gammaproteobacteria; order Lysobacterales; family Lysobacteraceae; genus Stenotrophomonas; species Stenotrophomonas sp. YJH_SMC_43. Next base: position 447,529 of record NZ_JCAFVQ010000002.1, read on the forward strand.
ATCCGCGTGCAGGAGACCGCGGCCGACCTGCCGGTACTGCTGGCCGTACTGTCCTCGTTGCAGGACCGCCCGCTGGCGGAGAAGACGATTGCTTTCGGCGAAGTCGGCCTGTCCGGCGAGATCCGCCCGGTGCCCAATGGCGAAGACCGCCTGCGCGAGGCGGCCACCCATGGCTTCAAGCGCGCCATCGTGCCCAAGGCCAATGCGCCGAAGGGCGGTTCGGTGAAAGGCATGGAAGTGATCGCGGTGGAGCGCCTGTCCGAGGCCATCGACGCGGCGTGATGCCAGCACTGTAGAGCCGAGCCCACGCCCGGCTGCTTTCTGTAGCGTCGAGCCATGTCGACGGGTGGTCGAACAGCAGCCGAGCATGGCTCGACGCTACAAAGAGCGAACAGCAGCCGAGCATCGGCTCGGCTCTACACATGTCCAATGCAGCAACGGTCAGCTTCCCTGTGCTAGTTTTTCCCGCTCGACGAAGACGCCCTCTGGCGTCTTTCCGTGCCCAGGAGTAAACGATTACATGCAGGACACCGCGCTCACCGCCCCCAACGCCGAAATCCGTCGCGCCGGGGTCGATCTCAATGGACTGATGACGGTGCTGGGCAAGCACCTGTATTCCACCCCGGTGGTGGCGCTGCGGGAGCTGGTGCAGAACGCGCACGATTCGATCATCCGTCGCCGCATCGAACAGCCCGGCATCGAAGTGCCTTCGCGCATTTCGGTGCAGGTCGATGCCGCCGCTGGCGTACTGCGCATCACCGACACCGGTGCCGGCCTGACCCGCCAGGAAATCCACGATTACCTGGCCACCGTCGGCGTCGGCTACACCCGTGGCCTGCGCCAGGGCGGCGAGGACGATGAAGGCCTGATCGGCATGTTCGGCCTCGGTTTCCTGTCGGCCTTCGTGCTGGCGCGCCGGGTCAGCGTGCGTACCACCTCGTACCAGACGCCGGAACTGGGTCACCTGTACGTGTCCAGCAATGCCGAGCAGTACACCGTCAGTGAGGTGCCGGCACGTGCGATCGGTACCGAGGTGGAACTGGAGCTGCATCCGGATTTCCTGCCGCTGGCCAACGAAGCGCGCCTGCACGAGGTGCTGGGCCGTTACTGTGCGCTGCTGTCCGAGCCGATCTTCATCGGCGCTGCGGGCGAGGCGCTCAATCCCGAGCCGCCGCCGTGGCGTGGGCAGGGGGATGTTGCTCTGCATCCGGTGCAGGCGCGCCGCCAGGCGCTGCAGTTCGCAGCGCGCTTCGAGCATGATTTCGAGCCGATCGTCACCGTGCCGTTGCGTGCCGATGGCAACAGCGATGCCACCGGCCTGCTGTGGGTGCAGGACGGCGCTACCTACGGCACCAGCGACAACCGCAACCTGTCGGTGTTCGTGCGCGGCATGCTGTTGGATGACGATGCGCGCGACCTGCTGCCGCCCTGGGCTGGGTTCATTGGCGGGGTGATCGAATCCTCGCGGCTGACGCCTACCGCCAGCCGCGAAGATCTGCAGCGCGACGACCAGTACCGCGCCGTGCAGCATGCGCTGCTGGAAGCGCTGATTGATGGCCTGGCCGACGTCGCGCGGCAGCAGCCGGAGGCCTGGCGACGCGTTCTCACGCGCCACAATGAGGCCTTGCTGGGCGCAGCGCTGTGCGATGATCGCCTGTTCGACCTGTTGCTGGAGCACGTGCGCGTGCCGACCTCGCAGGGCGACCTGCCGGCCAGTGCGCTGCCCGCACGTGGCGCCGTGCACGTGATCCTCGACAACGGCGGCGGCTTCGAGGAAATGCTGTTCCGCGCGATGGGCGTGCCGGTCGCGCACGGCCATCGCTATGCGGTGGTGCCGTTCCTGCGCCGTTGGGCCCAGGCCAAGGGCCTGCGCTTGGTTGAATTGGGGACCGAACAGGGCAACCGTGCACTGTTCCGCAGCGATGACAGCCTCGACGAGGCGCAGCTGGCATGGCTGCGCGAGCAGCTCGGTGATGGCGAACAGCTGCTGCCGGCACGCTTCAGCCCCGAGTCGCTGCCGGTGGTGGTGGTGCCCGACCGCGAAGCCGAGCTGAAGCAGCGCCTGGAAGACGACGAGAACGACAAGCGCGTTTCGATGGCCGCGCTGCGCCTGGCCCGGCAGTTCACCGCGCGCATCGAATCGCGCGCACCGTCGCGGCTGTACCTCAACCTCGACAACCCGGCCGTGCAGGCGCTGTTGCGCGCCCAGCGCGAGGGGCATCCACAGGCCGAAGCCGCAGCCCGCCTGCTGCGCTCACTGAAGATCATCGTCGCCGCGCAGGGCCGCCCGCTGGCACGCGCGAACCCTACGCCCGGCCCGGATCTCAACGGCGCCTTTACCGATATCGCCGGTGCCCTGCAGCAGATGCTGCGCTGAGCACCGTACCTTCTCATCCAGCCTTCGCTAGACAGGAGCACTTACCCCATGGACATCTGGAACTGGGTCGAAAAACTGCAGGGTGACCTGCGCCAGGCGGGCCAGGCGCAGAACGCGCACCTGCTGAACCGTCTCGCCGACGAGGTGAGCGAACTGCGTGTCGACCGCGTCGACGCGCTGCTGCCTGAAGCGCGTGCGCTGGGCAAGGCGCTGGACAACCCGTGGGTCGACGTCTACGTCGGCCACTGGGCGCTGCGCAATCGCGTCGGCAACCGCGTCGAAGGCGAAAGCGCGCTGGGCGAAGCCGTGGCGCTGTTCGAGCGTGCGCATCGTGAGGACACGATGGAGTGCCCGCAGTCGATCTGCGTGACCCAGGATCTGGCTGCCTGCTACGGCAACATCGATGGCCCGGGCTGGGTTCCCGAACGTGTCGAGGTGTGCGATGAAACGCTTGCACGCATCGATCCAAGCTGGGCCTGCTTCCAGTGCCTGAGCTGCGAAAAGGCCGATGCGCTGCTGGATGATGGCCGCGGCCAGGATGCGCTGGATTACCTGCAGGTGCAGTCGGATGCGATCGAGGCCTGCGGCAAGGAAGTGTTCGACAGCTTCCCGGAAATGCAGATCAAGATCCTGCTGGGCATGGGCCGCGCCGAAGAAGCGCTGTTGCTGATCGAGAAGCGAGAGGCCGAAGTGGCCGCGTCCGGCGAGTACGAGCCGGCCAACTGCACGGTGCCGCGCCGCCTGTCCAAGGCATGGGCGCTGGCCCAGCTGGGCCGCGACGAAGAGGCCGTGCAGCAGCTGGTGCCGTGGAGCGAACTGACGCCTACCTACTGGCGACTGTGGGCGAACACGGCCGCAGCGCTGTGCCGGCGCGATCCTGCACGCAATACCTGGGATCTGGGCACGCGCTTCAACACCGTCATCGAACATTTTGCCGAGGTTGGCTCGCACCGCCTGCTGATCGAAGTTGCTGCGCTGAGCCTTGAACTGGCGCTGCAGCGAGGTGCACGCTGGGTGGCATTGCGCCAGCTGGAACTGGCGCGTACCCATCTGGCGCAGCTGCGCCAGGACCGTGGTGCGGCAGCATTGGTGGCCGACCTGGCCGGGCGTATCGATGCATTGCCTGACGTTGCGCCGCTGCCGGTGCCGGCCAGCGAACTGCTGGCTTGGCTGAACGAGCAGGGGGAGCAGAACCAGTCGCGCGATCCGGAGCGCGAGGCCCAGTGGCTGCTGCAGGCACAGGCGCAGCTGCCCGATGACGAGGCGCTGGCTGAGATGGCTGCCTCGGCATTGAGCGCCTGTGGTGCGCAGGCGGAAGCGCGCGCATTGCTGTGGCGATTCGTGCGCGCACACGATCAGGATGATGGCCCGGCCGCCTACACGCTGATGCGCTGGCTGACCGAGCAGGGCGACGACGAGGGCCTGCGTCAGCTGGCCGGGATCTACCGTGGCAGCGTGCCGGTGTTCGCGCACTGGTGCGAGGTGCAGCGTGCACGTCGCGTGTCCGATTGGCCGGCGCTGGAGCAGGCCGCGCAGGCGCTGCTGGCCGCCTCGCCGGGTTCGCACGGCGCGCGGGGCATGCTGGCGCGCATGTACATGGAAACCGGCCGTTTCCGTGAAGCACAGGCCTGCTATGCGCAGCTGGTGGAGCTGCTGGAGGAACCCAACGCCGCGCACTGGGACCACATGAGTGCGGCCAGCGCGGCACGCGACTGGGATGCGGTGCGCCGCTCGGCGGCGGCGATCGGCATGGAGTTGTCCAGCCAGGATGGCGTGGTCGAGGAGCCGTGGGGCTGGGTGATCATCCGCAGTGAAGAGAATGGCGAGCCGATGGAGTACTACGCCCGTCGCAGTGGCCCGGTGACCGCACGCATCGTCGAGAACGCACCGGCCAACCGTGCCCAGCAGGTCGGCGACTGGGTGGTGTTTGATGCCGCGCTGGTACATCCGGCACCGGAGGAGGAGGAAGCGCGCGAGCATTTCATCCCGACCTATGCGCAGGTGCACGTGCTGGAACGCGGTGGTTTCGCCCGCAGCTGGCTGATCGACGGCGCTCACCCCGGCGAGGAGGCGTGGAATGCCTTTGTTGAAGCTGCCGAGGCGCAGGGCTGGCAGGTGTGGTCGCACAGCCGTGCGGACTACACCGTGACCGATCCGGATATGGAGGAGGGCACGCTGCCGGGCCTGCTGTTCACGGTCGCCCAGCCGCAGGATCATGCGCCGTTGACGCTGCACCGTTTCCTGCAGCAGCAGACCGCAACGTGGCCGCACCCGCATTGCTGGCTGCGCCTGGCCGAGGCCTGCGACCAGGATCGCCAGCCGCATCTGGATGTGATCGAGCGTTACGGGTTGTAAGTAGAGCCGAGCATGGGCTCGGCTCTACAACAGATCGCCATCACGACCAAAGGGATTGGACATGCGAAAGACAGGGATGTTGATGATTGCCGGCCTGCTGCTGGCGCCCGCCGCACAGGCCGCGCCCACCTGCCCGGAGCCTGCCGCTGTGGCCCGCGCGTTCTACGAGGCGACGACGGGCGATGGCGACCTGCTGGAACCGCCGCCCGCGCTGGTCAGCCCCGGCTTCGGCAAGGCCCTGCGCGGCGAGCGCGCCTGCCAGCAGCGCGAAGAGGGCATCTGCACGATCGATTCCGATCCGTGGCTGGATGCGCAGGACGGCGACATCGAAACCCCTGTGCGTTACAGCTGGAAAGAGGCGTCGGCCACCGCCGGCGAGGTTGAGATGCGCTATTCGGTTTGGAAGAAGGCCTACGTGACCCGTCTATCGATGGTGCGCCAGGGGCAGGGCTGCTGGCAGGTCGATGACATCCTCACCAACAGCGGCCGTTCGGTGCGGAAGATCCTGGCCCAGCCTTGACGTTAGCGCCGGTGGCTGCCGACCGTTGGTCGGCACACCGCCTATCGCGAATGCCCGAACACCAGCTCGATCACGAACTGGCTGCCGAAGAACGCCAGCAGCAGCAACAGCATCGCCGCCAGCGTCCAGTGCACCGCCTTCATGCCGCGCCAGCCGTAGCGGCGGCGGCCGATCAGCAGCACGCCGAACACGATCCACGACAGCACGCTCAGCACGGTCTTGTGTACCAGCTTCTGTGCCAGCAGGTCGTCGACGAACAGCACGCCGGTGACCAGGGTCAGGGTCAGCAGCGCGAAGCCGACGGTGATCACCCGGAACAGCAGCGATTCCAGGTCGGCCAGCGGCGGCAGCGCCCGCAGCCACGGGCGGAACTCGCGGCGGCGCAGTGCGCGCTCCTGCAGCCACAGCATGATCGCCAGCAGCGCGGCGATGCTCAGCGTGGCGTAGGCCAGCAGCGCCAGCCAGGCGTGGCTGGCCAGGCGCCAGCCCAGCACCTTGCTCGGTTCGTGGCCGTAGCCGTGGTAGGCCAGCAGCAGTACTGCGGCCAGCGGGAACACCACCACGCCCAGTGCCGACATCCGCCCGCGCGCGCCCACCAGCGAGGTCAGCCAGGCCATGCCCAGGCCGACCAGCGACAGCGCGGCGAAGAAGTGCATGTCCGGCCCACCGTTGGTACGCATCGCCACCATCACGTGGTAGCCGCCATGCAGCAGCATCGCCGGCAGGGCCGGCCACAGCCAGGTGGGGGAGCCGGAGGTTTCATCGCGGCCGAGCGCGCGCACCAGCAGGGCACTGGCAGCCAGGTAGAGCAGGACGGCGATGAGAACGATTGTCATCGTTGCAGTTTCGCATACCCCTGCGGTGGTGGCGACGGCCCCGTGGCCGCAGTCCGGGGAGACAGTCGGACCCGTTATACTGTCTGCCTTATTGTCCCCCGCTTTCAGACAGGTTGCGCCGCATGTTCGAGTCCCTGACCCAGCGCCTTTCCGGCACCATCGAGCGCCTGCGTGGCCGTGGCCGCCTGACCGAGGAGAACATCCGCGAGGCGACCCGCGAAGTGCGCATCGCGCTGCTCGAGGCCGACGTTGCGTTGCCGGTGGTGCAGGCCCTGATCGAGCGCATCAAGGTGCGTGCGGTCGGCCAGGAAGTGCTGAAGTCGCTGACCCCGGGCCAGGCGCTGATCAAGGTCGTGCGCGACGAGCTGACCGCGGTGATGGGCGCCGAAGCCAGCGACCTGAACCTCAATGTGCCCGCGCCGGCCATCATCCTGATGGCGGGCCTGCAGGGCGCCGGCAAGACCACCACGGTGGGCAAGCTGGCCAAGCACCTGAAGGAAAAGCGCAAGAAGAAGGTGATGGTGGTCTCGGCCGACGTCTACCGTCCGGCCGCGATCGAACAGCTGAAGACCCTGGCCGAGCAGGTCGGCGTGCTGTTCTTCCCGTCCAGTGCCGACCAGAAGCCGGAAGCCATCGTCCGTGCCGCCATCGACGACGCGCGCAAGTCGTTCGTCGACGTGCTGCTGGTCGATACCGCCGGCCGCCTGGCCATCGACGAAGCGATGATGGCCGAGATCAAGGCCCTGCACGCGGCGGTGAACCCGGCCGAAACCCTGTTCGTGGTCGACGCCATGACCGGCCAGGACGCGGCCAACACCGCCAAGGCCTTCGGCGACGCCCTGCCGCTGACCGGCGTGGTGCTGACCAAGACCGACGGTGACGCCCGTGGCGGTGCCGCACTGAGCGTGCGCTACATCACCGGCAAGCCGATCAAGTTCGTCGGTGTCAGCGAAAAGCCGGAAGGCCTGGACGTGTTCCACCCGGACCGTATCGCCAGCCGCATCCTCGACATGGGCGATGTGCTGTCGCTGGTCGAGCAGGTCGAACAGCAGGTCGACAAGGACAAGGCCGCCAAGCTGGCCGAGAAGGTCGCCAAGGGCAAGAAGTTCGACCTGAACGACATGCGTGACCAGCTCGAGCAGATGCAGAACATGGGCGGCATCGGCGGCCTGATGGACAAGCTGCCGGGCCTGGGCAACATCCCCGACCATCTGAAGCAGCAGGTCAGCCAGGGCAAGGAAGTGCCGCGCATGATCGCCATCATCAACTCGATGACCAAGAAGGAACGGCGCAATCCGAACCTGCTGAACGGCTCGCGCCGCGCGCGCATCGCCAAGGGCTCGGGCGTGACTCCGGCCGACGTCAACAAGCTGATGAAGCAGTACATGCAGATGGAAAAGATGATGAGCAAGATGGCTGGCGGCGGCATGAAGGGCATGCTGCGCAGCATGAAGGGCATGATGGGCGCCATGGGCGGCCGCGGCATGCCGTTCCGTTGATGCAGCGACGGGGCCGGCGCGCATTGCGACGCGGCCCCGGTCACAATGACTGGCGTATGCTGGATGGCGACTTCTCCAACAGGTATGTCGCGTGAATGCATCGCCGATTCTTGAACGCGCCGACACCTTCTGTCGGCGTTTTTCATTGCAGCTTCCGATCCTGCTGGCACCGATGGCCGGTGCCTGCCCGGTGCCGCTGTCGGCTGCGCTGGCCAATGCCGGCAGCATGGGCGCGATGGGCGCGGTGTTGTCCTCTTCGGCCGATATCGGTCGCTGGATGGACGATTTCCGCGCCGCTTCGATCGGCCCGGCGCAGGTGAACCTGTGGGTGCCGGATCCGGTGCCGACCCGTGACGTTGCCGCCGAGGCTGCCAGCCGCGCCTTCCTGGCGCAGTGGGGCCCGGACGTGCCGGCCAGCGCCGCCGATGCCACGCCCGCCGACTTCGAAGAACAGTTCGCCGCACTGCTGGCCGCACGCCCGGCGGTGGCCTCGACCATCATGGGTGTGTTGCTGCCGCGCCACGTGCAGCAGTTGAAGGATGCCGGCATTGCCTGGATCGCCTGCGCGACCACGTTGTCTGAAGCACGCGCTGCCCAGGATGCCGGCGCCGATGCCGTGGTGGCGCAGGGCGTGGAAGCGGGTGGGCATCGTGGTTCATTCGATCCGGCGATGGCCGAGCGCCAGCTGGTCGGCCTGTTCGCGCTGCTGCCGCGGCTGGCCGATCACCTGCACATTCCGGTGATTGCCGCCGGCGGCATCGCCGATGGCCGTGGTATCGCCGCCGCACTCACCTTGGGCGCCAGCGCCGTGCAGATCGGCACCGCGTTCCTGCGCACGCCGGAAGCGGCGATCGCCTCGGCGTGGGCCGATGGGCTGGCCGCCAGCGAACCGGAAGACACCTGGCCGACCCGTGCCTTCAGCGGTCGTCTGGGCCGTGGTCTGGCGACACCCTACGTGCGCGCCGCCGCCGCAGAAGGCGCCCCGGCGCCGCGTCCGTACCCGGTGCAGCGCGGCCTGACCGCGCCGATGCGCAAGCAGGCCGTGCAGGAAAACCGCCTGGCCGCGATGCAGGCCTGGGCCGGGCAGTCCGCGTGGATGGCGCCGGCACAGCCGGCCGCAGACGTGCTGCGCGGCATGTGGAGCCAGGCGCAGGCACTGCTGCGATGACGCTGACCTGCAACGGCCAGCCGGCGCAGGTGGAGGATCTGCTGCCGGCGCTCGTCAACTACGGCCACTTCACCTCGCTGCAGGTGCGCGACCACGCGGTGCAGGGACTGGACCTGCATCTGGCGCGGCTGTCGCATGCCACGCGCGAGCTGTTCGGTAGCGAGCTGGATATGGCGCAGGTGCGGGCTTGGATGGTGCAGGCACTGCGGCAAGCGGGGCAGGGCGATGCCTCGTTGCGGGTGACGGTGTATTCGCGCCACTTCGATTTCCGCAATCCGCTGGCGGCGGTGCCCGTGGACGTGCTGGTGGCGGCGTCCGCGCCGGTGACGCTGACCGCCTCCAAGCGTGTGCGCAGCGTGGCCTGGCAGCGTGAACTGCCGCAGATCAAACATGTGGGCACCTTCGGCCTGTTCGCCGAGCGCCGCGCGGCGATGGCGGAAGGATTCGACGATGTGCTGTTCGTGACCGCCGATGGCCACGTGAGTGAAGGCAGCACCTGGAACCTGGCCGTGCACGATGGTGAACGGCTGCTCTGGCCGCAGGCGCCGGCCCTGTGCGGGACCGCCGAGGCGCTGCTGAAGCAGCATTGGCCGGGGGCGCAGGCCACGCAGCCATTGCGGCTGGCGGATATGGCCGGCGTGAAAGCCGCTTTTGCCTGCAACGCCAGCGGTCTGTGGGCGCTGGAGGCCATCGACGGGCATGTCCTGCCCGGCTCGCAGGCACTGGCTGAACAGGGCAGAGCGGTGCTTGCGGCGGTGGCTTGGGACGGTTTGGGGTGAAAAGCCCGCCGGGCATGGCCCAGCACTACCGTGAAGGCTGGTCACCCATGGGGTTGGCTCGGCCGGGCTCTGCCGCTATAATCGCCCGCTTACCTCGCCATCCTGGCGACTGGGCAATAGGAAAAACACCATGGTCAAGATTCGACTGACCCGCGGCGGCGCCAAGAAGCGTCCGTTCTACCACATCATCGTCACCGACGTGCGCAGCGCGCGCGACGGCCGCAACATCGAGCGCGTTGGCTTCTACAACCCGGTCGCCCAGGGCGCCGAGAAGCGCATCGAGCTGGACCTGGCCCGCGTTGACCATTGGGTCAAGAACGGCGCCCAGCCGACCGACAAGGTCCGCAACCTGATCAAGGAAGCGACCAAGTCCCAGGCCGCTGCGGCCTGATCCTGACGGGCCACGCTTCGGCGTGGCCCTCTTGGTTGAAGCAGATGAAAGATATCGAGCGCCGCATCCTGCTGGGCAGGGTTGTCGGCGCTTTTGGTGTGCGCGGCGAGATCAAGCTCGAGTCCTGGACCGAGCCACGTTCCGCCATTTTCCGTTACCAGCCGTGGATCGTGCGCAGCCCGTCCGGCGTGGAAACCACGATTGAAGGTGTACGCGGCCGCGACAGCGGCAAGCACCTGGTCGCCCGTTTCCCCGGCGTCGAGGACCGCGATACCGTCGAAGCGATGCACGGCACCGAGATCTACGTGGCCCGCAGTGCATTGCCGCCGCCGAAGCCGGACGAGTACTACTGGGTGGACCTGGAAGGCCTGGATGTGAAGACCACCGAGGGCGTTGCCCTGGGCCAGGTCTCGCATCTGTTCAGCACCGGCGCCAACGACGTGGTGGTGGTCCGGGGTGACCGCGAGCGGATGATTCCGTTCGTGCAGCCGGACTTCGTCAAATCGGTCGACTTCGAGGCCAACCTGGTCGTGGTCGACTGGGATCCCGAGTTCTGAGTGTGAGCATGCGTTTCGACGTCATCACCCTGTTTCCCGAGTTCCTCGCCCAGTCCGCCGGATTGGGCGTGGTCGGGCGCGCGCAGGAGAAGGGGTTGTTCAGCCTGCATGGCTGGAACCCCCGTGATTACGCCGAAGGCAACTACCGCCGGGTGGACGATCGTCCGTTCGGTGGTGGCCCGGGCATGGTGATGCTGATCGAGCCGCTGCAGGCCTGCCTGCAGGCGATCCGCGATGCTGATACGACGCCGGCACGGGTGATCTACCTCAGCCCGCAGGGCGCGCCGTTGACCCAGGCCAAGGTGCGGGAACTAGCGGCCCTGCCGCGCATGGTCCTGCTCTGCGGCCGCTACGAGGGCATCGACGAGCGTTTCCTGGAAGCCAATGTCGACGAGGAGATTTCCCTCGGCGACTACGTGCTGTCCGGTGGCGAGCTGGGCGCGGCGGTGATCATCGACGCCGTGGCCCGGCTGCAGGACGGGGCCCTGAACGACGCTGAATCGGCGGCCCAGGACAGCTTCGAAGGTGACCTGGGCCTGCTCGACTGCCCGCATTACAGCCAGCCGGCCCAGCACCCGCTGGGTGACGTGCCGGAGGTGCTGCGCTCGGGCAACCACGCGGCCATCGCGGCCTGGCGCCGCCAGCAGTCGCTGGTCCGTACCGCCCAGCGACGCCCGGACCTGCTGGATGAACAGGCGCTGGGCAAGGCCGACCGCAAACTGCTGGACCAGGCCCGCCAAGCCCCGAAACACAAGGCCAGCCCCTAGCGCAGGGCTGGCTTTATCGGCTATCATGGCCAATTCCCGTCGACCCCGGTCGGCGCGCGCAGTACCCAAAACAAACGTGCAGCACAGTCCGGTGACTGCATGAGCCTACGTTGTCGATACGACACGCCCACCCGAACAAGAATCGGTGTAACCCATGAGCAAGCTGAACAAGTCCATCGTCGCGGAATTCGAATCCGCCCAGATCACCCGTGAACTGCCGAAGTTCAGCCAGGGCGACACCGTTGTCGTCAACGTGAAGGTGAAGGAAGGCAGCCGCGAGCGCGTGCAGGCCTACGAAGGCGTCGTCATCGCCACCAAGAACGCCGGCCTGAACTCCTCGTTCACCGTCCGCAAGATCTCGCACGGCTACGGCGTCGAGCGCGTGTTCCAGACCCACAGCGCCATCATCGACTCGGTCGAAGTGAAGCGTCGTGGTAAGGTCCGCGCCGGCAAGCTGTACTACCTGCGTGGCCTGGAAGGCAAGGCTGCCCGCATCAAGGAAGACCTGGCTGCCGCTGCTGCCGCCAAGGCTGCCCGTCTGGCCGACAAGGCCTGATAAACAACTTCGGTTGTTGCCGCGACGGCCACCTTCGGGTGGCCGTTTGCGTTTCCGGCATCGCATCGGCCACGATCGGGTGATGAATGACATCAACCGGCACTATCCGCCCGTGATCCAGTCGGCGTTGCGCTTCCTCGACGGCAAGGGGCTGGCACGCGTGCAATCGGCGCCGTTGCTGCATCGCCTGCTGTGGCGCGTGGGCATCGCACTGCCACCGCCGATCCTGGCCGGCTTCGGCACCAACGCGCTGGTGCAGGGCCTGTTGTTCGGGCTGTTCTGGACCGCGCTGATGTGGCTGATGCTGTGGCAGGGCAGCGAGCGCCCGCTGGCGCTGTTGCTGGTGGCCGGGCTGTTGGCCGGTGCGCTGTTCGGCGTTGTGATGGCGGCCCTGATGCGCTCGCTGCGCCGCCACCGCAAGCTGCCGGACTGGCGGCAGTTCCGCGCGCGGCAGGCGGACTGAGCCGATGGCGCACTGCGCCGTGACCGCCAGGTAAGGGCCGCGCTAGGCTGCGGCTTCATCCCGATGGCCGTACCGTGCGATGCCTGCCAAGCGAACCGCACCTTTCGCCGCGCCCACGCTGCTGTCCGGCGGCAACCCGCAGATCGCCAAGGGCGAGGGCGATGCCCCGGTGCAGGCGTACATCGCCGCCATGCCGGACTGGAAGCGGCCGATCGGCGCACAGCTGGATGCGCTGATCGAGCAGGCTGTACCCGGCGTGCGCAAGGCGGTGAAGTGGAACTCGCCGATGTATGCGGTGGCCGCGGGCGAAGGCTGGTTTCTCAGCTTCCATTGCTTCACCCGCTACATCAAGGTGGCGTTCTTCCGCGGCGCTGCACTGACGCCCGTGCCGCCGGAGCCGTCCAAGAGTGCCGATACGCGGTACCTGCACATCCCGCAGGATGGCGCGCTGGATGAAGCGCAGTTCCTCGACTGGGTGCGCCAGGCCGCCGCGCTGCCCGGTGAGCGCATGTAACCCCGACGTTCTGGTTTCCTCCCCGACGAGAGCTGCTGATGGCCACGCATGCACCGAACCCTGCCGATGCCGGAACCCCGGCAACTGAACTGATCGATGCGCGCATCGCCGAGCTGGGCGACTGGCGTGGCGAAGTGCTGGCACGCGTGCGTGCGTTGATCCATGAAGCGCTGCCGGACGTGCAGGAAACCTGGAAGTGGCGCGGTACACCGGGGAGCACAACGGCATCCTGTGCACCGGCGAGACCTACAAGCAGGCGGTGAAGCTGACCTTCGCCAACGGGGCGGCGCTGGCCGATCCGAAAGGCCTGTTCAACGCCAGCCTGGAGGGCAACACGCGGCGCGCGATCGACATCCATGAAGGTGCGATGCCGAATGCCGCCGCGTTGAAGGCGTTGCTGCGCGCGGCGGCGGCGTTCAACGCGGCGAAGAAGAAACGCTGACCGCCTCCTGTAGCGCCGAGCCCATGCCCGGCTTGGAGGGCCGCGCCTGTGCGGACCAACGGTCCGCACCCACCTCAGCGCGGCGGAGTGGCATCCAGCGCGGCATCCGGGTCGGCCACCGGTGACGGTGGGCAGGCCGGAATTTCCGACGGCGTGGCCAGTTCTTCGGCGTGCGAAGGCTTGCCCATCATCTTCGCCTTGCGCCAGCCACCCCAGCGGTAATACGCCAGCGACAGCAGCATCGACACCAGCGAACTGACCGGGAAGCTCCACCAGATCGCATCGGCGCCCCAGTACGGCTGCAGCAGCTCGGCGAACGGCACGCGCACGCCCCACAGCGAACCGGCCAGGATCAGCAGCGGCGGAATCACCGCGCCGGTGGAGCGCACCACGCCGGAGATCACGAAGCTGACACCGAAGAACAGGAACGAGCCGATCACCACGTGGTTGAGGTGGCGGGCGATGTCCAGCGCCTGGCTGGCCGGCGGCAGGAACAGGGCCAGCAGCTGGCGATCGAACACCACCAGCGGCAGGATCAGCGCGCCGGTCAGCAGGAAATTGAACAGCACGCCCTGGCGCGCGGTGCCGCGTACGCGGTCCCAGCGCTGTGCACCGACGTTCTGCGCGGCCATCGACGAGCACGCGGCGCCGATCGCCATCGCCGGCATCTGCAGGTAGTTCCATAGCTGCAGCGCGGTGCCGTAGCCCGCGCCGGTGTCGGTACCGTACTTGTTGACCATGGTCATCAGCAGGATCACCGACAGCGAGATCAGCACCATCTGCAGGCCCATCGGTACGCCCTTGACCACCAGCGCCTTGAGGATGGCCAGGTCGAGCTTGAACAGGCGCATGTCGGCACGGCCCAGCCACAGCGTGTGGCGCTTGTGCCGCATGTACAGCAGCAGGCCGGCCAGCGACAGCGTCTGCGCGACCAGCGTGGCCCAGGCCGAGCCGGCAATGCCCAGCGCCGGGAACGGGCCCATGCCGAAGATCAGTACCGGGTTCAGCACGATGTCCAGCGCCACCGAGACCATCAGGAAGCGGAACGGCGTGCGCGAGTCACCGGCACCGCGCAGCGCGGCGGTGAGGAAGGCGAACGCATACAGCGTCGGCATCGCCAGGAAGATGATCTGCAGGTAGGCCTCGGCCAGCGGCAGCGAGGCGGCCGGCGTGCCCATCGCCGCCAGCAGCGGATGGGCCATGAACCAGCCGGCGATGGCGATGATTACCGACAGGCCGATGAAGAAGGTGGCGCTGGTGCCGACCACGCGCCGCGCCTGCGCGATGTCGCGCGCGCCGATCGCCTGGCCGATCAGGATGGTCGAGGCCATGCCGAAGCCGAACACCGAGCCGATCAGGAAGAACATGATGTTGTTGGCGTTCGCGGTGGCGGTCAGTGCCGCCTCGCCGAGGAAGCGCCCGACCCAGACCGCATTCACCGAACCGTTCAGCGACTGCGCGATGTTGCCTGCCAGGATCGGCAGGGAAAACAGCAGGAGATTGCGGCCGATCGGGCCGGAGGTCAGGTCAAGCGGCGCTTTGGCCATGGAGTGGTGATCAAATCCCGGGAGGCGCACACTAGCACCAAGCCGGTTTGCAGGATGTGGCAATGCATCAACGACTGCAGATGAAGCGGAGCGCGGCGCTGGCCTTGATCGGCGCCGCACTGGCCGCATGTTCGACAGGTGACCGGCTGGGCGATACCCAGGTGCGGCCAACCGACCGCCCCGAGTGCCTGGTCGGCAGCCAGCGCCAGGATCTTTCCGCCGGCGTACCTACCCTGATCGGGGGCAGCGGCTGCCGCACCGATCCCGACAACCCGCGTCCCCTGAACAAGCGAACGGAGTAGTCCCTGCCGATGACCGAGCTTTCCCCGCTGTCGCCCAGTGTCCGCCTGGACATCTGGTTGTGGGCGGCCCGCTTCTTCAAGACCCGCAACCTGGCCAAGCAGGCCATCGAAACCGGCAAGGTCAGCGTCGCGGGCCAGCGTCCGAAATCCTCGCGCGCGGTGCGTGTGGGTGAGCAGCTGCAGGTGGATCGCGGCGAGGAGCATTTCGAGATCCGGGTGCTCGGCCTGAGCGACCAGCGCGGGCCCGCACCGGCGGCGCAGCAGCTGTATGCCGAGAGCGAGGCCTCCAAGGCCCGTCGTGCCGAACAGCGTGCGCTGCGCATCGCCGCACGCGATGGGTTCCAACCGCCAGAGCACAAACCGGACAAGCGCGCGCGGCGGTTGATCCGCGCGTTGGGCGATATCGACGCGCTCTGACCGAACGGCGATTCCGGTGCATGGTTCCTATCGCGGCGCGAAAGGAGGCGTGAGTCACGGTGCATTCGGAAAGGGCGGGGCAGGCTGGAAGTCCACCTTCTGGAAGCCTGCCCATGCATCGCATGCTGTTGTGCCTGTCCCTGCTTGCCGCCGCGCCATTGCACGCGGCCGACATCACGTTCTGGGACACTCCGCAGCGCGGGGGCAACAGCATGAACATGTCGCCTCCGGACCGGAGCTACTTCGAGGCCCTGCGCGCGACCGGTGCGACCTGGGTACGGCTGGTACCGGACAAGTGGAAGGGGCAGGGCGGGCGTGACTTCCTGATTGGCAACGCCGACGACTACCGTAGCCTGGTTCCGGCCGACCTGGCCACGCTGCGGCGGGTGCTGGATGATGCCGACGCGGCTGGGCTGAAAGTGGTGCTGACTCCTTTGTCGTTGCCGTTGCTGCGCTGGAAGCAGCACAACGGCGACAAGGTCGATCCGCGCCTGTGGCAGTCCTTCGACAATCACGCGCCGGCCCGGCGCTTCTGGAGCGACCTCGCCACGGCATTGAAGGGCCATCCCGCACTGGCCGCCTACAACCTGATCAACGAGCCGGTTCCCGAGTATGGTGCTGGCCTGGCCGAGCATGCCTCGGCCGCGGCCATGCAGCAGTGGTACGCCGGTGTGGAAGACGGTCCACGCGATCTGCGCCGCTTCTATTCGGACCTGATCGCCAGCATCCGTGCGGTCGATGCGGACATGCCGTTGATGCTGGATGCCGGCTGGTACGCCGCTGCCGACGGTTTCAACTACTGGCCGGCGCCGCTGGCAGATTCGAAACTGCTGTACAGCGTGCACATGTATGAGCCGTATGCCGCAACCAGCGCGCCTAACCAGAAGCGCACCACGCCGTATCGCTACCCAGGCGTGGTGCCGTTTGGCGAACACAGCGAACGCTGGGATGCCGCGCGGGTCCGCAGTTACCTGCAGCAGCCGATGGACTGGGCGAAGACGCACGGCGTGAGGGCCAACCGCATGGTGGTCGGCGAGTTCGGCTGCATGCGGCGCTGGCCCGACTGCGGCCGCTACCTGCAGGACGTGCTGCAGGTGCTGGAGCAGGACAAGGTGCACTGGGCCTTCTACGCGTTCCGCGAGGATGGCTGGGATGGCATGGACTACGAGCTGGGCGACAGTCCGCTGCCGTGGTCGTACTGGCAGGCGCAGGAGAAGGGGAAGACCGTGGCGCCGCCGCGTTCGATGAAGGCACCGCTGTTTGCGCCGATCCTGGAGCGGTTGAAGGCGGGCAACCGGTAAGACGCCGGGCATTGCCCGGCGCGTCCCATGGAGATGCCGATCACGCCGGGCCACGCCCGGCGGCGGCATCGTTCAGCGCTTGCCACCCAGCAGGCTGCCGCCGATCTTGAGCAGATCGCCCACGCCGAGCTGGCCGTCACCGTCCTGGTCCAGCAGGCTGCCGAGCAGGCCACCGGCAAGACCGCCCTGTTGCTGCACCTGCTGCTTTTCTTGGCCCAGGGCCTGGCTGAGCGAGCCGGCATCGGCCTGGCCGCCACCGAGGCGCTGGGCAAGGAAGGCCATCACGATCGGCGCGAGGATCTGCAGCAGCTGGCTGGTGCGGCCGCTGTCGAGCTGGGTGGCCTGGGCCAGGCCGGTTTCCACCTTCTGCTGGCTGCCGCCGAAGATGTGGCCGAGGATGCCGGCGCCATCGCTGGCGGCACCGCCGCCGCCGCCACCCAGCACCGAGCCGAGCACGCTGCCCAGGTCCAGGCCACTGTGGTTGTTCTGCAAGGCGCCGAGCAGTGCCTGCGCGCCCTGCGGCTGCGAGGCGTTGTTGCCCAGCGCGCCCATCAGCACCGGCAGCGCGGCACTGATCGCGCCGGAAGCCTGGGTATCGCTGATGCCGAGCTGCTGCGACACCTGCTGCAGCGGGGCGCCCTGCAACTTGGCGAGAAGTTCATCGGTCAGGCTCATCTGCGGGATCCTTGATTGGGGTTGGGCGTGCAGAAGGTACGACGCGGACCGTTAAAACGGCGACGCCGCCTCGCAGGGAGGCGGCGTGCCGTTCACGGGGGAGGGCGATCAGAGCTCGATGTCTTCGGCGCCCGGGGTGGCGGTGGGGAAGTCCGCTTCCGGCTGGGCCGGCTTGAACGGATCCGACGGCTGGCTGGCCAGCGCCTTCAGCGCCGCGGCCACACCAGCACCGTAGGCCGGGTCGGCCTTGCTGCAGTTGTCGATGTGGCGCTGCTTGATGAAGTCCGGCGCATCGCCCAGGGCACGGGCGGTGTTGGCGAACAGGCGGTCCTTCTGTGCCTGGTTGTAGCTACGGAACAGCGCACCGGGCTGGCTGAAGTAGTCGGCGTCGTCCTCACGGAAGTTCCAGAAGTCGGCGTCGCCGCGGATCTTCATCGGCGGCTCGCGGTACTCCGGCTGCTCCTGCCACTGGCCGTAGCTGTTCGGCTCGTAGTGCGGCAGGCCGCCGTAGTTGCCGTCCACGCGCATCGCACCGTCGCGGTGGTTGCTGTGCACCGGGCAGCGCGCTGCGTTCACCGGAATCTGGTGGTGGTTCACGCCCAGGCGGTAGCGCTGCGCATCGGAGTAGGCGAACAGGCGCGCCTGCAGCATCTTGTCCGGCGAGGGGCCGATGCCCGGCACCAGGTTGCTCGGTGCGAACGCGGACTGCTCCACGTCCTGGTACCAGTTGACCGGGTTGCGGTTCAGTTCGAACTGGCCCACTTCGATCAGCGGGTAGTCGCTCTTCGGCCATACCTTGGTCAGGTCGAACGGATGCACGCGATAGGTTTCCGCCTCCAGCTCCGGCATGACCTGGATGAACAGCTTCCACTTCGGGAAGTCACCCTTCTCGATCGCGGCGAACAGGTCGCGGCCGTGGCTTTCGCGGTCATGGCCGACCAGGATCTGTGCCTGCGCATCGGTCAGCGATTCGATGCCCTGCTGGCTGACGAAGTGGAACTTGACCCAGAAGCGCTCGCTGTCGGCGTTGGTGAAGCTGTAGGTGTGCGAGCCGAAGCCGTGCATGTGGCGGAAGCTGCGCGGGATGCCGCGGTCGCTCATCACCACGGTCACCTGCAGCAGGGCTTCGGGCAGCAGCGTCCAGAAATCCCAGTTGTTGCGCGCGCTGCGCAGGTTGGTGTGCGGGTCGCGCTTGACCGCCTTGTTGAGGTCGGCGAACTTGCGCGGGTCGCGCAGGAAGAACACCGGCGTGTTGTTGCCGACCAGGTCCCAGTTGCCTTCTTCGGTGTAGAACTTCAGCGCGAAGCCGCGGATGTCACGCTCGGCGTCGGCGGCGCCACGTTCGCCGGCCACCGTGGTGAAGCGGGCGAACATCTCGGTCTGCTTGCCGACCTTCTCGAACAGCTTGGCGCGGGTGTACTTGCTGATGTCGTGGGTGACGGTGAAGGTACCGAACGCGCCCGAGCCCTTGGCGTGCATGCGGCGCTCGGGAATGATCTCGCGGTTGAGGTTGGCCAGCTTTTCCAGCAGCCAGACGTCTTCCATCAGCAGCGGGCCACGCGGGCCGGCGGTCTTGCTGTTCTGGTTGTCCACCACCGGCGCGCCGAAGGCCGTGGTCATCGGGGTCACCGGATCATCGCCCTGCTTCTGTTTCGGCGTGGTGCTCAGCTCGCGCTGCTGCTGGGCGCCTTCCGCAGGCGACGGCGCGGTGTGATACGGGCATTTGGGGCTGTTGTTATCGGACTGGCTCATGGCTGGCTCCTGCGGGTGAAGACGGGGTGGAACATCTTCACTCGACTTTAGCTAGCGCCAGATGAAATGAATAATCGAATGATTCGTTCAGGTTGATAGATTCTGTCAATTGAAACTCAGAATCAGATTTGCGAAATCTTTCGATGGGCCTCCTGCGAGGCAGGAGGCCAAGCGCTTGCGCTGCGGCTACAGCAGCGCTTTCAAGCGATACAACGCTTCCAGCGCCTGCTTCGGCGTCAGTTCGTCCGGATCGATGGCGGCCAGTGCTTCCTGTGCCTTGTTCGATGGCGCCGCGAACAGGCCGAACTGCTGCGGTGCATCCAATGCCTGTGGTGCCAGCTCGGCGGCATGGCTTTCACCACCGCGCTGTTCCAGCTCGGCCAGGCGACGGCGCGCCTGCGCTACGGTGGCGCGCGGCAGGCCGGCCAGGGCCGCCACCTGCAGGCCGAAGCTGCGGTTGGCCGGGCCGTCCTTCACCGCGTGCATGAACACCAGCGCCTCACCATGCTCGACCGCGTCCAGGTGCACATTGGCAATACCGCTGCGGCCGCCTTCGTGCTGCTCATCGGCCAGCGCGGTCAGCTCGAAGTAGTGGGTGGCGAACAGCGTGTAGCAGCGGTTCTGGTAGGCCAGGTGGCGGGCCACCGCGTCGGCCAGCGCCAGGCCATCGTAGGTGGACGTGCCGCGGCCGATCTCATCCATCAGCACCAGCGAATGCGCGGTGGCGTGGTGCAGGATGTAGCTGGTCTCGGCCATTTCGACCATGAAGGTGGACTGCCCGCGGGCCAGGTCATCGCCGGCGCCGATGCGGGTCAGGATGCGGTCGATCGGGCCGATCAATGCGCGGCTGGCCGGCACGAAGCTGCCGATGTGGGCCAGCAGCACGATCAGCGCGTTCTGCCGCATGTAGGTCGATTTACCGCCCATGTTCGGGCCGGTGATGACCAGCATCCGGCGGTCCGGATGCAGGTCCAGATCATTGGGTTCGAACGGCTGCTCGCGTACCGCCTCGACCACCGGGTGGCGGCCGCGTTCGATCTTCAGGCACGGCTCGGCCTGCAGTTCCGGCCGGGCCCAGTCCAGCGCCTGCGCGCGTTCGGCGAAGGCGGCCAGCACGTCCAGTTCGCTGAGTGCGGCGGCGCACTGCTTCAGCGGCTCCAGCTGCCCCCCGAGGGTATCCAGCAGCTGCTCGTACAGGTACTTCTCGCGCGACAGCGAACGGTCGCGCGCGGACAGCACCTTGTCCTCGAACGCCTTCAGTTCTTCGGTGATGTAGCGCTCGGCATTGGTCAGCGTCTGGCGGCGGGTGTAGTGCACCGGCGCGCGGTCGGACTGGCCCTTGCTGATTTCGATGTAGTAGCCATGCACACGGTTGTAGCCCACCTTCAGGGTGGCAATGCCGCTGCTTTCGCGCTCGCGCTGTTCCAGGTCGACCAGGAACTGGTCGGCGTGGGTGGACAGGCGGCGCAGTTCGTCCAGCTCTTCATCGAAGCCATCGGCCAGCACGCCGCCGTCGCTCAACTTCAGCGGCGGCATCTCGGCGATGGCGCTGGCCAGCAGCTGCGCGCACTCGTCGTGCTCGCCCAGCGCCGCATGCAGGGCCTGCAGGCGTGGTGAGTCCAGCGGGGCCAGCACGTCGCGCACCGCCGGCAGCAGGCCCAGGCCGTCGCGCAGGGTGGAGAAATCGCGCGGGCGCGCCGAGCGCAGCGCCACGCGGGTGAGGATGCGTTCCAGGTCGCCAAGGCGGCGGAACTGCTCGCGGATGTCAGCGTCGCTGCCGCGATCGATCAGGGTTTCCACCGCATGGTGGCGCTGTACCAGCACCTCGCGCAGGCGCAGCGGACGATGCAGCCAGCGCCGCAGCAGGCGGCCGCCCATCGGCGTCACCGTGCTGTCGAGCACGCCCAGCAGCGTATTGCGGGTGTCGCCATCAACACGCGTATCCAGTTCCAGATGGCGGCGGGTGGCGGCGTTCATCGCGATCGCCTCGCCGGCAGTCTCCATCGCGATGGAGGTCAGGTGCGGCAGGCGCTGCTTCTGGGTTTCCTCGACATAGCCGAGCAGGGCGCCGGCGGCAGCGGTCGCGCGCGGCTTGTCATCGATGCCGAAGCCGCTCAGGTCATGCAGTTTGAAGAAGTTCAGCAGCTGGCGGCGGCCACTGTCGGCATCGAACAGCCACGGCGCGCGGCGACGCACGCCGGTGCGCTGGCGCAGGAACTCCGGCCAGTTTTCTTCGTCGGGCACCAGCAGCTCGGCCGGCTCCAGCCGTGCCAGCTCGGCTTCCAGGGCGTCGTCGGTTTCCACTTCGTTGACCAGGAAGCGGCCGCCAGCCAGGTCGGCCCACGCCAGGCCGTAGCCCTGCTTGCTGCGCGACAGGGCCATCAGCAGGGTGTCGCGGCGTTCATCCAGCAGCGCCTCGTCGGTGACCGTGCCGGGGGTGACGATGCGCACTACCTTGCGCTCGACCAGGCCCTTGGCCAGCGCCGGGTCGCCGATCTGTTCGCAGATCGCCACCGACTCGCCCAGTGCCACCAACCGCGCCAGGTAGCCTTCATAGGCATGTACCGGCACGCCGGCCATCGGGATCGGTGCGCCCCCGGAGCTGCCGCGCTGGGTCAGGGTGATGTCGAGCAGGCGCGCCGCCTTGCGGGCGTCGTCATAGAACAGTTCGTAGAAGTCACCCATGCGGAAGAACAGCAGCAGGTCCGGGTAATCGGACTTGGCCGCGAAGAACTGCTTCATCAGCGGGGTGTGGTCCTTGGACGCCTTGGCGTTGCTGGTGTTGTCTTTTGTATCAGTCACTTGGGGCGTTTCGCGTCTTGGCAGGGCGTCGGGGCGTGGCCACGCGCAGGCATGGCCGGAGAGATCGTTAGTGTAGCGACCTGGGGCGGTCGATGATCCCGACCGGAAGCTCAGAGACAAGGGCGGTTGCCCGCGACTGTCCGTACGCCAACGCAGGCCCCCGTACACCTGCGGTTTGGTTGATTTCCACGGGGCCCCACGGTAGTGTCAGCCCCGGCGATTTCCGCCAAGCGGCCTCCATGGAAACCGGGGCGACTCACCCCGGGCGGGCGTTGATGGAAAGAACAAGCATGACTGCAGCCTGCATGGCCGCCGAACCTCGTTACACCTGGCGTACCGTCCTGCTGAGCATCCTGGTCGCCATCGTTCCGCTTGCCGGCTCCGCACCCTACACCTTGCTGAAGGCGGTGCTGCTGCTGGCCCTGCTGGTCACCGGCGTGGTTCTGATCCGCCGCCAGCCCGATGTCCGCCTGCGCTACCGCATTGCCCGGTTCATCGTGATCGTCTGCTTCCTGCGCCTGGCCTATGCCTTCTACAGCATCCTCTGGCACGGGCTGCGCTGGAACGAACTGGACCTGCCGGCACAGACACTGCTCTACCTGGGCACCGCTGCGGTGTTCGCCACTGCGCTGGACTGGCGCCTGATCTGGAAGATCTTCGCCCTGTCCACCCTGGTCTTCGGCGGGTCGTGCATCGTGCAGCACCACGTGATGGGCCTTGAACGCGCGCACGGTTTCAGTGGCGGCGAATGGACCGCCATCGAGTTCACCATGGTGACGCTGTGCATGGCGCTGTTCTCGGTCATCCGGTTGATCCAGCCCAATGTCCATCCGGCCGAACGCTGGCTGCACGGCGTGGCCATCGCCGTCGGCGTCTATGGTTCGATCCTGGCGCAGAGCCGCGGGCCGATCCTGGCGTTCATTCCCGCCATGCTGATGGTGATTGCGGTGCACGTCCGGCGCACCCGGCGCTGGCGGGGGGCACTGGCCTTCGTCGGTGCCCTGGTCATTGGCGTGGTCGGCGCCACCTCGGTGCTGAACCATGAGGTGATCCAGCGCTTCGGTGAGGTCAGTGGCGAGATCTCCGGTTTCAACCAGGAAAACGAGGTCGGCTCGGTCCGCGAGCGCATCGCCATGTGGGGCGTGGCCGTCGATGCCTTCGCCGAGCATCCCGTGGCGGGGGTGGGCCTGAACCAGTTCGGTACCTATGCACGTGAGGGCATCGCCCGCGGCGAGGTGTCCGAGTCGATCTTCCGCTACAACCATCCACACAACGAGTACCTGGAAGCGGCGGTGACCGGTGGCGTGCCGTTGCTGCTGATCATGCTGCTGGTCTTCATCCTGCCCGGCATCCATTTCGTGCGACGTCTCGGCCACGCCGACGACATCACCGCGATGATCGCCACCGCCGGACTTGCCGTGGTCATCGTCTATGCGCTTTCGGCGTTCACGGACAACGTGTTCTACCGGGCGATGCCGCATTCGTTCTATTTCTACCTGGTCCTGGGTTTCATGCTGGCGACCGCCTTGCCGGCGCGTGACCTGCTCCGGCCAGGGAGTCCTTCCTGATGGCGCATATCCATCTGCTGGCCGCCGACAACCAGCGTGGCCTGTCCCATGACATCCAGGTGATCGAGCGCTCGTTGCAGCAGCTCGGGCACACGGTGACGGTCAGCCGCCTGGACGCGGTGCGCAATGGTGGCGCCTGGAAACTCCGCGGAATGCGCCTGCGCAGGCTGCTGGCCTCGTGGCTGAGCCTGGGGCGCACGCCGGCCCGGTTCGACGTCAACATCTCGCTGGAACATGTCCGGCCGGCGAGCTTCGGACTGGCCAACGTCAATCTGTTGATCCCGAATCCGGAATGGGTGTCCGCACGCAGCCTGCGGATCCTGCCGCGGTTCGATGCGTTGCTGACCAAGACCGAAGAAGCCACGCGCATCTTCAACGCGCTGGGCATGCGCGCGCTGGAAGTCGGTTTCTGCAGCCGTGACCGCTACGACCCGGCAGTGCCGCGCAGGCCGCGCAGCTTCCTGCATGCGGCCGGTACCAGCCGTATGAAGGGAACGGCTGCACTCGTCAATGTCTGGAAACGGCATCCCGAATGGCCCTTGCTGACCATCCTGCGCGGCGGCCCTTCGGACGAAGATGAGGGCGGTGCCGCGAACCTGAGAATCGTCCGCGAGCGGCTGCCCGACCAGGAGGTGCAGCGCCTGCAGAACGAACATGCGTTCCACCTGTGCCTGTCGCAGACCGAAGGCTGGGGCCACTATCTGGTGGAAGCGATGAGCTGCGGGGCGGTGGTGATCACCTGTGACGGCGCGCCGATGAATCAGATGATCGACGACAGCCGCGGCATCCTGGTTGCCGCGCACGAGGGCGAGCCCTGCCATCTGTCCAGGACCTGGCATGTGGATGAGAAGGCGCTGGAACAGGCCGTCGAGCGCGCGCTGGCGATGGATGAGGCCGAGTGGACCCGGCTGGGCGCCAATGCACGCGCATGGCACCTGGCCAGCGAGGTGGCGTTCCCGCGCCGTCTGGGCGAGGCCCTGGCCAAGCTCTGAGCTGATGTGGGGCTGGTCGCTGCAGCCCGCTCAGCCAGGCACCAGGGTGATCTGCGGATGGCTGCCGAAGATCTCCATGACGATCTCGAAGTAGGTCTGTCCCTGGCCAAGCGCCAGTGCCGTCAACTGAGCGTGGATGGCCGCACCGTTGAACCTGCCGCCCTGAGCGAGTTTCGATTGCAGCCAGGCGCGCGTGGTCTCGCGGCCCAGTGCATCGCGGCTGTGGGCGAAGTCACGCCACACCACCGTGGCGATGGCATGGCCTGCGAGAGCGCCGTAGCCGCCGTGAAGCAGGTCATCAAGCGCATCCAGGCTTGCGCCCAGTTGCCAGTCTTCGTCGGCCATGAACACGCGATTGATTTCCACGTAGAGGCTGGCGATGTCGTTGATGGACGCGCCTTCGATGTGCAGGATCCGTGTCATCTGCAGACTGTAGCCCTCCCGGGCGGCGGTTGTGTCCGGCGCAGATAATCCAGGGCCGCTTCGGATGGAGCTGGCATGATTATGGTGTTAAACCTGCGTGATTTTCATCGGGCGCTGGCGTGTCAGCGGTATTCAATAATGATATGGCGCCATTATCTGCCGCCTTGTTTTCTGACTGCCTGCACAGTTCCATATATTTGGATCGGTCCATATATAAAGTCCCGTAAAGTTTCCCTTCGCTGCGCCGCCATCGAACGTACGGCCACGATCAAGGGAATTGAGATGCTTGCCTTACGTAATCTCCGTGTGGGATCCCGGCTTGGCGCCGGCTTCGGTCTGCTGCTGCTGTTCATCATGGCCATCGTTGGCCTGGTGCTGTATGGGAATCAGCTGAAATCCGCCCAGTTCGAGAAAGTGGTGGACGTCAACATGGTCAAGATGCGTTTGTTGAATGACATGCTTGATACCAACAACGCGGTGCTGATGCATCGCCGCCTGATGGTGATCAAGCGGGGTGATGAGTTCGACAGGGATTACCAGCGTGCCCAGGAGTTGTCGCGGACCTATGACGGTATCTGGGCCAAGTACATCAAGATTCCGCGTGACGCCACCGGCGATACCCTGGTCGCGCGCATCGAGGCGGCACGAAAGGCCACCGATGCATCAACCCAGCAACTGCATGAGCGCATGAAGGTGGGGGATTTTGATGGGGCAGCGAAGGAGCTGCTGGCCGAGCACGGTCTGGCAACGGCCTGGAATGAATCCATCTCGGCCCTGCTGCGCCACCAGGAAACACTGACCGAACGCAGCCGCGAAGAGTACCGCGCAACCGAATCGTGGACCGGCACGCTGTCGATCGCGTTCGGGGCACTGAGCCTGCTGCTGGGTACGTTGGCGGCCTGGGCGATCACCCGCAGCCTGACCCGTCCGCTGGAAGGCGCGGTGAAGCTGGCCGACGGCATCGCCAGTGGCCGCCTGGACAGCAGCATCGACGCCACCGGCAACGACGAGGTGACCCAGCTGCTGAAGTCGATGCAGCGCATGCAGGCACAGCTGCAGTCGGTGATGGCGGCGCAGGGCGAGCTGGCACGCCAGCACGATGCCGGCAGTCTCAGCTACCGCATGGACGAGAGCGCATTCCCCGGCGACTACGGGCGCATGGTGCATGAGACCAATGCGCTGGTTGGATCGCACGTGCAGGTACAGAACCGGCTGATCGAGGTGATGAAGCACTACGCACACGGCGATCTGTCGGTGGACATGGACCCGCTGCCCGGCGAGAAGGCGGCGATCACCCAGGCGATGGACGAAACCAAGTCCAGCCTGTCGGCGATCAACAGCGAGATCCGCCGGCTGGCGACGGCGGCCGCGGCAGGCGACTTCAGCCTGCGCGGTGATGAAGATCGCTTCGCCTACGAT
Source organism: Stenotrophomonas sp. YJH_SMC_43 (assembly GCF_059372535.1). Lineage (NCBI taxonomy): Bacteria > Pseudomonadati > Pseudomonadota > Gammaproteobacteria > Lysobacterales > Lysobacteraceae > Stenotrophomonas > Stenotrophomonas sp. YJH_SMC_43. The sequence continues at coordinate 473,951 of NZ_JCAFVQ010000002.1, forward strand.
TTCCGCGACATGGTGGCAGGGCTCAATCGCCTGATGCAGACCACCGACGAGAACTTGGTGCAGGTCTCGACCCTGCTGCAGGCCATCTCGCGCGGCGACCTGACCGTGCGCATGCAGGGGGATTTCCACGGCGTGTTCGCGCGCATGCGTGATGACTGCAACGCCACCGTCGATCAGCTCAAGCAGATCGTGGGCCGTATCCAGGCCAGTGCTTCCAGCATCAACCTGGCAGCGGGCGAGATCGCCTCGGGCAACACCGACCTGTCGCGGCGTACCGAACAGCAGGCGGCGAACCTGGAAGAAACGGCAGCGTCGATGGAGGAACTGACCTCTACCGTGAAGCAGAACGCCGAGCACGCACGCCAGGCCAACCAGCTGGCCATCGGCGCGCATGGTGTTGCCTCGCAGGGCGGTGAAGTGGTCGGGCAGGTGGTCACCACGATGTCGGCCATCGAAGCCGCGTCGAAGAAGATCGCCGAGATCATCTCGGTCATCGATGGCATCGCCTTCCAGACCAATATCCTCGCGCTGAACGCGGCGGTCGAAGCTGCGCGTGCCGGGGAACAGGGCAGGGGCTTTGCCGTGGTGGCCAGCGAAGTGCGTACGCTGGCGCAGCGCTCGGCGGGCGCGGCCAAGGAGATCAAGGGCCTGATCGAGGATTCGGTCGGCAAGGTCGCCGATGGCTCGGCGCTGGTCCGCCAGGCCGGCACCACGATGGGCGAGATCGTGGCCTCGGTGCAGCGCGTGACCGACATCATGGCCGATATCTCTGCTGCCTCCCAGGAGCAGAGCTCGGGCATCGAACAGGTCAACCAGGCGGTGGTGCAGATGGATGAGACCACCCAGCAGAATGCCGCGCTGGTCGAAGAAGCCAGTGCCGCAGCGCGCTCGATGGAGGAGCAGGCGAACCTGCTGGCCGAAGCCGTGTCGGTTTTCCGCACGGGGGCGGTGACCGCCGCCGCCGCAGTACGCCCGGCGCTGGCAGCCGTGGCGGCATCGGTTGCGCCGGTACGCCGGCCTGCGGTGCTGTCGCCGCGGCTTGAGCCGACGCTGGCCGCCAATGCGGGTGGTTGGGAAGAGTTCTAGCAGAGGGCAATGCCGGCAGGGAGACGGCGCCCATCGCGACGGCTGGTCGCGATGGGCGCGGATTTTCTTCCTGAACGTGCGATGGCCGATGAAGTGGCGGACACGCGCATTTCACTTCCGGTTGCCAACCGCGGGAGGACACTGGTGCCATACCGGAACTCAGGAGATGGCCATGAAGACCTCGACCCGATTGCTTGTGCTGGGCACCCTGCTGGCGGCTTCGTCGGTGGCCGGCGCGCAGACCTATGGGCCGCGCGATGAGGGACGCAAGTTCAATGACGGCAGCCGCGTGGTCTGCAAGAACGTGGAAGTGCAGCGTAATTCGCGCGATCCCAACCGCATCGCCGGTACCGCCACTGGCGCCGTGATTGGTGGCCTGCTGGGCAACCAGGTGGGCGGTGGCAACGGCAAGAAGCTGGCCACCGTGGCCGGTGCCGTGGCCGGTGGTGCGGCCGGCCGCCAGATCCAGGGCAACAGCCAGCAGAAGAACGGCGACCGCGTGGTCGAACGCCGCTGCGAGCGCGTTTACCGCTGACCGATGATGCCAACAGCGTAATCCCCCTTCCGCAACGCAGTTCCTCGAACGCCGGCCCCGTGCCGGCGTTCCTCGTTGTGGGGCCCCGTATCGCCGGCCGCTGTGTCGCGCCTATACTGCGCCGACCTCCAAGGATGAATGCCCTGTGAACGAATTGCCCGTCGCAGAGTCGCACGTGCCGGTTGCCGACCGCGAGCCCGGACCCGAGGCGAGCACCCGCTTCGGTCGGCTGCGCGAGCGTACCGATGAGTTGGAACTGTTCATTTCCGGCCTGCTGGCGTTCGCACTGTTGGCGGTGCCTGGGTACCTGTTCGATGCGTGGGCGCGCAGCAGCCTGCACACGGAAGGCATGTACTTCCAGGTGCTGTGGTTTGGTTTCAGCATCAGCGTGGGCATGTGTTACGTGCTGGCGGTAGCGCTGATCGCGCACCTGACCGTGCGCGGGTACTGGATAGGCCTGATCGGGCTGAAATCGCACTTTCCCAAGGGCATCGACTGGGAACGGCTGCCGCAGATGGGCCCGGTATCGCGCGCTTTCCTCAAGGCGCGCGACGGTGGCCTGGACGGCAGCATCGAACGCGCTGATCGTTTGGCCACCATGCTCTTCTCCACCACGCTGCTGGCAGTACAAACGCTGGCCGGCACCCTGGTGATGGCCGTGCTGACGTTGTGCGTGGCGATGGCGATCAGTGCGCTTGCCGGCGGTTCCGATCGTGTGGCCATGATCGTGGTCGGTACCGTGCTGGCCAGCCTGCTTGTACTCGCACTGGTTCCTGCACTGCTGGAGCGTGTCATTGCGCGCCGGCAGCGGCGCGACCAGCCCTATGACGGCCTGCAGCGGTGGCTGCAGCGCTTCCTGGCGGGCCTGCAACGGATTCCCCTGCTGCGCCTGATGCAGACCATGCAGTTGACCCTGCAGAGCAACCTGCGCTCGCGTTCGTTCATGGCGGTCTATCTGCTGGCGGTGATGGTGGCCATGGTGCTGGGCGGGGTGCAGGTGCTGGGTTCGGTGAAGTTCTCGCTGTTCAACCGCTACCAGGTGATGACCGACGAGGCCGTCGAACACGGCATGTTGAGCGCGCATTACGAATCGATGCGTTCGGCGCACGATCAGCTGCTGCCGTACCCGATGATCCCGTCGGACACTATCAGTGGTTCACGCCTGCGTGTGTTCATTCCACACCGCCCCCAGCGCGACAACCCGCTGGCGCGCCAGCACTGCACCGCCTTGCCCGCCGCACGCAATGAAGCGACTGGCGCAAAGGCTGCCAGCGCAGCGGTGGAGTGCCTGTCCCGGTTGTGGCGGGTGCAGCTGGATGGCACGCCGGTTGACCTGCACGACTTCATGCCGATGGAGCGCCGCGATCTCGACATGCGTGGCCTGGTGGGCTATCTGCCCATGGCGACGCTGGCACCGGGTCGCCATGACCTGAGCCTGGTCTGGAATGCCGAAGGGGGCGAGCGCGGCCCGGAGCGACGCCGCGAGTACCGCATCCCGTTCTGGTACGCGCCCGACCCCTGAAAAGGGGGCGGAGGGGATTGAGCCGCATCCCCCGACCTTGCCGTTTACGACTCAATCCCCTTCGTCCCCTTTTTTTCGAGGAGGCGCCAGGCGGCGAGGCTGCCGTAGAGCAGCAGCAGGACGGTGAGAGTGATCAGTTCGTGGCCGACTTCAGCCAGGCGGGCGTCCATCTGGTTCAGGCGCACCATCAGGTTGATGCCCGAGGTGGTCGGCAGCAGCTGCGCCAGCCAGACCAGCGGTTGCGGCGTCATCACCGCCGGCCACGACAGGTTGGCCAGGAAGAACAGTGGGATCGAGGTGGCGATGATGTACTGGAAGGCGCGTTCGCGGGTGCGGAAGAAGCTGCCGACGAACAGGCCGAACGCCACCGTGGCGGCGATGAACAGCGTGCCGCCCAATAACTGGCCCAGTGGATTGCCACCGCGCGGATAGTCCTGCACCCACGCGGTGAAGCCGGCGTACCAGAACAGACCGAACAGGCCGATCAGGCTGAAGCCCAATGCCATGCCCGCCAGCGTTGGCAGGTCGAAGCGCAGGCGCCGGCCCAGCGCGAGTCGGCGGCCACCGAGCAGCACGCCGATGCCCATCAACAGGGTCTGGTGAACGATCAGCTCGGCCACGCCGGGCACGATGGCGCTGCCATAGCCTTCCTGCGTGTTGTACAGCGGGCGCTGCACCAGGGTGACCGGCGGTGCCTGCGGTGCGCCCATGAAGGCCGCCTGGCCGACTACCGCCTCACGCCCGAACGCGCCCAGTGCATCGGCCACGCTGCCCAGCACCCAGCTGGCACGGCCCAGGTAGGCGCCGTTGCCGAGCAACACCAGCTTGGCCGGATGGCCGCGCAGGATGTCGCGTTCCAGGTTGGCCGGGATCAGTACGATGCCCTCGGCGTGGCCGGCTTCCAGCTGCTGGCGTGCACTGTCGATGTCTGCCGGTTGCCCGACCACGCGTGCAACGCGGAGTGCATCGAGCTTTCGCAGCAGCGCGCGGCTGGTCGCGCTGTGGTCTTCGTCCACCACCAGCACCGGCAGGTTGCCGGCCACCTGGTGGCGGTACGCGGCCGGGTAGAAGAACGAGTACAGGATCACCGCGCCGACCATCACCACGATCGCGTAGCGGTCGCACAGCACTGCCATCAGCGTCTGCCGGAGGCTGCGCCAGAGTGCGCTCATGCGTCGGCTCCCGCAGGCTGCGCGGCTTCAGGCGTACGCGCAAAGGCGATCAGGCGCAGGCCGCCGATGCCACCGGCCACCATCGTCATCAACAACAGCGTGGTCAGCGGCCATATCGAAACCTGCAGCGGCGAACCGATGAACTGCTGCTGGGTCTGCAGCTTGATGTAGGCGCTGAGTGGCAGCAACTGATGCCAGATACGGGTGAACAGGGGGCCATCCAGCACCGGGAAGGTGGCGCTGGAGAACGCCAGTGCGGTGCCGATGCTGAGGCCGACCGCGGACAGCGCGGTACCCATGTCGCGGGTGACGCCGACGAAGAACAACGCGTAGGCGGCCGTGGCCAAGCAGAACAGTGGCTGTGCGAGCAGCAGCACGAGCACGCTGCCGGCCACGCCATCGCCGCGCATCCAGGCCAGGTACCCAATGCCGAGCGCGCCATACAACGAGAACAGCAGGATGTACGGCGCGACCTTGCCGGCAATCGCCGACCACGGCATGCGACCCAGCCAGGCGGGCAGGGTGCCGTCGCGGATCTCGCGGCCAAGGCTGCCGGCTACGGCCAGCGCCAGTACCAGCGACAGCACCGCCGGGAAGATCAGTGGCAGCAGGAACAGTTCGTAGCTGCGTGCCGGGTTGTACAGGATGTCCGACTGCACCGCGATCGGCGCCGCACGCAGCTTGCCCGGGCCGACCTGCAGGCCGATGTGCTCGCGCAGCAGGCGCGCGTTCCAGGCCGAGACGGCGTCGCCGATATCGCGCGCCGCCGACTGGCCAGTGGTCATGTAGGTGGCGTTGTAATAGGCGAACACCGTGCCCTGCCGTCCACGCAACGCCTGTCGGGTGACATCACGCGGCACCAGTACGATGGCGAACACATCCAGGCGGCGCAGCTGCGAACGGGCGTCTTCCATGTCCACGGGCTGGCTGGCGATGCGCACGCCGGGGCTGGCATCGAGCATGCGCAGCAGCAGGCGGCTGTCACTGCTGTGGTCGAGGTCGACCACAGCAATGGGGATATCGCGCATCACCGACGGCGTGAACATCCACGCCATCACCGCCAGCATCAGCAGGGGCAGCAGGGTCACCAGCAGCAGGTCGGCACGGTTGCCGCGCAGCGACTGCAGCTCGCGCCGCCACGAAGCGGCGAAGCCGTTGCGGTCGGGGCTCAGTGCTGGGGCCATGCGAACAGCACGCTCATGCCGGGGCGGAAGCCCTCGATGCGGCGTACCGGGCGCACCCGCACCTCGAAGCTGCGGACGTCGTAGCCGGACGACTGACGGGTGGTGCGCCAGGTTGCATAGTCGCCGGCCGGGTTGATGAAGTAGACCTCGAACTCACCGTCCTGGCCGAGTGCCGGCACGTTGCCCTTCAGCTTGCTGCCGACCTTCAGACCCTGCATCTGCGATTCGCGCAGGTTCATCGCCACCCACATGCGGTCGATGTCGACCAGGGTGAACACCGGGTAGCCGGCCGGCACCAGTTCGCCGGGGTCGGCCATGCGCTTGTTGATCTCGCCGGCCACCGGCGCGCGCCCTTCGACTTCGACACGCGCGGCGTTGACTTCGGCCACCGCGCCCTGTGCCTGCTGCACCTGGCCCTGCGCGGCGCGCTTGTCCTGCTCGCGCGCGCCGGCCAACGCCATGTCGTACTGCGCGCGGGCAGCACGGGCCAGTTCGCGCGAACTGGTGGCCTGGGCATGCGCTTCATCGCGCTTCTGCCGGGTCATCACCCCTTCGTTGAACAGGTTCTGCACGCGCTGGTAGGTGGCCTCGGCCAGCGTCGCACCGGCTTCGGCGCGCTTCCAGTTCGCTTCGGCGGCGCGGATGTCCTCGCTGCGCGCGCCTTCGTCGGCCTTGTCGGCCACCGCCTGCGCGGCGGCCAATGCGCCGTGCGCCTGCTGTTCCTTGGCGGCCACTTCGGGGCTGTTGAGCAGGAACAGCACCTGGCCGGGCTGTACGCGGTCGCCCTCGCGCACCTTCAGTTCGGCCACGCGCGCGGTGATCTTGGCGGCCACGTTGATGGTGTCCGCATCGGCCATGCCCTGGATCTGGTCGGCCGGGCTGCGCCAGGCCAGCCACAGGCCGAGCACCACCACGATCAGCAGCACCACTATCAGGATCGGGCCCAAGCGGCGCTTGCCGGGGGGCGTTTTCGCTTCGTCGTGCAGCACATCACTCATGGTCGATCACCTCGTCCGCACGCCGCCGGAACTCTTCGAAACGGTCCATCTGTCCACTGACCTCCAGCAACTGTGCCAGCGCAATATCGTATTGGTAGGCGGCCTGCGCACGCTCGACACGGGCACCGCCCAGGCCGAGCCGCGCGTCGATTACATCAAGCGAAGTCGCCTGGCCTTCGCGGAACGCCAGCTCCTGCAGGCGCAGGTTTTCCTGTGCCTGGGCGATGCTGCTGTCGAGCAGTACGAACTGCTGCCGCGCGGTTTCCAGTTCGTTCCAGGCCTTGCGCACGCCCAGTGCGACCTGGTTTTCGGCCTCGCGCAGGCCGGCTTCGGCCTGCTCCTGCTGCGCACGTGCGGCGCTGATCTGCGCCGGCCGCGAGTTCGGCGACAGGAAGGTGTACTTCAGGCCGATGCCAAACGCCCAGTCCGGATCGGTCAGCATCTCGTCGCGGCGGCGGAAGTCGTACTGGCCGAAGGCGAAGATCTGCGGCTTCAGCTTGGCCTGCTGCACGCGCACGCCCTGTTCGGCCTGCGCCACCATCGCCCGCAGGCGTGCGATCTGCGGCTGGCGCGCCTGCGCAGTGCGCTCGAAGCTGGCGACCGGTTCCAGCGGCACGCGCTGCACGAACAGCGGCGACACCGGCTGTACCTCGCCGCCACTGCGCAGGAGCGTGGACAGCGCGGCCTTCAGCGTGGCCAGATCGTTCACCGTCTTCTGGTACTCGCGTTCGGCCTTGTCGCGGGCCACGGTGGCCTGCAGGCGCTGCGCGCGGGTGGCGAAGCCCTCGCGTTCCAGCTTTTCCGCATCCGACAGGTGGCGGTTGAGGCCATCACGCACATCGCGGCGCACGTCCACCGCCTGCTCGGCCAGACGCTGGCCGAAATAGGCCTGGGCCAGCTGCACGGTCAGCGACTGGCGCTGTGCTTCGCGCTCGGCGCTGGCCTGTTCGTGGGCGGCGCTGGCGGCACGTTGCGCGGCCGGAATCACGCCGCCGGTGTACAACGGCAGCACCGCAGTGACCACGGGCCGGGTACGCCAGTCGCGCTCGGTGAACGACAGCGGCGAATCGATGCCGAAGGCTTCAGCCACGGGGGCCAGCGAGCCCAGCGGCAGGGTGAGGGTCTTCTGGAACTGCAGGCGGCGCACTTCGCCAGTGATCTCCGGCAGGCGCAGCAGGCGGGTGGCGTCCTGCAGGTCCTGCTTGTTGCGTACCGCTGCATCAGCGGCCGCCAGTGCATCGGAGACCTGCTCCAGGCGTTGCCGCGCCTGTTCCCAGTCCAAGGCAGGTGCGTCGGTGTTGTTCTGCGCGGACGCAGCGAATGGCAGGCAGGTCGCCAGCGCCAGCGCCAGCGCGGCCTTCGCGCGGTGCATCCTTGTACGTCGGCCGATCACGCCCATGCCGTCCCAGTGGTAAAGAAGTGCGCAAACGGTAGTGCGCGCGGCGTGAAGCCCGGGTCTGCGGTCATCGGATTGTCCTCAACGAAGGGTGCCGCTGGCCGCAGTGCGCAGCGCCTGGGTGATGTGCTGCAGCGTGCTTGAACGCACGGCGGCATGCTGCCAGTACAGCGGCACATCGAGCCAGCGGCGGGGTTCCAGTACCACCACGCGGCCGGCGCGCACGGCGGGTGCGACCAGCGTTTCCGGGGCCATGCCCCAGCCGAGTCCGCACGCGGCGGCTTCGACGAAACCGGTGGAGGAAGGCAGGTAGTGTAGCGGTGGCTGCAGCCGCGCGCGGGTCAGGCGTCGCACGAAGCGCCATTGCAGTTCATCCTTGCGGTTGAACACCAACATGGGGGCGTGCGCCAGGGCCGCGGCCTGCATGCCGTCACTGAAGTACTGGCGGGCGAAGCCGGGCGAGGCGATGGCGTGGTAGCGCATCGCGCCGAGCGGGTGTACGTTGCAGCCCTTCACCGGCTGTCCTTCGGCGGTCACTGCACCCAGCACACTGCCGTCGCGCAGCAGCTGCAGGGTGTGGTCCTGGTCGTCCATGCGCAGGTCGAACAGGTAGCCATGGCGCTGGTGCAGGTCGGCGATGGCCGGCACGAACCAGGTATCGAGCGAGTCGTCGTTGACCGCCAAGGGGATCGGCGTACGTGCGGCGTCGCTGCCGCGTTCGGGCAGCAGTTCGGCCACTGCCTCGGCCTCCAGTGCCTGCATCGGCCGGACGCGGCGCAGCAGTGCCTCACCGGCGGCGGTGGGCCGGCACGGTGCCTGGCGCACCACCAGCACCTGGCCAAGCCGGTCCTCCAGGGCCTTGATCCGCTGCGACAGTGCCGACGGACTGATCGACAGCCGGCGCGCCGCAGCCTCGAAGCTGCCTTCTTCCAGCACTGCGGCAAATGCGGACAGTTGCGGATGTACCAGGTCCACCAGCACCTCTTCAGTATTTCTGCACAGGATAAAGAATAATCAGTTTGTCTTAACGTGTCCGTTGGCCGCACCCTGCGCGTCCCCCCGCTGCCTGGCCTGTCCTGATGTGGATCGCCGCTACCGCCGCCGGCCTGTTCGCAGGTGCCGGCCTGATCATCGCCATCGGCGCGCAGAACGCCTTCGTGCTGCGCCAGGGTCTGCAGCAGCGTCATGTGGGGAGGGTGGTGCTGGCCTGCGCCGGTGCGGACATCGCGCTGATACTGGCCGGTGTCGGCGGCATGGGGGCGCTGGTGCTGCAGTGGCCGCTGCTGCTGCAGGTGCTGCGTTTCGGTGGTGCGGCCTTCCTGCTCTGGTATGGCCTGCAGGCGGGATTGCGCGCGTGGCGCGGTGGCAGTGCGCTGGCCGCCGCCGAGGCGCAGGGCGGCAGTGGGCGCCAGGTGCTGCTGACCTGCCTGGCCTTCACCCTGCTCAACCCGCACGTCTATCTGGATACGGTGGTACTGCTGGGCAGTCTGTCCACGCGCTACCCGGGCGATCTGCGCTGGGCCTTTGCCGCCGGTGCGTGCGTCGCCAGCGTGGCCTGGTTCTGTTCTCTTGGTTATGGCGCGCGCCTGTTGCAGCCGGTGTTCCGCAGACCGGGCGCCTGGCGGATGCTGGACGCCGGCGTGGCGGTTTTCATGTTCTGCCTGGCCACGCTGCTGCTGTTGCGTCCTTTATCGCCATGAGTGCGTGACGCACGCCGGTGTTGCGTATGTGTTCCACCGATACGGTTCACGTGGCCGGATACAGCGCGGATAATGCGCGCCTGGTCGCGACCCCGCCGCGCATGCCGTTGTTCGGCAGCCCCCCGGTCGCCTGTGTTCTCGTTGTACGACCGCCACGGTGCGGCATCGGTGTTGCATGAAAGACAATCTACAGCTGCTCCTGTCCCACCTGGGGCGCACCTCCCTGTTCGGCCTGATGATGGCGCTTCCGCCTGCGTTGGCCTGGCTCGACATCCATTGGCTGGGCAATGCCGTCGGCGAGTGGTCGCTGGTCGAACTGACCCAGGAAGGCTTCCTGGTCGCCAGCGTGGCTGCCTTCGTCCGGCTTGCGTTGCGGCGTGCCGATGATCGGGCCTTTGCCGTGCTGGCGGCAGCGCTGTTCGCCTGCATGCTCCTGCGTGAGATGGATGAGGCGCTGGACCTGATCGCACACGGTTTCTGGAAGTATCCGGTGGGTGTGCTGATCATCGGCTCACTGGCCTGGGCCAGCCGCGACTGGCGCCGGGCCATGCAGGCGCTGGTGCGTTTTCTCGTATCCCGGCCGGGTACCGTGATGACGATTGGTCTGGTCCTGCTGCTGTTCTATTCGCGCCTGATCGGCATGACGTCGTTGTGGACCGGACTGTTGGGTGATCAGTACATCCGTGTGTTCAAGAACACCATCGAGGAGACCACCGAGCTCCTTGGTTACACCTTCATTCTCGCAGCCAGCGTCGGCTATGTGGCACATCGGGTGCGCGAGCCGCTGACGGCGCGCAAGCGCACCGTGCACGAGGACGCCGGGATGCAGCAACGGCCACTCTAGGCGCCATCCACCGCGCATAACGGCGTCTCGCCGGGGCGCAGGGTCAGTACGCGCACGCCGCTGCGGGTGACTGCCACGGTGTGTTCGAACTGCGCCGACAGCTTGCCGTCGCGCGTGTAGACCGGCCATGCGTCCGGCTGCTGGCGGATGGCCGGCTTGCCCTGGTTGAGCATCGGCTCGATGGTGAACACCATGCCTTCTTCCAGCACCATGCCGGTGTGGGGATGGCCGTAGTGCAGGATCTGCGGTTCCTCGTGCATTTCCTGGCCGATGCCATGGCCGCAGTATTCCTTCACTACGCTGTAGCCGTGGCTGCGCGCGTGGCGGGCGATGGCGTGGCCGATGTCGCCCAGGCGTGCGCCGGGGCGCACCGCGGCGATGCCTTTCCACATCGCCTGGTAGGTGGTCTGCACCAGCCGGCGCGCGGCGTAGTCGACCTCACCGACCAGGTAGGTGGTGCTGGAGTCGGCGATGTAGCCGTTCTTCTCCAGGGTGATGTCGAGGTTGACGATCTGACCGTTGTGCAGCACGTCGGTGGTGCTGGGCACGCCGTGGCAGATGACGTTGTCGATCGAGGTATTGAGCACGTACGGGAAGCCGTACTGGCCCTTGCTGGCCGGCCGCGCCTGCAGCTCATCGACGATCATGCGTTCGACGAAATCGTTGATCTCCATCGTGCTGCGGCCCTGCAGCGGCAGCTGGTCGAGTGCGGCGAACACCTGCGCCAGCAGGCGACCCGATTCGGCCATCAGCGCGATCTCGTCGGGGCGCTTGATGATGCCCATCGGCTCAGACCTGGCCCGGGGGCAGCAACGGTGGCTGCACGCCGGCCGCGCGCAGCTCGCTGGCGACGATGTCCTGGAAACTCAGCGTAGGGTTCAGCTCGCACAGCATGCCGACCCGGATCCAGAAGTTGGCCTGGGCGTTGATCGAACGGCTGGAAACGGTGCAGGCACGGCGCAGCTGGTCGTGCAGGGTGTCATCGATGTTGACGATGCCCATGGGCGGTCCTGGAGGGTTCAATATACGAAGCGCATATGTTTCGTATATTCATCTCAACCCGGCGTCGTTCAGTCCACGCGTGTGGCGAAGCGCAACCGGTTGTCGTCCGGGTCGCGCAGCAGCATTTCGCGGCTGCCCCATTCGGTGTCATGCGGGGGCTGCTCGATCGGCACGTTGGCCGCGCTGAAGGCGCGGTGCAGGCTGTCAACATCGTCGACGATGAAGTACACCGCGCCGCCGACCTCGCAGTCGCCGCTGTGTTCGGTGAGGAAGATCGTCTGGCCGTCGCGGGTGAGCTGGGCGAACAGCGGGAAGCCGGGTTCGAAGCGATGTTCCCAGTCGACCACGAAACCCAGCCCCTGCACGTAGAACGGCAGGGTGGTGTCGGCATGGCGCATGCGCAGTTGCGGGATGACGGTCTGGGGCATGGCGAGGGCTCCGAGGTGGGAACCCAGTGTAGAGCCGAGCCATGCTCGGCTGCTGTTCGCGGTGCCCGCAGTCGAGCATGGCTTGACTCTACAGAAGGCGCCAGCCGAGCGTGGGCTCGGCTCTACCCGGCTCTGGTAGTTGCCAACCTTGGTTGGCATTGCCGGACAGTGGTCAGCAGGCCGTCGGCACGGCGGCCATTGCCGCCAGCAGTTCGCGGTTCACCTGCTGGTGCCGGGCCTGCCAGGCAGGAAGATCATCGGCGCTGACGTCCGGCTGGCCATCCAGCGACGACAGCCAGCGCTTGAAGCGGCTCTGGTAGTTGGCCAACGACACTTCGCCGGTGATGTCACTGCCGACCAGGCCGCCGGCGCGCAGTGCTTCGATCACCACCAGCGCGTGTTCCAGCTGGAAGCGGCCCTGGTCCCAGTTGCTGCGGGCCACGTCTCCGGCGAACACGTCCTTGTCGATCGACAGATAGGTCGGCTGCGGCGACTTGGCCTGCTCGGCGGCGAACGTGGCGACCAGGGCCTCGGGATGCTCGAAACGGCGGAAGGCATGGCCCATGCCGAGGCGATGGCCCCAGCCGACATCCACGTCCATGCACCAGTAGGTCAGGCGACCGCCCATCAGCGGACGCCAGTGGTTCTCCCAGGCATGGCCGAGGCCGATGTCGCTGGAGGTGATGCCGAGCACGTGGATGTGCGAGATCTGCGGCAGCTTGCTGGCGGCGTTGACCCACGACCCGCAATGCATGCCGAACGGGAATCGCATGTTGTCCGGATGGTTGTCCAGCACCACCAGCTGGAACGGCGCCTGCGCGCGCATGCGGCGCAGCAGCGGCAGGCTGAGGTGATGGAAGTCACCACTGCCGAGCATCACTGTGCCGAGCAGGGCCGGCAGCGGCGCAAGCACCTCGGTGCTGAAGCGATCCAGGGTGCCGTTGCTGCAGGCGAATCGCAGCGTGTCGTGCCACTGCGGCAGGGACAGGGTCTGCGCTTGGGGCAGTGGCAGCACGCCACCGTCCAGGTCCAGGATCAGCGGGGAACGCACCAGCATCGCTCAGCCGCCTCCATCAGGTTCGCCCTGCAGGTACGGGGCCAGCCGGCGCAGGGCGGCACGCAGCAGCGGGGAACGGGCATGGATCGCGTGCCGGGTGGAGGTGAAGCGGGCCCCCAGCTCGGCCTTGATCCGCGAGTCGGTCCAGCCAGCCACGTAGTGGCTCAGGCCGTGCTGCAGGGCGTACTCGAGGTTGTGCATCCAGCTGACCGCGTACAGGTTGTGCTCGCGCGACTGCGGGTAAGCCAGGCCGATGTACTTGTCCACCAGCTTGCCGGCATGCACGTAGCACAGGTTCCAGCCGATCAGCTGGCCCTGGTGGCGGTACAGGAACATCCGTCCCTGGCTCTGGCTGTCGGCCAGCAGATGCTGGAAGTAGGGCAGGCCGAGCTGGTCGAAGTGCACCGCGCTCTGCGCATACACACCCAGGTACAGCGCATGCAGTTCGGCCTGCAGCCGTGGGTCGGCCAGGGCCGGATCACCGGTGGCGATGCAGTCGATCTGCAGGTCGTCGCGCGAGCGCAGCTTGCGCCGGATGTTCTTGCGGCGCGAGGACGACAGGCGGCCGAGATAGCCGTCGATCGAATCGAAATCGATCGCCACCCAGGCCAGCGGCATGCCTTCCAGTTCAACGAAGCCGCGCGCCAGCAATGCCTGCAGGAAGGCAGCGCTGTGCGCGTTGGCCGCGTCGTCCAGCAGTGGTGAATCGATCGCCAGGTCCTTGACCACCAGCAGCCGGGTATCGCCGATCGCGTGACGCGTCACGTCCTCGGCCAGCGCCTCCGGCGCGACGTGTGCCGGCAGCGGGGTGTACTCGGTGCTGGTGGCACCGACGAAGCGGGTCTTCCAGGTGATCCACGGCCGCCACAGGCGCGACAGCGGGAGGCCGAGCAGCCTGCCGCGCAGTTCGTCGTCCATCGTCGTGGTCAGGTCCAGCGGTGCACGGAAGGACGGCAGGCCGCTGGGAAGGCGGCCTGCCTCGAATCCGAGCGGCGGGTGGGCCAGGAAGCCCTCCAGCAGCGCGGCCGGTTCCAGCGCGGTGCTGGATGCGCGTGACGTCATCTCCATCGGCACGGGAACCGGCAGCGCATCGACCTCAGCCCTTGGCCTTGGTCAGCGCCTGGTCGAGCAGGGTGATCGCCAGGTCGATTTCTTCGTAGCTGATGTCCAGAGACGGCGCAAAGGTGATCACGTTCTTGTACCAGCCACCCACGTCGAGCACGAGGCCCATGCGCTTGCCGTCGTGCAGCAGGTCACCGGCCAGGCCGATGTCGACCATGCGGTCCAGCAGTTCCTTGTTCGGGGTGTAGCCGTCGGCCTGGCAGATTTCCGCGCGCAGGGCCAGGCCCAGGCCGTCGACGTCGCCGATTTCCGGGTGGCGCTTCTGCAGGCCACGCAGGCCGTCGAGGAAGTACGCGCCCTTCTCCGGCACGGTGCGCTCGTAGTCCATTTCCTTGCCCAGCTTCAGCACTTCCAGGCCCAGGCGGGTGCCCAGCGGGTTGGAGTTGAAGGTGGAATGGGTGGAGCCCGGCGGGAACACGGTCGGGTTGATCAGCTCTTCGCGAGCCCACAGGCCCGACAGCGGGTTCAGGCCGTTGGTCAGCGCCTTGCCGAACACCAGCACGTCCGGGGTGACACCGAAGTGCTCGATCGACCACAGCTTGCCGGTGCGCCAGAAGCCCATCTGGATTTCATCGACGACCATCAGGATGCCGTACTTGTCCAGCACGCGCTTGAGGCCGGTGAAGAAGTTGCGCGGCGGAATGACGTAGCCGCCGGTGCCCTGGATCGGCTCAACGTAGAACGCGGCGTACTCGGCCTGGCCGACCTTGGGATCCCACACGCCGTTGTACTCGCTTTCGAACAGGCGCTCGAACTGCCACACGCAGTGGTCGGAATACTCGTCCGGGGTCATGCCCTTCGGGCGACGGAAGGGGTACGGGAACGGGATGAACATCGCACGCTCGCCGAAGTGGCCGTAGCGGCGGCGGTAGCGGTAGCTGGAGGTGATCGAAGACGCACCCAGGGTGCGGCCGTGGTAGCCGCCTTCGAAGGCGAACATCAGGCTCTTGCCGCCGCGCGCGTTGCGCACGATCTTCAGCGAGTCTTCAATGGCCTGCGCGCCGCCGACGTTGAAGTGCACGCGGCCGTCGAGGCCGAACTTCTCGTGCATGTCCACGGCAATGGTCTTGGCCAGCTGCACGCGGGTCGGGTGCAGGTACTGGCTGGCGACCTGCGGCAGGGTGTCGATCTGGTCCTTCAGCGCGTCGTTCAGGCGCTTGTTGCTGTAGCCGAAGTTGCAGGCCGAGTACCACATCTGCAGGTCGAGGTAGGGCACGCCCGCACCGTCGAACATGTAGCTGCCTTCGCCGCGCTGGAAGATCTTCGGCGGGTCGACGTAGTGGACGGTGTCGCCGAAGGAGCTGTAGCGGGCTTCGTCGGCCAGCAGCTGCGCGTCGGAGGCAGCGGCGTCGGCGTTCTTGTCAAAAATGTTCATGCAGTTCGGTTCCGTGAAGGACGTTCGAAAGAGGTGGCGGGGGCGTGCTCAGGCGGTGGCCAGCAGCAGGGGCAGTGCGGTGGGCTGCGGGCTTGCGTCGATGCGGCGTGGCTGCAGCAGGCTGCCATCGAGCAGGCGCGGCAACAGCGCGATTGCATCGTGGAAGGTAGCGATGGCGGCATGCCCGATGCCGGCATTGGCGCAATGGGTGATCAGGCGGCGCTTGGCGAACACGAAGTCGGCATCTTCGGATACGCAGAAATCCGAGCTGCCGTCACCGATCATCAGCACGCGCGGTGCTTCGTTGGCGCGCGCCTGCGCGGCGCAGGTGCATTTGCAGGTGCCACTGCGGCAGCCTTCGGCCTGGTAGGGCGATTCCAGTTCCCAGTGGTCCCCGCACCAGCGCAGGTGGTTGGCCACCACCGGCAGTCGCGACAGGCCATGGTTGGCGAGGATGCGGTGGATCGCATAATCCAGGCCGTCGCTGACGATGCGCAGCGGCACGCCCAGCTGCTCGGCGCGGGCGACGAAGGCGACGAAGCCCGGATCGATCTGCACCTGGTCCAGGTGCGCATCGAGCGTGGCCGGGTCCAGCTTCAGCAGCCGCACCTGGCCCTGCATGCATTCACGCGAGCCGATCTTTCCAGCCTTCCATTGGTCTTCCAGTTCCTGCCAGCCCGGCTGGCCGTACTTTTCCAGCAGCGAGTCGATGACATCTTCGAGGCTGATGGTGCCATCGAAGTCACACAGGATGCTCCAGTGCATGGGCAGGTCCGTCGATGAAAGAAACGCCCGGCCCGATGCCGGGGCAGACTCAATGTAGGCAGGCCGCCTTTCTCGTTCCTTTCCTGTTGAAAGGCTTCATTGACGGGCTGGGAAAGCGTTCAGGAAGGTGCATGGATGAATGCGTGAGGTGCAGTCCATCCGTGCGCCTTGAAGTCACGCGCGGGCCAGCACCTGCAGTATTTCGGCCGTCTCTTCACGGGTCTGCCAGGCACTGTTGCCAAGGGTAAGCATGCGTGCGGCGAAGTCGCGTGCGTTGGGCATGTCGTCCTGCGGCACGATGCCGCGCAGGTACGCGTAGTCGGGCAGGGCATGGATGAACATGCGGCTGGCGCCGAGCCCGCGTGGCCACAGGTCTTTCAATACGGCATCGCGGGCGCGCTGGCTGGGCAGCAGCAGCATCAGCATCGGCCAGGTGCCACCGCTACCGGCAAGGCCGTCGACCACCTCAACGGCTGGCAGCTGTGCCAGCTGCACGCGCAGCTGCAATGCACGCAGGCGCCCTGCCTGCAGGAAGGCCGGCAGGCGCCGCGCGGCACGGGCACCGATGTTCTGCCGCCACTGGCTGACCCGGTGCTGCGGAATCTGCAGCGGGAAAATGTCACCGACCGCTTCTTCCAGGTCGCCACGCTGCAACGCACTGCGCAGCGGATTGCCGTACACCAACGACAACAGCGATGGCCGATAGCAGGCGGCCAGGCCAAGCAGCTGCAGACTGCGCAGCAGTTCCCAGCGCAGGCTGGAACGCACCTGTTCGGCGGCATGTCCGGCCAGCGCGGCACGCAGCTCGTCATCGCGGCTGACCAGCAGGCCGCCTTCGTGCAGGCTCAGGCCCTTGCCGGCGGCCAGGCTGAAGAATCCGATATCGCCACGCAGGCCGACACTGCTGCTGCCGACCCGTGCACCGAGCGCCTGCGCGGCATCCTCGATCACCCAGGCGCCAGCGCCGCGCGCAACCTCGCAGGCCAGCTCGACATCGGCGATGCGCCCGCCCAGGTGGGTGGGCAGGATCGCCAGCGTGCGTGCGTCGGCCAGGCGCTTGAGCTGGCCGGGGTCGAAGTCGAAATGGCCGTGGCGGGTATCGCACAGCTGCACGCGCAGGCCCAGGCTGTGCACCGCGATCGGCACCAGCGGGCAGGTATAGGCCGGCAGGATCACGGTGTCGCGCTTGGGCGCACGCTTGCGCAGCGTACGCAGCGCGATCAGCAGCGCGTGTGTGCCGGAACAGGTCAACTGCAGCGGCGGTGTGCCGAGCTGACTGGCCAGGATCGCGCGCAGGTCGCCACCACCGGGCAGGAAATCGCTGGCCTGCATCGGCAGGCCAGCCGTCGGTGGCAGTTCGCGCGCGAACAGGCTCATCGCAGGGTGCTCACGCGGCGCTTTCGGCGGGGCTGTGCGGGTCGTCGGCTTCCGCGCGGCCGAGGCAGACGATGCCGGCCACGATCAACACCGCACCGAGCAGATGGTGCAGCGTCAGCGGCTCGTTCAACAACCACGCCGACAGCAGCAGCACGCTGATCACTTCCAGGTGCGAGGCGGCGAATGCGGGGCCGATCGGCGCATGCCGCAGCAGGCTCATCCAGGTGAAGAACGCACCCACGTAGCCGAGGATGGCGCCGTACACCCACGGCTGCGACAGCACGCGCAGCAGCCACGCAGTGTTGGCCTCGACCGGCAGCGCGGCATCGCCGGCGTACTTGAAGCACAGCTGGGCCAGCGTGTCGAAGGACATCAGCAGCGGGAAGCCGATGACATACAGGCGCCTCATGAGCCGGCCCCCACCACCGCCACGCCCGCCGTGACCAGCAACATGCCGGTCACCCGCAGCGGCGTGAGTTTCTCGCGGAACAGGAAACGGCCGGCGATCATCAGCGCGACGATGTTGATCGAGCCGAGCAGCACGCCCTTGGACAACGGCACCAGCGATAGGAACGCGATCCAGGCGACAAACTCAAGCACGTAGCAGGCGATGCCGATCCACAGCCAGGGGCGGCTGAGCATGTGTTTCCAGCGTTTCAGTCCTTCGCCTTCCTGCGGATCGCTGGCGGCGGCCTTGAAGGCGAGCTGGCCACCGGTATCGAGTACCACATTGGCCAGCCACAGCAGCGTGGCAAGTGCCCCCATTTCAGGCCACCGCCTTGAGCACGCCCGTACGTTCACCGATCTCGGTGAAAAAGCGCGCGCTGCGGCGGATCACGTCGCGGCGTTCGCGGTCGATGGTGATCATGTGGTAGCTGTCTTCCAGCACCACCAGTTCCTTCGGACCGCTGACCCGCGACATCACCAGTTCGGCGTTGCCCATGCTGGCCACGTCGTCTTCGCGGGCGTGCATCACCAGGCACGGTGCGGTGACCTGGTGCAGATGGCGTCGAGTCCAGTTGCTCAACGCACGCATCTCGGCCAGCGCATGCCAGGGGTTGCCCGGTAGGCCGGCGGCGGCGCTGTCGCCGGACAGCATGGCGGCGCTCACCTGCGCACGCAGGCGCTCGTCACGCAGGCCGTACGGCGGTTCTTCCATGAACATGCGGTCGCGGCCGATGTTGAAGCGCTTGAACCACGGCAGCAGGAACGAGAAGCGGGCTACGGCGGGAATGTTCCAGCCGTCGTAACGGAACGTGGCGCCGTACACGCCGACCCCGGACACCCATTCCGGGCGCCGGGCAGCCAGGGCCAGCGACAGCACCGCGCCCATCGACAGGCCACCGACGTACAGCTGGTCGACCTTGCCGCGCAGGGTTGCCGCCGCATCTTCCACGCCCTGGTACCACTGTTCCCAGGTGGTCGCCAGCAGGTCATCCACGGTGCCGCAGTGGCCGGGCAGCTGCACGCCGTGCACGGTGAAACCGGCGTTGTTCAGCCCTTTGCCCAGCATGCGCATTTCCGCCGGGGTGCCGGTCAGGCCATGGACCAGCAGCACGCCCTGTGGGCCACCGGGGAGGAAGAAGTCGTGCGATTCGGTCACCTGGCGGCTCCGGGACGGCAGTGGGGATGGCAGGATCGCAAGCGCGATTTTCGCCAGCCTTTCAGCGCCCCGGGCCGGGTCAGGGCGCCTTCAGCAGCGGCAGCGTGATGGCGACCTTCAATCCGCCACCGGGGCGGTTCAGGAAGCTCAGGCGGCCGCCGAAGTGCTCCACCGCCTCATGCGCGATGGCCAGGCCGAGGCCGGTGCCGCTGGCAGCGGTGCCCGGCGCCCGGAAGAAGCGCTCGCCCAGCCGTGGCATCACGTCGTCGGGCACGCCGGGACCGTTGTCTTCCACATACAGTTCGACATCATTGTCGTCCAGCGCATGCACGCCCACCGTGACCGTCGCATTGCGGCCGGCATAACGAAGGGCGTTGTCGATCAGGTTGTCCAGCGCCTCCTGCAGCATGGCGCCGTTGCCGAGTACACGCAGCGGATGGGGGCTGCCGCGGTAGCCCAGATCGATGCCATCACGGATCGCTTCCGGTACCCGCATGCCGACCCACTGCGGTACCAGAACGCCCAGATCCAATGCCTCGACCGTTTCCGGCACGGTCTGTGCCCGGCTCAGCGCCAGCAGCTGGGTGCTGACCCGTGCCGTGCGCTGGTTGAGCCGGCGGATGTGCTGCAGTGCCTCGCGCACCGTGTCCGGGTCGCCGTGCGCCAGCGCCTGGTCCACGTGCAGTGCCATGCCCGCCAATGGGGAGCGCAGCTGGTGCGCGGCATCAGCGATGAAGCGGTTCTGCAGGGTGATCATTTCCGCCTGGCGCGCGAACAGATCGTCGATGGTGCTGATCAGCGGCTGGATCTCTTCCGGTACGTCGGCATCGGAGATCGGCGCCAGTTCGCCGCGGCGCTGCGCCAGGCGGGTCCTCAGCGGGGTCAGGATGCGCAGGCCGTACGTCACGCCGAACCAGACCAGCGCCGCGGTACCCAGCGCCAGCATGGTCATCAGCGGGATGATGATCATCAGGATCTCGCGCGCACGCTGCCGGCGGTCGGCCATGCTCTCGGCCACGGTCACCGCCAGCTGGTCCTGCGGATCGTTCATCGCCTGCGTGCAGACGGTGGCCATGCGCACCTGCTGGCCATTGAGGTTGCCGTCGTACAGCGCCGGATGCACGCCGGTGCAGTCCTGCGAAGGGGCATACGGGCTGAAGTCTGCATTGCCGCTGAGCGTACCCATGCGGCTGCTGTCGACGTTGAAATAGCGATGGCCGTCGGGGTCGTACTCGATCAGGAAGCGCGCCTGCGGAGACAGGTCGCTGGTCACCGGCATGGTGCTCAGCATCTGCGCGAACGAATGCGTGTCGTCGATCAGGTTGCGGTCGTGGATGCGGTTGGAATAGTCCAGCGCAACGTAATAGGCCAGGATCGTGTTGAAGGTGAGCAGGCCCAGCATCGGCAACGCCAGGAAGGCGAGCAGGCGCCGGCGCAGGCTGGGCGGTCCACTGATCACGGGGTGCCGTCGTCCTGCGCGTCTTCCAGCATGTAGCCCAGCCCGCGCACGGTGCGGATGCCCATGCCGCCGGGCTGCAACTTCCGGCGCAGGCGGTGCAGGGCGATGTCCAGGCCGTTGTCGGTGAGGTCCTGCCCCCAGTCGCACAGCGCTTCCACCAGTTGCGCGCGCGACACGATGCGCTCGGCGCGTACCGCCAGTGCCGACAGCAGGCCGAACTCGCGCGCGGTCAGTTCCAGCGACTGGTCGTCGATCCACACCCGATGCCCGGCCAGGTCGATGCGCAGGCGGCCGATGCGCAGGTCCGGATTGCCATTGCTGGTGACCCGGCGCAGCTGCGCACGCACGCGCGCTTCGAATTCGTCCAGTGCGAACGGCTTGACCAGGTAGTCATCGGCGCCAAGGTCGAGCACGCGCACGCGCTCGGCCAGGCCATCGCGGGCGGTCACCACCAGCACCGCCAGGCCATCGCCGCGCTGGCGCAGGCGTTGCAGAACGTCGCGGCCATCCAGCTGCGGCAGGCCCAGGTCCAGCACCAGCAGCGCGTACTGGGTCGAGCCCAGCGCGGCGTCGGCGTGCGCGCCGTTGTCGACGTGGTCGACCACATGGCCCTGCCGGCGCAGCGAGGCGCACAGGCCGGAGGCGATATCCGGGTCGTCTTCAGCAATCAGAACGCGCATGCGCGGGGGCTCCTGTAACGGTCTGGCCCGCCGGATGGACGGGGGGCCTCTCTCGGCTGCCGAGGGTAGCCGCAAACCGGGTGAAGGTGGAGCGCGCCGGCGCCGTCGGTCACGGTCGCGCTTTCCGTCCATTCAGTCCTGCACGCCCGGCTCGCCCTGCGCCAGCGGCACCCGCGAACCGTCCAGCAGGCCACGGCTGAGTTTGCCATCTTCGATGAACAGCAGTTCGCCGTTCTCGCCGTTCTTGATGCTGCTGTCGATGGCGATCACGCGGTCGCCATGGAAGCTGCTGACGTGCGGCATCGAAGTGTGGCCGACCACGATGCGCGCGAGCTGCAGGCGGTCGAGCACCTTCTGCACTCCTGCGGTGTCGAGGCGGCCATCGAAGTAGCCGCGGTACCAGATCGGGCTGGCCTTGCCGTCATACAGCGGTGCGGTGGCCGGGTCGGCCTTCACTTCGGCCTTGGGCAGGCCGAGCGAGGCCTGGTAGGCCGCATTGGTGCGCGCCGGGTCCAGCGCCAGCTGTACTGCTTCGGGCGAAATTCCGCCGTGCAGGAACAGGGTGTCGCCGATCTTCAGCAGCACCGGGCGGGTGCGCAGCCACTGGCCGATCACCGAGTCGGCGCCATACAGCTGCGGGTAGCTGCGCCCCAGCAGCTGGGCACTGCGCAGGTACTTCGGGTTGACGTAGCGCAGGTCGTCGTACAGCACCATGGTCTCGTGGTTGCCAAGCACGAAGTGCACCGCGCCACCGGCGGCAGCCGCCTGTTGCTGCAGGCCATACAGCAGCCAGAACGCTTCGGTCACCTGTGGGCCACGGTCGAACACATCGCCGGCGATGACCAGGGTGTCCTTGCCCAGCGCCCAGCTGTCCTGTGCGTCGATCACCTTATTGGCGCGCAGCAGGCGCACCAGCAACCCGTACTGGCCGTGGATGTCGGACAGCGCAACGATGCGCGGCACGGCCGGCAACACGGAGATCGAAGGTGCATTGGGTGCAGCCACGTGCACGCTGTGTTCGTAGCCGCAACGCGGGGCGATGTCGGTGCCTGAGGCCTGCGTGGCAAGCGTGTGCGACTCGACCTTGTCGTCGCAGATCCATCTGGCCTGCAGCTGGTTGCCCTGGCGGAACACATAGGGGCCATCGGCCTGCACGTGGTCGGCGGGCGCGGCAACCTCGCGGGCCTGCGTGGTTGCTGTGGCGCAGGCCAGCAGGGGTAACAGCAGGGCGGTCAGCAGGGAAGGGCGATCGCGCGACATCGGCGGCATCCAGCGGCGGAAAAAACCGATGCTAACCGGCGCGGGCGTTCGTCGGTGTGCGCGAATGGGCGGGTCAGGTGTCGCGCCCGTCGTCCTTGAGTTTGCGTACGCGGGTGGCGGCGGGCTGAAGCGGCTGGCCGTCGCGCCCGCGCGGCTGCATGTAGGGCAGCGGCCGCCGCGTCGCCAATTCGATCAGCTGTGAATGGGCTTCCCCCATACCGAAGCGATGGCGCTCTCCCCACTGGCGCAGCGCGACCAGCAGCGGGAACAGTTCCTGGCCGGCGGCGGTGAGCACGTACTCCTGGTAGACCGATCCATCGGAGGCCGGCCGCAGCTGCAGGATGCCGGCCTCGACCAGCCGGCGCAGGCGGTCGCTGAGGATGTTGCGCGCCGCGCCGAGGCTGCGCTGGAAATCACCGAAGCGGGTGATGCCGTCGAACGCGTCGCGGATCACCAGCAATGCCCAGCGGTCACCGAGCAGGTCGGCACTGCGGGCTACAGGACAGGGACTGTCGGCGTGCATGCTGGGTATCTCCGAATGTGGTTGCAGTTTAAAACCAATGGCGATAGCCTGCATCTGGTTTCAAATTGCAACTACAAGATGAGTGCCGCATCTCTTCCCCGCCCGCTGCTGGTCCTGCTTGCGGTTGCCGCCGGCGCCAGCGTTGCCAATGTCTACTACGCGCAACCGCTGCTGGATCAGCTTGCACGCGCCTTTGCACTGGACCGGGCCGTGGCCGGCGCGGTGCTGGCTGCCACCCAGGCCGGCAGCGTGCTGGCGTTGCTTGGCCTGCTGCCGCTGGCGGACCGCGGTGACCGGCGACGCCTGCTGCGGCTGCAGCTGATCGCACTGGTGCTGACCCTGTTGTGGCTGGCGGCGTCGCGCACGGCGAGCTGGCTGTTGTCTGGCATGCTGCTGGCCGGATTGCTGGGCACGGCGCTGACCCAGGGCCTGATCGCCTACACCGCCACGCTGGCACCGCCCGAGCAGCGCGGTCGCATGGTTGGCGTGGTGCAGGGCGGAGTGTTCATCGGCCTGCTGCTGGCGCGCGTGGTGTCGGGTACGGTGGCGGCGGCCTTTGGCTGGCAGAGGGTCTACCTGCTGTCCGCGGTGGTGATGGCGGCATTGGCGGCGCTGCTGTGGCAGCGCTTGCCCGCAGTACCGGTGCCGTCGGTCCCTCCACGCTGGCATGAGCTGCTGGGCTCGATGCTGGGCATGCTGCGCCGGAATCGAATGCTGCGCGAGCGTGGCCCGCTGGCGTTGCTGTTGTTTGCCGGCCTCAACGTATTCTGGGCGGCGGCACCCTTGCCGCTGTCGGCAGCGCCGCTGCACTGGTCGACCGCAGCCATCGGCGCGCTCGGCCTGGCCGGCGTGGTCGGTGCGTTGATGGCGGCGCGGGTCGGGCACTGGATGGACTGCGGTTTCGCACATCGGGTCAGCCTCGGCGCGCTGCTGTTGATGCTGGTCGCGTGGTGGCCGCTGCTGGGCCTGCCGCAATCGCTGTCCTTGCTGCTGGGTGTGGTCGTGCTCGACCTGGGCGGCCAGGCACTACATGTTTCGAACCAGGCATTGCTGCTGCGTGCACCGGCAGAACAGCATGGGCGCCTGGTGGCTTTGTACATGCTGTTCTATGCGGTGGGCAGTGGTGCAGGAGCGGCGGCGGGGCCCTGGATGCAGGTGCGGCATGGCTGGCCTGCCGTGTGCCTGCTGGGGGCAGGCATCGCGTTGCTGGCGCTGCTGTGGTGGGCAGCATGGCGGGTGGTGGCGGTGAAAGCAGCGGCTGGCGCTGGTGTCGGTGGCGTCGGCTGTCGGTAGCGTCGACCGTTGGTCAACTGCTCTTGCCGCGGAGCGCGAAAAGCCCGCGCTGCGCGTGATAGTCGACTGGCAGTCGACTCTACACATGGGTTGCCTGCCGCGCAGCGTTACCGCTGCAGCGCGCGCCGCCCGGGGGCCTCCTGCAATGCCTCGCTGGCCACCACCACGCGGTTGCGGCCGCTGCGCTTGGCCTCGTACATCGCGGCGTCGGCACGTGCCATCAGCCGCTCGTAATCCGGATGACCATCGTGACCGGCCACGCCGATGCTGGCGCTCAGTTCCAGCACCTGGCCATTGGCCAGCGCTACCGGCGACTGTGCGATCTGCCGGCGCAGGCTCTCGGCGATCACGGTCGCCTGCGATTCGCTGGCGGCCACCAGCACCACCACGAATTCTTCGCCGCCATAGCGGAACAGGTAGTCGCTGCCACGCGTGAGCTGGCCGAGCAGGCCGGCCACATGCTGCAACGCGCGGTCGCCGGCATCGTGGCCATGGCCGTCGTTGATTGCCTTGAAATGATCCAGGTCGAGCAGCAGCAGCGAGAACGGTGTGCGGTTGCGCGTGGCCAGCTCGATTTCCCGGCGCAGCACGGTGGGCAGGAAGCGGCGGTTGAGCAGATTGGTCAGGGCATCGCTGCCGGCATCCAGTTCGCCGATGCGCTCGAACAGCAGTGTCATCAGGGTGCGGATGGCGGCCAGGTCCTCGCGTATGGCCGGCAGCACCGCCAGTCGCTGTGCCGGGGCATCGCCGCTGGCCCGCTGCAGGTGGCCGTCAATGCGGGCCATCAACTGGCCCACCTGCTGCGTTTCGCTGCTTTCGCCGAAGCTGGGGATGCCCTTGTGGGTGAACCACAGGCCGAACTCCGAGGTGGCCAGGCTGGCGTTGTCGCTGGCCTGCACATGACCGGCGAGTGCGTAGAGCAGGGCGTTCTCCCAGTCCAGCAGCAGTGCGCGTTGACGCTCGCGTTCGGTGCCGACGTTCTGCACCAGCGAGAACAGCCGGTACGCAGCATCGGCACGGGTGGAGCGCTCGCGTGCATGGGTGTAGGCCAGGGTCATGCCTTCCATGGCGATATCCATGATCGCGCTGAGGCAGTCGATGGCGGCGAACGCGGTGGCGCTGTCGGGCGCGTCGTCGCGCAGGCGCACGAACAGTTCGTGCTTGAGCACGCGCGCGCCGCGGGTGACCAGATCGACCGGAATGCCGACCCGGGCATGCACATCGCCGATCACGCGCTGTGAGGCAACGGTGCTGGCAATACCGTCGGCATCGGTGGTCAGCAGCTGCACCAGCCAGCGTTGCATGGCTGGCTGCAGGCGCTGCTTGACCTGGTCATGGGACAGGAAGCGGCGTGCACGCCCGTCCTGCAACAGTACTTCGTAGAAGCGTTGGGCCAGCGCCGGCGGGGCATCGGCGGCGGCGGCGTGCAGCAGCGCGGTGGCGGCAGGGCCGGCCTGTTGCAGGCAGTGCTGCCAGGCCTCGGCCAGCGGCTGGCTGGCATCGTCCAGTTGGGGTGGTTCCACGTCGATCTCTGACTGCGTACGGCAAACCACGGGTATCGGCCGCGGTGGCGTACGGTTGATGGCAGGTTGGCCGGCCAGTTTACGCGCGATGCAGGGTTGCACGGTGCGCAAAGCACAACGGTGCCGCTGCGGCAATGAGTGAACGCATTTGAGAATCACTCGCATTGATGGGAGAATACGCGCACGGATCGGGCCGCAGGCGACTGCAGCGACGCTCCGCCTCCCCCTCGTCGTTGCCTCAAGCCCTTTGCCAGAGGCCCCGTTGCCCTGCCAGAAGGTCCAGATCATGTCTCCTGCCGTTGTCCTTTCGCCGCGCCCGCTGGCGCTTGCCGTTGCCGCCCTGCTGGCGGGCAGCGCCCTGACCGCCAAGGCTGAAACCGACGCCACCGATATCGACACGGTGCATGTCACCGCCTCGCAGATTGCCCGCCAGGCGTTGGGCACTTCGACCATCACCGCTGAGGACATCGCCAGGCGCCCGCCGGCCAACGACATCGCCGAACTGCTGCGCACCATGCCGGGCGTCAACCTCACCGGCAACAGCGCCTCGGGCCAGTACGGCAACAACCGCCAGATCGACCTGCGTGGCATGGGCCCGGAAAACACCCTGATCCTGGTCGACGGCAAGCGCATCGGTGCGCGTGATGCCGTGCGTATGGGCCGCAGCGGCGAGCGCAATACCCGCGGTGACACCAACTGGGTGCCAGCGGAAATGATCGAGCGCATCGAAGTGCTGCGCGGCCCGGCGGCGGCACGCTATGGCTCCGGTGCGTCCGGCGGCGTGGTCAACATCATCACCAAGCGCCCGACCGGCGACCTGACCGGTGCGGTCGACCTGTACGGGCTGGTGCCCGAGCACAGCGCCGAAGGTGGCAGCGAGCGTGTCGGCCTGCAGCTGAGTGGGCCGATGACCGACACCCTGTCGTTCCGCCTGTACGGCAATCTCAACAAGACCGACGCCGACTCGCTGGACCTCAACCGCCAGTACGCCACCAACCCGAACGCAGTGCCGCCGGCTGGCCGCGAGGGCGTCAAGAACCGCGATGTCAACGCGCTGCTGCGCTGGGACGTGACCGCCAACCAGGTGGTCGAGTTCGAGGCCGGCACCAGCCGCCAAGGCAACATCTATGCGGGTGACCGCGCGGTCAGCACCACCGGCACTTCGACCGGCATCGATCTGGCCGCCCTGGCCGAGGACAAGGCGGAAACCAACCGCATGTACCGCAACACCGGCGCGATCACCCATCGTGGCCGCTGGGGCGATGTCACCTCGCGGGTGACGGCCGCGGTGGAAGCGGTGAACAACTCGCGCATCAACGAAGGCCTGGCCGGTGGCCCGGAGGGCAGCTTCAACGGCACCGACTGGTCGACCTCGCGCCTGCGCAACTACCAGCTGGATGGCGAAGTGAGTTTCCCGACCACGCTGGGCGGTGCCGAGAACATCTGGACGCTGGGCTTCGAGTACCTGGACAGCCGCCTGACCGACCCGTATTCGATGAGCCAGTCCAGCAGCAGTGGCGGCGGACTCCCGGGATTGTCGGCCGATCGCGCGCGCGGCAAGTCCGACGCGCAGACCACCGCCGTGTTCGTGGAAGACAATATCTACCTGGGTGAGCGCTGGATCGTCACCCCGGGCCTGCGCTTCGATCATCACAGCCAGTTCGGCAACAACACCAGCCCCAGCCTCAATGCGCAGTTCCGCATCAGCAGCGACTGGGTGGTGAAGGGGGGTATCGCCCGTGCATTCAAGGCACCGAACCTGTACCAGTCGAATCCGGACTATCTGTATTACACCCGTGGCAATGGCTGCCCGAATGCACTGCCGAGCCTGGGCGCCGGCTGCTACATGCGCGGCAACGCGGACCTGAAGGCGGAAACCAGCCTGAACAAGGAACTGGGCATCGAGTGGGCACCGCAGAGCGGCTGGCAGGCGTCGTTGACCTACTTCCACAACGACTACAAGGACAAGATCCAGGCCGGCTACACCCAGATCGGCCTGACTGCCGACACCAGGGGCCGCATCTTCCGCTGGGAGAACGCGCCCAAGGCGATCGTGCAGGGGCTTGAAGGCAACCTGGTGATCCCGCTGCTGGGCGAGCAGGGCAACCGCCTGAAGTGGAGCAACAACTTCACCTACATGGTGGAGAACGAGAACAAGAGCACCGGCCAGCCGCTGTCGGTGATTCCGAAGTACACCGTCAACACGATGCTGGACTGGCAGGCCACCGACAAGCTGTCTCTGCTGCTGACCGGCACGTTCTACGGCAAGCAGAAGCCGGCCACCACCAACATCAACAACGACCCGCGCTGCACCGGCACGTGCGATCCGTCGGTGGCGCTGCAGGATCGCGGCGCCTACAACATCTGGGGCGTGAGCGCGCGCTACAAGGTGACCGACACGGTCAGCTTCGGTTTCGGCGTGAACAACCTGGCCGACAAGCGCCTGTTCCGGGAGGCCAACAGCAGTGATGCTGGTGCGGCGACCTATAACGAGCCGGGCCGCGCGTACTGGGCCAGCCTGCGCTTCGGGTTCTGACCCAGGCCAGCGTCGTTCCACGGGGCTCGCCAGGCATGCCTGGCGGCTCCGGACCGGTACGCCTGCAATGTTATAAACACCGTAATAGTCTCCCCCGCCAGCACGGCGTAGCCTGCACCGCATCGCAAAGGAGCTGTTGCCATGGGCCACGACCACGATCACCTGCCATCCGAGATCCGCCACGAGAAACCCTTGTGGTGGGCGCTCGGCCTGACCTCCACCTTCCTCGTCGTCGAGGTGGTGGGCGCGTTCTGGACCAACAGCCTGGCGCTGCTGTCCGACGCGGCGCACATGGCCACCGATGCGCTGGCGCTGATGATCGCGCTGGTCGCGGTACGGCTGAGCCGTCGCCCGCCCGACGCGCGCCGCACCTACGGCTATGCGCGCCTGGAAGCGCTGGGCGCGATGATCAACGGTGCGATGCTGTTCGTGGTCGCCGGGTACATCCTGTGGGAGGCCATTGGGCGTTTCCGCGAGCCGCAGGAGATTGCCTCGTCGGGCATGCTGGTGATCGCCGCGGCGGGCCTGGTCATCAACCTGATCTCGATGCGCCTGCTGCAGGCCGGCAGCGGCGAGAGCCTCAACGTGAAGGGCGCCTACCTGGAAGTGTGGGCGGACATGCTTGGCTCGGTGGCGGTGATTGCTGGTGCGCTGTTGATCAAGTGGACCGGCTGGAAGCCGATCGATCCCATCCTGGCGGTGCTGATCGGCCTGTGGGTGCTGCCGCGCACCTATGTGTTGATGCGTGAGGCGATCAACGTGCTGCTGGAAGGCGTGCCCAAGGGCATGGACGTGGCCAGGGTACGTGACAGCCTGTCCGGCCACGCTGCGGTACTGGATGTGCATGACCTGCACGTGTGGGCGCTTGCTTCCAGCACCCCAGCGCTCACCGCGCACATCGTGATGCGCGACGGCACCGATGCCGATGCGCTGCGCCGTGAACTGGGCGGGCGCCTGCACGATGACTTCGGCATCGAGCACGTGACACTGCAGATCGAAGCGGACCACTGCGGCGAAGCCTGTGGTGAGCCGGTGCCGGCCAAGGGCGGCGAGCACGAGGGCCATGAGGGCCATGACCACGGCGAGGACGCGCAGGGCCATCGCGGTCACGTGCATCGCTGATCGAAGGTGACGCGCGTGCCGGGCGATGCCCGCCGCAGCTATTCGTCCCGTCGCGAGGCCAGCCGATCCGCCAGCCGGGTCGGCTCCGGCAGCCGGTAACCGCGCAGGGTGCGCTGCACCCAGGCCAGCGCGGTATCGGCACTGACCCGATGGCCGCCGGCCACGAACAGCGGCTTGCAGCGCACCTTGCTGCGCAGCACCCAGCCCAGTTGTTCATCGCCCTCCAGCAGCGGCGTATGTGCACCGGCCTCGGCGCCCGGCTCGACGAACCGGCCCACCAGCTTCGACTTGGCCACGCCGATGCTCGGCAGGTCGGTGACCACGCCCAGATGCGCGGCCACGCCCAGCCGGCGCGGATGGCTGATGCCGTGGCCATCGACGAACACCAGATCCGGCGCCTGCGGCAGCAGCGCCAGTGCCGCCAGCAGCGCCGGCAGCTCGCGGAAACTGAGCAGGCCGGGGATGTAGGGCATTACCGTAGGAATCCGCGCGATCTCCTGCGCCACGGGCTGCAGCGTCTTCGCATCCAGCAGCACCGCCGCGGCGCGGGTGATGGCGCCGTTGCCTTCAAAGCCGACATCCAGCCCGGCCAGCCAGCGCATGTCGCGGGGCAAGCGGTCCTGGCGCTCCACGCGGCCGGCAAGCTGGATCTGCTGCGCGCGGGCAGTGGCGACGCTGCCTTCCCAGCGTCCGGGGTCGATCACCGTATTCATTGACCGCAGCATCGCATGCGCGGCGCCACGGCCCGGTGAGTGGCGCCCGGGG
This sequence comes from Stenotrophomonas sp. YJH_SMC_43, assembly GCF_059372535.1. Lineage (NCBI taxonomy): Bacteria > Pseudomonadati > Pseudomonadota > Gammaproteobacteria > Lysobacterales > Lysobacteraceae > Stenotrophomonas > Stenotrophomonas sp. YJH_SMC_43. Next base: position 504,278 of record NZ_JCAFVQ010000002.1, read on the forward strand.
CTACAATGGCGGCCTGCCTTTCCTCGCGTTGGAGACCCTGCAGTGACCCGTAAACTCGTACTGTTGCGCCATGGCCAGAGCCAGTGGAACCTGGACAACCGCTTCACCGGCTGGGTCGATGTCGACCTGACCGAGCAGGGGCGCCGGGAAGCGGCTGCCGCCGGTCGCCTGATGCGCGAGGAAGGCCTGCAGTTCGACGTCGCCCACACTTCCGTGCTCAAGCGCGCCATCCACACCCTGCAGGGTGCGCTGGCCGAGCTGGAGCAGGACTGGCTGCCGGTGAACAAGTCCTGGCGGCTCAACGAGCGCCACTACGGCGGCCTGCAGGGCCTGGACAAGGCAGAGACCGCTGCCAAGCACGGCGAAGACCAGGTCAAGGTGTGGCGTCGTTCGTACGACATCCCGCCGCCGGCCATGGACCTGGAAGATCCGGGCCACCCGATCCACGACCGCCGCTACGCCGGCCTGGACCGCAACGCGCTGCCGGGCACCGAATCGCTGGCCACGACCCTGGACCGCGTGCTGCCGTACTGGCATGACGCCATCGCGCCGCAGCTGAAGGACGGCAAGACCGTGCTGGTCACCGCCCACGGCAACTCGCTGCGCGCGCTGTACAAGTACCTCAACAATGTCTCGCGCGAGGAAATCCTCGAGCTGAACATCCCGACCGGCATTCCGCTGCTGTTCGAACTGAACGACGATCTGACGGTGAAGTCGTTCCGCTACCTGGGCGACCCGGAAGCGGCGCGCAAGGCCGCCGAAGCCGTGGCCAACCAGGGCAAGGCGAAGTAAGGCAGAAGGCCGGCGCAAGCCGGCCTTCGCTTTTTGTAGAGTCGAGCTATGCTCGACTGCTGTTGCCGCACACCCGGTAGAGCCACCCCATGGGTGGCTGCATCTGTCCGCTATGAATGACTCAGCAGGCGCACCTTCGGCGGCTGCAATGCAGCAATGTCGATGACGTGGTCCTGGCATATCACCTGAAAGTGCGTGAATGGGCCCGGGTAACTGACATCGGCAAAGGTGGCACGGTCCAGATAATCGAGGAACTTCGAACGGCTGTAGCGGCGGAACAGGTTGCCGCTCCAGGCTTCGGAGTCGTCCCAGCTCTGGTAGGACTCGTTGTGCACGGCGTAGCTGATGTAGTGGTCCCAGATCAGTTCAAACCGCTGCGAGTGGGGCACCACCTCTATTGCACGCACACCATCGATTGAACGTCCATGACCGAGCTCCACGCGGGAGGGCTTTCCGACCACCTGGCCTTCCTCGACGACCAGACGCAGACGATTCGCTTCCGGCTCGCCAATCTCAGTCAGGAACAGAAACTCACAGGTGTCGAGGGCCAGCAGCAGCGCGGGTTCGTCCATGGTCTTGAGGTCCAGTGATCGCAGAGGCCAGAGCATACCGGCGCGCGCCGGGAGCTGCGCCGTGGGCTCGTGACCTTTGGCCGGTCCCCAACCCCGCTCCCCCGGCTACCCTGTGAAATTACCCGCAGGAGAGCCACATGAACGTCCGCAACCTGGTCCCGCTGGGCCTGACCATCGCCATCGCCATCGCTGCCTCGCTGGCCGCCTGTGGCAAGAACGAAACCGCTCCGGCGGCCAGTGCCGACGCCAAGCCGGCCTTCGACCTGTCGCAGATCAAGACGCCGCTGATCTCGCTCAACAGCGCCGACCTGGATCCGGCCATCTCGGCCTGTACCGACCTCAATGGCTTCGTCAACAGCAAGTGGCTGAAGGCCAACCCGGTGCCGGGTGACCAGACCACCTGGGGCAGCTTCGAGATCCTGCGCGAGCGCTCGCTGGAAGTGCAGCACGCGCTGGTCCAGCAGGCCGCCGCCAGCCAGGCCAAGGCCGGTTCGGTGGAAGCCAAGATCGGTGATATCTGGAAGACCGGCAACGACGAAGCCAAGATCGAAGCCGCCGGCCTGGCGCCGCTGCAGCCGCAGCTGGACAAGATCACTGCACTGAACGACACCGCTGCCATCACCCAGTACCTGCGCGACAGCCAGGCCGAGGGCAAGGGCGTGCTGTTCTCGCTGTTCGCCAATGCCGACTACAAGGATTCGGCCAACGTCATCGCCTACGTCGGCCAGGGCGGCCTGGGCCTGCCGGAGAAGGGCTACTACTTCGACGACGCGCAGGCCAAGATCCGCGACGCCTACGTGGCCTACATCGCACAGGTGCTGACCCTGTCCGGTGTGGACGCGGCGCAGGCCGCCGAGCAGGCCAAGGCCGTGATGGCCTTCGAAACCCGCCTGGCCAAGGCCTCGATGTCGCGCATCGAAATGCGTGACCCGGCCAAGCGCTACAACCCGCTCAGCGCCGCCGACGCCGACAAGCTGACCCCGAACTTCAGCTGGACCGCGCTGTTCGATACCCTGAAGGTGCCGGCCGCGCAGAAGTTCTCGCTGGCGCAGCCGGGCTTCTTCGGTGAAATGGACAAGATGCTGGCCGACGTGCCGGCCAGCACCTGGCAGGCCTACCTGCGCTTCCACACCATCGATGACGCCTCGCCGTACCTGAGCAGCCAGTTCGAGAAGGCCAACTTCGATTTCTATGGCACCACCCTGCGTGGCCAGAAGGAAATGCAGCCGCGCTGGAAGCGCGTGCTGGAGTCGGTCAACGGCGGCATGGGTGAAGCGCTGGGCCAGCTGTACGTCGACGCCGTGTTCCCGGCCGAGTCGAAGGTGGCCATGCAGCACCTGGTGGAAAACCTGTCGCAGGCGCTGAAGGCGCGCCTGGAGCAGCTGCCGTGGATGGGCGAAGAAACCAAGAAGAAGGCACTGGAGAAGTGGGCCAGCTTCACCCCGAAGATCGGCTACCCGGACAAGTGGCGTGAGTGGACCGGCCTGCAGACCAACGGTGACAGCTACCTGGGCAACATGCAGGCGGCGCGTGCGTTCAACTACCGCTACATGCTGGACAAGATCGGCAAGCCGGTGGACAAGACCGAGTGGGGCATGACCCCGCAGACCGTCAACGCGTACTACAACGCCACCAAGAACGAGATCGTGTTCCCGGCGGCGATCCTGCAGGCGCCGTTCTTCGACGCCAAGGCGGATCCGGCGCTGAACTACGGCGGCATCGGTGCGGTCATCGGCCACGAGATGATGCACGGCTACGACGACTCGGGCAGCCAGTTCGCCGCCAACGGCAACTTCGACAACTGGTGGACCGACGCCGACCGCAAGGCCTTTACCGAGCGTACCGACCAGCTGGTCGCGCAGTTCGACGGCTATGAGTCGGTGCCGGGCGTGTTCGTGAAGGGCAAGCTGACCCTGGGCGAGAACATCGGCGACCTGGGCGGCCTGACCGTGGCCTACGACGCGCTGCAGATGGCGCTGAAGGAAGACCCGAAGGCCAATGTCGAGGTTGATGGCCACAGCCAGGACCAGCGTTTCTTCATGAACTGGGCCACCGTGTGGCGCCGCAACTTCACCGATGGTGAACTGCGCGTGCGCCTGAACACCGACCCGCACGCTCCGGCCAACTTCCGTGCCAACGGCGCGCCGTCGAACATGCCGTCCTATGCCGCTGCATTCCAGTGCAAGGCCGGCGACGCGATGGTGCGTGCCGACGACAAGCGCGTGGTGATCTGGTGATCGATCGCACGTGATGCGTGATGCGAAAGGCCCGGCGAACGCCGGGCCTTTTGTTTTGCGCGGCCGTAGTGCCGGGTCATGCCTGGTGGGCATCTCAGGCCAGCTCGGGCTCCCGCGCCAGCATGCGATGGAAGCGCTGCAGCACGTAGGGATCCACCAGCCCGCCGGACTGCGCTTCGATGATCCGCAATGCGGTTTCATGCTCCATCGCATCGCGATAGGGGCGCACGCTGGTCATTGCATCGTAGGCATCGACAACGGTGACGATACGTGAGCCCAGCGGAATGCTCTCGCCACGCAGGCCGTCGGGGTAGCCGCTGCCATCAAACGCCTCGTGATGGGCGCGGATCAGTCGTGCGACCGGTGCGGCGTCGCTGCGGCCGGTGGCCAGGAAGATGTGTTCGCCGCGTACCGGATGCTCGCGCATGATCGCGCGCTCCTCATCGGTATGCCGGCGCGGTGCCAGGAGCACATCGTCGGGAATGCCGATCTTGCCGATGTCATGGAAGCGCGCGGCCAGGCCGATCTGCGAACAGGCATCGTCGTCCAGGTCGCAGTGCGTGGCCAGGCGCTGCGCGAGCAGGCCAACGCGGTCGCAGTGGTGGCGGGTGTAGGCGTCGCGCATCTGCAACGACATCGAGAGGGCATCGATCAGGCAGGCCTGCGCGTGCAGCAGGTCGGGGGCGGGTACGGCGTCAGGGAACATGGTCATCCGCCCGCACCGGGTGGGGACCGGTGCGGGGTGTTCGGGGGGGCGATCAACCCGGGGCGAGGGTGGTCAGAAGGGCGCGGGCCGCATTGAAGCGGTCTTCCGGCAACGGCAGCGGGTGCTTGATGCGCAGCTTGTCGGGCCCTTCCATGGCGTAGAGGTTCGGTTGTTTCTGGATCAGCTGGATCACCGCCATTGGATCGATGTTCGGCTTGGACTCGAACACGATGCGGCCACCGTTCTCGCCCAGGTCCAGCTTGCGGATGCCCAGCGTGTTGGCTTTCAGCTTCAGCTCGGCGATGGCGAACAGGTGCTTGGCCGCATCCGGCAGCAGGCCGAAGCGGTCGATCATCTCCACCTGCAGTTCGCGCAGCGCATCACTTTCGCGCGCGCTGGAAATGCGCTTGTACAGGGTCAGGCGGGTGTGCACGTCCGGCAGGTAATCTTCCGGAATCAGCGCCGGCACATGCAGCTCGACTTCGGCGCCGCGCACTTCCTCGCCGGCATCCAGGTCGGGCAGCTTGCCCTGCTTGATGCTGCGCACCGCGCGCTCCAGCAGTTCGGTGTACAGGCTGAAGCCGACCTCGGCCATCTGTCCGCTCTGGTCCTCGCCGAGCAGTTCACCGGCACCGCGGATCTCCAGATCGTGCGTGGCCAGGGTGAAGCCGGCGCCCAGTTCGTCCATCGACGCGATCGCTTCCAGGCGCTTCTCCGCATCCGGGGTGATCGATCGGCGGTCCGGCGCCACCAGGTACGCGTAGGCGCGATGGTGCGAACGACCGACGCGGCCGCGCAGCTGGTGCAGCTGGGCCAGGCCGAAGCGGTCGGCACGGTTGATGATGATGGTGTTGGCGTTGGGAATGTCGATGCCCGATTCGATGATCGTGGTCGACAGCAGCACGTTGAAGCGCTGCTTCTGGAAATCCAGCATCACCTTTTCCAGCTCGCGCTCCGGCATCTGCCCATGGGCGATGCCGATGCGCGCCTCCGGCACCAGCTCGGACAGCTCGCGCTGCATGCGGCCGATGCTTTCCACGTCGTTGTGCAGGAAGTACAGCTGGCCACCGCGCGCGAGCTCGCGCTGGAAGGCCTCACGCAGCAGCGCGTTGTCCCACTGGGTGATGAAGGTCTGCACCGCCAGCCGGTTCGGCGGCGGCGTGGCGATGATCGACAGGTCGCGCAGGCCGGCCATGGCCATGTTGAGCGTGCGCGGAATCGGGGTGGCGGTCAGGGTCAGCAGGTGCACGTTGGCGCGCAGCGCCTTCAGGGCTTCCTTCTGGCGTACGCCAAAACGCTGTTCCTCGTCGACGATGACCATGCCCAGGTCCTTGAACTTCACGTCCGGCTGCAGCAGGCGATGGGTACCGACGATCACGTCGATGGTGCCGGCGGCGACCTTTTCCAGCTCGGCCTTGATCTCCTTGGTGCTCTTGAAGCGCGACAGCACTTCGACCTTCAGCGGGTAATCGGCGAAACGGTCGCGGAAGTTGCGGTAGTGCTGCTCGGCCAGCAGCGTGGTCGGCACCAGTACGGCCACCTGCTTGCCGGCACTGGCGGCGGCGAACGCCGCGCGCACGGCGACCTCGGTCTTGCCGAAGCCGACGTCGCCGCAGACCACGCGGTCCATCGGCTGGCTGCTGGCCAGGTCGCGCAGGGTGGCATCGATCGCGGCCAACTGGTCCGGGGTTTCCTCGAACGGGAAGCCGGCCGCGAACGGTTCGTACATCGCGCGGTCCACCTGCAGTGCCAAACCCGCACGCGCCTGGCGGCGGGCCTGGATCTCCAGCAGCTCGGCAGCGACGTCGCGCACCTTCTCAGCGGCCTTGCGCTTGGCCTTGCTCCACTGCTCGCCACCCAGCGAATGCAGCGGCGCGGTTTCCGCCGAGGCGCCCGAGTAGCGGCTGATCAGGTGCAGCTGGGCGACCGGCACGTACAGGCGGTCGCCCTTGGCATATTCGATTTCGAGGAATTCGCCGGGCATGCCGCCGACGTCCATCGCGATCAGGCCCCGGTAGCGGCCGACGCCATGGTCCTCATGCACGATCGGTGCGCCCTCGGTCAGTTCGCCGAGGTCGCGGATGATCGCTTCCGGCTCGCGGCCGGCACGGCGCGTGCGGCGGGTGCTGCCGGCGCGCTCGGGGAACAGCTGGCGCTCGGTCAGCACCGCGATGCGCGGATCGTCCAGCGCGAAGCCATCCTCCAGCGGCGCCACGGCGATCGCGAAGCGCGCATCGTCGGCGAGGAACGCGGGCAGGTCGGCCACCACCGGCGGCTTCAGCTCGGCGGCCTGCAGCACTTCCAGCAGGGCTTCACGACGGCCTGGCGAATCGGCGGCGATCAGCACCCGGCCCGGGTAGTGGCCGAGGAAAGATTTCAGTGCATCGCCGGCGGGGGCCTCGCGTGCGGCCACCGGCAGCGGCGGCAGCGGCTGGTCACCCAGCGCATGGGCATCGGCGATGCGCGCGTGGTCAGCCGACCACACCTCGATGCGCGGGGCATCGTTCAGGCGCTCGCGCAGCAGCTCTGGCGACAGGTACAGCGCCGACGGCGGCAGCAGCGGCCGTTCGACGTCGTGGCGGCGTTGTTCGTAGCGCTCACCGGTCTGCGCCCAGAACGCGACGGACGCTTCATACGCACCGGCGCAGACCACCGGCAGGCTGCCGTCGGGCAGGTAGTCGAACAGGGTGGCGGTGCGTTCGAAGAACAGCGGCAGGTAGTACTCGACGCCGGCCGGGGCCAGCCCGGACTTCAGATCCTGGTACAGCGAACTGCGCCGGGTATCCACATCGAAACGCTCGCGCAGCGCGGCCAGCACGCGGGCGATGCTGGCCTCGTCCATCGGCACTTCGCGGCCGGGCAGCATGTGCACGGACTCGACCTTGTCCAGCGAACGCTGGCTTTCCGGATCGAACGCACGGATCGAATCGATGTCCTCGTCCAGCAGTTCCACCCGCAGTGGCTCGTCGGAACCCATCGGGAACACGTCGAGCAGGCCGCCGCGCACGGCGAAGTCGCCGGGGTCCATCACCTGCGGCACGTTGCGATAGCCGGCACTTTCCAGGCGGCGCTTCTCGGCCTCCAGATCCAGGCGCTGGCCGACCTTCAGGTCGAAGCTGCCACCGATCACATAGCTGCGCGGGGCCAACTGCTGCAGCAGGGTCTGCACCGGCACGATCACCAGGCCGCGCTTCAGCGTGGGCAGGCGGTGCAGGGCGGACAAACGCTGCGAGATGATGTCCGGATGCGGGCTGAAGCGGTCGTAGGGCAGGGTTTCCCAGTCCGGGAAGGCGACCACCGGCAGGGCCGGGTCGCCGCCGAGCAGGGTCTGCAGGTCGGCTTCGAGCTGGTTGGCACCGTGGTTGTCACGGGCGATCACCAGCAGCGGCGCGTCGTGCGCGCGCGCGGCCTGGGCCAGGTACCAGGCCAGGGCGGTCGGCGAGGCGGGGGCGCGCCACCAGGCGCGGAGCTGGCCGGCACGCGGCAGCGGCGGGGCGGAGTATGAGGTACGCGACATGGACCCCGGATTTTAGCAGAAGCCTGATCCAGGCCCGGTGGGTCGGGCTCGCCGGTTGCCGACAGCCTCATGTGCCGTTGGGGGAACACAATGCCGGCCAGCGGCCGGCACTACCGGGAGACGTGGCCGGGCAGGGCCCGGCGTATCCGTCAGTTGTCCAGCTCCAGCACCATCCGCACCAGGCCTTCGGCACCGGTCGGGTGCGGCACCGGCTTGAAGCCCAGCGAGGCGGCCAGCTGCTTCATCGGCTCGTTCTCGGCGGCAACGTCGCCGTACAGGCGGTCCAGGTACTTGCCGCGGCCCCACTTCACCAGCTTGCGCATCAGCTGCCGGCCCAGGCCCTGGCCGATCAGGAAGCGGCTGATCAGGATCGCGTACTCGGCTTCACGGGTACCGGGGATGATCGAGGCCCGGGCGACCGCACCGACCACTGCTTCGCCAGCAGGCAGGGATTCGGCAGCGACCAGGGTGATCTCGGTCTTGGGATTCGGGTGGGTCAGGCGCTGGGTGGTTTCCGGCGACAGCTCAGTCACCGCCTGCAGGAAACGATCACGGATTTCTTCCGGTCCGAACAGGCTGAACGCCGCTTGCAGCGGTGCGCCATCTTCCGGGCGGATGGGGCGGATCAGCAGCTCGTGGCCGCTGGGAGCCTTGAAGATCTCATGCCAGGGCGGCATGCGGTTGCGAGTGGCCATACCGGGTGATTCCTTGGTGGTCCATCGATTGTGGCATCACCGGGGCTGCATTCCGTGAACGGAAGGCTCACGGCGGTACAGCCTCGTGAAGGCCGTTATTCGGGTGCTTTGAGCCAATCCAGGCGGGTGCTGGCCCCCGGTTCGCCCAGGTGCTGGCGCAGCGCCGGCAGGGCTGGGCCGACCACACGGTCGAACTGCCAGGGCGGGTTGAGCAGCAGCATGCCACTGCCGTTGAGGCGCAGCGGCGAGTCGTCCGGGCGCACCAGGAACTCGATCGTCATCGCCGATTTCACCGGCAGGGCGGTGGCCTTGCGCAGGAAATGCAGGATGGTGCGGCGCTGCTTGATCGGGAACCAGACGGCACACGTGGCCTGCGGCCAGCGCGCCAGGGTTTCGGCCAGGGCGGCCAGCACCGCCTGGTACTCGGCATCCTGGGCTTCGTAGGGCGGGTCGATCAGGACCAGGCCACGGCCGATCTTGCTGCCGTTGAACTTCGGCGGCAGCAGCGAGCGCAGCAGTGCATAGCCATCGCCAGAGCGCACATCGACGCGGCTGTCATGGGCGAACAGGGCCTTCAACGTGGCCGTTTCGGCTTCCTGCAGCTCACAGACCGCCATGCGGTCCTGCGCACGCATCGCCTGTGCGCTCAGCAGCGGCGAACCCGGATAATTGGTCAGCGCGCCGACCGGGTTGTCGGCCTGTACCGCCTTCAGGTAGCGCTCGACCACCTCCGGCAGCTTGGGCTGGGCCATCAGCCGCATGATTCCGGATTCGGCCTCCAGGGTCTTGCGGCTCTCTTCGCTGGCCAGCAGGTAGCGGCCGGCACCGCCGTGGGTGTCGAGCACGAAGAACGGGCTGTCCTTGCGCTTGAAGCTGTCGATCAGGGCCAGCTGCACGATGTGTTTGAGCACGTCGGCATGGTTGCCGGCATGGAAGGCGTGGCGATAGTTCATGGGCGGCAGTGTACGGGGCGGCGGCCGCAGCGGCTATGCTGCGCGCCATGACAGCTCCTGTTGCCCATGTCCTGGTGGTCGAGGACGAAGCCGCCATCGCCGAAACCGTGCTCTATGCGCTGCGCAGCGAGGGCTATGCCGCCAGCCACTGCCTGCTGGGCGGCGAGGCCCTGCAACGGCTGCAGGCCGGGGATATCGACGTGGTGGTGCTGGACGTGGGCCTGCCCGACCTGGGCGGCTTCGAGGTCTGCAGGCGACTGCGCGCGCAGCCCGGGCCGTCGGCGCAGCTGCCGGTGATCTTCCTGACCGCCCGCAACGACGAAGTGGACCGGGTGCTCGGCCTGGAGCTGGGCGCCGACGACTACATGACCAAGCCGTTCTCGCCGCGCGAGCTGGTGGCACGGGTGCGTGCGCGCCTGCGCCGCTCGGCACCGGTCGTGGCAGCACCCGGCGCCGATGCGGGCTGGCAGGAACATGGCGCCTTTGCCATCGACCGCGAAGGCCGGCGCATCCGCTTCCGTGGCCAGGCACTGGACCTGACCCGCTACGAGTACGCGCTGCTGGAAGCGCTGCTGCTGCGCCCGGGCGCCATCCTCAGCCGTGCCCAGCTGATGGACCGTGGCTGGGACAGCAGCGCCGACAGCGCCGACCGCACCGTTGATACGCATGTAAAGACGCTGCGCGCCAAGCTGCGCGCGGCCGGTGCCAGCGACGACCCGATCCGTACCCACCGTGGCCTTGGCTACGCGCTGGAGGTCTAGCCGATGCGCCTGGTACTGAAGCTGTTCCTGGGCTTCTTCCTGATCACCGGCATCGCGGCGTTCTTCGTGATGCGCGTGTTCGTCAACGAAGTGAAGCCCGGTGTGCGCCAGGCGATGGAATCGACCCTGGTCGATGCGGCCAACGTGCTGGCCGAAATGGCCGCCGCCGACGTCAAGGCCGGCACCATCCGCAGCGGCAGCTTCACCCGCAACCTCGCCAAGGCACGCCAGCGCGACCTGAAGGCGATGGTCTGGCGCTTCCCGAAGCGCTCGCTGGATTACCGGGTGACCATCACCGATGCCAAGGGCATCGTCATCTACGACTCGCTGGGCCGCGACCTGGGGCGCGACAACTCGCGCTGGAATGATGTCTATCGCACCCTGCGAGGTGAGTACGGCGCGCGTTCCAGTCCCGAGATTGCCGGCGAAGAGGGCGACACGGTGATGCATGTGGCGGCGCCCGTATATGACCCGGCCGATGGGCGCACCCTCATCGGCGTGCTCAGCCTGGCGCAGCCCAACCGCAGCATCGATCCGTTCATCGCCGCCAGCCAGCGCGCTATCATCGAGCGCGGGGCCTGGCTGATCGGCTTGTCGGCGCTGGTCGGTGTGCTGGTGACGATGTGGCTGACCACCGGCCTGGGCCAGCTCAGCCGCTATGCGCGTGCGGTCAGCGCCGGCGAACCGGTGCCGCCGCCGCGCCGCCGCCGCGACGAGATCGGCGATCTGGGCCAGGCGCTGGAAACCATGCGCCGCAAGCTGGAAGGCAAGGCCTACGTCGAGCAGTACGTGCAGTCGCTGACGCATGAGATGAAGAGCCCGCTGGCGGCCATCCGCGGTGCCGCCGAGCTGCTGCAGGAGCCGCTGCCCGAAGCCGATCGCGTGCATTTCGCGCGCAGCATTGTCGACCAGCAGGAGCGGCTGACCGAGACCATCGACAAGCTGCTGGCACTGGCTGAAGTGGAACAGCACGGCTGGCTGCAGACCCGCGACCGGATCGCGCTGCCGGCATTGCTGGCCGATGCGGCCGCTGCCGCGCAGGTGCGCGCACAAGCGGCAGGCGTGCAGGTCCGCATCGGCAGCGTGCCCGACCTGCAGGTGCAGGGCGACGGCTACCTGCTGCGACAGGCACTGCACAACCTGATCGACAACGCGATTGCCTTCTCGCCGGCTGGCGCGGAGATCGCGCTGCAGGCCGAGGTGGACGGGCAGGGCGTGCGCCTGCAGGTGGCCGACCGTGGCGCCGGCATTCCCGACTACGCGCGTGAGCGGGTGTTCGAACGCTTCTATTCGCTGGCGCGCCCCGGCAGCGGGCGGCGCAGTTCCGGCCTGGGCCTGCCGTTCGTGCGGGAAGTCGCGCGCCTGCACGATGGGCGCGCCAGTGTCGATGCACGCGACGGCGGCGGTACCGTAGCCAGCCTGTGGTTGCCGCTGGGTACACCGGGCCAGCGCCCGCGCCGCTGACTTCACATTCGCTTCAAATTCGCCACAAACCCTGCTCACTGCAGCGGTCCATCCTGCAGTCCTCTCCAACGAGGATGGACCATGAAATCCCTGAAGATGCTGCTGCGGTTCGCCATTGTCGGCGGGCTGATCCTGCTGCTGCTGATCCCGCTGACGATGATCCGCGGGGTCATCAACGAACGCAGTGCGTACCGCGATGAGGCCTTCTCGCGGGTGGCCGACAGCCGCGCCGGTGCGCAGCAGCTGGTCGGGCCGGTGCGGGTGGTGCCGTGGGTGGAGCGCAAGCAGGTTGAACTGGTCGATCCGCTGGGCGTCAAGAAGACCGAGGTGCAGGTCACCGAGGGGCACTGGTTGCAGATGCCTGCGTCGCTGGAGGTGGGCGGTGAGATGCTGCCGAGCCAGCGTGAGGTCGGGCTGTTCAAGGTGCCGGTGTACAGCTGGAACGGCCAGATGAAGGCGACGTTCGCCGAAGACGACTATCCGGTGAAGGCCGGCCGCAGTTACGGCCAGCCGTATGTAGCCGTGGGCATTTCCGATGTGCGCGGCCTGGTCGGTACGCCGAACCTGCGCGTGGATGGCAAGCAGCTGAGGTTGCTGCCGGGCGTTGGCGCGGCCAGCGAAGTGGGGCGAGGCCTGCATGCACCGGTGGCCGGTTTCGCTGCGGATCAGGGCGGCACGCTGGCTGCCAGCGCCGTTGAACTGGAGCTGCGCCTGGATGGCAGCCGCATGCTGTCGGTGGTGCCGGTGGGCGATGACACCCACATCGCGCTGCGTTCGAGCTGGCCGCATCCGTCGTTCAGCGGTGCGTTCCTGCCCAACGAGCGCCGCGTCGATGCGCAGGGCTTCGATGCGCGCTGGGCGGTGTCCTCGCTGGCCTCCGACGCACAGCGGCAGCTGCGCAATGACGGTTCGGTCGACTCGCAGGCGGTGACGGTGTCGCTGGTCGATCCGGTCGATACCTACACCCAGGCCGACCGTGCCTCGAAGTACGGCGTGCTGTTCGTGCTGCTCACCTTCGTCGGCTTCATCCTGTTCGAGCTGATCAAGTCGCTGCGCATCCACCCGCTGCAGTACCTGATGGTGGGCCTGGCGCTGGCGATCTTCTTCTTGCTGCTGATCAGCCTGTCCGAGCACATCGCGTTCTGGAAGGCCTACCTGGTTTCGGCCGTGGCCTGCATCGGCCTGCAGGCGGTGTACCTGGCCAACGTGCTGGGCCACTGGAAGCGCGGTCTCGGCTTCGCTGCGCTGCTGACCGTGCTGTACGGCGCGCTGTATGGCCTGCTGGTGTCGGAGAACAACGCGCTGCTGATGGGTTCGCTGCTGCTGTTCGTGATCCTGGCGCTGGCGATGTGGGTGACGCGCCGGGTCGACTGGTACGCGCTTGGCGCGGAACTGAAGTAAGGAGTACGTCATGGGCTGGCGCCAGGGATTGCGGCAACGGGCACGGCAGGGCATTCCGGCCCTGCTGGAAGTGAATGCACTGCTGCAGGCACATGGCGTGCTGGCGGCCCTGCCGGGGGCACGGATCGCCCCCGGCCTGGTCCGCTTCCAGCTGGCTGCGGTGACCTGCGAGGGATTGCAGGGGCAGGGACTGCGCTGGCTGCAGGACGCGCGCCAGGGACGCGGCGCGGTGGCCGGCTGGGTGCCGCGCTACCGGCCATGGAAGGCCGGGGCGGAGGCGCTGGCCGAGATCGGCATCGGCGGCCTGCCGGATGACTGGCCGGCACACGCGTCGGTGTATGGCTGCAGCAGCATCGATCGGCGGCATTGGTTGTTGTTGCTGCCGGAGCGGGCGCAGTTGTGGTTGGGGTGGAGTGGGTGATCGGGTTGTTCATCCACGCATGGCGTGGATCTACTGGCGGGAACCCCGCCCTTTGGTGGGTGCGAGCTGACCGGTCACCTGTGGGTGCGAACCTTGGTTCGCATGCTCCTGCCCATGACCGATGGGACGGTATCGGCGCGCCCCTGCTGGCTAGACTCGATGGGTTGATGATCGAGCCGAAGGGCAGGGGTGCGATGTGTTGAAGTGGGGCGTGCTGGCCGTAGCGCTGGCGATGGGGGGCAATGCAATGGCGCAGCAGCGCGAGTCGGTGGACCTGGACATGGTCAGCCGCATCCGCCAGGAGGCCTTCCACCGTTCGCAGGTGATGGATACCTTCAGCTACCTCACCGAACGCATCGGCCCGCGCCTGACCAATTCGCCGGCGATGGGCCGCGCCAACGCGTGGACCCGCGGCAAGTTCAGCGAATGGAAGCTGGACAACGTGCACGACGAAGCCTTCGATGACTTCGGCCGTGGCTGGGAGTTCACCTCGGCCAGCGTGGAAATGCTGGGTGACCGCGTGCAGCCGCTGCATGCGCTGCCCAAGGCCTGGACGCCAGGCACCAAGGGACCGGTTGAGGGCGAGCTGGTGCACGTGGAGATCAAGAAGCCCGAGGACATCGAAAAGTATCGCGGCAAGCTGCGCGGCAAGATCCTGCTGCTGGGCGAGGCGCGCGAGTACAAGCGCGGCACCGAGCCGGACTCGCACCGGCATGACGCCACCTCGCTGGAGGGCCTGCAGGAATTCACCCTGCCCAAGGACGTCGCCGCCGAGCGGGCCAAGCGGGTGAAGGAATACAAGGAACGCCAGGAGCTGGCCGCCAAGGTCAACGCCTTCTTCGTCGAAGAGGGCGCGCTGGCCGCGATCAGCATCAGCAGCTGGGACAACGGTATCATCCGCGTCGCCGGCGGCGGTTCGCGCAAGGCCGGCGAATCGGTGGGCATCCCGGAACTGGCGATGATCGCCGAGCACTTCAATCCGCTGGTGCGCGCGCTGGATGCCAAGCAGCCGGTACGCCTGCGCGTGGATGTAGCCGCGCGCTTCACCGACGAGGCTGACCAGCCCGGCTACAACACGCTGGCCGAGATCCGCGGCAGCAGCAGGCCCGACGAAGTGGTGATGATCGGCGCTCACCTGGATTCCTGGCACAGCGGCACCGGCGCGGCTGACAACGCGGCCGGCGTGGCGGTGATGATGGAGGCGATGCGCATCCTCAAGGCCACCGGCGCCAAGCCGAAGCGCACCATCCGCGTGGCGTTGTGGAGCGGTGAGGAGCAGGGCCTGATCGGCTCGCAGGCCTATGTGGCCAAGCACTTCGGTCGTTTCCCGGAACCCACCGACCCGGCCCAGAAGGCGTTGCCGGCCTCGCTGCGCGAGCCGACCGGTGCATTGCAGAAGACCCGCGACTACAGCAAGTTCCAGGTCTACTTCAACATGGACAACGGCTCGGGCCGCTTCCGGGGCATCTACGCGCAGGAAAACCTGGCGGCGATGCCGATCTTCGAAGCCTGGCTGGCGCCGTTCCATGACGTGGGCGCCACCACCGTGGCCACCCGCAACACCGGCAGTACCGACCACATCAGCTTCGACCGCATCGGCCTTCCGGGCTTCCAGTTCATCCAGGACCGGCTGGACTACTTCACCAACGTCCACCACAGCCACCTGGATACCTGGGACCACGCCGAGCCGGAAGACCTGAAACAGGCCGCCGCCATCGTCGCTTCGTTCGCCTACAACGCGGCGATGCGCGAGCAGTCGTTCCCGCGCAAGGCTGAACCGCAGCCCTGAAAAACCTGGCGGGAGGGGCGGGATGCGTCCGCCCCTCCTTGCCTTTCCGGGGCTGGTGGTAAAATCGGGAGATTCCCGTTCCTCGAGCCGTCCATGACCTGCCGCACCCGCTTCGCCCCCAGTCCCACCGGCTACCTGCACATCGGTGGTGCCCGCACTGCGCTGTACTGCTGGCTGGAGGCCCGCCACCGTGGCGGCGAGTTCGTGCTGCGCATCGAGGACACCGATCGTGAACGCAGCACCCAGGGCGCGATCGACGCCATCCTGGAGGCGATGGAGTGGCTGGGCCTGGACTACGACGAGGGCCCGATCTACCAGACCGACCGCGTCGCCCGTTACCAGGAAGTGGCCGAGCAGCTGATCGCCGACGGCAAGGCGTACTACGCCTACGAAACCCGCGAAGAGCTGGATGCGATGCGCGAGGCCGCCATGGCCAGGCAGGAAAAGCCGCGTTACAACGGCGCTGCACGCGAACTGGGCCTGCCGTACAGGGACGACCCGAACCGCGTCATCCGCTTCAAGAACCCGCTGGAAGGTACGGTGGTGTTCGACGACCTGATCAAGGGCCGCATCGAGATCGCCAACAGCGAGCTGGATGACATGGTCATCTTCCGTCCGGACGGCTACCCCACCTACAACTTCGCGGTGGTGGTGGACGACTGGGACATGGGCATCACCGAGGTCATCCGCGGTGACGACCACATCAACAACACCCCGCGCCAGATCAACCTGTACGAAGGCATCGGTGCGCCGGTGCCGAAGTTCGGCCACATGCCGATGATCCTGGACGAGCAGGGGGCCAAGCTGTCCAAGCGCACCGGCGCGGCCGACGTGATGCAGTACAAGGACGCCGGCTACCTGCCCGATGCGCTGCTGAGCTACCTGGCCCGGCTGGGCTGGTCGCACGGTGACCAGGAGCTGTTCAGCCGCCAGGAACTGATCGACCTGTTCGACGTGAAGGACTGCAATTCCAAGGCCTCGCGCCTGGACATGGCCAAGCTGGGCTGGGTCAACCAGCACTTCCTGAAGACCGAGGACGTGGCCGCCATCGTGCCGCACCTGGTCTACCAGCTGCAGAAGCTGGGCCTGGACGTGGCCGCCGGCCCGGCCCCGGAGGACGTGGTGATCGCCCTGCGTGAGCGCGTGCAGACCCTGAAGGAAATGGCCGAAAAGGCCGTGATCTGGTACCAGCCGCTGACCGAGTACGACGAAGCGGCGGTGGCCAAGCACTTCAAGGCCGGTGCCGAGGTGGCGCTGGGCAAGGCCCGCGAGCTGCTGGCAGCCCTGCCGGAATGGACCGCCGAGTCGGTGGGCGTGGCCCTGCACGACGTCGCCGCCGCGCTGGAGATCGGCATGGGCAAGGTCGCCCAGCCGCTGCGCGTGGCCATCACCGGCACCCAGGTCAGCCCTGACATTTCCCATACCGTGTACCTGGCCGGCCGCGAGCAGGCCTTGAAACGCATTGATGTGGCCATCACCAAGGTAGCAACGGCCTGAGGCATCCTTGCCAGGCCCGAACCGGAGAACACGCATGCCCGCCAAGACCGCCACTGCCTGTACGGCCCCGCACCACCACGTCCACGATGCATCGGATTTTGTGGCGGTGGTCGAGCGCGTCTCGCGCGAACGCGGGCTGCGCCTGACCCCGATCCGCGCCAATGTGCTGAAGCTGATCGCCGAGGCCGGCAAGCCCGTCAAGGCCTACGAGCTGCTGGAATGGGTGCGCAACGGCAAGGGCGTGGGCGCTGATGCCCCGCCCACCGTGTACCGCGCGCTGGATTTCCTGATGGCCAATGGCTTCGTGCACAAGCTGGAGTCGGTCAATGCCTTCGTGGCCTGCCACCATCCCAGCAGCGCCGCGCATTCGGTGCCGTTCCTGATCTGCAACAGCTGCCACAGCGCGGTGGAGCTGGAAGACCGCGAAATCGTCACCCAGCTGGAGAAGCGCGCCAAGGAGCTGGGTTTCCAGCCGCAGGCGCAGACTCTGGAAGTGCACGGCCTCTGCGCGCGCTGCGCGGGCTGAGCAATGGGTCCTGGGGTCAGATCCCTTTTGCCTTGGCAAAAGGGATCTGACCCCCGTTTCATGACAAACGCTAGTCCATCGGCTTGCTTGCGGTATCCACCCGCACGATCACCGACATGCCGGGCCGCAGTTGTGCCGCCAGCTTCTGGCCCTCGTTGATCGAAATCCGTACCGGCAGCCGCTGCACCACCTTGGTGAAGTTGCCGCTGGCATTGTCCGGGCGCAGCACGCTGAATTCCGAGCCGGTAGCCGGCGCGATCTCCTGCACGCGGCCCCGCAGCACCTGCCCCTGGAACGCGTCCACCGAGAACGTGGCCGGCTGGCCGATCGCCATGCCCCAGGTCTGGCCTTCCTTGTAGTTGGCCACCACCCACAACGTGTCAGGTACCAGGAACAGCAGCTGCGAACCGGCAGCGACGTACTGGCCCACGCGCACGCTGGCCTCGCTGATCTGGCCGTCGCGCGGTGCGTGGATCACCGTGTTGGCCAGATCGATGCGGGCCAGTTCCAGTTGCGCCTGCGCGCTCTCCACCTGCGCCTCCAGGCTCTTGCGCGCCACCTGGGTCGATACCAGGGTTTCCTCGGCAATGCGGATCTGCGCCTGTGACTGCTGGACGCTGGCCTGTGCCGACGCCTGGGTGGTGCGGAACTTGTCGCGGTCGTTGACTGACACCAGTTGCTGCGCGGCCAGCTCCTCGTAGCGCTTCAGCTCGTTGCGTGAGCGTTGCAGCTCCGCCTGGCCGGCCGACAACGTGGCGTGTGCGGAGGCGATCTGCGCACGGTTCTGCGCCTGCGACTGGTCCGAGTTGGCCAACGCCGCGCGTGCGCTGTCCAGCGTCGCCTGCGCCTGGGCGACGCGCTGCGCGTAGATGCGGTCATCGATGCGCAGCAGCGGCTCGCCCTGCTTCACGTGCTGGAAGTCCTTCACCAGCACTTCGGTCACGTAGCCGTTCACCTGCGGCGCCATCACCGTGATCTGCCCGCGTACATAGGCGTTGTCGGTCACCATCACGCTGCTGGTGAATGGCCACAGGTGCCAGGCGCGCAGGATCAGCGCAATGCCCAGCAGGGCGACCACCACCATCACCACTACACTGCGCGCGCTGGGCTTGAGGTACTTCGGCGCGACCGCCGGCTCAACGGGGGTGGGCGCAGGTGCCGCGTCGGTCGGCGGCGGAGGGGTCACGTTGTCGTCGGGTCGGGGCGGGACGGGAGGCATGGCGGAGGACTCAGCGGGGCGCGGCCGGCGTGGCCGCAGCGGGGGAAGTGGTGTGGCGCTTGCGCCATTGCTTGAGCACCGCGGTGCGCAGCGACAGCAGCAGCAACCAGCACAGGAAGCCGATGGCCAGCCAACCGCTCAATGTGAACACATCATTGAATCCACGCACGTTGGCTTCGCGGCGAGTGGTCTGCGCCAGCTGCGCGCTGCCCTGCGCACTGCGCAGCACCGGGTCGGTGATCTGTGCGCTGTACAGCTGCTGCTGGATGCGCAGGCGTTGTGCCACCACCGGGTCGGCCGGGTCGAGCTGGCTGGTCAATGCGCTGGAGTACAACTGCTCGCGATGCAGCTGGAAGGTGCCCAGCACCGCCGAGCCGGCCAGGCCACCCAGCGTCTGGGTGATCGACAGCGTCACCAGGAAGGTGATCATGTGATCCACGCCCTGTTTCAACGCGGCAGAGATGCCGAGCATGATCAGCGGGCCCATGAACATACCGGCACCGACCGAGGCCAGGAACTGGCTGGCGTAGAAATCGTGTGGCCGGTCCAGGCTGGTGCGGTGCTGGTCGAAGAACGCGGCGGCGCCCAGCAGCAGGATCGCCATCAGCAGCTGGGCGATCAGCCGCTTGGGGCCGAAGGTGAGCGAGGCGCCAGCGATGCCGACGATCACCCCGGCGAGGATCACTACGAACAGCGGGCGCATCTGGTCAGGCCCCATGCCCAGCGTGCGCATCAGGTTGACCACGCCGTAGGACTGCTCGGTGGTGAGGAAGCGGATCAGGAACGCACCGACGATGAAGTGCAGTACCGGCAGCTTCGACAGCCAGCGGATCTGCAGCAGCGGATTGCGCCGGTAGTGCTCGATGATGAAGGCGGTGGTGGACAGCACGATCGAGGCGACCAGTGCCCAGCCCAGCCATGGTGTGTTGAGCCACCAGCGGGTGTAGCCCTGCGCCAGCACGATCACCAGCAGGGCGACGGCCGGTGCGAGCAGGGCGAACGTGAGGAAGTCCAGCGGCTCGAACGCCTTCACCTGGATGCCGGGCGGCAGCTTCAACACTACCACTGCCGCGAACGCGCACAGTGCCAGCCCGGCCTCAAACGAGTAGAGCTGGTGCCACTGGCCGGTATCGACCAGGCCAGGCGACACGATCCAGGCGATCGGCACCGCCAGCTGCGAGAGGCCGACACCGACCACCAGCAGATTGCCGGTGAAGCGACGCGGCAGCGCCTGCAGCATGTACAGCGTGCCCAGTGTCGAACAGGCCGCACCCGCGAAGCCGCTGGCGGCGCGGGTCAGCATCGTGGTCTCGAAGCTGCCGACGAACAGGTGCAGTACCGCCAGCGCCGCATACAGGCCCAGCCCGATCTCGGCGAACAGGCGGATGCCGTACTGCTGGCGGAACTTGAAGGCCAGCAGGTTGGCGGTGACATTCACCATGGCATAGGCGGCCACCAGCCAGCTGCCCTGGGTCGGGGTCAGTGCCAGTTGGCCCTGCAGGAACGGCAGGTTGGCGGTGACCAGCGCATTGCCGAGGCCGCCGGTGATCGCCACCAGCAGCGATACCAGGGCATAGGCCAACCGACGGTACGGTGGGTGCCAGGGCATCGAAGCCGAACCGGGCATGGTCGGCTTCTCGTGCTCCTCCCAATCCGGAACCGGCTTCAGATACGGCTGGACCATCAGCGGGCCTCGCTGGTTGCTCCCTGGAGACCCCCGCGCAGCAGCTGCAGGGCGCGCCCGGCCAGGTGGGCGCGCTCGTCGCGGGTCTTGCCGCGCAGGGCCGCGCCCAGCATGCCCGAGATCAGTGAAATGTCCGTCTTTTCCAGGTCGGCCCGGCACAGGCCGGCCGCCTTGGCACGCTCAATCGGTGCTTCCAGCAGGTCGCGCACGGTCTCGCGCGCGGTGCGCATGGCCGGCACGTCCGAATCGACCGCACGCCAGTAATCGGCCAGTGCCGGCGAATCGATGATGCGCTGGGCCATGCCCTCGAACACCTCGAACAGGGCGTCGTCGCGGTCGCCGAGCTGTTCGACCTGGCGCCGGATGCGATCAACCGTGCGCTGCAGCAGCGCCTGGATCAGCGCGGTGCGGTCGGGAAAGTTGCGGTACAGGGTGGCGCGGCCCACCTGGGCGCGTTCGACCACCAGGTCCAGCGGGGCGGTGACACCGTGTTGGCCGAACACATGATCGGCGGCGTCGAGGATGAGGGCACGGCGGGCAGCAGCATCGGCACGTTGGGCAGTCATGGAATTATTTTCGGACAAAAATGTCCGATTGGCGAGACTTTGAGTGACGGGATTGTCCGCTTGTTGTGGTACGCACATCTTTGTGACGAGTGCGTGATGGTGCGGATCGAAATGAAAACGGGGGCCCGAAGGCCCCCGTGGGATCCGACCCCGCCTTACGCGATCAGAAGAACGCGCGGATGCCGAATGCGACACCACGGCCTGGCAGCGGCGAGTAGTCGCGCAGCAGCGAGGTATGCGGCCGCACTTCGCGGTTGGTCAGGTTGCTGCCATCCAGGAAGACTTCGTAGCTGTTGCTGGCGTTGCGATCCCAACGGTAGGCCAGGTGCGCATCGACCAGGGTGTAGCCGTTGCTCGGCTCCTCGTTCTGCGCGACGTCCTTCTGGCGGCTGTAACGCACCGCACCGACCGAGGCGCGCCAGCCGTCCTTCGACCAGCGCAGGTCGGCGCCGACGCGGGCCGGAGCAATGCGCGGCAGGTAGCCGGTGTTTGCCAGTTCCACGCTGTAGTTGTGGTTGTGGTCGCCATGCGGCACGGCGATGTCGAGGTTGCGGCTGCCGCTGCCATCCAGCTTGGCCTTCACGTAGTCGCCGAACAGGCGCAGATCCCAGTCACCGGCGCCGCCCTCGAACAGGTGTACCAGCGCTTCGGCTTCGGCACCGCGGAACACCGCGTCCTGCTGGGTCCAGGTGCGCACCGGCAGGCCCTCGGTGATGCCGGTTTCGGCCAGGTAGATGAAGTCCTTGAACTTGGTCTGGTAGACCGACGCGGAGAAGTCCAGGCGCTCGCTGTGGGTGTGGATACCCAGTTCCACGCGCTGGCCGCGTTCGGTCTTCAGGTTGGCGTCGCCGATTTCCAGCGAGCGGGTGGCGATGTGTGCGCCGGCGGCGTACAGCTCTTCGTTGGTCGGTGCACGCTCGGAGCTGTCCACGCCGATGCGCAGATCAACGGCGTCGTTGAGCTTCCAGATGCCAGCGGCAGACAGGTTGGTGGCACCGAACGTGCGGCGGCGGTAGTCGCCAGTCGGGTCCAGCTTGACCTGGTCGTGGCGGCCGCCCAGTTCCAGCTTGAACGGGCCGAACTGCTTTTCCTGCAGCACGAACAGGCCGATGTTCTTCGTGCCGGTATCCGGCACGAACGCCTCTTCGCCCTTGGCGCCGAAATCACTGTTGCCGAACTGCAGGCCGAAGGCACCGTCCCATCCGCCGATCTGCTGCTGTACGGCTTCCAGGCGCGCTTCGATGCCGCGGTTGGTGAAGCGGGTGGACGGCGTGCCGGCTTCCAGCTCCACGTGTTCGTAGTCGGTGTAGGCCACGCGTGCGTTGATGTTCTTCAGGAACGAGACCGGGTCGTAGATGCCGGCCTTGGTCTCGAAGCGGTTCTGCACCATGTCGATGCGCACGTCGTGCTCGTCGCCGCCTTCTTCTTCATCGCCATGGTCGTGACCGTGGTCATGGCCGTGATCGTCGCCATCGGCGTGCACGTGCGCGCCATTGGGAATGCCGTAGTTGGTGCGGTAGGTGCTGGCCGATACGCCGAAGTAGCCGCCGTCGCCCAGCCACGTTGCGCCGACGCCACCGGCGCGGGTGCGGATCGAGCTGTTGTCCAGGCGGCCGCGACGCGGCTCTTCACCCTCGGCCGCGTCATGGTCGTGATCGTGGTCATGATGATCTTCAAGGCTGTCGATCACTGCATAACCGGGGATGCGGTAGTCATCGCCATTGCGGACCAGGCCATCCACGTGCAGCACGACATTGCCGCTGACGCCATCGAGGCGGAACATGCCGCTGCGTTCGTTGTTCACCGAATTGCCGCGCAGTTCTGCGCGGCCGCTCAGCGGGCGCTCCGGCAGTTCGCGCGCGATGCGGCCATCGACCACATTGACCGCACCACCGATGGCGCCGCTGCCGAACAGCAGCGTAGCCGGCCCCTTCAGCACTTCGATCTGGTCGGCCAGGAACGGCTCGATGCTGGTGGCATGGTCGGCGCTGACGGTGGAGGCATCCATGTTGCCCATGCCGTTGGACAGCACGGCCACGCGCGGGCCTTCCTGGCCGCGGATGATCGGGCGGCCGACGCCGGGCCCGAAGAAGGTGCTCTGTACGCCTGGCAGCTTGGCCACGGTATCGCCGAGGGTGCCGGCCTTCTGCTCGTCCAGGCGTTCGCCGGCCAGAACCTCCACCGGGCGTGCCAGCGATTCTGCGTCGCCCTGCAGCGGCGACGCGGTGACCTGCACCGACGACAGTTCAGTCAGGTGGCGGTCACGATGGGAATCGTCTTCGCTGGCGGCGAAGGCAACGGTCGGAAGCAGGGCGGTCAGGGCCAGGGCGAGGGAATGCGGCTTCAACCGCGGGGTACGGGCGGGCATCGGTGGGTCCTTTGTTACACTGTATCAATCGCTGGGCGCACGCATCCCGTCAGCGGGACAGGGGGAGGGAAACCGTGCGGGTCGGGAAGGGATGTTATATTATTCCATAACGATTCGCCGACCCTGCTGGAAGTCATGTCCCTGTCCTCACGCCTGCGCCACCTGCTCGACCGTTTCGGCGCCACTGGTTCGATGCTGTGCGCGGTGCATTGCGCGGTGATTCCGGTGCTGCTGGCCGCAGCGCCGTCGTTGGGCCTGTCGTTCTGGCTGAGCGACGGCGTGGAACAGGCGCTGGTGGTGTTCGTGACCCTGCTGGGGCTGTTCAGCCTGGTCTGGGGCTACCGTCGCCACGGTGCGCTGCGTGCGCTGGGCTTCCTGATTCCCGGCCTGGTGGCGTTGTGGGCCGGCGTGCTGTACGACCCGTTGCACCACAATGCGGTGCCGCACGCGGTGGTGATGACCGTCGGCGGCCTGCTGGTGGGTGTGGCCCATCTGGTCAACCTGCGCCTCAACCACGGTCACGTGCACGACGCCAGCTGCGCGCACTAGGCGCTCCGTGATAGGATTTTCGATCGTGCGCGGGGGCGCCCAGCAAGGCGGCCCCGCCGAACCCGTGTCAGTACGGGGTAACCAGATTTCACATTTGAGGAGTTGAAGACATGGGTAAGGGTGACCGCAAGACCGCCAAGGGCAAGCGCTATAACGCCAGCTACGGCAACGCCCGTTCGCACACCGCGAGCAAGGTCGCCGTAGGCGCCGCCGCTCCGGTTGCCAAGAAGACCGTGGCCAAGGCTCCGGCGAAGAAGGCTGTGGCGAAGAAGGCCGTCGCCAAGGCCTGATCCGGCCCAGACCGGTTCAACGAAAAACGCGGCGCCTGGCGCCGCGTTTTTTATGCACGTTTTTGTAGAGCCGAGCCCATGCTCGGCTGGCGCAATGCAGCCGAGCGTGGGCTCGGCTCCACAACCGGATCAGCGCAGGGTCTTCTTCAGCGTTTCCGGATTGCCGTCGTTCGGCGCGGCCGGCACCTGCAGCAGGTGCGCCAGCAGCGGGTAGACGTCGACGTTGTCGAAGCCATCGATCACCAGGCCCTGGCGGAACGACGGGCCGCTGGCCACGAACACGGCGCGCATCGAGGGCAGGGCGTTGTCATAGCCGTGCGAGCCGCGGTCCTGCTTCGCGCGCTTGGCGATCTTCTCGCGGTGCAGTGCATCCCAGCCTTCATCCATCGCACAGACGATGGCCGGAACCCGCGGATGGGTGCCGTAGTGCCAGCGCGCCGGCAGGTTCTCCTTCTTCCAGCACTCGTAGTGCGTATGGCGGCCGAGCAGCGCACGTTCGGCCTCGGCTTCGCGGCCGGCGACCGGCGCGAAGCCCACCGACTGGCCCTGGCTGACATTGCGCGCGATGGCCGGATCGGCCATCGACTCGGTGGCGATCACGTGGCCGTCGGCGACACTGGCCATGCCGTGGTCAGAGACCACGATGATGTTGGTGGTCGCGACCAGGCCGCGCTGTTGCAGTCCATCGAGCACCTGGCCGACGATCTGGTCGGCGCGCACGATGGCGTCGGCGTACTGTTTCGACTCGGGGCCGTAGTTGTGGCCTGCCTTGTCCACGTGTTCCATGTAAAGCGTGGTCAGGCGCGGTGCATCGGCATCGGTCTGCGCCAGCCAGTCGAGCACGATGCCGGCGCGCTGCTCCAGTGGTTCCTTGCCATCGTAGACGCGCCACTGGCTGGGGCGCACGCCACGGATTTCCGACTCGCTGCCCGGCCACGAGGTGGTGGCGGTGCGCACGCCGACGTTCTCGGCGCCGACCCAGATCGGTTCGCCACCCCACCAGCCGCTGGTAGTGACCGCGTCGCGGTTGCTCAGTTCGAAACGGCCCAGGGTTGCATCGTCCATGCTGTTGTTGACGACGCCGTGGTGGTCCGGGCGCAGGCCGGTGACGATGGTGTAGTGGTTGGGGAAGGTCAGCGACGGGTACGAAGGCGTCATCCAGCGCGCGCGTACCCCGCCGTCGATCAGTCGCTGCAGATTCGGTGTCAGGCCGCGATCCAGCGCATCGGCGCGCAGGCCGTCGATCGAGATCAGCAGCAGCTTCGGCGGTGCAGCCGTTGCAACAGTGGTGGGAACAGAGGCGGAAGGGGCGGGCGCGGTGGTGCAGGCGGCCAATGGCAGCAGCAGCGCCAGCGCGCAGGTCAGGCGTACGGAAGTCATCCGCGCATGATAAGCCGGTGCAATGACCGGCCCAAGACAGGGCGCGCTATCGCGTGCCCTGTCCACGTATTTTTCCTTATCCCCGCGCCTGTCGGCGCGCCCCCTTCAACAACAAGGGGGCTCTTCTCCAGACAGATCACAGACGCTTCCATCCACGCTTGGCGTGGATCTACCGTGTCGACCAAGGTCGACACCTACCAGCAGTTGCGCAGAATGACGTTCGGACAGATCGCCGGAACCTGTCGAAGGCGGGGTGGGTCCGGTTGCAGGGGCGTGAGCGCCATGGGCCCGAGGCATGCCTCGGGCGGGTTGGGCAGGACGCCCAACCCCGGTCTTGCCGTGTGCGCAGGACAGCGCACACGAGCAAGCGGCGACCGAGCTTACAGGGATGTACTTGCAGCGTCCCCTGCAACCGGACCCACCCCCGCTTCCCCACAAGTAGCACGCTGTTGCAGTTGCAGTTGCTCCAGCCTCTGCGGGTGCCGGGCGCAGCCCGGCCAGCAACTCTCAGGCGAACAGCGGTGCCTGGCGTTGTTCCAGCCGCAACAGCGCGGCCTTGGTTTGCAGTCCGCCGCCGAAACCGGTCAGCGCGCCGTTGCTGCCGATCACACGATGGCAGGGCAGGATGATCGGGAGCGGATTGCGGCCGTTGGCCGCACCCACCGCGCGGGTCGCGCTGGGTTGGCCCAGGTGCTGCGCCAGCTGCAGGTAGCTCCAGGTCTGGCCGAACGGGATCAGCGCCAGCGCCTGCCACACGCGCAGCTGGAACGGGGTGCCACGTGGCGCAAGCTGCAGGTCGAACTGGTTGCGCTCGCCGTGAAGGAACTGCAGCAGCTGATCGCGTGCTTCCGGCAGTGCATCCGGGGCGTAGTGCCAGTCTTCGCGGCCGCGTGCCGGATGGCGGTTTTCCGGGAACAGCACATGCGACAGGCCACGCTCGTCACCGGCGATGGTCAACACGCCGATCGGGCTGTCGAAACGATCGAACAACAGGGTCATGTCGGTTCTCCAACGAAGGTGCCGGACAGGTGCCACAGATGCAGCACGGCATAGGCGCGCCACGGGCGCCACGGTTGCGAGCGGGCTTCGGTCGCACGCTCGCTCAGGCGCTGGCCTTGGGCGTAGCCGAGGACCTGCTGCAGCACCAGGTCACCGGCGGGGAAGGCATCGGGCTGGCCAAGTCCGCGCAGCGCGATGTACTGCGCGGTCCACGGGCCGATGCCGGGCAGTGCCACGCAGCGCGCAACGAATTCCTCCAATGCCTGACCGGGCCCGAAGTCGAGCTGGCCGCTGGCGCAGGCAGCGGCCAGCGCACGCACGGTGGCGGCGCGGGTGCGCGGCAGGCCGATCGATTCCAGCGGCGCCTCAGCCAGTACCTCGGGCGCGGGGAACTGGCGATCGAATTCCGATGGCATGCCCGGCAGGTGTGCGCCATAGGCATCGACCAGGCGCCGCGCGAAGGTGGTGGCCGCGGCCACGCTGACCTGCTGTCCGAGCACGGCGCGTACGCCCACCTCGAAGCCATCCCAGCCACCGGGCACGCGCAGACCGGGACGTTCGGCGATGCCTCGCGCCAGCAGCGGTTCCTCGCCCAGCGCGGCATGCACCTGCTGCAGGTCGGCATCCAGATCGAACACGCGACGCACGCGGCGCACGATGTCGGGGATCAGGCGCGGATCGACCGCGCCCAGCTGCAGGCGCAGTTCCGGGCGTTTCGGGTCGGCGGTGACGCGCAGCAGGGTGGGGCGCTCGGGTGTGCCGAGCACGCGCTGGTAGCTGTCTTCGCCGATCAGTTCGATGCCGGGCAGGCTGCGCTTGCGCAGGAAGGCCAGCATGCGCGGGAAATCCAGCGGTGGACGGTACACCAGGCGCAGTACCAGGCAGCCGTCATCGGCGGCCGGCGGCTGATGCTGGCGACGCAGTGCCGTCGGTGCCATGCCGCAGCCCTGCAGGAAGGCGGTATTGAAGCGGCGCAGGCTGTTGTAGCCGGCGGCCAGCGCAACATCGGTCACCGGCAGCGTGGTCTCGGTCAGCAGCTGCTTGGCCAGCAGCAGGCGATGGGTGGCGTGGATCTGCCCCGGCGTCGCGCCCAGGTGTTCAACGAACAGGCGCTGCAGCTGGCGCGCGCTGAGGCCGATCTTCTGCGCGAGGTCGGCAACGGGCTGCTCCTGCAGGAAGCCGCTATGGATCAGGGCGAGGGCGCGCTGCACGGTCTGCCCGGCCAATGCCTGCTGTGCCTGCGGCGCCAGTTCGGGACGACAGCGCAGGCACGGGCGGTAGCCGGCGGCGGCGGCCGCAGCGGCGGTCGGGTAGTAGGTGATGTTGCGCGGCTTCGGTGGCGGTGCCGGGCACACCGGGCGGCAGTAGATGCCGGTGCTGCGCACGGCGGTGAAGAACACGCCGTCGAAGCGTGCGTCGCGGGCCAGGCGGGCGCGGTCGCAGGCGGCGGTGTCGAGGGCGAGGGCGGTCTCCATGGCGCCAGTCTAGGCGCGTACGGGTGGAGATACTCGCCACATTCGGACATGGATGCTGAAGGGCGTCAGGTCGGGCTGTGCCCGGCACCCGCGGTAGTGCCGGCCGCTGGCCGGCAACGGCAACGGCAACGGCAGAAGCTGGTTTCCTGTGGGGAGGCGGGGTGGGCCGGGTTGCGGGAGACGCCGTAAACCCGTCCTTGGGGCTTGGCCGCGGCATCCATGCCGCGGACACTCCCGCAACCGGACCCACCCCGCCTTCGACAGGTTCCTGCGATCTGTCGGAAGGGCATCCCGCTCTGGTAGGTGTCGACCTTGGTCGACACGCTTTCCCAAGGGTCAGAAGGGGTTCAGTACCACGCGCTGAATGCGCGCCCCGGACGGGTAGACTGTGGCCCTTGCTCCCTTGAAATCCGGTTGCCCGATGTCCGCCAAACTCCGCTGGTTGCCCCTGTTGTGCCTGGCCCTGGCGGGCTGCAGTCAGCTGGAGAATCCGGGCAATGTGACCGCTGCCGACAAGGCGGCGCGGGCACCGGCCAGTGATGGCGAGAACATGGTGTCGATCAACGCCGCCGATGCGCCACCGCCGCCGGCGCCGCCGCGCAGCCGGGCGGATCGGCCGTGGCCGCAGGCGCAGCTGGAGAACGGGCGTGCGTGGGTCAGCTGCAGCACCGAATATGCCGGTGACGCGGGCGACGGTGTCGAGCTGGAAGGCCTGCAGCGCGAGCAGATCAGCCAGGCGCTGGCGCCCTGCGCCGAACGTGGCCTGATGCGCGTGCGCTACGCCGGCAAGATCAACCCGGGCTTCGCCGAGATGATGTGGCGGTTGGCCGTGGTTGCCGACCAGCAGAAGATCCACAAGCGCATCCTCGACCTGGATTCCAGCGGGGGCCAGGTGGAATCGGCGATTGTCGCCGGTGACAGTATCGGTGAATCCGGCTGGACCATCTGGGTGCGCGAAGGCTCGATCTGCCACAGTGCCTGCGTGTTCGTGCTGGCCGCCGGTGACAACCGCCTGCTGTCAGGCAAGGTTGGCATCCACCGCATGATGCGCATCAGCTCCAAGGCCACCTCGCGCGCAGAACTCAACCGCGAGCTGCACGAGGTCTACGACAACGTAAAGGACTACCTGCAGCGCAACGGCGTGGCGGTGGGCGTGGCTGATCTGATGATGACCGTGCCCAACCGCAGCCTGCGCCTGCTGACCGCGGACGAGCTGCGCCAGTACGGCCTGGATGGCACCAACGCGGTGCAGGATGATCTGGAACGGATCAAGCAGATGCGGGCCTGCGGCGATGATTTCGTGCAGCGCAAGGACGCGTTCCTGATCGCCTTCGACCAGCAGTGCAAGCGCGAAGGCGCCGACATGGAATCGATCAACAGCTGCGGCCAGGCACTGAAGCAGCGCTTCGGTTTCCCGGATGCAGTGTGCCCGGAAGAAAGCCCGCTGTCGGAGATCGACGTGGCAACGCTGCCGCCGGCACCGTCGGAGCCGCCGCCGGTGGCCGAACAGGCGCCGGCAGATTCCGGCACGCCTGCCGCGCAGGCCGATGCCGCCACGGTGGAAGGCAGCGCCAACGCGCGCTGACGAACAGCTCACCGCGCTGGCGTAGACTGCGGTTCTTTCCCGAGAACCGGCGGTGTCCATGAAGCGCGTGCTCCTGCTGCTGTCCCTGCTGCCCCTGACCGCATTGGCGCAGGCACCTGCGCCGGCCACGCCCGCCCCGGCACCCGCGCGCCCGGCACCGGCCTCGCCAGCGGCTGCAAAACCGGCTACCGCCGACGCTCCGGTGTTGACCGCCGCGCAGCAGGCGCAGGTGCAGAAACAGGACGCGGAAATGGGTGCGGCCGCAGTGAAGGCGGCGCAGCTGGTGGATGCCAACCGCGCAGGCGAATTGTGGGACGGCGCTTCGGCCGTCGCGCGACGTGCGGTACCGAAGGCCGCCTTCGTCAGCCAGTTGACCAGCGAGCGCTCGCGCCTGGGTGCGTTGGCCGGCCGCGGCCAGCCGACCATTACCCGGGTCAAGTACAGCGCCGGCGCTGCGGTGCCGGAAGGGTTGTACATCAACGTCAGCTTCCCGACCCGTTTCGCCAACAGCGCGCAGCCGGTGCGCGAGCTGGTCTCGTTCCGTTTCGACGAGGACCAGGTGTGGCGCCTGGCCGGTTACAGCCTGCGTGCGTCGGCACCCTGAGGAGATGCATGATGGCAACTGAACTGACGATGCTGGCCTGGTCGGTGCTGCTGGGCTTTGTCTACATTTTCGCCACCTCCACCGTGGTCACCCGCGAGCGCGGGATGAAGTGGAATGCTTCGGCGCGAGATGGCGAAGCGAAGCCGGTCAGCCCGCTGGCCGGTCGCCTGCAGCGGGCCCAGGCCAACTTCCTGGAAACCTTCCCGTTCTTCGCCGCCGCCGCGATCGCAGTGGTCGTGGCTGGGCGCGGCAACGACACCACCGCGCTGGCCGCGCAGGCCTACTTCTGGGCGCGCGTGGCCTACTTGCCGCTGTATGCCGCAGGCGTGCCCTACGTGCGCAGCCTGGTGTGGCTGGTGTCGCTGCTGTCGATCCTGGCGCTGGTGTTCGCGTTGTTGTGACCCGGGCCTGATCCAGATCAAGGCCGGTCAGGTGTGTGGCGCTATGCTGGCCCGGACTGAATCAACGGCAGGAGGCGCGCATGCGCAGGATGGACGTGGTGGTGGTCGGCGCCGGACCGGCAGGCCTGTGCTTCGCGCGCGCGCTGGCCGGCAGCGGGCTGCAGGTCGGGCTGGTCGAAGTGCAGCCGCGCCAAGCCTTGGCCGAAGCCGCCTTCGATGGCCGCGAGATCGCGCTGACCCATGCCTCGCGGCAGAGCATGGAGCAGCTGGGGTTATGGCAGCGCCTGCCGCACGCCGAAGTCGCTGAACTGCGCGATGCCAAGGTGATGAATGGTGGCTCGCCGTTCGCGCTGACCTTCGCCAGCAGCCAGGTCGACGGCCAGCCGCTGGGCTGGCTGGTGCCCAATCATCTGATCCGCCGTGCTGCATGGGATGCCGTGCAGGGCCAGGACGGCCTGGAGCTGTTCGACGGGCGCAAGGTGCAGGGCGTGCAGGCCGATGCACAGGGCCATGTGGTCAAACTCGATGACGGCAGCCAATTGCATGCGCGGCTGCTGGTGGCCGCTGACAGCCGCTTCTCCGCCACCCGCCGCATGCTCGGCATCGGTGCGCAGATGCGCGACTTCGGCAAGTCGATGCTGGTGTGCCGCATGCAGGTCGAGCGCGACCATCACCACACTGCCTGGGAATGGTTCGGCTACGGCCGCACGATGGCGCTGCTGCCGCTCAACGAGGGCCAGGCGTCGGCGGTGATCACGCTGCCGCCGCGGCAGATTGAAGAACTGCTGGCAATGGATGAGGTGGCCTTCGGTGAGGCCATCAGCGGTTGCTTCGAACATCGCCTGGGCCGCATGCAGCCGGTGGCCACGCCGCAGGCGTATCCGCTGGTAGGTGTGTACGCGCACCGCTTTGTCGGCGGGCGTTCGGCACTGATCGGCGATGCCGCAGTCGGCATGCACCCGGTCACCGCGCATGGCTTCAACCTGGGACTGGCCAGCGCACAGCGGCTGGCGCAGGGCATCGTCAACCAGCAGCGTCGCGGTGCCGACATTGCCGCGGCCGGCATGCTGGCCAGCTACCAGCGCGGTCACCGGCTGGCGTCGCGGCCGCTGTACGAGGCCACCAATGCGATCGCCAGCCTGTACACCGACGATCGCCGTCCGGCGCGCCTGCTGCGGGCGGCCGGCCTGCGCCTGGCGCAGGGCGTAGCACCGTTCAGGCAGCTGATTGCCTCGCACCTGACCCAGCGCGTGGCCTGAACAGCTTCAGATCAGCCGGCAGCCAGCACCCGGATCTGGCTGTCGGCGAATTCGACCACCTGGCCTGCGCGGATCTTGCAGGCCTTGCGCAGTTCGACTTCGCCATCGACCCGCACCTGGCCGTCACCGATGACCATCTTGGCTTCGCCGCCGCTGGTGACCAGGTCGGCCAGCTTCAGCAACTGCTTGAGTTCGACGTAGTCACCGTCGAGGTCGAATTCGAGAATCTGCATGGAGCGGGTTTCCTGGGAAGGGGCGCGGGCCAGCGGCCGGGCCGGGGAAGAGGGCGCGTATTGTGCGCCAGCACGGGGCATGACGACACGCGCATGGCAAGCTGTACACCTTGTTCAGGATCAATGCGGTATGATTCCGCTCTGAGCGAGTGAAATCTCCTCCAACCGAGCAGCGCCAGGGCACGCGATAAGAAGGGCGCCCAAAGCGCGGACCATCACCTTTTTTATCGCACTGCCAGGAAGACGGCAGTGTCTTCGGAGTTCCCCATGTCCCAAGATTCCCAAGCGCCGCTGCAGTTTGCGCAGCTCGGCCTGTCCGAGCCCGTGATGCAGGCGGTCACCGCCATCGGCTACGAAACCCCGTCGCCGATCCAGGCCGCCACCATCCCGGCGATGCTGGAAGGCCGTGACGTGCTGGGCCAGGCCCAGACCGGCACCGGCAAGACCGCCGCGTTCGCGCTGCCGGTACTGTCCAACATCGACCTGCAGCAGATCAAGCCGCAGGCCCTGATCCTGGCACCGACCCGCGAGCTGGCCATCCAGGTTGCCGAGGCGTTCCAGTCCTATTCGTCGAAGATCCCGGGCTTCCGCGTGCTGCCGGTGTACGGCGGCCAGCCGTACGGCCAGCAGCTGTCGGCCCTGCGCCGTGGCGTGCACATCGTGGTCGGTACCCCCGGCCGCGTGATCGACCACCTGGACCGCAGCACCCTGGACCTGTCCGAGCTGAAGACCCTGGTGCTGGACGAAGCTGATGAAATGCTGCGCATGGGCTTCATCGACGACGTCGAAGCCGTGCTGAAGAAGCTGCCGGAGCAGCGCCAGGTGGCCCTGTTCTCGGCCACCATGCCGCCGCAGATCCGCCGCATCGCGCAGACCTACCTGCAGGACCCGGTGGAAGTGACCATCGCGGCCAAGACCACCACCTCGGCCAACATCCGCCAGCGTTACTGGTGGGTGAGCGGCATGCACAAGCTGGACGCGCTGACCCGCATCCTGGAAGTCGAGCCGTTCGACGCGATGATCATCTTCGCGCGTACCAAGGCCGGCACCGAAGAACTGGCCGGCAAGCTGCAGGCCCGTGGCCTGGCCGCTGCCGCCATCAACGGTGACATGCAACAGGCCCAGCGTGAGCGCACCATCGCCATGCTGAAGGAAGGCAAGCTGGACATCCTGGTCGCCACCGACGTGGCCGCGCGCGGCCTGGACGTGGAGCGCATCAGCCACGTGCTGAACTACGACATCCCGTACGACACCGAAAGCTACGTGCACCGCATCGGCCGTACCGGCCGTGCCGGCCGCAGCGGTGAGGCGATCCTGTTCGCCACCCCGCGCGAGAAGGGCATGCTGCGCCAGATCGAGCGCGCTACCCGCCAGCCGATCGAAGAGATGCAGCTGCCGAGCGTGGAGGCGGTCAACGACACCCGCATCAACAAGTTCACCTCGCGCATCAGCGAAACCCTCGGCGCCGGTGGCCTGGACTTCTACCGCCAGCTGCTGGAGCGCTTCGAGAACGAGCAGAACGTGCCCGCCATCGAGATCGCCGCCGCGCTGGCAAAGCTGCTGCAGGGTGACACCCCGTTCCTGCTGCAGCCGCCGGTGCGCGCCCCGCGTGAAGAGCGCGCGCCGCGCGAGCGCTTCGACCGTGGCGACCGTCCGGAGCGTGGCGATCGATTCGACCGCAACGAGCGTGGTCCGCGCTTCGAGCGTGGCCCGCGTCGTGACGACGCCGAAGGTGGTTTCGAGCAGCGTCCGCGCCGCGAGGTTCCGCCGCGTGGTGCACCGGAGCAGGGCATGGAGACCTACCGCATTTCGGTGGGCCATCAGCATGGCGTGAAGCCGGCCAACATCGTCGGCGCCATTGCCAACGAAGCCGGACTGGAAAGCCGCTTCATCGGCCGCATCGACATCCACGACGACTTCTCGCTGCTGGACCTGCCGGCGCAGATGCCGCCGGACGTGCTGTCGCACCTGCAGAAAGTGTGGGTGTCCGGCCAGCAGCTGCAGATGCGTGCGCTGGCCCCGGGTGAAGATACCAACCCGGCCCCGCGTCCGTTCAAGCCGCGCTTCGACAAGCGTGGTCCGGGCGGCCCGGGTGGCCCGCGTCGTGGCGGTCCGGGTGGTCCGGGTGGCCACGGCGGCGACCGCGGCGGTGACCGCGACAGCCGCCCACCGCGTCGTGACGGCTTCAAGCCGCGCGGCCCGCGCAGCTTCTAAGCCGCACCCGCAGCCGTCCTGATCAACGCCAGCCTCCGGGCTGGCGTACAGGAAAAGGGGACGGAGGGGATTAAGTCGTAAATGGCAGGCCGCGCGCTTATGCCGAAAACGACTTAATCCCCTCCGTCCCCTTTTTCGCATGGCCCACACATTGCCGGTCATAGGCTGGGCCGGTTCCAAGGGAGGTTGTCACCGCAGCACATTCGGGGGGATCCGGGATGGGTAGAAGTGGCACGGACCAGCAGAGCCGGCGGGTGCCGATGACCCGTGGCCTGGGATTGCGCTTTGCGTTGTTGACGGGCATGGCGATCGGGTTGGTCGCGCTGTCCGCCTTGATCCAGGAGCTGCAGGCGGCCTCCACCGCATGGATCGCCGGCCAGGGCTACTGGTCGCGTGGTCAGCAGGATGCGACCGCCGCACTCAGCCGCTATCTGGCGCGCGGTGATGCCCAGGACCTGGACGACGCGCGCCAGGCGCTGCGGATTCCGTTGGGGGATCTGCAGGCCCGGCTGGCGCTGGAACAGGCGGTACCGGACGAGGAGAAGGCCAGGCAGGGCTTCCTGCAGGGCGGCAACGCGCGCGCCGATATTCCGCGCCTGGTGTTCTCGTTCCGCTATGCACGCGACATCGGTGCATTCCGGGAAGCAAGCACGCTGTGGCGACAGACCGATGATGACCTGTTGGCCGTGCAGCGGCTGGTCGCCGAGCTGCAGTCGGGGCATGCCCACGGGGCGCTGCCAGTGGCGGACCGCGACCGGTACCTGCAGCAGCTGCGTGATCTGGACCGGCGGTTGCAGGTGCAGGCACAGGCATTTTCCCAGGCGTTGCTGCGCATGGCCACGATGGTGCGGATCGCCACGCTTGTGGTCGGTGGGCTGTCGGTGCTGGCGATCAGCCTGATGGCCGTCGCGCTGGCGCGCCGCGTCGGCAAGGACCTGACCGAGCACGAAAGCCGCTTCCGTGCGGCCTTCTACCAGGCCAATGTCGGCATGCTCAAGCTCGACACCGACGGCAAGGTGATCGAAGCCAACCAGGCGATGGCCGATATCCTCGACTACCGACGCGACGTGCTGCTGCAGATGTCGCTCGGTGATCTGCTGATGGAAGGCGAACTGGTCATCGATGGCGTCGGCCGCATTGACTGGGACCGGCAGCTGCGGCCGAGTGAGCTGCGCTTCTGCCGCCGCGATGGCAGCCTGGTGTGGGGGCGCTGGAGTGGCACCGGCGTGCGCAGCGCGGGAGGTGGCCTGTCGGTGTTTGCGATCATCGAGGATGTCAGCCAGAACCATGCCCTGGCGCGCGAGATCGAACACCACGCCAGCCACGATCCGCTGACCGGCCTGATCAACCGGCGCGAGATCGAGCGGCTGCTGGAACGTTCGCTGCTGCAGGTGCGCAGCGACGGCGGCACGCATGCGCTGTGCTACATCAACCTGGACCACTTCAAGCTGGTCAACGACAGCTTCGGCCACGCCGCCGGTGACCAGATGCTGCGCAGTTTCGCCGACTATCTGGTGGCTGCAGTGCGTGACGGTGACTGGGTCGGCCGCCTGGGCGCCGATGAGTTCGCCGTGTTCCTCGCCCATGCCGGGCAGGACGAGGCCAAGCGGGTGCTGCAGCGGGTGATCCGCAACCTGGGCCAGGCCACGTTCCCGATCAGCGAGGGCAGCCCGCAGCTGAGCTGCAGCATCGGTGTGGTTGAAGTCAGCGCCGACGCCCCCGATGCGAACTGGCTCATGAGTGCTGCCGACAGCGCCTGCTATGCCGCCAAGCAGGCCGGTCGCAACCGGGTGCACTGTTTCAATGAGAACCGCATGGCGCTGGAGGAGCGCCGCCGGGAAGCCGAGCGGTTGCAGGGCGTCAGCCTGGCGATGGCCGAGAACCGCATGCTGCTGTATGCGCAACGCATCGCCCGCGTGGGCGATCCGACCTACCTGCACTACGAAGTGCTGGTGCGCATGCGCGGTACCGACGGCAGCCTGCACCTGCCCGGACAGTTCATGCCGGCAGTGGAGCGCTATGGCATGGCGGTGGCGCTGGATCGTCACGTGCTCGGGCTGCTGTTCCGCCACCTGCAGGTGTGCCCGGCACACGTGCGCCAGCTGGGCCTGTGCAACGTCAACGTCTCGGCGCAGTCGATCGCCGAGCCCGGCTTCCTCGCCTTCGTCTGCGACCTGCTCGAGCGCAACCGCGCGCTGGCCTCCAAGCTGTGCTTCGAGATCACCGAGACTGCGGCGATCAGCAACCTCACCCAGGCCCGTGCTTTCATCGATGCGGTCAAGGCGCGGGGCTGCCGGATGGCACTGGATGACTTCGGCTCCGGCCTGTCTTCTTTCGGCTATCTGCGCCAGTTGCCTGCGGACATCCTGAAGATCGACGGCGCCTTCGTGCGGGACATGGATACTGATCCAGTCAGCCACGCCACAGTTCGCGCGATCAGCGAGCTCGGGCGCGAGCTGCAGATGGAAGTGGTGGCCGAGTGGGTGGAGACCGCCGAGGTTGCCGGTGCGCTGACCCGGCTTGGCGTGCAGGGCCTGCAGGGCTATGCCATCGAACGCCCGCAGCCGCTGGAGCGGCTGACCCTGGCCGATCTGCGCCCGGTGCGGCTGGTCGCGGTGAAGGGGCCGCCGGGGGCTGGCTGAACGGCGTGGCGGCGACTTTGGTCTACACGTGCGGCGTACGTCCGGCTGCGATAATGCCGGCCAGGGGCGACGCGCAGTGGGCGCGGGCGTAAGCAACAACAGGATGTGGCGTGGGCGGCAGGCAGTGGCAGTACGGAACGGGAGCGGTGCTGGTCGTACTGCTGGCGTGGTTGGCGACGCCGTGGCCGCTGCAGGCCGCAGCGGTGGAATCGGGGCGCGATTACCTGCTGGTCGGTGGCGCCACCGATGAGCCCACCCCGCATCGTGCGTGCACGCCGCACATGCTGTCGGGCCCGCGCCAGCAGGTGCTGGTGACGGCTCCGCAGGAAGGCTGGTCGGGCCAGCCACAGGCGCTGGACGTGTTCAATGTCTTTGCCGGCGAAGTGCGGGTACAGCACGGTGACCGCGAAATCTGCGGCAACATGCACGACGCCCGCACCCGTGATTCGCGCTTCCGTGCAGGCATCGGCCTGGTGGCCGTACCGCCGGCCGGCAGCCATGAGCCGTTCCTGGTTTCCTGGCAGACACCGCTGAAGACACGTTGGGTACCGACCCTGCGGCTGGGCGCGCCCAGCCCGGTGCAGCAGAACGACACCGCCCGCCTGCTGATGCGTGCTGCCTGCATCGCCGTGGCGATCGCACTGGCGCTGTCGGCGTTGATGGCCTTCCTGACCACGCGCGATCGCAGCTTCCTGGTTTACGTCGCCGGCACCACGGTACTGGTGCTGTGGCAGGCGATCCTCGGTGGCCTCAGCGGCTACCCGGAACCGTGGCTGCCGGTGGGGGAGCGTGGGGCCTGGTGGCTGCTCTCGCTGACCGCCGCCACGCAGGCGCTGGTACTGCCGGCACTGTGGCGGCTGAACGGCGGTGACCGCGTATGGCCACGGTCGCGGCCGCTGCAGGCGACCGTGCTGTGGGGCCTGGTGGCGCTGGCCGTCCTGGTGCCGTGGCTGCGCTGGGAACAGCTGACCTGGGTCGCGCAGGGCCTGCAGGTGTCCTATCTGCTGGGGTGTGGCCTGGCGTTGCTGATGGGCGTATGGGCACGTTGGCGTGGCAACCGTTGGTCGCAGGCAGGACTGGCCGCATTGGCACCCATGCTGGTCCTGATCATCGCCGATGCCTGCCGTGCGGAATGGTTGTTGGAGTACCGGGTCGAAGCACTGCAGCTGGCGGTGACCTGGCTGCTGATGATGGCCGCCTATGCCATGAACCAGCGGCTGGGCCGACTGCGCCAGCAGCGCGATGAACTGCGTCAGCTGGCCGAAACCGACGGCCTGACCGGACTGCCGAATCGCCGCGCCGGCCTGCAGCAGCTGGCCCGTCACCTGGCACAGGTCGACCGTGAGCGTGGCCCGCTGGTGATCGGCTTCCTCGACATCGACCTGTTCAAGGACATCAACGACCGCCACGGCCATGCCGTGGGCGACCAGGTACTGGTGGCGGTGGCACGCGCGCTGCGCGCTGCGGTGCGCAGCCAGGACGAAGTGGTGCGGATGGGCGGCGAGGAGTTCCTGCTGCTGATGCCCGGCATGCCGCGCGAGGCGGCATCGGCGCGGCTGGACCGCCTGCGCCAGCGCATCACCGAGGCCGGGCAGGCCCTGCAGGTGCCGGGGCTGGAAGTGACCGCCAGCATCGGCCTGGCGCAGTGGCGGCCTGGCGAGGACGATCTGGCCGGGCTGTTGCGGCGGGCCGACCATGCCATGTACGTGGCCAAGCGCGCCGGCCGCAACCGGGTGTTCGACGGTGAAGAGCTCGATCCGCCCGGCCTGGCATGAAGCGCTGCGGGCGGCGATGCCGGATAATAGGCCGATGACCACCCGACTCAACAAACATATCGCCGACACCGGCTTCTGCTCCCGCCGCGAGGCCGATCGCCTGATCGCCGCCCGCCGGGTCACCGTCAACGGCCATCCGGCCGGCACTGGCGCGGTGGTGGGCGACGAAGATCAGGTGCTGGTCGACGGCCAGCCACTGCGCGCGCGCGTGGCCCGCAAGCCCGGCGCCCGCCGCCATGTCTACATTGCGCTGAACAAGCCGGTGGGTGTCACCTGCACGACCGAAACCTCGGTCAAGGGCAACATCGTCGATTTCGTCGGCCACGAGCAGCGCATCTTCCCGATCGGGCGCCTGGACAAGGAATCCGAAGGCCTGATCCTGATGACCAGCAACGGCGACATCGTCAACCAGATCCTGCGTGCCGAGAACGGCCACCAGAAGGAGTACCTGGTGGCGGTCAACAAGCCGGTTACCGATGAGTTCCTGCGCGGCATGGCGCGCGGTGTGCGCATCCACGACCAGATGACGTTGCCGTGCAAGACCTCGCGCATCGCCAAGTTCGGTTTCCGCATCACCCTGCAGCAGGGCCTGAACCGGCAGATCCGCCTGATGGCCGCCGAATTCGGCTATCGCGTGACCCAGCTGCGCCGCGTGCGCATCGACAACATCAAGATCGGCGCGTTGAAGCCGGGCCAGTGGCGCAACCTGACCGAGCAGGAGCTGCAGGGCCTGTTGCCGAAGCAGCTGGACTGGTAAACGGCCTCTGTAGAGCCGAGCCTTGCTCGGCTGCCCTTTTGTCCGGGTGCAGCCGAGCATGGGCTCGGCTCTACATCGGCTAGACTCCGCAGTGACCTGCCGGAATGTGACGCTGCATGATCAAGCCCGACAAGCCTGCCAATGAAGCCCTTCGGCTCGAGGCGCTGTACCGCTACCGCATCCTTGATTCGCAACGCGAAAAATCATTCGACGACCTGGTGGCGATCGCCAAGGCGGTCTGCGGTACCTCGATGGCGGCGGTGACCCTGATCGATGTCGAGCGGCAGTGGTTCAAGTCGATCCAGGGCATCGACGCGGCGGAGAACCTGCGCAGCGAATCGATGTGTGGCCATGCCATCCTGCAGCCGCAGGAAATCATGGTGGTCGAGGACGCGTTGCAGGACATCCGCTTCCACGACAACCCGGTGGTGACCGGTGACCCGCACATCCGCTTCTACGCCGGTGCGCCACTGATCAGTTCCGATGGCCTGCCACTGGGTACGTTGTGCGTGTTCGATGCACATCCGCAGCACCTGCCCAGCGACAAGGCCGAGGCACTGGCCGCTCTGTCACGGCAGGTGATGCTGGTGATGGAGCTGCGCCGTTTCGCGCTCGACATCCAGAAG
Organism: Stenotrophomonas sp. YJH_SMC_43; assembly: GCF_059372535.1. NCBI lineage: Bacteria > Pseudomonadati > Pseudomonadota > Gammaproteobacteria > Lysobacterales > Lysobacteraceae > Stenotrophomonas > Stenotrophomonas sp. YJH_SMC_43. Next base: position 544,235 of record NZ_JCAFVQ010000002.1, read on the forward strand.
CACATGCTGGAACGCGATGACTACGAGCGCCTGCTGTCGGAGTACCAGGACGTACTGCTGGCGCAGAATGCCGACCTGGCCGAGCAGAGCCGCACCGATGCGTTGACCGGACTGCCCAACCGCCGCGCGATGGCGGCGGCACTGGAAGAGGCGGTGGCGGAGATCGATGGGCAGCCGGGACTGGCCTGCGTGGCCTTGCTGGACATCGATCACTTCAAGCACATCAACGATTTCCAGGGCCACGCCACCGGCGACCGGGTGCTGGCCGAGCTGGGCGTGCTGCTGCGCTCGCACTTTGCCGGCCGTGGCATGGCCGCGCGCTATGGCGGCGAGGAGTTCGTGGCGGTGATGCCGGGCACCGATCTGCACACGGCCGAACTGCAATGCGAGTTCCTGCGCCTGGCCGTGGCAGACCTTCCGCTGGGTTTCCCGGTCACGATCAGCATCGGCGTTGCCCAGCACCAGGCAGGTGAAAGCGTGGATGACATGCTGGCGCGCGCCGACAAGGCGCTGTACCGGGCCAAGGGCAACGGTCGCAACCGGGTGGAACGGGCGGGCTGAGCCCTGCATGCAGTAGGTCCACGCCATGCGTGGATGATTTTGCCGATGGGATAACGCCGTGTCGCGGCCTGTGCGATTGTGCCCGGCGAATATGCCGTTCCTGTTCCCACGGACGCCGACCATGCTGCAGACCCTGGCCATCGCCCACTATCGTTCGCTGCACGGGCTGGTCCTGCCGCTGCAGCAGTTGAACGTGGTGACCGGTGACAACGGCAGTGGCAAGTCCAGCCTGTACCGCGCGCTGCGCCTGCTGGCGGAGACCGCACAGGGCGGCGTTGCAGCGGTGCTGGCCCGCGAAGGGGGGCTGGGTTCGGCGCTGTGGGCCGGCCCCGAATCCATCGATCGCCGGGTCGCGGCCGGCGAGATCCCGCTGCAGGGTGGCCCTCGGCAGGCATCGGTGGGATTGAAGCTCGGCTTCACCACCGACGAATTCGGCTATGCCATCGACCTGGGCTACCCGCCGCCCAGCCATTCGGCGTTTGCGCTGGATCCGCAGATCAAGGTGGAGGCGATCTGGGCCGGGCCGTTCCTGCGCAGCGCCAACCTGCTGGTTGATCGCCGTGGGGCAATGGTGCGGCAACGTCATGCGCGCGGCTGGGATCTCGTGGATGACCGGTTGTCGCTGTTCGACAGCCTGTTCACCCAGGTCGGCGATCCGCAGCGCATGCCGGAAACCATCGCCTTGCGTGAGTACATCCGTCGCTGGCGCTTCTACGACCATTTCCGCAGCGATGCCGATGCCCCGGCGCGACAACCGGCGATGGCCACGCGCACGCCGGTGCTGCATCACGACGGCCGGGATCTGGCGGCAGCCTGGGTGACCATTCTGGAGATCGGAGATCCGGTCGCGTTGGCACGCAGCGTCGACGATGCGTTCCCCGGCGCCACGGTCGGCTTCGAAGAGCTGGACGGTCGACTGGCCCTGCGCTTCCACCAGCCGGGGTTGCTGCGGCCGTTGTCGATGGCCGAACTGTCCGACGGTACGCTGCGCTTCCTGCTGCTGGCTGCTGCGCTACACACGCCACGCCCGCCGCCGCTGCTGGTGCTCAACGAGCCGGAGACCAGCCTGCATCCGGACCTGCTGCCGGCGCTGGCGCGGCTGATCATCGCGGCCAGTGCGCGCAGCCAGGTGTGGGGGGTGTCACACGCCAGCCGGTTGATCGCAGCACTGGAGCAAGCGCCCGGCTGTCATTCGCTGCACCTGCACAAGGAACAGGGCCGCACGCTGCTGAGCGGGCAGGGCCTGCTGGATGCGCCGGCATGGCACTGGCCGCAGCGTTGATACGGCCATCCACGCCCTGCGTGGACGCGCTCAATCGGCGATGTTGCGTGCCTCGGCCGTGCCAAGGATTTCCGGATGCTGCACCGGCTTGCGGCGGTTCAGCAGCGGATGCAGGAACACCGCGCCGACGATGATCGCCACGCCCAGGTAGAACCACGGGGTGACCTCGTGCTGCTCGCGCAGCAGCACCACCGCCAGCACCACCGCATAGACCGGTTCCAGGTTGGTCACCAGCTGCACCGTGTAGGCGCTCAGGTGGCGCAGCGCGACCAGGGCCAGGGCGAACGGCAGCAGCGTGCAGAACCCAGCCAGGACCAGCAGCAGGATGCCGTCGTGCAGGCCCGGAACCACCCACAGCGGGCTGGCCAGCGCCGGCAGCAGGTAGGGCATCAGCGGTGCCAGCAGGGTCAGGGTGAGGGTGCCCGCACCCAGCTCCAGTGCGGTGACCGTGAGCGGATCCGCGTGGCTGACCATGCGCTTGTTGAGCGAGCCGAACACTGCCACCAGCAGCGCCGAGATCGCGCCGATCAACACCCCGAGGCGCATGCCATCGGGCACGCCGCCGACCACCAGCGCAACACCCGGCAGCACCGCCAGGCCGAACGCCAGTTCACGCAGCTGGAACGGCCGCTTGGCCACCCATGGCTCGATGATCGAGGTGAACACCGGCGCCAGCGCGATGCAGGTGGCGGCCACCGAGGCATTGGCCAGCTTCACCGCACCGTAGAACGTCAGCCAGTGCAGGGCGACCAGCGCGCCGATGCCGGCGTAGCCGGCCACCAGCCGCAGGGGCAAGGTACGCAGCCCGCGCCACACCCGTGGCAGCAGGGCCAGCATCGCCGTCACCAGCAGCATGCGCCACCATACCAGCGGCAATGCGGGCAGGGTGATCAGCTTGCCGAGGATGGCGGTGACGCCCCACAGCAGGACACAGAAATGGATCTGCCACAGCGCTTTGCGGGTGTCGGGTGTGCTCATCTGCCTATTGTGAGGCAAGGCGAACGTCGCAGCGCTACCCGCGTGTGGAATGACTGCTCTGGTCAACCTGCCGCTGCAGCGCCATCGCTGCCGCCGGGTTGCGCGCCTTGCCTGCGCCGATGCACAGGAGGTAGACCTCGCGCGGGCTTTCAGGGGCGGGCCCTGCGAGGCAGGGCAGGTCGTCCACCGGCTCTCCACGCGACCAGCGCCTGGCCCGTTCGGCCCAGCGCTGCTGCACGGGCGCCAGCAGGCCCTCCTTCAAGCGGGCCTGGCTGCGCTTGATCCGTGCGTAGACGAAGCCGGCGCTGACATCGCCGTGCAGGGGCGCCTCGTCGCTGTCCTCGATCACCACGGCCACGCCATGCGCGCGTGCGGCGGTAACCAGTGCCGGGCCATGCGCCTCGGCATTGCGGACTTCCAGGGCGTGCTGCAGCGGCACGCCGCCCAGCTGCTTGGGCAGCTGCGCCATCAGCCGTTCCAGCGCTTCGGCGTCGGCCGGATGCCGCGGATCGAACTGCCACAGCAGGGGGCCCAGCCGGTCGCCGAGTGCGAGTGCGGCCTGCAGGAAGGGCGCGGCTGCCTCCACCGTGCTGGACAGGTCGCGGCGCTGCACCAGGTAGCGTGGTGCCTTCATCGAAAACCGGAAGCCTTCCGGCGTCTGCGCGGCCCACTGCGCGCACTGTGCTGCGGTGGGCGTGCGGTAGAAGGTGCCGTTGATTTCGATGCAGCGCAGGGCCCGGCTGGCATGGGCCAGTTCTTCACGCTGCGGCAGGCCCACGGGGTAGAAAACGCCGCCGCGCCATTCGGGAAACACCCAGCCGCCGATGCCGCAGCGGATCGCTGCGGCGGTCACTGGTCGTGGTCCGCGCGCCACGGATCGTAGCTGCCGAACCACCACAGGTAGCCTTCCGGATCGGCGCAGGCATAGCCACGGCCGCCGTAGTCCTGGTCGGCGATGTCGATGACGATGCGGGCGCCTGCGGCCTTGGCCCGGGCGTAATGGGCGTCGGCATCGGTGACGATCACGCAGGCACTCTGGGTCTGGCGGCCGCCCACCTCGTCCGGCATCGCGGCATGCTGGCTCCAGGCGCTTTCCCTGTCGGCCGAGCCGAGCATGATCATGCCGCTGCCGAAGGTCAGCTGCGCATGGAACACCGTATCACCATCGGCGTAGACAGCCTGGGCATGGAAGCCGAAGGCGCGCTGCAGCCAGTCGATGGCGGCCTGCGCGTCGCGATAGCGCAGGCACGGAATGATGGTGGAGCCGTTGCTCGGTTGGCCGTTCCCGCCCATGACACCCCTCCTATGGCACAGGGCAGGGTGCGCCGCAGAACGTTACCATCCCGCGAAACCCCGGTGACGGCCTGCACATGGCCGCCACCCCTGTTCGGAGATCGTGCTGGATGAAACCCTGGATTGGAGGAGCCGTGCTGCTGGCGTGCACGACCATGGCGAGTGCTGCCACCCCGGCGCAGCTGCAGGACCTGGATGCGACCGTCGAGCGCGTGCGCGCGCAGTTCGACGTGCCCGGCATTGCCGTGGCGGTGGTCAAGGATGGCGAGGTGGTGCTGGAGCGCGGCTGGGGCGTGCGCGAGCAGGGCAAGCCGGAACCGGTGCAGGCCGATACGCTGTTCGCCATTGCTTCCAACACCAAGGCGTTCACCGCCACCTCGCTGAACCTGTTGGCCGAGGACGGCAAGCTGAAGATGGACGACAAGGTGATCGACCACCTGCCGTCGTTCCGCATGTCCGACCCGTTCGTGACCGGGCAGATGACGATCCGTGACCTGCTGTCCCACCGCAGTGGCCTGAGCCTGGGCGCTGGTGACCTGCTGTTCTGGCCGACCACGTCCTACAGCAATGCCGAAGTGGTGGAGCGGTTGGGCAGAGTGCCGCTGAAGGGCGGTTTCCGCGAAAGCTATGCCTACGACAACATCCTGTACGCGGTCGCCCAGCAGGTGATCGAGCATGTCTCTGGCATGAGTTACCAGCAGTTCCTGCAGACCCGCATCTTCGACAAGGTGGGCATGGCCGGCACGCGCTACAACGCCGATCACCTGAAGCCCGGCGACAAGGCCGCGGTCGGCCACGCTAAGTACGATTTCAAGGACCTGCGCACCGTTGCGCCGCTGACCTGGTCGAACAACGCCGGCGCCGGTGGCATCTATTCCAGCGCGCATGACATGGCGCGCTGGATGAAGGTGCAGCTGGCCGAAGGCAAACTGGCCGATGGCACGCCGCTGTTCAGTGAAAAGAGCCAGCAGCAGATGTGGCGGATGATCACCCCGCAGTCGATCCCGGCGCCGAGCGTGCCGGAGCTGGCACCGGCGCGAGCCAATTTCGCCGGCTATGGCGAAGGCTGGAGCCTGAGCGATTACCGTGGGCAGAAGCTGGTCTGGCACACCGGTGGCTGGCCGGGCATGGTCTCGCGGCTGACCCTGGTGCCGGGCGAGAAGCTGGGCGTGGTGGTGCTGACCAACCAGGAAGTGGGCGCGGCGTTCAATGCGATCACCCTGAGCGTGCTCGATGCCTATCTGGGCGGCGGGAAGCACGACTGGGTGGACGCCTATGCCAAGGCCGTGGCCAAGGGCCAGGACAAGGCCGACGAAGCCTGGGCCAAGCACCAGAGCGCGCGCGACAAGGGCAGCAAGCCGTCGCTGGCACTGGCCGGCTACACCGGCACCTTCCGTGACCGCTGGTATGGCGACATGCAGATCAGTGCCGAGGGCAAGGGCCTGCGCCTGCGTTTCATGAAGACCGCGCAGCTGAGCGGGCGCCTGGAGCACTGGCAGCACGACACCTTCATCGTGCGCTGGGACGACCGTTCGCTCAACGCCGACGCGTTCGTGAACTTCAGCCTGGACCCGGACGGCAAGGCACGCGAGGTGCGCATGCAGTCGATCTCCGACCTGACCGATTTCAGCTTCGATTTCCAGGACCTGCTGTTCACCCCGGCAACGTAACCCGATGCGGCCCACATGATCGGTAGCGCCGGGCCATGCCCGGCGAGCGCGCAGCGCGGTTGCAAGGGGAATCGCCGGGCATGGCCCGGCGCTACCAGAACCGGGGCATCATCGGCTGGCGTACACATCCGGCGTGGGATACTTCGCCGCTTGCAAGAGGCGAGGGAATGCAATGTTCCGTTGGTTTGAATCCCTGATTCCGGTGTTCCCGCCCGTGGACGGGCGCATGCCGCCGCGCAAGGTGCTGCCGTTCTACCTGCACTACCTGCGCCCGGTGTGGCCAGTGCTGCTGGCGACCCTGATCGCCGGCCTGCTGCTGGCGCTGGTGGAAGTGGCGATGTTCGATTACCTGGGCCGCATCGTCGACATGGTCGCCGAGCAGCCGGGTGCCGGCTTCTTCAAGCGCCACGCCAATGAACTGGGCTGGATGCTGTTCATCACGGTTATCGCGCGGCCGATCCTGGTCGGCCTGCACAACCTGCTGGTGAACCAGGCGATCGTGCCCGGCCTGAGCAACCGCTCGCGCTGGCTGATGCACAACTACGTGGTGCGGCAGAGCCTGAGCTTCTTCCAGAACGACTTTGCTGGCAGCGTGGCCAACCGGGTGATGCAGACCGGTACCTCGTTGCGCGAGTCGGCGGTGCAGATGGTCGATTCGCTCTGGTACATCGTGGTCTACACCGGCACCGCGCTGTACCTGTTCGCGCAGGCCGACTGGCGGCTGATGGTGCCGCTGATCCTGTGGCTGCTGGCCTACGTGGTGATCATGGTCTACTTCGTGCCGCGCGCGAAGGAGCGGGCCTGGATCGCCTCGGAAGCACGTTCGAAGGCAATGGGCCGCATCGTCGATGGCTACACCAACATTCCCACGCTGAAACTGTTCGCCCATGGCGGGCGCGAGCAGGCCTACGTGGCCGAGTCGATCCAGGAGCTGGCAGTCAAGCACCGCGCGCAGACCCGGGTGACCACCGGCATGGACCTGACCATCGCCATCGTCAATGGTTTCCTGATTGCCGGTACCTGTGGCCTGGCCCTGTGGCTGTGGAATGGCGGCCACATCACTGTCGGCGCGATCACGCTCGCGACCGGCCTGGTGATCCGCATTCACAACATGTCCGGCTGGATCATGTGGACCATCAACGGCATCTTCGAGGACATCGGTACGGTGCAGGATGGCATCACCACCATTGCCCAGCCGCTGACCGTGCAGGACCGCGAGGATGCGGTGCCGCTGCAGGTGACCCGAGGCGGCGTGCATTTCCAGGACATCCATTTCCATTACGGTAAAAAGGGCGGTGTGATTGCCGGCCTGGACCTGGTGGTGAAGCCGGGCGAGAAGATCGGCCTGGTCGGTCCGTCCGGCGCCGGCAAGTCGACCCTGGTCAACGTACTGCTGCGCCTGTACGACCTGGAAAGCGGCCGCATCCTGATCGACGATCAGGACATTGCCTACGTTACGCAGGAAAGCCTGCGCCAGCAGATCGGCGTGGTTACCCAGGACACCTCGCTGCTGCATCGCTCGATCCGCGACAACCTGCTGTACGGCCGCCCGGATGCGACTGATGAGCAGCTGCGTGCAGCCGTAGCCAAGGCACGTGCCGAAGCCTTCATCGATACGCTGGTGGACGGGCAGGGGCGTCGTGGCTACGACGCGCATGTGGGCGAGCGTGGCGTGAAGTTGTCCGGTGGCCAGCGCCAGCGCATCGCCATTGCCCGCGTGCTGCTGAAGGATGCACCGATCCTGGTGCTGGACGAAGCGACTTCGGCGCTGGATTCGGAAGTGGAAGCAGCGATCCAGGACAGCCTGGACCAGTTGATGGGAGGCAAGACGGTGATCGCCATCGCGCACCGGCTGTCGACCATCGCGCGCATGGACCGGCTGGTGGTGATGGACCAGGGCCGCATCGTCGAGACCGGCACCCATGCCGAGCTGATTGCTGCCGGTGGCCTGTATGCGCGCTTGTGGGCGCGGCAGACCGGTGGCTTTGTGGCTGCCGATCAGTGACTTCGATGTGACCGCGTTGCAAGGTGCCAAGTTACATCGTCACCCGTCCGGATGATTTGAGGTTTCACTTGCTCCGATGTTTGGAGGTCGCGGCTGATCGCCAAAGAACACCCTGGCATCGGGGATGTATCCCTCGTCCACGAGTACCGCGGCCATGCCTCTTGAATGCAGAAGATCATCCAAGGGCAGAGTGGTGAAAACCGTACTGTGCCGCGAAGTAGTTGAGCGGAGCACTGCAACCCAGTGAGTTCGTCTCTGGATATCAAGGTCAATATTCATCGTAGTGGCGATCGCGTCGTTGGTCAGACGAGCCCAGCACCGGGAGGGCGATGGAGGGGCATGCAGGAGCGCGCCCGATTCAATATCTCCCTCTGCCCACGCATGACCTAGCTCATCTAGGTTATCGAGCCAGGGCCGCAGGCTTGATGTGGCATCCGAGAAGCATTTGCGGTCTTTCACGGAGTTAATGTGAAAATTCTGGATAGTTTCCCTGCCCCCTCTTACCCGCATCGGGAAGCGGGCGTTGATCATCGGGATCCCATGATCGCGGGCCATGCGGTCAATGGCTCGAGAAAGTGGCTCACCGGCTCGGGCTCCACTGAATTGCAGTGCAGCATCATGAATTTTCCAAGCCGCGTACATTGGGCGCATCCTCTCAATGCTCGCGTCTTGCAGGCCATAGAGAATCTTGAGATCGCTCAATCGCCTGTACTCTTCTTCGGTGAGCTCGTCACGAAGCGTTCTTCTACCTGAAAGGAACTTGAGCTTGCGGATGGCGGGCCACAGAATGAGGCTGCGAAATACCCCGCCATCGTGCTCCACGGTCACGCCCGGAGGGCTCAGAATTGCATCAGACGTCGAGATTGCTGCTTCAACGCTGCGAGTATCGATGGATAGGCTCTTTCTTAGGGGTTGAATCGTGCCCAGTACAAGCAGCGTTGAAGAGCCTTTTCTGAACTGCCAGATGCGCGGGCCGGGGGCTGAGTGGACCGCGTGGATCGCAGGAAGATGAGTTGCATCGGCATTCTCTTGATCCGTTGCGTATCCATTGATGGGCGCCATCGCCATCAGGGCGATGGCCGCCAAGGTAATGGAAGGAGAATGAAATCTATCCATGTTCAATCCAGGCATGCCGTATAACGCGTGTGTGGCTTGGTTCGCGGGTCATTGGAGAACATGTGCCAAGCTTCATCGATTGTTTCGGGGTGGAACATCGGGAACTTGGAGGATTTCATGAAGTGTTGCCTGATGTACTGCCAATAGATGGCCTGAGGTCCCATTGCACGCTCAAGGAAACGATAGACTTCAGCCATCGTCCAGTAGTCAGCTACTTCAGATGGAAGCGATGCTCGCGTCTGTATAGGCTCGATGGCATCTCCGAAAGTAATAGTTGCTCGAAGATCCCGGTCAACGACGGAGATGGCTGGCAATATGCAACTTCCGGTTTTGCGCGCCATTGCGGCGGTTCCCAGCATGATGTCCAAGGGGCGCCCCAAAAATGGAATGCAATAGGTTTCTTCGCGAAAGCGGTGGACATCGGGCATCATGATGACTGCAGCTCTATTTTTCAGTGCGCGAAGCGCTATGCCTATCCCTCTGGCATTCGAGTGGATGATGCTCGCGCGGCATCCGGCGTGATTGAAGAGCCGGTGGTACAGGTCGTCGAACAATTCGTTGCCTGCATGGTTCTTTGGGTCGCCATAGAAGATGTAGATGTCACGCAGATGGCGAATGTGCTCCATCAGACGGACCGCAGACAGGATATAGTGGCCGTGATGCGGCAGTGCGATCACAACTCCCCTGTCGGCAGGGAGCTTTCCATCGATTGAGGAGTAGTCGGAACGGTCGATGCTGTGGACCGCCTCCAACAGTGACGGGCGGCAAAGGTCAGCCAACTGGGAGCTGATGGAGGCTTTCGATTGATACCAGCTGTAGTAGGAATCCATATCGAGTCCGCTGACTTCGCATGCGGAGAGGATGGCTTTCCTTTCCCTATCGGAAAGGGTCAATCCAAGCTGTTGCTCTGTCTGGACGCTGTGCCGAAAGGTGGCCTCCGGGGCAGGCTGACGACTCTCATGTGCTTGACTTTCGTGCATCCTGGACCTCCTTTGCTCGCTGCGATGCGCGGTAGAGGTTCTTGAGTTGTCCATGGAGCCAATCGAAATGCTTGGGATTGAAGTCAGGATGCTTCCAGTACATGTGCATCAGAGCTGAGTGAAAGACACGCTGACGGAATCTGCTCTCGGCTAGCCGTGTAGCAGGCCATCGCTTTGTCTGAACTGGTTGCGCGAGCCAGTCTCCTCCAAGCTTCTGGTTGGAATCCAGATGGTTCGAAATAGTGCGCAGAACGGAAGTGATGGGTGAGCAGGGTGGCAATGTGATCGTGTCATCGCATGTGCCTGTCATGATTTGAAATTCGTGGATGCTGTTGAGGACTCCTTCCACCAGAGGCAGGTAGCGCTGCTGCCCGTGGTGGGATGTCAAGACAGGAGCGTCAAGGCTGGATGTAAGCTGGTCACTGAACACGATAATGGTGTGAATTCCCGCATCACCCTCCAGTTTGCGAAGCGCGTCGGATGGCGTTGTCGAGTAAGCGGGATCTGTGCCAATTATCTCGGTGATCAATCCCCTTCTGCGGAGTTCGATAGCGCGATTAATATTGGATCGAGTCGTCGCGGCAATGATTGCGGTCGATGATGATGTGTCGTTTGGCAAGGGGAATGTTCCATCGCATCGCATGCGGCTTTGTTCTGGGCTTTGTGCTATTCGGCTCATGCCGTCATGACTGCGAGTCATCGTGATTCTGATCCTGTTTGATAGTGTTGATGACACGCATCCACGCCGCGTGCCATCAACGGAGTATGTCAGCGCTCTTCGTAATTGTTCGATCCGCAGCAGTCACTGCTGAATGCGGCTACTTTGATTTCGTCCGCCTCGGTTTCAAACACTGCGTCGAGGGATCTTGCATTTGCGCTGGATGATTTCATCCATGCGGCGACGGCGCTTGGATCTGAAATGGTTGCGGATGCGTGCATGACGTATTTCCTTTTATAGGTGTGTGTTGATGACCAGGGCACATCCCTTGGTCGGCATCAAGAATGCGCCGTCCGTATGGCTACTTGCTGTCAGTGGTAGCGGGTTCGTTGCGTAGGACTTCTCTTCTAATTTCTGCATCAGTCTCGTAGTCGAGCAAGCTGCTCTGCGCGTTGTGTCCGTGGCTTGTTCTGATGCGTGGAGCTTCTCTTGAATGTCGGGGCCGGGGATGTAGCGCAGGGCGGCGTCGAGATCCTGGATCGGTTCGGCGCTCGCGTGTATCAATCAGACGAGGACGTGACTCAGGGAGCATCCTCGAGTGGGAGGCGATCACTGGATATTTCACGACTGGATGCGTTTGCATCGCGTGTCGGGGAGGTCATGGGTTGACGGTGCTACCATCCCCATTCGGTAGCTCGGAGAACGGTCTGTTTACCGTTTTGACATTGCCGTGCCGACCGTTGATCAGCAGACATGGGCTCGAGACTCTATCTGCACTATAGGAGCAGTGATGCAGGTTCAATCGTGCTCAAAGACTCGGATGCACTTCCGTATCTTTCGTTGCCTATCGCTGGTGACGAGCCTTGTGACCGCTGTTCCAGCCATGGCGGACAATGGCGAGGTGAGCAGAACACGTGAGGGCTCACTTGAGCAGGTCATCCTGCTCAGCCGCCACAACCTGCGCGCGCCGGTGGTGGCGTCGGGCGCGCTGGCCAATGCCACTCCGGAGCGCTGGCCAGGCTGGGACGTGGGCGCAGGCGAGCTCACCACCAAAGGCGGCGTGCTGGAGGTCTACATGGGCCGTTACATGGGCCAGTGGCTGCGTCAGGCGCAGCTGTTGCCGGCTTCGGGTTGCCCGCAGCTGGCTGACTTCCACGCCCATGCCAACAGCCTTCAGCGCACCCAGGCCACCGCGCAGTTCTTCGTTGCCGGTGCCTTCCCGGGCTGTCATGTCGCAGTCGAGCAGCGCATGGCGCTGGGCACGATGGATCCGTTGTTCAATCCGGTGATCCACAACAGAGACACGGTCTTCCGCGAGCGCGCACTGTCGGCAATGCAGCGAGCGCTGGCCGCATCGGGACTGGCACCGGCACTGTCCGTGGTGGAGCAGATCACCCGCTACCCGCAGTCGGCGGCCTGTGCGGGGCACAGCGAGTGCCATCTGATGCTGGCCGACACGATCTTCAATGCGGAACCGGGCAAGGAACCACGCGCGTCCGGTTCGCTGGCCCTGGCCAGCGGGTTGGTCGATGCCTTGTTGATGGAGCACTACCAGGGCAGTGGCGTCCCCCGCGAAGGCTGGGGCCGGTTGACCACCGAGGCGCAATGGCAGGCGCTGGCGCAGATCCGCAATCGCTACCAGGACATCCTGTTCGGAACGCCCGAAGTGGCGCGCGATGTGGCCGCTCCGCTGCTGGCAAGAGTGAATGCGTTGTTCGAGGACCCGGCATCGCCAAAGGTGAGCCTGCTGGTCGGCCACGATTCCAACATCGGTTCGGTGCTGGTGGCGTTGGGAATCACGGACTACAGCCTGCCGGGGCAGTACGAGAAGACGCCGATCGGCGGCCTGCTGCAGTTCGAGCGCTGGCGTGATCGTGGGGCCGGTGAAGTGCGTTACCGGTTGGTGTATGTCTATCCCACGCGCGAGCAGCTACGTGGTGCGATCCCGTTGACCGACGCACAGCCGCCGGGCCGGGCGGAGCTGATGCTGCCGGGCTGCGCGCAGTCGGGTTGCAGTGAAGCGCAGTTCAACAACCTGTTGCATTCACCTTGAATCCGGGATGGATGGTGGCGTCGCAGTGTGATGAGACGGAAGCAGCTTCGCGCCCCTTATGCTCGGATTCGAGTAGTCTCCAGCAATCAACCAAGCGATCCCGGTGAATCATGAACATCACGGACTTTCTTGTAATGGACGGCGATGGAGATGAAATATGGGCCGACCCCCATGGCAGCAACATTGCCTTTACGTGTTTTGATTGTGGATATCCGGTGGTGGCTGATGCCTCGGAGAACCAACGTGGGAGCGATGAGGATTGTCCCGCTGCCTGCCGCGGGTGTGGTGTGGAGTACTTCCTCGATTTGAGACTGGACTCGAGGAAGCTGTATATCCACATCGTCTGATTGAGTGGCGGTAGAAGCGGTGCGAACCAAGGTTCGCACCCACCAGGATGGCAGTTCGCACCGCCAGGATGGCAGTTCGCACCGCCAGGATGGCAGTTTGCAACCGCCAGAACAGAAAACGGCCCGGGTTTTTCCCCGGGCCGTTATCATTCAGCTCACACCGGCGCGATCACTCGATCGGCTGGTCCAGCATCAGCTGGCGGGCGAAACGCACCGGCGGTGCGCCGTAGGACAGCATCTGGTCGTGGTAGGCCTTGAGGTTGAACTTGTCGCCCAGCTTGTCCTGCATCGCCTTGCGGGTGTCGAAGTGTTCCTGCGCACCGACAAAGTAGGTCGGTAGCTGCGCCGAGGTCAGCTGTGCACGCACCCACTTGCCCGCTGCCTCGCTCTCCTGCTGGAACGCATCGTGGGTCATCAGGTGCATCGCCTTCTCGCGATCCCAGTTGTCCACGTGCACGCCCTGGTCGAGGATCGCGTTGGAGATCGTGCGCAGGTAGAACTTCAGCTGCACCAGGTGGAACAGCGGGTCGTTGTTGAGGTAGCCCTGCTCCTGCATCATGCGCTCGGTGTAGACCGCCCAGCCCTCGGCGAACAGGCCTGAACGCAGTACCGCACGCAGGGTGGAGGGGAACTTGGCCGAATGCCAGCCTTCCAGGTAATGGCCCGGGGTGCCTTCGTGGATGCTCAGCAGGTGGATCATGCGCGAGTTGTACTCACGCAGGAACGAGTCGACCTGCTTGTCGTTCCAGTCGTCCGGAATCGGCGACACGGCGTAGAAGGTCTTCAGGTTCTTGTCCAGCGGGCCCGGTGAATCGCAGTAGGCCACGGCCACGCCGCGCTGGAATTCCGGCATCAGGATGATGTCCACCGGCGCATCGGGCAGCGTCATCAGGTCGTGCTCGCGCACGAACGCGGTGGACTGCTCCAGTGCGGCCTTGGCATCGTCGACCACCTTGTCGCGTGCCGGCTTGTCGGCGTAGGCCAGTTCCAGCGCGGCCTCGATCGCCTTCTGCTGCTGCTCGTCGGTCGGCTGCGCCGGCATTTCCGGCGCACCCGGCTTGTCCTTCAGCACGGTCTGCGCGATGCCGTACATATCTTCGCGCACGCGCTTGAGTTCGGCACGTGCACGCTCACCGATCTCCTGGCGCGACAGCGACGAGCTCAGCGCGAACTTCAGCTTCTGGTCGTACTTTTCCGCACCGATGCGGAAATCGCCCTTTGCGTTCGGCACCAGGGTCTTGTCCAGCCAGGTCTGCTGCTCGTCCACCGCCTTCTTCAGGCCGTCGATGGCCGCCTGCAGGCGCTGCTGGTCGGCCTGCGGCAGTTCACCGATGTGCGGCGTGATGAAGGTATCGACGATGCTGAGGATGCCCTTGTTCTGCTTGGCCACGGTCTCGGCATGGATCTTCGGCACGCGGGCCGGATCCAGGTTCTCGCGGGCCTGGGCGAAGATCGCCGGCAGCTTTTCCATGCGCGCGGTGGCCGACTTCAGGCGCTCCGGCAGCGGCGCGAACTCGCGGGCCATCAGGCCGTAGATCGCGCTGCCGGCGATGCCGTTGTACAGCTGCGGGTCCCACTTGCCGGACTGCAGCACTTCGGCGTTCCAGATTTCCGATTGCAGCTGGTTGCGCAGGATCGCCGCGTCCACCTGGTTCTCGCGGCCCAGCTTGGCTACCTCGATCTTGTCCAGTTCGCCCAGCAGCGCCCTGTATGCCGCCACGGTCTTCTGCTGGCCGGCGGCGCTCAGGTCGTCCAGTTCGCTGTCGTAGCGGTGGTCGCCGATCTGGGTGGCGCTGACCGGCGACAGCTGCATCCAGGTGTCAAGGGCGCGCTTGGACAGATCGGCGAAGGCGGCATCGACCGCCGCGTCACCGGCCTGCTGGCTGGTGGACGGGGTGGAAGCGTTGGTCGGGGCGTCGGCCGGTTGGCAACCGGCGAGGGCGGCGACCAGGGCGAGGGCAAGAAGATGCGGGCGCATCGGCGTTCCTGTACAGGGTCAAACCCCGAGCATAGGGCCCCGGGGCTGCTTTGTCCCCGTGCCATAGGATTACCATGGGCGCAGACACGGACCCTCCAGCGGAGCGCAGGACATGGAATACCAGGGAAGCTGCCATTGCGGCAGGATCGCATTCACCGTACAGGCCGAGGCGCCGATCAGCGACGTCATCGACTGCAACTGCTCGATGTGCCGCCGCCGCGGCAGCCTGCTGTGGTTTGCCCCGCGCGAGGCGTTCCAGCTGACCACCGATCCGGCGGACGTGGCCACCTATCATTTCAACAAGGCCCACATCGACCATCACCATTGCCGTGAGTGCGGTGTCGCGCCCTACAGCGAAGCGGTCGACCCGCGCACCGGCACGCCGATGGTGGCGGTGAACGTGCGCTGCGTGCCGCAGGTGGATCTGGGCACGCTGGCGGTGACTTCCTATGACGGAGCTGCACTGTGAGGCCGATGCGCGCGTGGACGCGCGTGGCGGCGATGCCGGTGCTGCTGCTTGCATTGGCAGCCTGCGCCAAACACGGCGATGCAGCGGCCGATGCGGGCGCCAGTGCCGCCGAAGCTGCCGTCGCTTCACCGGAAGGCGCATTCCTCGCCTACGAACACGACGTGCAGGTGCAGCTGGAAGCGGCGCAGATCGCACCCCGCATCCAGCAGGTGGCGCAGGCCTGCCAGAGCGCGAAGTTCGGCGATTGTGCGGTGCTGCAGGTCGACCAGCGCAGTGGCGAGCAGCCCAGCGGCGAGGTCAAGGTACGTATCGCGCCGAAGGGCACTGAGCCCTTGATCGCGTTGGCCGGTGAGGGGGGCACGCTGCAGTCGCGCAAGACGCGCGCCGAGGACCTCGCTCAGGCGGTGGCCGATACGGCACTGACCAAGGCACGGCTGGAGAAGGAGCACGCGCGGCTGCTGTCCTACCAGGACCGCAAGGACCTGAAGATCGAGGACCTGATGGCGATCACCACGCGCCTGTCCGAGATCGAAGCCGGCGTCGAACAGGCCAACAAGGATTCAGCGCAGCAACGCCGGCGCATCGATACCCAGCTGGTGACGATCCATTTCGACACCACCTCGGGCCAACGCAGCCGCAGCGAAATCGGTGAGGCGCTGAGCGAGTCGGGCAGCATCCTCAGCACCAGCGTGGCGTTCCTGATCCGCGCGGTTGCCGCGCTGCTGCCGGTGGCGGTGCTGGCCTTGATCGCGGCCTGGGGTGTGCGGGCGTGGTGGCGTCGCCGTCGTCGCAAGCTACCCCCCAACCTCTGAGGTGAAGGCTGATGCCGGTAGCCTGCCGGCATCAGCCCTCGTCGGTCTCGTACTCGACGAACACATCCAGTTCCAGGGCCAGCTCCTGCACCGCATCGCGCACCTTCTGCGCGGTGCTTTCATTGCCGACTTCCACTTCCAGCTCGTGGATGCCCGGGCCGATGTCATCGGACAGCCCGGCCGAACTGGAATCGTCGTCGTCCATGTGCGGCATCAGGTCGTCGGTTTCCTCGACATGTTCGATGCCGTCCAGGCCGAGCAGCAGGTCGCTAATGGCGCGGGCGTCGTCTTCGGTTCCGGTGATGCGCAGTCGCAGCATGGCCATGGCATAGGTACGTTGTGGGTTCGCCAGCAGCCTAGCCAGCGTGAAGCAAAGAGCGGGTGAGGGCGCAGTCAGGCGCGTGTGGCCGGGCGCCCGAGCAGGCTGTCCGGCAATGCCGGAATCGGCGTGCGTTCGTCCTGCGCCTGCTCCAGCAACCAGTCGATGAACAGGCGCGCGGTGGGGCTGGGTGGTTGTCCTTCGGCATGCACCACGTGATACGCATAGCGCGCCTTGAGCGCCGGGCCGGGCAGGCGCACCACCTCGTAGCGCTGCAGGTAGGGTTGAGCGATGTGGGTGCGCGCCAGCACCGCACCCATGCCGTATACCGCTGCACGCATCGCATCGGTGCTGTCGGCGAAGGTGTGCATCGGCGGCAGCGGCGACGGTGGGCGCACGCCGGCGTGACGGAACCAGTCGCGCCAACCCTGCGGTGACAGGTCGGTCAGCAGTGGCAGCTCGGCGATGCGGGCCGGATCGTCCAGCGTTTCGACCCCGGCCAGCGCGGGTGAGGCCACCGGGAACAGGTAGTCGTCCATCAGATGCTGCGCACGCAGGCCCGGCCATTGGCCCAGGCCGTAGCGGATGCCGACCTCGGGCCCATTGTCGTCGTAGCGATCCAGGCCGCTGCCGGTGTGCAGCTCGATGCGGATGTGCGGATAGGCCTGGGTGAAGCGTGGCAGTCGAGGCAGCAGCCAGCAGTAGGACAGCGAGCGCAGCGTGGTGATCCGCAGCGGCACGCTGTCGGCATCCGGCTGCAGATGATGGGCGACCGCCGCGACATCCGTGAAGGCGGCGCTGGCGGCGTCGGCCAACTGCCGGCCCTCCGCGGTCAGGCGCACGCCGCGGGCATGGCGCAGGAACAGCCGGGTCTCCAGTACCTCTTCCAGGCGCCGCACATGGTGGCTGACCGCGCTGGCCGTCAGGTGCAGTTCCTGCGCGGCCTGGGCGAAGTTCTGATGGCGCGCCGCGACCGCGAAGACGGCCAGTGCGGGGAGCAGGGAAGGGCGTAGCTGCACGGCGAGCCTCAAGCCATATTTGTGGCTGGCAGCGATACTACGCGCTTGTGCGGCGGGCGTCTGCACCCGATCCTGTCTGCCTTGGCGAGAAACAGACGATGGACGGAGGCAGGGTATGAATGCGGTCCCACAGGCGGTCGAGCGCGACTGGCGCACGCCGCTCGAATTGACCCTGCTGGGCGCCATCTGGGGCTGCTCGTTCCTGTTCATGCGGGTGGCGGTTCCGTCGTTCGGCCCGTTCGCGCTGGTCGAGGTGCGGCTGGTGCTGGGCGCGCTGGTGCTGCTGCCGTTCCTGTGGCGCGCCCGCGCGCAGTTCCCGCCGCGTCGTTGGCTGTGGCTGGCACCGATCGGCCTGATCAATTCGGCGCTGCCGTTCGTGCTGTTCGCCTATGCTGCCGAGCAGGCGCCGGCGGCGATCGGCGCGATCTGCAATGCGATGACCGTGCTGTTCGCCGCGCTGATCGCCTTCCTGTTCTTCGGCGAGAAGATTGGCATGCGCCGCGCCGGCGCCTTGCTGGTTGGTTTCGCCGGCGTGGTGGTGCTGGCCACCGCCAAGGTATCCGGCCTGAGTATTGGTACCGCAGTGATCGCCGGCGCTGCGGCGTCGTTGCTGTACGGGCTGGGCGTGAACCTGGTGAAGCGGCACATGACCGGCCTGCCATCGGCCGCGGCGGCGGCAGCCACGCTGTCGTGTGCCTCGCTGTGGATGCTGCCGATGGCGGTGACGCACTGGCCACAGGCCGCCATTCCGCTGAAGGCCTGGGGTGCAGCGATCGCCTTGGGCGTGGCCTGCACCGGCCTGGCATTCCTGATGTTCTATCGCCTGATTGGCCGCATCGGCCCGTCACGCGCGTCGACGGTGACGTACCTGATTCCGCTGTTCGGCGCGGCGTTTGCGTGGTTGTTCCTGGGCGAGGCGGTGACGGTGCAGATGCTGATTGCCGGTGCGTTGATTCTGGGTAGTGTGGCGGTGAGTCAGAAGGGCTGAGCGGTTTCGAGCGTGACGCTTGCTGAAGGTGCTTCACTGTTTCATGGGCGTCACTTTTCTTTTCGCGCGAAAAGAAAAGTAACCAAAAGAAACGCGCCGCCAGGTCGCGAGCCGCCGTGCTTCGCACGTCGGTCCCCTGCGCTTCTCGGTGAATCAGGGGACGGTGCCGAACTCGCTGCGCTCAGACATCGGCACCTCTTCGCCCCTGATTCCCCTGCGATGCTCGGCTCGCTCAAGGCGGACCCAAGGTCAAGAGCCACAGCTGCACGACGATGCTTGGTAGTGCCGGGCCGGGCCCGGCGAGCGAAGCGAGCGCTTCTGCCTTTGATCTTGGATCCGCCTTGAGCGAGCCGAGCACCGCAGGTCCGGCGAGGGCGAAGAGGCGCGGGTGTCTGAGCGCAGCGAGTTCCCGCGCCGTCCCTCGACGGGCCGAGGAGCGCAGGGCACCGGTGCGCAGCACCGGCTCGCGGCCGGCGGAACGTTTCTTTTGGTTACTTTTCTTTGCGTACAAAGAAAAGTAACGCCCATGAACAGTGAAGCACCTTCAGCACGCGCCACGTGCAGGAAGCCAGGCTCCTACCGCACCGGCACCGGAATATTGCAGAGATCGATATGCCCCGCCGGGCGCTTGTAGAAATCATCCACGCGATTGCGGCGTGCCTCTACCGTATCGGCGAAGGTCTTCGAATCGGTGCGCAGCACCTGGATCGGCGTGCGCTCGGCCACCGGCACGTCGCTGGCACGGCGGATCGACATGATCGGCGTGCGCAGTTTCGGGTCGGTGTAGAAGCCCATCGGCGCCGGTCCGCGCGGCGTCGCGCTGAGCAGTTCCATGCCCTTCAGCACGCGGCCGACCAGGGTGATGTTGCGGTCCAGCTGACGCGGTGACTGGCCGGTCACCACATAGAGTTCGGCGCCGATGCTGCTGTCTTCCTCGTTGCTGCGGCCGGCACCGAGCATCCCGTAGCAGTGCGCCAGCCAGGCCTTGCCGGCCTGCGGGTCCTGGCCGACCGGGAAGCCGTCGACGAAACCGGTCTGCGCGGCCCAGCCATCGCGGTCCGGCAGCACGCTGACCTTCAGGCCGGCGCTGGCGCGCTCGAACTCGGCCGGCAGCTTGCGCGCGGCACTGCCGAACGGCTTGGCCTTGGCTGCGTCATCGGCGTCGGCATCGCCGAACTGCACCACGAAGTTGTCCTGCGAACGGTAGATGCTGGTGCTGTCCCAGAAGTGCTCGTGGGCGAAGGTCTGGATGTTGGCGACATGGCGCGGGGCGAACTGCGGCGCCAGCTCGATGATCACGCGCCCGGCGGGCAGGTCCATGTACAGCAGGTTGGCCGGGTCCGGCGTGCGCCAGTCGCTGGCCGCCGAGGCATCGAGGATCTGCTGCGGGCTGCGGTACGGGGCGGCAGCGCTGGCCAGCGAGGGCAGCAGGCAGGCCAGGGCGAGGGCGGTCAGGGCAAGGCGACGGCGGTGCGGCATGGGAACCCCGGAACATGAACGAGGCTTCGATTCTGCGTGAGCCGCGCAGCCGCGCCAACCGGCACGATGACTAACGACACATTCGCTATACCGAACTTCGCACTACTGTGGACTTCAACGTAGTGGAGGGCCGGCCATGTCCGAGGA
Source organism: Stenotrophomonas sp. YJH_SMC_43 (assembly GCF_059372535.1). Classification (NCBI taxonomy): domain Bacteria; kingdom Pseudomonadati; phylum Pseudomonadota; class Gammaproteobacteria; order Lysobacterales; family Lysobacteraceae; genus Stenotrophomonas; species Stenotrophomonas sp. YJH_SMC_43. Next base: position 564,389 of record NZ_JCAFVQ010000002.1, read on the forward strand.
CGATGTCCACCTGAAGAAGTTCCAGAAGGAGCTCAGCGCCGGAACCGTGTCGCTGGCCCTGCTGGCGGTGCTGGCCCGGGCCGGGGAGCCGCTGTACGGCTACCTGATCGCCAAGGAGCTGGAGCGGGTGGGCGAGGGCGTGCTGAGCGGCAAGCAGAGCGCGCTGTACCCGGTGCTGCGCAACCTGGAGGGCGCCGGGCTGCTGGAAAGCCATGTGGAGCCATCCAGCAGTGGTCCGCCCCGGCGCTACTACCGCATCAATGAACGTGGCCGCGGCGTGCTGGCGCAGTGGCGCCAGGCCTGGCAGGCCACCCGTGATTCCGTCGATTCCGTGTTGGAGGGGGTACCGCAATGAACGACCCGAGCCTGGCAGGCCGCGCCCTGCCGACCACCATCCCGCAGTATCTGGCGCAGCTGCGCGCGGCGCTGGAAGGTGCCGATCCGGCGATGGTGCAGGACGCGTTGTACGACGCCGAGGAATACCTGCGCTCGGAGCTGGCGGCGCAGCCCGGCCGCAGCGAAGCCGAGGTCATCGCCGACGTGGCCGGCAGCTACGGTGCGCCGGACGAAGTGGCCGAGATCTACCGCGAGACCGAAGTGACGGTGAACCGCGCGCTGCGCACGCCGCGTGCGGATACCGGGCCGGTGCTGCGTGCGGCGGCGGAAGCCAGCGGCGTCGAGCCCGCCGCGCCGCTGCCGGCGCCGGTGCAGCGTTCGCTGCTGGCGCGTGTCTTCGGCGTGGTGACCGATCCGCACACCTACGGTGCGCTGTTCTACATGCTGCTGTCGCTGGCCACCGGCATCTTCTTCTTCACCTGGGTGGTGACTGGCCTGTCGCTGTCGCTGGGCCTGCTGATCCTGATCGTGGGCATTCCGCTGACCGTGCTGTTCTTCGGCTCGGTGCGCGGGCTGGCGCTGCTGGAAGGACGGCTGGTGGAAGCGCTGCTGGGAGAACGCATGCCGCGCCGTCCGCGCTACACCGACCGCAGCCGCACGTGGCTGCAGCGCATCGGCGACATGTTCACCGATGGCCGTACCTGGCTGACCCTGCTGTACTTCGTGCTGATGCTGCCGTTGGGCGTGGTCTACTTCACCATCGCGGTGACGCTGCTGTCGCTGTCACTGGGGTTCATCTGGGCGCCGGTGGCCGCGCTGTTCAGCGGTGACATTCCGGGTGTCTACATCGATGGCGTGAACGTGTTGCCGATGGCCGCCTCGCCGCTGGTGGGCATCGTGATCGCCGCCGTGGGCGTGCTGCTGCTGCTGTTGACGATGCACCTGGCACGGGGCATCGGCAAGCTGCACGGGCTGATTGCCAAGAACCTGCTGGTGCGGTTGTAAGCCGGAATCCACGCTTGGGGACGTTTGGCGGGCTTCGCTTTGGTAGGTGCCAACCTTGGTTGGCACGATCCATCAGAGATCGGGATTCATGGCAGGGCGCCAACCAAGGTGGGCATCTACCAGGGCGAGTTACCCCGCCTTTCGCTGCAGCGGGGTGACGTTGCTCTTCTTCTTCGCGGCCTTCGCCGCCGGTGTTTCGGCATGGGCGGCGAAGAAGTCGCGCACCTTCGGGTACACCACTTCGCGCCAGCGGCGGCCGCTGAAAATGCCGTAATGGCCGGCGCCTTCCACGATGAAATGCTCGCGACGGTCAGCGCTGATGCCGGTGCACAGTGCCTGCGCGGCTTCGGTCTGGCCGAGGCCGGCGATATCGTCCAGCTCGCCCTCGATGCTCAGCAGCGCGGTATCGCGGATCGCCGACGGATCGACCTTTTCGCCGTTGACCACCCACTCGCCACGCGGCAGCAGGAAGTCCTGGAACACCACGGAAATCGTATCCAGGTAGTACTTGGCCGGCATGTCCAGCACTGCGTTGTACTCGTCGTAGAAACGACGGTGCGCATCGGCGTCTTCCAGGTCGCCCTTGACCAGGTCGGTGTAGAAATCCCAGTGCGAGCTGAAATGGCGGCTGGGGTTCATCGACAGGAAGCCGGCGTGCTGCAGGAAGCCCGGGTACACGCGGCGACCGGCGCCGGGGTAACTGGCCGGCACCGTGTGGATGACGTTGTTCTCGAACCACGACAGCGGGTTCTGCGTGGCCAAGTTGTTCACTGCGGTCGGGCTGCAGCGCGCATCGATCGGGCCACCCATCATCACCAGCGTGCGCGGCGTCGGTTCGCCACGGCTGGCCATCAGCGAAACCGCGGCCAGCACCGGCACTGTGGGCTGGCACACGCTGACCACGTGCAGGCGCTCGACACCGAGGTGGCGGATGAATTCCTGGATGTACGCAATGTAGTCGTCCAGGCCGAATTCGCCCTCGCTGGCCGGCACCATGCGCGCGTCGACCCAGTCGGTCACGTACACGCGGTGGTCGCGCAGCAGCGTGCGCACGGTATCGCGCAGCAGCGTGGCGTGGTGGCCGGACAACGGCGCGACCACCAGCACGAACGGTTGGTTGAGCATGGTATGCAGCTGGTCGGCTTCATTGCTGTGGCGCTTGAAGCGCAGCAGTTTGCAGAACGGCTTGCTCACTTCCTCGTGCACCACGATCGGCACGCGTTCGCCATCGACGTCGATTTCGTTGATGCCCCATTCGGGCTTCTCGTAATCCTTGCCGATGCGATGGAAGAGTTCATTGACCGCCGCCAGGCGATCAGCGCCCGGCATCTGCGACCACCAGTGACCCTGGTTGGCGAAGAATCTGGCGTTGGCCTGGGCCTGATGCACCCAGGGGGCGAGCAGGTTGCGGGTCAGTTCGTGCAGTTGATAGAGCATGACGACCGAATATGTATGGTCATATGTTGCCGCGCAGCATATCCCATCCCGGTGTCCCGCAGGTTAAGTTGACTGAAAATAATGAATCCGGATTCACATCCGTTCCAGCGCGGCCGCATCGCCTGCCAGAGCGGGGCCGAGCCAGCAGTGCGACCCAACCGGCAGCAGGCCGTGCCGGGCCAGCGTGCGGCGGTACCAGCGCGCCGGGCGGGCCTGGAAGCCCTCGTGGTCGCCTTCGAACGCGTCCTCGGCGGCGAAGGTCTCCAGGAAGGCTACGCCGCCGGTCAGCTCGGCCACGCCGGCCAGGCCGGCGCGCAGCTCGCGGTCGGGCACGTAGTGCATCACGTCCGAGCAGATCAGCAGGTCGACCGGGGCACAGGGCCGCAGCCAGGCGAAATCGCCGAAGCGGGCCAGGTGCAGGTTGCGGGTGCGGCCGTAGCGGCGCACAGCGTACTCGCTGCTGTCGAAGCCGAGGTATTCGACCTTCGGACGCAGCTTCAGCAGCGGCGCGCGCCAGGCGCCTTCACCGCAGCCGATATCCAGCACGCTGCGGATCGGCCGCTCCAGGTAGTACTCGGCGCTGGCCACGGCCAACGCGACCTTGCGCGCCAGGCGGGCGCTGCCGCCGATGTCGGCACGGCGGTACCAGCGTTGGAAATAGGCGGCGTCGTAGGTCTTGTCCATCGGGCGGTGCGCGGTCGGGGGAAACGGCGCCTATCGTACGGTGTTGCGGCGCGCCATGCGTCGATGTGTCGCGGCGTACGTGCCTGCGGCGGCTTCGCCACGGCATGCGAGAATGGCCGCCAATCTACGCCAGCCGCCGGAGCGAGCGCATGCAGAGCTACTACTGGGTCAAGACCTTCCACATCGTGTTCGTGGTGGCGTGGATGGCCACGGTGTTCTACCTGCCGCGCATCCTGGTGAACCTGGCCGAGACCGCAGGCCAGCAGGCCGTGACCGAGCGCCTGCAGCTGATGGGCCTGCGCCTGTACCGCTTCGGCCACTCGATGTTCGGCCTGGCATTCCTGCTCGGCCTGGTGCTGTGGCTGGGTTACAAGGTCATCCCGGATTTCCCGACCATGGTCGCGCCCGGTGGTGCCGGTTGGCTGCATGCCAAGCTGGGGCTGGTGGTGCTGCTGCTGGTCTATTTCGGCTGGACCGGTCGCCTGCTCAAGGGCGCGGCCAAGGGCAGGGCGCTGCCGTCGTCGCGCGCGCTGCGCTGGATCAACGAGATCCCGTTGCTGGCCTTCATTCCGATCGTGTGGCTGGTGCTGGCCAAGCCGTTCTGACAGTCTGTTATCCGTAGAGCCATGCTTGGCTCTACGGGTTCGCGTGATTCTTCGCCAAAGCAGAGGCATCCACGCATGGCCTGGATCTACTGGGTGCAGCTGTGGCTTTTGATGTTCAGGTCCGCCGTGAGCGAGCCGAGCATCGCAGGTGAAACAGGGGCGAAGAGGCGCCGATGTCTGAGCGCAGCGAGTTCGGCGCCGCCCCCTGATTCACCGAGAAGCGCAGGGAACCGGTGCATAGCACCGGCTCGCGTTCGGCGGCGTGTTCTTTGGTTACTTTCTTGCACGAGCAAGAAAGTAACAAGCCGATGAATCAGGCCGCTTCGTACGTGCCGTAGCTGCGCAGGCGCTTGTAGCGCTGTTCCAGCAGCTGTTCGGTGGACAGCTTGTCCAGCGCGTCCAGTTCGTTCAGCAGCACGGCCTTCAGGCGCTTGGCCATCTGCGTCGGATTGCGGTGGGCGCCGCCGGTGGGCTCACGCACGACCTTGTCGACCAGGCCCAGGCTCTTCAGGCGCGGCGCGGTCAGGCCCAGCTGTTCGGCGGCTTCCTTGGCCTTGCCGGCATCCTTCCACAGGATCGAGGCGCAGCCTTCCGGCGTGATGGTCGAGTACACCGCGTATTCCAGCATCACGGTGCGGTCGCCCACGCCCAGCGCCAGTGCGCCGCCGGAGCCGCCTTCACCGATCACGGTGCAGATGATCGGCACCTTCAGTTCGGCCATCTCGATCAGGTTGCGTGCGATCGCTTCGGACTGGCCGCGCGATTCGGCGTCGATGCCCGGCCAGGCGCCGGCGGTGTCGATCAGGGTCAGCACCGGCAGGCCGAAGCGCTCGGCCATCTTCATCAGGCGCAGGGCCTTGCGGTAGCCCTCCGGCTTGGGCATGCCGAAGTTGCGCTTGATCTTTTCCTTGGTGTCGCGGCCCTTCTGGTGGCCGATCACCATCACGGAACGGCCATTGATGCGGGCCAGGCCGCCCATGATGGCCTTGTCGTCGGCGAAGGCGCGGTCACCGGCCAGCTCCTGGAACTCATCGAACATGACGCGGATGTAGTCGGCGGTATACGGGCGCGACGGGTGGCGGGCCAGCTGCAGCACCTGCCACGAGGTCAGGTTGCGGAAGATCTGCGCGGTGCGCATGCGCAGCTTGTCCTGCAGCGCGTGCACTTCCGCCTCGACATTGACCGCCGGCCCGGCACTGGCGTTGCGCAGTTCCTGGATCTTGGCTTCCAGGTCGGCGATGGGTTGCTCGAAGTCGAGGTAGTTCGGATTCATCGGAAGCCGTCGTGTAAAGAAGAGGGGAATTCTAGCCGAATGCGTGCAAACCACCCGTACGCCTTCGTCTGGAAGGCGACGGTAGCGCAGCCGGGCAGGGCGCGCCAGTCAGCTCAGGGCACCACCAGCGCGCTGCGGCCCATCAGCTGGCTGCGCTGGGAAACGAAGTCGTTGTAGGCCTCGTTGGCTTCCCGGCCCAGGCCGCTGCCCAGGGTGGCGGTGGCCGAGGTGAAGGCCATCTGCGCGTCGAAGTCCTGCTTGCGCAGGGCCTTCTGTTCATCGGCGGTGGTGGCCTTCAGCCAGCGCGCATAGACCTCGCGCAGCGGCGCGGCGTGCGCCTCGAAGGCGGGGTCCAGTGCCGGCAGGCTGGCCGGGGCCGGTTCCAGGCTGAATGCCGGGGCCACGTAGCCGGCCGGCTGTTCGCGCTTGAATGCACCGGGTTCGCCCATGCCTTCCTCGACGTAGGCGATGAAATCCGGGGCCGTGAATACCTTGGCCACGATCTGGCCGCCGCTGGAATCGACGTGGGCCACCACCTTTTCCTTCGGGAAGGGCTCGCGCACGCCGTAGGTCCAGGTCTTGTCGATGAACAGTTCGTGGTGCTTCTCGAACGGACCTTCGAAGTCGACGCCGCCCAGCTCGATGCCGGCCTTGCCGGTGCCGAAGTTCTTCAGCTTGCTCTCGTCGGTGACGTAGATCTCGCGGGCGACCACGTACTCGCTCAGGGTCGGGTTGATCAGTCCGCCGCGGCCATCGACGTAGACGATGAAGCGCACGTCGCCCAGTTTGTCGGTGTGCAGGCGGTGCTCACCGACGGCGAGCGAGATCGGGCGCGAACCCTGTGCGGCCACCGGCAGGTCCTTGCCATCGATGCTCAGCGCCAGCGGCGTGTCGGTCGGGTTGTCGATCTGGAACTCGATCTTCGACGGCGAGCAGGCGGCCAGGGCCAGAGCGGCGGCAAACGGGAACAGCAGGGTCTTCATCGGCAATCGTCCTTGATACTTGGAACGGGGAAACAGGGGGGGCAGGAAAACCAGGGAGCCAGCCTCAGCTGGCCCACGGTGGGCTGTAGCGCACTTTCAGCGTGCGCACGGCCGGGTCGGCGCGCAGCGCCTCCATCAGCTTGGAATCAATGCGTACCGCGCTTTGCCCGGACACATCAAGCATGCCGGCGATGCCACCCTGCGGACCCTTCAGCAGCAGGTCCAGGCGCAGTGGCGTGCGCCCCGGGCGATGGCGGTCGAGCAGGGCATCGATGCGCTCCCAGACCGGGCGCTGCTGGCGCAGGTCCAGGCGCAGCGACAACCGCGTGGCGTAGTTGGCGCAGACCTCGTCGAAGTCCCAGCACTGGCGGATGCGCAGCGCGTAGCCGCCGTTGAACTCGTCCTCGCGCAGGCCGCCCTTGACCACCAGGATGCGGTCCTTGGTCATCAGGTGCCCGAACTCGGCCATCGCGTCGGAGAACGCGCTGCACTCGACGCGCCCGCGCCCATCTTCCAGCTGGATGAAGATCTGGCTCTCGCCCTTGCGACGCACACCGACCACCTGGCCGGCCAGCACGGTCTGTACTTCCGGGCGCCAGCGCTTCTCGCCGCCACCACCGCCACCGCTGTTGGCGCTCCAGATCTTCTCCACCGAACCCAGGTCGTTGCCTACCAGATCGCGCACATCGTCGCGCCAAGGATCGAACGGGTGGCCGCTGAGGTAGAAACCGAGCGTGTCGCGCTCGCCGTTGAGGCGCTGAAGCAGCGGCCATTCTTCGGCTTCGGGCAGGTCCAGCTGGATCGACACGGTGCTCGGGTCGGGCCCGCCAAACAGCGAGTTCTGCCCGGACGCACGCTCGCGCGCCATCTGATCAGTGGCCTTGATCACTTCCGGCAGCTGCAGCATCAGCGAGGCGCGGTTGCGGCCGAGCTCGTCCAGCGCACCACAGTTGATCATCGCTTCCAGCGTGCGCCGGTTGAGCTTGGCCGAGCCGACGCGGGTGCAGAAGTCGAGCAGGTCCTTGAACGGGCCGCCCTTCAGCCGCTCCTCGACCACCGCCTCGCAGGCACCCTGGCCGACGCCCTTGATCGCACCGAGGCCGTACTGGATGGTGTCCGGGGTGACCGCTTCGAACATGAAGGCCGATTGGTTCACCTTGGGCGGCAGCACGGTCAGGCCAAGGTTGCGCACCTCGTCGAGGAAGCCGACCACTTTGTCAGTGTTGTCCAGGTCGGACGACAGCGTGGCCGCCATGAACTCGGCCGGGTAGTGGCGCTTCAGCCACGCGGTCTGGTAGCTGACCAGCGCATAGGCGGCGGCGTGCGACTTGTTGAAGCCGTAGCCGGCGAACTTCTCCATCAGGTCGAAGATCGCATCGGCCTTGGCTTCGTCCACGCCGTCCTTGGCCGCACCTTCGCGGAAGATCTCGCGGTGCTTGGCCATTTCGGCCGGCACCTTCTTGCCCATCGCACGGCGCAGCAGGTCGGCGCCGCCCAGCGAGTAGCCGCCGACGATCTGCGCCATCTGCATCACCTGCTCCTGGTACACCATGATGCCGTAGGTGTCCTTCAGGATCGCTTCGGTGCGCGGATCGGGATAGATGATTTCTTCCTGGCCGTGCTTGCGCGCGTTGAACGAAGGAATCAGGTCCATCGGGCCAGGGCGATACAGCGACACCAGCGCGATCAGGTCTTCGAAACGGTCGGGGCGCGCGTCCTTCAGCAGGCGGCGCATGCCCGAGGATTCGAACTGGAACACCGCGCCGGTGTTGCCGTTGGCGAAGATGTCCTTGTAGGTGGGCGTGTCGTCCAGCGGGATCGCGGCGATGTCCACCGGCGGAATGCCGGCGCGCTCGTGGCGCTTGTTGATCGCCTTCACCGCCCAGTCGATGATGGTCAGCGTGCGCAGGCCGAGGAAGTCGAACTTCACCAGGCCCACTTCTTCCACGTCGTTCTTGTCGAACTGGGTGACCGGGTTCTTGCCCAGCCCGTTCTCGTCGTGTTCGGCATACAGCGGGCAGAACTCGCTCAGCGGCTCGGGCCCGATCACCACGCCACCGGCATGCTTGCCGGCGTTGCGGGTCAGGTCTTCCAGCTGCAGCGCCAGGTCGATCAGGTCGCGGACATCGTCCTCGGTCTCGTAGCGCTGGATCAGTTCCGGCGAGGCCATTTCCGAGCTGGGGCCTTCCTTGCCCTTGCCCAGTGCATCCTTCAGGTGGATGCCCAGGATGTTCGGGATCAGCTTGGAAACGCCGTCGACCAGGCCGTACGGGAAGCCGAGCACGCGACCGGAGTCGCGCACCACCGCCTTGGCGGCCATGGTGCCGTAGGTGATGATCTGGCTGACGCGCTCGCGCCCGTACTTGCGTGCGACGTAGTCGATCACCTCGTCGCGGCGGTCCATGCAGAAGTCGATGTCGAAGTCGGGCATCGACACGCGTTCCGGGTTCAGGAAGCGCTCGAACAGCAGGTTGTACGGCAACGGGTCCAGATCGGTGATCTTCAGCGCCCACGCCACCAGCGAACCGGCACCGGAACCACGGCCCGGGCCGATCGGGATGCCCTGGTTCTTGCCCCACTGGATGAAGTCGGCCACGATCAGGAAGTAGCCCGGGAAGCCCATCTTGATGATGGTGTTGAGCTCGAACTCCAGGCGCTCGAAATACTCTTCGCGGGTCTTGCCCGGCGCCAGCGGATTCTTCTCCAGGCGCTCTTCCAGGCCGTTGCGCGACATCTTCTGGATCCAGGTGTCCAGGGTCTCGTCGTCGGGCACCGGGTAGTTGGGCAGGAAGTAGGTGCCCAGCCGCATCTCGATGTTGCAGCGCTCGGCCAGCGCCAGCGTGTTGTCGATCGCATCGGGGATGTCGGCGAACAGCGCGCACATCTCCTCGGCCGACTTCAGGTACTGCTGGTCGCTGTACTCGCGCGGGCGCTTGGGATCGTCCAGCACGCGGCCGGTGGAAATGCACACGCGCGCTTCGTGCGCGCTGAAATCGGTGGGCGACAGGAAGCGCACATCATTGCTGGCCACCACCGGCAGGCCACGCTGGCCGGCCGCCATCAGCGCGAACTGGTTGAAGGTTTCCTCGCCCTCGCGGCCGGTACGGGTAAGTTCCAGGTGCAGGCCGTCGCCGAACACGCGCTGCCAGTCGGCCAGCTGCTGCTCGGCCAGCTCATGCTTGCCGTCCAGCGCCAGGCGCCCGGCCAGGCTCTGCCGGCCGGCCAGCGCGAACAGGTTGGCGTTGCCGGCCTTCAGCCAGTCCGGATGGATGGCCACACCGCCTTCCGGGCGATGGCCTTCCATCCAGGCGCGGGTCAGCAGCCGCGACAGGCTCAGGTAGCCCTCGCGATCGCGGCACAGCAGGGTCATCCGCCACGGGTCCTGGCCTTCCTCGGCGATCAGCACGTCGGCACCGGCGATCGGCTTGATGCCCACGCCTTCGGCGGCCTTGTAGAACTTGACCAGCGCGAACAGGTTGTTGAGGTCGGTCACTGCCAGCGCGGGCAGGCCGAGCTCGACCGAGCGCGACAGCAGGTTGGCCTGCTTGGCCTTCTTCGGGTCCGCCTGGTCCGGTTTGGCCGGCACACGGATGGTGGAGTCCGCCAGCGAGAACTCGGTGTGGACGTGGAGATGTACGAAGCGGGAGTTGGACATGCCGGACCAGGTTGGAGCGCGCGGGCCCCGGGTGCTGACGGGGGAATCGTCGCCGGGGTCGGGAAGCGCTGGAGTGCCCGGTCAGGGTAACGAGGGCGGAGAGGCGCGACAAGCTCTTGACAGGCCCCGGAGGACGACCGGGTTCAGGCGTGCGGGAGCCCGTTTCCTGTAGAGCCGAGCCCACGCTCGGCTGCTGCGGAAAGCCGAGCATGGGCTCGGCTCTACAAGGTCAACCGAGGCACTCACGAACCGGGGCGAAGCTGCGCCGGTGCTCCATGCAGGGGCCGTGCTCGCGCAGGGCGGCCAGGTGGGCCGGGGTGCCATAGCCCTTGTGTTGCTCGAAGCCGTACTGCGGGTGGCGGGCGTGCACGTCCTGCATGTAGCGATCGCGCGAGACCTTGGCCAGGATCGATGCGGCCATGATCGCGCGGTCGATGCCATCGCCGCCGATCAGCGCCTGCGCCGGCAGTACCAGGCCCTTGGGCACCACGTTGCCGTCGATGCGCGCGAAGCCGGCCACGTGGGCGACTGCGGCGACGACATCGCGCATGCCCTGCAGGGTGGCCTGGTAGATGTTCAGGCGGTCGATGGTGTCCACGTCCACCAGCACCACGTGCCAGGCAAGGGCGCGCTCGATGATGCGGTCATGCAGCTGCTCGCGGCGCGCCGCGGTGAGCTGCTTGGAATCGTCCAGGCCGTTGATGCGTGGCCGTGCCGGGTCGAACACCACCGCCGCCACCGCCACCGGCCCGGCGAGCGGACCACGGCCGGCCTCATCGACGCCGGCAACCAGGCGTTCCGGCTCGATTACCGCGCTGCCATCGAACAGGGCCAGGCTGGCCGCTGCGGCGTGGCGGCGGCTCATGCCTGGGCCTGGTCGCGCATCAGCAGCTCGCCGACGGCGTCGGCGGCACGTGCCGAAGCATTGCGGCGCAGGCGCTCATGCAGGCGTGCATAGGTGTCCTGCAGGTCGGTTACCCGTTGTGGGTGGTCGAACCACTGCTGGATGGCCGCGGCCAGCTTGTCCGGCGTGCAGTCGTGCTGCATCAGTTCCGGTGCCAGGTCCTGCCCGGCCAGGATGTTGGGCAGGGCGAAGCGGTCGACCTTGATCAGGCCGAATGCCTTGACCAGACGGTAGGTCAGTTCGTTGACACGGTAGCCGACCACCATCGGCCGCTTCACCAGCATCGCCTCCAGGGTCGCGGTACCGGACGCCAGCACCACCACGTCGGCGGCGATCATGGCGTTGCGGGCCTGGCCGTCGAGCACATGCGAGTACGCGACCGGCAGCGCCGAGCGTGACAGCTGCTCTTCGATCAGGCGCTTGCAGGCGGGGTTGGCGGCAGGCACCACCACGTGCAGGCCCGGGATGCGTTCGGAGACCTGCCAGGCAGCCTCGAAGAAGGGTTCGCCGAGGCGCGAGATTTCGCCCAGGCGGCTGCCCGGCAGCACCGCCAGCACCTTGGCCGAAGTCGGCAGGCCAAGCGCGGCGCGCGCTTCCTCGCGGTTGCCCTGCAGCGGAATGTCGTCGGCCATCGGATGGCCGACGAAGCGCGCGTCGATGCCGTGCTTGGCATAGATGGGCGGCTCCATCGGGAACAGGCACAGCACCAGGTCGGCGCTGCTGCCGATCTTCTCGGCACGCTTCTCACGCCAGGCCCAGACCGAGGGGCTGACGTAATGCACGGTGCGCACGCCACGCTGCTTCAGCCAGCGCTCGATGCCCAGGTTGAAGTCGGGGGCGTCGATGCCGATGAACACGTCCGGCTGCCAGTCCAGCGCACGCTGGCGGAACGTCGAGCGCAGCTTCAGCAGGCGCGGCAGATGGCGCAGTACTTCGGTCAGGCCCATCACCGCCAGTTCGCTGGCATCGTGCCAGGTCTGGCAGCCGGCGCTGCGCATGGCGTCGCCACCGATGCCGGCGAATTCGGCATGCGGGAAGCGCGCTTTCAGTTCGCGAACCAGGCCCGCACCGAGCAGATCGCCGGAGGCCTCACCGGCGACCAGGGCGATCCGCAACGGGCGCTCGCTGAGCACCCGTTGCGCGGGGACGCTGCCGGTCATCGAGGCCAGCGGAATCACAGCGGCGCCGGCCGGCGCCTGGCCGGTCGTGCTGCTCATCGCAGCAAGGGCCTCTCGGCGTGCTCGATGAAGTCCAGCATGGCCTTCACGTCATCGCTGTCACGCGCCTGTTCGGTCAGCTGCACCTTGGCTTCGGCCAGCGGCAGGCCCGCCACGTACAGGGTGCGGTAGGCACGCTTGATGGCGGAAATGCGCTCGGCATCGAAACCGCGGCGCTTCAGGCCTTCGCTGTTGATGCCGCGCGGGCGGCCCAGCGAATCGGTGCCGACCATGGTGAACGGCGGAACGTCGCCATTGGTCAGCGCCCCCATGCCGAGGAAGGCATGCGCGCCGATCCGGCAGAACTGGTGGGCACCGGCGAAGCCGCTGATGATCACGTAGTCGCCCACGGTCACATGGCCGGCCAGGGTGGTGTTGTTGGAGAACACGCAGAAGTTGCCGACATGGCAGTCATGCGCCACGTGCGTGTAGGCCAGCATCCAGTTGTCGTCGCCGATGCTGGTGATGCCGCCGCCGCCGCCGGTGCCACGGTTCAGCGTGACGAACTCGCGGAACACGTTGCGGTCGCCGATCACCAGCTCGGTGCGCTCCCCTGCATACTTCTTGTCCTGCGGTTCGCCACCGACCGCTGCGTGGCCGATGAAGCGGTTGTCGCGGCCGATCTTCGTCGGGCCGTGGATGCTGCAATGGGGGCCGATCACCGTGCCGGCACCGATTTCCACATCGGCACCGATCAGGGTGAACGCGCCCACCTGGACGTCATCGGCCAGGCGCGCGGCCGGGTCGATGACGGCGGTCGGGTGGATCCGCGGTGCGTTGTCAGTCATTCCTGCCTCCAGTGGATCAGCCCTTGGCGCCGGCACACATGACTTCGGCCGAGGCAACGACTTCACCGTTGACCTTGGCTTCGCCGTAGTACCAGCCCATGTTGCGGATCAGGCGCTTCATCTGCACATCCAGCATCAGCACGTCGCCGGGCACGACCTGCTTGTTGAAGCGGGCGTTTTCCACCTTGACCATGTAGAACAGCTTGGACTGCGAGTCACGGCCGAGCGTGAGCTGGGTCATCACGCCACCGGCCTGCGCCAGCGCTTCGATGATCAGCACGCCAGGCATGATCGGGCGGCCCGGGAAGTGACCCTGGAAGAACGGCTCGTTGATGCTGACGTTCTTCTGCGCAAGGATGCGCTTGGCCTCGATGTCGAGCTCAAGCACCCGGTCCACCAGCAGGAACGGATAGCGGTGCGGGAGCAGTTCCTGGATCTGGCAGACGTCGATCGGAAGCTGCAGCGTGTCGTTCATTCTTTCTCCTTGCCAGCAGCCAGGACGCGGCGAGCCAATGCGTCCAGCTGCTTGAAGCGCGCGGCGTTCTTGCGCCACGTGCGGTTGTCGGTCAACGGGGTGCCGGACGAGTACTCGCCCGGCTCATGGATGGAATTGCGGACCACCGACTTGCCGGTGATCACGACTTTGTCGCAGATCTCGAGGTGGCCGACCACGCCGACGTGGCCGCCGAGCAGGCAGTAGCGGCCGATCCTGGCACTGCCGGCGATGCCGGTGCAGCCGGCGATGGCCGAGTGCGCGCCGATCTGCACGTTGTGCGCGATCTGCACCAGGTTGTCCAGGCGCACGTCTTCGTCCAGCACGGTGTCTTCCAGCGCGCCACGGTCGACGCAGGTGTTGGCGCCGATTTCGCAATCGTCGCCGATGCGCACGCCGCCGAGCTGCGGCACCTTGATCCACTTGCCGGCGTCCATGGCCAGGCCGAAGCCATCGGCGCCGAGTACGGCGCCGGGATGCACGCGAACGCGCTTGCCGAGCTTGACCCGGGTGACCAGGGTGACCCGCGCGATCAGCTCGCAGCCGTTGTCCAGGCTGCAGTCTTCGCCGATCACGCTGCCAGTGCCGATGATGCAGTTCTCACCGACCACGCTGCGCGCGCCGACGGAGACGAAGGGACCGATATGGGCGCTGGCGGCGACCTGGGCGCTGGGATCGATGACGGCGCTGGGGTGGATGCCCGGCGGGCGCGTTGGCGCGATATCGAACAGCGCGGCGATCTTGGCGAAGGTGGTGTACGGGTCCTTGGCCACGAGCGCGGCGCCGGGGGCGGCCTCGGCGTCGTCGGCACGCAGGACCACCAGCGAGGCCTGGCTGTCGGCCAGCTGGGCGCGGTAGCGTGGATTGGCGAGGAAGGTCAGCTGGCCAGGACCGGCATGGGCGAGGGTAGCCACGCCATGGATGGCGGTGGCGGGGTCGCCATGGACCTGCAGGCCGAACTGCTCGGCGAGTTGCTGGGCGGTGTAGGTGGGAGTATTCACGGCGGGAGTTTAACGTGTGACGCCATTGCGGTCATGCGGGGCGGTTCTGCGGCCAACGGCGGGGCCCCTCGTGGCTGGCAGAGTCAGGCCCGTGGGCTGGGTCGGACGGGTGGGGCCCGCGAGGGACGGCGCAAGTACGTCCCTGTAGCCTTGGTCGCCGCATCCATGCGGCTCACACCCTCGCAGGCCCCACCCATCCGTCCTCCGACGGCGTGGCGCGAGTGCCAGCCACGGAAAAACAGGAAAGATCAAAAGCGGAGCGCTCGCTTCCGCCAGCCCTTCTAAACGAAAACGCCGGGCAATGCCCGGCGATTCGAGACCCGTCTGGTGGAGAGCCCCCCTTCTGTTAAGGGGGGCGCGCCAGCGGCGCGGGGGATAGGTGAAATGCGCGGGCAATTCACCGGAGGTGGATCAGTTCTGGGGAACAACGTTCCTCAGAACTGGCCACCAAACGTGAATTGCAGCCGTTCGATCTTGTCATCGTCTTTCTTCTTCAGCGGGAAGGCGTAGCTGATCGAGATCGGGCCGACCGGGGCGCGCCACAGCAGGGCCACACCGGTGGACACGCGCAGTTCGTTGGCCTTGAAGTTGTCCACGCCGTTGTAAACGTTGCCGAAGTCGACGAAGGCTGACACACGTGCCGACGGGCTGTCGAACAGGCGCGGGAAGTAGGCTTCGACCGAACCAACGGTCTTCAGCGAACCACCCAGCGGCTGGCCTTCCGGATAGCCATTGGTGACTTCGCGCGGGCCGAGGGTGTTGTCTTCGAAGCCACGCACCGAGTTGGTACCGCCGGCGTAGAAGTTCTCGAAGAACGGCAGGCCGCTGGCGGTCACCGTACGGGTGGTGCCGTCCGGGTTGGTCAGCGTGCGGGTGTAGTCGTTGCCATAGGCATCGCCGTAGCCCACTTCGGCACGGGTGTTGATCACCAGCGACGGCATGATCGGCCAGTACTTGCTGATCTGGTAGTTCAGCTTGTAGTACTCGATGGTCGAACCCGGCAGCGTGGTTTCCAGGCCGATGCGCTGGTAGGTACCGCGGGTCGGCATGAAGTAGTCGTTGCGCGAGTCACGCGCCCAGCCCAGCTCGGTGCGCCAGGCATGGAACGTGCGCTTACCGACGGCGTTGATGTAGTCGATGATCGACTGCGGGGTCGAGCCCTGGTAGGTGGTGATCTGGTTGCTGTCGATGCCGAACATCAGCGAGACGGTATCGGTCTCGGTGATCGGCACGCCGAACACCACCTGCGCCGAACCATTGGTGCTGTTGTACTGCGCGGTGTTGAAGTCGGAGTAGTCCAGCTCGCGCCAGGACAGGTTGTAGCCCAGCGACACGCCGTCATCGGTGAAGTACGGGTTGGTGTAGCTGAAGCCGTAGCGCTGCAGGTAGCTGCTGCGCGAGGCTTCGACCGACACGCGGTTGCCGCCGCCGAGGAAGTTGTTCTGCGACAGCTGCACCGACGTGGTCATGCCGTAGGACTGCGAGTAGCCCAGGCCGAACACGAAGCTGCCGGACGTGGTTTCCTTGACGTTGTAGACGACGTCAACCTGGTCGTTGCTGCCGCTGACGGCCGGGGTTTCCACGTCCACCGACTCGAAGTAGCCCAGGCGCTGCAGGCGGATCTTGGAGCGGTCGATCGCGGCCTGCGAGTACCAGCTGTTCTCGAACTGGCGCATTTCGCGACGCATCACTTCGTCGGACGTACGTGTGTTGCCACGGAACAGGATGCGACGCACCGACACGCGAGGGCCGGGCACGACCTGCATGTTGATCGCCACGGTCTGCTCGGGGCGGTTGGTGGTCGGGATCGGGTTCACCTTGGCGAACGCATAGCCGATGTTGGACAGCGAGTTGGTGATGGTGTCCGAGCTGAATTCCAGCAGCGCACGCGAGAACGTGTCGCCGGACTTCTGGATCACCATGCGCTCGACGTCCTCCTGCGGGAGGATCGTGTCGCCGCTGACCTTGATCTCGGAGATCTTGTACTGCGCACCTTCGGTCACGCCGGCGGTGAGGAACATGTCGCGCTTGTCGGGGCTGATCGACACCTGGGTCGAATCAATGCTGAAGTCGACATAGCCGCGGTCGAGGTACCAGGAATTGAGCTTTTCCAGGTCGCCGGACAGCTTTTCCTTGGAGTACTGGTCGTCACGGCGGTACCACGACGCCCAATTGTGCTCCTTGGACTCCCAGGTCTCCAGGATGTCCTTGCTCTCGAACTTCTCGGTGCCGACCAGGTTGACGTGACGGATCTTGGCCGCCTTGCCTTCCTTGATCGCGATCGCGATGTCCACGCGGTTGCGGTCCAGCGGGCTCACCGTCGGGGTGATCTCGACGTTGTACTTGCCGCGGTCGTTGTACTGGCGGCGCAGTTCCTGGGTCACGCGGTCCAGGCTCAGGCGATCGAAGGTGCCGCCCTCGGTCAGGCCGATGTCGGACAGGCCCTTGAGCAGCTGCTCGGACTTGATGTCCTTGTTGCCGGTCACGGTCAGCTTGTTGATCGCCGGGCGTTCCTTGACGGTCACCACCAGGATGCTGCCCTGGCGGTCCAGCTGCACGTCTTCGAAGAAGCCGGTCTTGTACAGGGCGCGGATGGTCTCGCCGACCTTGTTGTCGGTGACCGTCTCGCCACGCTCCACCGGCAGGTAGGTGAATACCGTGCCCGAGCTGATGCGCTGCAGGCCATCCACGCGGATGTCGCTGACAGTGAAGGGCTCGGCTGCCTGGGCCAGGGCGGGAGCGCCGGTGACGGCGGCGAGGGCGAGGGCCAGCAGGCGGCGATTGGGGAGTCGCGTCATGTCACGTCCGGTAGGAAGGTCGATTTCGTTGGTGCGGGATGCCGACGCTGTAGACGGCAACAACATGGAAAAGTTCATCGCGGGACCAGGCCGAGGATGTCGTTGTAGAACGCCAACCCCATCAACCCGGCCAGCAACGCCAGGCCGATGTACTGGCCGGCGGCGATGGCACGCTCGCTCAGCGGGCTGCCCTTGACCAACTCGATAAGGTAATACAGCAGGTGGCCGCCGTCCAAGATCGGGATCGGCAACAGGTTGATGATGCACAGGCTGAGTGACAGCAGGGCAAGGAACTGCAGGAACCAGTCCAGGCCGCGTTTGGCTGAAACATTGGCCACGCGGGCGATGGTCACTGGCCCGGAAACGTTCTGCAGCGAGGCTTTGCCGGTGACGATGCGGCCCATCATGCCCAGCGAATCGGCCGCCAGGCGGCCTGTTTCGCGCACGGCCACGGTGACCGCGTCGAGCGGGCCATAGCGCAGCAGGGTGTCATAGGGCGGGCTGAACGAGGTCGGGAACTGCACGCCGATCTGCCAGATCGGCTCGCCCTTGGAATCCTTGCCCTGGCGCGGGGTGACTTCCAGCGCCAGGCGTTCGCCGCCCCGCAGGACCTCGATCATGCCCGGGCCGCCAGCGCGGCCCAGCGTCTGGATCTCGCCGATGACCTGGTCGGCACCGTCGATGCGCTGGCCGTCGATCGCCACGATCAGATCGCCCGGCTGCAGCTGCCCGGCCACCACGGAGTCCGCGGTGAGCGAATCGACCCGTGCCGGTTGCAGCCACGACTGCCAGTAAAGGCCAGCCAGGATCGGCACGCGTCGTTCATCGAAACCGGGGGGCAGCTGCGACAGCGGCAGGGTGCGCACGCGCACCTGATCGGCCGGGTCCAGCACTTCCAGCGTCACGTCGCGGCGGTCCATCGCTGCGGCGGTCAGCGCCATGCTGGCCTCGCCGAGGGTGATCACCGGGCGCTCGTCCACGCGCAGCACGCGGTCGCCGCTGGTCAGGCCGGCGCTGGCGGCGATGCCGCTGACACGGCCGATGGTCGGCGAATAATCCTGCTTGCCGATCACGAACATCGCCCACAGCAGCAGGATGCACAGCAGCAGGTTGGCGATCGGTCCGGCGGCGACGATGGCGATGCGCTGCCAGACGGTCTTGTGGTTGAAGGCCTGGCCGCGCTCGTGCGGGTGGACTTCGACTTCGCGTTCGTCGAGGAATTTCACATAACCGCCCAGCGGGATGGCGGCGATGGCGAACTCGGTACCGTGCTTGTCCCGGCGCGACCACAGCGGCCGGCCGAAGCCGACCGAGAAGCGCAGGATCTTGACCCCGCACAGGCGCCCGACCCAGTAATGCCCGAACTCGTGGAACGTGACCAGCAGCCCGAGGCTGACGATCATCCACCAGACCGATCCGATGAAGTCAGTCATGCAGGCTCACAGTGGCGGGCAGGGGCGGCGTCGTCATGCGTGTGCGAGGCGGTCGTTCAGGCGGCGTCGATGGCGTTCAGGGTGAGCTGGCGTGCCCGCTGGTCGGCGGACAACAGGACCTCCAGTGTATCGGCTGGCTGGGTCGGCAGTGTTGAAAGAGCGTTAGCAACCAGTTCCGGGATGGTCAGGAAACCGATTCGGCCCTGAAGAAACGCTGAAACGGCCTCTTCATTGGCAGCGTTCAGCACCGCCGGCGCGGTGCCACCGGCCTGCATCGCCTGCCAGGCGAGGGCCAGGCAGGGGAAGGCGTCGGTGTCGGGGGCCTCGAAATCCAGCCGGCCCTGGGCCAGCAGGTCCAGCCCCGCCACGCCCGATTCGATGCGTTGTGGCCAGCCCAGGCCAACGGCCAGGGTGGTGCGCATGTCCGGCAGGCCCATCTGCGCCAGGGTCGAACCGTCCACGAACTCGACCAGCGAGTGGACCAGGCTCTGCGGATGCACCAGCACGTCGATGCGCTCACCGGGGATGCCGAACAGGTGGTGGGCCTCGATCACTTCCAGGCCCTTGTTCATCAACGTCGCCGAATCGACCGAGATCTTCGGGCCCATCGACCATTTCGGGTGGGCCACGGCCTGGGCCGGGGTGACCTGGGCCAGCGCGGCCCGGCTGCGGCCGCGGAACGGGCCACCGGAGGCGGTCAGCAGGATGCGGCGCACACCGGCACCGTCAATGCTGGCGTCGCGCGAGCGCAGGCACTGGAAGATCGCGCTGTGTTCGCTGTCGATCGGGATGATTTCGGCGCCGGCACGTTCGGCAGTGCGGGTCAGCAGCTCACCGGCCAGCACCAGCGATTCCTTGTTGGCCAGCAGGATGCGCTTGCCCGCGGCGGCCGCGGCCAGGGTGGAAGACAGCCCGGCCGCACCGACGATGGCGGCGACCAAGGTGTCGCAGGCATCGCTGGCGGCCAGCTGGTCCAGCGCGGCATGGCCGGCATGCGCCTCGGTGGCGAGTCCGGCATCGCGCAGGCCGTCGCGCAGCTCGGCGAACAGTGATGCGTCGGCGATCACCGCGTGCGCGGGCTTGTGCTGGCGGCACAGCGCCAGCAGCGCCTGCACCTGGCGGCCGGCGGCCAGCACGGTGGCCTGATAGCGCTGCGGGTGGCGGGCGATCACGTCCAGCGTGGAGGCACCGATCGAGCCGGTGGCGCCGAACACGGCGACCCGGCGCAGGTCTGCGACAGCATTCATGGTCAGAACCCGAAGATTTCCTTGCCGAGTGCGAACACCGGCACTGCAGCCAAGACGCCGTCGACACGGTCGAGCACGCCGCCATGGCCCGGAATCAGGTGGCCCGAGTCCTTGGCGCCGGCGTGACGCTTGATCAGGCTTTCAAACAGATCACCCAGTACCGAGGCGAACACGGCCACCACCGAGGTGATCAGCAGGCCCGGCAGATGTGCGGTATCGATGCCGGCCAGCCAGCCCAGGCCGACGGCCACGGCGACACCGGCCAGCAGGCCGCCGAACAGGCCTTCCCATGTCTTGTTGGGGCTGATGCGCGGGGCCAGCTTGTGCTTGCCGAAGTGACGGCCGGCGAAATAGGCGCCCGAATCGGCCGCCCAGACCAGTGCCAGGGCAGCCAGCAGCCACAGGTGGCCCTGCTTGCCCGGCGGATCGCCGCCAGCATGGATCAGCACCAGCGCGGCCCAGGCCGGAACGATGGCCAGCGTTCCGGCCAGCATCTTCACGATGCGCGAGGGTGCCGACGGTTGCGCGCCGAAATTGAAGAAGCGAAGCCAGACCAGCGCCGCCAACCACCAGGCGACGCCGGCCAGGGTGGTTATCTGGAACAGCACCAGCGTGCTGCCATCGGCCCAGACCAGCAGCACCATCAGCAGCAGGTTCAGCACCAGCAGCACGGTGCGCGCGAGGGTGTCTTCGATGCCGGCCAGCTTCAGCCACTCCCACAGGCCGATCAGCAGCACCGCAGCCGCCGCCGCTGCCAACCATTGGGTCGGCAGCAGCAGGATCGCGGCAATGGCGACCGGCGCCATGATCAGCGCGGCAAGGACTCGGGTCTTGGTCATGGGCTGGAAGTCTCGGTGGCCAGTGCGGCGATCTGGGCGCTGGTCAGGCCGAAACGACGCTCACGGCTGCCATAGGCGTCCAGCGCCTGCTGCAGCAGAGCGGGATCGAAGTCCGGCCACAGCGCCTCGGTGAACCACAGCTCGGTGTACGCCAGCTGCCACAGCAGGAAGTTGCTGATGCGGGTGTCGCCACCGGTGCGGATGAACAGGTCCGGTGGCGGCAGGTCGGCCAGGGCGACCTGGCTGCCCAGCAGCGATTCGTCGATCTGTTCGGGCAGCAGGCGGCCGACGGCGACCTCGGCGGCCAGTGCGCGCGCGGCGCGGGTGATGTCCTGGCGGCCACCGTAGCTGGCGGCGATCGACAGGGTCAGGGTGGTGTTGTCCGCGGTGCGCTGCTCGGCCAGCTGCATGCGGCTGACCAGCCCGGCGCCGAAGCGTTCGCGCTCGCCGATGAAGCGCACGCGCACGCCACGCCGATGCAACTCGTCCACTTCGCGGTCGAGCGCGCCGAGGAACAGCTTCATCAACGCATCGACTTCTTCCTGCGGCCGGCCCCAGTTTTCGCTGGAGAACGCGAACAGGGTCAGCGCCGGAATACCCAGCTCAAGGCAGCGCTCGATGGTGCGGTTGACCGCACGCGCGCCGGCCCGGTGGCCGATCACGCGCGGACGACGGCGCTGCTGTGCCCAGCGCCCATTGCCATCCATGATGATGGCAATGTGGCGGGGCAGGGCGGCCGGCAATGGAGGTGGGACTGAAGGCATCGACTTCAGACCGACAGCAGTTCTTTTTCCTTGTCGGCAACGACCTTGTCGACGTCCTTGATGTGGGTGTCGGTCAACTTCTGGATGTCGTCTTCACCGCGCTTCTTCTCGTCTTCGCTGATCGCCTTGTCCTTGACCAGCTTGGCGATTTCCTTGTTCGCGTCCTGACGGATGTTGCGGATCGCGATCTTGGCGCCTTCCCCTTCCTTCTGCACCTGCTTGACCAGCTCCTTGCGGCGCTCTTCGGTCGGCGGCGGCATGTTGATGCGGATCGCGGTGCCCAGCGTGTTCGGGGTGAACTCGGCGTTGTAGAGACCCTTTTCGATCTCCTTGATCATGCTCTTGTCGAACGGCGTGACGAGCAGCGAGTGGGCGTCGGCGTTGGAGATCGATGCGACCTGGTTCAGCGGGGTGCTGGCGTTGCCATAGGCGCTGACCGTGACGCGGTCCAGCAGGGCCGGGGTGGCGCGGCCGGTGCGGATCGAGGTGAGGGTGTGCTTCAGAGCGTCGATGCTCTTGGCCATGCGCGTCTGCGCGTTGTTCTTGATGTCGTTGAGCATCGCCCGGTCCTGGGTGTAACTGGAATCGGGCGATTATAGGCGAATACGGGACGCTGCCGGGCCTGAATCGGCCCGGAGCTCGCCTGGCACTCAGGCTCAGGCCGGGTCGCGGCCCTGGACCAGGGTGCCGATGTTCTCGCCGCTGAGGATCTTCAGCAGCTCGCCCGGCTGTCCCATGTCGAACACGCGCATCGGCAGGTCGCTGTCGCGGGCCAGTGCGAAGGCGGCGGTATCCATCACTTCCAGGCCACGGCGGATCACTTCGTCGTAGCTCAGGCTGTCGAAGCGGACCGCGTCGCTGTGCTTGTTCGGGTCCTTGTCGTACACGCCGTCAACCTTGGTCGCCTTCAGCAGCAGGTCGGCGCCGATCTCGATCGCGCGCAGGGCGGCACCGGAGTCGGTGGTGAAGAACGGGCTGCCGACGCCGGCGGCGAAGATCACCAGGCGGCCCTTTTCCAGATGGCGGATGGCGCGGCGCCGGATGTAGTCCTCGCACACGTCGTTGATCTTGATCGCGCTCATCACCCGGGCCTTGGCGCCCAGCTTTTCCAAGGCGTCCTGCATGGCCAGAGCGTTGATGACCGTGGCCAGCATGCCCATCTGGTCGCCGGTGACCCGGTCCATGCCGCCAGCGGCCAGGCCGGCGCCGCGGAAGATGTTGCCGCCGCCGATCACCAGTGCAACTTCGGCGCCTGCCTGCTGGGCTTCGATGACCTCACGGGCCAGGCGGTTGATGATCTTCGGGTCGATGCCGTAGTCCTCATCTCCCATCAGCGCCTCCCCGGATAGTTTCAGAAGGATGCGGCGATAGGCGAGCTTGGACATAGGGACCTCGGGTGCGTGGAAATCGCGGGCGATTCTACGCGCATGCGGCGTCGGGCCAAAGTGTTTTGTGCACTGCGGCGCAAAATCCTGCCATCCGCCCCGGTCACGCGGGGCGTCCCGTTCAGCCCAGCTCGGCGCCGGCGGTGGCTGAAAGCTTGTCGTGGCCGAGGGCGCCTGGGGAGCGGGCGATCACCCGGTTGCGGCCCAGGTTCTTCGATCGGTACAGCACATCGTCGGCGGCACGCAGCAGGTCCTGCACGTCGGCAAAGCGCTCGTAGCCGCCCTGGGTGGCCACGCCGGCGGAGAAGGTGACGAACAACGGACCTCCCTCCAGCTCGGCCATCGGCGTGGCGACGATGTTGGCCAGTACCCGGCGGATCACGTCCAGGGCCACGCTTTCGCTGGTATTGGGCAGCAGCGCGACGAATTCCTCGCCGCCGAAGCGGGCCACGGTGTCGCTGTTGCGCAGCTGGCCCTGCAGCTTGCCGGCAAAGGCGCGCAGCACCTCGTCGCCGGTCAGGTGGCCGTGGGCATCGTTGATCTTCTTGAAGTCGTCCAGGTCGATGAAGGCCACCGACAGCGGCCAGCCCTGGCGCCCGGCGCGCAGGAACTCCTGCTCCAGCACCGCCTCCAGCTGGCGGCGGTTGAGCACGCCGGTCAGGGCGTCGCGGTGGGCCTGGTCGGCCAGGCGCTTGGCCCGCGCCTCGAATTCGTCGGCGCGGCGGCGCGCCTGGTCGGCATCCTGCAGCTCGCGCAGGTTGCGCAGGGTGGCCAGCTCCTGCGCGTGGTCGATCAGCTCACGGACCCGCGAGGGCGAATTCAGCCCGGCCTCGAACAGGCTGGCGATGTCCGGCAGGGCCTCGCTGATGCGGGTCAGCACCTGGTCGAAACGGGCGCTGTCGAGTTCCAGCCGGTCATGCACCTGGTGCAGGGCGCGCTCGCGGGCGGCATCGGCATCTTCGTCCAGCCAGATGTCGGCGACCGCGCCGGACAGCTGCACGCAGGCCTGGAACGGCGAATCGGCAGCGTCGTCGTCCTCGCTGTGGCTGATGCTCTCCACCAGATAGCGCGGCAGGCCCCATTGCTCGGCCACCCAGGCGCCGACATCGGCGTGGCTGCAGCCGAGCGCGTCGCGCTCGCGGGCAACCAGGTCCGTGTTGTCACGGGCTTCGCGCAGCAGCGGCAGGTAGCGCTCTGATTCGGCCTGGGCCAGGCACAGCACGCCCAGGTCCTGCAGCAGCCCGGCCAGCATCAGTTCCTCCAGGCGGCGCAGGCCGCGGGCCTGGCCCAGCTGGCTGGCGGCCAGTGCGCTGAGAATGCTGCGCTTCCACGCGCGCTGGCGCAGGTCGTGGTCGGCACCGGCGCCGCCGGTCAGGCCCTGGGTGACGGTGAAGCCCAGGGCAAGGCTGATCGTGGCATTCAGGCCCAGCATGGTCAGTGCCTGGCCGAGGTTCTCGATGCGGCGACGACTGGCGTACAGCGGCGAATTGGCGATGCGCAGCATGCGAGCGCTCAGCGCCATGTCGATGGCGATGATGTCGGCGGCGGTGGCGATGTCCGCTTCCGGGTCCTGTGCCAGTTCGATGATGCGCAGGGCAATACCGGGTGGCGAAGGCAGGTTGCGGCAGAGCGCCAGGGCAGCTGTCAGCTCGGGAGGCATGTCGGGTCGTTCAATTCCATTGGGACAAGAATACCTAGGAATGCATCACAGTCCGCGATTTTCGTTCCTGCTATGTGACTGTGGATTCCCTGCGCCGAGTATCGGCTTGATTCGCGCGCAACGCAAAGGTGCCGGTGTGCGCGGCGTCGGTGTGCGCAACAACAGTTGGAGCATGAGCCTCCCATTGTCCCGGGCATAAAAAAAGAGCCGCGGATTCCCGCGGCTCCTTCTGGTCGCTTCGCAGCCGGAAGGCTGGAATCAGACCTGCATCGCCTTGGCAACTTCAGCGGCGTAGTCTTCCACGACCTTCTCGATGCCTTCGCCGACGATCAGCAGCTTGAAGCCAGCCACGTCGGCGCCAGCGGCCTTGACCACCTGCTCGACGGTGGTGTCGCCCAGCACGTAGGTCTGGCCGTACAGGGTCACGTCGCTGACGATCTTGTTGATCTTGCCGCTGATGATCTTTTCCAGGATCTCGGCCGGCTTGGCCTTGTCCTTTTCGGACATCTTGGCCAGCTCGATTTCCTTTTCCTTTTCGACGAAGTCGGCCGGAACGTCCGAAGCCTTGTTGTGCGGCGGCTTCAGGGCAGCCACGTGCATCGCCAGACCACGGGCCAGCTCGACGTCGCCGCCGATCAGGTCGACCAGTACGCCAACCTTGCCGTTGGTGTGGACGTAGGCACCGATGTTGCCGGTGGTGTCGACCTTGACCATGCGGCGGATCTGGATGTTCTCACCCAGGGTCTGCACGGCGGTGGCGCGGGCTTCTTCAACGGTGCGGCCATCGGCCAGCTTGGCAGCCTTCACGGCTTCGACGTCGGTGGCGCCCGATGCCAGGGCGGCAGCGGCGACGGCATTGACGAAGGACTTGAAGTTGTCATCGTTGGCGACGAAGTCGGTTTCCGAGTTGACTTCGACCAGCACGGCCTTGCCGCCATCCTGGGCCAGGCCCAGGCGGCCTTCGGCGGCCACGCGGTCAGCCTTCTTGTCGGCCTTGGCGGCGCCGGACTTGCGCATGGCTTCAGCAGCAGCGTCGATGTCGCCGTTGGCTTCGGTGAGAGCCTTCTTGCATTCCATCATGCCGGCGCCGGTGCGCTCGCGCAGTTCCTTGACCAGGGAAGCAGTGATTTCCACGGGATTACCTCACGAAAGAAAGGGGTTGGGCCGGCATGGTGGCCGGCCCGTGTGACACGGTCCTGTCACGCGCCAAAGGCTGCGTGCAGGGAGGGTGGATGCCGGGCGTCCACCCCGGGGCCTGGATCAGGCCTGGGCGTCGTCGCCCTTCTTGGCAGCCTTCTTGGCCGGAGCGCGGCGGGCCGGCTTCTCTTCGCCTTCAGCAGCGGCTTCAGCGAACTCTTCCTCACGCACCGAAGCAGCGTGCGGAGCAGCAGCCTTGCCTTCCAGCACGGCGTCGGCAGCGGCGCGGGCGTACAGCTGCACAGCGCGGATGGCGTCGTCGTTGCCCGGGATGGCGTAGTCCACCAGTTCCGGGTTGTAGTTGGTGTCGACCACGGCGATGACCGGGATGCCCAGCTTCTTGGCTTCCTTGATCGCGATGTCTTCGTGGCCGATGTCGATCACGAAGATGGCGTCCGGCAGACGGTTCATGTCCTTGATGCCGCCCAGCGAGGCTTCCAGCTTGTCGCGCTCGCGACGCAGGCCCAGCACTTCGTGCTTGACCAGCTTCTCGAAGGTGCCGTCGGTTTCGCCGGCTTCCAGTTCCTTCAGGCGGGCAACCGACTGCTTGACGGTACGGAAGTTGGTCAGGGTGCCGCCCAGCCAACGCTGGTTCATGAACGGCATGCCGCAACGCTCGGCTTCTTCCTTGATGGTTTCGCGGGCGCTGCGCTTGGTGCCCAGGAACAGGACGGTGCCGCGCTTCTGGGCAACCGACGAGATGAAGTTCATCGCGTCGTTGAACAGCGGGACGGTCTTTTCCAGGTTGATGATGTGGATCTTGCCGCGGGCGCCGAAGATGTACGGAGCCATCTTCGGGTTCCAGTAGCGGGTCTGGTGGCCGAAGTGGACGCCGGCTTCCAGCATCTGACGCATGGTGACCTGGGGCATTGCAATACTCCTGATATGGAACCAGCGATTCCGCCCGCGGGGATAGGTATGCGGGACGCGTGGAAGCGCGATCGGTTCCGGGGTTGGGCTTCCCTGTTGCCTCCGTGGCCGAACTCCTTGCGGAGCACCCCGGCACGGATGGGGGCAGCAGGTGTGGATTCACCGGTGACGTCCGGTGTGGACGGTCTCCCGCGCACGCAGGCGGCAGGAATCCGGTCGATTATAGCCCGCTCGGTGCGCTCGCTGCAATTGCCGGGTCCGGCACGGTCAGATCGACCACGTGGCCGTCCTGCAGCCGGGCCTGGAAATGGCCACGGGCATAGCCGTTGGCATGGGCGGGGAGGGCCCAGCGACGCTCCCGGCCCGCCAGCAGGTAGCCGGCCAGTCCCGGCAGCAGCAGGGTGCGGCGGCCATCGTCGGCGACGAACGCAAGATCGTGCAGGCGGGCGTGTACGGTACCTGCGTTGCTCAATCGCAGAAAGGGATGTGACGTACCGGGTTCGATCCCGGCATGCAGCTCCGGCCACGCCAGGGGCACGGCGTGTCCCCTGAACAAGGGCAGTGAGTACCGTGGCAGGTCCGGTTCAGTGGGAGCCAGAAGCACCCGGTAGGCCTGCTCGACGGCAATGGGCGACCTGTCCCGGGGCAGCAGCCAGATGCGTTGGCGGGTGCCGGGCGGGAGGTCGAGCCGGGCAGGGCTGGCCAGGATCTGGTCGCTGGGCCGCAGCTTTTCCGCGTCGGCCTGCTGTTCCCAGGCCAGGATCCGAACCTCGCCCTGCCAGCGGCCGGGACCGGGGTTGTACAGCCACAGCTCGCTGTGTCCCCCTTCGGCTGGCAGCTGCAGGGTGGTCGGCACCAGGTCCAGCGCCGACGCGGGCAGCGCCAGCAGCAGTACCGGCAGGCTCAGCAGGGTACGCATCAGTAGATGACGGTCACGGCGGGCGCCGCGTCGTCGCTGTCGGCCGGCGGCGCGAGATCGCGGATCTGTTGCGGAAGCTCGGGCGCGTCGCTGCGCTTGTGCGGTGCCGCGCATCGGGTGTTGCCGGCATCACCGCTGCAGCCCTCGACCACGGTCAGCCGGATCTGCAGGGGTGTGCTGCCGGGATCGGCCCACGCGGGCGTACTGGCGACCAGCATCGCCCCGATCAGAAGTGCGCGAACCACCTGCCATCCACCGTGCTGTAGGACCCGTTGCGCGGTATCGGCAGGATGCGCCGGAACTGTAGAGCCTAGCCCATGCTCGGCTTGCCGGATGTCAGAAAATGAAGCCGAGCATGGGCTCGGCTCCACAGGGGACTCAATAGGTGATCGTCACCTGCACCAGATCGTTGTAGGTACCGGCCGCGGGCTGGCCGGTGACCGGCGGCACCCGGCCATAGATGGTCAGCTGCTGCGCGCTGCCACTTCCGGTGCCACCAACGGTATCGACGTTGAGGGTACTACCCCAGCGCAGGCTGCGCGCGGCATCGCGGTACAGCTCATAGGGGAGGTAGTAGGTGCCGCTGCCAATGGTGGTGGCCATGCGCCGGGTGGTGGAGGCGCCGGGGTTGTTCTGGCCATTGTTGAGGCTGATCTGGTAGGCAGTGTTCTTCAGGCAGGTCAGCGTGAGCGTGGCGGTCCGGTCGATGTTGGCGGGAATGCTGCCGGTGACGTTGCCGAAGTCCATGCTGGTGGTGACGTAGCTGCCGCATTGCGGCAGCACGTTGGCAGTGGCGGTGAAGCTGAATGCCCCACTGGCGCTGTTGGTGCCGGTCGCGCCGCCGTTGCAGGTGGCCGGCACGGTGGCGGTGCCGAGCAGGACTTCGTTCCAGGCCCAGGTAAGCACCACGTTGGCGCCGCTGAAGGTGCTGCTGTAGGCACCCGAAGCGAGGATCTGGTTGGCAGGGATCTGCGCGAACAGCTGCACGGACTGCGCACCGCTGCCGCCGGTCAGCAGCGGCACGCTGTAGCTCATGGTCAGCTCCTGCGCGGGTGGCGTGCCGCGCGGCACCAGGCCCGTGGCCTGGCTGTAGCTGGCGGTGTTGTACAACTGGAAGTTCATGGTGTCGCTGGTGGAGGTGGACATCGTACGGAAGGTGGAGCTGCTGCCGCCGCCACTGCCGGCGCCGATACCCACGCAGACGCGGACGCCGGTGGTGGCCAGCAGGCTCAGTGCGGCGGTGGTGCAGGTCACCGTGATGTTCAGCGTTGCCGCCGCAGGGCCGGGAGCGTTGCTGTTGATGTTGCCGAATGGCAGGGTCGGGTTCGCGATTGCCGTGCAGACCGCTGTCGCCCGGGCCGGCAGTGCCGCGAGCAGGCCGGCGACCAGCAGCACGCCGAGCAGCAGCACTCTCACGGCGCGACCTCCGGAATGCACTGCAGCGGTGCCGGCTTCGGCCGGGCGCCAGACGCCACCACCTTGGGCTGGTCGGGTACCTTCACCCGGCACTGGCCGCGGCTGGTGGTGATGTACAGCACGCTGCCGGCAGCGATGTCTTCCAGGTACAGCAGGCCGTCATAGCCCACCGTGGCCTGGCGTCCATCGGGCAGCTGCACTTCGCTGCCCACTTCCAGTGGCTGCCCGTCCATGCTCTGAAGCGTCAGGCTCAGAGAGGGACGTGAGCGCAACTGGAATGTCACGTGGGTACCGGCGCGCTGGCGCGGCGTCACCCAGTCCTCGATGCGGTCGGCACGCATCTCCTCGGGCAGGTCCAGGGTGTCGATCGAGACCCGGTTGCGCTGCCAGGAAAGCAGCGGGCTGACCAGCAACAGGCCACGATCATCGGTGACGCCGATCAGGCGGTTCTCCAGACGCACCGGCACGCCGCCGACGCCGTTGGTGCTGATCACCGCGAACGCGTCCGAGACCTCGCGGGTGGCGAACGCGTGCCCGCTCATCCAGACCAGGCTGCCACTGGCGCTGCCGTAGGCATAGTTGAGCCCGCCCTGGCGCGAGGCGCCGAACGAGTAGCGGCCGATGTCATTGAGGATGCCGACTTCGGCCAGGCCGCCGTTGCCGTCCTCGCCGTGGCGCACCTGCGCGCGCCAGCCGATGCCGCCTGCACTCCCATCACCGGGCACCGGCTGGGTGACGTCGGCCACCCAGGTCTGGCTGTCGCCGTTGCGCTGGCTGGACAGGCTGGCCTGGCGGTTGTTGCCCAGGCTGGCGGTCACCGACAGATAGATGCTGCGGTCATCACTCTGGTCCAGGTTCTGGTTCACCGACAGGTAGGCCGACCAGCGCTGGCTCCAGGTGCGCGACCAGAACAGGCTGGCATAGCGGTTGTCTTCGCCATCGGGGTAGCGCAGGCGCAGGTAGCTGGCGCTGAGCGTGCCCAGCCGCAGCAGATCCAGCCCGACCGTGGCCTGTTCGCTGATGCTCGGCGGCAGGTTGCCCTGCAGCGCGCCGAGGTCACGGTAGTCGCCGTGGCTGCGCACGCTGCGCAGGTTGACGTTGAGACGGCGGTTGTTCCAGCTGTAACCCAGTGCCCACTGCCCGCCCTGCAGGCCGTGATGGTTGCTGTGCGCGTAGGCCGCATTGAACACGCCGGCGCCGCCCAGCAGCCACCAGCCGCCGATGCCGGCCTGGGCCAGGCCACCTCCGCCCTCGGCATGCGCTTCACCGGTGAAGGTATCGCTGATGCCGCCGCGCCAGCTGGCACTGGCCACGGTGCGATCGTCGTAGGCGAAGGAGCGCTGGCCGAAGTCCTGGCGCAGGTGGCCGACGCCGACCGACCAGTCGGACAGTCCCTTGGCCAGCAGTTGCTGGGTGCCATAGAAACTGAAATCCAGTGTCTGCATGCGGCCGAATGCGTCGGTGACCACGACCTGTGCGTTGCCGGTGCCGCTGATGCCTGGCTGCGCGGCCAGCTGGAACGGGCCGACCGGGACCTGGCCGCTGTACTGGCGCAGGCCGTCGACATACAGCTCGACGGTGGAGGGCACCACGGCCTGGCCGAGGAAGCTGGGCGTGGGAGTGAGCACGCGATACGGCTGCAGGCCGTAGTTGCGGCCGATCTGCAGGCCGCCCAGGCGCACCGGGCGGGTCCAGTCGACGAAGCCGCTGTAGAAATCGCCGACCTCCAGCGTCATCGCCTTGTCGGGGAAATCCAGGCTCCAGCGCGTATCCAGGCGCACGCTCTCACCGCGCCAGCGACGATCGCCGGGCTGCTGGTAGCGTCGGCTGACCGCGGTGTTTTCGAAGGTGCCGTTGCCGACGCCGAACAGGCGCAGTTCCGAGCTCAGGCTGAGGTTGCCGAGCGTATCCACCCGGCTGCCATACACGTCATAGTTGAGCAGCAGTCCGGGTGAGGCACTGCCTGCAGGGGCGCGCGTCTGCGGGCGGCTGAGCACGGTAGTCGGCAGGGTCAGCTGGTCCAGCGGCACGTCCAGCGCCAGGGTCTGCAGGCGTGCGTCATAGCGCACCACCGCGCCGCTGATCTGGTCCAGGTACACCGGTGCATCGCCGTTGGCGTTGAAGCCGAGCTGGCGCAGCACGTCGGGGCTGGCCTGCAGGCGGCCACGGTTCTCGATGAAAGGCATCAGGCCGCGTGGGGTGCTGTTGAGCGCCACGTCCAGGTACAGCGTCTGGTTGGCGGTCAATGGTGTGGGCGGTGGCAGGATCGCATCGGCGGAGATGCCTGATACATCGGCGGCGGTGGTGGCCGCTGCACCGGACACATCGGCGGCTTGGATCGCCGCAGGAGCCAAGGCAGCAAGCAGCGCACCCATCAACGCCTCAGCGAGCCGATGGAGGCGACAGCGGCGTCTGTTCCGACTCGCCATTGAGCTTGGCCGTGATCTGGTCGTTGTCGCGGTCGATCGCCGTGCGCTCGATCGGCCAGCGCATCACCTGCCCGGGCAGCACGTATCCCAGCAGTCCGGGATGCACGATGCGCGGGCGCGTGGCACTACCCAGCGCGAGATCGGCGATCTGCGCATAGCTGTTGCCCGCGTTGGCCACCTCGACGCCGTTGCGGCCATCGGGCAACTGCACCAGGCGGGCCTGCAGCTGCGGCGCGAGCTTGCCGGCGGCGGGCTGCACGAACACCGGTATCGAATAGCGCAGCACGAACTGCATCCCTTCGGCACGGGTGGCCAGATCGGGCACCTCGTCGACGATCAATCGGTAATGCTGCTGTGCAGGCGGTGGCGTCCTGTCCGGACGCATCACCCGGACCAGCTGCTGCTGTCCGGCAGCCAGTTCCTGCATCGGCGGGGTGACCACCAGCCCATCGGTGGGCAACAGTTGTTCCTGCCCGTCCTGCTGCACCCAGCGGAACACCCGCACCTGCAGCTTCACCGGCGAGGTGCCGCTGTTGGTCAGCCAAAGCTCGCCGGCGCGCTGGCGCGCTTCCAGCTGCAGGCTGGTCGGGGCGACCTGCAGGCTGGTGGCTTCGACCGGGGCGGCGAGTACCAGGCTCAGGACGAGCAGCGCCACGCCGGTGGCGCGCCACGGGCGGGGTCGGGCCATGCGGGCGTGCTCCATCAATAGGTGATCGTGGCGGTAACCGTATCCAGGTAGTTGCCGGTCGCCGGGTTGTTCGTACTGAGGTTCAGGATCTGGCCGTAGACGATGTAGGGCACGGCCAGCCCGGTGCCGATGCCAGCCTGGGTGTTGGTGCCGGAGGTGGCACCCCAGACCAGGGTGTGTGCGGCGTCCTGGTAGAGCTGGTAGCCGACGTAGTTGTTGGCGGTCACCGCGGCGTTGGTGTTCTTCATCCGGCGGGTGGTGACGTCATTGGCGGTGCTGGCGTTGGCACCTGCATTCAGTGAAATCGTGTACGGGGTCAGTGCCGAGCACTGGGCGGTGACCGTGCCCTGGCCCAGGGTGGGGGTCGCCGTGGTCGAGGCGGCGGTGCCGAAGTCGACGTTGGTGGCCGCCGCGGCGGTGATGGTGCAGGCCTTGGTGACCACCAGGGTGACATTGAAGGTGGTGGTGTCTGCGGCCAGGGCCGGGCTGGACAGCAGAACCCCGGTCAAAGCCCAGGCAAGCGGGGAACGAAGCGCGGATCGCATGGACAACCTCCCTGACCCGAAGGTCCGTTGAACAAGGCGAAGGCGGCACGTTCGGCACCGCTTCGGCGACGGTGACCCCAGCTTAGGTGGCGTAAGTGTCTGTATTCCGTGATAAATGAGGAGGCGAAAGGGTGGTGGGGGTCACGCTTTCACTTTCCTTGCCGGAACCGTGCATGGCCCGGATCGCCAGTTGGGTGGCGTTCGTTCAGATTGTGGCCGGATCGGCGATAATGGCGGCCATGAGCGTGAATCTGAAAACCCCGCAGGAAATCGAGATGATGCGAATCGCTGGCCGCCTGGCCAGCGAAGTGCTCGACATCGTCACCCCCCACGTCAAGCCCGGTGTCACCACCGAGGAACTGGACCGCATCTGCCACGACCACATCGTGAACGTGCAGGGCGCCATTCCGGCCAACGTCGGCTACCGCGGCTTCCCGAAGACCGTGTGCACCTCGGTCAACAACGTCATCTGCCATGGCATCCCCAGCGAAGGGAAGGTGCTCAAGGATGGCGACATCATCAACATCGACGTCACCGTCATCAAGGATGGCTGGCACGGCGACACCAGCCGCATGTACTTCGTCGGCACGCCGTCGGTGATGGCCCGCCGCCTGGTGGAAACCACCTACGAAGCCATGTGGCGCGGCATCCGCGCGGTACGCCCGGGTGCCACGCTGGGCGACATCGGCCATGCCATCCAGAGCTATGCCGAAGGCGAGCGTTTCAGCGTGGTGCGCGAGTACTGCGGCCACGGCATCGGCAAGGTCTACCACGATGAGCCGCAGGTGGTGCATTACGGCCGCCCGGGCCAGGGCCTGGTGCTGCAGCCGGGCATGACCTTCACCATCGAGCCGATGATCAACGAGGGCACCCGCTACAACAAGGTGCTGCCGGATGGCTGGACCGTGGTGACCAAGGACCGCAAGCTGTCGGCACAGTGGGAGCACATGATCGCGGTCACCGAGACCGGCGTGGACGTGCTGACCCTGTCGCCGGGCGAGTCGCAGGTCTCCTGAGGATGCTGCCGGCGAGTTCGCTGCTGGACACGCCGGCCGCGTCGCTCAACGACCCGGACTGGGCTGCTGCCGCGCGCCAGGCGCTGCAGCAGGCCGACGCGCGCCTGTACCGCCGCTTCGACCAGGGCGACAACATCGAGCGCCTGCTGGCGCTGCGCGCGCGCGCCGCCGACCATCTGATCCGCCTGGCGTGGCAGCGTTGCCTGGCCGCCGATAGCGGGCTGTCGTTGTTCGCGGTGGGTGGCTATGGCCGCGGTGAACTGTTCCCGCGATCGGACATCGACCTGCTGGTGTTCGGTGATCCGCCGGCACAGTTGGCGCATGAATCCGCACTGGCACGCCTGTTCGCACTGCTGTGGGACTGCGGGCTCGCAGTCAGCCATGCGGTGCGTTCGGCGCCGCAGTGCCGTGAGGCGGCGGCGGACCAGACCGTGCTGACTGCACTGATCGAGGCGCGCCCGATCCTGGCCGATGATGCGGCACGCCGCGCGCTGCGCGAGGCCATCGACGATCGGGAACTGTGGCCGGCACGCGCGTTTTTCCTGGCCAAGCTGGAAGAGCTGCGCAACCGCCACCAGCGTTTTGGCGACACCGCCGACAACCTGGAGCCGGACCTGAAGGATGGCCCCGGTGGCCTGCGCGATCTCAACACGCTGGGCTGGATGGCACTGCGTGCCTTCGGCGTGCGTGACCTGGAGGCGCTGGTCGGGCTCGGCCATCTGGGCGCCGACGAAGCGGCAGCACTGAAGCGCGAACGTGCGGTGCTGGCGCGGCTGCGTTTCGGCCTGCACCTGGTGGCGCGACGCCCCGAAGAGCGGTTGCGCTTCGATTACCAGAAGACCCTGGCTGCACGCCTGGGCTTTGAAGACGATGCCGAGAATCTCGGTGTCGAGAAGATGATGCAGGGCTTCTACCGCGCCGCGCTGGTGGTGCGCCGGATCAGCGACCGCCTGCTGCAGCGCTTCGAGGAGCAGTTCGACGGCGAGGCGCAGCCGGAGCCGTTGACCGTGGGCTTTTCCCTGCGCCGTGGCTACCTGGCGGCCAACGAAGCCGACTGGCCGCGCGGCGATATCGGCCAGGTGTTCGCACTGTTTGCCAGCTGGGCCAACAATCCGCAGGTGCGCGGCCTGCATTCGCTGACCGCGCGGGCGCTGGCTGAAGCGCTGCCGCTGTTGCCGGCCTACGACCAGGCCGACGCCGATGCGCGCGAGCAGTTCCTGGCGTTGCTGCGCGGCCAGCGCCCGGTCGATACGCTCTCGCGCATGGCACGGCTGGGCGTGCTTGGCCAGTGGATTCCCGCCTTCGCCCAGGTCAGTGGGCGCATGCAGTTCGACCTGTTCCATGTCTACACCGTCGACCAGCACACGCTGATGGTCCTGCGCAACATCGGCCTGTTCGCCAGCAGCCGTGCCGACGAGCGCTTCTCGATCGCGCATGAAGTGTGGCCACGCCTGCGCAAGCCGGAGCTGCTGCTGCTGGCCGGCCTGTTCCATGACATCGCCAAGGGCCGTGGCGGCGACCATTCGGAGCTGGGCGCGGTCGATGCGCGCGCGTTCTGCCAGGCGCATGCGCTGAGCACGTCCGACACCGAACTGGTGGCGTGGCTGGTCGAACAGCACCTGCGCATGTCGGTGACCGCGCAGAAGCAGGACATCGCCGACCCGGAGGTGATCCATCGCTTCGCCACCCTGGTCGGCAGCCGCGACCGCCTGGACTACCTGTACCTGCTGACCTGCGCCGACATCGCCGGCACCAGCCCGAAGCTGTGGAATGCCTGGAAGGACCGCCTGCTGGCCGACCTGTACTTCGCCACCCGGCGCGCGCTGCGCGAGGGGCTGGAACACCCGGTGCCGGCAGCCGAGCGCGTGGCCGAGGCGCGTGACAGCGTGCGCGCGCTGGTGCGCGAGCGGGGTTACGACGATGCCACCATCGACCGCCAGTTCGCGGTGATGCCGGATGAGGGCTTCATCCGCCTGCGCCCGGAGCAGCTGGCCTGGCAGGCCGCCGCGCTGGTGCCGGTGAAGCAGGGCCAGGCGCTGGTGAAGGTACGCCGGATCAGCGTCGACGACCCCGCGCTGGAAGTATTCGTGCATTCGCCGGACCGCGACGGCCTGTTTGCCGCCATCGTGATGACGCTGGACCGCAAGGGCTACGGCATCCACCGCGCACGCGTGCTGGACGGCCCGGCCGATACCATCTTCGATACCTTCGAAGTGAACCCGGCCGATACCTTCGCCGATGGCAGCAGTGCCAATCTGGAAGCGGCGCTGCGCGAGGCACTCAGTGGTGACCTGTCGCGCCTGCGGCCGTCACGCCGGGTGGTGCCACGGCAGCTGCGGCACTTCCGCTTTGCCCCGCGCATCGAATTCCGCGATGAGCCGGGTGCAACCCGTTTCGCCCTGGTCGCTCCCGACCGCCCCGGCCTGCTGGCCGATGTGGCGTTCGTGCTGCGCAACCAGGGCCTGCGCGTGCATGATGCGCGCATTGCCACGTTCGGCGAACGCGCCGAAGACACCTTCGTGATCAGTGACGAACACGACCTCCCCCTGACTGAACCTGCCCGGCAGCAGTTGCATGACGCGATGCTGGCCTGCCTGGACCCTGATCGAAACGCCGGAGACCCCGCCTGATGGCCACCAAGCCCGCCAAGAAGACCGCCGCGACCCCCAAGAGCGCAGCGGCCCGGAAACCTGCTGCCGCCGCACCGGCCGCGAAGAAGACCACTGCGCCGAAGAAGGCCGCTGCGGTGAAGGCCCCGGCGAAGAAAGCGGCTGCAGCGAAGAAGGCACCGGCCAGGAGCGCCGAAGCCGTCCGCGCCGAAACCATCGCCCGCAAGTCGCTGCGCAAGCCGTCGGCACCGGGTGTGGAAGAGCTGAAGTTTGGTATCGAGAGTGCCTTCGAGCGCCGTGCCACCTTGACCCTGCACGAGCTGGAAGGCTCGACCAAGCCGCTGGTCAACCGCGTGATCGACGGCCTGGAGAGCGGTGAGTTCCGCGTCGCCGAGCCGGATGGCCAGGGTGGCTGGAAGGTCAACGAGTGGCTGAAGAAGGCCGTGCTGCTGTATTTCCGCGTCAACGACATGGCGGTGGTCGATGCGCGCCCGGCGCCGTTCTGGGACAAGGTCGAATCGCGCTTCGCCGCTTATGACGAAGCGAAGTTCCGCCGCGGCGGCGTGCGCGTGGTGCCGGGCGCGATCGCCCGCCGCGGTACCTACTTCGGCAAGGACGTGGTGCTGATGCCGAGCTTCACCAACATCGGCGCCTACGTCGGCGAAGGCACCATGGTCGACACCTGGGCCACCGTCGGTTCGTGCGCGCAGATCGGCCAGCACTGCCACCTGTCCGGTGGCGCCGGCATCGGCGGCGTGCTGGAGCCGCTGCAGGCCAGCCCGACCATCATCGAGGACCACTGCTTCATCGGTGCCCGTTCGGAGGTGGTGGAAGGCGTGGTGGTCGGTCACCACAGCGTGATCGGCATGGGCGTGTTCCTCAGCCAGAGCACCCGCATCTACAACCGTGCCACCGGCGAAATCACCTACGGCTACATCCCGCCGTACAGCGTGGTGGTGTCCGGCTCGCTGCCGAGCAAGGACGGTACCCATTCGCTGTACTGCGCGGTGATCGTCAAGCAGGTTGATGCCAAGACCCGCAGCAAGACGAGCGTCAACGACCTGCTGCGCGGCCTGGCCGACTGAAGGTGGCTGCGCCGGAGGATCTGGCGCAGTCCGCGATCTACCGGCATCCGTCCGACACCCTGTTCGGGCGGATGCTGCCGCGCCTGCTGCACGCCCCGCGCTGGACCCGGCTGCGCCGCGCACTGTCGCGGCGCTGGCCGATGCCGGCGATGGTCAGCGATGTGCGCGATGTGGTCTACGTGAGCTGGTGGGTCGATGTGCGCCACGCACCATCGCCACCGCCGGGCCATCATTACGTGGTCCATGCCGGACGTACGCCTTACACCATCCTCAGCTACCGTCACGGCCACTTCGGGCCGGCGTTGGCCGGACCGCTGCGCTCCCTGATGCCGTCTCCAAGGCAGAGCAACTGGCGCTGGTACCTGCGTCGTGACGACGCTCCGGACGGGACACCGGTGGTGCTGTTCGACCGCAACGTGATGGACCAGCTGCCCTTCGTCGCCGGCGCGCGTGCCTTCAGCGATGCCATGCAGCCGCATCTTTCCACCCGCTTCGAACATGCGGTGCGCACTGATGGCCGTGGGAATACCCGGATCGAAGGCGGGCAGGGCAGTGCGCCGGAGCTGTACCTGCAGTGGCAGGCTGCTGCGGGCTGGGAGGACGCGGCATGGACGGCGGCTTTCGGTGGCCATCAGGCCCTCCTGCGTTTCCTCACCTGCCAGGACGAGGCCATCGCCCGTACCTGCGACTGTCGCTGGGCCAGCACCCGTATCGCGCTGCCGGTCGAGATCGACCGCCTGCAGCCGCTGCAGCTTGAAGGCGAGCTGCAGTGCCCGCGCCTGCAGGCGCTGGGTGTGAACCTGACCGAGGGGCTGGCCTTCCTGCTGCCACGGGTGCCGTTCCGGGTCGTGTCCGAGCGCCTGTTGTGAGATTCTGGCCCTCTGTTTTCCAGCATCACAGATGGCCATGAGCACCACTGTCTACGGTTTGAAGAACTGCGATACCTGCAAGAAGGCGACCAAGTGGCTGGACCGCTTCGGCGTGCCGTACACCTTCGTCGACTACCGCGACAACAAACCCAGTCCGGAAACCCTGCTGGCGTGGGCAGCGCAGCTGGGTGGCCTGGCGGCGATGGTGAACAAGTCGTCCACCACCTGGCGGCAGTTGCCGGACAACCGCAAGGCCGCCGATTCCGAGGCCGAATGGAAGCTGCTGCTGCGCGAGTACCCGCAGCTGATCAAGCGCCCGCTGGTGGTCACCGCCGACGGCACGGTCAGCCAGGGTTTCAGTGACAACGGCTTCAAGGCCCGCTTCGGCGTGGGTGACGCATGAGCGCGGTCCTCGACCTGACCTGCGAACTGATCGCACGACCCTCGGTGACGCCGGATGATGCTGGCTGCCAGGCACTGCTGGCGGCACGCCTGAAGCAGGCCGGGTTCCAGTGCGATCACCTGCGCCTGGGCGAGGTCGACAACCTGTGGGCGACCCACGGCCAGGGCGCGCCGGTACTGGTACTGCTGGGCCATACCGACGTGGTGCCGACGGGTCCGCGCGAGGCCTGGACCAGCGACCCGTTCACGCCGCAGATCCGCGATGGCGTGCTGTATGGCCGTGGCGCCGCCGACATGAAGGGCAGCGTGGCCGCGTTCGTGGTCGCCGCCGAGCAGTTCGTCGCCGCGCATCCCGATCACCCCGGTACGCTGGCGGTGCTGCTGACCAGCGACGAGGAGGGCGACGCCATCGATGGCGTGCGCCACGTCGCACGGTTGTTCGCCGAACGCGGCCAGCGCATCGACTGGTGCATCACCGGTGAGCCGTCATCAACCGCGATCCTGGGCGACCTGCTGCGCGTGGGGCGTCGTGGCAGCCTGTCGGCCAAGCTGCGCGTGCAGGGCGTGCAGGGCCACGTGGCGTATCCGGAAAAGGCACGCAACCCGATTCACCAGGCGGCTCCGGCCCTGGCCGAACTGAGTGCACGGCGCTGGGACGAAGGCTACGAGAGCTTTCCGCCGACCAGCCTGCAGATCTCCAACATCCACGCCGGCACCGGTGCCAACAACGTGATTCCCGGCGAGCTCGAAGTGGATTTCAACATCCGCTACAACCCGCACTGGGATGCGCCGAAGCTGGAGGCGGAGATCACCGCACTGCTGGACCGGCATGGCCTGCAGTACACGCTGAAGTGGCACCGCAGCGGTGAGCCGTTCTACACCCCGGAAGGCACGCTGCGCGCCACCGCCCGTGCAGTGCTGGCCGAGCACATCAGCCGTGCCCCGGAAGAAAGCACCGGCGGCGGCACGTCCGATGCCCGCTTCATCGCGCCGCTGGGTGCGCAGTGCATCGAAGTGGGGCCGGTGAACGCCAGCATCCATCAGGTGGACGAGAACGTGCGCGTGGACGATCTGGAAGCGTTGCCGGGGCTGTACCAGCGGCTGGTGGAACGGCTGCTGGTGTGAGCCTGCGACGGTGGGTGCCGACCGTTGGTCGGCACGCCCCCCGCCGGAGCTACATCTCTGTAGAGCCGAGCCATGCTCGGCTGATGTCTACCGGCAGAAGCAGCCGAGCATGGCTCGGCTCCACTATTCCGAAAAGAGGAAGAACGGCGGCTCGACCGCTTTCTTCCAGTAACTCGGCGCCGCCATGTAGAAGCGCTGCGCCTCGGCCTTGGCAAACCAGCGCGCCGCCGCCTCGGTGTCCTTCTCCACCCCCGGCGCGCTGCGGCCCAGCAGCAGCCCGGCGAAGTACTGGCCGAACACATTGCCCTTCTCGCCAGCGCGCTGGTACAGCTGCAGCGCACGCGCCGGATCGCGCGGCAGTCCCATGCCCCCCTCCAGCAGCGCGCCCAGGTCTACCTGCGCTTCGGCATCGCCACGCTCGGCACGGCGCTGGATCTGCGCAACCCGCGGATGCACGGTGTCATCCTGTGCGGCCACCGCATCCGGCAGTCGCGACGACGAACTCGGGTATCGCTTGTAGATCATTTCGCGCAGGTCCCAGCGCAGCGCCTGTTGCGCGTCGCCACGCTGACGATAGGCCTTGGCGAGTTCGTAGAACGCATAGGGATTGCCGTGGTAGGCCGCCGCCAGATAGGCGCGTTCGCCACGTCGCCAGGATGCGCGCAGCACCGGTGCCGGGTTGATGTG
Organism: Stenotrophomonas sp. YJH_SMC_43; assembly: GCF_059372535.1. NCBI lineage: Bacteria > Pseudomonadati > Pseudomonadota > Gammaproteobacteria > Lysobacterales > Lysobacteraceae > Stenotrophomonas > Stenotrophomonas sp. YJH_SMC_43. Next base: position 604,753 of record NZ_JCAFVQ010000002.1, read on the forward strand.
GGGGCTGTCGGCATGGCGCAGCGTGCCGGAGATCCAGATCCGGCCCAGTGCTTCTTCCGCCTTGGTGTTGTGGAAGGTCCAGGGGGCGACCGCTGCGGCACGCTCGTAGTAGGCGATGGCGCGCGGATCGTTGAAGCGCTCGAAGGTTTGCGCGGTATCGAAGGCACCCTCGAAGCTGCCGTCGGTGCCGCGTTGTTCCAATGCCTGCCGCTGGGATTGCGGCAGCGTCGAAGGCGGGGGCAGGGTCTGGCAGGCCGCCAGGCCCAGGCAGAGCAGGGCGGCCAGTGCCCCGATGCGTCCATTGCAGTGTTGCATTCCTGTTACACCGGTTCAGGGCGCGCCATTATGCGCCTCAGGCGTGGTTGCCGACGCAACTGTTGCGCCGCGCCGGAAACAGGGGTAGGGTCGATGCCATGTCGATCCGCCTGGCCACCGCCGTCAATAACAACAACCGCAATAATCTGCGCGCGAATAATCGTGCGCGGCCGATGCGGGACTGCGCCCTGGGTAGATAGACAGCAACACACGCCCGGACACCAGAAAACCCGCATCAGCCGATGCGGGTTTTTTTGTGCCCGGGCGCCGCCCACCCGGGCCTGGATGGCCGGTCGAACACCTTCCCACCCGTGAAATTCCCCAACAGGAGCTCCCCCATGTGTTCGATCTTCGGAATCTTCGGCCTGCAGGCCGGTGACGATCTTCCGGCCCTGCGCCGCCATGCGCTGGAACTGTCGCAGCGCCAGCGCCACCGTGGCCCGGACTGGAGCGGCGTGTACCTCGACGAAGGCGCGCTGCTGGTCCACGAGCGGTTGGCCATCGTCGACCCGGCCGGTGGTTCGCAGCCGCTGCTGTCGGCCGATGGCCAGCTGGCGCTGGCGGTCAACGGCGAAATCTACAACCACCAGCAACTGAAGGCCGCACTGACTACCGCCTACGACTTCCAGACCGGTTCGGACTGTGAAGTGATCAACGCGCTGTACCGCCAGGGCGGATCGCCGGCGCAGTGGCTGGAGCAGCTCAACGGCATCTTCGCCTTCGCCCTGTGGGATCGTGCTGCCGGACGCGTGCTGGTGGCGCGGGATCCGGTTGGCGTGGTGCCGTTGTACTGGGGCCACGATGCCCAGGGGCGCCTGCGCGTGGCCTCGGAAATGAAGGCGCTGGTCGATACCTGTGCCGACGTCGCGCAGTTCCCGCCGGGCCACTATTTCGACAGTGCCCGTGGTGAGCTGGTGCGCTACTACCAGCAGCCGTGGCGCGACTATGCCGACGTGCAGGGCCGCCAGGCCGATCTGGCCGAACTGCGCCAGGCGTTCGAGCATGCGGTGGAACGCCAGCTGATGAGCGATGTGCCGTACGGCGTGTTGCTGTCCGGTGGCCTGGATTCGTCGCTGGTGGCGGCAGTTGCCGCACGCTACGCGCGTCGCCGCATCGAGGATGGTGGGCAGACCGAAGCCTGGTGGCCGCGGCTGCATTCGTTCGCGATCGGTTTGAAGGGCTCGCCTGATCTGGCCGCCGCCGCGATCGCCGCCGAGGCACTCGGCACCGTGCACCACGGCTTCGAGTACACGTTCGAGGAAGGCCTCGATGCGCTGCCGGAAGTGATCCGCCACATCGAAACCTACGACGTCACCACCATCCGTGCATCGACGCCGATGTTCCTGCTGGCACGACGGATCAAGGCGATGGGGGTGAAGATGGTGCTGTCCGGCGAGGGCAGTGACGAGATCTTCGGTGGCTACCTGTACTTCCACAAGGCACCGGATGCGCGCGAATTCCACGACGAGCTGGTGCGCAAGCTCGATGCCCTGCACAACTACGATTGCCTGCGTGCCAACAAGTCGATGATGGCCTGGGGCGTGGAGCCGCGCGTGCCGTTCCTGGATCGTGAGTTCCTCGACGTGGCGATGCGCTTCGATGCCGCGCACAAGATGGTCGGTGCCGGGTTCGGTGGCCGTCGCATCGAGAAGGCGGTGCTGCGCGAGGCGTTCGATGGCTACCTGCCGGACAGCATCCTGTGGCGCCAGAAGGAGCAGTTCAGCGATGGCGTCGGCTACGGCTGGATCGACGGGCTGAAGGCGCATGCCGAAGCGCAGGTGAGCGACCGTGTGCTGGCGGCCGCCGACAAGCGCTTCCCGCACAACCCGCCGCAGACCAAGGAGGCGTACTACTACCGCCACCTGTTCGAGCAGTTCTTCCCGAGCCGCGCGGCCGCCGAGACCGTGCCGGGCGGCAAGTCGATTGCCTGTTCGTCGCCGGCGGCCATTGCCTGGGACGCCAGCTTTGCGGCGGCGGCCGACCCTTCCGGCCGCGCGATCGCCGGCGTGCACGAGCAGGCGCTGGCCTAAGCCCCAAAAAGGGGACGGAGGGGATTAAGTCGTTAGTGGCACAAACGACTTAATCCCCTCCGTCCCCTTTTTGTATGATCGCCCCCTGCGCATTGGGGAATGTTCATGGACGTACAGGCGAGCGGCGGCATGCGGCCCACGAAATGGGGATGGCGTTATCTGGCCTGGGCCGGTGTCCCGCTGCTGGCCGGCGTGCTGCTGGCGCGCTATGCCGGGCCGGCGGCGCCCGAGGTGGTCGCGCGTGCCACGGTTGCTGCCGAAGGCAGCTGGGCGCAGCATCTGGCGTCACCGCTGGGCCTGTTCCTGCTGCAGCTGCTGGTGCTGCTGCTGGTGGCCAAGGGCGCCGGTGCGCTGCTGAAGCGGCTGGGCCAGCCGGCGGTGATCGGCGAGATGGCGGCCGGCCTGATGATGGGCCCGCTGGTGCTCGGCAGCCTGCTGCCGCAGTTGCAGGGTGCGTTGTTCCCGGCCAGCTCGTTGGGACCGCTTGGCATGCTCAGCCAGCTGGGCGTGCTGATGTTCCTGCTGGTGGCCGGTGCCGAACTGGACCTGGCGGCACTGCGCGGGCGCCGGTGTTTCGCCTTCACGGTCAGTCATGCCGGCATCGCGGTGCCGTTCGTGCTCGGCGTCGCCCTCGCAATCTGGCTGTATCCGCAGCACGGCCCGCAGGGCGTGGGCTTCACTGCATTCGCACTTTTCGTTGGTATTTCGATGAGCATCACAGCCTTCCCCGTGCTGCTGCGCATCCTTGCCGACCGCGGTATCACGCAGACGCCGCTGGGGCACACCGCCATCGCCTGCGCGGCATTGGGCGATGCCACCGCATGGTGCCTGCTGGCGCTGATCGTGGCGGCTGCACAGGCCAGCGGATGGCTGCCGGCCAGCCTCAACCTGCTGTGCGTGGTCGCCTTCGTGGCGCTCATGCTGGGGTTGGTGAAGCCGTGGTTCGCCCGCCAGCAGATCGTGCCGGGGCGTGAAGGGCGCTGGCTGCTCGGCATCCTGCTGCTGTCGCTGGGCAGTGCCCTGATCACCGAGATGCTCGGCATCCATGCGCTGTTCGGTGCATTCGCTGCGGGGGTGGCGGTGTCGTCCAACGCGCAGCTGCGCAACCTGTTGATGGCCCGCGTCGAGCCGTTTGCGGTGACCCTGCTGCTGCCGTTGTTCTTCGCCATGACCGGCCTGCGCATGCGCGCCGATGCGCTGCAGGCCAGCGACATCGTGCTGTGCGCGGTGGTGATCGCGGTAGCCACGGCCGGCAAGCTGCTGGGCACCTTCAGTGCCGCACGCAGTGCGGGCATGCCCACGCGCGAGGCGTGGCGGTTGGGCGCGCTGATGAACACCCGGGGCCTGATGGAGCTGATCGTGCTCAACCTGGGCTACGAGCTGGGCCTGCTCGGCGACCGCCTGTTTGCAGTGCTGGTGATCATGGCGCTGGTGACCACGGCGATGACCGGGCCGCTGCTGAACCTGATCGAGCGGCGAAGGGGCTGACCCGGTAGCGCCGCGCGGGCATTCTGTAGAGCCGAGCCCGTGCTCGGCTCCGCGCCAGAAGCAGCCGAGCATGGGCTCGGCTCTACAGCGTGCAGCGCACCCTTGGGCATGTGGGTGCCGCCGTCAGCGCGCTGGCACCAGCGTCATCGTGTGCTGCGCCTTGCCGGGCAGGAACGGCGTCGGCCGCCCATGCACCCAGTCTTCGTGGCCGGCGCCCCAGTACGGTGACAGCGGGTGCCCGCTCTGGCCGCCGGGCATGTGCACGATGCCGTCGGCCTCGTGGCCGGGCGAGACCACCATGCGCTCGGAGGCGCCGAAGTTCGGCGTCTGCACCCGCGGCATATCACGGTCGCCGGGCAGCTGGTCGGCGGGCATGCACAGCCAGCGCTTGGCAACCTCGGGCAACGCCCGTGCGATCGGGTGGCAGAGCGCCGCGGTGTTGCGTTCGCCCCAGGTGCGCTTGGCCAGCGGGCCCTGCTTGGCCAGCTCGCTCTCGGTGCGGCGTGCGGCATCAAGCAGCAGCGTGTCCCAGCTGTCGTAGGCCGGTGGCAACAGGTTGGCGGGGCGCTGCTGCAGCATCGGCCAGGCCACACCTTCCAGCTGCGCCAGGCGCGGATCCAGATAGTCATCGCCGAGCTGCGCGTTGGCCGGGGCCAGCAGTGCATCGGACAAGGTATCCATCACCTGCGTGCGGAACGCGCGCACCACCCGGTAGCTGACCGAGCTGGCCGAGGCCCGGCCGCCCCACTGGTGGCTGACGGACTTCAACCGCTTCAGCGCAGGATCGTTACTGCCTTCGATGACGTCATGCAGCAGTGCCCACCAGCGCTGCAGGAACACGGCGCGGTCGTCGAGCTGGATCGCCAGCAGGTCGTGTTCGTCGAAGCGCTCCTGGATCGCCAGCAGGTCGCGGATCTGCCGCGCGCGCGCGCCAAGGTCATAGCCAGCGTTGCCGACGGTAGCCAGCGCCTCGCCGTCGAGGACGCGACCGTTGGCGGTCCACAGGCGATGGTTGGGGGGATCGATCAATGCCGGTGAGGCATCGCTGCGGATTGGCCATGGCGCGCAGTCCTGGTTGCTGGCGGCGGTGAAGCCGGCCGGTGCACAGCCCGGACCACGATCCGGGCGGGCGCCGATCAGCCGCCAGGCGATGCGTCCGCTGCGGTCGCCGACCACCAGGTTCTGCGCGGGGATGCCGGCGTGGTCGGCGAACTGCAGGGCACCGTCCAGGTCACCGGCACGGGCCAGGTCACCGAAGTCCAGGCGCACCGCGCCGGGCAGGTGGGCGACCCAGCGCAGCGCATCGCCACTGCCATCGGCATGGGTATGCAGGATCGGGCCCCAGGCGGTTTCGCGCACCGGGAACAGCACGTCGGCCTGGCCAGCCACGGCGATGCGTTCTTCATGCACGGTCACGGCGGCGTTGGCCGGTTCAGTGCGGTAATCGGCGGTATCGATGTAACTGTTGGTGAAGCCCCAGGCCACGTGCCCGTTGCTGCCGACGATCACCGCCGGCAGGCCGGGCAGCGAGAAGCCGGTGACGTCGACCTGGCCGCCCGCGGCCTGCGGGTCGGGATAGCGCAGGCGCACACGGAACCACAGGCCGGGCGCGCGCAGGCCCAGGTGCATGTCGTCGGCGACGATCGCGCGACCGTCGGCGGTGAGTGCACCGGCCACCGCGAAGTTGTTGCTGCCGATGACATCGGCCTCTTCCTGCCCGGTGCCTGGCGTCCCCTTCAACGTGCGCAGATCCAGCTGGCTGGCATCGGGGAGCGTGGCGTTGCCGGTCGGTTCGCCGAACAGCGGTGCATCCCATTCGGTGCCGTCGTGGGCGATCAGCGCGTACAGCGCGGGCGGCACCACTGCGCGGATGCGGCTGAGCGCAAGCTCGGTCTGGTTGTTCGGATCCTGCAGGTCGGCGTACATGGCCAGACCGGTCAGCACGCTGTCGCTGGCCTGCCAGGGTTGTGGCGACTGCCGCAGCAGCAGGTAGGCCCATGGGCGCACGGAGAGATCGGCCAGGCCCTCATTGACCCCACCGACATAGGCGCTCACGGCTTCGATGTTGCCGCCCAGCGCTGCCTGCATGTTCGCCTCGGTGCGCGCGCGCAGCCGATGCACGCGCATGCGTTTGTCGGCGTCGATGGCCTTCGGTCCGAACAGCGCCGACAGCTCACCGGCGGCGCTGCGGCGCATCAGGTCCATCTCGAAGTAACGTTCCTGCGCATGCACGCGGCCCAATGCGCGCATCGCGTCGGCCTGGCTGCCCGCAGTGATGGTGACCACGCCCAGCGCATCGCGCTCGATGGTGACCGGCTTGGCCAGCCCCGGCAGCGCATGCTCGCCGTCCAGATCGGCCAGGCTGCCGCGCAGCAGCAGCCACAGGACCAGTGCGGTGACCAGCACGATGGCGATCAACACGCCCAGCACCCAACGCCATGTACGTCGCATTGCACGTCCTTTCCGAACTCGTGGGCCGATTGTAGCCGCAGGCGCAACTGCGACTGATTCCGATTAGATCACCGTATTTTGAAATGCGGCACCCTATGTCACATCGATTCACAGGAGCCCCCCATGAAAGGCAACCCGGACGTCATCGCCTGCCTGAAGGAACTGCTGCGCGGCGAGCTTGCAGCCCGCGACCAGTACTTCATCCATTCCCGCCGCTACGAGGACCAGGGCCTGTTCGCGCTGTACGAACGCCTGAACCACGAGATGGAAGAGGAAACCCAGCACGCCGATGCGCTGCTGCGCCGGATCCTGTTCCTCGGCGGCGACCCGGACATGCGCCCGCATGCCACCGAGCCGGGCAAGACCGTGGAAGAGATGCTGCAGAAGGATCTCGACACTGAATACGCGGTTCGGAACAATCTCGCCGCCGGCATGAAGCTGTGCGAAGAGAAGGGCGACTACGTGAGCCGCGACATCCTGCTGGCGCAGCTGAAGGACACCGAGGAAGACCACGCCTGGTGGCTGGAGCAGCAGCTGGGTCTGATCAAGCGCATCGGCCTGGAGCTGTACCAGCTGAGCAAGATCGACGGCAACGGCGCCCCGGCGCACTGAGCCGACGTCGCTCTCTGTAGAGCCGAGCCATGCTCGGCTGCTGTTGGATCCGAGTCGAGCATGGCTCGACTCTACAACGTTCTGTCGCCCGCCAGCACCGGAGCACCGCCAGCCAGCTTTCGCCAGCCAGCTGCTCCATCGCCCGCCAGCCGACAACGAAAAAGCCGGGGATTGCCCCGGCTTTTTCGTGTCCGGGGTCGGATCCGTTTTCAACGAAAACGGCTCTGACCCCATTGGGATGGAAAACGCCAACCGAGGTTGGCGTCTACCGGGGTAATGCGTGTCAACCAAGGTTGACACCCACCAGGGGCAGGGCCCCAGCCCTTACTCCACCGACAACCCTTCCACCTTCTGCCAGCCGCGCGGCAGCAGGTGGCCGCGGGTGGCGCGGGCGCCGAGGTAGGCGTCGAGCTCGTTGAACTTCAGGCCCATGGTGCGCTGGCCGCTGCGTACCTGCAGGGTCTGCCCCGGGCTGATCGCCACGATGGCGACCACGCGTTCGGTGGCGAGCTTGGCCTTCGGGATCTCGATGATCTTGTTGCCCTTGCCCTTGTCCAGTTCCGGCAGGTCGTTGGCGGCGATCGCCAGCAGGTTGCCGGAGCTGGTCACTGCCACGATGCGGTCGGTGGCGACGTTGGCCACTGCCGACGGGGTCAGCACCGACGAACCTGCGGACAGGTTCAGCATCGCCTTGCCGGCCTTGTTGCGACCGATCAGGTTCTCGAAGCGGGTGACGAAGCCATAGCCATGACTGGAGGCCAGCACGAAGCGGGTGTCCGGCTCGGCACTGGCCAGGGTCACGAAGCTGGTACCCGCTGCCGGCGAGAAGCGGCCAGTCAGCGGTTCGCCATTGCCACGTGCGGAGGGCAGGGTGTGCACCGGCGTCGAGTAGGCGCGGCCTTCGCTGTCGAGGAACGCGACCTGCTGCGTGCTGCGCGCACGCACCGCGCCCTGCAGCCCGTCGCCGTCGCGGTAGGAGAGGGCGGACGCATCGACGTCGTGGCCCTTGGCGGCACGGATCCAGCCCTTCTCCGACAGCACCACGGTCATCGGCTCGCTCGGCACCAGCTCGGTCTCGTCGATGGCCTGTGCGGCCTGGCGCTGCACCAGCGGCGAACGGCGTGCGTCGCCGAACTTCTTGGCGTCGGCGGTCAGTTCATCGCGGATCAGCTTCTTCAGCTTGGCCTTGCTGTCGAGGATGCCGAGGATCTTCTCGCGCTCCTTGGCCAGTTCATCCTGCTCGCCGCGGATTTTCATTTCCTCCAGGCGGGCCAGCTGCTTCAGCTTGGTTTCCAGGATGTACTCGGCCTGTTCCTCGGACAGGCCGAAGCGCGCGATCAGCGCGGCCTTCGGCTCGTCTTCGGTACGGATGATGTGGATCACCTCGTCCAGGTTGAGGAAGGCGACCAGCAGGCCTTCCAACAGGTGCAGGCGGCGCTCGACCTTCTGCAGGCGGTGCTGCAGGCGGCGGGTGACGGTGTTGCTGCGGAAGGTCAGCCATTCGCTGAGCAGCATCTTCAGGTTCTTCACCTGCGGACGGCCGTCCAGCCCGATCACATTGAGGTTGACGCGGTAGCTGCGCTCCAGGTCCGTGGTGGCGAACAGGTGGCCCATCAGCTGCTCGGCGTCGACGCGGTTGGAACGCGGCACCAGCACCACGCGCACCGGGTTGGCATGGTCGGACTCATCGCGGATGTCTTCCAGCCACGGCAGCTTCTTGGCGCGCATCTGTGCGGCGATCTGCTCGATCACCTTAGACGGCGACACCTGGAACGGCAGCGCGGTGACCACGATGTTGTGCGCTTCCTTGGTGAAGGTCGCACGTGCGCGCACGCTGCCGTTGCCGGTCTCGTAGATGTTGCGCAGGTCATTGGCCGCGGTGATGATCTCGGCGCTGGACGGATAGTCCGGGCCCTGCACGTGCTCGCACAGGTCGCGCACGCTGGCATCGGGGTTGTCCAGCAGGTGCAGCAGCGCGCTGACGATCTCGTTGAGATTGTGCGGCGGCACGTCGGTGGCCATGCCCACGGCGATGCCGGTGGTGCCGTTCAGCAGCAGGTGCGGCAGCCGCGCCGGCATCCAGGTCGGTTCCTGCAGGGTGCCGTCGAAGTTCGGTGCCCAGTCGGTGGTGCCCTGGCCCAGTTCGCCCAGCAGCACTTCGGCGATCGGGGTCAGCTTGGATTCGGTGTAACGCATCGCCGCGAACGACTTCGGGTCGTCGCTGGAGCCGAAGTTGCCCTGGCCCTCGATCAGCGGGTAGCGGTACGAGAACGGCTGGGCCATCAGCACCAGCGCTTCGTAGCACGCGCTGTCGCCGTGCGGGTGGTACTTACCGATGACGTCGCCGACGGTGCGCGCGGACTTCTTCGGCTTGGACGCGGCGTTCAGGCCCAGCTCGCTCATCGAATAGATGATGCGGCGCTGCACCGGCTTCAGGCCGTCGCCGATGAACGGGAGGGCGCGGTCCAGGACCACGTACATCGAGTAGTCGAGGTAGGCGCGTTCGGCGTACTCGCGCAGCGGCAGTTGTTCGAATCCGTGGAACACGGGGCGGGCAAGTTCGGTCATGCGGCGTTGTTACCTGTTGTCAGGAGGCGGCGACGGCGTCGCCGCTCGCAATCCTGTGATTATCCGGATGCGGCGGGGGATGCCAAGCCGCGTGCAGGGTCCAGCCCAGTTTCCAGGCCGTGGCCGGCCCGTGCCAGGTAGCGCCCCGGCGGCAGCCCGAAGTGGCGGCGGAACACGGTGACGAAGGCGCTGGCGCTGCTGAAGCCCAGCGCGTGGGCGATGTCGGCCACGCTGCGGCCGTCGGTCAGCTGGCGCAGGGCCTCGGACAAGCGGGCCTGCTGCCGCCACTGGGCGAAGCTGAGCGTGGTCTCGTCGCGGAAGTGACGGGTCAGGCTGCGCGGCGACAGGCCGGCCCAATGCGCCCATTCGGCCAGGCTGCGCTCGTCGGAGGGGTCGGCCAGCAGCTGCGAGGCGATCTTCAGCAGGCGCCGGTCGTGCGGCATCGGTAGATGCATGCGCTGGCGCGGCGCGGTGCGGATCTCGTCCAGCAGTACCTCGATGATGTGCTGGCGCTCGGGTGTGGTGTCATAGCCCAGCGGCCATTCGCAGATGCGGTCGGCCAGCGCCTGCGCCAGCTTGGACAGGCCCAGCACGCAGGGATCGGCAGGCAGGGTGGCGCAGGCCGGCGCGGCCAGTGCCATGCCCCAGCCGCGCAGCGGGCCGTCGAGGGTGACCGTATGCGGCTCCAGCGGCGGCATCCAGCCGGCCGAGCCCGGCGCCAGTGACCATGTCCCGTGCGAGGTCCGGGTGGTCAACAGGCCGCGCTCCACGCAGATCAGCTGCGCGCGCTGGTGATGATGCCAATCCACTTCTCGGACCAATCCCTGCGGGCTGTCGAAGCGGAAGGCGACAGCCGGTGGCCCGTCATTGCGCTCGAACCAGTCCAGTGCGTCATCCCTGAGCAGGCGCTTGGAAGGGGGAATTTCTGCCTTGTTCATCATATCCGCTGGCTGAAATGTGTCATCCATTGGCTGAATTGTACTACCGGGCCACCTGACCAGATCATTAAGGTAGGCGCCTTCATTGATCCAGCCCACTGCTGCAACACAGCATTCGATGCCAGATCGAATATTTCCATTGAGAAATATTTTTTTTGGAAGAGAATGCTCCCCCATGATCTGTCCTGCAACCACTCCCCCCAGCTTCGGCCTGCTGCTGCGCCAGGTGCGCGACGGCCTGGTCCGTCAACTCGACGCATCCATGGCTGAAGAAGACCTGGGTATCGGTTTCACCCACTACATCGGGTTGAAGGTGCTTTCCAACATGGCCCCGTGCACGGCCAACGAGCTGGCCCAGGCCATCGACCAGGTGCCCAGTGCGGTGACCCGCCTGTTGGACAAGCTGGAGGCGCTGGGCTGCGTCCGCCGCGAGCCGCATGCGCAGGATCGGCGGGCGCTGCAGATCGTACTGACCGATGAGGGCCGCGCGCTGTGGGCGCGGCTGAAGCTGCGTGGCGACGCGGTGATGGATTACGCCCTGCGTGATCTTTCCGCCGACGAGCGCACGCTGCTGCTGTCCCTCCTTACCCGAATCCGCGATTCCCTGACGACCCCATGAACCCGATCCCGCATTCCACTCTCCGCCGGTCCGGGCGCGCGCTGCTGGTGTCAGCGCTGGCCCTGGCCCTGGCCGCCTGCGCCAGCAGTCGTGGCCTCAACCCGCAGGGCCACGTGCTTGACGTGGACAGTCTGCACAGCGAACGCACCTTGGCCGACACCGACCTGAGCGCCACCGGCTTCCCGGCGCAGGACTGGTGGAAGGCGCTGGGCGATGCGCAGCTGGACGCCCTGGTCGCCGAGGGCCTGGCCGGCCACCCGAGCCTGGACGCCGCCGACGCGCGTCTGCGCCAGGCCCAGGCCCAGGTCGGCACCGCACGTGCCGATGAACTGCCCAGCCTGTCGGTGTCCGGTGGCTACACCGGCCTGCGCCTGCCCGAGTCGATGGTCGGCAGCGAGATGGGCGGTCGCTACGGCGGCAGCAGCCAGGTCGCCTTCGACTTCAGCTACGGCGTGGACCTGTGGGGCGGCAAGCGCGCTGCCTGGGAAGCCGCCGTGGACGGTGCGCATGCCGCCACCGTCGAGGCGCAGGCCGCACGCCTGAGCCTGTCCACTGGCATCACCCAGGCTTATGCCGACCTCGCCTATGCGTGGCAGCTCAATGATGTGGCCGAAGAAGAACTGGCCCGCTCGCAGAAATCGCTGGAGCTGACCCGCCAGCGCCGCAGCGCCGGCATCGACAGCGACCTGCAGGTGCGCCAGGCCGAGGCCCGGGTACCGGCCGCGCAGCAGCAGGTGCAGGCCGCACAGCAGCGCATCGACGCGGCCCGCACCGCACTGGCCGCGCTGGTTGGCAAGGGCCCGGACCGTGGCCTGTCGATCCAGCGCCCGCAGCCGCTGAACCCGGTGGCGCTGCAGCTGCCGGGCGTGCTGCCCAGCGAACTGCTCGGCCGTCGCCCCGACATCGTCGCCGCGCGCTGGCGCGTGGAAGCGGCCGACAAGCAGATCAAGGTGGCAAAGACCAAGTTCTACCCGAGCTTCAACCTGACCGCGCTGGCCGGCGTGGTCGCCCCGAACGTGGGTGATCTGCTGAAGAGCAGTTCCACCTTCGCCTACATCGGCCCGGCGCTGAGCCTGCCGATCTTCGAAGGCGGCAAGCTGCGCGCCAACCTGGCCAACACCGATGCGCAGTACGACCTGGCGGTGGCCAACTACAACCAGACCGTGCTCGATGCGCTGCGCGACGTGGCCGACCAGGTCAACGCGGTGCGCTCGCTGGCGCAGCAGGCGCATTCGCAGCAGCAGGCCGTGGACACCGCACGCTCGGCCTTCGACCTGGCCCAGCAGCGCTACCGCGCCGGCATCGGCAGCTACCTGGACGTGCTGACCGCGCAGTCCACGCTGTTGCAGTCGCAGCAGCAGCTGGCCGGCCTGCAGTCGCAGCAGGTGCAGACCTCGGTGCGCCTGAGCAAGGCGTTGGGCGGTGGTTTCCAGCCCGCTGACGCCGACCGCGCACCGATCGCCTCCCATTCCGATTCCTCGCATTCCTGAAGACTTCCGCCATGAGCCAGACCCAAGACACCGCGGCCCCGGCCGCCTCCAACCGCCGCGGCAACCTGCTGCGCGGCCTGTTCGTGATCGTCGTGCTGCTGCTTGCCGCACTGGCGCTGTGGTACTTCATGTTCGGCCGTTGGTTCGAAGAGACCGACGACGCCTACGTGCAGGGCAACCAGGTACAGATCACCCCGCTGGTGGCCGGTACCGTGGTCGCCATCAACGCCGATGACGGCATGCGCGTGGAGCGCGGCCAGCTGCTGGTGCAGCTGGACCCGTCCGACACGTCGGTGGCGCTGCAGCAGGCCGAAGCCAACCTGGCCAAGACCGTGCGCCAGACCCGTGGCCTGTACCGCAGCGTGGAAGGTGCGCAGGCGGACCTGAACGCGCGCCAGGTGACCCTGAAGCGCGTGCGCGAAGATTTCGCTCGCCGCAAGGATCTGGCCGCCACCGGCGCCATTTCCAATGAAGAACTGGCCCATGCGCGTGACGAGCTGGCCGCTGCCGAAGCCGCCGTGGCCGGTTCGCGCGAGACCGTCGAGCGCAACCGCGCGCTGGTCGACGACACCGTGATCGCCACCCAGCCAGACGTGCAGGCGGCCGCCGCGCAGCTGCGCCAGGCCTTCCTCAACAACGCCCGCGCCGGCATCGTCGCGCCGGTCACCGGCTACGTTGCCCGTCGTTCGGTGCAGGTCGGCCAGCGCGTGCAGCCGGGCAACGCGCTGATGGCGGTAGTGCCGACCGAGCAGATGTGGGTCGAGGCCAACTTCAAGGAAACCCAGCTGCGCCACATGCGCCTGGGCCAGGAAGTGGAGCTGAAGTCGGACCTGTACGCCGGTGACGTGAAGTACAAGGGTCGCGTCCAGAGCCTGGGCCTGGGCACCGGCTCGGCGTTCTCGCTGCTGCCGGCGCAGAACGCCAGCGGCAACTGGATCAAGATCGTGCAGCGCGTGCCGGTGCGCATCGCCATCGACGCCAAGCAGCTGGCCGAACATCCGCTGCGCATCGGCCTGTCGATGAAGGCCGAAGTGAGCCTGCGCGACCAGAAGGGTGAAGTGCTGCCGAGCACTGCGGCCAAGGGCACGGTGTTCGACACCGACGTGTATGCGAAGCAGCTGCATGATGCCGACGAGGTGATCCATACGATCATCCAGGGCAACCTGCCGCAGCAGCAGGCGAAGGTGGGCTGAGGTCGCCATGTCCGCACAAGCTCCAGCCGCGCCCGGCGCTCCGGGTGCACCGGCGGCGCCGGGTGCGGCCTCCGGGTTCCTGCCGCCCAGCGTCGCCCTGTGTACCGTCGGCCTGGCGATGGCCTCGTTCATGCAGGTGCTCGATACCACCATCGCCAACGTCTCGCTGCCGACCATCGCCGGCAATCTCGGTGCCAGTTCGCAGCAGGCGACCTGGGTCATCACCTCGTTTGCAGTCAGCACGGCCATCGCGCTGCCGCTGACCGGCTGGCTCAGCCGCCGTTTCGGCGAACGCAAGCTGTTCGTCTGGGCCACGCTGGCCTTTGTCATCACCTCGCTGCTGTGCGGCCTGGCGCAGAGCATGGGCATGCTGGTGGTGTCGCGTGCGCTGCAGGGCTTCGTGGCCGGCCCGATGTACCCGATCACGCAGTCGCTGCTGGTCTCGATCTACCCGCGTGAGAAACGTGGGCAGGCATTGGCGCTGCTGGCGATGATCACGGTGGTTGCGCCGATCTGCGGCCCCATCCTCGGTGGCTGGATCACCGACAACTACAGCTGGGAATGGATCTTCCTGATCAATGTGCCGCTGGGCATCTTTGCCGCGCTGGTGGTGGGCAACCAGTTGAAGGGGCGCCCGGAGCACATCGAGAAGCCGAAGATGGACTATGTCGGCCTGGTCACCCTGGTGATCGGTGTCGGTGCGCTGCAGCTGGTGCTCGACCTGGGCAATGACGAGGACTGGTTCTCGTCGATGAAGATCGTGGTGCTGGCGTGTGTGGCTGTGGTCACGCTGACGGTGTTCCTGATCTGGGAACTGACCGACAAGGATCCGATCGTCGACCTGAAGCTGTTCCGGCATCGCAACTTCCGCGCCGGTACGCTGGCGATGGTGGTGGCGTACGCGGCGTTCTTCAGCGTGGCCCTGCTGATTCCGCAGTGGCTGCAGCGTGACATGGGTTACACCGCGATCTGGGCGGGCCTGGCGACGGCGCCGATCGGCATCCTGCCGGTGATCATGACCCCGTTCGTGGGCAAGTACGCATCGCGCTTCGACATGCGCATGCTGGCCACGGTCGCGTTCATCGTGTTGTCGATGACCAGTTTCCTGCGTTCGAACTTCAACCTGCAGGTGGACTACACCCACGTGGCCGGCGTGCAGTTGATCATGGGCATCGGCGTCGCGCTGTTCTTCATGCCGGTGCTGCAGATCCTGCTGTCGGACCTGGATGGGCGCGAGATCGCGGCGGGCTCCGGCCTGGCCACCTTCCTGCGTACGCTGGGCGGCAGTTTCGCGGCGTCGCTGACGACGTGGCTGTGGGCGCGGCGCACCCAGGTGCACCATGCTGACCTGACCGAGCACATCTCGGTCTATCAGCCGGGCATGCAGGACCAGGTGACGGCGATGGGGCAGGGCGACCTGCAACATGGTGCCGCGGTACTGAACAACATGATCAACCACCAGGCATCGCAGATGGGCTTCAACGACATCTTCTTCCTGCTGGGCTGGATCTTCCTGGCGATCATCGCGTTCCTGTGGCTGGCCAAACCGCCGTTCGGCGCAGGCGCAGGTGCGGCCGCCGGCGGCGGGCACTGAAAACTCCCTGGAAACACGTGCTGTATTTTGACCCCGCCGCAAGGCGGGGTTTTTGTTTGTGCAACGCGGGTCGCACGGGCCCTGCCGTTGGGGGAGTGCAGCGGCGCAGGTTCAGCGCGTGCGATAGACGCGCTTGAACACCACCCGATCACGGAACAATCGGGAAATGGCCCACATTCCCGCCACAAGTACGGCGCCGCACGTGATCCAGCCGGCAGTGGCCTGCAATTGGCTGCCGACCAGTGCGCCGCAGATGATGGCGGCGACAAAGACGAACATTACGGCCTCCTTCGATGCGCCGTAGTGGACCTCGGCCTGGCATCCCACGCATACGCGTACGCCGTGGTTCGAGCCGGTGTGGCAGTGAGGGCAGATGATGCTGCGCTGCATTGGGGCGTCCTTTGGGGAAAGGGGGGGGCGCTGGTCAGGTCGTGGCGATAGACCTGCAACCGGCTCCCGTAAATCTGCCTTCCACCGAAAAGGAATCGGGTAGATCTCCGACTAGGAAAATTACGAATTGAACGCGCAATGTGAAATGCGACCCAGAAGAAAGCCGTTCAGGGTTTGGTGACGACGCGCCGGGAGGAGGTATGCACCAGCGGGTGACGCCTGGGTGGTGCGAGATACGACAGTTCGAGCGGTAGATGCGATGCCACGCTCGCCAAACCCCGGAAACGAAAAAACCCGCTTTCGCGGGTTTGATCATCTTGAGTCGTGGTGCCCAGGAGAGGACTCGAACCTCCACGGTTTTACCCGCTAGTACCTGAAACTAGTGCGTCTACCAATTCCGCCACCTGGGCGACTCAGGAGACGAATTGTGCGGTACGGCAGAGGATGTGTCAACAACATTTCACAGCTTTTTCTGCGGCTGCACGCCCAGGTGAAGCAGCAGGCTGCGCATTGCCGATGACAACTGCGCCCACTCGGCAAAACAGGCGCACAGGCGGCGCTGTGCCCACGCATCGGCGAGCGGTACGGCGACGGTATGCGTGCTGCGCCGATGCTGGCGGGCGATGGTCCGCGGCACGATGCCGATACCAATGTCGTGGCCGACCATGATGCACACCCCTTCGAAGGTCTTCATGCGGATGCGCACATCCAGGCGCCGCCCGATGTCGCGTGCCTGGTCCTCGATGTAGGTCTGCAGTGCATTGCCATCGGCCAGGGCGACGAAAGTCTCGCCGGCAACATCGGCGAAGGCCAGGCTGCGCCGCGATGCGAAGCGGTGATCGGCAGGCAGCAGCATCACCAGTGGATCTTCGGCCACCACATGCTGCTGCAGGCCGGCAGCGTCGACCGCATCACTGATGATGCCGGCCTCGGCCTGGCCAGCGCTGATCGCACGCACGACTTCGGGGCTGGTGCGCTCCAGCAGTTCCACGTGCAGGCGTGGGCGTTCGGCCAGCCACGGTGCCAGCCGCGAGGGCAGGTAGTTGGTCAGCGCAGCGGTATTGGCATACAGATGCAGGGTACCGCGCGCGCCATGCGCGAATGCCTGCAGTTCGCCGCGCAGCTGCGCCTGCTGCTGCAGGATCAGGCGTGCATGGTGGGCGAGGGCGGCGCCGGCTTCAGTCAGGCTGACGCCACGCGGATGGCGGTTCAGCAGCACGGTGCCGGCATCGGCTTCGATCGTGCGCAGGCGTTCGCTGGCCGAGGCCAGGGCCAGGTTCGCCTGCGCCGCGCCGGCCGTGATGCTGCCCGCCTCGGCAATCGCCAGGAACAGGCGCAGGTCGGCGATATCCATCCGCATGTCATGCCCTCATCGCAACGCCCGAGCCTTCGGATCAGCCGAAGGGTGGGCCGGGAAGACCGCATTGTGCGCCGGGCGACGGCCCGATCCAATGAAGGCATGAATGAATCGATGTACTTCTACGCGCTGCTGGTGGTGGTGTTCGTGCTGGCTGGCGTGGTCAAGGGCGTGACCGGCATGGGGTTGCCGACGGTGGCGATGGGGCTGCTCGGTGGCGCGTTGTCGCCGGTGGCGGCGGCATCGATGCTGTTCATCCCCACCTTTGTCACCAACGCGTGGCAGCTGTTGTCCGGGCCGTCGCTGGGCCCCATCGTGCGGCGCTTGTGGCCGATGATGCTGGCGGTGGTGGCGGTGACACTGGGTTCGGCGGCGCTGCTGGTGCGGGTCGATCGCACCTGGTCGCGCGTTGCGCTGGGAGTGGCGCTGGTGGTCTATGCCGTCTATGCCCTGCTTGCACCGGTGTTTCGCGTGCCGCAGCGGCGCGAGCGTTGGCTGGGGCCGCTGGTGGGGGCATTGTCGGGCGTGGTGACCGGCGCCACCGGCGTGTTCGTGATGCCGGCGGTACCGTATCTGCAGTCGCTGGGATTGCAGCGCGAGGAGCTGGTGCAGGCGTTGGGGCTGGCCTTCACTGTGTCGACGATTTCGCTGACCACCGGCCTGGTGCTGCATGGCGCATTCGGCATCCAGCAGCTGGGGCTGAGTGCGTTGGCGGTGCTGCCGGCATTGCTGGGCATGTGGCTGGGGCAGGTGATCCGGCAGCGCATCAGTGCACGGGTGTTCCGGGCCTGCTTCCTGGGTTTCCTGCTGCTGCTCGGGCTGGAGCTGGTGCTGCGGCCGTTGTTGTGATGCCGGCCGTCGATCGCGGCGATGCCGAATCACGGGCATGAAAAAACCCGCTTTCGCGGGTTTTTCTCATTCTCGACGTGGTGCCCAGGAGAGGACTCGAACCTCCACGGTTTTACCCGCTAGTACCTGAAACTAGTGCGTCTACCAATTCCGCCACCTGGGCGTCGAGGAGCGAAATTATGGGGTGTTGTGACGGGGGTGTCAACACCCTTGTGAAGATCATTGCGATTACCGGTCGGAGTTCCTTCCTGGAGGAATCAGGGGCGAGCCTCAGGGCCGGATTACAGGCAAAAAAAATCCCCGCCGAAGCGAGGAGTTTTTTCGTTGGTGCCCAGGAGAGGACTCGAACCTCCACGGTTTTACCCGCTAGTACCTGAAACTAGTGCGTCTACCAATTCCGCCACCTGGGCGTTCCAGAGGCGCAATTGTGAAGATGAATCCGCAGGCTGTCAACGACTTCCTGAATATTTTTCACGCAAGGCGTTCAAGACGGCCACTGACCCGTTCTGCACGCCGTCAACGGCTACCATGTAGGGCGATGACTACCAAAAAACCAAGCAAGGGCGGGAGCACCTCCCGCAGCCAGGGCCCGAAGAAGGGCGCCAAGGCGGGCACGGCCCACACCACCAAGCCGGGCAAGCCGTTGCCGGGCTGGTTCCCCGAATTGAATGAAGGCGGCGCACCACCGCGTGGCCGCAAGGTCCGCAATACCGACGCGCCAGGCCCGGCCCCGGGCCGCAAGCTGCCGCCGACCGGCAAGGTGATCGACGATCCCTATGCCGCGCGTGAAGCGGAGAAATACGAACAGCCCATCGCCAGCCGCGAGGCCATCCTGGCCCTGCTGGAGCGTTGCGACGGGCCGCAGACCGCCGAAGAACTGGGCGCGCGCCTGGGCCTGACCGCACCTGACCGGGCCGAGGCGCTGTCGCGCCGGCTTGGTGCCATGGTCCGTGATGGCCAGTTGGTGCAGAACCGTCGTGGTGGTTTCGCCCCGATCCAGACCCTGAACCTGGTCACCGGCGTGGTGATCGCCAACCCGGAAGGATTTGGCTTCCTGCGCCCGGTCGAGGGTGGCGACGACCTGTTCCTGCCACCGTATGAAATGCGCAAGGTGATGCACGGTGACAAGGTGCTGGCCCGTGTGACCGGCATCGACCATCGTGGCCGCCGCGAAGGCAGCATCGCCCGCGTGCTTGAGCGCGGCATGACCCGCCTGATCGGTCGCTTCAGCATCGAGATGGGCATCAACTACGTGGTGCCCGACGACAAGCGCGTGCAGCGCAACGTACAGGTGCCGCCGGACCAGACCGGTGGCGCGCGCGACGGCCAGCTGGTGGTCTGCGAGCTGACCCAGGCGCCGGACAGCCGCCGTCCGCCGATCGGCCGCATCATCGCCGTGCTCGGCGACAAGCTGACCGCATCGCTGGTGGTGGAGACCGCCATCCACGGCCACGAGCTGCCGTTCGAGTTCCCGCAGGAGGTGCTGGACGAAGCCGCCTCGGTGCCGATGGTGGTTGAACCGGCGATGATCGGCGACCGTGTCGATCTGCGCAGCACGCCGCTGGTCACCATCGACGGTGAAGATGCCAAGGACTTCGACGACGCGGTGTACTGCGAGCCGAATGCCGACGGTTTCCGCCTGGTGGTGGCGATTGCCGATGTTTCGAACTACGTCCGTCCCGGCACGCCGCTGGACGAGGAAGCGCAGAAGCGTGCGACTTCGGTCTACTTCCCCGGCTTCGTGGTGCCGATGCTGCCGGAGACGCTCTCCAACGGCATCTGTTCGTTGATGCCGAAGGTCGACCGCATGTGCTTCGTCTGCGACATGCAGATCGACCGCGACGGCCTGGTGACGCATTCGCGCTTCTACGAGGCGGTGATGAACTCGCACGCGCGCCTGACCTATACCCAGGTGTGGAAGGCGGTGGGCGAGGACGATGCCGATACCAAGGCCTGGATGGGTGACCTGCTGCCGCAGGTGCAGCGCCTGCACCAGCTGTACAAGGTGCTGTCCAAGGCGCGCGCCAAGCGCGGTGCCATCGAGTTCGAAAGCAGTGAAGTACGCTTCGTGCTGGACAACCGCGGTGAAGTGACCCAGGCCGGCATGCTGGTGCGCAACGACGCGCACAAGCTGATCGAGGAATGCATGATCGCGGCCAACGTCGAGGCAGCGAAGTACCTGCTGTCGCGCCACGTGCCGGCCCCGTACCGCATCCACGAGAAGCCGCCGGAAACCAAGTACGCCGACCTGCTGGAATTCCTCAAGGAGTTCAAGCTGAGCCTGCCGCCGTGGTCCAAGGTGCGCCCGGGTGACTACACCAAGCTGCTGAAGAAGATCCGCGACCGCCCCGATGCCACGCTGCTGGAATCGGTGCTGCTGCGCAGCCAGAGCCTGGCGATCTACAGCCCGGAGAACCACGGCCACTTCGGCCTGGCGCTGGAGGCGTACGCGCACTTCACCTCGCCGATCCGTCGCTATCCCGACCTGCTGGTGCACCGCGCGATCAAGCACGCGCTGTCCGGCAAGCCGTTGGACAAGTTCACCTACAACGCGCGCGAAATGGCTGCGCTGGCGCTGCAGTGCTCCGAGCGTGAGCGCCGTGCCGATGAAGCCGAGCGTGAGGTCGACGAGCGTTACCGCGCGGCGTGGATGGAAAAGCACGTGGGTGGCCAGTTCGATGGCGTGATCAGCGGCGTGACCAGCTTCGGCCTGTTCGTCGAGCTGGATGAGTCGAAAGTGCAGGGCCTGGTCCACGTGACCCAGCTGCCGCAGGACTATTACAAGTTCGACGCCACCCGCAAGACGCTGACCGGCGAGCGCCGTGGCGCCAGCTACCGGCTGGGTGACCGCGTGCGGATCCTGGTGCTGAAGGCCAGCATGGAAGAGCGCAAGATCGACTTCCGCCTGGTCGAACACAAGGGCGAGGACGAAGGCGATGGCCTACCGCCGCTGCCGGAGCGTGGAAAGCCGGCCAAGCGGACGAAGAAGCAGTATTGAAAGGTGTGCCGGCCAACGGTCGGCACCTGCCTCACCCGGTAGGTGCCAGCCGTTGGTTGGCACATCCCTCACCCGGTAGGTGCCAACCTTGGTTGGCACGACGTTACGGAGGACCGCAGATGCAGGGCCAACCCGAGTACAGCGGCGGCTGCCAGTGCGGCGCGATCCGCTTCCAGGCGCGTGGCGCGCTCACCGACAGCTCGATCTGCCATTGCCGGATGTGCCAGAAGGCCTTCGGTGCCTACTACGCGCCGCTGGTGTCGGTGCGCGGCGTGCAGTTCAGCTGGACCCGCGGCCAGCCGCGCTATTTCCAGTCGTCCAACGTGGTGCGGCGGGGCTTCTGCGCCGACTGCGGTACGCCGCTGACCTACGAGGCGCCGGACGGCGTGGCGGTGGCGGCCGGTGCCTTTGACGAACCCGAGCGCCTTCCGCCGACGATCCAGTACGGGGTCGAGCGCAAGCTGCCGTTCGTCGATACGTTGGCCAGCCTGCCGGCCCGTCGTACCGAGGAAGACATCGCCGCGCTGGATTTCCTGGCCACGATCGTGTCCCACCAGCATCCCGACCACGACACCCCACACTGGCCGCCGCGCAGCCGGTAACGCACCTGTAGAGCCGAGCCCACGCTCGGCTGGCGGGTCGCCGCAGCCTGAACCCAAGGCCGCCGGGTGCAGGCTCGGCTCTACAGGCGGGCCCGCCGCAGCGCCCGGCCCGCCGATGCTCTACCATAGCCACCCCCTTTCCGGTCCCCGCCCGCATGAGCAAGAACAGCCAGTGGATTGTCGGCGTCAACGCCGTCGCCTCCTCCATCGAGAACGACGCCGAGAACGTCCGCGAAGTGCTGGTCGAGGCCGGTGCGAAGAACCCGCGCCTGACCGAGATCGAGGAAAACGCCCGCCGTAAGGGCATCGACGTGCGCAAGGTGAACAGCCAGGCGCTGGATGGCGTGGGTGGTTCGGTGCGCCACCAGGGCGTGGCCGCGCGCTATGCCGCCGCTCGTACCTACAGCGAGAACGAGCTGGAAGGCCTGGTCACTGCAGCCGAAGGCAAGGCCCTGCTGCTGGTGCTGGACGAGGTGCAGGACCCGCACAACCTCGGCGCCTGCCTGCGCTCGGCCGCTGCGGCCGGCGCGACTGCAGTAATCATCCCCAAGGACAAGTCGGCCACGGTGAACGCGACCGTGCGCAAGACCTCGGCCGGTGCCGCCGATCTGATCCCGGTAGTGGCGGTGACCAACCTGTCGCGCTGCCTGAAGGACCTGCAGAAGCAGGGCGTGTGGATCTATGGTCTGGCCGGCGAAGCCACCGCTTCGCTGTACCAGCTGGACCTGAAGGGCAACATCGCCCTGGTGCTGGGTGGCGAAGCCGACGGCCTGCGCCGACTGACCCGCGAGAACTGCGATGGCCTGGTCAAGATCCCGATGCCGGGCGAGATCGAGAGCCTGAACGTCTCCGTCGCCGCCGGCGTCAGCCTGTTCGAGGCCGTGCGCCAGCGCGGTTGATCTGTAGAGCCGAGCCCACGCTCGGCTGCTCTTCGTTGCAGCCGAGCGTGGGCTCGGCTCTACAGGACGGGCCTCAGCCCGCGCTGCCGCCCAGCGCCTTGAACAGGGTCACGTCGTTGTTCAGCTGGCCCTGGCGCACGCGCGCCAACGACAGCTCGGCATCACGCCGGGTCTGCTGCGCTTCCAGCCAGGTGCGCAGGTCGGTGGCACCCACGCGGTAGCGCACTTCCTGCGCGCGCTCCACTTCCACCGCTTCGTCATACGAAGCCTGCGAGGCCGCCACCTGGCGCGCCAGCTGCTCGCGTGCCGACAGTGCGTTGTCCACTTCCGAGAGCGCGGTGTACAGCGTCTTGCGGAAATTGGTCGCGGCGATCTGGTAGCCGGTGCCGGCGATGTCGGTATCCAGCTGCGCGCGCTGCAGATTGAGGAACGGCAATGACAGGCCCGCACCCAGGGTGGCTACCGGGTTGCGCAGCACATCACCCAGCGAGGTCGCACTGGAGCCGAGGCTGCCGGTCAGGCTCAGCGCCGGGTAGTAGTGGGTGGCGGTCACCTTGATGGTCTTCAGGCTGTTGCGCAGGCGCAGTTCGGCTGCGCGCAGGTCGGGACGGCGGCCGAGCAGGTCGGTCGGCAGGCCTTCGTTGATCCCGGGGCTGCGTGCGGCCAGCAGGTCCTGCGGTTCGTCCTGCTGTGGCCACGGCGTGCCGTCCAGCAGCACGGTCAGCGCATTGCGCACTTCCACCCGCTGCTGTTCCAGCGCGCTCTGTGCGGAACGTTGCGACTGCAGGTTCTGCAGTGCCTGGCGTACTTCCAGGCGCGATACCGCACCGGCGTCGAAGCGGGCCTGGACCAGTTCGCGGGTACGTTCCAGCCGCTCCAGGTTGGCCTGGCCGGTGGCGATCGACTGGTTGAGATAGGCCAGGTTCCAGTACTGGGTGATGGTGTCGCCGATCACCAGCAGCGCGGTGTTCTGCCGGTCTTCCTCGCTGGCCTCGGCTTCCCAGCGGGCGATGTCGCGCTGGGTGCGCAGGCGGCCCCACAGATCGACCTCCCAGCCCAGCGAAACGCCGGTGGAATAGCTGCGACGCCAGTCATCAGCCTGGTCGGTGGCGCGGCTGGCGCTGCCACTGACCCCGGAAGACGAAGGCTGCGGCCACAGCGCGTTGCTGGCCAGGCCAGCCTGCAGGCGCGAACGCTGCACGGCCAGACCGGCGGCGGCCAGATCGCTGTTGGCGGCCAGCGCCTGCGCCACCAGACGGTCCAGTCGTTCATCGCCGAAGCCGGTCCACCAGGTGTCCTGGCGGATGTCGCGGCCGGGTGTATCCAGGCTGCTGCGCGGGTCGTCGGCCGGTGCGTTGAGGGTGGCATCGCCACGCCCGTAGCTGGCCGCCACGTCGGGGGCCTGCACCGGGTAGCGGCCCACCGATGCACAGCCTGAGAGGGCGAGCAGAACAGCGCCCACCAGCAGCAGGCGCGAGGGAGCAGGGAAGGGCAGTCGGGTCATCATCTTCATTCGCGGGCCAGGGCCTCCACCGGGTCGAGCTGCGCGGCATTGCGCGCGGGCAGGAAGCCGAACGCCACGCCGATCAGGGTCGAACAGGCGAAGGCGGCGACAATCGAGGCGGTGGAGAACAGCACCTGGAAGTCGCTGGCGAAGCGGCCGATCATCGAGCCCAGCAGCAGGGCCAGGCCGATGCCGAGCACGCCGCCGAGCAGGCACACCAGCACCGCTTCGATCAGGAACTGTTGGCGGATATCACTCTGCCGCGCACCCACGGCCATGCGCACGCCGATCTCACGCGTACGCTCGGTGACCGA
Organism: Stenotrophomonas sp. YJH_SMC_43; assembly: GCF_059372535.1. Taxonomy (NCBI): domain Bacteria; kingdom Pseudomonadati; phylum Pseudomonadota; class Gammaproteobacteria; order Lysobacterales; family Lysobacteraceae; genus Stenotrophomonas; species Stenotrophomonas sp. YJH_SMC_43. The sequence goes on from NZ_JCAFVQ010000002.1 coordinate 628,964, forward strand.
CACCAGCATGATGTTCATCACGCCGATGCCACCGACCAGCAGCGCGATGGCGGCGATCGCGCCGATCAGCAGCGTCATCGTGCGCGTGGTCTGTTCGATGGTCTGGCGGATCTCGGCGCTGTTGCTGAGGAAGAAATCCTCGGTGCCATGGCGCATCGTCAGCAAGCGGGTGATCGCTTCCTGCGCCGCATCCATCGGCGTGTCGTCGTCCACGCGCACGGTGATGCTGGAGACGTGGCTCTGGCCGAGCATGCGCGACATCACCGTGGTGTACGGCACCCACACGCTGAGGCTGGTGCTGCCGCCGAAACCGAAACTCTGGCGCTTGGCCACGCCGACCACGCGTGCTGGCACGTTGCCGAGCAGGATCACCTGGCCGACCGGGTCGACATCGGGGAAGAACTGGGTCTGGGTGTTCTCGTCGATCACCGCCACCTGGCCGAGGCCCTTCACTGCATCACTGTCGAAGAAGCTGCCACTGAGCAGGGTCACGCCCTTGACCCGGAAGAACTGTTCGCCGACGCCGCTGACCTGGGCGGTGGACGACTGGTTGCGGTAACGCGCGGTGACCGAGGTCGACACGCTGGGCGTGGCGCTGTCCACGTAGCTCTGCTTTGCCAGTGCATCGGCATCGCTGGCCTTGAGCGTCTGTACCCGCGCCGAGCGCATGTCGCCGAAACCACGGCCTGGATAGACGTCGATGGTGTTGGTGCCGAGCGCGCTGATGTTCTGCAGGATCTGCTGCTGCGAGCCATTGCCCAGCGCCACCACCGAGACCACCGAGGCGATGCCGATGATGATGCCGAGCATGGTCAGGAAGGTGCGCAGCCGATGCGCGTTCATCGCCAGCAGTGCCATGCGGAACGCTTCGGTGAAGCGGTCGCGGGCCGCCCGCCAGCTGTTGCCGCGGGCGACGCCGGTGCTGGCCTCGCGCTGCGCACGGTAGGTCGGTGCGTTCGGGTTGGCGCGGTCGGCGATGATCTCGCCGTCGCGGATCTCGATGATGCGCTGTGCGTGTTCGGCCACGCTCATGTCGTGGGTGACGATGATGATGGTGTGGCCTTCGGCGTGCAGCTCGCCGAGGATCGCCATCACTTCCTCGCCGGATTTCGTGTCGAGCGCGCCGGTGGGTTCGTCGGCCAGGATCACCTCGCCGCCGTTCATCAGGGCACGTGCGATCGACACGCGCTGCTGTTGGCCACCGGACAGCTGCCCCGGCTTGTGGTGCATGCGGTCGCTCAGGCCCAGCCGCTGCAGCAGCTGCTCGGCCCGTGCGTTGCGCACTGCGCCGGGGCTGCCGGCATACACCGCCGGCACTTCCACGTTGCCGCGCGCGTCCAGGTCGCCCAGCAGGTGATAGCGCTGGAAGATGAAACCGAAATGTTCGCGGCGCAGTTCGGCCAGCTCGTCCGGTTCCATCTTCCCGGTTTCGCGGCCGGCCACCTGGTAGCTGCCACGGGTAGGGCGGTCGAGGCAGCCGAGGATGTTCATCAGCGTCGACTTGCCCGAGCCGGACTGGCCGACGATGGCCACCATCTCACCGGCGTGGATGTCCAGGTTGACGTCACGCAGCACGGCGATCACATCGTCGCCGGCCGGGAATTCGCGTCGCAGGTCGCGCAGGCGCAGCAGCGGCGCCGTCGTGCTCATCGGCGCCCCATGCCCGGGCCGCCGACCCGCATCTGCATGCCGCTGCGGTTGCCGCCGCCAGCGCTGGCACCGGCCGCACCGGCTTCGCCGACCACCACGCGCTCGCCTTCCTTTAGCCCGGACAGGATCTCGGCCGAGGCGCCGTTGTTGATGCCCACGCTGACCTTGCGCGGCTGCGGCTGGCCCTTGTCGTCCAGTACCCGCACCATGCGCTCGTCGCCACGGCGCTTCGGCCCCAGTGCCACCGCCGGCACCATCAGCACATTCTTGGCCTGCTTGAGCAGCACGGAGACCTGGGCGGTCATGTCGATGCGCAGCGTGCCGTCCGGGTTCTCCACATCGAACAGCGCGTTGTAGTAGACCGCGCTGCTGGAACTGGAGCTGGACGAACTGCTGGAGCTGGATGAATTCTCGTTGGCGATCGAGGCCGGCGCCGGATTGATCTGGCGCAGGGTGGCGTGGTACTTGCGGTCCGGGTCGCCCAGCGTGGTGAAGTAGACCGGCATGCCGGCCTTGATCTTGACCACGTCGGCCTCGGAGATCTCGGCGTTGACGGTGACCACGTCCAGCCGCGCCAGCATGACGATGGTCGGCGCGGTCTGGTTGGCGTTCACGGTGCGGCCTTCCTCGGCCACCACCGCCACCACGGTGCCGTCCATCGGCGCGGTGATGCGGGTGTAGGCCAGGTTGGCACGGGCGGTGCCCAGTTCGGTTTCGCGGCCCTTGATCTGCGCCTCGTAGGACTGCAGCTGGGCGCGGGCGGTCTTCAGCTGTGCCTCGGCGGCATCGTATTCCTGGCGCGAGGTGGCTTCGGCGGCGAGCATCTGCTGCTGGCGCGCGAACTCCAGTTCGGCCTGGCGCAGGGTGGCCTGCTGCACGGCACGCTGGGCGGTGACCTGGTCCAGCGAGGCCTGCGCGTTGAGCACCTGGTTCTGCTGGGTGGTGGCGTCGATCTCGGCGATCAGATCGCCTTCCTTCACGGTGTCGCCCAGCTGCACCTTCAGCGACTTGATCTGGCCCGAGGCCTGGGCACCCACGCTGACCAGCTTGTAGGCGTCGATCACACCGGTGGCCTCCACCGTCTGCTCGATGTCACCACGGCTGACGGGCGTGGTCGCCACCGCCGGGGCGGCGGGCTTGCGCAGCAGCCACCAGGCGGCTGCGGCGACGGCAAGGGCAAGCAGGGCGATCAGTATCAGGCGACCCCGGCGGGTCGCGGGCAGCAGGCGGAACGTCACGTCGTGGCTTCACTCTCGGGGCCGCGGCGGCGGCGTTGGTGGGCATTGTGAAGACCGGGCGATGGGCGGCTCAATCCTCGGGGTATGTCTCTATGTAACACTGTCGGTGAATACGCGTAACCACAGGTATCCCGCCCACGGGTGGATACACTGGTACGCATTGCCCCGGATGCGGTTCAGCTGCCGACACGGGATGATCGCGACATGGAGACTGAAAACACGATGCACCGACTGCTGATCGTCGACGACGACAACGACATCCGCACCCTGCTGGCCGAACAGCTCGGCCGTGCCGGCTACCAGGTGAGCACGGCTGCCGACGGCACCGCCATGCGCCAGTTGCTGGACCGCGAGCACGTGGACCTGATCGTGCTCGACCTCAACCTGCCGCGTGAGGATGGCCTGACCCTGTGCCGCGACCTGCGCGCACGCTCGAACACGCCGGTGATCATGCTGACCGCACGCGCCGAGCCGATCGATCGCGTGCTGGGCCTGGAAATGGGCGCCGACGACTATCTTGCCAAGCCGTTCGAACCGCGCGAGCTGCTGGCGCGCATCCGCAACGTGCTGCGCCGGACCGAGGCGCTGCCAGCCAACCTGGAGCCGCTGGCGGTGCGCCGTGCGCGCTTCTCGCGGTGGGTGTTCGATCTGGAGCATCGCCACCTGGTGGACCCGGACGATCGCGTGGTGGTGCTGTCCGGCGCCGAGTTCCGCCTGCTGCGGGTGTTCATCGCCCATGCCAACAAGGTGCTGTCGCGCGAGCAGCTGGTCGCGCTCAGCAGTGGCCGCAACTACGAGGCACAGGATCGCGCGATCGACCTGCAGGTCAGCCGCCTGCGCAACAAGCTGGGCGACGATGGTGGCCCGGACGGGCTGATCAAGACCGTACGCAACGAAGGCTATGTACTGGCCTCCTCGGTGAACCTGGAATAAGCCGCGATGAAGCGCCTGCGCCATTTCCTGTCCTCGATGGTCGGGCGGTTGTTCGTGATCCTGCTGCTGGGCATGAGCGTGGCCGCGATCGGCGCGACCATGCTGGCCACCTCCAAGCGCCAGCAGGAGTTCGAGCGGCAGAACCTGAACCGCATCGCCGACCGCCTGCAGGGCTACGTCAACCTGCTCGACGGCAATCCCGAGCTGCGTGAGCGCCTGCTCGAAATCGGTGGGCCGAGCGTCCGCGCGCTGCAACCCGGCGCGCGCCTGGGCCGGGCCGACACGGCGTTGATGGAAGTCCTGGATGACCGGCCGGGGCCGGTCGCTCGCGCGCATGTGCACTTCGCTTCGTTCCGCTCCTGCATTCCCAAGCTGCAGGACCTGTTGCCGCCGCCGCCGCCCGGGCATCGCAAGCACCCGCGCGAGCGTGATCCGGCATTCATCCCGCCCAAGTGCCGTGCGGTCGACGTGACCCTCAACGACGGCACGTTGCTGAAGCTGGCGCTGGATTCGCCGGCGGTGGCGCACAACGGCATCCTCGCCGTTGATCCGTGGTTCCTGACGCTGCTGGTGCTGGCGATCGCGGTGCTGGCCTACATCGTCGCGCGCATCGCCAGCGCGCCGTTGCAGGAGCTGGCGGCCGCCGCCGAAGACCTGGGCGACGACCTGCAGCGCGATCCCCTGCCGCTGCGCGGGCCGCGCGAGGTGCAGCGTGCTGCCGAAGCCTTCAATGCCATGCAGCATCGCCTGCAGCGGCACCTGGCTGAGCGCACGCAGATGCTGGCGGCGATCACCCATGACCTGCAGACCCCGCTGACCCGCCTGCGCCTGCGCCTGGAGAACGTCAGCGACGAGGTACTGCGCGAGCGCCTGATCGGCGATCTGGCCGCGATGCAGGCGTTGGTGCGCGAAGGCCTGGAGCTGGCGCGCAGCGCTGAGAGCGCCGAGCAGCGTGCCGCACTGGACCTGGATTCGCTGCTGGAGAGCATCGTTGAAGACACCGCCGAGGGTGGCGGTGATGTCGTCTTCGAAGGGGGCAGCGGTGCGGTGTTGATGTTGCGTCCGCTGGCCATGCACCGGCTGTTTTCCAACCTGGTGGACAACGCGGTGATGTACGCCTACCGGGTGAGGGTACGGGTCGAGCGCAGTGGCGGCGCGATCACCGTGGTGGTGGCCGACGACGGCCCCGGCCTGGCCGAAGATCAACTGGAAGCCGTGTTCGACCCGTTCGTGCGGGTGGAGACCTCGCGTTCGCGCGAAACCGGCGGCGCCGGTCTGGGCTTGACCATCGCCCGCGCTCTGGCCGAGAAGGATGGCGCGAGGCTGTGGCTGCGCAACCGCGCCGAAGGCGGGCTGGAGGCGGTAGTGCAGTGGCCGGCCAGTGCACAGGTAACGCCGCCGGGGCGCGCGGGCTGAGTCTTCGCGGCTGGCGATGGTGACGCCGTGGGCCGGGTTTGGCCTATCATCTGCGCATCTTCCCAGTTTCCCCCCGATGAGCCAGCCCGTTCCCGCCGGCATGCCGTTCAGCGCTGCCTGGCAGCTCCCGCATGCTGCCAGGCCCGGCAGCCCTGCCTGGCCGCCGCCGCTGCACTGATGGCCGGACAGGGGGACATCGGGCGCTGGGCGGAGCGCTGCGGATCAGGTATCGGTCGATGGCTGCGACAGGGCCTGCTGTGGCTGCTGCTGGCCCTGTCACTGCCGGTGGCTGCGCAGGAGGGGGCACCGCCGCTGCGCGATTACGCCATCGATGTATGGACGTCGCGCAACGGCCTGCCACACAACTCGCTGCGCGACATCGCGCAGACCCCCGAAGGCCACCTGTGGTTCGCCACCTGGGAAGGCCTGGTGCGATACAACGGCCTCGATTTCACCGTGTTCGACCGCAGCACCCGCCCGGGCCTGCGCGACAACGGCATCGGTGCGCTGTTCGTCGACCGTCAGGGCGGGCTGTGGATCAGTGATTCGCGCGGCAACGTCAGCCACCGCGGTAACGATGGCCAGTGGCGGGTCTGGGAGCACCAGGCCGATACCCCGCAGGTACTGATCCAGTCCATGCAGATGGACAGCCAGGGCCGCCTGTGGCTGCTCTATGAAGGCAAGGGCATCGGCTATCTGACGCCGGACACCGGCATCGTCTACCAAGCGCCGGCCGCCGACCTGCCGATGGCGATGAGCTTCACCAAGCTGGTGGTCGATGCGCAGGACCGGGTCTGGGCCGGTACGTTGGACGGGCTGGTGCTGCGCGACAACGACGGCGTGCTCAAGCGGGCGCCCGCGGCGTGGGGGCTGGGCGCCGGCAGTGGCCTGTCGTGGCCGTACCGCGCTCCGGACGGCGCGCTGTGGATCGTCGCCGGCGAGCGCCTGTACCGCGTGGAAGATGATCAGCTGGTGCTGATGCACCGCCTGCCGGGCCAGCTGCACCTGACCTCGATGCTGCAGGACCGCCATGGAGACCTGTGGCTGGGCACCGAGAACCAGGGCCTGCTACGGATCTCCTCGCATGGACTGGAGCGGCTGCCGGCGGGCCTGAACCTGCCGGGTGGACGCGTGGTCAGCCTGCGCGAGGATGCCGAGGGCAGCATCTGGGTCGGTGCCAACGGCGGCCTGTACCGCCTGCGCGAAACGCTGTTCAGCAGCTACACCGAGCGCGATGGCCTCAGTGGTGATTATGTGCGCACCGTGTTCGAGGACCGCGACCGCCAGCTGTGGGTCGGCAGTGCCAGCGGCCTCGATCTGCAGACCGCCGATGGCCGCTTCCGTGCGATGCCGCTGCACAACCGCGGCGGCAAGGCACCTTCGGTGCTCAGCCTGGCGCAGGGCCCGGACGGTGACCTGTGGGTCGGAACGTTCGGCGATGGCGTCTACCGTCTTGGTCGTGACGGCCGGCTGCGGCACAACTATGCCGCCGCCGATGGCATGCCGGGTGGCAACATCCGCGCGATCAGCGTGGACCCGCAGGGTGTGGTCTGGGCCGGCACGCAGAAGGGCGTGGTCCGCATCGACGGTGACCGTGTGCAGGTATCGAACGTCCCGGCCATGCCCGGCGGCCTGATCACCGCACTTGAGCACGATCATCAGGGCAACCTGTGGATCGGCACCATCGAGGGAATCCGCGTGCTGCGCGGCGACCACGTGCAGTCGATCGACCTGGCGCCGCTGGGCGGTGGCCGCAGCGTGTTCGGCTTCCATCAGTTGGGCGACGCGATGTGGATCAGCAGCGACCGCGGCCTGTACCGCTGGCGGAACGGCACGCTGGCGCGGGTGGGGCTGGAGCAGGGCATGCCGGTGGATGCGGTGTTCCAGCTGGTGCCGGATCGCCTTGGCAATGTGTGGATCAGCAGCAACCGCGGTGTACTGCGCACCGACATGGCCACCCTCAACGCCGTGGCCGATGGCCGCGCACCCCGGGTGATGGTGGAGCGCTACAACGAGATCGACGGCATGGCCAATGCGCAGGCCAACGGCAGCTCCGGGCCATCGGCGATCCTGCGCCAGGACGGCACGTTCTGGGTGGTCACCGCCGGTGGCCTGAGCACCGTCGACCCGCAGCGCCTGCAGCGTTTCCGTGAGCGCCTTTCACCGCCGGCAGCGATTGAAAGCGTGCAGGTGGATGGCGCACCGGTGCATTGGGAGGGCCCGGACCGCAACTACATTCCCGGCGGCCGTCGCTTGACGGTGAGCTATGTCGGCCTGAGCTACCTGATGTCTGACCGGATCCGCTACCGCACGCGGCTGGATGGCCTGGATGCGGGGTGGGTCGAACGCGGCCCGCAGCGCAGCGTGGAGTTCGTCGGCCTGCCGCCGGGCGATTACACCCTGCACGTGGCCGCTGCCCATCCGAGTGGCAGCTGGGGCCAGCAGGAAGCGGTATGGAGCTTCACCGTGGAGCCGTTCTGGTGGCAGCGACGCAGCGTGCAGGGGTTGGGTGGACTGTTGCTGCTGGCCGGGCTGGTGGCGCTGTACCGCCTGCTGCTGCAGCAGCTGAAGGCCAGCAACCTGCGCCTGGCGCGGCGGGTGGACGAGGCCACCTTCGACCTGCAGGCGAAGACCGTGCACCTGCAGGCGCTGAACCAGGAAAAGACCGAACTGGCCGAGCGCCTGGCACGCCAGGCCGAGGCCTTCGAACGGCAGGCCCGCGAAGATGCGCTGACCGGCCTGGCCAACCGCCGTGCCTTCGATGAAACGCTGGCCCGCGACTTTGCGCGTTCGCAGCGCAGTGGTCATCCGCTGTGCCTGGTGGTGCTGGATATCGACCACTTCAAGGACGTCAACGACCGCCACAGCCACAGCATCGGCGATGCCGTGCTGGTGCAGGTGGCGCGGCTGATCGCCGCCGCCAGCCGCGACTCGGACCTGCCCGCGCGGACTGGTGGCGAAGAGTTCGCGCTGCTGCTCAACGACACCCGCCTGGAGGAAGCCGCACAGCTGTGCGCACGCCTGCGCGGCCTGTTCCATGACCACCCCGACTGGGCCGGTGTGGACGGCCTGCGCGTGACCTTCAGCGCGGGGCTGGTGGAGCTGGACGCCGACGACCGCACCCCGGCGCTGCTGTACCAGCGCGCAGACCGCGCGCTGTACCGCGCCAAGAGCGACGGCCGCGATCGCACGAGCATTGGTTGATCGCATCCACGCATGGCGTGGATATGCCTCTATCGATCGGTAGAGTCGAGCCATGCTCGACTACAGCGCGACAGCGCGGAAAAAGGCGCAGCCGAGCATGGCTCGGCTCTACAGAAAGCGCTGCCTTAGCGCGGCCAGGCGTTGGCGATGGTGCAGAACAACCGCGCGGTCTGCTCGGTGTCATACACCGCGCTGTGCGCCTCGTTGGCGTCCCAGCCCAGCCCGGCGGCCGTGGCGGCGCGCGCCAGCACGGTCTGCCCGTAGGCGATGCCGGCCAGGGTGACCGTGTCGAACACGCTGAACGGATGGAACGGGTTGCGCTTGTGACCGGTGCGGGCCACGGCGGCGTTGACGAAGCCAAGGTCGAAATGGGCGTTGTGGCCGACCAGGATCGCGCGCTGGCAGCCGTATTTCTTCATTGCTGCGCGCACCGGGGTGAAGATGTGGTCCAGTGCGGCCTTTTCTTCCTTGGCCAGCCGGAACGGATGGTCGAGGATGATGCCGGTCACTTCCAGCGACTTCGGGTCGATCTCCAGGCCTTCGGCCGGCACTACATGGGCGCTGGCGGTCTGGCCCGGGTACAGCAGGCCGTTCTCGTCCATCTCGATCGGCACTGCGGCTATTTCCAGCAGCGCGTTGCGCTGGCTGTCGAAGCCGCCGGTTTCCACATCCACCACCACCGGCAGGAAACCGCGGAAGCGTTGTGACATCGCGCGCTGCGCCTGGGATACTGCGGAATCGGGAGCGGCGGCAGGTGCGGGAATGGGGTCGGTCATGCGTGAATTCTAGCAGAGCGACCCTGAGCGCCCGGCCACGCAGCCCATGCCCGCCACCGTGGCAGAACCCGGTAGGTGCCAGCCTTGGTTGGCACGCGATGCGCCGACCAAGGTCGGATCTACCGGACTGCGGGACGTGCCGTCGTACCCGACGGATGCCACCGCCACAGCAACGCATCCACGCTCAGCCTGCCTGCGCCGGTGAAGACCAGCGGCAGCAGCATCGCCATGAACAGCACCGGCAGCTTGAAGTTGCCGTAGCCCTGGTCGCTGATCGCATACCCCATCGCGAGGTCGCCCAGCGAGTTCCATTGCATCGGCCAGTGCACGGCGTAGGTGGCCACCACGGTCAGCACCAGCAGGCTGGCAGCGGCAAAACGGGTACCAAAACCGAACAGCAGGCAGGCTGCGCCGAGCAGTTCAAACCAGGTGGCCAGTTGCCAGTTCAGGGCAGCGGGCAGCTGGTTGAACGGAAACGGGAAGGCGTCCTGCAGATCGGCGAACCAGTTCTGGCCTTGCAGTTTCTCGCGGCCGGATTCGAAGTATTCCCAGGCCAGCAGCAGCCGCAGGCCGAGCGGGGCCAACCAGGGGGCGAGACGGTCCAGCTGGCCACGCGCGGTGGCCAGGGGCGGAAGCTTCATCGGTGCATCTCCGGGTCGGGGAAGGGAGGTGTCAGGCAGGTGCGGTCAAAGGGCCGATCACGCCGGCCCGCAGGAACTGCTGCAGCAGCGCGGCACCGGGTTCGGCCAGCGCTTGTTCGGCCAGGCCATGCGCGTCGGCCAGTTGCTTCAGATAGGCATGTCCATCGAGGCCGGGCTGCTCCCCGATGCTGGACAGCAGGTACACCGCCAGCGGGCTGAGTACGGCGAAGCGCACCTCGCCATCGGCCTCGCGACGCACCAGCAGGCCGGTCGGCTCGGCCGGCAACTGGGTAGGTGCGTCCTCGGCGCCGAGGCGGTGCACCGGCCATTGGTACAGCAGCGGCCACGCCAGCGGTGAGCGCTGCAGCGGCACCCGCAGCGGGTCGATGTCCGCTACGACCGGCAGCGGTTCGGCGTCCAGTTGGTACAGCGCGGTTTCCACCCACTCGTAGTGGGCCAGTTCGGCCAGCGCAGGGTGTGGCAGCTGCGGCTGTGCCTGCAGCCACTGCACGAATTCGGCGGCCAGTTCGGTGAACAGCGGCGTCTGGCAGCGATGGGTTGCGAAGTAGTGGCGCACCAGTCCGCTCCAGGCTGATACGCCGAGCAGGCGCACGCAGACCGGAAAGCCGTTGCTCAACAGGCCGAGCAGGTTGTTGAACAGCAGCCGCTGGTAGACCGCGACGCGCAGTGGCTCCAGCCCGCCCGGTGGCGGCACGCCCTGGGGATCTCGCAGATAGGCGGTGAATGCGTGCTGCTGCGCACGCAGCGTGGCGGGGGTATCAGCCATATGCCGCCTCCGCGTGCACGGCCTGCAGACGGCGGATGGTCTGCAGTTCGCCGCGCAGTTCGGCATAGGGCGGGAAATTGAAATCGCGTTCGAGCAGGGTGGGGCGAGCGCCGATGCGCGCATAGGTGCGTGCCAGCAGCTCCCAGACCGGGTCGATCACCGCGCTGCCATGGGTATCGATCTTCAGGTCCGGTGCCTCGTCCAGATGCCCGGCCACGTGCAGGCAGACGATGCGGTCTGCGGGCAGGCCAGCGATGAACGCGTCGGCGTCGTAACCATGGTTGCAGGCGTTGACGTAGACGTTGTTGACGTCCAGCAGCAGGTCGCAGTCGGCTTCGGCAAGCACGGCGTTGGTGAAGGCCAGTTCGTCCATCGCCGGTTCCGGTGCCAGGTAGTAGGACACGTTTTCCACCGCGATGCGGCGACCCAGCACGTTCTGCACGCGGGCGATGCGTGCGGCGGTATGGCGCACCGCTTCATCGGTGAAGGGGATCGGCAGCAGGTCGTACAGGTGGCCGTCGTCGCTGCAGTAGCTCAGGTGTTCGCTGTACAGCGGCACGCGGTGTTTTTCCAGGAACTGGCCAACCTGCTCCAACAGCTGCGTATCCAGTGGCGCAGTGCCGCCCAGCGACAGGGACAGGCCGTGGCAGCTCAGCGGATGGCGCTGTGCCAGCTCGGCCAGTGCGTCACCGGCGGGGCCGCCGACATGGATCCAGTTCTCCGGCGCGCATTCGAGGAAATCGAAATCGCCAGCCGGTGCATCGCGCAGCTCCTGCAACAGCGCCCGGCGCAGCCCCAACCCGACGGCCGCCGCACGAAGCGGCGACCGCAGGTTGGCGATGCTGGCGCGGACCTCAGTGCTTGCCACCGCACTTGCCTTCGCCACACTTGCCTTCGGCGGCCTTCTTGTCGCCGGCCTGAGCCTTGGCGCCTGCTGCCGCACCGGCAGCCTTGCCCTTGTCGGCGCCGCACTTGCCTTCGGCGGACTTGCCATCTGCGCCACACTTGCCTTCGGCATGCTTGGCGGCCTCTGCGGAGGTCTTGGCGTCGGCGCCCTTGGCATCGGTGCTGGCCTTGGCAGCCTGGCCAGCCACCAGATAGCCCTGGGCCAGGTCGCTCATGCTCAGCGCCGAGGCATTGGCGGTGATGCCAAGGCCGGCGGCCAGGGCGGTAGCAGTCAGCAGGGACAGGGTCTTGTTGGAACTGCTCATCGGTCGTGCTCCTGGGTGGTGTGGGCGGGTGCCCGGGTGGCCGGCAGGGATGCCGGTGGAAACGATGGTGCAGCGATCCTACTCAACGAATCCTCGCCAAGACCTCAAATTTTCGTGAGGTTTGTTACAGAAGGGGAACACGGTTCCCGGTGGATCCACGCCATGCGTGGATGAATCGCCGGAACGCCCAGAAACAAGAAGGCCGCTGTCACCAGGACAGCGGCCACCTTGGAGTCGACTCCGGTGTTGCAGTGCAGCGTCAGGGCTGGCCGGTGCTGGAGGTCTCGTCGCGCTTCTCGCGCGGCGGCAGCGGCTGCTCCCCGTGCACCAGGAACCATACGTTCTCGGCGATGTTGGTGGCGTGGTCGCCCACGCGCTCCAGGTTCTTGGCCATGAACAGCAGGTGCGTGCACGGGGTGATGTTGCGCGGGTCTTCCATCATGTAGGTCAGCAGCTCGCGGAACAGCGCGGTGTACTGCGCGTCCAGGCGGGCGTCGTCCTCGCGCAGTTCCAGTGCGGCGTCGGCGTCGTTGTCGCGGTAGGCGGCAATGGCGCGGCGCACCTGCTGCGCGGCCAGGCGGCCCAGTGCGCGCAGGCCCTGGATCTGCGGCAGCGGCGGCACCTTGCCCAGGGCGATGGAACGCTTTGCGACGTTGGCGGCGTAATCGCCAATGCGCTCGATGTCGGCCGGAATGCGCAGGCCGGCGAGGATCTCGCGCAGGTCGCGCGCCATCGGGCCACGCAGCGCTAGGCGCATCACGTCGTGGCTGATCTGCTGCTCAAGCGCATCGATCGCTTCGTCGTTGGCGATGATGCGATGGGCGGCGTTCTCGTCGCGCTTCTCGATCACGTCCATCGCCGCTTCGAGCTGGGCGACGGCCATCTCGCCCATGCGCACGATTTCGGCCACCAGGCGCTGCTGCTCTTCGTCGTAGCTCTTGACGATGTGGTCGTTGGGAAGATTCATGGTCTGCAATCCGGGTAGAGCCAGGCCATGCCTGGCTGGAACATGTGGCGAAGGAACAGCGTCGATCAGCCGAAGCGACCGGTGATGTAGTCCTCGGTCTGCCGCTGCGACGGCTGCGAGAAGATCACTTCGGTGCGGTCGTGCTCGATCAGGTCGCCCAGGTACATGAAGGCGGTGTAGTCGGATACGCGCGCGGCCTGCTGCATGTTGTGGGTGACGATCACGATCGTGTACTCGTGCTTGAGCTCTTCCACCAGCTGCTCGATGCGGCTGGTCGAGATCGGATCCAGCGCCGAGGTCGGCTCGTCCAGCAGCAGCACCGACGGGCGCAGGGCCACGGCACGGGCGATGCACAGACGCTGCTGCTGGCCACCGGACAGGCCCAGCGCGCTCTGCCCCAGCTTGTCCTTCACTTCGTCCCACAGCGCGCCCTGGCGCAGCGCCTGCTCGACACGGTCGGCCATGTCGGCCTTGCTCAGCTTCTCGTGGTGGCGGATGCCGTAGGCCACGTTCTCGAAGATGGTCATCGGGAACGGCACCGGCTTCTGGAACACCATGCCGACCTTGCTGCGCAGGCGGTTCATCGGGTACTTCGGCGACAGGATGTTCTCGCCGTCCAGCAGCACTTCACCGCGCGCTTCCAGCTTCGGGTACAGCGCGTAGATGCGGTTGAAGATGCGCAGCAGGGTCGACTTGCCGCAACCGGAGGGACCGATCAGCGCGGTTACGCGCTTTTCCGGAATCTCCAGGTTGATGCCCTTCAGGGCGTGGAACTTGTCGTAGTAGAAGTCCAGTCCACGCGCAGCCAGCTTCACCGGCGACGGCGTGTGCAGGCTCTCGTGCGAGGACGGCACGGCGATGCGCTGCATCGGCACGGCGTTGGAAAGGTCGTTCATGGCGTTATCCACGGAAAGGTCAGTCATGGGAGATACGGTTGCGCAGCAGGATGCCGCGGGCGGCAAGGCTGACCAGCAACACGAAGACAGTCAGCACCAGGGCACCGGCCCAGGCCAGCACCTGCCAGGATTCATACGGGCTGCCGGCGAACTGGTTCATCACCACCGGCACCGAGGCCATCGGCTGGAAGATGTTGTTGTTCCAGTACTGGTTGCCGAAGGCAGTGAACAGCAGCGGCGCGGTCTCGCCGGAAATGCGGGCCAGCGCCAGCAGGATGCCGGTGATGATGCCGGCCGATGCACTGCGGTACAGCACCTGCACGATCACCTTCCACTGCGGGATACCCAGCGACAGGGCCGCCTCACGCATCTGCGAGGGCACCAGGCGCAGCATCTCGTCGGTGGTACGCACCACCACCGGCAGCACGATGAAGGCCAGTGACAGGGCACCGGCGAACGCCGAGAAGTTGCCGCCGGTCTGCATCACGTACAGGGTGTAGACGAACAGGCCGAGCACGATCGATGGCGCCGACAGCAGGATGTCGTTGACGAAGCGGACCACGGTGCCGGCTTTGCGGGCGTTGCCGTACTCGGCCAGCCAGGTGCCGGCCAACACGCCCAGCGGGGTGCCGATGCCGATCGCCATCGCGCACATCACCGCGCTGCCGAAGAAGGCGTTGGCGAGGCCGCCTTCCTGCATCGGCGGCGGCGTCATCTTGGTGAACAGATCCCAGTTGATGCCAGCCATGCCCTTGGAGGCCAGAGTGAACAGGATCCAGCCCAGGAAGAACAGGCCGAACAGGGCGGTGGCGCAGGAGGCAGTGATCGCAACGACGTTGCCGATGCGACGGCGCAGGTACAGCGAATCAGCGGTGGTGGACATCAGTTGCCCTCCTTGCGGGACAGGCGCATCAGCATCAGTCGGGCAATGGCCAGCACCACGAAGGTGACGATGAAGAGGACGAAGCCGAGCAGCAGCAGGGCCGAGCGGTAGGTTTCAGTGGCTTCGCCGAAATCGTTGGCGATCAGCGCGGCGATGGTGGTGCCCGGTTCCAGCAGCGACGGCGACAGGCGCACGCTGTTGCCGATAACGAATGCCACCGCCATCGTCTCGCCCAGAGCGCGGCCGAGGCCGAGGAAGATGCCGCCGATCACCGCCGAGCGGGTGTAGGGCAGGACGATGTCCCAGCTCACTTCCCACTTGGTGGAACCCAGCGCGTAGGCCGATTCCTTCAGGCGGGTCGGCACGGTCAGGAACACTTCGCGCATCACCGAGGAGATGAACGGAATGACCATGATGGCCAGCACGAAACCGGCGGTAAGCATGCCGATGCCCAGCGGCGGGCCCTGGAACATCGGGCCGATGATCGGCCATTCGCCCAGGGTTTCGTTGAGGAACGGGGTGACGTACTCGGTCATCACTGGCACCAGCACGAACAGGCCCCACATGCCGTAGATGATCGAGGGGATGCCGGCCAGCAGTTCGATGGCGGTACCGACCGGGCCACGCAGCCAGCGCGGCGCGACTTCGGTGAGGAAGAAGGCGATGCCGAAGCTGACCGGCACGGCGATGACCATCGCGATGACGGCGGTGACCAGGGTGCCGTAGATCGGGGCGAGGGCGCCGAACTTGTTTTCGACCGGATTCCAGTCGGCGGAGAAGAAGAAGCTCAGGCCCTGCATTTGCAGGGCATGGCGGCCGCCCCACAGCATCGACAGCGCGGCGCAGGCCAGGGCGATCAGGACGAAGATGACGGTGCCGACCAGCACCCATCGGAACAGTTTGTCGTTGCGGGCATCACGCGCATCGCGCGTGGACGGGGCGGCTACAGGCTGGGCGATGGCATTCATGGGGACGGCAGGGCCAGGAAGGGGCGGGGCGGCATGGCGTGGAAGAAGCGGTGCCCGCGCGGGGCGGGCACCGTCGGGTCCATCACTTCAGGTCGGTCGCCCAGTAGGCCTCGATCTGCTTGACCAGTTCGGCCGGCAGCGGCACGTAGTGCAGCTCGTTGGCCTGGGCCTGGCCGTTCTCGAAGGCCCACTTGAAGAAGGCCAGGGTGTCCTGGTTGCGCTTGGCGTCCTTCGGCTTCTTCTGCATCAGCATGAAGTTGGTGGCGGTGATCGGCCACGCCTGCTCGCCCGGTGCGTTGGTGATGACCAGGTTGAAGTCCTTGGCGCTGGCCCAGTCGGCGCTCGCGGCCGCTGCGGCAAAGGTTTCCGCGCTCGGCTCGACCCAGTTTCCGGCCGCGTTCTGCATGGCGGTGTACGGCATGCCGTTCTGCAGCGCGTAGGCCAGTTCGACGTAGCCGATCGAGCCCTTGATCTGCTTCACGTAGGAAGCAACGCCTTCGTTGCCCTTGCCACCGACGCCGTCCGGCCACTGCACCGAGGTGCCCTCGCCAACCTTGCTCTTCCACTCCGGGCTGACCTTGGACAGGTAGTTGGAGAAGTTGAAGGTGGTACCCGAACCGTCCGAACGATGGACCAGGGTGATCTTGCCGTCCGGCAGCTTCACGCCCGGGTTGGCGGCGACGATGGCCGGGTCGTTCCAGGTCTTGACCTTGCCCAGGAAGATGTCGGCAAGCAGGGCGCCGCTCAGGCGCAGCTTGCCGGCTTCCAGGCCTTCGATGTTGACCACCGGCACCACGCCGCCGATGGCGGACGGGAACTGCGCAAGGCCGGCCTGGGCCAGCTCTTCGCTGCTCAGCGGCTTGTCGGAGGAACCGAAGTCGACGGTGCCGGCCTTGATCTGGGCGATACCGCCGCCCGAGCCGATCGACTGGTAGTTGATCTTGGCACCGGTGCTGGCGTTGTAGTCAGCCGACCACTTGGAGACCAGCGGGAAGATGAAGGAAGCGCCGGCACCGGACACTTCGGCGGTCACCTTGGCACCGGCAGCGGCCGGGGCCGCGGCACCGTCGGCAGCCGGCTGCTGCGCGGCCTGCTTGTCGCCACCGCAGGCCGACAGGCCCAGGGCGATGGCCAGGGAAAGGGCGGCAAGGCCGGCCGAGTGCAGTTTCATGGTCACTCCATAGCGGGGTAGAGCCGACGACGTCGGCGGATGCGGCTATGAAATGATGTTTTTGTTACAGCCGTATTACGACCATGACAGAGGTGTCCTGGATCACGTTCTGACAAGGGTTTCACGGGGTTGGCCGGCCCTTGGCAGGAGCCCTGAGACCCCGGATCTGCGCATCGATATGACGGCCTGGGCGCTGGGTAGAGTCGAGCCATACTCGACTGCTCCCTGTCCTCGGTAGCTGCGGACCGTTGGTCTGCACGCTCCAGCACCCAACCGAGCATGGGCTCTGCTACAGAGCCTGGTGCACCCCAAAAACAAGAAGAGCGCGAGATCTCGAGGATCTCGCGCCCGGGTTGGGATCGGCGGGGGAGAGAGGACCCGCCGATCCCGTTCCTGCGGGGGAACGCGCTTACTTCAGGTTCTGGGTCCAGTAGGTTTCGATCTGGCGGACCAGGCTGTCCGGCAGCGGCACGTAGTCCAGTTGGCGGGCCTGGGCATCGCCGTTCTTGTAGACCCAGCGGAAGAACTCCTGGGTGGCCTTGCCATTGGCAGCATTCTTCGGCGTCTTCTGCACCAGGATGAAGTTGGTGGCGGTGATCGGCCAGGATTCAGCGCCCGGCGCATTGGTCATGACCAGGTAGAAATCCTTGGCGTTGGCCCAGTCGGCGCTGGCGGCGGCAGCGGCGAACGACGCATCGCTCGGCTGCACGAACTTGCCGGCGGCATTCTTCATCGCGGTGTACGACAGCTTGTTCTGTAGCGCGTAGGACAGTTCGACATAGCCGATGCCGCCCTTGATCTGCTTCACGTACGCTGCAACGCCTTCGTTGCCCTTGCCACCGATGCCGGCCGGCCACTGCACCGAGGTGCCTTCACCGACCGAGCTCTTCCACTCCGGGCTGACCTTGGACAGGTAGTTGACGAAGTTGAAGGTGGTGCCCGAACCGTCCGAACGATGCACGACGGTGATCTTGGCGCTCGGCAGGGTCACGCCCGGATTCAGCGCGGCGATGGCCGGGTCATTCCAGGTCTTGATCTTGCCCAGGAAGATGTTGGCCAGCACGGCGCCGTCCAGCTTCAGCGCGCCCGGGGCGATGCCGGCCACGTTCACCACCGGCACCACGCCACCGATCACCGACGGGAACTGCGCCAGGCCCGAGGCGGCCAGTTCTTCCGGCTTCAGCGGAGCATCGGAGGAGCCGAAATCAACCGTCTTGGCCTTGATCTGGGCGATGCCACCACCGGAGCCGATCGACTGGTAGTTGACCTTGTTGCGGGTCGCAGCGCTGTAGTCGGCCGACCACTTGGACATGACCGGGTAGATGAACGATGCGCCCGCGCCGGTGATGTCGGCGGCGTTGGCGGCGAACACGGACGATGCAGCCAGGATGGCGACAGCGGCGCGCGATTTGAAGGCGTGGATCACGGGGAGACTCCTGGGGTGGTGGTCGAAGGGCGGTTGCCCGACGTTTCGGTGCACATTCCATAACGGTTGCGTGACATGTCCGCGTCTGTCATATGACGCGGACGTGACACGCGTCATGAGGGGTGTCACGTCCGCTGCGCCGGCAGGGCGGCACGGGCACCGCTGCAACGACGAAGGCACGGACGGGGCCGTGCCTTCGCGGTTCAACGCAGGCGGCTGGACTTACCAGAAGAACTGCGCGCGGGCTTCCAGGATGTTGGGATCGTCGTTGACGAAACCGCGCGCCGTGGAGCTGTACTTCTTGCTGTCGACCATCACGTAGTTGAGCATCAGCTTGAAGTTGGAACGCAGGTACCAGTTGGCGCCCACGGTCCAGATGTCCATCTTGCCGCCCAGCACGCCATCGACGATCGGCGGGCGACCAGCGACCGGGTTGGCGGCGAGGTTGCCGTCATTGAGGTCCATGTGGTCGTAGCGCACGCCCAGCTGCCACTGGCCGCCGGCCGGGTTGTTCGGCAGGCCGGTGCCCGGAGTGCCGCCCTTGTAGCTCCAGGTCTCGCCGGTGACGTTCCACACGCCGCTGATGTAGTAGCCGTCGCTGGTGTAGTTGTCGTGGTCGTAGCGCTTGGCCTTGCTGGTGTAGTACTCGGCCTGGGCCTTGAACGGGCCCTGGAAGTACATCGCTTCGGCACCGATGGTGCTGACCCGGTCGGTGTCGGTCAGGTTGCCGCTGTCGATCAGGCGGGCAGTGGCGAGGTCGGCATTCGGACGCGCACGCACGCGCAGGGTGTCGGCGTCGGCGTCGTAGTTGACGTAGCTCAGACCGAAGTGCAGGACCTGGCCCTTTTCATTGATCGGGGCCCAGGTGCCACGCGCGCCGTAGCCGCTGCCGTGGGCCAGGTTGCGGGTCAGCTCGCGTCCGAAGGCGCTGGCGGTCACCGACCAGTTGTCCTGGCCGTAGCTGTACGCGCCACCCAGGCGGCGGGCGATGGCATAGGTATTGGTGACTGCTGCCTTGGAAATGAAATCGTTGTTCTTGGTGCTGGACAGTTCTTCCAGGCTGTTGGGCTGCTTGAACTGGCCCAGCTGCAGGAAGTGGTTGGCGTTGCCCAGCAGCTTGTACTTCACGTTGGTGTCGAGGAACTTATCGGCCTTGGCATCATAGCCGACCACCCATTCCACGTTGCCCGGGCCCTTGCCCTTCAGCACCAGCTCGGCGCGACGCAGTTCGAATTCGCTGTTCTTGCCGTTGCCGGCGTCGCCACCGTTGAGGTCGGTCAGGTCGTTGTCGAACCAGTTGCCGTCGGCCTGGACCAGGCCTTCGAAGGTGATTTCCGAACCGCCGATCACGTCGATGGCGACTTCGGCGTGTGCAGCCGGCACATACAGCGCAGCAGCCACGGCCACCGTCAGGAGTTGGTGATGCAGTTTCATGGAGAGGAGCCTTGCAGGCAGGTTGGAAGATGCGCGCAGGCTAGAAGGTAAAGATTGCGTAAATGTGACAGTTCGCGCGCGGCAGACATCCACCGCAGGCCCCGTCACGGCATGGCCTGCCATTGAAACCGCTTGCGTATGACGCCCGGATTGCGCCCCGGTTGCAGTAGATCCACGCCATGCGTGGATGCTGTCGTCACTCTGCGAGGGTCTTGTCCTTGAACCGGCAGAGGTCGGCGATCACGCAGCCCGGGCAATCCGGCTTGCGCGCCTTGCACACATAACGCCCGTGCAGGATCAGCCAGTGATGCGCGTCGAGCAGGAACTCGGCCGGAATCACCTTCACCAGTTTGTCTTCCACTTCACGCACGTTCCTGCCTGGCGCCAGGCCGGTGCGGTTGGATACGCGGAAGATATGCGTGTCCACCGCCATCACCGGCTCGCCGAATGCAGTGTTGAGCACGACGTTGGCGGTCTTGCGTCCAACGCCTGGCAGCGCTTCCAGTTCATCGCGATCGCGCGGCACTTCACCGCCGTGCTTCTCCAGCAGGATCGCACAGGTGGCGATCACGTTCTTCGCCTTGGCGTTGAACAGGCCGATGGTGGCGATGTACTGCTTCAGCCCGTCCTCGCCGAGTGCGAGGATCTTCGCCGGCGTGTTGGCGACCGGGAACAGACGGCGCGTGGCCTTGTTGACGCCGACGTCGGTGGCCTGCGCGGACAGCGCGACCGCCACCAGCAGCTCGAACGGCGAGCTGTACTCCAGTTCGGTCTTCGGGTGTGGATTGAGTTCGCGCAGGCGGGTGAACATTTCCACCACGTCGGCGCGCGGCATCGTGCCGCCACGCCGCGCCGGGGCGCGTGCGGTCTTCTTCAGGGTGGCCATTACTGCTCCTTGCCGCTGGCGCGGGCCTTGGCCCGGGCGAGGATGGCGGCGGCTGCGGCGGGCAGGGCGGGTTTCATGTCCGGCGCCGGGGCCGGCGTACGGCGTGCATCGCGCTCGGCCTCACGGCGCGCCAGGCGCACCGCGCGCGCGCGGTAGCGTTCGCGTGCGGCCCATGCCGCGTGCAGCTGCTGCTGGGCCTGGTGCAGGCGTTGCGGAAGATCCGGGTGGCCGGGCAGCAGCTGCGCGTCGCCGGCGCGGGCGATGTAGTCCATCAGGCCCGCCTGCAGGGCGCCATCGAGATCGTCTGCCTGGACCCGGGCGAACAGCTGCGCGGGGTTGGGTCGGGATGCCATGGCGTCAGCGGTTCTGGAAGGCCGGCGGACGGCGCTGCAGGAACGCGCTGGTGCCTTCGCGCATGTCCTCGGTGGCGAACAGCAGGCCGAACTGCGCGCTTTCGTACTCCAGCCCTGCCTCCAGGCTGCATTCGCCACCCACGTGCACGGCATCCAGCAGGCCACGCAGGGCCAGCGGCGCCGAGCGCGCCAACTGGCGGGCGACATCCTGCACACGGTTGTCCAGCGCGTCGGCAGGCACCACCTCGTTGACGATGCCCAGTTCCAGCGCACGCGCGGCGTTGATCGGTGCACCCAGCAGGCACAGCTCCAGGGTGGCGGCGCGGCCGCACAGGCGCAGCAGGCGCTGGCTGCCGCCGAAGCCGGGAATCAGGCCCAGATTGATCTCCGGCTGCCCGACCTTGGCCGTATCGGCAGCGATGCGCAGGTGGCAGGCCATGGCCAGCTCCAGCCCGCCGCCCAGGGCGAAGCCGTTCACGCGCGCGATCACCGGCTTGGGCATGCGCTCGATCTGGCGCATCAGGGCCTGGCCGAGCAGGGAGAAATCACGTCCCTGAACCGCACTGAGTGTGTTCATCTCGGCGATGTCGGCCCCGGCCACGAACGCCTTCGGACCGGCACCGGTCAGCACCACCACGCGCACGTCCGGGTCGGCAGCGGCGGCGCTGAACGCTTCGGCCAGCGCCTGCAGGGTCGCGGCATTCAAGGCGTTGAGCTTGTCCGGGCGCTGGACGGTCACGGTGCGGATGGCGCCGTCGTCGGCGACAGCGATCAGGGCATCGGCCACGGGAAAACTCCTGAAACGTTAAAAAAAAGTGAGATTGAACTCCGCCAACGCAGACGGGTCTTAGCCTGCATCGTGAGTAGCGGTTACACGTTGTGCCCGTTATCCTAACCCGTCGCCTCAGGGCGGCGCAGAACGTCCCTGAGTTACCACCCCTGGAGAACTGTTTGATGAAGTTGCGTTCTATCGCGGTCGCCGTCGCGGCCCTGGCCCTGACGGGCAATGCCTTCGCCCAGGACGTCTCGTCCGAAAAGGGCAAGCTGAGCTACTACTTCGGTTACGACTACGGCAACAACCTGGCGGAGCTGACCGGTCGTGGTGAGCAGCTGGACATCAACTCGGTGGTGAAGGGTCTGCAGGACGCCTACGCCAAGAAGCAGCCGGCGATCACCGCCGACCAGCTGAAGCCGGCCGTTGAAGCGTTCCAGAAGCGCGAGCAGGGCCGTGCCCAGGCTGCCAAGGCCGAGTACGAAAAGGCTGCTGCCGAAAACAAGACCAAGAGCGATCAGTTCATCGCGGCGAACAAGGCCAAGGCCGGCGTGCAGTCCCTGCCGAGCGGCGTCCAGTACCGCGTGATCGAAGCCGGCAAGGGCGCCAAGCCGACCCAGGCCAGCACCGTGCAGCTGGAAGTGGCCGGTCCGTTCCCGTACGGCCAGCGCCCGACCGAAGCCCGTCCGGCCCAGCAGATTCCGTCGATCAAGGTCAGCGACGTCGAAATGAAGGCCATGCGCGAGACCCTGCTGCAGATGCCGGCAGGCTCGAAGTGGGAAGTCACCCTGCCGCCGGACCAGGCCTACGGTGCCGACCCGCGCACCCCGTTCCCGCCGAACGTGGCTGTGCAGTTCGAGATCAAGCTGGTCAGCGTCAAGTAAATCGAAGCCGTAAACGAAACGCGCCGGTGATTCCACCGGCGCGTTTTTGTTTGTGCAACCCCTGGCGGTGAAACGCCTGCGCTGCGCGCGAGCGTCGACTGACAGTCGACTCTTCCGTTGGGCCGGGCCACCCGCGCAAATTCAGCCCGATCGCGCTACTGTTGCCGGGTGCAAACAATGGAAGAAACGGCGCGTGTTGTCGCAAGTCCCTGCATCGGAGTGTGCACGCTGGATCCGCACCGGCAATGCACCGGCTGCGCGCGGCATCTCGAAGAAATCGCGCGGTGGTCGTCAATGAACAACGAGGAACGCAGCCGCATCCTGCACCGCGTGCAACCGTTGCGTGCACAATTGCAGCAATCGCTACGCGGATCGCTGGCCGACCTCGAGCGCTTGGTGCGCGCGTTGCATCCTTTGGCCGAACCGCCGGCCGGCGACGGCTGGAACCGCAGCGAGCTGATCGACCTGCTGCCACCGGGGCCGCCTGTGGAGGCGGCGGTGCTGGCCGGCATCGTGCCGCGCGCCAATGGCGCACAGGTGATCCTCACCCGTCGCACCGAAACCCTGCGTACACATGGCGGCCAGGTCGGATTCCCCGGTGGCCGCACCGAACCCGATGACCGCGACGCGCTGGCGGCCGCGCTGCGCGAGAGCCAGGAAGAAATCGCATTGGCGCCCGGCCAGGTGCAGGCGCTGGGGTATCTCGATCCCTTCGTCACCATCACCGGCTACCGGGTCACGCCGGTGGTGGCGGTGGTCGATCCGGAGTTCGTGCCGGTGCCGCAGCCCAGCGAAGTGGCCGAAGTGTTCGAGGTGCCGCTGGACTACCTGATGGCCCCTGACAGCCTGCGCCAGGTCGAAATCAATCATCGCGGCCGCATCCGCCACGTTCTTGAGTATGGCTGGCCCGGTCAGCGCATCTGGGGGGCGACCGCGGCCATCCTCTACAACCTGCGTCGCCGCCTGGAGCAAGTGCAATGAACCCGATCAAGCAGCCGTGGACCACCCTGGTCGATGTCGACACCCTGGCCGCTGCACTGGGCGAAGGCGTACGCGTGGTCGACGCGCGTGCCACCGCCAGTACCGCCGTGCGCGTGGTCGATGCGCGTGCTTCGCTGGCCGACCCGCAGGCTGCGGGCGGCCAGTACCTGGCAGGACACATACCGACTGCGGTGCATGCCGATCTCAACCGTGATCTGTCCGATCTCAGCCGCGTCGGCCATGGTCGCCATCCATTGCCCGACAGCGATGCTTTTGCCGCGAAACTGGGGCAGTGGGGCATCGGCCTCGACACCCAGGTGGTGGTCTACGATGGCAGCGACGGCAGCATGGCCGCCTCGCGCCTGTGGTGGCTGCTGCGCCTGATCGGGCACACCAAGGTAGCTGTGCTCGATGGTGGTATCGCCGCGTGGCAGGCCGCAGGGCATCCTTTGGCGACGGGGCAGGGTGAAGTGACAGCGCTGCCTGCCTACCCGGGCCGCTTCGACACCACCCAGGTCGCCAGCGCCGATGAAATCACCGCGCGCCTGAAACATGCACCGGGCTGGTTGGTCGACGCACGCGCAGGTGAACGCTTCCGCGGCGAAGTGGAGCCGCTGGACCCGGTCGCTGGCCACGTACCCGGCGCGGTCAACCGCCCGTTCGCCCTGAACGTGTTCGACGGCCGCCTGCGCGATGCACAGGAACTGCGCGCCGAACTGCAGGGCGTGATCGGCAACCGCGATCCGCAGCAGGTGGTGCTGATGTGCGGCTCCGGAGTGACCGCCTGCCACCTGCTGCTGGCGATGGAAAGCGCAGGACTGAGCGGTGCGCGCATCTATGCCGATTCCTGGAGCGGCTGGGTGAGCGACAGCAGCCGCCCGGTGGCGACCGGCGCCTGAGCGATCCGAGCAGAAAGCAGTCGAGCGCGGAGCCTCTCCAGAGCCGAGCGGCCGGCTCCACGCGCATGGCGATGCCTTCAAATCATCGGCGCCCGCAGGTCATGGAGCGCGGCTCGACTCTACAAAGGCACCCTCCGATCGATCCGACTCCGTGCCGACCAACGGTCGGCACCCACCAACAGCGGCAGAAATCTGTCGAAGGCGGGGTGGGTCCGGTTGCGGGTGTCCGCGGCATGGATGCCGCGGCCAAGCCCCCAGGGGTGAGGGCGCTTTGCTTGCGAAGCACTGCTTCGCGAGCGCCCGAACGCACAGCCGCCAGCGGCTGGGCCGGCCTGGGGATTTACGGCGTCCCCCGCAACCGGGCCCACCCTGCCATCCCACGGATAGCCTGCTGTTGCCGGCCAGCGGCCGGCACTACCGCAGGTGCAGGGCGCAGCCCTGCCGCTTACCCAACCGGCTGCAGCGGCACCTTCGCCAGCACCCGCGCCCAAGGGAACAACGGGCCCGGGTCGCGTTTGCGTGCCACCCTCAGCGTCGGATCATCGCTGGCCGGCACCTGCTCCAGGTCCAGCTGGTCATGCCCGGCAATCCGCTGCAGCGACGGATAGCGCACCACCAGCACCTGCAGCAGCCGCTCCAGCGCTTTCAGTTGCGCCTCGGTGTAGGCCTCGTCCATCGCCTGGTGACGGCTGTCGAACCAGTGCGGGTAGCGCCCGGTATTGACCAGCTCGATGCCCAGCGTATGCGCGTTCATGCCGCGCACGTGGTGGGCCACGCGTTCGGGCGCAACGTACTGCACCACGCTGCCATCGCGGTCGATGTAGAAGTGCCCGCTGTTGCCGGCACCGCTGTCATACAGCACGCGCTCGCCGTACTCGCGGGCCGTCGCCAGATCGGGCAGCTCGGTGCAGTGGATCACCACCATCTCCAGCGTGGCCGGATCGCGCAGCGGCAGTCGGTCGTGGTAGGGCAGGGGCTGCAGCTGCAGGCCGGGCAGGAGCGGGTTGGGCATCCGGCGATGCTAGCATTGCGGCATGAACCTGCCTTCTCTTTCCTGGTTGGCCCGCGCCCACGGAGCACGCGCATGAGTCGCGGCCACTGCATCCTCTCCCATGGCTTCGAAAGCGGCCCGGAGGCGACCAAGGTCACCGCGCTGGCCGAGGTGGCCCAACGCCTGGGCTGGACCCACGAGCGCCCCGACTACACCGATCTGGACGCGATGAGCGAGGTCAGCCGGGTGGGCGACGTGCCGACCCGCCTGCGCCGTCTGGTTGAACGCGCCGCCATCGCTGCCCGTCAGGGGCCGGTGGTACTGGCCGGCTCCAGCCTGGGCGCCTACATTTCCGCCATCGCCTCGCTGCAGGTGCCGGTAGCCGGCCTGTTCCTGATGGTGCCGCCGACCACCATGGGCCCGATGCCGGCGCTGGACGCCGCTGTGGTGCCGACCACGGTGGTGCAGGCCTGGCATGACGACGTGGTACCGGCTGCCGGCGTGATTGCCTGGGCGCAGGCGCGTTCGGCGCAGTTGCTGCTGGTTGACGATGGCCACCGCCTGGAGCGCCACGTGGAGGCCTCTGCGCAGGCCTTCGAGCGCCTGCTGCGGCAACTGTGAAGCCGGGGCGCACGGCGCGCCTGCCCGCATTGACTACAATGGCAGCCCCGCCGCCCCCGGCGCGGGCCTGCCGGCCGTGCCTACGGCCCTCCTTTCCGACCGGCCCGGCCCCTGTGCCGCGCCCGACCACCTGCGAACCGACCCCGTGAAATTCTTCGTCTCCTGCGCCAAGGGCCTGGAATACCTGCTTGCCGATGAACTGTCGGCCCTGGGCCTTGCCAAGGCCACCGCCACCATTGCCGGCGTCAACGCCGAGGGCGAACTGGCGCAGGCGCTGCGGATCGTGATGTGGTCGCGCTTGGCCAGCCGCGTGCTGTGGCCGATCGCCGAGTTCGACTGCCCGGACGAGCAGGCCCTGTATGACGGCGTGCGTGCGCTGCCGTGGCACGAGCACATCACGCCGGAGATGACCCTGGCGGTGGACGCACACGTGTCCGGTGACAAGATCACCCATGCGCGCTTTGCCGCGCAGCGGATCAAGGACGCCATCGTCGACCGGATGCGTGATGAAGGCCTGGAGCGCCCCTCGGTCAACACCGACCTGCCCGATGTGCGCGTCAACCTGTCGCTGCGCAAGGGCCGTGCTTCGCTGTCGATCGACCTCGGCGGTGGCCCGCTGCATCGCCGTGGCTGGCGCGGTGCCGCCCACGAGGCGCCGCTGAAGGAAAACCTGGCCGCCGCGCTGCTGCTGCGCGCGCAGTGGCCGCGCCTGCACACCGCCGGAGGCGGCCTGCTGGACCCGATGTGTGGCAGCGGCACGCTGCTGATCGAAGGTGCACTGATGGCCGCCGACGTCGCCCCTGGCCTGATGCGGCATGGCAGCCTGCCGCCGAGCCGTTGGCTGGGCTTCGACAAGGCGGCCTGGAAGTCCATCCAGAGCGAAGCACGCGAGCGCGAAGCGGCCGGCCTGGCCGCGCTGAAGCCGGTCATCCATGGCAGCGATATCGACCCGGCCGCGATCCAGGCCGCCCGCGAGAATGCAGAGGTTGCCGGCGTCGCCCACGCGATCCGCTTCACCCGCGCCGATGTCGCCGACCTGGCCGCGCCCGAACAGGAGATCGGAGCGGTGGTCTGTAACCCGCCGTACGACGAACGCCTGGCTGCCGATCCGGCGCTGTACCGCGCGTTGGGCAATGCCCTGCAGAAGGCCGTGCCGCAGTGGCGTGCCAGCCTGCTGTGCGGCAATGACGAGCTGGCCTTCGCCACTGGCCTGCGCGCCAGCAAGAAGTACCAGATGTTCAACGGTGCGCTGGAATGCGCGCTGATCGTCTGCGATCCGATCGCTGTGCCGGGCCGTGATCCGGCACAGCCCCGCGAGCTGAGCGAAGGCGCGCAGATGGTGGCCAACCGCCTGCGCAAGAACCTGAAGAAGTTCAAGAGCTGGCGTGCCCGCGAGGACATCACCTGCTTCCGCGCCTACGACGCCGACCTGCCGGAGTACGCGGCGGCCATCGACGTCTACGAGGAAGAGGGGGGCAGGCGGCGTACCTTCCTGCATGTGCAGGAATATGCGGCACCGGCGGCGATTCCCGAGAACGACGTGCGCCGCCGCCGCAATGAGCTGCTGGCCGCCGCGCGCGAAGTGTTCGGCGTGCCACCGGAACAGGTGTCGATGAAATCGCGCGAGCGCGGCAAGGGCGGCAGCAAGTACGGCCGCTTCGAGCAGCGCGACGAGTTCATCGTGGTGCGAGAGAACAACGCGCTGCTGCAGGTGAACCTGTTCGATTACCTGGATACCGGCCTGTTCCTCGACCATCGCCCGCTGCGCCGGATGATGGCCGAGCAGGTGCGTGGCAAGCGTTTCCTCAACCTGTTCTGCTACACCGGCGTGGCCAGCGTGCAGGCCGCCGTGGCCGGTGCCGCCAGCACCACCAGCGTCGACCTGTCGGCCACCTACCTTCAGTGGTGCTACGACAACCTTGCGCTGAACGGGCAGGGGGGCAACCAGCACCTGCTGGTCCAGGCCGACGCGATGGCCTGGCTGGAAGGCGACCGCGGCCAGTACGACGTGATCTTCTGTGATCCACCGACTTTCTCCAACTCCGCCCGCGCCGATGATTTCGACGTGCAGCGCGAACAGGTGAAGCTGCTGCGGGCGGCGGTGGCCCGGCTGGCACCGGGTGGCGTGCTGTACTTCTCCAACAACTTCCGCCGCTTCAAGCTGGAAGAGAACGCCATCGCCGAATTCGCCCAGTGCCGCGAGATCACCGCACGCACCATCGGTCCGGATTTCGAGCGCAACGCGCGCATCCACCGCGCATGGGAACTGAAGCGGCTGGGGTAAGCCCGGTAGTGCCGGCCGCTGGCCGGCAACGGTGTCAGATCCGCAAAGGGTTCATGAGGTGCCGGCCAGCGGCCGGCACTACCCCTGTCTGGCCGGTGGATCCACGCCATGCCTGGATGGTTGTTCAGTAGATCCACGCCATGCGTGGATGGCGGTTACAGCAACGCCACCACCAGCCCCAGCGCCGGCAGCGTGATCGCCAGCGGTGCGATCCACTTCGGCCGGTACGGATACAGCCCGAACGAGAGTGCCACGCCACACATGGTCATTGCGCCCAGCCACAGCACCGGGCCCATCGCCCAGCCGTGATCGGCCACGCACAACGCGAACGCCACCGTCAGCAGGGCCCAGCCCAGCACCCGCCACTGCGTGCGCCGTGCCGGGCTGGCCGCAGCCTTGCCGTGCAGGTCGTACTGGTGTCTTTCCATCGCCAGCGACAGCGCGGTGAACGCGGAAAACGACAGGGTCAACGCCAGCAGCATCATGCACTGGCCTCCGCTTCGGCGGTTTCGACCACAGCCACTGGCGCCGCAGCCGCCGCCGCACGCTTCTTCTTCTCGGCCGCGCTCAGCGGTGGCGTCCAGCGCTGCATGCGCCAGCCGCACATCGCCAGCATTGCGCCGAAGACGATCATCGAAAGATCGACGCCGGCCAGTACCCAGTCGCCGTTGCGCAGGGTGTTGCCCAGGTGCGCATGCGTGGTCAACGCATTGACCACCGGCACCAGTGCGAACGCGGCCGCGCCCAGGTAGAGCTGCCACGCCCACATCATTCGCTTCGGCCAGATGAAGGCGGCCAGCAGCGCGCCGGCCCAAGCGTAGAAGAATACGTTGGCCTCCGCACTCGCGCGCTCGGCGATGTCCAGCGGCAGCAGGCGGTTGCCCCAGAAGTACGCCGCGAAGGCGATCGGCAGGCCAGCCACGGTGCCGATGTTGAGCGCATCGACCAGGCGAAGGCCGAAGCCGGTGCGTCCACTCTTGGCATGCTTCGGTCGTTCCTTCACCGCCCACAGCACCACGCCGCTGGCGACCATCAGGCAGCCCACCAGACCGGACAGGAAGAACAGTGCACGCAGGCCCCAGTCCGCAAAACGCGCCAGGTGCAGGCCGTACAGCACACCACGGGTGGCGGTGGCACCGCCCGATGGCGGCGTTTCCTCAAGCAGAGCACCGCTGACCATGTCGTAACGCACGGCCGGGGTGTCGATGGACAGGCGCTTGCCATCGCGCTGGCGGATGTCGATCACCGCATTGGCCGCCCCCGGATTGGACACGGTGAAACCGGCCACCTCCACGCCGTGCCAATGCGCGCGTGCGCTGTCCAGCAACTGTGCGATCGGCAGCGGCGTGGCGCGGCCCTCGGCGGGCGAGGTCACTTCCGGAAGGCCGCCGAAAGCCTCGCTGATGAATTTGTCCTCGTCCTGGGGGTAGGCGACCTTCACTCCCCACGGCAGGTACATGATCATCAGGGTGACGATGCCGGTGTAGGTGATCATCGCGTGGTACGGCAGCGCCATCACCGCGCTGACGTTGTGGAAGTCGAGCCAGGAGCGCAGGCCCTTGTCCTTGCGGAAGGTGAAGAAGTCCTTGAAGATCTTCTTGTGGGTGATCACGCCGGTGATGATCGCCACCAGCATGAACATCGCGCAGAACCCGACCAGGTAGCGCGCCCAGTACACCGGGATGTAGTGCAGGTCGAAGTGCAGGCGGTAGAAGAAGTCGCCTCCACGGGTCTCGCGCGCCTTCAGTGCCTGGCCGCTGTTCGGGTCCAGCGTGGCGTCGCCGAAGCCACCGCGGCGGCCACGGCTGGGGTCGGCCAGTTCCGGTGGCAGCCGCCAGAACATCTGCATGGCCGGGTTGCGCGGCTGCGGCAGGGTGACGAACCAGTTCTCGGCGTGGCTCGCATTGGCCTGCAGGTAGTCCACCGCGCGCTGCGCGGCGACGTCGATGCTGACGTTGCTGGACGGCAGCTCCGGGCGCATCCAGCGGCTGATTTCTTCACGGTAGTAGCTGGCGGTGCCGGCCATGAAAATCAGCAGCAGCAACCAGCCGACCAGCAGGCCGGTCCAGGTGTGCAGCCAGGCCATCGACTGGCGGAATCCGTTCTTCATGCCCAGGCCCCCAGCATGCGCGCGATGGCAGCCATCAGCAGGGCGGGAGCGAGAATGCCGACCCACGCACGCAGCGCGCTGCGGGTGGCGAACGCCCACAACGCCGCGCAGGCGGCGACCAGGATCGCCAGCAGCATGCCGGTCAGCACGGTCTGGCCGCGCGCGCCGGGCAGCGCCACCGCGCAGAACACGCTGGTCACCGAGGCCAGCGCATAGCCGCCGAAGATTGCAGCCAACGAGCGTGACAGCACGCCCCAGCGCGGGTTGGAGAAGAAGGTGCGGGGGCTGGCGGTTGCGGGCGAGCGGTCCACGGCGTTCCTGCAGGTAGGGGAGGGGATGGAACGCGTCCGCGGCCCCCTTGCGCCCTGCGCATGTCGCCCAGCGTGTCCCATCGACGAAGCACTGCCCGCGCAGACGGGCAGCCCAGAAGTCGGGGCAGTACACGGGCGATGGGCACGTCTTCGTGCCCGTTTGGCTAAGCGTACAACCGATCAGTAAATGATATGTATTCGCATTTTATGAATCAAGCGTGCTGATCGTGGGCGTTGGCCGGGGCTAGAACCTGAACACCACCGTGGCCGCATGCAGCAGCAGGCCAATCAGGCCACCTACCAGGGTGCCGTTGAAGCGGATGAACTGCAGGTCGCGGCCCACACTCAGTTCCAGCTGCTCGACCAGGTGCCGCTCGTCCCAGCCCTTCACGGTCTGCGCGATATGCGTGGTCACGCCCTCGCGCAGGCGCCCGGTCAGGCGCTGCGCACCTTCCAGCAGGTGCTGGTTGAGGGCCTCGCGCAGGGCCGGGTCGGCCTGCAGGCTGCTGCCCAGCGACGCCAGGCTGCGCTGCAGGTGGCCGACCAGTGCCGAGTCCTCGCGTTGCAGGTCGGCGCGCAGGCTGGCATGGATGCGCGCCCACAGCCCTTGCACGTAGTCCTGCAGGGCGGGGTGGTCGATCATGTCCTGCTTGAGCTGCTCGATGCGCTCGGCCAGGGCCGGGTCCTCGCGCAGGCGCTGCACGTAGTTCTGCAGCCAGCTCTCGTAGTCCTGGCGCAGCGGATGCTGCGGCTCGGCCAGCACCTGCTGCAGTTCTTCCAGCACCGCCCGCGCCAGGCGCTCGGCCAGGCTGTCGCCGATCTCGTCGATCGGCTTGACCCAGTTCACCGTGCTCGACAGGGTGGGCCACTCGCGCTGGATGTAACGCACGATCAGCTGCGAAGCACGCTCCTTCACTTCCGGTTGCTCCAGCCAGCGCCCCAGGCGCTGCAGGCCCTCGTCCAGCACGCGCTGGTGGCGCCCATCGGCGGTCAGCAGGGCCAGCAGCTCACCGGCGGTGGCGGCGGCATTCCACTGCCGCAGCTGCTGCACCACAAAGGCGTGCAGCTGGCGGCGTACGGCGGTTTCGTCGAAGAAATCCAGCGCCTGCAGGGCCCAGCCGCGGGCCATGTCGGCCAGCATCCGCGAGCGCGCCGGGTCGGCCAGCCAGCTGCCGAGGCGGCTGGCTGGATCGAACACCTGCAGCTTGGCCAGCAGCACACCCGGCTCCAGGAACTGGTCGCGCACGAACAGGGCGAGACTGTCGCCGATGCGTTCCTTGCTGCGCGGGATGATTGCGGTATGCGGGATCGGCAGGCCCATCGGCCGCCGGAACAGCGCGACCACAGCGAACCAGTCGGCCAGCGCGCCCACGGCCGCTGCTTCGCAGAAGGCCGAGACCCAGGCCCAGATGCCGCGCTCGCCCTGCCAGTGGCTGATTGCGAAACCGGCCAGCATCAACAGCAACAGGCCCAGCGCGAGGGCTTTCAGGCGCCGCAGCTGAGCGCGGCGCGGATCGTGGGCAGGCGTCATGCGGAAAGTCTAACCGTAGCTTGGTGACGCCTGTCTGTAGAGCCGAGCCCATGCTCGGCTGCCTTGCGCGTGGAAAAGAGCAGCCGAGCATGGGCTCGGCTCTACAGAAGCGCGTCGAGAGCGCTTAGAGCGCTTCCAGCTGCTTGCGCAGAGCGGCCAGCTGCGCGCGCAGGGTGTCGTTCTCGCGGGTCAGCGCGACCACGCGACGGCGCAGGGCCGGTGCATCCTCGCCCAGCTGTTCCAGTGCCGACAGAACTTCGGCATCGCGGCTGGCCACCTCGTCCTCGCTGGGTTCTTCGAAATCCATCTCGGCTGGTTCAGGCTTCGGTGCGCGCGGCTTGCGCTTGGACTCGCGCACGCGCTTGGCGGCCTGCTTCAGCTCGTCCTTGCCACCGGCGGCGGCAGCGCGCTGCTCGTCTTCCGGCAGGTCGGCCACGGCCGCAGCGGCGCTGATCGAGATCACGCCGGCCTTCACCGCTTCCACCACCTCGGCCGCGGCCTGGGCGTGGATGCGCTCGATCATGCCGACCTGGCTTGTGCTCAGCTTGGCCTCGCGGGCCAGCTCGGCGCGGCTGATCTTCGGCGCCGGTTCCCACGGCGGGCTGTCCTCGCCCGCGTCTACGACGACGTCGGCGGTGCCGTCGCTCTCGCGCTGCAGCTGGGCCTGCTCGACCTGCTTGCGGGCGGCCAGGATGTCGCGCTTGCGCAGCGCCAGCACACCGCGCTGGAAATCGGACACGCTGCGGCGGCCCAGGTGCTGCTCGATCATCCACAGGTGCACGTCTTCCATGCTCTGGAAACGGGTGTTCTGCACGGTGTTGAAGGGCAGGCCGTGCTTCTGGCAGATGCCGAAACGGTTGTGGCCATCGACCAGCACATCACCCCACAGCACCAGCGCATCGCGGCAGCCTTCGGCCAGGATGCTGCGCTCCAGCGCGTCATGTTCGTCCGCGGTCAGCGGGTCGATGTAGGCCTTGAGTTCTTCTTTGACGACGATATCCATGGGCACGGCAGCGAGCAGGAGCGGAGCCGCCCATTGTACCCGCTCGCCACCGCTGGCCCGGGCTCAGGCGGTGGCCCGGATCATCTCGCCCAGGGTGCCGGTGATCTGGTCGATCTGTGCCTTGTCCACGATCAGTGGCGGCGACAGCGCGATGATGTCGCCGGTGCAGCGCACCAGCAACCGGCCGTCGTGGAAGCAGCGCCGGAACACCTCGTAGCCACGGCTGCCGGGAGCATCGCGGCGCGGTGCCAGCTCGACCGCGCCGACCAGCCCGAAGTTGCGGATGTCGATCACGTTGGGCAGGCCCTGCAGTGCATGCAGCCGTTCCTGCCAGTACTCGCCCAGCTCGATGGCACGCTCGAACAGGCGCTCCTCGGCATAGACGTCCAGCGTCGCCAGCGCTGCGGCGCAGGCCAGCGGGTGGCCGGAATGGGTATAGCCATGGAACAGCTCGATGGCCTGCGGCGGGGCCTGCATCAGCGTGGTATGCACGGCGTCGCTGGCCAGCACGCCGCCCAGTGGCACCGCGCCGTTGCTGACCGCCTTGGCAAAGGTCAGCAGGTCCGGGGTGACCCCGAAGCGCTGCGCGGCGAACGGCATGCCGACCCGGCCGAAACCGGTGATGACCTCATCGAACACCAGCAGGATGCCGTGGTGGTCGCACAGCTCGCGCAGGCGCTGCAGGTAGCCGGGCGCAGGCAGGATGACCCCGGCGGAGCCGGCGATGGGCTCGACGAAGACGGCGGCAATCGTCGAGGCGTCGTGCAGCGTGATCAGTCTTTCCAGGTCGTCGGCCAGTTCCGCGCCCTGGCGCGGCAGGCCCTTGCTGAACGCATTGCGCGGCAGGTCCAGGGTGTGGCGCAGGTAGTCCACGCCACCCAGTTGCAGGCCGAACGCCCTGCGGTTGTTGGGCAGCCCGCCAAGTGCCATGCCGCCGAAACCGACGCCGTGATAGGCCTTCTCGCGGCTGATGAAGCGGGTGCGCTGGCCCTCGCCACGCTGGCGGTGGTAGGCCAGCACGATCTTCATCGCCGTATCCACCGCCTCGGAGCCGGAGCTGGTGAAGAACACATGGTTGAGCGGGCCCGGAGCCAGCGCGGCCAGTCGCTGCGCCAGCGCGAAGGCCGGCGGCGAGCCCATCTGGAAGGCCGGCGAGTAGTCGAGCGTGCGTGCCTGCTCGGCGATGGCATCGACAATGCGTGGGCGGGCATGGCCGGCGTTGCAGCACCACAGGCCGGCAGTGCCATCGAGGATCTGGCGGCCGTCGACATCCTCATAGTGCATGCCTTCGGCGCGCACCAGCATGCGTGGTGCCGCCTTGTACTGGCGGTTGGCGGTGAACGGCATCCAGTACGCGTCCAGTGACTCGGGGCGCTGGGTGGCCAGGTCGTGCAGGTCGCTTTCGGGACGCTTCATGCCAGCTCCGTCGGGTCCGATGCGACGAATGTAGCGCAGCCGCGTCACGGCGGAGTCGCGGCGGTCCCGGTATAACGAAGGCTCGTTGAATGTTGGAGCTTCCCATGGCTGATTTCCCCGACCGTAGCCATTGGCAGGCGCTGGCCCTCCAGTTGTCGATGCCGGGCCAGGCCTTCATCGACGGCCGCTATGTCGATGCCGCCAGTGGCGCCCGCTTCGACTGCATCAGCCCGATCGACGGTCGCGTGCTGGGCGCGGTTGCCGACTGCGACGCGCAGGATGTCGAGCGCGCGGTCCTGGCCGCGCGACGCAGCTTCGAGGCGGGCCACTGGTCGCAGGCCACTCCGGCCCATCGCAAGCGCGTGCTGCTGGCGATGGCGGCATTGGTGGAAGCGCACGCCGATGAACTGGCCCTGCTGGAAACCCTGGACATGGGCAAGCCGGTGCGTGACGCGCGCCGTATCGACCTGCCCGGCGTGGTGCGCTGCCTGCGCTGGACCGCTGAAGCGGTGGACAAGCTGTACGGCGAGGTCGCGCCCACCGGCCCGCACGAGCTGGGGCTGGTCACGCGTGAGGCCGCTGGCGTAGTGGCGGCCATCGTGCCATGGAACTTCCCGCTGTTGATGGCGTGCTGGAAGATCGCACCGGCCTTGGCCATGGGCAACTCGGTGGTGCTCAAGCCTTCCGAGCGGTCACCGCTGAGTGCGCTGCGGCTGGCCGCACTGGCCGCCGAGGCGGGCCTGCCGGAGGGCGTACTGAACGTGTTGCCGGGCCACGGTGCGCGCGTCGGTGAACCGTTGGCCCTGCACATGGACGTGGACGTGCTGGCCTTCACCGGTTCCACTGCCACCGGCGCGAAGCTGCTGCAGTATTCAGGGCGATCCAACCTCAAGCGGGTCTGGCTGGAGTGTGGTGGCAAGAGCCCGCATGTGGTGTTTGCCGACGCCCCCGATCTGGACGTCGCCGCCAAGGCGGTGGCACAGGGCATCTTCTTCAACCAGGGCGAAGTCTGTACTGCCGGCTCCCGGCTGCTGGTCCAGCGCTCGATCCGCGAGGATTTCGTGCACCAGGTGGTCGCCCATGGCCAGCACATGCAGCCGCAGCATCCGCTGGAGGCCGATGCACCGATGGGCGCGCTGGTGGATGCCGCGCATCTGCACAAGGTGATGGACGATATTGCACGCGCAGAAGGCGAGGGCGCGCGGCTGCTGCTGGGTGGGCGACGGGCCGAGGTCGAGGCCGGCGGCAGCTATGTGCAGCCGACAGTGTTCGACCAGGTGCGCCCGGAGCAGGCCTTGGCGCGTGAGGAAGTATTCGGGCCGGTGCTGGCCGTACTCGGCTTCGACGACGAGGCCGAAGCGGTGCGCCTGGCCAATGACAGTCGCTACGGCCTGGCCGCGGGCCTGTGGACGCGTGATCTCAGCCGCGCCCATCGGGTCGCGCGGCAGTTGCGCGCGGGTAGTGTCTGGGTGAACGGCTGGGATGGTGGCGACATGACCGCCCCGTTTGGTGGTTACAAGCAGTCCGGCAATGGGCGGGACAAGTCACTGCATGCGTTCGACAAGTACAGCGAGATCAAGGCTACCTGGATCCAGTTGTAACGACGCGATTGCTGGACGGCTGTTCGCTCTTTGTAGAGTCGAGCCATGCTCGACTGCCGTTCGCCCCTCTGTAGCGCCGAGCCATGCTCGGCTGCATCTCGGCAAGAGCAGTCGAGCATGGCTCGACTCTACAAAGGCGTGCCCTCTACCGGCAGCGGGTGCTCACCTGCAGCACGGCCGCACGCAGCATGTCGCGGTCGGCTTCTTCGACGGCGTTCTGGAAATAGTCCATGTCCTGCTTGCCCAGCTCGCACGGGTCGACGATGTACCCCGGTGGCCACAACCCCAGCAGCTGCGCCACGCCATGCACGATCTGCTCGGGGGTCATCTGCCGACGGATCCGGAAGTAATTGCGGCGCGGCCCGAACGCGGGATGGACCTCGCGCCGACCGATCAGGCGTGGCGCCACGCCCGCCGCGCTGATACCGTCACCGCCATCGATGCTGCCCGCAGGCAGGTCCAGCATCAGTGGCGCCGGTGCAGGCGGTTCCTCGGACGCGGGCGTGCTGACATCCGTGGGTGCCGACGGGGTCGGGCGTGGCGCTGTCGAGGGGGCCGGACGCGCCGCCGATGTGGTGGGGGGCGCCGGATGTGGTTGAACCGCCGGGGGGTGCTCCGGCGGTATCCAGCGCAATGAAATCCTGGCACCTTCGTCGCTGCGCAGCGTCATCCTGCCACTGCCCAGCAGCCACACTGCCATCAACCCATGCACCAGCAGCACCGCCAGCCATGCCGCCATGCGCGGCAGCTTCGGCGAATCGGACCACGACAGCGCGACTGCAGTCATCGGCAAAGCATCCATGCAGGGACCGGTGGCGCAGACTAGCGGGCGGCCCGAAAAATTCCGTTGGCATCGGTGTCGGCTGAAACCATCGCCCCGTGTGGCCATCGGCGCGTGGCAGAATCGGGCGATCCGCCGTTACCCGTGTTGCCGATGTCGACGATCACCGCTGCCGCGCCACCCGTGAATTCCCCCAGTCGAGTCCT
Source organism: Stenotrophomonas sp. YJH_SMC_43 (assembly GCF_059372535.1). Lineage (NCBI taxonomy): Bacteria > Pseudomonadati > Pseudomonadota > Gammaproteobacteria > Lysobacterales > Lysobacteraceae > Stenotrophomonas > Stenotrophomonas sp. YJH_SMC_43. The sequence goes on from NZ_JCAFVQ010000002.1 coordinate 666,195, forward strand.
GCTGGCCAGCCTGATCGGCACCACCATCGAGTTCTTCGATTTCTACATCTACGCCACGGCTGCAGTGCTGGTGTTTCCGCACCTGTTCTTCCCGGACAGCAGCGAACAGGCCGCGCTGCTGCAGTCACTGGCAACGTTTGCGGTCGCGTTCATCGCGCGCCCGGTGGGCTCGGCGGTGTTCGGCCACTTCGGTGACCGCATCGGCCGCAAGGCCACACTGGTGGCCGCGCTGCTGACCATGGGCCTGTCCACGGTGCTGATCGGCCTGCTGCCCACCCATGCCCAGATCGGCCTGTGGGCCCCGGCGCTGCTGGCGCTGTGCCGCTTCGGCCAGGGTCTGGGCCTGGGCGGGGAATGGGGCGGGGCGGTGCTGCTGGCCACCGAGAACGCACCGCCGGGCAAGCGCGCCTGGTACGGCATGTTCCCGCAGCTGGGCGCACCGCTCGGCTTTCTGCTGTCGGCCGGCATCTTCCTCGTGCTTGGCCGCTGCCTGAGCCAGGACGACTTCCTGCAATGGGGCTGGCGTATTCCGTTCGTGGCCAGCGCGCTGCTGGTCGGCCTCGGCCTGTGGGTGCGCCTGAACATCCACGAGACACCCGATTTCAAGAAGGCACTGGAGCGCAAGGCGCCGGTGCGGCTGCCGATGTGGACCGTGCTGCGTGATCATCCGGTGCCGATGCTGCTGGGCACCCTGGGCGCGTTCGCCACCTTCGTGCTGTTCTACCTGATGACGGTGTTCAGTCTCGGCCATGGCACTGCAGTGTTGGGCTACAGCCGCGAGCAGTTCCTGCTGATGCAGATGGCCGGCATGCTGTTCTTCGCGCTGGGCATCCCGCTGTCGGCGCGCTATGGCGACCGTTGGGGCACGCGGCGCACGATGATCGTTGCCAGCGTACTGATCGTCGGCTTCGGTGTGCTGTTCGCACCGCTGTTCCAGCCGCACAGCCCGTGGCTGGTCACTGGCTTCCTGTGCCTGGGCCTGTTCCTGATGGGCCTGACCTACGGCCCCTGCGGCACTTTCCTGGCCGAGATCTACCCGGTGGAGGTGCGCTATACCGGCGCGTCGCTGTCATTCAACCTGGCCGGCATCCTCGGCGCGGCGCCAGCGCCGTACCTGGCCACCTGGCTGGCCGAACGCTTCGGCCTGGTCGCGGTGGGCTACTACCTGTGCCTGACCGCGGTGGCGACCCTGTGCGCGCTGGTGGCACTGCACCGGCGCGCGCTGCGGCTCAACCAAAGAAGCGCTTGAGCGTGCACCCCAGCCAACCGCCGCCCTGGTGTTCGCGGGCGAACTGGTTCAGGTGCGCCTTGACCTGTTCGGCATAGGCCTGGTCATCACCGCGGATGTGGTTGAACAGCCAGCGCGAGAGCATGGTGCGCAGTTCATCGCTGATGTCCTCACCGGCCTGGAAGCGCATGCGGTACTCCGATACCCGCTTGATGAAGACCTCATGCACGCGCTTGTGCGCGGCACAGAACGGATAGCCCGCTTCCTCCATCAGCTCTTCCTCGAACGCGAAGTGCGACATGGTGTAGTCCACCACCTCATCGATCACTTCACCCACCGCCGCACGCTGCATGCTGGCCTGGGCCACGTGCAGGTGGTTGAGCATCTCGATGATGCGGCGGTGTTGTTGGTCGATCACATCGATGCCGATGTTCAGATCGTCCTGCCAGACCAGTAGTGCCATCCCCGGCTCCCCTTCATGCGTATGTCGGGGCCGACTGTAGAACTGCCGCGCGGGTGCGGCGTTGATCTGGATCAAAGCGGGCCGGTCAGGGCAGGGCAGGCTCGCGCGGGCGCAGCGGGCTGGCCACCGTGGTGCAGCTGACCCGGTTGCGGCCACCGGCCTTGGCCAGGTACAGCTGGCGGTCGGCCTCGGAGATCAACCGGTGCAGTGCATCACGCTGCGGGCGCAGGCAGCACAGGCCGATGCTGACCGTCATGCGCAGGGTGGCGGTGCCGATGTCCACTTCCAGTGCGGCGATGCGCTGGCGCAGTTCCTCGAAGTACAGCAGCGCCTCGTCCTGTTCCATGTCCGGCACCAGCAGGCAGAACTCCTCACCACCGAAACGTGCGATCAGGTCCTGGCTGCGCGCATGTGCGGCCACTGCGCCGGCCACCGCACGCAGTGCATCGTCGCCGGCTTCATGGCCGTGGGTGTCATTGATGTGCTTGAAGTGGTCGATGTCGATCATCGCCACCGCCACGCACTGGCCATGCAGCTGCAGCTGCGGCAGCTGGCGCTGGCTCTGCTCCAGGAAGCAGCGGCGGTTGGGCAGGCCGGTCAGGAAGTCGCGGGTGGCCAGATCCTGCAGGGTGCCGATCAGTTCCAGCTGGTCCACGTTCTGCGAGACACGGCAGAAGAATTCCTCGCGCGAAAAGGGTTTTCGCAGGAAATCGTTGGCGCCGTTCTTCAGGAAGCGCGGGATCAGCGAGGCATCGGTATTGCCGGAGATGCCAATCACCGCCACCTTGTCGCGCGAGCGCAGGGTGCGCAGGCGACGGGTGAACTCCACGCCCTGCATGCCGGGCATTTCCTGGTCGACCACCGCCAGGCGGATCGCCGGGTGCGCCTCGATCGCAGCCAGGCCCTCGTTGCCGTCGGCGGCTTCATGCACCTCATGGCCGTACATGCGCAGCAGGGCCGCAGCATAGCCACGCGCGGACGGCGAATCGTCCACCACCAGCGCGGCGATGCGGCGGTTGCGTTCCAGCCGCTGCACCAGCCACACCAGGTAGTCGATGCTGCCGGGGGTGTTCTTCAGCACGTAGTCGATGATCTGCTGCTGCAGCACGCGCTTGCGCAGGTCCTCGTCGTACACGCCGCTGACCACCACGGTGGGCAGGTCGCGCTTGAGGAAGAACTCGACCACCGCATCACGGTCGCCGTCGGCCAGCACCAACCCGGTCAGCACCAGGAACCAGCCGCCGCCTTCGTTGAGCAGGCGGTCGGCCTCGGCCAGAGTGGAGGCGATCACCACTGGCAGTTCCAGGCGCTGTTCGATGGCTTCGCGCAGCATGCCGGTGAACGCACGGGAGTTTTCGACCAGCAGGATCCGCTGTGGCAGGGGATCGGCCAGGTCGCCATCGACGGCGGCCTGCGGCAGGACGGGCATGATTCGGTGGCTCACGAAGGAGGGCTCGGCACGGATAGCGGCGGTTTCGGGTGTAACTTTAGCGGCGAACGTTGCGCGCTGGGCCAGATTCCGTGTCAGGCCGCCGCTGGCGCCGCGTGGCTGATCGATTCATGCAGGACCAGTCGCAGCCGATTGCCCCGGCAGTTGACCTTGCCGCCGTAAGCAAGCATTCGACCGGCCAGGCGCTCGACGGCCTGGTCGGTGGTGCGTGCCGACAGCGTGCAACCACGGTCGAGCAGGCTCACGACAGCAACGATGCCGCGACGTCCGCCCGCCCGGCCACTTCGGGCACGCACGCAGACCTGCCCGGTCTCCAGCTCCAGCAGCAGTGACACCGCCTCGATCAAGGAGCGATAGATGGCCAGTTGCAGATCTACAGTCAGCAGACAAGGGTTACCCGCCAGCCTGGGCGGAATGACGCGATGCGTGTTGTTCCAGATCTCGCATGCGCCGCCTGCTTGCAGCGCGATGTACAACCCGACCTGCTCCAGCCCGGTGGGGTAGACCATGCTGGCCTGCTCGCGGAACAGACGTGAGTGCACGGATGACGCGTGTTGCAGGCTGTTCGCCACGGCATGATGACCCTGATCCTTCAGCCAGCTGACCATCTCGCTGAGCGAACTGTCCATGCCCTCGCCCAGATGCTTCAGATGGGCCGCGCGTTCACGCAGCTCACGCTCGCTGGTCTGGTGGGAACTGCGTGCCAGACGCAGGGCGTTCCGTTCAGCCTGCCAACGGGCTTGTGCGCGTTGATGGTGATAGCTGATGCTGGATCCGAGTGCGAGCAATGCGACGCTGATCACAGCCATGTTCTGTTGGGTGGCGAACGTACCGAGGTCGAAAGAGGAGGGCAGGCCGGTACTGGGCGTAGCGCCGTGAAGTGGGAGATTCAACAGCGGAATCGCGATGGCAGCGCCACGCCAGCCATGCATGAAGGTCAGGGCGATGGCAGGCAGAGCCGCCAGCAGGACAAGGTGTGTGCGGGTGGTATGGGCGCTGCTGTCTGTCAGTTGCATGCCCAACCCCAGTATCAGCATCGCCAGGATCGCCGCAGCTGTAGGCGCGACAAAGCGGGTGCTCCAACTGGGATCCACGTGCCGCTGCGCCCAAAGAAAGGCCAGTGGGAGCAGGGTAATGATGGCCGCGAAGTGGCCAAAGATCGTTCGGTCGACCGCGTCCAGCAGGTTGCTCGGCGGAGGATTCGACCAGAGGACATATGAAATGCTCAGGTTGAGAGCCGGGACGAACAGTGCCGTGCAGATCGACAACGACAGCAGCCAGAGGCCGGTGGCTGCCTCGGACGGCATTCTCCTTCGATGCAGGTAGACCACCAGCATCGCCATCGGCATCAGCAGTGTCGAAGCCAGAATGACCCAATCCAGGCCATAGGAGTCGATCATAGGAATGCGCAGCGTTGCGAAGTACGCATACTCGCCCAGCAGCAGGTAGGGCCACAGACGGGTCGGGACGATCAGCAGCGCCGCTGCCCGGATACCTGCGGGCAGGAAGAACTGATCCAGCGAGAACTGACGCGATATGAGGCAGCTGGCAGCATAGGTGGCGGCCAGCACAAGACCGACCGGACGGATCCGGAAGCTCAGCTCAATTGCCTTCTTGAATCGGTCCAAGCCTGAGCCTCCCATGCTCCGGGGCATCACGCCAAGCCCGATGTGGACACTATCTGTAGACGAAAGGACGTGCAATCTCTACGGGGGGCATAGGGCGCCCACAGGGTGCTGGTAGTTGGTTCCTGATCTTCCGCGGCGGACGCAGTTTTCCACATTGCATCCAGATGCGCGCTGCTATGTATCAAGAGGGCCCATAGACATATAGTGGTCCTTGAATGCCCAGGTGAGGCGAGGGTGCCGTGCGGCGGAGCATTGACGGCGGTGCCCGGCTCAACAGGGTGGGAGTTTCATCGTGCTCTTCGTTTTCTTTATCGAGGAAAAAAAATGCGAGTAACTAATGCTGGGGCGGTGTTGGGAGTGATCATCGCCGCTGGGCTGCCGATGGCGGTTTGGGCACAGTCTGACGATCACGGTATCCGTTTGAGCCGGCAGGGGCTGGGGGAGGCATTCCCTGCGACGGTCAATCTGAGCCAGGATCCTGCTTGGCAGGTCTACGGTTTCCAGCGTGATGGTATTTCCTATTTCCAGGTAAATGACCTCGCTGGTCGCATCCAGGTCATCATAGGCAACGCTGGTGGAGTTTTCTGGGCGCTCCCGGCCGGCAAGGCGCAGATACCTGTGTCGTTGCCAGGCCAGCCGTTGCCAGTACCAGGCAATGCAATCCGCTCGCTGGTCTATCGCGGAAATGGTTTCGTGTTGGTGCGCTACAGCGCCGGTACAAGTGCGGTCTGGGCCATCGAAACGCAGTAATCACTGGTCAGCAGGTGGCAAACATCACCTGTTGGTCAACCGTTCTCAGCCAAATCTCGGTCAGCCATGTGTCCGTTCACCGGCACGCCGGTGCGACTGTGGTCAGGCGTTCACCCGATTTTGAGCCTAGGCGGAAGATGCAACTCGGGCGCCAAATGAACTCCCTTCTTGCGACTCACGCAGTGTCGTGGTGCCAGGCTCCACCAGCACCATGACGATGCGGCTTTGGCGACAGTGAACGGACCCACCAAAGGCCAGCGCACGCCCGGCCAACCGCTCCCTGACGAGACTGACGGTTGTTGGGGACAATGCGCGATGCCGATCCAGCAGCGAGGCTGTCATGACGATTCCTCGCTGTTGTCCCGCGTTGACGCAGCGTGCCCGGACGATGACCTGCCCGGATTCGCACTTCAACAACAAAGAAACAGCATCGATGAGAGTCCGGTATGCCGTCAGCTGCAAGTCCAGGCTGAGACGGCAGGGATCACCGGCAAGGCGCGGTTCGGCTACGCGGTGCGTATTGACCCACGCCGAGCGCACGCCTCCGGCCTGCAGTGCAACATACAGACCCAACTGCTCAAGCGCAGTGGGATACACCAGGCTTGCCTGTTCGCGGAACAGCCGGGAGTGCACATTGGCTGTGTGAGTCAGGCTGTTGGCAATTGCGGAATGACCGTGGCTGTTGAGCCAGTTGATGACTTCCGAAAGCGACAGGTCGATGCCGTCACCCAGCTTGCGCAGGTGAATCGCGCGTTCGCGAAGATCTGACTCGCTCGCCAGGTGCGAGCTGCGCGCAAGGTTGATGGCGTTCTTTTCGCCCACCTCACGCAACTGATAGCGCCGACGAAAGTGGCTTATACGGGAGCCAAGCAGCAGTAGTGCTACTCCCGTGATGGCCATGATTTGCTGTGTGGTGAACGTTGCGGCATCAAAGGCTGCTGCATAGGGCTTTGGCGTTGTCAGGCCAATAATCAGATTCAGCATCGGTACGCCGACGGCCGCACCGCGCCAGCCATGCAGGCACGTGAGTGCGATCACGGGCAGCCCCATCAGTAACTGCAGGGACGTCCGGAGTGTACTGGCTTCGTTGGGAATCAACGATGCGGTAACGCCGAGCAATGTCATCAACAACAGGGCCACGGCGGTGGGGCCTGTGAAAATGGTCTTCCAGTGTGGTTCGGTGTTTCTCATTGCCCAAAGCAATGCGAGGGGAGTCACCGTAAGGATGGCAATGAAATCACCTACGCTGAAACGTGCTGCACGGGAAAGGAACGCAAGCGCCGAATCTGCGGGTGGCGTTGGCCAAAGCAGTTGGGAAAGGCTCACATTCAAGAGAGTGACCACGACGGAGGAAAGGAACGCGATGGCCAGAAGACGGGATGTGACCGAGTTCGCAAAAAAGCTGCGGGCCCAGCGGGTGATGAGCATTACTGCAGGCATCAGCACGCCTGACGCGAGGATGGCCCAGGCTGCGCCGTACTTTTCAACCATCGGCAATCGCATCTGCGCAAAGTAGGCGTACTCACCCAGCAGCAGATAAGGCCAGAACCGCGTTGGGCATAGCAGCACTGCAGCCACGCGAACGCCGGCAGGTAGGTAGAACTGATCAAGGGACAACTGGCGGGTGGCCCAACAGGCAATGGCATACAGCACAGCCAAGGCAAGTCCTGCCGGATGGATGCGCAACTTCAGCTGCAGGCCTTCATTCCACCAATTCAATCGCACTACCCCTTCACAGTACGTTCCCTGTCAGCATCCATTCGCCGCGGGACCCGGTTCGTGCCGACGGTATCGACACGCGTTCGATTATGCAATCTCCGCAGCGCAGCGCCGGGCAAGTGAGAAAATCATCACATGAATTCCCGTGGCGACGGGTTTCACAGTTTCCGAGGGAGCCAATTCAGGGTGATCCCTGATCAACTCACCACAACGCATCCCGCAGCTTGTACCACGACATCGCCGCCACCAGCAGCGGCGTGCGCAGCAGCCGGCCGCCAGGGAAGGGGGCATGCCGCAGGCGCTGGAACACATCCAGGCGCTCGCTCTGGCCTGCAATGGCAGCGGCGATCACCTCACCGGCCAGCCCGGCGGCGGCCACCCCATGGCCGGAGAACCCCTGCGCGAAGTACAGGTTGCCGTCCAGCCGGCCCCAATGCGGGGCGCGGTTGCGGGTAATGTCCACATAACCGCCCCAGACCTGCTCCAGCGCCACGTCGGCCAGCTGCGGGAACACCTGGTGCATGCGCCGCTGCATCACCCCGCGCAGGCCGGGCGGGGGCAGTGCTGAATAGCTGGCACGGCCACCAAACAGCAGGCGGTGGTCGTGGCTGAGACGGAAGTAGTCCAGTGCCCAGGCGGTGTCGGCCACGGCCATGTTGTTGCCGATCAGGGCATGGGCGCGCTCGGCACCCAGCGGCGCGCTGGCGCCGATATAGGTGCCGACCGGCATGATCCGCCGTTCCAGCTCGGGCAGCAGGCCCTGCAGCCAGGCGTTGCCGGCCACCACCAGATGCGCGGCGCGCACGCTTCCCTGCGCGGTATGCAGGGTGGGCTGCGGTCCGAGCTGCACGCGGGTCACTGCGGAGTTCTCGTGGATCACCGCGCCGGCCGCACGCGCCGCATCGGCCAGTCCGCGGGCATAGGCCAGGGGCTGCAGATGCGCGCTGAGCGGATCGAACATCGCGGCGCGGTAGCGCGGGCTGTCCAGCTGTGCGCGCAGGGCATCACGGTCCCACCACTGCATGGGGTAGTCGTAGTGGCGTTGCAGATGCTCGCAGTTGGCCCGCAGGTCGCGCTCATGGCGTTCGCGGATCGCGACGCTGGCGTGGCCTTCCACCCAATGGCAGTCGATGCCGTGGCGATCGATGCGTGTGCGCATTGCCTGCACCGCGTCGCGTGACCAGTCGAACAGGTGGCGCGCATCATCACGACCGAGCTGACGCTCCAGCTCGTCCACCTCGCAGCCATAGCCGACCAGCGCCTGGCCACCGTTGCGACCGGACGCGCCCCAGCCGATCCGCTGCGCGTCCAGCACCACCACGCGCTGGCCGCGCGTAGCCAGTTCAAGTGCGGCGGTCAGGCCGGTATAACCCGCGCCGAGCACTGCGACATCGGCCTGCACATCCCCCCGCAACGAGGGCAGTGCGGGCGGTTCGGGCAGGCTGGCGGCGTACCAGCTGGGCGGGAAGGCGGCGCTCACCGCGGGCCTCGCGGGCGCAGTGCGGGAGGGGGGAGCGGGAGAGGACGATCAGCATTCACCCGCGTAGTTTCGCCGATGCGTGACAGCCATGGTGTGACGGCGACGACTTGCCGCCCTCGGCGGGCGACGGGTAACGTGTCGGCACGTCAAGGAGTTTTTCCATGCGCCGCCTGCCCTGGGTGGGCCTGCCCACCGACAGTACCGTGCTCGGCCATCACCGCTTCGCGGTGGCCGGCGAGAAGTACGTGCGCGCGCTGGCCGAGTCCGCCGAAGTGACCCCGGTGGTACTGCCGAGCCTGCAGCCTCCTTTGCCGGCTGGCGACTGGCTGCAGGGGCTTGATGGCCTGCTGTTGACCGGCGCGGTCAGCAACATCGAACCGCAGCACTACGAGGGCGGTCGCAGCTGGCCGGGCAATCCGCATGACCCGGCCCGTGATGCCAATGCGTTCGCGTTGCTGCGTGAGGCTTTGGCGCAGGATCTTCCGGTACTGGCGATCTGCCGCGGCTTCCAGGAACTGAACGTCGCGCTGGGTGGCAGCCTGCATCCGCAGGTGCATGCGGTGCCGGGCCTGTCCGATCATCGCGAAGACCCGCAGGCGCCGGTGGAGGTGCAGTATGGGCCGGCCCATGCGATCACCCTGGCTACCGATGGCTGGTTGGCGCAGTGGCACGGCAGTGACCGGGCGCAGGTCAATTCGGTGCACGGGCAGGGCATTGCCCGCCTCGCGCAGGGTCTGCAGGTCGAGGCCGTGGCTGATGATGGACTGGTCGAGGCGGCGCGCAGCCTGCACCATCGTTTCGTGCTCGGCGTACAGTGGCACCCGGAGTGGCGTGTCATGCAGGCGCCGTTCTATCACGCTATTTTCCGTGCGTTCGGCCAAGCTTGCCGGCAGCACCAACAGAACCGACTGGATTCCCGATGAGTTCCCGAACGCGCCCGCGCAAGACGGCCACGCCCCCCGCACCGCAGGAAAGCAGCCTGCTGCGCTGGCTGAAGGAGCGGCGCATCACCGAGGTCGAATGCCTGGTGCCGGACATCACCGGCAACGCGCGCGGCAAGATCATTCCCGCCGACAAGTTCTCGCACGACTACGGTACGCGGCTGCCCGAAGGCATCTTCGCCACCACCGTCACCGGCGAGTTCCCTGATGACTACTACGAGCTGACCTCGCCGTCGGACTCGGACATGATGCTGCGCCCCGATCCGGACACGGTGCGCATGGTGCCGTGGGCGGCCGATGCCACCGCGCAGGTCATCCACGATTGCTACACGAAGAACGGTGAGCCCCACGAACTGGCACCGCGCAATGTGCTGCGCCGGGTGCTGGCAGCCTACGCCGAGCTGGGCCTGCGCCCGGTGGTGGCGCCGGAGCTGGAGTTCTTCCTGGTGCAGAAGAACACCGACCCGGACTTCCCACTGCTGCCACCGGCCGGCCGCTCCGGGCGCCCGGAAACCGCGCGGCAGTCGTACTCGATCGACGCGGTCAACGAATTCGACCCGATCCTCGACCTGATGTACGACTACGCCGACGCGATGAAGCTGGACGTGGACACGCTGATCCACGAATCCGGCGCAGCGCAGCTGGAGGTGAACTTCACCCACGCCGATGCGATGGACCTGGCCGACCAGGTGTTCCTGTTCAAGCGCACCATGCGCGAGGCAGCGATGCGCCACGGGGTGTATGCCACCTTCCTGGCCAAGCCGATGGAGAACGAGCCGGGCAGCGCCATGCACATCCACCAGAGCCTGGTGCGGGTGAGCGATGGCAGCAATGTGTTCGCCGGCGAGACCCATGCCGAAGGCGAGTTCAGCCCGGTGTTCGGCCACTACCTGGGCGGCCTGCAGAAGTACGTGCCGCAGGCAATGGCGTTCTTCGCGCCGAATGTGAATTCCTATCGGCGACTGGTGTTCGGCGAGGTCTCGCCGAGCAACGTGCACTGGGGCTATGACAACCGCACCTGCGGGCTGCGCGTGCCGCTGGACACGCCTGAGAACATGCGCGTGGAAAGCCGCTTCGCCGGCTCCGACGCCAACCCCTACCTGGCGATGGCCGCGACCCTGGCCTGCGGCCTGCTGGGCATCCGTGAGCGGCTGGCACCGGATGCACCGGTGACCGGCAGTGCCAAGGAACTGGGCTACAACCTGCCGCGCTCGCTGGGCGAAGCGCTGGACGGGCTGGAGCAGTGCAGCGAGCTGCAGGCGCTGCTGGGCGAGCGCTTCTGCCGCGCCTACATCTCGGTCAAGCGCAAGGAATACGAGACCTTCTTCCGCGTCATCAGCTCGTGGGAGCGCGAGTTCCTGCTGCTGAACGTCTGAGCATCTGGAATAGAATAATCCGCCGCCGGGGGGTAGGCTGGCACCCGTTGCCGGCCCCGCCGGCCCCCCTTTCCGCATTCTGGAGCACCCGATGAAGCTGCGTATCCTCACGCTCGGCCTGGCCTCCGCCATGCTCGCCGCCTGCAGCGGTGGCAACGGCGGCGCGCAGGACAGCCAGGTCCTGAACGTCTACAACTACAGCGATTACATCGCCGAGGACACCATCCCGACCTTCGAGAAGGAGAGCGGCATCAAGGTGACCTACGATGTGTTCGACAGTGATGAGATGGTCGAGACCAAGCTGCTGGCCGGCAACAGCGGCTACGACGTGGTGGTGCCGACCCTGAACTTCTTCGGTCGTCAGATCCAGGCCGGCGTGTTCCTGCCGCTGGACAAGAGCAAGATCCCGAACCTGGCCAACCTCGACCCGGCGGTGATGAAGCGCATCGCCACCCAGGACCCGGGCAACCAGTACGGCGTGCCGTACATGATCGGTACCACCGGCATCGGCTACAACGTGGAGATGCTGAAGCAGCGCTTTGGCGGCAGCACCGATATCGCCAACAGCTGGGACCTGGTGTTCAAGCCGGAGAACATCAGCAAGATGAAGGACTGCGGCGTGACCATCCTGGACACGCCGGCGGACATGATTCCGATCGCGCTGCATTACCTGGGTCTGGACCCGCACAGCGGTGACCCGGCCGAGCTGCAGAAGGCGGCCGACCTGCTGAAGTCGATCCGCCCGTACGTGCAGAACTTCCACTCCTCGCAGTACGTGGGGTCGCTGGCCAATGGCGGCACCTGCCTGGTGGTCGGCTGGTCGGGTGACATCATCCAGGCCCGCGACCGCGCCGAGGAAGCCAGCAATGGCGTGCACGTGGCCTATTCGATCCCGAAGGAAGGCGCCCCGCAGTGGTTCGACATGCTGGCGATCCCGAAGGATGCCAAGCACCCGGACGCCGCGTACGCGTTCATCAACTATCTGCTGCAGCCGAAGGTTGCCGCGGCCAACACCAACTTCATCCACTACGCCAACCCGGTGCCGACTGCGACCCCGCTGGTGGATGAGGCGATCCGTACCGACCCGACCATCTACCCGCCGGCCGATGTGGCCGAGAAGATGTTCACGTACTCGATCAACACGCCGGAGACCGACAAGCTCTACACCCGGTTGTGGACCGAGGTGAAGACCGGCCGTTAAGCCGGTCTGGCGCCGCCGGGTCATGCCCGGCGGCTCCCTTGCCCTGCGCCGGAACCGGTACTCCCGCTTCGGCCCAGGTGCCGCAGGATGGCCGGCAGCAGGTCGCGTGCATCACGGCCGCCGTTGCACAGGAACGATGAACTCATCCGCTGCAGGTTGTGCATGCCGATGAAGAACAGCCCCGGCTGCGGGGAAACGCCGAAGTCGCCAAGCGGATAGCCCTGTGCATCCAGCGCGCCCTGCACGTCGAGCCAGGGCCATTCGGCGACGAAGCCGGTGGCCAGCACCACCGAACGAATGCCTGCGGCCTGCAGATCCAGCGCGCATGGCGACGGTTCCGGCTCCCAGTGCAGATAGACCTCTTCGGGAATGTAACGGGCATCGTCGGTGCGCGGTTCGGGCCGCGTGGCGTAGTACGCGCTGGCCAGCGAATCGAGATAGGCATACTCGGCCCGAGTGGCCTCGATCGCGGTGCGCAGCTGCGGGCGGACATCGGCAAAGCGGGCGGTGTTTCCACTGAATTCCTGCAACCGGCCCAGCAACCTGATACCTGCGCGGTGCATCGCCAGCAGGCTGATCGAGCTGCCCCGGCCGCCGCTTCCCTTGCCCGAGATCAGCGGAAACTCCGCAGTGCGGGCCCTGCGCAGCGCATCCGGTTCTCCGGCCAGTACGGCGGCCGCTTCACTCACATGCTGGTGGATGCGCCCGGCCATGTCCCACCAGGTCATCGAGTCCTTGCCGCGCAGCCGGCGGGTGTGCGAGTGACGCTGGGCCAGTGACCAGTACACGCTGCGACCGCTGTCGCGCAGGTCCTGGGCGATCTGCGCGCCGGACTGGCCGCCGCCGATGACCAACACCGCGCCCTCGGGTAGCAGGCCGGGACTGCGGTAGTCGCTGGAGTGCAGCACGGTGAGGCCTGGTGCGGGCGCGAATGGGACCCGGGGCATCCGCGCGCGACGGTATTCACCGGTGGCGACCACCACCGTCTGGGCGTGGATCGGCCCCTCGCTGCTGTCGATGGCATAGCCACCGGACTCGGGCCCGACCCGGTGGACCACGCACCCCTCGCTGATCGGCAGGGAACGCTCGTGGGCATACTCGCGGAGGTGCCGGATCACCTCCGGGGCGCCCATGAAGCCTTCCGGGTCATCGCCGGCATAGGCATGACCGTGCAGGGCCATCGTCGCGTTGGCGGTGTTTGTCTGGAACGACTCCCAGCGCCGTTGCCAGCTGGCGCCCACGGTTTCGGCCTCCAGCACGCGATGCTCGACGCCGGCCTCCTGCAGGAGCGCGCTGAGCGACAACCCGGCCTGGCCGGCGCCGATGATGACCAGTGGCAGCCTTGCGGGCAGGGAGCCCGGCAGGCGGGGCGGGAAGGGGGAGGGGGAGGGGCTGTCCGGGGGAATCACCAGTGTGGGTCCATGCAAGGCCTTGATCCGAGGCATTGCGCGGGGAATGTCCTTGGCTTTCAACGGATCCCGTTCTGAAAAATGTTGCAGATCGGGCTGCCGCCCGTGGTGTCTGGTCGGGACGGCCGCCCGGGCGTCGAAGAGAGCCCGGGCCTTCCGGCGGACAGGCCAGCATGGCGGGGGAAAACCGACACCCCTCGAGGCCCCGAGGCCGGCCAGCGGCCGCTTCCACCTGCTCCCGTCATATCCCCTGCAGCCCCCGGCCGGTAGAATGGCGGCCGCTGTCCACCGCCCGCTCCCGGAGCCCCCATGCCCGTTGAAGCCCAGCCGGTAGCCGCCGTCGTCGACACGACCGGTGCGCCCGGCTATCTCTCCATTCGTGATTTGCGCAAGGAATTCGACGGTTTCGTCGCCGTCGACGACGTCAATCTGGACGTGCGCAAGGGCGAGATCTTCGCCCTGCTCGGTGGCTCCGGCAGTGGCAAATCGACCCTGCTGCGCTGCCTCGGCGGCTTCGAGACGCCCACCAAGGGCAGCATCACCCTCGATGGCCAGCGCCTGGACGCGCTGCCGCCGTACCAGCGGCCGGTCAACATGATGTTCCAGTCCTACGCCCTGTTCCCGCACATGACGGTCGAGCAGAACATCGCCTTCGGCCTGAAACAGGATGGCCTGGGCAAGGACGCGATCAGCAAGCGCGTCGGCGAGATGCTCGACCTGGTGCAGATGGGCCACCTGGGCAAGCGCAAGCCGCACCAGCTCTCCGGCGGCCAGCAGCAGCGCGTGGCGCTGGCGCGGTCGCTGGCCAAGGGGCCGAAGCTGCTGCTGCTGGACGAGCCGATGGGCGCGCTGGACAAGAAGCTGCGCTCGCAGATGCAGCTGGAACTGGTCAGCATCATCGAATCGTCGGGCGTGACCTGCGTGATGGTCACCCACGACCAGGAAGAAGCGATGACCATGGCCACCCGCATCGCGGTGATGGATGCCGGCTGGATCCAGCAGGTCGGCAAGCCGGACGAGGTCTACGAGCAGCCGGCCAACCGCTTTGTCGCCGAGTTCATCGGTTCGGTCAACCTGTTCGACGGGGTGATCGACGAGGACCTGCCCGAGTACGTCACCGTGCGCTCGCCGCTGTTCCCGGCGCCGATCTACATCGCCCATGGCATCACCGGCTATGAAGGGCAGCCGGTCGCGTTCGCGCTGCGCCCGGAGAAGGTGATGATCGGCAAGGACGAGCCGGAAGGGCACACCAACAAGGCCCAGGGTGTGATCGAGGACATCGCCTACTTCGGCAGCCATTCGGTCTACCACGTGCGCCTGCCCAGCGGTGCCAAGGTGCTGGCCAACTTCGCCAACTCGCAGCGCTGGGCCAGCGATGGCCTGACCTGGGGCGACAGTGTGTGGGTGCACTGGCGCGACAACGACGGCGTGGTGCTGACCTCATGAGCACGGCCGGCCTGAAGCGCTGGCTGCCGGGGCTGCGTGCCACGGTGATCGGCATTCCGTACCTGTGGCTGCTGCTGTTCTTCGCAGTGCCGTTCCTGATCGTGCTGATGATCAGCTTCTCGCTCAGCCGGGTCGGCTCGCCGCCGTACACTTGGCTGCTGCAGTACGTGGATGGCGGCTTCTCGCTGAAGCTGAACCTGGAAAACTACCTGGCGCTGTTCCGCGATTCGATCTATGCGCAGGCCTTCCTGAGCTCGATCAAGATCGCGGCGATCTCCACCTTCCTGACCCTGCTGATCGGCTACCCGATGGCCTATGCCATCGCCCGCCTGTCACCGGCCGCACGCAACGTGGCGATGATGCTGGTGGTGCTGCCGTCGTGGACCTCGTTCCTGATCCGCGTGTACGCGTGGAAGGCGATCCTGGACCGCAACGGCCTGCTCGACCAGTTCCTGCAGTTCACCGGCCTGCAGTCGCTGATGACCAGCCTCGGCCTGCCCAAGCTGCAGCTGATCGATACGCCGACTGCCGCCTACATCGGCATCGTCTACTGCTACCTGCCGTTCATGGTGCTGCCGTTGTACGCCAACCTGGTCAAGCATGACCACCGGCTGCTGGAAGCGGCCTACGACCTGGGTGCCAAGCCGTGGCAGGCGTTCCTGCGCATCACCCTGCCGTTGTCGAAGGCGGGCATCATCGCTGGCTGCATGCTGGTGATGATTCCGGCGATCGGTGAATTCGTGATCCCGGAAATGTTGGGCGGCTCGGAGACGCTGATGGTCGGCCGCCAGCTGTGGAACGAGTTCTTCAACAACCGTAACTGGCCGGGCGCCTCGGCGATGGCGGTGGCAATGATCCTGTTGCTGCTGGTCCCGATCCTGCTGTTCAACCGTTCCCAGCAGCGCCTGCTGGAAGGGAAGCAGGCATGAGCCCGCGTACCGCCAAGGGCCTGGGGCTGGGCGTGCTGCTGCTCGGCTTCGCCTTCCTGTACCTGCCGATCCTGCTGTTGATGTTCTATTCGTTCAACAGCTCGCGGCTGGCGATGGTCTGGGCCGGGTTCTCCACCCGCGCCTACAGTGACCTGTTCGCCGACCGCGCGCTGATGGATGCGATGTGGACCAGCCTGGTGGTCGCGTTCTGGACCGCCTGCACGGCTACCGTGCTCGGCACGCTGGCGGCGATGGTGATGACCCGCTTCAAGCGCTTCCGTGGCAAGCCACTGTTCGGTGCACTGGTGACCGCACCGCTGGTGATGCCGGATGTGATCCTGGGCTTCTCGCTGATGGCGCTGCTGGCCTCGATGGGGGCGATTCCCGGGTTCCCGGCGCGTGGCCTGACCACGATCTGGATCGCGCACGTCACCTTCACCCTGTGCTTTGTCACCGTGGTGGTGTCCTCGCGCCTGCAGGAAATGGACCTGTCGCTGGAAGAAGCGGCGATGGATCTGGGCGCAAGCCGATTGACCGTGTTCGGCCGCATCACCCTGCCGATCATCGCGCCGGCGCTGGTGGCGGGCTGGCTGCTGGCCTTCACCCTGTCGCTGGATGACGTGGTCGTGGCCAGCTTCGTCGCCACGCCGGGCTCGACCACGCTGCCGATGAAGGTGTTCGCTTCGGTGCGCATGGGCATCAGCCCGAAGATCAACGCACTGGCCACGCTGCTGGTGTCGGCGGTGTCGATCGCCGCGGTGATCGGCTGGTACATCAATGCGCGTGCGGAGAAGCGGCGCCAGCGCGATCTGCAGCTGGCGCGGCAGGACAACGGCTGATCCGGCAACACCCGGCTCACGGCCGGCGGCGCACAATGGGAGTCTTCCAGATGGAGATCCCCCATGACCGTCGAGATCATCAACCCGGCCACCGGCCAGGTGACCTACCGCCATGAACTGATGGGTGCAGCCGACATCGAGCAGCGCCTGCAGGCCGCTGCCGATGCCTTCCCCGGCTGGGTTGATCACTCGCTCCAGGACCGCGGCGCCATTCTCCGCCAGATTGCCGCGCAGCTGCGCGCCCGTCGCGATGACCTGCAGCAGGCGATGACCCACGAGATGGGCAAGCTCAAGGCCGAGGCGCTGGCCGAGGTCGACAAGTGCGCTGCCGCCTGCGAGTACTACGCCGACCACGCGGCAGACTATCTCGAGCCGCAGTTGATCGACACCGAAGCCCAGCGCAGCTACGTGCGCTACGAGCCGATCGGCTGCGTGTTCGCGGTGATGCCGTGGAATTTCCCGATCTGGCAAGTGTTCCGTTTCCTGGCCCCGGCGTTCATGGCTGGCAACGTGGCCCTGCTCAAGCACGCCAGCAACGTGCCGCAGTGCGCCGACCTGATCCTGGCGGTGTGCCGTGACGGCGGCCTGCCCGATGGCGTGTTCGATGTACTGCACATCGACAACGACCAGGCCGCCGAGGTGCTGCGCGACGCGCGGGTGAAGGCGGTGACGCTGACCGGCAGCGAGCGGGCAGGGCGCTCGATCGCTTCCAATGCCGGCAGCCAGCTGAAGAAGTCGGTGATGGAGCTCGGCGGCAGCGATGCCTTCGTGGTGCTCGATGATGCCGACCTCGACAAGACCGTGGCCGCGGCAGTGAAGTCACGCTTCGACAACAGCGGCCAGACCTGCATCGCGGCCAAGCGCTTCATCGTGGTCGATGCGGTGGCCGATGAATTCACCCGTCGCTTCGTGGAAGCGGCGGGCGAGCGCCAGTATGGCGACCCTGACGAGCGCGGCACCACGCTGGCGCCGATGGCGCGCGCCGACCTGCGCGACGAACTGCACAAGCAGGTGCAGGCCAGCGTCGCCAAGGGCGCGCGCGTGCTGATCGGTGGCGAGCCGATTGCCGGCACGCATGCCGGCTATCCGGCCACCGTGCTCGACCAGGTGGGTCCTGGCATGCCGGCATACGATGAGGAACTGTTCGGGCCGGTGGCGGCGGTGATCCGGGTCAAGGATGAAGCTGAGGCGCTGCGCGTTGCCAACGACACCCGTTTCGGCCTGGGCGGCAGCGTGTGGACGCGCGACGCGGTGCGCGGCGAAGGCTTTGCCCAGCGGATGGAATGCGGTGCGGCGTTCGTCAACGCCATCGTCAAGAGCGACGCGCGGTTGCCGTTCGGTGGCAGCAAGCAGTCCGGTTTCGGTCGCGAACTGGCCGACCATGGCATCCATGAGTTCATGAACATCAAGACTGTCTACGTGGCTTGATGGACCATCCAATGCGCCACGACCAACGGTCGTGGCCTACCGGCCTGATGGGTATCGACCGTTGGTCGATACGATCTACAACCACTTCGCGCGCTTGAACAGCCGGTACAAGCCCACGCACACACCGCCCACGCCAACGATCATCAGCGGGTACGACCACGGTTCACTCAGCTCGGGCATGTGGCTGAAGTTCATGCCGTACCAGCTGGTGATCAGCGTCGGCGCCGCCAGCAGCGCCGCCCATGCACCCAGCCGCTTGACCGTCTCGCCCTGCGCCAGCGTCACCAGCGACAGGTTCACGCTCAGTGCGGTGCCCAGCATCTCGCGAAGGGTGTCGATCACATCGCTGATGCGTACCGCGTGGTCGTGCACGTCGCGGATGTACAGCTTCACCTCGTCGGGGATCAGTTCGCCCTGATAGCGACGCAGCTGTGCCAGC
The DNA here is from genome assembly GCF_059372535.1 of Stenotrophomonas sp. YJH_SMC_43. Classification (NCBI taxonomy): domain Bacteria; kingdom Pseudomonadati; phylum Pseudomonadota; class Gammaproteobacteria; order Lysobacterales; family Lysobacteraceae; genus Stenotrophomonas; species Stenotrophomonas sp. YJH_SMC_43. The sequence continues at coordinate 684,921 of NZ_JCAFVQ010000002.1, forward strand.
ACGTCCTGCAGCGGCGCCACCGCCATGCGCATCTTGTTCAGTTCGCGCTTGAGCTCGTACAGCCGCACCACGGTGCTGCGCTTGTAGGTGTCGGCGAAGATGTCCTTTTCGAGCAGGTCCAGGGTGTCGCGGAAGCGGTGCACGATGGGCAGGTAGTTGTCGACCACGAAGTCGGTCACCGCATACAGGCAGTACGACGGGCCCATTTTCAGCAGCTGGGGCTCGCGCTCGACCCGCGCGCGTACCGGGGCGTAGGACAGCGAAGCGCCATGGCGCACCGTCACCAGAAAGCGTGGGCCGAGGAAGGCGTGGGTTTCGCCGTACTGGATGCGCTCGTCGACCATCTGCGCGGTCGTCACCACCACGAACATCGAATTGCCGTAGGTCTCGACCTTGGGCCGCTGGTGCGCATTGCGCGCATCCTCGATGGCCAGGTCGTGCAGGCAGAACTCTTCCTGCAATTTCAACAGCACATCGTCATTGGGGTCGTACAGGCCGACCCAGACGAAGCCATTGCCACCGGCAATGACATCGCTGATGGCGTCCAGGGTGATGTCGTGGCGTTTGCCCTCGTCATCGTAGTGGACGCAGTTGATGACGCAGGCGGGGTTGGCCGAGGCGGGCGCGGCAGCGGAGGCGGGCAATGACATGCCCGCCATCGTGCGTCAGGGCTGTGTTTTGGACAAGTGAGGAGTACGCCCCAGCACCCATGCCAGCGCGACGTGGACGGGCAGCAGCAGCACGATCCACTGCACGTTGTACTGCGCCTGCAGGCTCAGCCAGTGCAGCACCAGCGCGGCCACCGCCTGTACCGCCAGCAGCCACAGTACGATCCTGAACATGCGGCCCGGCACGCGCCGGCGCAGCAGGCTGATCGCCCCGGGCAGCAGCAGCACCGCCAGCGGCGAAAGCAACAGCAGGTTGCGATTGGCCCACGCGGCGTAGTGGATGCTGAAGCCCCACAGGAACACCAGCACGCCGCCGAACAGGGCACACAGCAGCCAGAACGGCAGCGCCAGCCCGGCCAGCAGGCGCGGACGGCGGCGCAGCGCCAGCACGCCGCCGGCCACGATCAGCCCGAGCAGCAGCCACGGCCACCAGCGGCGCGCGAATTCCTTCGGCTCCGGATCGATACGGTGCGGCAGCAGTTCCTGTTCGGACTGCACCAGCGGACGGCCATCGCTGTTACGTGCCTGGCGCAGCGCATCGGCCAGGCGCATCGGTACGAAGGCTTCCTGCCAGCGCGACAGCGGCTGGTCGGCGAACGGCCCCAGGCCTACATCGAAGCCCAGCCACATCCAGGGTGCCGGCGAGGCCAGGCGCACCGATTCACTGCGGTAGGTGTTGCCGCGCGAGCGCCCCGACAGCTGCGACTGCAGGCCGCCGCCGAGTGCCTTGTCCACCGTGTCGCGCACCATCGTGGCGCAGTTGGCGGTGTAGTAGTCGTAGTGGTAACGCGCGTTTTCCGGCTTGGCCCGTTCGGCCAGATCGGCAGCGAGCGTACGTGCCTGGTCGGGGCGCAGGTCCAGCCACTGCACGCTGGCGCCACGGCCGGTCTCGTCGTAGTAGGACAGATCCTGCTGCAGCGGTAGCGCCACCAGGTAATACATCATGTCGCCGCGTGCGAAGCGGCTGATGAAATCGTCCTCGGACGGGTCGAAGTAGCCGAAGTTGTACGAGGTCGCCTCACCGCTGACCGGATCAAGCACCACGATGGCGTCATGGCCGAAGCGTTCGAAGAACACCGTGCCCGGCTGCATGGTGACCACGCCGATGCGCGGGGCGGGGGCTTCAGTACTGGCGGGCGCCGTAGCGGCAGGCGGGGCCGCCGCCGGCTGCGCGAACGCGGCCAGCGGCAGGGCCATGGTCAGCACGCACAGTGCCAGCCACACCATGAGGATCAGGCCGCGGCGCTTCAAGCGTCGTCCTGCGCGTCCGGCGGCAGCACGGTCACGTGGAAGGCCTGTACCCGGCGCGCGTCGGCGCGGGCCACGCGGAACATGAAACGGTCCAGCGCCAACTCGTCACCGACTTCCGGCAGATGGCCCACGGCCTCGGTGACCAGGCCACCGATGGTGTCGTAGTCCTCGTCGGAGAACGTCGCGCCGAATCGCTCGTTGAAGTCGCCGATCGGGGTCAGCGCGTCGACCACGTACTGGCCGTCGGACTGGATCGCGATCTGCGCCGAGGGATCTTCAGCTTCGTCATGCTCGTCGTCGATCTCGCCGACGATCTGTTCCAGCACGTCCTCGATGGTGACCAGGCCGGCGACACCGCCGTACTCGTCCACCACGATGGCCATGTGGTTGCGCGACAGGCGGAATTCCTTCAGCAGCACATTGAGCTTCTTCGCCTCCGGGATCAGCACCGCCGGGCGCAGCAGCTCGCGCACGTTGGCCGGGCCGTTGTCGGCAACCACGCCGCGCAGCAGGTCCTTGGCCAGCAGGATGCCAAGGATGTCGTCCTTGTTCTCGCCGTGCACCGGGAAGCGTGAATGACCGGATTCGACCACCTGCTTCATCAGTTCCAGGAAGGGCGCCTCAACCGGCAGCGAGACCATCTGCGAGCGCGAAATCATCACGTCGCCCACGGTCAGCTCGGCGACCGAAATGGCGCCTTCCATCATCTTCAGGGTATCGGCGGCGATCAGACCCTCTTCCTGCGCGGTGTGCAGGACAGCGACCAGCTCGTCGCGGGTATGGGGTTCGCCGGAGAAGGCGGAGGTCAGGCGTTCAAGCCAGCCGCGCTTCTTTTCACTGTGCTCCGCAGGGGAGCTACTACTGTCGTCTTCTGACATCTCTGGAAAAAAGGCACCCGGCAGGCCGGGCGTTGGCCCAAGTCTAGCAGGATGTGACGGCCTGTCAGTGACTGCCGGTGGCCGGGGCAGGGGCGGCCGGGGCCGGCTCCTCCTCGGGCAGGTCCAGGCTGTAGGTGCAGCCGGCCAGGGTCTTGCCCGGGTGGGAGGCCACGGTGGAGACGCTGAGGATGATCGACTCGATCTGGGCCTCGCCGGTCTTCGGGTCGGTCACGTCGCGGCTGACCAGCTCGCGGCCGGCCATGAACTTGCCGTCCTGGTCGTAGCCGGTCTCCAGCGCCAGGCGCTTGGCCAGCGGGCGTGGGTCGGCCTGGTCGAGCACCGCCATGATGCTGGCGCCGGCCACGGCCACCCGCTCGGTGCTCATGCCGAACACGCTGATCGGTTGGGCCAGGCGGAACTCACTCATGAACTGGTTGCCCTGTGGCAGCGGCTGCAGGCCCTGGGCCACGGCCTTCAGCGGGTCGGCCAGCAACGGCGCCAGCGCGGCCTGATCGGCCACGCCTTGGCGGCATTCGATCAGCGCCGGCAGGTCCAGGCTGGAAGCGAAGGCGGATGGGACCGCAAGGGCACACAGCAAAGGCAGGCAGCAGCGCAGTGACACGGGCGGTTTCCGCAGGCGAAGGGCCGCCATCATAGCTCCGGTGAGCGCCTGAACAGCCCGGTGAGAAGGCGCAGGAATCCGGTCATCGCCCGTCGCGCGACCATCAGTGAGAGGGTCAGCACGACCGCAAGCATGGCGATCTGCATCGATTGCCCCGCGATGCGCGCCACTGCCGGCCACAGGCCCGGGCTGGTCAGCCAGGGCATCAGTTCCGATGCGGCTGTCCTGGCCACTTTCATGTAGATCACGGCCAGCACGAACAGCACCAGCAACGAGGTGCGGCTGGCATGGAAGAACGGGAGTGCGTTGACCGGCGTGCCAAGCCGCTGCTGCAGCAGCGTTCGCCACAGCACCGGCAGGGTCAGGGCACCGACCAGTATCAGCACCATCGATGTTTCCCACAGCCCGGGCAGGTGGGCGGGTTCCGCTCTACCCGTGAGGTGGGGGCCGATCATGCCGGTCGCCAGCCCAGCCAGCAGGCACAAAGGCGAGAGCAGGGCCAGGCTGCCCAGCAGCCAATGCCTGCCGGCGGGTTCACGAGCGCTGAGGCGACGCACGGTGTACGCGCCCAGCATCAGCAGGCCGGCGAACAGGCCCGCGCTCATCGCAAACGTCGTGAAGCTGTTTCCCGGAGTCATCCTTGATCCCCTTGTAGTCGTGGCGACGGGCGGTGGCCCGCTCAGCGCTCGCCCGCGTATGGGTCGTCGATGCCCAGCTCGGCCAGGATCTCCCGTTCCAGCTGCTCCATCGCCTCGGCTTCCTTGTCGTCCTCGTGGTCCCAGCCGAGCAGGTGCAGCACGCCGTGCACGGTCAGGTGCGCGTAGTGGGCATTGAGCGCCTTGCCCTGTTCGTCGGCCTCGCGTGCCACGACCGGTGCACAGATCACCAGGTCACCGAGCAGCGGGAACTTGACGCCCTTGGGCAGGCCTTCGGGTACTTCGGCCGGGAAGCTGAGCACGTTGGTGGCGTAGTCCTTGCCGCGGTAGTGGCGGTTCAACGACTGTCCTTCCTTGGCATCGACCACGCGGATGGCCAGATCGGCCTCGCGGATGCGGCCCTTCAACGCGGCGGCCACCCACTTGCGGAAGCTCACTGCCGCCGGCAGGCCGGCACGCGGCAGGGCATAACTGACGGCGACGTCCAGTCGCACGGGACCACGGGTCATGGAGTTGCTCCAGGTTGGATCTGATGCAGGTCGCGGCGGTCGTAGGCGCTGACGATGCGTGCGACCAGCGGGTGGCGGACCACGTCACGGGATTCGAAGAAGGTGAAGCTCACGCCCTCGACCTCACGCAGCACGTCGATGGCGTCGCGCAGGCCGGACTTCACATGCTTGGGCAGGTCGGTCTGGGTCAGGTCACCGGTGACCACCGCAGTGGAGCCGTAACCCAGGCGGGTCAGGAACATCTTCATCTGCTCGATGGTGGTGTTCTGTGCTTCGTCCAGGATCACGAACGCATCGTTGAGCGTGCGGCCGCGCATGTAGGCCAGCGGTGCGATCTCGATGACGTTCTTCTCCAGCAGCTTGACCACCTTCTCCACGCCCATCATCTCGTACAGGGCGTCGTACAGCGGTCGCAGGTAGGGGTCGACCTTCTGGCTCAGGTCGCCGGGCAGGAAGCCCAGCTTCTCGCCGGCCTCCACCGCCGGGCGCACCAGGATCAGGCGCTGCACCCGCGATTCATTCAGTGCTTCGACCGCGCTGGCCACGGCCAGGAAGGTTTTGCCGGTTCCGGCCGGGCCGATGCCGAAGTTGATGTCGTGGGTGGCGATCTGGTGCAGGTAGCGGCCCTGGTTTGCGCCGCGGCCGCGCACCGTGCCGCGCTTGACCTTGATCGTCACGTCCTGCGCTTCATAGGAGCGCTCGGCGATCTGCTCGACATTGGCCTGCGCCAGGCGCAGGTGGATGGCGTGGTTGTCGAAGGTGGTTTCGCCGGCTTCGGCGTACAGCGCTTCAACCAGCTTCTGCGCCTCGACGATGGCTTCTTTGGGCCCGCTGATGCGGAACACGAAGCCACGATTTGCGATCTCCACGCCGAGCTTCAGCTCGATCTGGCGCAGGTGCCCGTCGAAGGGGCCGCACAGGTTGGCCAGTCGCTCGTTGTCTTCCGGCGACAGGGTGAAGTCTCGATGATCGATGCTTTTCATTGCTTGGGGTGGGGCCGACGCCTTCCACCGCAGTGTATTCAGGGAGGACAAGGGTAGCGCGCGTGCGGGGCACACGGCCAGCAGACGGTCGATACAGCGTTTTCCACACCCGGTGTGGACGGGGCACGCGGAAACCTGTGGATAGACCTCTGCGATGCTTGTGCCACAAGGCCCATGAGGTCCTGGTGAAAAAAGCGTCATGGCCGTTCGTCGCTGCGGCAGCACTGCCACGGGTGGCCTGTACGGGGTCATTCATCGTGATGGCAGTGCAGGTTTCGTTGCCGGGCGAGCAACAAAGCCACGTCCCTGCGGATTTCCACAGCGGTTGTGGAATGATGCCGAATCAACCTGTGGATAGGTGGTGCGGAGCCTTGCGGCAAAAGGCTTGCCCACGTGTGGTGAAAAAACCGTCAGGGCTGATCGGAATCATTGAGGGTGCACGGGGCACATGGCACCGTGTCGCCGTCGCAGGAGGGGATGGCATGGGCATCGGCAACGGGATGCGTGGAATCGGACTGGCGGGCATCGGCCTGCTGGCGGGGTGTGGGCAGTCAACGCCGACTGCACTGGGCACGCTGGAATGGGACCGGATCACGGTGCCGGCGCCGGCGGCCGAAGTCATCGCCACGGTGGAGGTGCGCGAGGGACAGCAGGTCAAGGCCGGGGCCGTGCTGATGCGCCTGGACCCGGCGCGGGGAGACGCGCAGTTCGCCGCGGCTCAGGCTGATGCGGCGCGTGCGCAGGCCCAGCTGGAAGAACTGCAGATCGGTCCACGCCAGGAGCAGATCGCGCAGGCCCAGGCGCAACTGGCCGCGTTGCGCGCACAGGCTGCCGAAGCAACTGCCTATTACCGACGTGTCCAGCCGTTGGCACGGCAGCGCCTGATTGCCGCCGCTGAACTGGATCGTGCACGCGCCGCTGCCGGCAATGCCGAGGCCAGCGCGCGTGCTGCCGAGCAGGCCTGGCTGGAGCGGGTGCACGGCAGCCGTGTGCAGGATATCGCCCAGGGCCAGGCGGCCGCGGATGCCGCACAGGCACAGCAGGTGGTGCAGGGCGTCAACCTGCAGAAGCTGCAGCTGCGCGCACCGCGCGACGGCGTGGTCGATGCCTTGCCTTACCGGCAGGGGGACCAGGCGCCGGTCGGCGCGCCGCTGGCGGTGATGCTGGTCGGCGAGCGCCCCTATGCACGCGTCTACCTGCCGCAACCGCTGCGCCTGCAGGTCAAGGTCGGACAGGCCGCGCAGATACAGCTGGAGGGAGGCAGCACGGTGCTGACGGGGCACGTGCGTGCGATCCGCAGTGAGCCGTCGTTCACGCCGTACTACGCACTGACCGGTGATGACGTCGAGCGCCTGAGCTATCTGGCCGAGATCGAAGTGGACGGGAACAGCGACATGCAGAAGCTGCCAGCGGGCCTTCCGGTACAGGTGCGCTTCTGAACACCGGTGCGGACATCGCGGTGCACGCGCAGGGCCTGACCCGCCGCTTCGGCGATCTGCTGGCCGTGGACAATGTCGACCTGACCGTGCCGCGTGGCCAGGTCTATGGCTTCCTGGGGCCGAACGGATCGGGCAAGTCGACCACCATCCGCATGCTGTGCGGCCTGCTGGAACCGAGTGCCGGGCAGATCGAGGTGCTGGGCCTGGCGGTTCCCGAGCAGGCCGAAGCACTGCGCCGGCGCATCGGCTACATGACCCAGCGCTTCTCGTTGTATGAAGATCTTTCGGTACGCGAGAACCTGGAATTCCTCGCCGCCATCCAGGATCTGCCACGCGCGCAGGCCCGGCAGCGGGTCGACGAACTGCTGCAGCAGTATCGTCTTCTGGACAGGCAGCCGCAGCTGGCCGGCACCCTCAGTGGTGGCCAGAAGCAACGCCTGGCGTTGGCCGGTGCCGTCGTGCACGCTCCGGAGCTGCTGTTCCTGGACGAGCCGACCAGCGCAGTCGATCCGGAATCGCGCCGCGATTTCTGGGAGGCCCTGTTCGAACTGGCCGATGCGGGCACCACCGTGCTGGTCTCGACCCACTACATGGACGAGGCCGAGCGCTGCCACCGCCTGGCGATCCTTGATCGTGGCGCGCTGGTGGCCGACGGCACGCCGGCCGAACTGTGCGCACGGCTGGAAGGGCGCACGCTGCAGGTCACCGCGTCGCAGCCGCGCCTGGCCAGCCGCGCACTGGCCGATCTGCCCGGCGTGCTCAGCGTGGCGCAGATCGGCACCCATCTGCGCGTGCTGTGCAATGAGGGAGCGGCGGACATCGCAGTGCTGGGCCGTGCGCTGGCCAGTGCTGACCCGCAGGCCAGCATCGAGAAGGTGGCACCGAACCTGGAAGACGTGTTCGTGGCCGCCACCCGTGGTCGTGGCCGGGAGCCGGCGGAATGAACCTGCGCCGGCTGTGGGCGATCATGCTCAAGGAACTGCGGCAGCTACGGCGCGACCGCATCACGCTGGCGATGATCGTCGGCATTCCGGTGATGCAGCTGCTGCTGTTCGGCTATGCGATCAATCTCAACCTGCGTCACCTCGACGCCGGTGTCGCCGATCAGGCCAACAGTGCCGCCTCGCGCGCGCTGGTGCAGGACATGGTCGCCACCGGCGTGATCACGCCGCGCAGCGAGGCGTACACGCCCGACCAGCTGATGCAGGCGCTGCGCCGTGGCGAGATCAGTGTCGGCATCGTGGTGCCGGCCGACTTCGAGCGTCGCCGCTTCGACGGTCGCGAAGCAGTGCAGGTGCTGGTCGATGGCAGCGACACCGTGGTGCAGAGCGCAGCGATCCAGCTGGCGCAGGTGCCGCTGGACACGCGTCCGACCAGCAACACGCGTCCCCTGCGCGAAGGCAGCATCGCCAGTGGTCCTATCAGCGTGACCAGCTTCTACAACCCGCAGCGGCGCTCGGCGGTGAACATCGTGCCGGGCCTGATCGGGGTGATCCTGACCATGACCCTGGTGATGTTCACGGCCGTGGCGGTGGTGCGCGAACGCGAGCGCGGCAACATGGAGCTGCTGATCGCCACGCCGGTGTCGCGCAGCGAACTGATGGTGGGCAAGGTGCTGCCTTATGCAGCGATTGGCCTGCTGCAGACCACGCTGGTGCTGATGCTGGGCACCTGGCTGTTCCAGGTGCCGATCCGCGGCAGCCTGCTGGACATCTACCTGGCCGCAGTACTGCTGGTGCTGGCCAACCTCGCACTGGGCCTGCTGATTTCCACGCGCGCGCGCTCGCAGTTCCAGGCGATGCAGATGACGTTGTTCCTGTTCCTGCCGTCGATCCTGCTGTCGGGCTTCATGTTCCCGTTTGCGGGCATGCCGCGGCCGGTGCAATGGCTGGCGGAAGTGCTGCCGCTGACCCACTTCCTGCGGCTGGTGCGCGGCATCATGCTGCGCGGCGCCTCGCTGTGGGAGCTGTGGCACGACGCGCTGGCGCTGCTGGCCTTCATCGTGGTGATGATGACGCTGGCGATCCTGCGCTTCCGCAAGCGATTGGATTAAGGCCTGTCATTCGGTAGTGCCGGCCGCTGGCCGGCATCATTTCCGGTGGGTGCCGACCGTTGGTCGGCACACCCAGACCTTACTCCGCCACCACCCGCGCGCGCAGCGAATTGGTCAGCGCTTCGGTGATCACCACATCCACGAACTGGCCGATCAGCCGTGCCGGCGCCGGGAAGTTCACCGAGCGCATGTTCTCGGTCTTGCCGGTCAGCTCGTTCGGATTCTTGCGCGACGGACCTTCCACCAGCACGGTCTGCACCGTGCCCACCATCTTCTGGGAGATGCTGGCCGCGTGCGCATTGATGCGCTCCTGCAGGCGCGACAGGCGCGCGTGCTTTTCGGCATCGCTGATCGTGTCCTCCAGGTCGGCCGCTGGCGTGCCCGGGCGGCGCGAATAGATGAAGGAGAAGCTGTGGTCGAAGCCGATGTCTTCGATCAGCTTCATGGTCTTCTCGAAATCGGCATCGGTCTCGCCGGGGAAGCCGACGATGAAGTCCGAGCTGATCGAGATGTCCGGGCGCACCGCGCGCAGCTTGCGGATCTTCGACTTGAATTCCAGTGCGGTGTAGCCGCGCTTCATCGCCGACAGCACGCGGTCGCTGCCGGCCTGCACCGGCAGGTGCAGGAAGTTGGCCAGCTGCGGTACGTCGCGGAACGCATCGACCAGCGAATCGCTGAACTCCAGTGGGTGCGAGGTGGTGAAGCGGATGCGGCCAACGCCATCGATCTCGGCGATGGTGCGGATCAGCAGGCCCAGGTCGGCGAACTCACCATCGCCATACGGGCCACGGTAGGCGTTGACGTTCTGGCCGAGCAGGTTGATCTCGCGCACGCCCTGCGCGGCCAGCTGGGCCACTTCCACCACCACGTCCTCGAACGGGCGGCTGACCTCCGTGCCGCGGGTGTAGGGCACCACGCAGAACGAGCAGTACTTCGAGCAGCCTTCCATGATCGACACGAACGCCGAGGCGCCATCGGCACGCGGCTCCGGCAGGCGGTCGAACTTCTCGATCTCGGGGAAGCTGATGTCCACCTGCGGGCGCTTCTGTTCGCGCCGCGCGCGGATCAGTTCCGGCAGGCGGTGCAGGGTCTGCGGTCCGAACACCAGGTCGACGAACGGCGCGCGCTTGATGATCGCTTCGCCTTCCTGCGAGGCGACGCAGCCGCCGACGCCGATGATGACCTCGCGGCCCTTGTTCTTCAGGCCCTTCCACACGCCCAGCTGGCTGAATACCTTCTCCTGCGCCTTCTCGCGGATGGAGCAGGTGTTGACCAGGATGACGTCAGCGTCGTCCGGGGTATCGGTCAGTTCCAGGCCATCGCTGGCGGCAAGCACGTCGGCCATCTTGGCCGAGTCGTACTCGTTCATCTGGCAACCGTGGGTCTTGATGTACAGCTTGCCCTTGACCTGGTCGGGCTTGCGCGGACCAGCGGGCAGGGCAACGAGCGGGGTACCGCCCGGCGTGGCGGGCGGAAAGACGTCTGGCGTCCCGGTCATGGCGCTTAATCCATTCGGGTGGCGGGAAAGCGGGCAATTCTACCCGCATCCCGCGCCAGCCGCCGCGTTCATGCGGCCAAGCCCAAGCCCGGCGTGGTCATCACTGTAGAGCCGAGCCCACGCTCGGCTGCCTTGTGCAAGGCGGAGGAGCAGCCGAGCGTGGGCTCGGCTCTACAAGGGGGCGCTGATTACGCCGCCACCAGCTCCGCATCGATCCGCCGCGACCGGTCGAAGGCGGTCATCGCGCTCATCCGGGCGATGTAGTCGGCTGTTGCCGGCGCCGGCTGTACGAGGCCAAAGGCGGTGGTCCAGGCCAGCGCATTGCCCCACAGCACATCGGCGGCGCTCATCGTCTCGCCGAGCAGGTACGGGCCCTGCGCCAGCTGGGCCTCGACCACCTGCAGCACGGTCTCGGCGTCGTTGTACGGCGACATCAGGCGCGGCGGCGGCTCGCGATGCATCGCCTTGTCGATCATCGCCGGCTCGAAACAGGCGCCATAGAAGGCCATCCAGCGCAGGTAGGGCCCGCGCAGGGCGTCGCCGATCGGCGGGGCCAGCCCGGCTTCCGGATACAGGTCGGCCAGGTACAGATAAATGGCCACCTGTTCGGTTACCAGTGCGCCGTTGTGGACGATGGCCGGCACCTTGCCCATCGGGTTGATGGCCAGGTAGGCCGGGGCCAGGTTGGCGCCGGCCTTCAGGTCCAGCACCTGCATGCGGTAGTCGGCACCCAGCGCTTCGAGCAGGGCCACGGCGCCGCTCGAGCGGGAACGGGCGGCGTGGTACAGGGTGATCCGGCGTGAATTCATGGCATTGCTCCTTGCGGTGGGTGGTGAACTGGAGGCCATCCTGGGGCATTATTGCGGACGACTTCTGTCCTCGATCCTTCATGCGCCATACCGCCCACCGACTGCTGCGCCTGATCGCCCTGTTGCAGGCCCGCCGCCAGTGGTCCGGGGCCGAGCTCGCCGAGCGCATGGGTGTGGACCGGCGCAGCATCCGCCGCGATATCGAGCGCCTGCGCGAGCTGGGCTACCCGGTGCAGGCCTCGGCCGGGGTCGGCGGCGGCTATCAGCTGGGGGCCGGGGCGCCGGTACTGCCGATGCTGCTGGACGAGGAGGAGGCAACCACCCTGGCCATCGCCCTGCGCGCGGCCTCGGCCACCGTCGCCGGCATCGACGACACCGCGCGTGGCCTGCTGTCCAAGCTCGACCCGCTGGTGCCGACCCGTCGCCGCCAGCAGGCCGGCGAGGTGCATGCAGCGACGGCCACCCTGTCCGATCTTCCGTCCACCGACGCACGCCTGCTCGGACGGCTGGCCCAGTACTGCCGGCAGGCGTCACGGCTGGCCTTCGAATACCGCAGCGCGCATGAGGCTGTTACCCAGCGCGAAGTCGAGGCACAGCACCTGGTCAATTACGGCCGGCGCTGGTACCTGTTGGCCTGGGATCTGGGCCGGCAGGACTGGCGCACCCTGCGTGTGGACCGGATGGGCGCGGTGCGCGAATGCACCGAGCCCGGCCTGCATCGGCGCACGCCGGCACCCCCGGACGTGATGGTGCGGCAGGCGGTCAGCCAGGCCCCGTTCGCGCTGCAGGCCATCGTCCGCCTGGCCGGCAGCCGCGCCGAGCTGGAAGGCCGCATTCCTCCCTGGTGCGGGGTGCTGGAGGCGGATGGTGCCGAGCACTGTCTGCTGCGCATGGGGGCCGAGAGCCGGGGCATGATGCTGGCGCAGATCCTCAGCCTGGACCGCGTGCCGGTGGCGCTGTGGACCACGCCGCCGGGCCTGCGCGACGAACTGGCCCAGCGCCTGGCCGGGCTGGGCCAGGTGCTGGCCGTGCCGCCGGTCACAGGCTGAGCCACATCGCTTGGCAAGCTCCGGCGAAGCTGGGACACTCGCCGCCATGAAGGGGATACTGGGGACAACGGCGATCATCATCGCTGCGCTGACCGCTGCGCCGGCCAGCGCTGGCACCCTGTACAAGTGCCAGGGCCCTGACGGCGTCACCAGTTATGTAAGCAAGCGGGTGGCAGGTGCGCGCTGCAGCACCATCAGCTACAGCCGCGACACCCGTCCTGCGCCGCGCCCGGTGGTGGCCGCATCCAGGCCGGCGCCGACCACGGTGGCCAGCATCGAACGCAACCCGGTTGCCGTTGCCGCCAGCGCCGCAGCGCCGGCAACGGTTGCGCCGGCACCTGCATCCGCGCCCGCAGCTGCTCCGGCACAGCCGGCCGCCTCGCGTGCCGGGCGCATGGTCAGCGGTCAGGTCTATTCCTTCATGAAGGACGGCGTGCGCCACTACACCAGTGCGCGCCCGACCCAGGTCGCCAACCTCGGCCCGGTGCGGACCATCCGCTACAGCTTCATGGAGCGCTGCTACGCGTGCGGGGTCAATCCACGCGTGGACTTCGGCAGCGTGCGCCTGAACACCTCGGCCTTCCAGACCGAGATCACCTCGGCCGCGCGCGAGTTCGGCGTGGAAGAGGCGGTGGTGCGGGCCATCATCCATGCCGAGTCGGCCTACAACCCGACCGCGCTCAGCCGTGCCGGTGCGCAGGGCCTGATGCAGCTGATGCCGCCAACCGCCGCGCGCTTCGGGGTCAGTGACTCCTACGATGCCGGGCAGAACATCCGCGGCGGCGTGCAGTATCTTGCGTGGTTGCTGAAGCGCTTCAATGGCGACCTGACCCTTGCCGCAGCCGGCTACAACGCTGGCGAAGGCGCGGTCGACCGCCATGGCGGCGTACCGCCCTACAGCGAAACCCAGTACTACGTGCGCCGGGTCGGGCAGCTGGCCGAGCGTTACCGCACCGCCCTGAGCCACCAGTAGGTACCGCAGACTGGTGGGTGCCGACTGTCAGTCGGCACACCGTTGAACAGGTAGGTGCCGACTGTTGGTCGGCACTCCTTGCAAAGAGCGTTGTGTGGCGCGCGACGGTTCCGCTACACTCAACCGTGATTCAATGCGGCTCTGGCCCCCACCGGATCCGCTGGCAGCCTTAAAGCTACCTAATCAATATCGGAGTGCCGGATGGCCAACGATGGGGTACACGATCCAGTCAACACCGGACGTCGGCGTTTTCTTTCTGCCACCACAGCCGTGGTGGGCGCCGTCGGCGTCGGATTCACCGCAGTTCCTTTCATCAAATCCTGGAACCCCAGTGCCCGCGCCAAGCTTGCCGGCGCACCGGTGGTGGCCGACATCAGCGCCCTGCAGGAAGGCCAACGCCTGATCGTGGAATGGCGTGGCCAGCCGATCTGGATCGTCAAGCGGTCCAAGGCGATCCTCGATGCGCTGCACGGGCTGGACGGCCGTCTCAAGGACCCCGAGTCCGGCGAGAAGGACCAGCAGCCGGAATACGTGCTGAAGCAGAACCCCGAGCTGCGCTCGATCAAGCCGGATATTTCCGTGCTGGTCGGCCTGTGCACGCACCTGGGCTGCTCGCCGGAAATGGTCGCCGAGATCCGCCCTGAGCCCTACGACCCGCAGTGGAAGGGCGGCTACTTCTGCCCCTGCCACAAGTCGCGCTTCGACATGTCCGGTCGTGTCTTCAAGGACGTGCCGGCGCCGATCAACCTGAAGGTGCCCGCGCACCACTACCAGGACGACAACACCATCATCATCGGTGTCGATCCGCAGGGGGCTGCCTGATGGCCAATATCCTCAGCCGTACCGCCAGCGGCGTGGCCGACTGGGTCAATGCCCGCGCACCGGGCCTGATGCCGGTGTACCGCAAGCACGTCAGCGAGTACTACGCGCCGAAGAACTTCAACATCTGGTACTACTTCGGTTCGCTGGCGCTGCTGGTGCTGGTCAACCAGATCGTCACCGGCATCTTCCTGACGATGCACTACAAGACCAACGCCGCCGAGGCGTTCGGCTCCATTGAATACATCATGCGTGATGTGGAGTGGGGCTGGCTGATCCGCTACATGCACTCCACCGGGGCCTCGCTGTTCTTCATCGTGGTCTACCTGCACATGTTCCGCGGCCTGCTGTACGGCAGCTACCAGAAGCCGCGCGAACTGGTGTGGATCCTGGGCATGCTGATCTACCTGGTGCTGATGGCCGAAGCGTTCATGGGCTACGTGTTGCCGTGGGGCCAGATGTCGTTCTGGGGCGCCAAGGTGATCATCTCGCTGTTCGGCGCGATACCGGTGATCGGCAACGGCCTGACCGAGTGGATCATGGGCGACTACCTGCCCAGTGACGCCACGCTCAACCGCTTCTTCGCACTGCACGTCATCGCCCTGCCGCTGGTGCTGTTGCTGCTGGTGGTGCTGCACCTGGGCGCGCTGCACGAAGTGGGGTCGAACAACCCCGATGGCGTGGAGATCAAGAAGGGGCCGAAGGGCAACCGCTGGTCGCCGAACGCTCCGGCCGACGGTATTCCGTTCCACCCGTACTACACGCTCAAGGATGGTGTCGGCGCCGGCTTCCTGCTGATCATCGCCGCCTTCATCATCTTCTTCGCGCCTGGTTTCGGCGGCCTGTTCCTGGAGCACGACAACTTCACCGAGGCCAACCGCCTGGTCACCCCGGAGCACATCAAGCCGGTCTGGTACTACACGCCCTACTACGCGATGTTGCGCGTGGTGCCGAACAAGCTGGGCGGCGTGCTGGTGATGTTCTCGGCCATTGCGATCCTGTTCCTGGTGCCGTGGCTGGACAAGGCCAGGGTGAAGTCGGTGCGCTACCGCGGCTGGATCTCGAAGGTGATGCTGGGCGTGCTGGCGGTGTGCTTCGTCTGGCTGGGCGTGATTGGTTCCGGCCCGGGCACCGACGTGCACGAGACCTACATCGGGCGGGTGCTGACCTTCCTGTACTTCGCGTTCTTCATCACCATGCCGCTATGGACACGGTTGGACAGGACCAAGCCGGTACCGGAGAGGGTGACCACCCATGACTGATCGCTGGATGGTCCGGCTGGCCCTGACGGCCGCCCTGATGCTGGGCAGTTTCCTGGCCTCCGCCGCCGAAGGCGGCACCAAGCTGCTGCAGGCCGGCAACGACCTCGGTGACCGCGCCTCGCTGCAGCGCGGCGCGCAGCTGTACATGAACTACTGCTCCGGCTGCCACGCGCTGAAGTACCTGCGCTATTCGCGGATGGCGCAGGACCTGGGCCTGACCGAAGAGGAGGTGATGAACAACCTCAACTTCACCGGCTCGGCGATCGGCGATCCGATCCCGGTGGCGATGTCCAAGGAGAATGCCGAGAAGTGGTTCGGCAAGATGCCGCCGGACCTCAGCCTGATCTCGCGCGTGCGGGGCAGTGACTGGGTCTACACCTATCTCAAGTCGTTCTACCTGGACAGCAGCCGGCCGCTGGGCTGGAACAACGCGCTGTTCGCCAACGCGTCCATGCCCAACCCGCTGTGGGAAATGCAGGGCCTGCAGCATGCCGTGCATGGCAAGCCCGAAGCGCCGGGCATGGACCCGCCGGTGACCGGCCTGAAGATTGAAACGCCGGGTTCGGTCGATGCCGGGCAGTACGACCAGGCCGTGCGGGACATCACCAACTTCCTCGAATATGCCGGCGAACCGGCCGCGCTCAAGCGCCAGCAGCTGGGCGTGTGGGTGATCCTGTTCCTGGCCCTGCTGACCTTCCTGCTGTATCTGTTGAAGAAGGAATACTGGAAGGACGTTCACTGAATCTGCCGCCGGCCATCGCACGGGCCTATTGGCTTTTGTGATGGTCGGTTGCACACTCGGGGAGGAGTCGATCGCTGGCACGGTGCCGGCGGCGCCGATGCGGCAGGCGGTCTCCTGTCGTGGGAGAGCCTTTGATGGCGGCGAGCGTACGCATGCGCAATACACTGACGCTGTTTTCCTCGAACGACGATGTACTGTGCCACCGTGTACGCCTGGTCCTGGCGGCCAAGGGTGTGACCTTCGACTTCGTTCCGGTCGATCCACAGAACCCGCCTGAAGACCTGATCGACCTCAATCCGTACCACTCGGTGCCGACGCTGGTCGAACGCGAACTGGTGCTTTACGCCGCGTCGGTGGTCAGCGAGTACCTGGACGAGCGCTACCCGCATCCGCCGCTGATGCCGGTCGACCCGCTGTCGCGTGCGCGCATCCGCCTGGCCATGCTGCGCATCGAGCACGACTGGGTGCCGCAGGTGCAGGCCATCCAGCTGGGCAACAAGACCCAGGCCGAGGCCGGCCGCAAGCGCCTGAAGGAGTTGCTGACCGCCTCGCTGCCGCTGTTCAAGGCCAGCAAGTTCTTCCTCAACCCGGAAATGAGCCTGGCCGACTGCGCGATGGCGCCGATCATCTGGCGCCTGCAGTCGCTGGACGTACCGCTGCCGAAGGACGGCAAGGCGATCGAAGACTACGGCAACCGCATCTTCCGCCATCCCGGTTTCGTCCGCAGCCTGACCGACCAGGAAAACAAGCTGCGCGATCTGCCGGTCTGATCCGGGCATGCGTTACCCGTCTGCACGCCGACCGGCGTGCAGGCGATCCGCCCCGGCAGGGCGCCGGGCGCGTACACTTCACGCATGACCGAAGACTTCTTCCACATGACCAGCCACCGCCCGTACCTGCTGCGGGCGCTGGTGGAATGGATCAACGACAACCAGCTGACCCCGCACATCCTGGTCGACGCCGGCGTTCCCGGCGTGCAGGTCCCGCCTTCGGCGGTCAAGGATGGCCGGGTCGTGCTCAACATCGCCGAACGTGCCGTCGTGCGGCTGATGATCGACAACGAGATGGTGAGCTTCTCGGCGCGCTTCTCCGGCACCAGCTACCCGGTGCAGGTACCGATCAGCGCCGTGCTGGCCGTCTACGCCCGCGAGACCGGGCAGGGCATGGCATTGCCGGATGACATTCCGGGCAACGAAACCGCGCCGACCAGCGACGAGCTGCTGCACGAGGAAGGCACGCCGCCGGACGATACGCCGCCGGCCAGTCCGCCGCCGAAGGGGCGCCCGAACCTGCGCGTGGTCAAGTAATGTTTCCGACGCCGCCCCGATGGGCGGCGTTTTCCTTTGCAGGATTTATCGGCGGGTGCCGGAATTGTGTGGGTGCCGACCGTTGGTCGGCACACCTTCAGGTCCTACACATCCTCGGCATCGTCCACATCTGCGCGGATCTGGCTGATCCGCGCCGCGCCCGGGCCAGTGAATGAGATCAGCTGATCGCCGCGCAGCACCATGCGGCCTACATGGCGATCGATGCCATCGTAGGAATACTCGAACTTGAAGGTGCGCTCGAAGCCGAGTCGGCCATCCTCGCCGCGCGACAGGCGCAGGCCGGTGGCGTGCACCGCCTGGTCCAACCATTGCACATCGGCGGCGCGGCAGGCATTGCGCCCCAGTTCGACCGCGCGCTCGGCGGCCGAACGTGCGGCATTCCAGAAGAAATAGATGATTCCGCCGGCAATCAGCAGCAGCAGGGTGGGCATGGCTTCAGCCGTCAGAGGTCGATCCCGCAAAGATGGCGGCGAACGCGCGCTGGATCAAGCGCCTCGCATCACCGCGTCGGTTGTGGACCAGCAGAGACTGGTTGAGGCGGTATGACGACCGGCTGCGGTGGCGCGGGCTGCATTGGCGTCGCAGTTGGCGACGGCATCACCAGCGGTGATGTGGCGGTCAACTGCAGCAGCGCTGCCCAGTCCTGGCGGTTGAAGCTGCATTCGTCCTCGCGGCCGGGCGTGCAGCTGGGGTCGATGCCGGTACTGTCGCGTTCGCGTGCCGGAGGCAACTTGATCAGCCCGGTGCGGTCCAGCTGCAGCAACCGCATCGCCACGGTGTTCATGACGTTGCCACCGACCAGGTACAGGATCTGGTCGCCCCCCAGGTTGGCAGCCACCACCACTTCGCAATGCGATTTCCAGTGGCCCACCGAACCGTTGCCCAGCGCCTGCACCAGCCCGCTGTAGCTGAGCGTGGTGCTGCGGTCGCGCAGGAAGCACAGCAGGTCGCCGGGCGCGGGCTTGGCGGTGGCCGGGTCGACCAGCCGGTAGGGCACGCCCGAAGGCCCACCCTGGTACGCGGCGCGGATGTAGTCGATATGGCGCGGCGAGGTGTTGAAGCCGGGCACGCCGGCACGCACCATCACCCACGAAATGAAGGCGGCTGACCACGGGTTGTCGATCAGGAACGCGCGGCAGTCGCTGTCGGTGTAGCGCGTGCCCAGCGGCGCCAGGCAGCTGCTGGCGCCGGTGATGCTGCCCATTGCGTTGAGCGTGCCGCTGTCGCGCCAGTAACCGGCTACGCGCTGCCAGGCGATCAGGCCGTTGTCGGCCAGGTGATCACGTTCGGCTTCGGTGACGCTGAGGCTGGCGGCGCGGCCATCGCGGTCGATGAAGGGCCGGTACCAGAGCCGGTGCTCGTTGCAGGCAGTGTTGCGGATGGCCACCGCCAGCGGACTCAGGCCGAAGCGCGGTGGCACATCGCAGGCTTCGGCGGCCGCTGCGGACAAGGGGGCTGCCGCGAGCAGCAGACAGGCAGGCAAGAGCATCCGGCGCATGCGCGGCTCCTGTGGGGGATGCCGGCAGCGTCGCAGAGGCAGGCGTGGCCGAGCCGTGAAGGCGTCCCGGATCGTGTAGAGCCGAGCCCATGCCCGGCTTATCGCGCGAAGCGCGTGCAGGGCGCGCCGCAGATCGAGAAGCAGCCGAGCGTGGGCTCGGCGCTACAAGGTCCCGTAGGCCTCAACCCGGCGGCGGGCCCAGCTTCAACGACAGGTCAATCGCCTGCACGTGCTTGGTCAGGCCACCAATGGAGATGCAGTCCACGCCGTCCTCCGCGATCGAACGCAGGCCACCCAGGCCCACGCTGCCGGACACTTCCAGCGCAATGCGGCCCGCCGTGATGCGCACGGCCTCGCGGCGCAGGTCCGGGCTGAAGTCATCCAGCAGGATGCGTTCGCAACCGGTTTCCAGCGCCTGGCGCAGCTGCGCCAGATCCTCCACCTCGACCACCAGCGGCAGCGCGGGCCATTGCCGGCG
The DNA here is from genome assembly GCF_059372535.1 of Stenotrophomonas sp. YJH_SMC_43. Classification (NCBI taxonomy): domain Bacteria; kingdom Pseudomonadati; phylum Pseudomonadota; class Gammaproteobacteria; order Lysobacterales; family Lysobacteraceae; genus Stenotrophomonas; species Stenotrophomonas sp. YJH_SMC_43. The sequence continues at coordinate 704,436 of NZ_JCAFVQ010000002.1, forward strand.
CGCGGCAGCCACGGCTGCGGGCAGCGAACCGGCAGCACGGATGTGGTTTTCCTTCAGCATCACTGTGTCGTACAGACCGAAGCGGTGGTTCTCGCCGCCGCCACAGCGCACTGCGTACTTCTGCGCCAGGCGCAGGCCGGGCAGGGTCTTGCGGGTATCGAGAATGCGCGTGCCGGTGCCGGCCACCGCCGCCACGTAACGCGCGGTGGTCGTGGCGGTGCCGGACAGCGTCTGCAGGAAGTTCAGCGAGGTGCGCTCGGCGCTCACCAGGCTGCGGCTGCGCCCATGCAGCAGGGCCAGCACGGTGCCGGCAGTGACCGCGTCACCTTCGGAGACACGCCATTCAATGCGCACATCCGGGTCGAGCGCGCGGTGGGTGGCGTCGAACCAGGGGCGACCGGCGATCACCCCGTCCTGCTTGCACAGCAGGTACGCGCTGTCAGCCTGGTCGGGCAACAGCGCAGCGGTGACGTCGCCGCTGCCCAGGTCCTCGGCCAGCGCACGCGCGACATCGGCGGCGACAACGGCCGCATCCGGCGTCGGCAGCGCGCTCATGCGGCCGGGAAGTCGGCGATCTGGGCGGTGGAGATGGCTTCCTCGGCCAGCAGCACCGGGATGCCGTCGTCAACGCGGAAGACCTGCTTGCGGTCGCGGGTGACCAGCGCTTCGCGCAGCGGCTGCGCCAGCGGGTTGCCATCGGCCTTGTTCACCGCGCCGGCGGAAATGGCCTTGTTGAGGGCTTCCAAGCCCTTGCCATCCAGCAGGGACAGGGGCTGGCGGGTGTCCGGCGACACCAGCAGGTCGAGCAGCTTGCGATCCATGGTTCTTCGTCTTGCGTGGAAGATGGCTAGAATACGTCTTTAAGGCAGGTGACGGCCAATGACCCCCAACCCGATCGCGCCGCTTGTCGGCATCGTCATGGGTTCCCGTTCCGACTGGGAAACCATGCAGCACGCCGCCCAGAAGCTTGAAGCCCTGGGTGTTCCGTTCGAAGTGAAGGTGGTGTCCGCGCATCGGACGCCGGATGTGTTGTTCAGCTACGCCGAGCAGGCGGGCCCGCGTGGCCTGCGCGCGATCATCGCCGGAGCCGGCGGGGCCGCGCACCTGCCGGGCATGATCGCCGCCAAGACCGCCGTGCCGGTGCTGGGCGTGCCGGTCCAGTCCAAGGCCCTCAACGGCATGGATTCGCTGCTGTCGATCGTGCAGATGCCGGCCGGCATTCCGGTCGCCACCTTCGCCATCGGCAATGCCGGCGCCTCCAACGCCGCGCTGTTCGCCGCCGCGATGCTGGCCAGCGACCAGCCGGCGATCGGCCAGGCGCTCGACGCCTTCCGTGCACGCCAGACCGAAGACGTGATGGCCCACGACGATCCGCGCCAATGAGCCTGACCGTCGGCATCCTGGGCGGCGGTCAGCTCGCCCGCATGATGGTCCTGGCCGGTGCGCCGCTGGGATTGCGCTTCGAACTGTACGACCCGGCAGCCGACGCCTGCAGCGGCCCGCTGGCGCCGCTCACCGTCGGTGCCTTCGATGACCGCCAGGCGTTGGCGGATTTCGCCGCCAAGGTGGACGTGGTCACCTTCGATTTCGAGAACGTGCCTGCCGACAGCGCGCAGTTCCTGGCCGACCGCGTGCCGGTCTACCCGCCGCCGGCTGCGCTGGCGGTGGCCCAGGACCGGTTGAGCGAGAAGACCCTGTTCCAGCAGTTGGGCATTCCGCTGCCCGCCTTTGCCGATATCCGCAGCCGTGACGAGTTGGTCGCGAAGGCCGCCGAGTTCGGCCTGCCGTGCATCCTCAAGACCCGCCGCCTCGGTTACGACGGCAAGGGCCAGTTCCGCCTGCGCAGCGAAGCCGACATCGACGCTGCATGGGACGCGCTTGGCGCACAGGTCGAGCGCACCGGGCTGATCCTGGAAGGCTTCGTTGCCTTCCAGCGCGAGGTCAGTGTGGTCGCTGTGCGTGGCCGCGATGGCGGCTTCGAGGCCTGGCCGGTCACCGGCAACTGGCATGTCGACGGCGTGCTGTCGGCCAGCGTGGCCCCGGCCGTGCTGTCCGATGCCGATCAGCAGGCCGCGATCGGCTATGCCCGCCGCGTCGCCGAGCACCTGCAGTATGTGGGCGTGTTCGCACTGGAGCTGTTCTGTCGTGACGGCGAACTGCTGGCCAACGAGATGGCACCGCGCGTGCACAACTCCGGCCACTGGACCATCGAAGGCAGCGAGACCTCGCAGTTCGAGAACCATCTGCGTGCGGTGCTGGGCCTGCCGCTGGGCAGCACCCGCATGCTCGGCCATGCCTGCATGCTGAACTGGTTGGGCGCGATGCCCGACCCGGCGCCGGTGCTGGCTCAGGCCAGTGGCCATTGGCATGACTACGGCAAGGAGCCGCGCGAAGGTCGCAAGGTCGGCCACGCCACGTTGCGCGACGATGATGCCGCTGCATTGGCCGATGCGCTGGACCAGGTCGGCCTGGAGCTGGACCGCCAGGCCCAGGTGGCGCCGGCGGTACACGCGCTGCGCAATCGCTGAGCCCGGTAGTGCCGGCCGTTGGCCGGCAGTGCAACGCTGTGACGCGCCGGTGCAGGCATCGGCGCAACATTCCCGGTGGTAGCGTGGAGCTCCTTTCACAGGAGTCATCCCCATGCTCGACTGGAATGCCTACCGCAAGGAGCTTAAGGGTCGTATCGGCGAGATCGGCAAGCTCTCGCCGGACACGGTCAAGGGCTATGCCACGCTGGCCAACGCCGGTGCCCAGACCAACCACCTCGATGCCAAGACCCGCGAGCTGATCGCGCTGGCGGTGGCCGTGACCACCCGCTGCGACGGCTGCATCACCGTGCACGTGGATGCCGCGCTGAAGCACGGCGCCAGCCGCGAGGAGATCGCCGAGGCGCTCGGTGTGGCGGTGTCGCTGAACGCCGGTGCGGCGCTGGTGTACTCGGCGCGGGTGATGGACGCCGTGGCCGCGCACGAGAGCGCGTGATGCCTGATCTGTAGAGCCGAGCCCATGCTCGGCTGGCCGGACAGCAGCCGGGCGTGGGCTCGGCTCTACAGGGGTCAGCGCAGCTGGCTTTCGGCAAATTCCCAGTTGACCATCTGCCAGAACGCGTCCAGATACCGCGCGCGATCGTTCTGGTAGTCGGTGTAGTAAGCGTGCTCCCAGACGTCGCAGCACAGCAGCGGGGTGCTTTCACCGGTCAATGGCGTGCCTGCATTGCGGGTGGCCTGCAGGCCCAGCTGCCCGCCCGGATGCTGCACCAGCCAGACCCAGCCGGAGCCGAACAGGCCCAGCGCGGTGCGGTTGAATTCCTCGCGCAGGCGCTGCACGTCGCCGTACTGGCGCTTGACCAGTTCGCCCAGTCGCCCCTGCGGCTCACCGCCGCCGCGCGGGCGCAGGCACTGCCAGTAGAAGGCATGGTTCCAGGCCTGGGCGGCGGCATCGAACAGCGTGCCCTGGGCGTGGCGGACGATCTCCTCCAGCGACGCTTCCTCCCACTCGGTGCCGAGAATGCCGGCGTTGACGGCATCCACATAGGCGCGATGGTGGCGGCCGTGATGCAGTTCCACGGTCTGTGCGGACAGGTGCGGCTGCAGGGAGCCGGGAAGATAGGGCAGGGCGGGCAATTCGACAGGCATGGACAGGTTCGTGGCCAGGGGGCGGCGGCAGCCGGTTCCATCCGCTTACAATGGCGGCTACCGTGGGCAGTCTAGCCGACCATCACGGTCGGTTTGTCCGGCGAAGCAAGGAGTGTGGTTGTGGCGGTAATGCAGCAAATCCAGGCCGAGGTCGATCGTTACCCGCTCGTGCTGTTCATGAAGGGCACCCCGCAATACCCGATGTGCGGCTTCTCCAGCCGCGCCGTACAGGCGTTGATGGCGGCCGGCGCAGTCATCCTGCGCACCGTCAACGTGCTGGAAGAGCCCGAGATCCGCGCCAACCTGCCGCGTTTTTCCAACCTGCCGACTTTCCCGCAGCTGTTCATCAACGGTGAGTTGATTGGCGGCTGTGACATCGTGCTGGAGCTGTTCGAAGCCGGCGAGCTCAAGCGCATCGTCGAAGAGGCGACCCAGGGATGAGTGCCTGGCCATCGACGTCACCGACCGACGGGGCGCTCGATGGCCGCCCGTTGCAGGATCGCGTGGTGCTGGTCGCCGGTGCCGGTGGCGGGTTGGGTTGTGCGGCGGCAGTGGCTGCTGCGGCCGCCGGGGCCACCGTGGTTCTGCTGGGCCGCAAGCCTCGCCGCCTGGACCGTGTCTACGCCCAGGTGCAGGCGGTCGGCCCGGAGCCGCTGCTGTATCCGCTGGACCTGGAAGGCGCGGGCCCCGACGACTATGCCGAGCTGGCCCAGGCCCTGCAGCGCGAGCTGGGGCGCCTGGATGGCCTGCTGGTCTGTGCCGCTCACTTCCCGGGCCTGACCCCGTTTGAGCTGGCAGACCCAGCGAGTTTCGCCCGCGCGGTGCACGTCACCCTGACTGCGCCCGCCTGGCTGGCCCAGGCCTGCCTGCCGCTGCTGCGGCAGCGCGAAGATGCGGCGCTGGTGTTTGCGGTCGATGCCCCCGAGCGGGTCGGTCAGGCCTACTGGGGCGGTTACGGTGTGGCCCAGCACGGCCTGCGTGGCCTGATCGCCAGCCTGCACGACGAGCTCGGCCGCAGCCCGGTAAGGGTGAGTGGCCTGTACCCCGGCCCGCTGCGCACGGCCTTGCGGGCCCGGGCCTATTCCGTAGACCAGGACCCGGCCGCGCAAGGCCCGGAGGCCGCCGCCGCCGCGGCCGTGACCCTGTTGTCCGGTGCTGGCGCTACCTGGCGCGGCCAGATTCTCGATGCCAGCGAGGCGCCCCCCGGCGAGTAGATCCCGGGGAAAGGCGGAGTGAAGAACCCGTCACGATTGCGTTGCGATCCGGTGCCGTTTGTCGCACAACCGTCACATTGATGGCGTAGCGTGTTAATCTAGTGTTAACCGTTGTGGCTTCCTTCAGCCAAGCGGTAGGGAACCCCAGATAAATGTCCGACCAGCCACCCGCAGGGCTGTTTGGATGCGCTTTTTTTCCGCCATCGCCAACTCGCATCGAGGCTACCGAAAAATGACCCACCCACTCCGGATGTCCAAGCTCACCCTTGGTCTCGTGGCTGCGCTCGCCGCCGCTCCCGCCTTCGCCCAGAGCACCTCTGCCGGTGTCGGCGGCCAGGTGATGTCCGCCGCAGGCCAGCCTGTTGCTGGTGCTGAAGTCACCATCACCCACACCGAGTCGGGCACCGTTTCGCGTGCCACCACCGATGCGTCGGGTCGCTACAACGCGCGCGGCCTGCGCGTGGGTGGCCCGTACACCATCACCATCACCAAGTCCGGTGAAGGCACCAAGACCGAAGAAGGTGTCTACCTGAACCTGAACCAGGTCAACACGGTCAATGCCAACCTGGGCGGTGACCTGGCTGCCACCAACCTGGACGCCGTGAACGTTGTCGCCACCGCCGGCGGCCTGGACCTGTTCAGCGCCACCAAGATGGGTACCGGCACCAACGTGACCCGCGAAACGATGGACGCGCTGCCGTCGGCCAACCGCAACATCCAGGACTACATCCGCCTGGACCCGCGCATCTCGCAGGTCAGCAAGGCTGACGGTGCGATCTCGGCCGGTGGCCAGAACACCCGTTACAACGCCATCCGCATCGACGGCATCAGTGCCTCCGACCCGTTCGGCCTGGGCTCCAACAACCTGCCGACCGAGCGTCAGCCGGTGTCGATGGACGCCATCCAGGAAATCAACATCGACCTGGCCAACTACGACACCACCATCGCCGGTGGCACCGGTGCGGTGATCAACGCCGTGACCAAGTCGGGTACCAACGAATTCCACGGCACCGTGTACGGTTCGTACCGCGACAAGGACATGGTCCGCTCGCGCCTGGAAGGTGATCGTACGGACTTCAACGGCTTCAAGGACGAGAAGACCTACGGCATGACCTTCGGCGGCCCGATCGTCAAGGACAAGCTGTTCTTCTTCACCAACTACGAAAAGTATGAGCGCAGCGGCGGCGGCGTCAGCCTGAGCGAAAGCCCGTACAACAAGGATCCGGCGAAGGGTGGCATCAGCGACGCCGACATCTCGGCCGTGCAGAAGCGCATGGCGGAACTGGGTCATCCGGTCGGTAGCGTCAGCGACCTGAACAACAAGACCGAGATCGAAGAGTACGCGGTCAAGCTGGACTGGAACATCAACGAGAACCATCGTGCAGCCCTGCGCTACAACAAGATGAAGCAGGACGTCGTCCGCTTCCCGCAGGTCAGCAGCAGCGCGCTGTCGCTGAGCGACTTCTGGTACACCCAGCCGACCGAATACGAAACCTGGATGGGTGAACTGTTCAGCGACTGGTCCGAGAACTTCTCGACCGAGTTCAAGGTTTCGCACAAGGACTACTCGTCCAACCGCGTCGCGGCTTCGCATCTGCCGCAGATGCGCGTCCGCTTCGGCAGCAATTCGCTGTACCTGGGTACCGAGCAGAATACCCACACCAACCTGGTCGAGTCGAAGGAGCTGAGTGCCTTCGGTGCCGGTACCTGGTACGTCGGTGACCACACCATCAAGTTCGGTTTCGATTACACCGACAACGACCTGATGAACTTCTACGGCCGCAACCTGTACGGCGCGTATGACTTCCGTGACCTGGCCTCGTTCCTGAAGGGCACCGCGAACGGCTACCAGCTGCGCGTTCCGCGTCCGGGCGGCAGCCTGGATGACATTCCGGCCAAGTTCCACCTGAAGAACACCGGTCTGTTCATCCAGGACACCTGGGCGATCAACTACAACCTGAGCCTGATGTTCGGCGTCCGCGTGGACATCCCGGATTTCACCAGCCAGACCAAGTACAACGCGGACATCCAGTCCCGTTACGGCTATGACAACACCAAGCTGGTGGACAAGAGCCTGATCCAGCCGCGCGTTGGCTTCAACTACACCTTCGACAGCGATCGCCCGACCCAGCTGCGCGGCGGCGTGGGCCTGTTCGGCGGTGCTGCCCCGAACGTGTGGCTGGCAGGTGCGTACCAGAACACCGGCCTGAACTACGTTGAGTACAACGTCAGCGGCAACCCGGGCGGCTTCAGCGTCGATGCCGACAATCCGTTCATCCCGGATCCGTCGAAGATCATCGCGCGCCAGAACGTCGACATCATCAACCCGGGCACCCGCCTGCCGTCGGTGTGGAAGGCCAACCTGGCGTTCGATCACGAGCTGCCGTGGTACGGCATCGTGGCGTCGGCCGAACTGCTGTTCACCAAGGTCAAGGATGGCCTGTACTTCGAGCGTCTGGACCTGACCGATGGCAAGGGCAATGGCCCGACCTACGTGTCCGCACAGGACGGTCGTGAGATCTACTGGAACGACAAGGGCCTGAACCAGGCCAACAGCAAGATCGACAACCGCACCGGTGACAATCTGGGCATGGAGAACGGCACCAATGGCGTGCTGAACCGCAACTACCGCCCGAACAACATCGGCGACGTGCTGCTCCTGCGCAACACCAACAAGGGCCGTGGCAGCCAGGCGACCTTCTCGCTGGCCAAGCCGCTGACCGAGAACTGGGGCTGGTCGCTGGGTTACACCTACACCCAGTCGAAGGAAGTGAGTCCGCTGACCAGCTCGCAGAACACCTCGAACTGGAACAACACCCAGATCCTGAACGCCAACGAGAACATCGCGTACAACTCGCGCTATGCGATCAAGGACCGTATCACCGGTACTCTGGAGTGGAAGCACAACTTCTTCGGTGACAACGCCACCCGCGTCGGCCTGTTCTATGAAGGCCGTTCGGGCCGTCCGTACAGCTACGTGTTCTACAACGATGCCAACGGCGACAGCGCAATCGGCAACGACCTGTTCTACGTGCCGAAGGGCCCGGGTGACGTGCTGTTCGTTGGCGGCGTGGACATGGAGAAGAAGTTCTTCGACTGGCTGGCGCAGAACCCGGAACTCGATGCCTATCGTGGCAGCACGGTGCCGGCCAACCAGCACCGCGCCAAGTGGGTCAACAGCTTCGATGTCCGCATCAGCCAGGAGTTCCCGGGCTTCGCGAAGACCCACAAGGGTGAGATCGCGCTGGACATCATGAATGTCGGCAACCTGCTCAACAAGAAGTGGGGCCTGATCGACGACTACGGCTTCTACGCCACCCGTCGCGTGGGCAACTTCGCGGGTATCGATCCGGCCACCGGCAAGTACGTGTACTCGTTCACCGGTGCGGACGATTCCTCGGTCCAGGAAAACAACAACGACAAGGGCAACACCGCCGTGTCGCGCTGGTCGATGCAGCTGACCGTGAAGTACAAGTTCTGATCCATCAGAGCTTGAAGCAGTAAGTGAAAACGGCCGGGGAAACCCGGCCGTTTTCCGTTCAGGCGAAAGTCCTTGCAGGTCACTTGGCATCGGCGTAGCATCCAGAAATGTGCGCGGTGCCAACGCCGCCGATGCGGTCCCGGAAAGGCGAACGCGGGAAGCACACATCCAACGGTCGGGCTTCCCGGCCGTTTTGCTTTTTAAGGGGGCGGCAGTACAGTCGGAAACCTTGAAGGAAGCGAAAAATTGGACATGACCACGAACGAAAAATCAGCCCGTGCACTGCCGGTGCAGGACGCGCGGATCTACCCGCGCGGTGGGCTGGATGTGCTGTCGCGGGCCGAAGTGGCCCGGCTGCGCGATGCGTCTGCCGGCGGCATGCACGAGCTGCTGCGCCGCTGCGCACTGGCCGTGCTGACCAGCGGCAGTGCTTCTGACGATCCGCGCGCGGCGCGCGATCTGTATCCCGATTTCGACATCCAGGTGGCGCAGCAGGATCGCGGCGTGCGCATCGACCTGGTCAATGCACCGGCGATGGCTTTCGTCGACGGCGAGATCATCCGCGGCGTCGCCGAACTGTTGTTCGCGGTGGTGCGTGACCTGGCCTACATGGCCATCGAGATGGGCCCGGCCTACGCGGCCGAGCTGGAGTCGTCCGAGGGCATCACCAATGCGGTGTTCGGCCTGCTGCGCAACGCGCGCATCCTGAACCCGGGTGACCCGAATCTGGTCGTCTGCTGGGGCGGCCACTCGATCTCGCGCGACGAGTACCTGTACACCAAGCAGGTGGGCTATGAGCTGGGCCTGCGCGGCCTGGACATCTGCACCGGCTGCGGTCCGGGCGCGATGAAGGGCCCGATGAAGGGCGCCACCATTGCCCATGCCAAGCAGCGCCGTACCGTGACGCGTTACATCGGCCTGACCGAGCCGGGCATCATCGCGGCCGAGTCGCCGAATCCGATCGTCAACCACCTGGTGATCATGCCGGACATCGAGAAGCGCCTGGAGGCCTTCGTCCGCATCGGCCACGGCATCATCGTGTTCGCCGGTGGTGTCGGCACCGCCGAGGAAATCCTGTACCTGCTCGGCATCCTGCTGCGCGAGGAAAACAAGGACCTGCCGTTCCCGCTGATCCTGACCGGCCCGACGGTGGCGGCGCCGTACTTCGAGCAGATCGACCGGTTCATCCGCCTGACCCTGGGTGATGCGGCCGCCGAGCGCTACGAGATCGTCATCGGCGACCCGGTGGCGGTGGCAAAGAAAATGGCCAACGGCATCAAGCGCGTGCGCGAGCACCGCCTGGCGCAGAAGGACTCGTTCTTCTTCAACTGGTCGATCGAGATTCCGTGGGAGTACCAGCAGCCGTTCGTGCCGACCCACGAGGCGATGGCCGCGCTGGACCTGCACCACGGGCGTGCCCCGCACGCGCTGGCGGCCGACCTGCGCCGGGCGTTCTCGGGCATCGTGGCCGGCAACGTGAAGGAAGACGGCATGCGCCGCATCGAGCAGTTCGGGCCGTTCCAGATCCATGGCGACCCGGACATGATGCAGGCCCTGGACGCGCTGCTGCGTGCCTTCGTCGAACAGCGCCGGATGAAGATCTCCGGCGAATACCAGCCCTGCTATCAGGTGCTGGCCTGAGTCTGCGCCGGCGCGATGGGGATCGCGCCGGTACAGGCAGGGGAGGGCGGGTCGTCAAGGCCTTGACGCCCGTCGCCCCGGAATGACCGTTCATCCTGCCGCCGCTTGCCGGTGGCAGGGCGATGGCCCATCGTGGCCATCAACACGCTGGGGAGCGTCCAATGTCTTTGCGCCGGCAAAACGGCTTTACGCTGGTTGAGTTGATGGTCACAGTTGCCGTCCTGGCGATCCTGAGCACCATCGCGTATCCCAGCTTCCAAAGTACGATCCGCTCAAATCGTGTGGCCACGACGACCAACGAACTGATCGCGTCGCTGGCACTTGCCCGTTCCGAGGCAATAAAGAACACGCGTGGCGGGGCTGTATGCGCATCCACAGCGGGCAAAGAATGTGATGGCAGCAGCTGGGCCGACGGCTGGATGGTCTGGGAGGATCGCAACGGGAACGGGTCGCTTGATTCCGGTGAGAACGTGCTGCGCTACAGCGAAGGTCGCCCAACGATGAAGTCCGCAGCCGAAACGTTGACCATCGGCTTCGATGGCCGTGGCCGCAATCGCGCCAACGCGGAAGTGGATGTGACACTGCGCCCTGAAAAGTGTGGCGACCAGCCCCTGCAGCGAACGCTGCGCATATCGCCTACGGGACAGGTGAGGCTGTTGAAGGAGAGTTGCTCATGAGAAAGATCGGCTTCCAGCCGCACCGTACGGCGCAGGGCGGTTTCACCCTGATCGAGGTCATGATCGCGATCCTGGTGATGGGTATCGGCCTGCTGGGCTTCGCGCTGCTGCAGACGATGAATGTGCGGTTCGTCCAGAGCGCGAACTACCGCACCCAGGCCACCAACCTGGGGTACGAACTGCTTGATCAGATCCGGGCTAACCGGATCAACGCGCTCAGCTATGCCGGTACCTATGCTGCTACCACCGGCAAGGGTGACTGCGCGCCGTCCATTGGCAAGGATATCGGCAAGGATGACTTCACCCGCGACTGGCGCTGCCGCCTGGGCCGCGCACTGGGTGACTCGGCATCCGGAACGGTAACCGTCAATGACGGCCGGGTACGGGTGTCGGTCAGTTGGGGCGATGAGCGTTGGAATCCCGATTCGAAGGCTGACACCACCTTTGCTGCGGAGAGCCTGCTGTGATGACCAGAATGCGCTCCCGCCAAACGATGAGTGGCCTGTCGCTGATCGAGTTGATGATCGCCCTGACCATCGGCCTGATCATCATGCTGGGCGTGGTCCAGGTGTTCGCCGCTTCACGCACGGCCTACCAGCTGTCTGAAGGGCTGGCGCGGGTCCAGGAGAACAGCCGTTTCGCGATGGATTCCCTGCAACGCGAACTGCGCATGGCGGGACACTTCGGCTGCGTGAACGATCAGGCGCATGATCCGCAGGGCACCTTGGCAACCACCTTCGCTGCGGGAGGCCACCCCGCGCTGGACTTTGCGCGGTCGATCCAGGGCTACGAAGCAACGAATACCAAGCCGGGCGACGCGGTGACGTTGGCGGCAACGCCGTCAACGGGGGGCGACAAGTACTCCCCGGCGTTGCCGAGTGAGTTCGCCGCGGCCATCAAGAACCGGGTCGACGGCAGCGATATCGTCGCTCTGCGCTATCTGGTGCCCACCGGTGTGCCGGTCACGGCGGTAGCCGGTACGGTTGCCCAGCCGGTTTTCAGCTTTGATCCCAAACGTCTTGCCGTGCTTGATAGCGGAGTTACCGACCCGGGGCTGTTCGGTGTGGCCGACTGCATTTCCGCCACGGTCTTCCAGGCTCGTGCGATCGATGCAAAGGCCGGCACCGTGACGGTGGGCACCGCACCCAACAACGACGTGGCCATCGCCCGCAACTACCAGCCCGGCCAGGCGGTGCTGTATCGCGCCGAGACGTCGATCCTGTACGTGGGCTACGACGCTACGACCAAGCAATCGTCGCTGTATCGCCTTCGATTCACCGCCAAGCCCGGTGCTGCCTTGGTCGCGGGACCAGCAGAGGCGCTGGTCGAGGGCGTGGAGAACATGCAATTGCTGTATGGCCAGGATCACGGTCTGAGCACGGTGTCGCCGACCGGCTACATTGATCGCCAGGGTACCGCGACCGATGTTCAGGCCTCCATCGTGCCGGCCTCGCGTGGCTGGCAGCGCGTGGGCACGGTGCAACTGGGGCTGGTGGTGTCCAGTCCAGACCCGGCCGCATCTGTCCAGGCCAGTTCAAGTACGCCGCTGACCGCGCTCGGCGTGACCTACACCGCGCCTTCTGACGGCCGCATGCGCGCCGCCTACCAGAGCACGATCGCTCTGCGCAATCGCCTGTATGGCAACTGAGGCCACCATGCGTACCCATCCCGCCCGCCGCCATTCTCTGCATTCACCGCGTTCCCAGCGCGGCGCGGTGCTGTACGTCGTGCTGATCATGCTGGTGCTGATGGCCCTGCTGGGCATCGCCGGCATGCAGGTCACAAGCATGCAGGAACGGATGGCTGCCAACTATCTGCGCAGCAACGTTGCCTTCCAGAACGCTGAGGCCGACGCCCGGCAGACCGAAAAATCCATCGAGAAGGCGCTGGCTGACGGGGGCATCTTCAAGGCCAGCCAGGAGGAATGCAGTCCCTCCTACGATCCGCAGACGTGGGCCGATGGTCTCAGTGAGACCAAGTCCACCTATACGCGTCGCATCGACAAGTGCTTTGCAGCGTCCAGCCGGCGCACCGGCGGCCGACAGAACGAAGAAACCGGGAACATCTACCAGGTCACGGCGCTTGCCAGTGACGATCCCTCCAATGCGTCCGCCAGTGCGGTCATCGATACGATCTTCATCCCATGAACAGCGAGCGCCGTTTCCTTCGACTTCGTTCCTCCACCTGGCTGCGGGCCGGTGTGGGTGTTGCTGCGCTTGCCGGCCTTGCCGCGTTGATCATTCCGCTGCAGGCTGCGCTTGGTGACTACGACATCGCGCAGGAGCCGCTGTACAGCAAGCAGAGCCAGCCGCCATTGATGATGATGGTGATGTCGCGTGACGAGCAGCTGTTCAACAAGGCCTACAGCGATTACAGCGACCTGGACGGGGACGGGGTGCTGGACACCACCTACCAGGACAAGTTCGATTACTCAGGCTACTTCGATTACAACCTCTGTTACTCGTACAACAGCGGTGTCTTCAAGGCCAGTGCAGAGGCAAAGGGCGCCAACAAGCACAGCTGCAGCGGCGCGTGGTCGGGCAACTTCCTCAACTGGGTGACGATGAGTCGCCTGGATGTGATGCGCTACGTGCTGTACGGCGGCCAGCGCTTCACCGATACGAAGGAAAAGACGGTGTTGGAGCGGGCGCCGATCCCCAGCGATCTGCATGCGTGGGTCAAGGTCTACAGTGGATCGGATCTTCGCGAGTTCGCCAACCTTGCTGGAAGCGGGACAACCTTCAGCTTCTGCAGTGTGACCCGTTCTGCAACCGGGGCGCCGCTGATGCGCGTGGCCGAAGGTGCACTGGGCGAGTGGGCCTCGACAGCCAGCAACCAGTGCGATACCGGACGAGCCAGCAACGCCGATGGCTACGCGGACATTCCCCGCTCAGCCACGGACTACACCGTGCGCGTGGAAGTGTGTGATGCCAGCTCAACGGTGCGTGAGAGTTTCTGCCGGAAATACAACGATGGCATCACCGACCGTTTCAAGCCGGCCGGGCTGCTGCAGACCTACGGTGAGAGCGGGCGATTGCGCTTTGGGCTCGTGACGGGAACCTACGCCAATCCGCGGGATGGTGGTGTCCTGCGGCGGAACATCGGCAAGATCGCGGGCAACGGGACGAAGTTCTGCGGCGTGGGTGATGAAATCGACCTGTCTACGGGGCAGTTCTGCTACCTGAATCTGACGGGAAACGCCAAGGCCGACGATGAGGGCGTGATCAACGCGATTTCAAGCTTCCGTCTGGACAACTGGAACTGGTCCAACAACTGGAATGACTGCAACACCTACGGCATTCTCAATCGCCAGGACCAGAAGGGAAATGGCAATCTGACCGATCCGGGGACCGGAGGCCAGAAGTGCAGTGCCTGGGGCAATCCATTGGCGGAAATGTATGCGGAGGCGCTGCGCTACATCACTGCGGGTTCCAAGGTCTATAGTGACAGCGGAGATCTCAGTGGGCTGCCAACCAATATCAGCTGGAAGGATCCCTACCGCCTGCCCGCAGAAGGTGGCAACTCTTATTGTGCGACCTGCAATATCCTGGTGCTATCGTCGGGCCTGCCGTCCTTTGACAGCGACAACGTCGGTTCCGTGACCGGCCTTGCGTCTGCGGTGTCCGCGACGGATGCAGTCGGCACGGCCGAAGGAATCGCTGGCAAGAGCTACATGATCGGTCGCGTGGGTGATACACCGCGCGGTGCTTCGCTTGATACCCACAGTGATATCTGCCAGGGCCAGACAATCGGTAGCCTCAGCAAGGCGCGCGGCATCTGCCCGGACATTCCCTCCATGGAAGGCAGCTTCCTGATGGCGGGGCTGGCCAAGGCGGCCGCGGAGACCGATCTGCGTCCCAACGTGCAGAACAAGCCAAGCACGTACAAGGTCACCGCCACCACCTACGCCGTTGCCATGGCGGAAAATCTCCCGCAGTTCGAAATTGCGGTGGGCAACAGTAAGATCGGACTGGCCCCGCTCTGCCAGGCGAACAACACCGGCGGCGCAACGGCAACAAGTGCTGGCTGGCGCAGCTGCTTCCTGGGCTCGGTCGGCATTGGCACCAAGCAGGCCAACGACACTGGCGGGAAGCTGGTCTATGGCCGTCCCTACCGGACAGATGCGAAGTCCGGCAGCTTCTCGCTGGTGTGGGAAGACTCGCTGTGGGGCAATGACCATGACAACGACGTCGTTGCCATGCTGAGCTACTGCGTGGGCGCCGCGTGCAACGATACCGGCACCTTCAACAACATCTGCTGGCGTGCTGATGCGAAAGTGAGCAACAGTGCCGCGGGCAATACGCGACTGTGCGACTACACAACTGCAAACAAAGGGGTGGATTGGATCGGCACGACTTTGGCCGGCAAGGTCGAGGAGGATGAAGTGCTCATCCGGATCGAGAACCTGTCGGCGTACGCTGGCAACGCAATGCTGACGGGCTACACGATCACAGGGTCAAATGCCTCCAGCACCGTGCAACGTCTGGCGCTGCGTCCGGGCAATAGCAATGGCTCCGTGCTGACCAGCACAAACAACTTCCCGAGCAACTGGCAGAGGCCGGTAGTCATCAAGTACAAGGCCTCTACCACTGCGGCGGGCCAGCTGCAGAGCCCGCTGTGGTATGCCGCCAAGTACGGTGTCCCGGCCGGTAAGAAGTGGGACAGCAAGAAGCCAGGGGTGCCGGATAACTACTTCCTGGCACGCAATCCGACCAAACTGAAGGAGGCGCTGGAGGCGATCTTCAACAGCGCAGCGGAAGGTGATGCGCCGGTCGGCGGTAGCGGCAGTGGCGCGCGCATTTCGACCAACTCGTTCACCGTATCGTCCCATTACAGCGTGCCCTCTGGCACTGTGGACTGGACCGGTGATGTCATTGCCACCCAGGTCGACGGCCAGGGTGCGGACGGAGCCGTGCTGTGGAAGGCGTCCAGCAACATCGGCAGTGCCACGCGCCGCATCTACATGGCGACGTCCCCGACCAAGACCGCGTCCGATGGCACGGTGACCCCGGTCAATGCGAACGAGTTCCTGGCCACCAATCTGCCGGGCAATGATGAGCGGGCGAAGCTGTCGGCATTGGGATTCAGTGACTCGATTCCTGCATGGTTCGCGAATCAGACCTCGACCACCCTGGTCAACTATCTGCGCGGCGCGGCGGTGAGCGGGCTCCGTTCGCGTACTTCGCCGTTGGGTGACATCGTCAATTCCACCACCGAGATCGTCTCCAAAACGGATGACTTCGGCTATGCAGGCTGGGCGAGGCAGTCGACAGTCAAGTGGAAGGCGACGCTGGGCACGTCTTATGACGTCTTCCTGAAAGCGAAGCGCGCGACATCGGGGCCGCCGACGATGATCTATGTTGGCGCCAATGACGGCATGGTGCATGGTTTCAACGGTTCGAATGGAGCATCCGGCGGTACCGAAGAACTGGCCTTCATTCCGTCAGCTGCCATGCAGCACATTGCCGAGCTGGCCAACCCCAAGTATGGGCATCGCTACTACGTGGATGGCCCACTGACGTCGTCCGACGTCTACTACGGGGATGCCTGGAACACGGTGCTGGTGGGCACCACGGGTGGTGGTGGTTCCAGCAAGGCGCCCAATGCGACGAGCGTAGGCAATGGCTCCGTGTTCGCGCTGAATGTCAGCGATCCGACCGCGTTCGGTGCATCGAGTGTGTTGTGGGAAGTCTCGGGGAAGACAGAGTCGGATCTCGGGTTTGTGCTGGGCAAGCCGGCTGTGGTGGCGGTAAAGGGCGCCGATGCCAACGCTTCGCCACGCTTCGTTGCGATCTTCGGCAATGGCGTCAACTCCACCAGCGGCAAGGCAGCGCTGTTCGTGGTTGATATCCAGACCGGCAAGGTGCTCAAGCGGCTTTCGCCGGTAGGTGCCAAGTACGCGGCACGCAATGGCCTGATCAACATCGCCACGGTGGCGTTGAAGAACAATGATGGCATCACCGACACTGTGTATGGCGGTGACATGCAGGGCAATATCTGGAAGTTCGATCTTTCCAGCACCGATCCGACCGATTGGAACATCGCCCTGTCTGGAACGCCGCTGTTCACCGCTACGCGCAATAACAGCCCGCAGCCGATCATGAGCGGCATCGAGATCAGCACGGGTCCGGGCGGCGGCATCAGTCTGTTCTTCGGTACCGGCCAGTATTTCGCCGCCGATGACAATGCGGTGAGCAGCACCTCGCCAGTGCAGTCGCTGTATGGCATCTGGGATAACCTTGCCAGTGCGGTTGGCACGCGCGACAACCTGGTACAGCAGGTGATCACTACCGGCACATCGGCCAGCGGCTATCAATTGCGTGATGTCACCCGCAATGCGGTGAACTACGGTTCGGCCCGCGGCTGGTATGTGGACCTGCAGGCTGGATCGGCAGTCGAAGGCGAACGCTTCGTCGGCAACCCCCGTGTGCAGAACGGCATCGTGTTCTTCACGTCCTATGTGCCAGGTACCGCCATCTGCGGCAGCGGCGGTGGCGTGAACTGGCTGTACGGTCTCAATCTGCTGACCGGTGGTGGCCAGATGTCCGGCTTGAGCCCAACCATCGGCGGAGAAGCGCTGTGCACCGGCAACTGCGGTGGTGTCGCCCTGACCAAGAAAGGTGACCTCAGCCAAGGGCCGCCAGTGAAGGACACCAACATCTTTGTGCCCAAGCTTACGCCCTGCAAGCCTGGCGACACGGGGTGCACGGTCGACAAGATGCTGCAGGCCAGCCAGTGTACGTTCGTGCTGCGTGCGGCCGGCGCTGATCCGCTTTACATGCCACGGCCCTGTGGGCGGCAATCGTGGCGGCAGATCCGTTGATGAATCCGATATCGAGGTTGCCCATGCATCTGTACAGCAGGCGTCGAACCACCGCCGGCTTCACCCTGATCGAGCTGATGATCACCGTGGCCGTGGTCGCCATTCTTGCTGCCATCGCGTTGCCTTCGTACCAGGCCTATGTGCGCAAGGCCAATCGTGCCCAGGCCAAGGCCGATCTGGTCGAGCTGGCGCAGATGCTGGAGCGGCGGCATACCGTGGAGAACACCTACGCGGGCATGACGCTGCCGTTCTCGCAATCGCCACGGGACGGTGCCGCCAGATACACGCTTTCCTACGTGGGAACGCCGAATGGCACCTCCTTTACCCTCCAGGCGGCACCGACCGAGATCCAGAAGAAGGACGACTGCGGCACACTGACCCTAGACCAGGCCGGACGAAAGACGCCGAATGCCAGCAAGGGGCCCGGATGCTGGTGAAGGGCGGGCCGTTTCGCCACATCGCATAAAAGGCTTGCACTCCCCTGCGAACGCTGGCTAAAATGCGCACCCCGCCCGAATAGCTCAGCCGGTTAGAGCACTTGACTGTTAATCAGGGGGTCGTTGGTTCGAGTCCAACTTCGGGCGCCAGATTCGAAAAAGCCGCGAGAAATCGCGGTTTTTTTCGTTTCCGCGATGGCATTTCAGTTTTCAGCAGGGGATCGGCCTGCTCGGGCGCTGGCTCCTGACCCGCCCGGGGACGCTGATGATGACGCGGCTGTGCTCCTGTCCATTCATGCACAGCACGATGGACTGGTTGGTGCCGGCATTGCGGCCGTCGGGCCGGAACCGGATGTCGGGCCGATGATCGCTGGTGCGCAGGTCGACATGACGCCGGCGTGCCCTGTGCACGCGGAGTTCCCTTGCGGCGCCGGTCGCGCTGTTGGCCGGTTCGACCTGCACCCGCCAGCCCTGGCTCCATGCCTGGTCACATCTCATGCCGTCCGACGAACCGCAGACCGTCACACGGCGGCGTTCGGTGATGGCGGCGTTGCGTGCCATCGACAGGCTGGCGACCAGTTCGGCGCGCAGCGTTTCCGCCTGGAAGTGCCGCAGCGTGCGTTGCCAGGGGCCCCACGCCAAAGCCAGCAGGACCGACAGCACCATGACAGCGATCAGCAGCTCGATCAGATGGAGGCCGCGGTGGAGCCGGGCAGGGCGAAGATGAAGGGACATGCCTCCAGCCTCGTTCCGTGCTCGCGCATTCACCATCGGCCAACGCCGCGGCTGCCTGCCCGGAAACCCCTCAGCTGGCCGTCACCGCTTGCCCCGTATACTCACCCTTCCCGGGAACTGGCAACACCATGAGCGACCGTTTTGAACTCGTCTCGCCGTATTCGCCGGCGGGCGACCAGCCTGATGCCATCGCAAAGCTGACCAGCAACTTCGAAGCGGGCATCGCCAAGCAGACCCTGCTGGGCGTCACCGGTTCGGGCAAGACCTACACCATCGCCAACGTCATCCAGAACGTGCAGAAGCCGACGCTGATCATGGCGCCGAACAAGACGCTGGCGGCGCAGCTGTATGGCGAGTTCAAGGCATTCTTCCCGCACAACGCGGTGGAGTATTTCGTCAGCTATTACGACTACTACCAGCCGGAAGCCTACGTGCCGTCGTCGGACACCTTCATCGAGAAGGACAGTTCGATCAACGAGCACATCGAGCAGATGCGACTGGCGGCGACCAAGACCCTGCTGTCGCGCCCGGACGCGATCGTGGTGGCGACGGTATCGGCGATCTACGGCCTGGGCGCGCCGGAAGACTACCTGTCGTTGCGCCTGATCCTGTCCAAGGGCGAGCGCATCGACCAGCGCGACCTGATCAACCACCTCACCCAGCTGCAGTACACGCGCAACGAGTACGAGCTGCAGCGCGGTACGTTCCGCGTGCGTGGTGAAGTGATCGACGTGTTCCCAGCCGAGTCGGACAGCGAAGCGCTGCGTCTGGAACTGTTCGATGGCGAGGTCGAGAAGATCACCCTGTTCGACCCGCTCACCGGCGAGACGCTGCGCAACATGCAGCGCTTCACGGTCTACCCGAAGACCCACTACGCCACCACGCGCGAGCGTGTGCTGGCAGCGATCGAGACGATCAAGGTCGAGTTGAAGGAGCGGCTGGAGCAGCTGTACGCGCAGAACAAGCTGGTCGAAGCGCAGCGCCTGGCGCAGCGCACCCAGTTCGACCTGGAAATGATGGCCGAAGTCGGCTTCTGCAACGGCATCGAGAACTATTCCCGGCACCTGACCGGCAAGAATGCCGGCGAACCGCCGCCGACCCTGTTCGACTACCTGCCGGCCGACGCGCTGCTGGTGATCGACGAATCCCACGTGACCATTCCGCAGATCGGTGCCATGTTCAAGGGCGACCGTTCGCGCAAGGAGACGCTGGTCGAATTCGGGTTCCGGCTGCCCTCGGCGCTGGACAACCGGCCGCTGCGCTTCGAGGAGTGGGAGGAGCGCTGCCCGCGCAGCATCTATGTGTCGGCCACGCCGGGCCCCTACGAGTACCGCGAGGCCGGTGACGAGATCACCGAGCTGGTCGTACGTCCCACCGGCCTGATCGACCCGGTGGTGGAGATCCGCCCGGTGGGGACCCAGGTCGACGACCTGATGAGCGAAGCCAACGCGCGCATCAAGGCCGGTGACCGGGTGCTGGTCACGACGCTGACCAAGCGCATGGCCGAGAACCTCACCGAGTACCTGACCGAGCACGGGATACGCGTGCGCTACCTGCACTCGGACGTGGACACGGTCGAGCGTGTGGAGATCATCCGCGACCTGCGCCTGGGCAAGTTCGACGTGCTGGTGGGCATCAATCTGCTGCGCGAAGGCCTGGACATGCCGGAAGTGTCGCTGGTGGCGATCCTGGATGCCGACAAGGAGGGCTTCCTGCGCTCGACCGGCTCGCTGATCCAGACCATCGGCCGTGCCGCGCGCAACGTGCGCGGCAAGGCGATCCTGTATGCGGACAAGATCACCCGTTCGATGCAGGCCGCGATCGATGAGACCGACCGTCGTCGCGCCAAACAGGTCGAGTACAACGAGGAGCACGGCATCGTGCCGCGCTCGGTGGCGCGCCCGATCGTCGACGTGCTGGAAGGGGCGCGTTCGGACGCCGCCGAGAAGGAAGCAAAGAAGGGCAAGGGCAAAGGCAGGCCCGGCGTTGCCGAGGAGGGGAGTGACTATCGATCGCTCAGCCCGGCCCAGCTGGCGTCCCGTCTCAAGGCACTGGAACAGCAGATGTACCAGCACGCCAAGGACCTGGAATTCGAGGATGCCGCCCGCGTGCGTGACCAGATCCGGCAGCTGAAGGAAGCGAGTCTGGGCTGAACGCGGCAGTGCAGCATCTTCTTCACAAAAGTGTTGCGCTTCACGGCCGGCATCCGTAATATACGCGGCCTGCACCGACGCAATCGCGGACGTTCAGAAGCAAAAACGGGCGGTTAGCTCAGCGGTAGAGCACTACCTTGACATGGTAGGGGTCACAGGTTCGAACCCTGTACCGCCCACCACGAAGTCTCCGGAAGGAGGCTGTCGTGAACTGCAAAGCCCGGCCCTGGCGCCGGGTTTTTACGTAGCAAGGCCAGCTCTCGGGCGGCAAGAACAAGATGGGCGGTTAGCTCAGCGGTAGAGCACTACCTTGACATGGTAGGGGTCACAGGTTCGAACCCTGTACCGCCCACCACCTGGCTCCCGGCATTGCCGGTGCAGCGGTGGATCACGATGGAAGCCGGCCCTGGGCCGGCTTTTTTCGTTTGCGCCGGTGGGTTGCAACCAGCGATCAGCGTTGGGCCACCCATTCGTCGATGCTGATCATGCGCTGCAGCCGCCAGTGCCCGTCCACGCGTTCCCAGACCTGCGCGAATCGCGCCGAGCCGGCGTGCCGCTGTGGGGCGTCGGCCTGCAGCGGCTGATTGCCCACGCGCAGTACGCGATCCTGGCGCAGCCGGTACAGCTGCAGGGGGGCCGGGGCCGCTTTCCGATCCGGCATCGATGATGTTTCTGCCTGCCCAGCGTCGGCCTGCAGGATCTGGCTGCGCAGGGAAGGATCCCCTGCGTCGGTATCGCAACCGAACAGGCCAGCGCACAACAGCAGCAGGGCAAGCATCGGCATGGCACGGTGCTCCGGAGAAGGGAGTCCAGCGTGGCACTGCCCCCTGCGGTGTGAAACCGGTATGCGACGAAAGCCGGTAAAGCGCGCGCCAAGGCGCCCGGGGAAGGATGAATCCGGGGCCGGAAGTGCCGGGCCGCCCCTGGAGGCGGCCCGGCGCGGTGCCCAATGTGCGGGTGGGCACCGATCATCGCCGCAGGGCTGGCTCAGCGCTGCGGCACCTGCAGCAGATCAGCGGGGCCGACCTGCGGTGCGGCTTCGATTACAGCGGATCACAGCACAGCAGCTGGCCAGGCTTGCCCGAGTTGCCGAACGGGCAGCTCGGATGCGGCTCGCACCCGGGCGCATAGCCGGTTTTGGGGGCGACGGCGAAGGCCTGGCTGGCACCGAATGCCAGGGCCGCAACAACGACGATACCGGCGACGGATGAAAGTACGTTCTTTCCGATCATGTGTATCTCCTTGGTTGGCGTTGTGGTGTTGCAGTTGCCGAAGGCACCGGGGTGCCGGTTGTGGCGCGGATGCGGTGAACCATGACGCGCGCCGACGCGGCGCACGGCAATCAGGGCAGTGCAGGGGCTGGCGTCAGCGAGTTCATGGCGGCGCGCACCACCTGCTCATCAAGCTGGCCCACATGCTTGTAGGTCACGCTGCCATCGGTGGCCAGCACCATCAGCATCGGCGTGACCGTGGCGCGGTAGCGCTTGGACGCATCGCCTTCACTGTCGATGGCGATCGGGAACTGCAATACATGCTGTCCGGCGTAGTCGGCCAGTTGGTCGTAAGGGGGGAGTCCCACACCGATCAGTTCACTGCGGCCGCGTGCTGCTGCGATCTGTTGCAGCTGTGGCATCGAGGCCAGGCAGTAGCGGCAGGTGGTGGAGAAGAAGTAGAGGATCTGAGGTGCGTCGCGCGCGCCGCCGATGTTGACGTGAGTGTGCTGGGTCGTGCGCAGCGCCAGTGCTTCCGGGCGACTGCCCAGGCTGAGACCATGTGCTTCCAGCCGCATGTTCTGCAGTTGGGCAGCCATCTGCGCGTTGATTTGCCGGAGCTGGTGGTTCTGCCATCCCAGCGCGACGATCAGCGCGGACAGCAGCAGGGCGACAACGGGGAACAGGACGCGCTTGGGCATCGATCATCCTTGAACGCAGCGTTGGGCCGAACATACCGGAACGGGCGCGCGGGTTGTTAAGGTGATGTTGCCCGCACGTCCGCAGAGGCGCCGCGTGTACTAGAGTGGTGCCTGCGCGGTCAGGCACGCGCACCCCGCAACCACCACCAGGATCAAACACCGATGAGCGATCACGTTCCGGTTTCCCGACCCAATCCCATCCTCGAGCTGCTGTTCGGCGGCAACATGCTGGAGGGTACCTTCAAGGCGGTGATCTGGGTGGCCCTGCTGGCGGCGGTGCTGGCGTGGACCACATTCCGCTGAGTCTTCCCACTGCCCTGCAGCGCCGGCAGCGTTGCTGGCCTGCGCTCAGGCGCTGAAGGCCTGGCGCAGGCTGCGCAGGTTGGCCTGGCGATGTTCCTTTGCGGTTGCTTCGCCCATCTCAAGTTCCTGCAGGCGCAATCCCACCAGCATCATCGACAACGCATAGCCGCGTGCCGCATCGGCAGCACGCGAAAGGCCAAGTGCGCGGCGCGTCAACGCGTTCACGTGTTCCAGGTCCGGCAGCAGCCCCAGGTAGGCGCGCTCGGCGCTGTCCAGGTCCGGGGCACGCAGGATCGCGTGCGCTTCAGCAGCAGGGGAGACGGAGGCCATGGGGGGGTCCTTGTCCGTTGCGGGCGCTCGATCAGAACGAGCGCATCAGGGAAACGAAGGCCGACGTCTGCGTACCGCGACGGGCCATCGGGCTGTCCTTTACGGCATCGCCGAACCACTGGTTGGCGACGACGCCGGTCGCGCGCCACTTCGTGCCCAGGGGCGTGCTGACCGCGATCTGCAGGTTTGGTGATGTCGCGCTGCCCGGGTTGTACGCGGCAAGTCCCGAGCGCAGCGCTTCTTCGTCGGTGATGCCGTAGTAGTAGTCGAGCAGGCGCGCACTGGAGTGCACCACGCCGACCTTGGGCACCCAGGTGAAGCGACCGGCCTGGATCGGATAGCTGTAGTGCAGACGCGATTCCATGCCACCTCCGTGGCCGGTGACCTCGCGCATCACGCTGGCCTCGACGATGCCCCAGTCGGCGCTGTATTCACCATTGATGCCGGCCATGGCAGACATCTGCCGGCTGTGCAGGCGACGCAGCTGAGGATCGTTCACGTCGTCGGTCTTGAAGCGCAGCGTGTAGGGCGTGACCGCCGCCGACAGGCGCAGGCCTTCGCGCTTGTAAAGGTACATGCCCAGCGAGCCCGGGCTGGCGAAGAAGCGCTCGCCCTGCCAGGCAATGGACGGTACGACCAGCGGCTTGACGTCGTAGTGGGCGTAGGCCCCTGAGGTCGCGCCGGCACTGATACCGGCCTGCACCCCCGGGTTCCGGTCGGCGGCGTGGGTGATCAACGGGAGGCCGATGGCAGCGGAGAACAGCAACGGGCGCAGCAGGGTCGGGGACAGCGACGGCATCGATCAGCCACTTTGCGGGGGATGGCTGTGCATGGTGCGGCCACAACATTGTCAGAACATTGCGCCTTGGCATTCGGCACGCGAAGGCGCCCAAAGCCGGCGCCAGGCACTATGATCGGCACCGTTTCCGGTAGCCGAGCCCCTGATGCGCATCCTCCTGGTCGAAGACGATCCCGATCTGTCCCGTGCCCTGCAATCGGGCCTGGAGCGGCAGGGCGTGGTCGCCGACGTGGTCGGCAGCCTGGCCGAAGCCGCGATCGCGCTGCGCGAGCCGGTGCACCAGCTGATGCTGCTCGACCGCCAGCTGCCCGATGGCGATGGCGTGGCGTTCGTCGCCACCGCGCGCGCGCTGCGCCCGAACCTGGCGGTGATCATGCTGACCGCCAAGGGCACGCTGTCGGACAAGGTCGAGGGGCTGGATGTCGGTGCCGATGACTACCTGGTGAAGCCGGTGGCGATCGAAGAGCTGATGGCGCGGATCCGCGCGGTCTCGCGCCGGCCCTCGGCGATGGTGACGCCAAGCCTGCATCTGGGCCGGCTGGAATTCGACTTCGAATCGCTGCAGGCGCAGGTGGAGGGCCAGCTGTTGGCGCTGCCCCGGCGCCAGGTGCTGGTGCTGCAGGCGCTGGCGATGCGACAGGGACGCACCGTCACCCGCAGCGCGTTGGAGGCGGCAGTGTACGGCTTCGATGACGAGATCCAGTCCAATGCACTGGACGCGCATATCTCCAAGCTGCGCAAGGCGCTGCAACAGGCCGGGGCCGGCGTGGAGATCCATGTGATCCGCGGCGTCGGCTACCTGCTGGCGGAGGCCTGAGATGGCACGTCCTATCCGCTCCATCACGCTTGGGCTGGCCTGGCGGTTGTTCCTGGCGCAGGCCTTCACCGTGCTGTTCGCTGTGGTTGCGTTGATCCTGACCTGGGGTGACAAGGACACCTGGGGCATGGACATGTTCATGGCCGAGGCGGTGGCCAAGGCGGTGCACAGCGATGGTGGCCGGCTGGTGCTGGACCAGGCGCGCTGGGAAAAGCTCGATGCCAGTGCCGGCGGCAACCTCTGGTTCGCGGCAGTCGACGACAAGGGGGTCTGGTTGGAGCGCGGCACGATTCCGGCGATCCACGCGCCGCTGCTGGCGCGGTTGCCGACGCTGGGCGCGACCGAACTTGGTTCGCTGGTGCCGCCCTACCTGGATGTGGCGCGGGTGATGATCCGCAACGAGGATGGACGGCGCATCACGGTGATGGTGGGCGGGGCACCGAAGGGCGGGCTGCTGGATGGCGCGCTGATGGTGCTGCGTCTGATCGGCCTGTGGTTCTTCCTGCCGCTGATCGTGGTCACGCTGCTGGTGATGCCGACCGTGATCCACCGCGCGATGCGTGGCGTGCGCCGCTCCGCGCAACAGGCCAAGGAGCTGGATATCGGCCAGCCGGGTGCGCGGCTGGATGCGCAGCTGGTGTCGACCGAGGTCGCGCCGTTGGTCGAAGCCTTCAACGACGCGATCGACAAGGTGCAGCAGGGCTATGCTGCGCGTGACAAGTTCCTTGCCGATGCCGCGCACGAGCTGCGTGTGCCGATCGCGGTGGTGCAGGCGCGTCTGTCGCAGCTGCCGCAGGGCGAGCTGAAGTCGCAGCTGCTGACCGACGTGGCGCGGCTCGGCAACGTCGCCGAGCACCTGCTTGACCTGCAGCGACTTGATCGCAATGTCGGCGCACTGCAGAGGCTGGATCTGGCGCTGCTGGTGCGTGAAGCGGCCGCCGATCTGGCGCCGCTGGTGGTCGGTGCCGGCTACGGCTTCGAAGTGGATGCACCTGAGATGCCGGTGTGGATCCACGGCGACAGCCTGGCGTTGGGACGGGTGATCGCCAACCTGGTGCACAACGCCATTGTCCACGGCGGCGGACGCGGCACCATCTGCGTGCGCCTGGATGCACGTGGCCTGCTGGAAGTCAGCGATCAGGGTGCCGGTATTCCGGTGAGCGATCGTGAAGCGATCTTCGAGCCGTTCCATCGCCTGCGCGCGGCGGGCAGTGGCAGTGGCCTGGGCCTGCATCTGGTGAAGGAAATCGTGCAGCACCACGGCGGCTCGGTCAGTGTCGGCGAGGCCGCTGGCGGTGGTGCCAGCTTCCGGGTCAATTTCCACCGCGGCACCGTCCGGCGCTGACAGCCGCGCGGGGAAAACCCCGATAGGCAACCTGTCGCGCCCGGCGGCAGGCTGCTGGAATGGTTTCCGAACGTTCCGCGCCGGCCCTGTTCGGCCCCGGCTGCGCCGCCGGCCTGGTGCTGGGCGCGCTGGCCTGCGTGCAGATGCCGGCGCTGCTGCCGCTGTGGCTGAGCGTGCCGATGGCGGTTGCCGGTGGCGCGGGCTGGCTGCTGCGCTGGCGAGGCCGCACCTGGGCTGCAGTCATGCTCGGCCTGGCATGGGCAACAGTGCACGGGCAGTGGGCCCTGCACGACCAGCTTCCACCCGACGCGCCGCCGCAGGATGTGCAGGTGCGCGGGCGGGTGGCCGATCTTCCGCAGAGAGGCCCCGGTTACACGCGTTTCGTGCTGCACGTGAAGGAGGCCGATACGCTGCCAGTGCTGCGCGGCAAGCGCCTGCAGGTCACCTGGAACGACCCGTGGCGCGGATCGTCAGCGCACGAGGCCGGCGGGCGCCATGCGGTTCGTGCCGGGGCGCATTGGCAGATGTCGTTGCGCGTGCGTGCGCCACGCTCGCGGATCAATCCCGGTGGCTTCGATGGCGAACGCCATGCATTGCTGCGTGGTATCTCCGGCAATGGCACGGTGCGCGACCCGGGCGCTGCCCGTGAGCACGCGCCTGCGCAGGGCCTGCCGGCCTGGCGCGAGCGCAGCAGTGATGCCATCGCCACGCAGGTGGCACATCCTGCCGCGCGGTTCGTGCAGGCCTTGGCCCTGGGCGACACCCGCGGGCTGTCTGATGCCGACTGGGAACACCTGCGCGCCCTGGGCCTGACCCATCTGGTCGCCATCTCCGGGTTTCACGTGGGCGTGGTGGCGGGCTTCGGCGTGCTGCTGTGCCGCGTGTCGTGGTGGCTGTGCCCGCTGCTGGGACGGTACTGGCCACGGCCGCAGGCGGCGGCATGGGGCGCGGCGCTGGCCGCAGCTGCCTATGCCGTGGCAGCCGGTGGCGCGCTGCCAACGGTGCGCGCGGCGCTGATGATCGGGTTGGTGGCACTGGCCCGTGCCGGACGTCGCCCGGTGGGTGCGGGGCAGGGGCTGGCCCTGGCCGCGATGGTGATGCTGCTGCCGGCGCCGCTGTCGGTGCTGTCGGCCGGCTTCTGGCTCAGCTTTGGCGGCGTGCTGTGGCTGCTGTGGTGCCTGCCGCGAACCGGGCCGGAGGGCGCCGGTGGGGGCCTGCGTGGCTTCCTGGCCGCGCAGGGCGTGGCCAGCCTCGGCCTGTTGCCGCTGTGCGTGGCCCTGTTCGGCGGCACCGCGCGCTTGGGGCCGCTGGTCAACCTGCCGATCATTCCGTGGTGGACCCTGCTGGTGGTGCCGTTGTCGTTGCTGGGTACTGCGCTGCAGGTGCTGCACGACGGTGCCGGGCGCTGGGCCTGGCGTGCCGCTGCCTGGCTGTTCGAGCTGAGTTGGCAGGCGCTGCAGCCACTGGCGCTGCACCCGCAGGCGATGTGGTGGTTGGCCGAGGCGCCGCGCTGGGCGGTACCGGCGGCACTGGCCGGGGTGTTCTGGTGGCTGCTGCCACGCGGCGCCGGCGGTGGCCTGGCGGGCCTGCTGCTGTGCCTGCCGCTGCTGTGGCCCGCCCGGCATGCACCGGCCGAAGGAGAACTGGAGCTGCTGGTGCATGACGTAGGGCAGGGCACTGCGGTGCTGGTGCGTACGGCGCGGCACGCGCTCTGGTACGACGTGGGGCCGCCGACCGGCGGCGAAGGCAACGAACGGATTCTGGTCCCGGCCCTGCGCGCGCTCGGCCAGGGGCCGCCCCGGCAGGTGATGCTCAGCCATGACCATCTTGATCACACCGGCAGCCTGTCCAGCCTGCGACGGCAGCTGCCCGGACTGCAGCTGCTGGCGCCACCGGGCAGCACCATCGCTGGCGCCACGCCCTGCCAGCAGGGGCTGCGCTGGCAGTGGGACGGGGTAGATTTCCAGGTCCTGCACCCGGCGCCGGGCAGCCGTCAGGCCGAGAACGAAGACAGCTGCGTGCTGCGCATCGCCAGCCGCCACGGCGCGGTCCTGCTGCCGGGTGACATCGGCCGGCCGGCCGAGCGGACGCTGCTGCAGGCGTCTCCGGCAGCGCTGAAGGCGGATGTGGTCCTGGTGCCCCACCATGGCAGCGGCGGCAGCTCCAGCGCGCCGTGGGTTGAGGCCGTGGCGCCACGGCTGGCGGTGGTCTCGGCCGGGCACCGCAACCGCTTCGGGCACCCTCGCCAGGACGTGGTCCAGCGCTGGCGGGCGCAAGGGGCCGAGGTACTGGCCACGGCCGATTCCGGGGCGATCCGCATATGGCTTGGCGCACAAGGGCTGCAGCTGCGTGAACAGCGCATCCACGCATCCCGCTGGTGGGATGCCGCTGGGCGGGCGCGGTCGGCTGCTATCCTATCGCCGATCGAACAAGCGGCCGTTGGGCCGGAGGGTTGAAACGTGTGGGAACTGGTCAAGGCCGGTGGCTGGCCGATGGTGCCGCTGCTGCTGGTGGGCGTACTGGCTTTGGCGATCATCCTGGAGCGTTTCTGGTCCCTGCGGCGTACTGAAGTGCTGCCGCCCGGCCTCGGCCAGGAAGTGCGCAACTGGGCGGCACGCGGCAAGCTCGACCCGGCCCACCTGCAGACCCTGCGCGCGAACTCGCCGCTGGGCGCGCTGCTGGCCGCGGCGCTGGAAGCGCGCAACCGTCCGCGCGACCAGATCCGCGAGCGCATCGAAGACACCGGCCGCCACCTGGTGCACCGCATGGAGCGTTTCCTCAACGCGCTGGGCACCATCGCTTCGGCCGGGCCGCTGCTGGGCCTGCTGGGCACGGTGATCGGCATGATCCAGATGTTCCTGGGCATCCTCGACCACGGCGTGGGTGATGTGAACCAGCTGGCCGGTGGTATCGGCAAGGCGCTGGTGTGCACCGCCACCGGCATGATCGTCGCCATTCCGGCGCTGATGTTCCACCGCTACTTCAAGGGCCGCATCCACGGTTACGTGGTGGAGATGGAGCAGGAAGCCAGCGCGCTGCTGGATACGCTGGATGGCCGACCCGGGGTGATGAACCCTGCCGCTGCCACGCGCCCGGCCGGCGCGGCGATGGCGAAGGCCTGATCGATGCGTATCGGCAACGACCGGTCCCAGGATGAGCCGCATATCGACCTGGTGCCACTGATCGACGTCATCCTGGTGTTGATCATCTTCTTCGTGGTCACCACTACCTTCGATGCGCGCTCGACACTCCAGGTGGAGCTGCCCACGGCCAGCCAGCAGCCCAGCAATGAGCCACCGCGCTCGTTGAGCGTGCTGATCAACGCCGAAGGCCGCTACTTCATCAATGACCAGGAAGTGCTGCGCAACGACGTCGAGTCGGTCAAGCAGACCATCGCGGCCGTTGCCGGCAGCGACCGCACCCAGCCGGTGCTGTTGCGTGCCGATGCCCGCACGCCCTATCAGGCCGTGGTGACCGCGCAGGATGCGCTCGGTCAGCTCGGCTTCCGCCGTATTGCCATTGCAACAGCACCCGAGGTGCGTCCATGAGTTCCAAACACGCGCCGGTGTGGCCGATCTACAAACGTCTGCTGGGATACACCCGCGCCTACTGGGGCATGATGGTCGCCGCCGTCATCGCCATGGCGGTGGAGTCGGTGGCCGGCTACCACTTCACCAAGCTGATGGAGCCGCTGGTCAACCGCGGCTTTGTCAATCCCGAACCGAAAATGGCGGTGATCCTGCCGCTGACCATCCTCGGCCTGTTCCTGATGCGCAGCGCCGCCACCTGGGTGAGCGACTACGCGCTGGCCAAGACCGGTCGCAGCGTGGTGCGCGACCTGCGTGAACAGGTGCTGGCCAAGTACCTGCACCTGCCGTCCTCGCATTTCGATACCGAATCGACGCCGGTGATGGTCAGCCGCCTGAACTTCGATACCGAGCAGGTCACCCAGGCCAGTGCCGACGCGCTCAAGACCGTGGTTGCCGACACCCTGACCATCATCGCCATGCTGGCGGTGATGCTGCAGATGAGCGTCAAGGTGACCGTGGCCATGCTGGTGGTGGTGCCGATGATCGGCGTGATCGTGTCCTACGTCGGCAAGCGCTACCGGCGCATCAGCCGCGGCATCCAGGACGGCATGGGCACGATGGCGCAGACTGCCGAGCAGTCGCTGGCGGCCCAGCAGGAAGTGAAGGTGCACGGCACGCAGCAGCACGAAATGTCGCGCTACTCGCGCTTGGCCAACCGCATGCTGGCGCTGAACATGAAGGTGGAAATCACCCGTGCCGGTGCCTCCAGCGTGGTCCAGTTCCTGGCCGCGCTGGCGCTGGCGGTGATCGTCTGGGTGTCGACCCGCGAAGCACTGGCGGGCCGCCTCAATGCCGGCCAGTTCATGGGCCTGATGATCTCGATGACGGCGATCATCCCGTCGCTGCGCCGCCTGACCAGCGTGCAGTCCTCGATCTCCCGCGGTGTGTCCGCCGCCGAGCGCCTGTTCGACATCCTCGACATGCCGGTCGAGCGCGACGATGGCCGCAACACGGTGCAGCGCGTGCGTGGCGAACTGGCCTTCGAGCACGTCATGCTGCGTTACCGCGAAGACAGTGGCATCGCCCTGGACGACATCAGCTTCGTGGCCAAGCCGGGTACGGTCACCGCCATCGTCGGTCGCTCGGGCAGCGGCAAGACCAGCCTGATCCGGCTGGTGCCGCGCTTCTACGAACCCAGCGGCGGGCGCATCACCCTCGATGGGGTGGCGCTGGATGACTATCCGCTGGCCGACCTGCGTCGCCAGGTGGCGATGGTCGGGCAGAAGGTCATGCTGTTCGATGACACCATTGGCGCGAACATCGCCTATGGCATGGACGCGACCGATGAACAGATCCGAGCGGCGGCCGAAGCCGCAAACGCCTGGGAGTTCATCGCGCGCATGCCGCAGCAGCTGCAGACCCCGGTGGGCGAGAACGGCGCGCTGCTGTCCGGCGGCCAGCGCCAGCGCCTGGCGATCGCCCGTGCGATCCTGCGCGACGCGCCGATCCTGATCCTCGATGAAGCCACCGCAGCGCTCGACAACGAATCGGAGCGCCTGGTGCAGGACGCGCTGCAGCGATTGATGCCCGAGCGCACCACGCTGGTCATCGCGCACCGCCTGTCGACCATCGAGCATGCAGACCAGGTGCTGGTGATGGACCACGGTCGCATCGTCGAGCGCGGTACCCACAAGGAGCTGCTCACCATGGGTGGCCTCTACCAGCATCTGCACAGCATGCAGTTCCGCGAAAGGCAGGACTGATGGCCGGCAAGGGTACCCAGACCCCGCCGTACTGGTACGACGGCAGCCCGGTTCCGTGGGCGATGCGCCTGCTGGCGCCGCTGTATGCCGGCGTCACCGCGCTGCGCCGGCGCGCCTATCGGCGTGGCTGGCGCAAGCGCTACACGCTGCCGGTGCCGGTCATCGTGGTTGGCAACATCACCGCCGGTGGTACTGGCAAGACGCCGCTGACCATCGCGCTGGTGGAGCGCCTGCGTGCCGCCGGCTGGAAGCCGGGCGTGGCCAGTCGTGGCTACGGCCGCGAAGATGCGGACAAACCGCTGTGGGTGAAGGCGGATACGCCGACCGCCAAGGGCGGCG
This sequence comes from Stenotrophomonas sp. YJH_SMC_43, assembly GCF_059372535.1. Taxonomy (NCBI): domain Bacteria; kingdom Pseudomonadati; phylum Pseudomonadota; class Gammaproteobacteria; order Lysobacterales; family Lysobacteraceae; genus Stenotrophomonas; species Stenotrophomonas sp. YJH_SMC_43. The sequence continues at coordinate 736,370 of NZ_JCAFVQ010000002.1, forward strand.
ACGAACCGGTGCTGATTGCCTGGAAGACAGGCGTACCAGTGCGCGTGGACAGTGATCGCGTTGCTGCCGGCAGGGCGCTGATCGAGGCCGGCTGCGATGTGATTGTCTGCGACGACGGCCTGCAGCACTACCGGCTGGCGCGCGACATCGAGATCGAAGTGGTCGATGCGCAGCGCCGCTACGGCAATGGCCGGATGATTCCGGCCGGACCGCTGCGCGAGCCGGTCAGCCGCGCCAGCGAGTGCGATTTCCGTGTGGTGAATCTTGGCCAGGCCAATGAGGAATCTGCGGCCCAGGCCTGTGGTTTCGGCCAGTGGCCGATGGCCCTGCACATCGACAGCGCGCAGCCGCTGGCCGGTGGCCGTGCCCGTCCACTGTCGTACTTCAAGGGCCAGCGCGTGCACGCCGTGGCCGGCATTGCCCACCCGCAGCGCTTTTTCGACATGCTGCGCGCGCGAGGCATCGGCGTGGTGCCGCACGCCTTCGCCGACCATCAGGCCTATCAGCCGCAGGACCTGTCCTTTGGCAGCCAGCTGCCAGTGCTGATGACCGAAAAGGACGCGGTGAAATGCCGGGCGTTCGGCAATGACTGGCACTACGCGGTCCCGCTGCGCGCCGAGCTGCCTGCCGCGTTCTGGGTGGCGCTGACCGACCGCCTGGACAAGCTGCGACCGAACTGAGTGGCACGGCGGCGCTTGCATTCATGCGCCGCCGGCCGCATTCCCGTTGTAACGAGCCTGCCGAGTACCGCCCCATGACCGAATTCGTCGTCGCCATCCCGGCCCGCTATGCCGCCTCGCGGCTGCCGGGCAAGCCGCTGCGCCTGCTGGGCGGTGAGCCGCTGGTGCTGCATGTGGCGCGCCGCGCGCTGCAGGCCGGTGCCGGCGAGGTCTGGGTCGCTACCGACGATCAACGCATTGCCGACGCACTGTCCGGCCTGGCCGAAGTGAAGGTGGCAATGACCGCCACCTCGCATGCCTCCGGCACCGATCGCCTGGCCGAGTGCGCGCGCATCGCCGGCTGGGCCGATGACACCGTGGTGGTCAATCTGCAGGGCGACGAGCCGTTTGCACCCGCTGCGGGTATCCGTGCGGTGGCCCAGGCGCTGGTTGACGGCAATGCGCCGATGTCGACCCTGGCGACCGCCGTGGAGGATGCAGAAACCCTGTTCGATCCGAACGTGGTGAAGCTGGTGCGCAATGTGCGCAACGAGGCGATGTACTTCAGCCGCGCGCCGATCGCGTGGCACCGCGATGGCTTTGCGCGCAGCCGCGACACGTTGCCGGCTGGTCACAACTGGCTGCGCCATATCGGCATCTACGGCTACCGCGCCGGCTTCCTGCAGCAGTTCGCGGCGATGCCGCCGGGCCAGCTGGAGCAGGTCGAATCGCTGGAACAGCTGCGCGTGCTGGAAGCGGGCTTCCCGATCAGCGTGGCGATCTCGCCGGAGCCGTTCCCACCCGGCATCGACACCCCCGAGGACCTGGAGCGCGCCGAAGCGTTGCTGCAGGCGATGGCCGCGCGATGAAGCTGCTGGTCGTCTGCCTCGGCAACATCTGCCGTTCGCCGATGGCCGAAGGTGCGCTGCGCGCCCGCCTGGAGGCCTCGCCGCTGGTCGGGCGGGTGCAGGTGGATTCGGCTGGCACCGGCGACTGGCACGTGGGCGAGCCACCGGATCGGCGTGCGATCGCCTGCGCGGCCGGGCACGGTGTGGACATCGGCGGCCTGCGTGCGCGCCAACTGCAGGCCGCGGATTTCGACCGCTTCGACTGGATCCTGTGCGCCGACGAAGCCAACCTGCGTGATGCCGGTCGCTTGGCCACATCTGTCCAGCGCGAACGCCTGGCACTGTACCTGCCCTGGTCGGGCGGAGAGGGCCGGATGGCGATCCCGGATCCTTACACCGGCGGTAGTGATCATTTCGAACAGGTCTGGTCGCTGGTCGACAATGCTGCAAAACGTGCCGTGGCACGACTGTTGCATGACGCCGACTCCGGCATAATCGGGTCATGAACGTCCAGCCCGTCCCGGACCTGCCCGAGTTCGCCACCTGGCTCAATGCCACCCCCTGCACCCTGACCGAACTGCGCGGTCGGCCGGTGGCGCTGTTGTTCGTCAACGCCGCCTCCGCCTGGAGCGCGCAACGCCTGGCCGAGTTCGGCCAATGGCTGTCGCGCCACCCCGGCAAGCTGCAGCCGCTGGTGCTGCAGGTGCCGCGCTTCGACTTCGAACGCGACGCCGGTGCCGCACTGAAGCTGTTGCGTCGCCAGGGCCTGACGATGCCGGTCCTGCTCGATGCGGACTGGGATGGCTGGCGTCGCTTCGGGATCACCGCCTGGCCAACCCTGGTGCTGCTGGATGCGCAGGGCCGCGAACAGCAGCGGCTGGTCGGGCAGGGCGCGCCCGGCGAACTGGAGCGTGCCTTGAATGCGCTGTGCGAGGGTGCGCCGTCGGCGCCGCCGCGTGGCGGTAGCGAGTTGCATCCGGAGCTCCGCCAGGCACTGCGCTTCCCGCTGGGCCTGGCGGTCAGTACCGAGCGCCTCTACATCGCCGACAGCGGCCATCACCGCATCCTCGAATGCAGCCATGGCGGCCGCATCCTGCGCCAGTTCGGCCTCGGTACCGCCGATTTCATGGACGGCAACCTCGCCGAAGCGGCGTTCCACCGCCCGCAGGCGCTGGTGCTGGAACGCGATGCGCTGTACGTGGCCGACACCGGCAACCACGCCGTGCGCCGCATCAACCTGCTGACCGGCATCGTCGACACGCTGTGCGGCAATGGCCGCCCCGGTGCGCCGGTGGAAGGTCCGGTCGCGCAGGCCCGGCAGGTCTCGCTGGACCATCCGGTCGGCCTGGCCATCGCCGACAACCAGCTGCACATCGCCATGGCCGGCGACAACCGCATCTGGAGCTACCACCTGGGCCAGCGCAGCCTGCAATGGCGCGCCGGCAGTGGTTCCATCGACGAGCGTGATGGCAGCGGCCATCTGGCCGCGTTCGCACAACCGACTGCGCTGGCCGTAGTGCAGCAGGTGCTGTACGTGGCCGATGCACTGGGTTCCTCGATCCGTGCACTGCAGCTGCGCGGCGACCTGGTGCAGACGCTGGTCGGGCAGGGGCCATGGCGCTTCGGCAGCGAAGACGGCCCGCGCGCGGACGCCAGCCTGCAGTTCCCGCAGGCGATCGCGCTCAGCCCGGATGCGCCGCTGTTGTGGATTGCCGATACCGGCAACGGTCGCCTGCGCACGCTGCGCCTGGGCGGTGGCGAACTGACCACCCAGCCGCTGCCGCGCCGCCTGCATGGCCCGGCTGGACTGGCGGTGGGCGCAGGTGCGGTGTGGATCGCCGAGACCGACGCCCATGCCGTGCTGCGCTTCGATCCCGACAGCGGCGTGCTCAGCGAAGTGCCGATCAGCGAATGACCGACGTTCCCGCTCCGGTCTTCGACGGCAAGGCCTTCGCGGCCCAGCTCAGCACCGCCCCCGGCGTATACCGCATGTACGCGGCCGACGACACTCTGCTGTACGTGGGCAAGGCGCGCGCGCTGCGCAATCGCGTCGGCAGCTATTTCAACGGCAGCCCGAAGAACGCGCGGATCATGTCGATGATCTCGCAGATCACGCGCATGGACGTGACCGTGACGCGCTCGGAAGCCGAGGCGCTGCTGCTGGAAAACCAGCTGATCAAGTCGCTGTCGCCGCGCTACAACGTCTCGCTGCGCGACGACAAGACCTACCCGCATGTGCTGCTGACCCGCGAGGACTGGCCGCGCATCGCGCTGCATCGTGGTCCGCGCGCCATTCCCGGTCGCTATTTCGGGCCGTATCCCGGCGTGACCGCAGTGCGCGAAACGCTGAACCTGATGCACAAGCTGTTCAAGCTGCGCAGCTGCGAGGACAGCGTGTTCCGAAACCGCTCGCGGCCGTGCCTGCAGTACCAGATCGGACGCTGCAGCGCGCCCTGCGTGGAGCTGGTGCCGGCAGCGGAGTATGCCGAGTCGGTACGCCGCGCCGCGCTGTTCCTCGAAGGCAAGAGCGACGAACTCACCCGCGAGCTGGGCGAGCAGATGCAGGCCGCCAGCGAGGCACTGGAATTCGAGCAGGCTGCGCGTCTGCGCGATCTGATTTCCTCGCTGCGCAGCATGCAGACCCGGCAGTACGTGGATGGCCGCGCCGCCGACCTGGACGTGCTGGCGGTGGCCATGCAGGGGTCTCAGGCCTGCGTGCTGCTGCTGGCGTTCCGTGATGGCCGCAACCTTGGTACCCGTCCGTTCTTCCCGCGCACCAACGGTGAAGAAAGCCCGGAAGAGGTGCTGGCCGCGTTCGTCTCGCAGTACTACATCGAATTCGAGCCGCCGCGCGAGATCCTGCTGGACCGCGAGATTCCCGACGCGGACCTGCTGGTTGCCGCGCTGTCGGCCTCGGCCGAACGCAAGGTGCAGCTGAAGTGGAGCGTGCGCGGCGAGCGCGCCGGCTACGTGGAACTGGCCAGCCGCAACGCGCAGCTGACCCTGGCCACCGAACTCAACAGCCGCAACGCGCAGCACGCGCGCAGTGATGCGCTGCGCGACATGCTGGGCCTGGCCGAGCCGGTCAAGCGTGTCGAGTGTTTCGATATCAGCCACACCCTGGGCGAGGCCACCGTGGCCTCATGCGTGGTGTTCGACGCCGCCGGTCCGGTGCGCGCGCAGTACCGCCGTTTCAACATCAGCGGCATCGAGCCGGGCGACGACTATGCCGCCATGCGCCAGGCCATCGACCGCCGTTTCCGCCGCGCGGTGGAAGAGCAGGGCGTGCTGCCGGATGTGCTGCTGATCGACGGCGGCGCCGGCCAGCTGGCACAGGCGCAGGCCGCACTGGCCGACCTGGGCGTGGAGGGCGTACTGCTGGTGGGCGTGGCCAAGGGCGTGGAGCGCCGCGCCGGCCACGAGGCGCTGGTGATGCCCGACGGCCGCGAGCTGCGCCCCGGCGCGGCCAACCCGGCGCTGCAGTTCATCCAGCAGGTGCGCGACGAGGCGCACCGTTTCGCCATCACCGGCCATCGCGGCCGCCGCCAGAAGGCGCGGATGACCAGCAAGCTGGAGGACATCCCCGGTATTGGGCCGCGCCGCCGCGCCAGCCTGCTCAAGCATTTTGGTGGCCTGGTCGGCCTGAAAGCCGCTGGCGAAGCGGAAATCGCCAAGGTGGAAGGCATCAATGACGCCCTCGCGGCACGTATCTACGCTAACCTGCACGGGTTGGCCACGCCTGATGCGGCCGAGTAGAGAGAGAAGCACGCAAGCATGAAGTTGACCTTGCCCACCTGGCTGACGTTGTTGCGGATCGTGATGATCCCGGTGCTGGTGCTGGTGTTCTACCTGCCCTACACCTGGACCAACTTCGCTTCGGCGGCGATCTTCGGCCTGGCCGCGATCACCGACTGGCTCGATGGCTGGATCGCACGCCGTTACCAGCTGGAGTCGGCCTTCGGTGCCTTCCTCGACCCGGTCGCGGACAAGCTGATGGTGGCAGTGGCACTGTTCCTGATCGTGCAGGGCCACCCGACGCCGTGGATGGCGTTCTGGGCGGCGGTCATCGTCGGCCGCGAGATCGCGGTGTCGGCGCTGCGCGAATGGATGGCCGAGCTGGGCCAGCGCGCGAAGGTACGCGTGGCGATGATCGGCAAGGTCAAGACCACCGCGCAGATGGTCGCGCTGCTGTGCCTGCTGTATTCGGTGGCCCCCAACGTGCCGGTGGAAGACATCTGGATGGGCTGGCCGGTGTTCCACATCGGCGACTGGACCCTGGCGATTGCCGCGGTGCTGACCCTGTGGTCGGGCCTGCAGTACCTGCACGCTGCCTGGCCGAGCCTGCGCGAAGACGAGCGCGCCGCACGCGAGCGCTCGCGGCAGAAGAAGCTGGGCAACTGACCCCATCGATGCGCGTATCCACGCATGGCGCGGATACGCGACGCCGGGCACCTCGCAGACCCTGAAAAAAGCGCTTGACGGCATCCTTGGAATAGGTAAAATTTCGCCTCCCAAGCGGGAATAGCTCAGTTGGTAGAGCGCAACCTTGCCAAGGTTGAGGTCGCGAGTTCGAGTCTCGTTTCCCGCTCCAGATTCAAGAAAGACGCTCCCGCAAGGGGGCGTTTTTCGTTTGCGTAGAACCCGCTTCATCCCCACTTCACCGTCACTCCTTCGCCTCACCACGCGGCAGTTCGAAGCTGCATCTCCGTTCCTCCAGGACGATGCAGCCATGCTCCACACTCCTTCCGCCTACGATCACGACGTGGTCATCGTCGGCGCCAGTTTTGCCGGTGCCGCCTGCGCACTGGCTGCTGCCCAGTACGGCCTGCGCGTCTGCGTGCTGGAACGCAAGGCCGACCCCGGCGAGCGCCTGCACACCACCGGCATCGTGGTGAAAGAGGCGATGGAGCAGACCTGGCTGGGGCGCATGCCCGAACATCTCGTGCAACGCGTCTCAAACGTGCGCCTGTATGCGCCGAATCTGCGCAGCGTGTTGCTGGCCGCGCCGGGCTATTACTTCCTCACCACCGATACGCCGAACCTGATGCGCTGGCTGGCCAGCGAGCTGCGCGCGAACGGTGTCGACCTGCGCCTGCAGCAGTCCTTCACCGATGCACATCGCAATGGTGACGGCTGGCTGGTGGATGGGGCGGGGCGATGTGCCTATCTGGTTGGCGCTGATGGCGCACGCTCACGTGTGGCACAGCGCACTGGGCTCGGCCAGGTGCGTGACAACCTCTACGGCGTCGAACGTGAGTTCGCCGGCCTGCATGTCGCGCAGGGCGACGCGCTGCATTGCTTCGTCAGCAAGCGCTACGCGCCGGGTTACATCGGCTGGGTCGCGCAGAATCCGACCGGCCTGCAGGTCGGGTTGGCGTTGCGTCATGACCCGCAACAGGTGCGGCCGCCGGATATTGAAGGTTTCCTCGGCCACGTGCGCGATGGGGTCGGCATTCCGCCTTCGGCGCGTCCCTCGGCCACCCGCGCCGGACTGGTGCCCTGCGGCCGGCCGGATGGGCCGATCACCGGCCAACGCGTGATCCTGACCGGCGACGCGGCGGGCATCGTCTCGCCGCTCTCCGCCGGGGGCATCCACTCCTCGTGGCGGCATGGCTGGGCGGTCGGCGAGGCGATGGCCCGCCATCTGCGTGGGCAAGGACCGGAAGCGGAACGGGTGGCGCGGCAGGTGGCTCCGGCGTTCCATGGCAAGCGCATGCTGCGCTGGGCGATGGATCATCTGCAGGCCGATTGGCCGCTCGATGCACTGCTGCATACAGCGGCCATGCGCCGCATCGCCGAACAGGTCTACTTCCATCGCCGCGGGCTGCGCACGTGAAGGGAACAGGCAGGCGCGCCTGAACGCCATCCTTCACGTCACGTGAAAATTCCTGTTGACGCCGTGCAGCAATATCGACACAATAGCGCTCCTTCGACGCAGGTCGAACGGAATCTGCGGGAATAGCTCAGTTGGTAGAGCGCAACCTTGCCAAGGTTGAGGTCGCGAGTTCGAGTCTCGTTTCCCGCTCCAGATTCAAGAAGAACGCTCCCGAAAGGGAGCGTTTTTCGTTTGTCACACCGGTTGCACCACCACCGCGCTGGCGTGCCTTGCCGGGCAGGGCGCTGCACCAGGTCCGGGCATTCTGCCGGTCGAAACCGGGGCAGCGGTTGTCCTGCGGGATGTAGACGTAGGGAACGTCATCCTCGTAGGTGAAGTGGTAGTAGTAGGTGCGGTCCTTCCCATACAACCAGTAGTTCGACGAGCCGTCGTTGATCGCATACGGCTCGAAGGTGAGGATCGAGGATTCGGCGGGAATGAAGTTGCTGCGCTCCATCAGTAGCAGCAGGGCGTTCGAGACCAGTGGGGTGGTCAGGACGAGCACGATCACACCGACAGTCGCTGTCGTGATCGAGCCAATCAGCAGCCAGCGGCGAGGGTGTTTCACGGTCGGGCAGCATCGAAGCAAGGAATTGCCGCAATGTGCAATACGCCGTGAAAGTCGTCCAGTGTTCCGTGCTGGGAACGCATTGAAAGCGTAGTGAAAGGCTGGGTCGGCGTTGCCTGAACCGCACGCGTGCTGTGACCTTTTTCGGACGATTTCTCCATGTTCGCTCCACAATCGCACGGTAGCCTTCATGCTCCTTCTACACGTTGGCGGGCTGGTGGTCAGGCGTATCACTTCAGTGGCAGTGCCCAGGACAGGGCGTGGACTCTCCCTGCAGGCAGTGCTGCGCCCCGGCGCATTGTTGGCAACCCTGGCCTTGGCGGGTTGCATGTCGGTGTCCGTCCCGGACCTGCCGGATCGCACACCCAGCGCCTGGACCCAGGTGCCGCAGGGGCAGGGTGTGGCGGTGGACGCCAGGCAGTGGTGGAAGGTGCTGGCCGACCCGGCGCTGGACGGCCTGGTGGACCAGGCCATCGCAGGCAACCTCGACCTGCAGCAGGCCACGCTGCGGCTGCAGGCCGTGCGGATCGTCGCCGGCACCTCCGACTCGCGTTTCCTGCCGGAAATCTCGGCCAGCGCCAAGCAGGTGCAGGACGCCGCCGCCGTCGATACCTACTTCCATGCCGGCATCGAAGCGATCTGGGACCTGGGCCTGTTCGGCGCCGCCGAAAGCGCGCAGCTGAGCGCGCAGGCCTCGGCCGGCAACGCCGAGGCGCTGCGCAATGCCGCACAGGTGGCGGTGATTGCCGACGTGGTGCGCAGCTATCTGGACCTGACCGTGGCACAGGCCCAGCAGGACCTGCTGGCCCGGCAGCAGACCGTGGACGACCGCGGTGAACAACTGGCCCTGGTCCGCCAGCGCCTGCGCCTGGATGAGCCCGGCGAGCTGGACCGCCTGCGTGCACGCCAGGCCGCCACCCGTGCCGCCATCGCACAGGCTCGGGAAAACGCCGACAACGCGGCTCGCGCGCTGGCATTGCTGCTGGGCCGTGACGGCCCGGATCCGGCCTGGCGCGCGTATCGCACGCCGCCGAAGCTGGGCACGTTCTCGCTGCAGCAGGTTCCCGCGGATCTGCTGCGCCATCGTCCGCAGATCCTGCTGGCCGAGTCGGAGGTGATGCAGGCTGCGGCCAGCAAGGGTTCGGCACGCGCCGCGATGTATCCGCGGGTCAGCCTTGGCGGCTCCATCCTGTATGCCTACAACCTTACCCAGAACGCCCGCTCCAATTCCGATTCCAGTCCGTCGATCGGCCCGTACGTCGATATTCCGCTGTGGGACTGGGGTCAACGCCGCGCGCGTTTCCAGGCCGATGAGAAGCAGCTGGACGCCGCATTGCTCGGTTACCGCAAGGCGGTGCTGGAAGGCGTGAGCGAAGTGGAAGGTGCGCTCGGCAGCCTGGCGCGCCAGGGCAGCAGCATCCAGTCGCTGCGTGTGGCCAATGATGCCGCCGACCAGCAGGTCAAGCGCCAGGCGCGGCAGGTGCAGCTGGGTTTGTCCAGCGAGTTCGATGGGCTGGACACGCAGCGTGCGGCACTCGCCTCGCAGGCCGACCTGATCGGCGCGCAGGGTGCACGCGTGCTGGCCTTTGCGTCGCTCTACCGTGCCCTTGGCGGCGCACCGCTGCCGGTCGAGGGGGAGGGCGAGCAGCAATGATCGCGCTGGCTCGCAAGACCCTGGCCTATGAGTGGCGCCGGTTCCTGCCGGTGGTGCTGGCGATGTGTTTCGCCGGCGTGCTGCTGATCGTGCAGGCCGCACTGGTGCTGGGCATCTTCGGTACCGCCGCGATCTATGTGAAGGCATCGTCGGCCGACATCTGGGCCGGTTTCCCCGGCACCCAGAGTGTCAACTACGGTCATGCGATCAGCGCGGATGTGGAAAGCCACTTGCGCATGGATCCGGATGTCACCCGCGTCGAACCCTACGAGTGGGTTGATGGCGAATGGCGTTCCAGTGCCCAGGGCACCGGCAATGTGTCGGTATACCTGTCCGGCATTTCCACCCGCGACGACGCGATGATGTTCGCTCGCATCCTGCCGGCCGATCTGCGCGCGCAGCTGCGCGAGCCGGGTGCGGTGATCGTCGACAGCGCCGATCTGGATACGCTCGGCGTGGACCTGCAGAACAACCGTGCCTGGATCAATGGCAAGGCCGTGCGCGTGGTTGCCGCGCAACCGGGCCTGCGTGGCCTGGGGGGCGTAAACGTGCTGGCCTCACTCGACACCGCGCGCGCCATCGCCGGTACCGACCCACATGAGGGCAGCACCTATTTCGTGGCGGGCCTGTGCTCGCCGGACCTGGCCGATCGCGTGCGTGACCGCTTGTCCGCGTCGATGGGCCGGGCCACGCCGGTCGAGTTCTGGACCGCGCCGGAGTTCGCCAGCCGCTCGCAGCAGTACTGGCTGTTCGATACCGGCGCCGGCATCGCGGTGTTGTTCATGGCCGTCATCGTCTGCTTCGTCGGCGCGGTGATCACCAACCAGTCGTTCGCCTCTGTGGTGGCCGGCTCGGTGCGTGAGTACGCCACGCTCAATGCACTCGGTGCAGGCCGCTATGCGCTGGCGCGGGTGGTGTTCGAGCAGGCATTGCTGATCGGCGGCGTGGGTATGTTGCTGGCGGCGGCCTTCAGCACCGTGGTGCTGTTGATCGCGCAGACCCAGCGCGTTCCGGTGCAGCTGACACCGATGGTGATCCTCGGCTGCGTGGCGCTGGTTGCGGTGATGGCCATGCTCTCCAGCATCATGGCGGTACGCAGTGTCGTTCGCTCCGATCCATCGTTGCTGCTGCGTTGAGGGCCGGCCGATGACTTCCTTACGCGCCGTCGCCCCGACTCTGCGGGCCGATGCACTTGAAAAGGGCTTCATGTCCGGCGACGTGCAGGTGCCGGTGCTGCGCGGGCTGTCGCTGGACATCTACCCGGGGGAGCTGACCCTGGTGTCGGGCCCGTCGGGTTGCGGCAAGAGCACGCTGTTGTCGCTGCTGTCCGGCTTGTCCGCACCCGATGGTGGCCGTGTGCATGCACTCGGCCAGGATGTGGGCCACATGAGCCGCAGCGAAGTGGAGCGTTTCCGCCTGCACCATGTCGGGTTCGTGTTCCAGGGCTTCAACCTGTTCCCGGCACTGACTGCGCTGGAGCAGGTGCAGCTGCCACTGGGCTACCGCGGCATGAGCAATCGTGAAAGCGAACCGCTGGCCCGCAAGGCACTTGAAGAGGTGGGCCTCAGCCACCGCAGCCACATGCGCCCGGCGCAGTTGTCCGGCGGTGAGAAGCAGCGTGTGGCCGTTGCGCGCGCGTTTGCCAAGTCGCCGACGCTGATCTTCGCCGATGAACCCACCAGCGCGCTGGATGCCGAGAACGGCCAGCGCGTGATCGACATCCTGCATCGCTACGCACGTGCGCATGGCGCCACCGTGCTGTGCGTGAGCCACGATCCGCGCCTGATCCGGCATGCCGATCGGGTGATCGCCATGGAAGACGGCATGGTTCGTGATGACCGCCGCCAGAACGAAACTGTAGAGTCCGCCCCATGACCAAGACGTCGCACCTGCTTCCCCTCAGCCTGGCCCTGTCCGCGGCATTGCTGCTCGGTGCCTGTTCCAAGGAAGCGCCCGCGGCTGCACCGGCGCCTTCGGGCAAGACTGATGCTGCCGCCGCCGGCAAGGTCGCGGTGGCGCGCGGCATCATCGACGTCGAAGGCGGGCTGATCGCACTGGCGCCGCCGGTGGATGGCTCGATCACCGCTGCGCCGGTGAAGGAAGGCGCCGTGGTGAAAAAGGGGCAGCTGTTGCTGTCGCTGGATGGCGCCCTGTTGCAGCAGGAAGTCGCAATGGCCACCGCCGACCTGGCGTTGGCCAATGACCGCCTGAAGGGCAGCCAGGCGCAGCTGCGCGAGCTGGAGCGCAACGCCACCCGCCTGTCCACCGGCGCCAGCGAAGGCGTGTCGTCCAACCAGCAGGCCGATGCGGCCAAGCAGCAGTTGGCTGGTGTGCGCGCCGATGTCGACGTGGCCGGTGCGCAGGTCGACATGGCCCAGCACAAGCTGGAACACGCCAGGCTTAAACTGCAGCAGATGTCGTTGAGCGCACCGGAAGCCGGCACCGTGGTCGGCCAGGTGCCGGGCCTTGGCGCCTTCGTGCAGGCCGGCAAGCCGGCGATCTCGTTGTTGCCGGCGCGCCCGCTGCAGGTGCGTGCCGAACTCAGCGCCGCCTATGCCGACGCCGTGCAGGTCGGCATGCACGCCATCGTGGTGCCGGACAGCGATGGCGCCGAGAACACCGGCACGCTGCCGCCGGCACGCGTGGTGCGCATCAGCCCGGTGTTCGCGCAGGCGCGCCTGCCTGAAGATGCAGGGCGTGGCGTAGCCAAGGTGGTGGAATGCGTGCTGGAGTTCGACGGGCAAGCCAAGGCGCGCTTCGGCCAGCATGTGCGCGTGGAGTTCCGGAAGTAGGCGTTGGGGTGGGGCCGTCTATGGGCCCTTTCGATGCCTCAGTGTCCGCCACGCGCTCACCGCCGACACCGCGCACAGCGCCAGCAGCAGGCCCACGTCCAGCAGCAGCAACCACAGCAGATGCATGCCGTGCACGGGTGGCTGGTGCATGGCCGACAGCATCCACGGTACCGACCACGCCAGCAGCAGAACGAAGGCGATCAGCAGGCGCAGCCACAGTCGTTTCAGTCTCCAGGGCCGCACGATCAAGGCGGCTACCACCAGTTCAACCGTACCCAGCAACGCGAACACGATGACGGTGCTGGTCGGGTAGGGCAGCTCGGCGCCTTCCAGGTGATGCAGCAGCCAGTAGTCCGGGGTGAAGCCGGCATTGACCAGCGCGGCGATCAGCGCCAGCCAGGTGAGCGCGACCAGCAGCCAGAACAGGCGGACGTAGCGTCTAGGCATCGGCGGTGCCCGTGGTGGTGGGCAAGTGGCTACGTGATGCATGGCGCACGGATATGGCGATCGCGGCCAGTGCCAGCAGGCCGGGCCCGACCGTGAAGTACAGCAGACGCAGCGGGTGGTTGTGCATCAGTGTCCAGGTTGCGAATGCCAAGGGAATGGCCAGCACCAGCAGCTTGGCGAAGAGCGGCCGCAGCACTGCGATCAGCGGCTGCGCGCCAATGAACATCCAGAACAGATAAAACTGGGCGATGCCCAGGCCGATGTCCCGATGGGAAGTGAAGCCGAAATGGTCGCGATACCCGTTCATTCCCAGTGGTATCAGTGCCCAGTACAGCAGGGCCACCAGCAGATGCAGCAGCAGGGCGATCAACAGGGGCGAGCCGCGAAGGAGCATGGGCGCAAGGGGCTGGGCGGGGCAGCGTACCTCAGTGCGGACGCCTGTGACCGCATGGTGTGAAGACTGTTGACGGCGTGAAGGAATTTGGACACAATAGCGCTCCTTCGACGCAGGTCGAACGGAATCTGCGGGAATAGCTCAGTTGGTAGAGCGCAACCTTGCCAAGGTTGAGGTCGCGAGTTCGAGTCTCGTTTCCCGCTCCAGATTCTACAGGGCCCCGGTAGGGGCCTTGTTTTTCTCCCGCCATGGCAAGGCGGGGCACGTTGGGCCACAAGGCTTTACGCGCAGTCAGAAAAGTGAAATCGCTGGTGTGTTTTCCGGATTTCCGGTAGCATGTCGGCTTACGCGGGAATAGCTCAGTTGGTAGAGCGCAACCTTGCCAAGGTTGAGGTCGCGAGTTCGAGTCTCGTTTCCCGCTCCATGTTCCGACAGGCCCCATCTTGGGGTTTTGTCTTGTCAGGGCTACGTTCCTGGCGTGAAGTACGTTGGCCTCATGGCAGAGTGGCTATGCACCGGATTGCAAATCCGTTTACAGCGGTTCGATTCCGCTTGAGGCCTCCAATTGAAAAGCCCTGACCTCGGTCAGGGCTTTTTGTTTGCCTGGATACCGGCACGCGCCCGGATCGATACCCGCTACAGCCGGGCCAGCGCCTGCACCGTGGCCTGCGTGAGCGGCTGGGGCAGAGCATCCAGCGCGAACCAGCCCAGCCCGGTCTGAACCCCCGGCTCTTGGATGGAGGCCTCGGCACCCGCAGCTGCCCGAGCCTCGAAGATCGGCGCGACCCAGTGCTGCGCGAGCGCAGGCTCGAAATGATCGGCCACGCACAGCAGGCGCAGCAGCGTCACTTCCAGCGCCGTTTCCTCGCGGATTTCGCGGACCACGGCGGCCTCCACCGTTTCCATCCAGTCGACTTTGCCGCCGGGCAGGCCCCAATGCCCGCGCTCCGGATCGCGTCCGCGCTGGATTAGCAGGATGCGGCCGTCGGCATCACGGACGACGGCGCCGCATCCAACGCGGGGAATCTGCAGTTCAGTCATGGCGGAGAAGGAGAATGAAAAAGGACGTTCCACATTCTTGCATGCACGCCGCATCAGTGGACCCGCGCTACGCTGGGCACCTGTGCATCAACAGCTTCACGAGGGTGTCGCATGCTTATCCGGCAACTCAGCGCTGAAGACGCCGAGATTCTCTGGCAAGCGCGGTTGCAGGCGCTTTGCGAGTCGCCTGCGGCGTTCCTGTCCACGCTGGCCGAGGCGCAGAATGACTCGGCGGAGGTGATGCGCGCCCAGCTTGCTGATCCCGGCACGCGCTACTTCGGCGCTTTCATCGACGGCATGCTTGCGGGCTTCCTGCGTTATGTACGCCCGATGCGAATGGCGCGACGGCATACGGCAAAAGTGCACAGTATCCACGTGGGCACCGACCATCGTGGCCAGGGTGTCGCCCGCCAGCTTCTTCTTGCAGCGTTCGCGGCTGCGCGCGCGGAAGGCATTGAATCGCTCTCCCTCACGGTGCTGGCGGACAATACTGCCGCGCGCGCTGTATGAATCGCTGGGCTTCAGCGCAATTGGCACAGAGCCGCGGGCAGTCAAACGCGCGGGCAGCTACGCGGTTATCGTCTCGTACTGGATCTCGCTGCACTGACGGTGAAATGTTGCCGCAGGCACGGTCATGTTTCCGTGGCACGATGAGGCTGGACACATGTTCCAGGAAGACAGGGCAATGCACGTTCAGGTATCCAGCAGGGAGCGCGTGGCGCCGGATCACCGTCACCAAGCGGAGGATCTGCTCCGCGAGGCGTTCCCGGACATGCAGGGCGACGGCTATGCCATCCCGGGGCCGGTCGCTCTGGTCCTGGCGATGGAAGGTGATCAGGTGGTCGCCCACCTCGCACTGTACGAACGCAACGTATTGCTGGACGGCGAGCCGGAACGCATAGGCTTGATCGGCGGCGTGGTGGTACGCGTTGACGTTCGCAGGAAGGGCATCGCGTCACGCTTGATCGAAGCTGCGCACGCCGAGTTGCGCCAACGCGGTATCGATTTCGCCGTGCTGTTCGCCCTGGATCATCGGCACTACGCCTCTGCGGGCTATGTGCCAATGCAGAACGAGACCTGCTTCATCGAAGACGGTCACGCGCGCCGTTTCGTCTATCGAGGCGGCATGGTGGCCGCGCTGGGGGAGCGCCGCTGGACCACGGCCTTGCTCGATCTGCAGGGCGAAACGGTCTAGAGAGCTAGACAGAAGCCCCCACGGGCGTCTCCGCGCGGAAGTTGCGCCCGACCGGTTCGCTTACGCCCAGGTAGTGGCGGAACAGGTAGATCAGCGGTTTCCAGTGCGCAACGTCGATGTGCTGGGTGCCCGCCACGGTGATCGCTTCGTGCGCATGCACGCAACGGATCCGTCCCTCAACGATCACGAAGCCCTGGCCGTCATCCTCGCCGGGCGGGTGCATCGCCATCACGCTGACTTCCACCTGCAGCGGGCACTCGGCAATCGCCTCTGGCGCGACGTGGGTGGAGGCGACTGCACTGAATCCACCCAGCGCGAACTTGTCGCGCACGTGCACGTAGCCCATCGCCTGTTTGGCAGTGGGCACCGGATCGCAGCCTGTCGCCCGCGCGATGGCCTCGACCTGTACGGCCTGCGCGGATGAGGGGAAGTTCAGTACACACTCGTTGCGCAACTGCAGGTTGCGATAGCCCTGACCCTGCACGCCGAGGCCCAGCACCACCCGGTTGCCCAAGGCCCAGAATGAAGACAACGGACTGATGTTGCTGCTGCCATCGTCGTTCAGCGTGGTCATCAGCAGCACCGGTGTGCCGGGATACAGGACCGAAGGGGTGATGCGGCGGCGGGGGATCGGAGCGGCTTTCACGGCAGGCCTTGCGCTATCGGGGTGTCCACTGTGCCGTGGCAGCGGGTGCCGATGCTTCGGCCTGCATCGAACTGTCGGCGCGCAACGGCGTGCCACAATGCGGGCATGGTCCACACCTCCGGTTCCCTTGTCAGCGTCGGTGCCCTGGTCGGTGACCAGGCGCGCGCGGCCATGCTGCTGCAGCTGATGGATGGGCGTGCGTATACCGCGACGGAGCTGGCTCGTGTGGCCGGAGTGACACCGCAGACGGCGAGCACGCATCTGCGCAGGCTGATTGAGGGCGATCTGCTGGTCGCCGTCGCGCAGGGGCGACACCGCTACCACCGGCTGGCCTCGCACGAGGTTGCCGACATGCTGGAGGGCATCCTGCGCGTTGCCGACCGCACGCCGTCCTGCACGGTTTCCGCATCACGCAGCATGCCGGCGTTGCGTCAGGCGCGGAGCTGCTATCGGCATCTGGCTGGCGTGCACGCAGTGGCGATCACCGACCGCTTGCTGGGGGCAGGACACCTGGTCCCGCACGAGGGGCATTGGCAGGTGAGTGTGGAGGGTGCAGCGTTCCTGCGGGAGCTTGGCCAGCCGCTGACTGAACTGTTGCGGCTTCCCGTGACGGTCAAGCCTGCACGCTATTGCCGAGGATGCCTGGATTGCACCGAGCGGCGCCCGCATCTGGCCGGGCTGGTCGGCGAGGCGATGCTGGACAGCTTCGTGAAGAACGATTGGCTTCGGCGGATTGAGGGCCGACGCGAACTGCGGCTGACGCAGCCGGGGCGCGAAGCACTGTGGAAGCGGTTCGGCCTGGCGACATAAGTGCCCTGCCAGTCTCATTCGCCCACGACATGGCAAGGCGCTATGGTCGAGTTCCAAGTCTTAGGGAGCTGCAATGGCGAGCAAGGACATGAACGATCGCGGCACGCTGGCGGTACGCCGGCAATGAGCAAATCTTCTGTGGAAGTACGTTGGCTGACGTTCCGGCTGATGAACGGCCAGTCGATTGGACCGGATCGACTGAAGGATGGATGGGTGATTGCTTCGGAGACCCGCCACTGCGGGGTGCGCCGCGAGTCCATCGAAGGCGCGGGCGTGGTTTACGCGCTGTATGCACCGGCCAACCTCGCCTCACCGCGGCGCGCGGAGATGCGCATGCGCGAATTCCTGATGAGCTCCGGCTACACCTTCACCATGGGCACGCTGGGCGGCTGACGCCGCCCGTTGGGATCACGGGCGCACGGTCAGTGCCTGGCCGAGCATGCCGATCGGACCGCGTGCATCGTGTAGCACCGTGCTGGTCAAGCCGAGACCCTGGTGGCCAAACGACACCGACGTATCGAAGCCCAGCCACTCGCCTTCGGGCATGCCGAACAGGTGCGCGGTCAGATCGAGGTTGGGGAAGGCGACCTCCTTCGGATCGGCGCGCACGGCCATGCCATTGGACAGATCGAACAGGGTGGCGGCACGGGCCAGTGGACTGACCGGCTCGCCGTCCAGCAGCGCATGCTTCGCGCGCGCCCAGTAGGTGGCACGGCCTGGCCCCTGATCGTGCCGGCGGATCTCCACGCTCTTGATGAATCCGCCTGGCCAGACCGTACCTGGATCCCATGCGGGCATTGATTCCGGCGGTGCAATGGCAGCGATCGGCGTGCCGGCGATGGCCTGCGTATCGTTCGGGCGCATCAACCATGCACGCACGCGCAGCGCCGGGCGATCGTCATGACGCAGCGTAGCTTCGACCAGTTCGATGGTGCGACCAGCGCGCAGCACCTGTACGTCGGTCTCCATCGCTTCGATCGGAATGGTGCCAAGGATGTCGTAGGACAGGCGTGCGATCAGGAAACCGTGCCCGCGCGCCGCGGTGTCGCGTTCCAGGTGGTGCGCCAGCAGTCCGATCGCAGGTGCGATGTGTTGTTCGCGGATGTTCCAGGCGCCGCCAGTGTGTTCGGTCGGCAGGTAGCGGGTGTCGCTCAGTCGTTCGAAGAAGGCCATCGTATGCGTTGTGTCAGCAGGGAACGGCGGCGGCAGGCATTGCACCGATCCCTGCATCGTAAGCGTTTGGCCGCATGGCGGGCTGAGCCGGCCCCCGAAGGAGCCGGCCGGACACCGGTCAGGGCGACGGGCAGTCCATTTCACGGCACAGCTTGTACTCGGCCAGACACTGCTCGGAGGTCTTTCCCAATGGCCCATGGGTTGCACGCAGGCACTGTTCGTACCTCAGGGTGCAGAACTCGCAGGAGTCTGCGGCGAAGGCCAGGCCGGTCACGGCCATGCCAAGGAGCATCACGGTCTTCAAGGTCGTCTTGATCATCACGTCAGTCCTTTGTGTGCCCGTCAATGGGCCGGGCCACCATAGCAGCACTTGCTGGATGGTCCTGATGCGCTGCGGCACGCGGTGGTCTCAGTGCTGTACCGCCTTCAAGGCGTCGACCACCTGTGCTTCCGAAAAGCCACAATGCCCTTCGCCCACTGGCGGCAGCACGCGCGGCAATGGTCGCGCGCCAGCCCGTGCGGCCATCTGCGGATACACCGCCTGCATGTGCGGCACGATGGTGGGGTCGTTGTGGTTGAACTGGATCGCCAGCGGTCGCTTCACCGCGCCGGTCAATGCGAGCGCATTGCGGACATGCGCCTGCGCCGCAGGCACGGGATCGATGCGCTGCACGCCGGCATTGAACGCGGCGTCGTCACCGAATCCGCTGTACACCACACCAAGGTTGCCGACCGGCATGCCGCCGCTGCGCGTGGCCAGTTCATGCAGGACCAGCGCATGCAGGCTGATCGTGCCGGCCAGTGCATCAGCGGAGACCTGCAGCCGCTGCGCCAGCAACGCGGCGTGCAATGGATCGTGCTGCAGTGCATTGGCGATGCCCTGGTACAACTCGCCCTGTGGCAGCGCGGCGGCTTCGCGCGATGCCAACCCGGTGCCCGGCAGCCCCTTCGCCTTGGGGAAGAAATAATCGAACGCGACCAGCGTGGTCAGCAGGTCGGCCGCGATCTGTTCGCCACTGAGATTGGCACCGCACAGCGACACGCCACCGGCATAGTGCTGCGGGAAGCGCTCGAGGCTGCCAATGGTCACGGCACCGCCCATCGAGAATCCCAGCATCCAGGTGTGGCGCACATGCTTGAGTTCAGC
Organism: Stenotrophomonas sp. YJH_SMC_43; assembly: GCF_059372535.1. Taxonomy (NCBI): domain Bacteria; kingdom Pseudomonadati; phylum Pseudomonadota; class Gammaproteobacteria; order Lysobacterales; family Lysobacteraceae; genus Stenotrophomonas; species Stenotrophomonas sp. YJH_SMC_43. The sequence continues at coordinate 755,619 of NZ_JCAFVQ010000002.1, forward strand.
CACTACCTGCTGGCGCAGGCGTTCCGTATCGGTAATCGCATCGGTCACCGCCCAGCCCTGGCTGGAGTATGCGCTCTGCGCGACGGCGTAACCGGCGCCCAGCAGCGCTGCCGTGCTGTCGTTGGCGGCCATCGGCGTGGTGCGCGGCACGCCCACGGGCTCATAGCCGTGGGCCAGCATCACCAGGTCGCCGTTCCAGTCTGCCGGTACATCCAACCGCCAGGGCGCGCCCTGCAGTTCGCCGCTGAGCATGCGTGCCGCCGTCGGCGGTGCAGCCAGCGATGTCATCCAGGGCAGCAGGCAGAGGGCAACAGTGCATCGAAGCAAGGGACGCATCGGGGTCATTCCATGCGGGAATGGCGCCGAGCATAGATGCCAACGAAACGTTGCGCGCGCTGCACTGCCGCAGGGGGTTGCGGGCCGAACAGGCGGCGCTCTACGCTGGCGGCATGGCCCTGCACAGCACCGCGTCGATTATCCGCATTCCTCACGGGAAGGCGGGGTAGCGCGCGGTCGTCACGGCCATGCAGCCCGCCCGGGAAGGCGGGCTGCACGCAGCGCTCTCCGGGGTAGATGAATCCACCAAGGAGAACGCAGATGCACGACTCTTCATCGAACGACCCTGCGCCGACCCTGCACCTGGTGTGTGGCAAGATCGGTGCCGGCAAATCCACCCTGTCTCAGCAGTTGGCATTGGCGCCGCGCCACGTATTGATCAGCGAAGACGCATGGCTGGCGGCGCTGTACCCGGGCGAAATCCATTCCATTGCCGACTATCTGCAGCGCGCAGCTACGTTGCGCACCGCGCTGGCCGATCATCTGCGTGCATTGCTGCAGGCGGGTGTTTCGGTGGTGCTCGATTTTCCATTCAATACGCCAGCCAGCCGCGCGTGGGCACGTGAAGTGTTCTCGCCGGCTGGCGCTGCACATCAACTGCATTTCCTCGATGTTGCCGACGACGTCTGCAAGGCGCGGCTGCGCGCGCGCAATGCACTCGGCGAGCATCCGTTCCAGGCCAGCGACGAGGAGTTCGCACAGATCACCCGCCACTTCGTGGCACCGGCCGCCGAAGAGGGCTTCGTGGTGATCCGCCATACGGCGTAGGACTGGGCGCGGTGCCGGTCAGGTCGCGGGCACCGGTCCACCGCAGGCGACGCGATGCATGGGAAAGTCCATTGCCTGCTTCGGATTGTCCTGCGCGATCTCGATGCGCGCATGCGCGCGCTGGTCGTCGAGGCGCCGATAGTGGATACGCTGCGGGAAGTCGTTGGCGGGATTCTCGAACACGGCTTCATTGCCATCGACCCGGGTGGCGTTGAAGTCTGTGGCGTTCTGGCCAGAGGGCAGGGCGGTCAGCACCAGGCGTCCATCATCGTGCTGGCGCAGCTGCATGAACTCGAAGCCCACCGTGCGGCCATCCCGCAGGGTGCGGCTGCTGCCGAACAGGGTGTTTCCAGCCAGGATGGACCACTGCTCGCCGGCACCGGCCGGCTGGCCATCAAGCTGCCAGCAACCGGCCAGCCAGGCCAGGTGTTCGATCTTCGAGGGTGAGGCGGACAGTGCGTGCGGGGCCGCGAGCAGCAGCGGCAACAGGGCCAAGGCGATGCGGAGCGACATCGGTGCCTCCATGCGCGGGAATGTGCGGCCTGTATAGCGCCCGGGGGATCACGCGGCCAGTGCCGTCCCTTCCAGTGCTGATTCCGATACGATCTGTCGCATTGAGCCATTTTTGATTGACCCGGAGTCCCGCCATGGTCGACCGCCTCGCCATCCTTCTTGAACGCTTCGCGGTCACGGCTTCGGTGTTCCATGCCGGCGCGCTGTGCGGCATCAACACGCTGGAGGGTGAGGATGAGGCGGGTCAGTTGCACCTGGTGCGGCGCGGGCCGCTGCAGGTCAGTCACGGGCAGCAGACCGTGCAGGTCGAAGTGCCGAGCCTGCTGCTGTATCCGCGGCCGATGCCACATCGCTTCAGTACCGACCCGCAGCAGGGCGCCGACATGGCCTGCGCCAACCTGCATTTCGAGGGCGGACGGCTCAATCCGATCAGTGCTGCGCTGCCCGATTTCATCTGCTTGCCGCTGGCCGACCTGTATGGAGGCAACGCGGCGCTGGAACTGCTGTTCGAAGAGGCGTTCGAGCAGCGCTGCGGGCGGGCAGCGATGGTCAACCGGCTGTTCGAGGTGGTGATGATCCAGGTGCTGCGCCAGCTGATGGAAGGTGGCGAGATGCGCGGCGGCCTGTTCGCCGGGCTGGGTCATCCGCGGCTGCGGCTGGCATTGGTGGCGATGCATGAAGCGCCCGCACAGTCCTGGACCCTGGAAGACCTGGCCGAGGTCGCCGGCATGTCACGCAGCGTGTTCGCCGCCAGCTTCCGCGAGGCGATGGGCACCACGCCAGGCCAGTACCTGCAGGGGTGGCGGGTTGGGCTCGCGCAACAGGCGCTGCGGCAGGGGCGGCCGCTGAAGCGGATCGCCGACGAAGTGGGCTATGGCAGCGAAGCGGCGTTGTCGCGCGCGTTCAAGGCGCATACCGGGCAGTCGCCACGGGAATGGCGCGGGCAGGCGCGGGCCAGCGCGGCCTGATCGGTCAGCCCAGCACCAGCCGGGCGAGCTTCATGCCACCGAACAGACCGGCAAGGCCCAGCGCCACCGAGCCACCGGCATACAGTGCCGCCAGCCCATGCTGGCCACGCTGCAGCAGCAGGCCGATCTCCAGCGCGTAGGTGGAAAACGTGGTGTAGCCGCCGAGGATGCCGGTGGCCAGCAGCAGGCGCAGCTGCGGCGAGGCGCCATTGCGCATGGCGAAGACCTCGACCACCACGCCCATCAGCAGCGCACCGCTGATGTTGATCAGGAAGGTCGACCAGGGCCACGGACTGCCGACCGCCACCCGCGCGCCGATCAGGTTGCAGGCGTGGCGCAGGCAGGCGCCGATGCCGCCGCCGACGAAGACCAGGAAATAATTGTTCAATGCTTGCATGGCGTGCCTCGAATGCGGGTTCGCAGGGTCAATGGCGAACGCCGAGGGCAGGCACGACCTGCCGTCGACGAACACCGGGTTCGTCCTGGCAGGAGCCATCAGCCTTCTCAGGCGGTTATCGGGGGAGCCCCATCCCCATCGCGGTCCATGCTACCAGCGGCGGTGCATTCACGTCATCGAGGTCGTCAGAACGCGAGCCACCTTGCTGCGGCTGAAGCCATCCATCAGCAGTTCGAACGCGAGCAGATCCAGCGCCGCATGGCGGCGGTGGTCGATCTCCAGCCCGTTCTCGGCCACCAGATGGCTGACCAGCTCGTAGGCGTCCTGCCAGACATCCAGATGGGCCTGGCTGGGGATGTAGGCACTGCCGGGCTCACCGACGCCGAGCCCGCTGACCCCGTACAGCAGCTCGCGGGCGTCCAGCTTGGCCGCATCTGCGATGCGGAACAGCTGTTCGGCTTTCACGTGCGAGGCGCTCACGTGATCGTTGAGCCAGTTGCTGATGGTTGCTGTCGTTGATTTGGCGGCGCGTGCCAGATCGGCCGGGCGTGGGTGCCCGGCTTTCTTCATGGCTGCCGCGAGTCGTTGGCCGAGAGTATTCATCTATGCAAGCCAGCTTAACGCGTGGATTGCGAAGAAGCCTTGTCGCAAGAATCAGTCTGGTTAACAGAAGGACCGACCGTGACCGAATTCTGGAGCAAGCGGCAGGTGCGCACCCGGCTGGGATTCCGCACCGACGCCGAACTGGCACGCTTCTTTGGCATAAGCCGTTCCGCAGTGTCGCAATGGCCGAGGGACTTCCCGATTCCGGCCCTGCGGCAATACATCCTGCATCAGCGCTATCCGAACCTGTTCCCCACGACAGAAGCGCCGGCGGGCGAATCCATCTGACTTGCGCCGCCTTTTGTCGCATCTAGCACGCTAAGCGCCTTTTGCTAAGTATGCTTAGCAAAATAGGTAAGATCGATCGATCTGAGAATCACAATTGGCGCCATCTACTGGAGGTGTCGGTTCCTGGGTCCCGCTTACTGTCGGCTTCACCCCATCCGGGGGGGCCGGGTCCCCGTATGTAGTTTCGTGAACGATTAATAATTTCAATCACGAAAGTCGCTGCATGTAATTGACCTGTCGTGAAATCTATGACTAATTGGAGTCAACCAAGCGTGAAGCCTGGGAGTCTTTCAGTAGCACGCAAGTGAGTCGGTAGACCGTCAACAATGCAGAACAAGTCCAACGGAGGTCGTATGGAATACGGCATGCATGGCTTGGCTGAACGGGTACGCCGCGAACTGGAAGCCAGTTACCACAAACACGGATGCGGTCCGGCGTTCTGGGATACCTACCAGCAGGTGCTGGACCGTCTGGTCCCGCAGGGGACCGAGCGTACCGAAGTCACCAACGAAATGGCGCTGATCATCGAGCAGCTTGGCATCGTCCGGCGTGCGCAGCTTGTGCCGCCGCACGCCAACGGGTCGCGTTGATTCAGAGCAGGCGCCAGGCGCCGCAGGCAAGCAGCGCCAGCAACAAGGACAGCAGGGCCAGGGTCCGGGGTCGCCACAGGCGCTTCGGTTGTCCAGCCATCGCCTGCGGACTGCAGTAGCGCACCAGCCCCGGACCGAAACCGGCCCGGTGCTGTTGTTGTGCGCAGGCCTCCAGGCAGGCGCCGCAGGCCAGGCAATCGGCCTGCGGCCCCTGGCGGATGTCCAGCTGCATCGGGCAGGCGCTGACACAAGCAGCGCAGTCGATGCAGTCACCGAGGCGGTCGGCGCTGAAGGTCGGCATCGGTCCGGCCAGCAGCGGATGCGCGGCGCGGAATACGTAGTCCTGCGCAGTGGTCGGGTCGAGCAGGCCGCGGCCACGGCCCAGTACTCCGCCAAGCCCGGACGGACGTGGCCCGCGCGGCTCACCGCGACGGGCGTCGTACAGCATGCGCGGTGTGTGCGGATCGGTCAGCAGCGGCTGCATGCGTGCGAACGGGCACAGCGAGCGGCAGACCTGCTCGCGCAGGAAACCGGCATTGCCCCAGGTCGCGGCTGCATAGAACAGCACCCAGAAGGTTTCCCAGCGGCTCCAGCCGGCGTGGGGCGCAGCGGTCACCAGTTCGGCGATGGGACTGAACAGGCCGACGAAGGTAACGCCGGTCCACACGGATAGCAGTCCCCAGGCCAGCTGGGTGGCCGGGCGTACAGCAGGTGCAGGCAGCATGCGGGCCGCGCTGCGGGCGATCCCGTCGAAGGCGCGCCGCCACAGGGTCTGCGGGCAGGCATGGCCGCACCAGATGCGCCCCGCGAGGTGGGTAAGCAGCGCAAGGCCCACCGCCAGCACCGCCAGCAGTCCGATCAGCACGCCGGCGTCGCTGGGCCACAACGTCCAGCCAAACAGGTCGAATCGCCGCGCGTTGATGTCCAGCAACAGCGCCTGGCGACCCTCCCAGCGCAGCCACGGCAGTGCGTAGAACAGCGCCAGCAAGGCGGCGCTGAGCGTGCCGCGCCAGTGCCAGGGACGAGGGATCCGGGTGCAGGACGTACTCATCCCAGCGGCAGCTCGTCGTCGTCATCGCTCGGCATCGGCCGCTGCAGGTACCAGGTGACCGCGCTGGACAGTGCCGTCACCGACCAGAACATGAAGAATCCCGCCGTATAGCCCAGTTCGCGACTGATGGCCGTGCCCGGGAAACTGATGGCCTGCAGGCGCAACGGATCGACGAAGGCGAAGAACACCACGCTGGCAACGCCGGCGGCGATGAAGCTGGGCCAGAGGATGGCGCCCCACTGCTGGATCAGCCTCTGGCGGCGGTTGGGAGAAGGTCTGTTCATGCTGTCCCGGATCGAAAAGTGGGCGGCGCGTATACTTCGCCAAGGCTGGCGCGGCATCCGCAGGGCATGCTTCCTGCAAGCGTGCCAGCCTAGGTGCAGCGGACTGCGCCGACATTGATCTGGATCAACGGCGCTGCCGCCTGGGTGCGGCACACTGCCGGCACGCTTTGGGTACCCCGATGAACGCAACACCGCCGCCTGTCCTCCCCGTCGCCTCGCCCGGGTTGTGCACCGAGCAGGACGTGACCCGCCTGGTTCACGATTTCTATGCCCGCGTGCGTGAGGAAGAACGGCTGGGACCGGTGTTCGAGGCGCACGTCCACGATTGGCCTGAGCATCTGGCGCAGCTGGTCGACTTCTGGTCGGCGATGCTGCGCGGTACCCGCCGCTTCAAGGGCTCGCCGATGTCCAAGCACATGGCCATCGAGCTGGACAAGGACCTGTTCGACCGCTGGCTGGTGCTGTTCCGGATCACCACTGCCGAATGCAACAACCCGCCGATGCAGGAACTGGCCAACGACGTGGCCGCGCGCATCGGTGACACCTTCTGGAAGCGCTACCAGATGCTGCGCTGGCCGCAGGTGGGCCTGCCGGTGCTGGGGATCCCCGGCAAGGATTGATCTGGGTCAAGGCGGCGCAGGCCGCCCGGCGCGATGCTGGCGGCATGGACACGTTCTCTCCCGCCGCCGGTGGCCTGGCCTGGACCTTCGACCCCGACCTTCTGCGCCGGCACGACCGGCCGGGCCCGCGCTACACCTCGTATCCGACCGCGCCGCATTTCCATGATGGCTTCGACGCGCCGGCGCTGCGCCAGGCGATCTCCGACAGCAACCAGCTGGCCCGCGCGCTGTCGCTGTATGTGCATGTGCCGTTCTGTTCCAGCCCCTGCTTCTACTGCGGCTGCAACCGGGTGATCACCCGCGATCGCGGTCGTGGCCACAGTTACGTCTCGCGCGTGCTGGCCGAGGCCGACCTGTTGGCGCCGCAGTTCGATGACGGCCGCGAGGTGATCCAGCTGCACCTGGGCGGTGGTACGCCGAACTTCCTCGATGCCGAGGCGATGACCACGCTGGTGGAAGGGTTGCGCCGGCGCTTCGATTTCAGTGATTCGCCGCAGCGCGATTTCTCGATCGAACTCGATCCGCGCTTCATCGACACCCACGACATCGCCATGCTGGCGCGGCTGGGCTTCAACCGGGCCAGCCTGGGCGTGCAGGATTTCGACCCGCAGGTGCAGGAATCGATCAACCGCATACAGGGTGTGCAGCAGACGCTGGACATCCTGCGCGCCTGCCGCGACAGCGGCATGCGTTCGGTCAACGTCGACCTGATCTATGGCCTGCCGGGGCAGAGCCTGGAAGGATTCGGCCGCACCCTCGAACGGGTGCTGGCGCTTCGCCCGGATCGCCTGGCGGTGTATGGCTACGCGCATCTGCCGCATCTGTTCCGCGCGCAGAAGCAGATCGACGAAGGCCGCTTGCCTTCGCCGGAAGACAAGCTGGCGCTGCTGGGCCTGGCGGTGGAGAAGCTCTCCGCGGCTGGCTACCAGTACATCGGCATGGATCACTTCGCACTGCCGGAAGAGGATCTGTCGCGCGCACAGCGCGCCGGCCAGCTGCATCGCAACTTCATGGGCTATACCACCCACGCCGATACTGATCTGCTTGGCCTGGGCGTGAGTGCGATCAGCCACATCGGTGCCACCTACAGCCAGAATCCGCGCGATCTGCCGTCGTGGGAGGATGCGGTGGACCAAGGCCAGCTGCCGGTCTGGCGCGGCGTGGCGTTGAGTGCCGACGACCAGCTGCGTGCGGAACTGATCCAGCAGCTGATGTGCCAGGGCGAGGTGGATGGCGTGCTGCTGGGGCAGCGTCACGGTGTGGATTTCGAGCAGTACTTCGCCGAGGACCTGCGTTCGGTGCAGCGGCTGCAGGAAGACGGCCTGGCCGAATACCGCGATGGCGTGGTGCGTGCCAGCGAACCTGGGCGGCCATTGCTGCGGTTGCTGGCGATGTGCTTCGACCCGTACCTGCGTGCCGCACATGAGCAACCGCGTTACTCGCGGGCGATCTGAAGGTAGCGTGTGCTGCGCTCGCGTGGTGCCCGGAGCCGGAATCGAACCGGCATGGGGTTGCCCCCGGCGGATTTTAAGTCACACGAGTTCGACTAAGCTATTGATTGGTAAGTGACTGCTAACGAACAATTTTGATGATTCTGCATTGTTCGGTGCACAGCAAATGCACAGGATCAGGCCATCTTTCGGATGGCGTCTGACAGGTGTTCCGGCGACAGGTGAGCATAGCGCCGCGTCATCGCCATAGAGCTGTGCCCAAGCACCTCAGACACCGTGTGCAGGGGTACGCCAGCCTGCACCAACCATGAGGCGCAGGTGTGCCTCAGATCGTGCCAGCGGACGTGTTCCAAGCCACAAGCAGCACGTGCCTTTGCCCATGAATCCCGCACCTGATCGTCTGTAGCGCCCAGGGGGAGTCGCGCGGCAATCCCTGCCACCTTCGGGTGCAGCGGAACCAGTTGCAGCGTCCTTGTCTTGCTGCTTCGGTCTAGGTGAAGGAACCCGCCTCGCACCTCATGCGCAGTCAGGCGGAGCAAATGGCCCCGCCGAATCCCTGTGTAAGCAGCCAGCCGTACATAGTCGCCTGCCGCAGGGTTCGGGCAGGCGGATGCCAGCGCCTCAACCTGCTCAAGCGTGAGGAAAGTTTCGCGCGGCTTCTCTGGCAGCAACCCAATTGCCGCTGGCCGATCCAACCAGCCCCACTCGCGCCATGCCATTCTGCCGATCTGCCGCAGGATGCGCCCTTTGTGGTTGACCGTCGCCGGAGCTTTCCCAATCTCCGCAGCTTTGATCTCCGCCCACACCTGGGCAATTTCCTTCATCTTTCGCCCAGCCACATACGGCATCAGTGCACGCACGTGCGCCTTTGTCTTGGACTTTGATCGAAGGCGAGGAACATGGTCCGTCAGGAACCGTTCCACGCCATCGGCAATCATCCGTTCTGGCTCTCGACCAGCCTCAACGTCCTTGATCGCGGAGAGGTACTTTCGTTCGTACTCTTTCGCGTCTTTGTACGACCAGTGTCGAGAAGTCTTGCGATGCGTTCTTCCGCCGTGTCCGACTGTAACTTGATAGTGGCCATTGGCACGCTTGGTGACTGGCATTGGGTTTTTACCTTGCACTTGCCCAGCCATATGGCCAGGTCAACGGGATGGATTCGATCTGACTTTTTCCCCTGTCCTAGCCGACAGGCGGCCAATTCGCCAATGTCGATGGCTCGGCGAAGGGTCCGAGGATGGCAGGCGCAATGTTCAGCCGCCTGCGCCAGTGTCATCAATTTCTCAGCTGCTGACATCAGCAACCTCCATAACCGTCAAGCCAGCGTCTCGCGCCAGCTGCTTCATGTTCTCGGTGCCGCTCCCGCCAGGGAATGCCAGCACCCCATCGGGTCCAAGAGTCAGCATCGCTGCGTTTCGGATCGGTCCGGCTGCACGTCCACGCTTGGACCACACAGCCGGGACCGTGGCGCAGATGACTCCCCGGCGCCGCGCCCATTGCCTAGCCAGTGCATCGGCTCCGTTGGCGCCTCCCTCGATCAGGATCTTGACGCCGCGCTGCTTGTCGATCCGGTCCAGTGTGGCGAACACCAGCTCACGGTTGGCGTAATCCCGCCCGCCGCATACCAGCAGCTTCATGCCATCAGCCGCGCCCATCCGGCGCCTCCTGCTTGATCCAGTTGTTCCAGACGCCACGCGCCCATGCCACGGTGTAGAAGCAGCAGAGAACGACGATCCCCCACTGCTCGGCGGCTATGGCCGATGCGAACCAGAAGGGCTGGCCTGCCAGACCGAACAGGCATGCAAAGCGGCGGACGCGCTCACGCTTGGACTGCGTGAGCCAGATCGCGGTGAACCCGGTGAATGCAATAGCTGCCTGCACGATCACGGCTTCACCTCCGGGCGCGCGGCGAGCATGGCGGCCCAGCAGAGCCTTGCCTTGTGCCATCCCTGTTCGCAGCCGCTCATTGCTTCGAACGCCTCCCACTCATCCAGTGGAGTGAAGGGGAGCATCGGTCGGGACTCCGCACCATCGCCGAGCATTTCGTCAGTCGGCTCCACCGGAACCAGCACGTAGCCCTCGGGCGGAGTGAGGGCGGCGATGATGGCGGCATGGCATACGGCCATAATCGGGCCAAGCTGAGACCCGGCACGGATTTGTGCTACCAACTTGGCACGGATTTGTGCGGCCAACTTGTAACCTTCGATCTTTTCGATTTCCGCAGCCAGCAGCTCCCGCGCCCTCTGTTCAACGTTCATCGTCGGTCTCCTTCGGCTCTGTCAGCGACGTTCTCGTCCCCCATACCCCATACGTGCGAGTCCAGTACCACTCAAGCCAAACCCAGGTCCCACAATCGATGCGCTCGGGCAGAAATGCGAAGACGCGATGCCAAGTTTTGTTACGCCACCTCATCGTCGGTCTCCTTTCTATAAAGCGTGCGTGGTGCTTTATAGGAAGCAGCACTCGGCGCGCTGCTGATCGGCTTCCAGGTCATGCGGACTCTCCAACAAGCATTCCAGGAGGTCTACGCTTGAGCTGCGGATGAGCGCGTTTGCGATTCCCTGGGTCCCTCGGGTCAGGGCACGGGCAAGACTTCATGCATTCGGGAGTGGCGTTTTCGCCCCGGAAGCAGCAGCCCAGTGCACGACTACATGCCTCGCACGCCCCAGGCCCTGCACAGTCCCCGTGGTGTGGCCTATACACAGGAATCACATTCATCATTCTTCCTCCATTGCAGCCGTGAGCAGCTGGTCAGCCATGGGCAGCCACCTCTGCGCGCTGTGTCAGCTCGGCCAGGAAGCCCGGCCACAGAAGCTCCCAGAAGCCCTCGGCCTGCGGGTTGGGCACCTTGTAGTCGCTGCCGCCACCCTCGGAGAACGCCTGATAGAACGGCGCATGGCCGTAGACCAGCGACTGGAAGCCGTGTTCGTTGTCGAAGTCTGCGCAGTCGATGGCTTGCAGGAGATCTCTGGCCTCGTCGTGGCTCAGCTCGCGGTCTTTCCGTTCCCGTAGAACCCACTTGATCAGGTTGGCTTTCGCCACTTGGCCGTCGTAGACCTCTGTCTGCATTCCCCACAACCGGCCGAGGATGTACCCCTTCCCACAGCGACGCAGGAACCTTGCCGCTGGCGCGCCCATGGAACCGAAGAAGGTTCCGACCACACCGAAGGGCGTATTGCAGGTCAGCTGAGCCCAATAGTGGGTGTTGCCGTTGCCCTGCTGCTCGCAGCCTTCCACAACAAAGAAGGTCCCATGCTCGCGCGCCTGCTCGTTCTTCACCACGATGTGGGTGATCGTCTGCTCAGCCATTGCCCACCGCCTGGCTGTCGATCAGGGCCAGCAGTTCTCGCAGCTTGGTCCCGATCTCTACGTGGGTAGCGAAGTCGGCTGAGCGAGCAGCGTATGCCACAACATCCCGGAACTGTCCCAGGTCCACGGCCTGCGCGGGCGGAGCGGTAACAGGTTTCATGACTTGATTGCAGCTGTGAGTGTGCATGTCAGGAGCATGGAGAAACTTGGTCAGGCCGCAGCACGGGTTGGACACACCCCACATCCCGCGAGTAAGAGTGAACGTCCAGCCACTTGGCCCCGCCTGCTGCTGGATGGCTCGCAACTCCTCCAACTCCGATTCCATATCTTCAATCAGACTCTCGGCTTCGCGCAGAATGGCGTTCGCCTCATGGTCGGGGTAGCGCTTTGAAAAGTTGCCGCACTTGAACGAGAGGACGTCTTTTCGAATAACGGCCATCACTTCACCTCCGACTGGCTAACTGCGCACAGTGGCGGCAGGCTAGACGCCCAATTCGCCAGGTAGTCGAAGCACCGCCGGAACTCTACGTAATCGGTGCAGTTCGCGAGCGGACCGGCTGGGCATTCGAACTGGTAGTCATTCTCCAACCTATCGGCGAAAGCGGCCCCATTGATGATTGCACCCTGCGGGACTTCTACGGCCACCGGCTCCCCCACCGGCTGGCGGGCGGTGAGGGCTGGCGGCTTCTCAATTAAGACATGTCGAACGGCACCAAGCAGGCTGTACTTGAAACTGCCTTCCATGGCTTCTCGCAGCCTTACGGTGAAATCGTATGGAGATTCCACGAACGGCCACACATCCTGACCACCCGGGGAGGGATGGGCGGAGAGGGCGGCTCTCCGTCCTTCCGCGACGCCTTCGAGATACGCCGCCCGCTCGCCGTCCGTACGCATGCGCAGTTCATCGCAGCCCTGCGCGAAGGCCTGATCCCCCAGCCTCACCCTCCCACCGGGCTGCACGTCTGCCAGGGTTGGGTGGGAAGGACACGGATGGCGGAGCGAGCCGTCACCACTAGGACAGCTGCACGCATCGTTGTTATTCATGGCACTTCTCCTCGGATAGTGGCGGTTGCATCCCGGGCGGCAAAGTAGGCATTCGCGAGCTGGCTGCTCGGCATTTCGTCGTAGATTCGCTCGTCGCTTTGCTCGGCAGTGATCCCCTGCATTTCATTGACTGCCTGCACGAACATCTGGTTTGCGCGGTGTGATTCCTCCACCGCCGCTATTGCGGAAACTTCTCGTTCGCGCTCACCTTGGTGGTGGTCAGCTAGTACCGGAAGGCTATTCCTGAAGTGAGATGAGTTGACGTGCATCTGGCGAATCGTTGCGAGCACATCAACAGCCATGGTCTTGTTGTCGGTGGTCATGCGGATGCTCCTATGGCGTTGAACGCAGCCTCAAAATGCTCAGCGGTTATCTCTGCCTCGCCAAGGCGCGTATGCACTGAATAGACGGCGCCAGTTCTCGGAGAGGTTGTTCCAGCCGCTGTGCGGACCAGCGCGAACTCTGCGAACGGTGCGAGTGCATCCCGCAGCCCCTCCACCTCAGCGCGCAGGCGGGCTACCTCTGCCTTGTGGTCGGAGACCTTTATGTAGGCGGCGTCAAATCTGGCAACCGGCACCATTCCACCATGCGAGGATGTAGGCACGTAATACGTGATCCGGCTCATCACCAGCCCCCCTGCATGGACACGAAAGGAATATCGTCATCTGCGAACTCGTTCTGCGGCGCATTGTCCGTAGCCCTCTGCGGCCGCTCGCGCTGCTCCTGACCGCCTCGGCGGGAGCTGTTGCCGCCTGACTGGCCTTCCTGCTTGCCGCCGAGGAGAGTCACGTCCTTCACGTCCAGCGTCACGTAGGTCTTGCCGTCGTGCTCGCGCGTACCAATCTCGCCAACCACGCCCAGGCGATCACCCTTGCGGATGTGGTCGGCCAGCTTCTGACCGCGATCACCCCACAGGGTGCAGTCCAGCCAGACGGTCTGCTTGTTGTCGCCGAAGCCGCGATCCACGGCCAGCGCCCAGCCGGTGACGGCCTTTCCTGCCTGAGTGAAGCGGGTGACGGCGTCACGGCCAATGCGGCCTACAGCGGAGAAGTTGTTCATCAGGCGGCTTCCTGTTCGGTAGTGGGGCGGTACTTGGTGAATTCGGCGGACTTCATGATTTCGCGCTGTTTGGTGGTGAACGGGCCGCCCTTGGACGGCGCAACCCACAGGCCGCGCATGGTGTCCTGGTCCAGCTCAAACCAAGCCTCAGCAGCTTTCACGTAGTCGCCCGAGTCGAGCCCGTCGCGAATTGCTTGAACGCTTTCTGCGTTAGCCTCGATGAGGTCGCGGCACTTCATTGCGCGACGCTCCTCCTCGCTGATGACGTCATGGGTCATCAGATCAGCATCGCCACCGGTTACGCCCTCCAAAGGGACGCAGAAGGTTTGAAACATGGCGTACTTGAATGCGACCGCCATGGCCTTGTTGGTGGCCTTGTCCGCGCTGTCCATGGCCTCGCCATAGAAGGGGCCAACCGTCACCGTGTCCCCAGCGTCATCACTGAAGGTAAACTCGCCCTTGAGCGATACAGAGAACAGGACGCCGCCATTCCGGCTTGCGCGTTCCACAACTTCGCGCTCACTGAAGGCCGGGCGCATATACAGTCCTTCCTCGGCGAGAATCGGAGAGAACGCATTCATTACCTCGTCCACGCCACGGAAGTTGTATCCCTGCTGGCTGTTCTTGCGAGTCTTGCCGATACCTTCTTGGGCAATGCGCTGGGCGACCTTGACCAGCTTCTGATTGACGCTCATCCGTATTTCTCCTGGTATGCCTGTTCGATCTCTTCGTCGCTTGTGGGCGCTGGGTCGTAGTCGGCCATGCCTGCCTCGATGTAGTTGCCAGCGTTGGACCCGGCTGGCGCGGGTCCCTGTCGTGGGGAGCGACAGGGCAGGGGATTGGGTGGAGGGGCCGGTGGTGTGTTTCCGGCTTGGGGCTACGGCTTGTCCGGATTGCCCTCTTTCTGTTCCGGTTAAGAACGGGCTCCAATCGGTGCGAAACCAATCTACCCGTGGGCTTTTTGAGCTTGCCGTCTCTCTCGCTGTACTCGTTACTGCGGATCACCACTCCGCATTCCCTCCGTGGAACTCAGCCCCGCTCGGTGGTGAGCGGCGGCTGCTTGAATCGGTCGTTGCGCTTCTTGCGGATCACGGTCAGTTCGTCGGCGCCGAACAGGACAGCCAACAAAGCCAGCCCACCGAAGATGAAAGTCAGGTCGTAGCGCTCAATCTGCTTGCAGATCCACGCCAGCCCGATGCATACCAGCAGACTCGCAACGCACGAAGCCAGTACCAGGTAGTGGGCCTTCATTCCTCACCCCCCTGTGCGCAAGGGCCATGGTTCGTCTCGTCGGCGTCAACCTCGTCGCCCAGCGGATCGGGCTTCGGGATGGCGGGGAAGAGGCGGTCGAGCTCAGAAAGTGGCGTCACAACACAACTCCATTAACGATGAGTGCCAGCTTCGTCAGCACGTAGGCCGCGATCAGCGCCATTGCTGCCAGCGGGGCGTAGGGGGAGCGGAGGAAGCGGGTCATGGGCGGGGTTCCATCTTCTTTTCGAGCGCTCTTTCTGCTTCGGAAATGCACTTGATAGCCATATCGTTCGGCCCAGCGAACATGCTTAGGCGATATCCCGAAATTCGCTTCAGCGCTGATTCCATACGATGCAGTTCAGATCTGGCGGTATCCCTTTCTTTCCGTGCCGCGTCACGCTCAGAACAAAGCCGCCTAAGCTCACGGCTATCCCGATGGCAAAGGTCGTCAAGCGCTCTAATGGAATCGACAACGGCCAGTAAAAAGGGGTTGTTCGCGTCAAGGTGGCTTGGATCCAAAACTCCATCCGCAAAGATCTCTCTCCCCCTCTCCTTCCATCGCCTTGCAACCAACTGCCTAGCCCGCTTCTCGGCCAGATCCATCACGCAGCCCCCTTGGGCCCGTGGCCCAGGTTGTTTTGACGGGTCGACTCCCACAGCGCGTTCTGCGCCTGCTTCGTGCAGCCAGCGGCCATGAAGTCGCGTTCGACCTTCCGGCGATCCAGCCCGTTGCGAGCGCAGTGGGCGCGGATGCTCTGCAACATGTGCAGCTGGAAGTCGGTCTGTACCGGGAACTGGATGACCATTAGCTGTTCCTCACGTCAGAGAAGAGACGGGCCTGCTCATCGACCTTCTTGTCGAGACTCAGGGCCAGCTTGAACAGAGCCATCGCGTTCACCGCTTCCGGTGCGCTCAGGCCGGGAATTCGTGACAGCTTCGACAGGACCGGAAGCGCATCGACCAGGGCCTGCACCATCTCGCCGACCCGTTCCTCTTCGATGCACTCGTTGGCAACGTCGGTGATTGCGTCCCAGCGCTCGGAGTCATCCGGCAGGCGGGCGTCGTAGGTCCGCTGGGCGTTGCGGGCGATGTCGGTTTGGGTGTGGAGGGTCATGCGGCACCGCCTTTGCTGGCGGCGAGATCATCGGCAATGGCTTTCGCGATAGCCTTCGAGCGCGCACGCTCTCCGGCTTTCTCGGCGGCGGCCTTCGAGGCATAGCCTGTTCCGCTCCGGGGGCCAGCCACGAAAGCCCACTGCCCGCGCCCTGCGGCATGAACACGAACCGGCCACTGAACATCGACAGGGGCGCTCATACCTCACCCGCCTTACCAGCAGCGATCAGCTGCTCGCCGATGGTCACGGCTTCGGTGGGGAGGAGCACCCAGCTGTTGTCGATAGAGCCGGAATCGGTCGAGGTACGCAGCGTGACGCAACCATCGGCGCGGACGATCCGCACCTTAACGTGCGTGCTGTGCTGGTGATCAAGCTCGATCAGCAAAACTTCAAAGGTCTTGTCCACTGCCTTCGTCTCCTAGCCCCTGGCCCGGTAGTGGGTGTGGTGGGGCGTTGGAGATAAGGTAAGCATGGCTTACGGTAGAGTCAAGCAAAACTTACGCTGAGGCGTAAGCAAATTATGAACGGATTAAATTCCGTTCATAATTATCTTGGTTGACCGGTAGCGCTTATGAGATGGCGCGGATCATGGCGATGCCGCGTCCTTCTCCTTCCTCATAATGCATGTCAGCGCTTTGTACTGAGCCTGGGGTGTCTGTTGCTCGCGCATTGCATATCGCTTGACTGCATCAACGTTGGAGGCCTGAGCGCATCTGATCCGAGTGCATTCCCTGGCTCTAGCGCTAGGCCCTGCAAGTACCCGCGTGCCGCCTGATGTTGGATCAAGGCATTCTGGGAGGATGCTAGAAGGAGTGATCCCCACACGTTCTGCGCTATACACGTAGTAGATGGTCGCGCATTCAGCGCCTGACAGTGGCTGACTCAGATAGTGAGTCACGCCGTCAGAGCTGCGGCAACGGAAAAGTACAGCCGGAGATCCTTGAGGTGTGAGCGTTGGTACAACCGACGTCCCCAATGCAAGCATTGCAGCCAAAAGCATAGATCCTCCCTGATGCCTCAGTTAAACCTGTCGATCCTGTTCCTCAGATATACCTTCCCACCGATCAGCGTCCCATCTGGGATAGGGAACGGTGCGCCGTAGCTTGGGTTCTCGCTCGCAACGTGGATCACGCCCCTATCGAGTAGCCGCTTAATCTGGTGGCCGTTGCCCATGTTGATCAGGTAGACGCCATCTCCATCAAAGGACGTAACCCCCGTGTCTACGACCACCGTGTCTCCAGGCTGGATCAGAGGCATCATCGAGTCGCCACGTCCAGCGATAAGGCACAGTCGGCCCGGAGGCGGCATATACCCAACGATGCTACGGATGTAGCTCGATTCGAAGTCGATTGCCCGAATGACCTCAGGGGCGTCCAGGTTTTCAATCTCGCTTCCCATGCCAGCCTCCGCATCTAGTTGACGGACGCGAACATATCCCGGCTCACTCTCAATCTCTGAGACTTCTGAGACTGAATGTGAAGAAGGCATCACAAGGTCGGAGTCGTCGTCATAGAGCCACGCCAATGGCGCCCCTGTAACCCGTGAAAAGTCCTTTAGGTTGTCTCTGGACGGGGTAGTTCTCTTCTCTGCCTGCAGGGCTTCCCATTGGGCTACAGCGGCACGGCTGATACCCAGCTTCGTACCGACTTGCTCTTGAGTCATCCCCGCCGTGGTGCGGGCCAGCTTGATGCGTTGCCAGAGGGAGCTTTTCATCCCGGCATTGTGTAAGAACGCCTTACGCGTTTCTACGTAAGCACTACTTGACACACAAGGTAAGACGGGCTTACTGTGCTTACCCATGAAGAACATCTCCCTCAAAGCGCTTGGTGGTCCCGCCCATATCGGACGGGTGTGCGGTGTGTCCTCTCAGGCCGTGAGCCAATGGAAGAGGGTGCCTGCGGAATACGTGCTGACGATCGAAGAGGCCACTGGCGTCTCCCGCCACGACCTTCGCCCCGACGTGTTCGGCCCGGCCCCCAAGAAGAAGGGGGCCCGACGTGCTGCCTGATATCGAACCGCCGCCTTCCTGGACTCCGCTCACCAGCTGGAGCCATCCCCGCGTCTGGCTTCGCGAATCCGTAAAGGCCTTCTCGGCGTGGCTGAACAAGCCAACCAAGGCCGAGAGGGCGGATACGGAAGCGTGGCGTGCAGCGGCCTGTGCTTGGTCTATGCGCGCCTGCGGGGGATCTGCATCGGGTTCAACCCAGCAAGAGCGTCCTGCAGGGCCTGACTCATCGGCTCCGGCTCCCCCGCAGCGCGATTGTTGATTAGTTGCACGGCCCTGACCAGCGGGACATCTAGCGCGGCATTCATAGGCGGAAGCATCTCCACCAGAGCACGAATCACCGCCGACTGAACCGCGTTCTCGGCTTCCAGCTTCACCAAACGTTCTTCGAGTTCCATCCCTGTCTCCGTCGTAGTTGAGGTTGTGTCGCAACTCCAATGCTACGGCGGGGGCAGGGGCTAAGTAAGTACCCATCACTGACAAGGCTCCATCTATGTACGCAGACCCCACACACCTCCGCGACAACCCGATCAAGGTCCGTTTCAACGACTCGGAAAAGGCAGTGATCGAGGCTCTCGCCAACTTCAACGGTCGTCAGCCCGCAGTGTTCGTGCGGGAGCTGGTCCTGGCTGGGATTGCTTCTTTGGAACAGCGTAGCTCCGACCGCGATGCCGCCTGAAGGTCCATACAAGTCCCCGGGGAGGGCCTATGGAAATACAGCTGTCGCGCGATGAGCGCCGAAGGCTTGAGGAATACGCGGAGGCCCAAGGGCTTCCACTGCATGAAGCACTGATCCACGCCGCCTGCGCTGAGCTTGATAGGCGCTACCGGCTCCCAGCCCAACAGGGCTCCGTTGTTCCTTTTCAGGCCCTGAAACGTGACGACCCAGACACCTAAGAAGAAGCCGATTCACCCCTGGCGCAACTTCTCACCCGGCTGGTTGCAGCGGGAATCAGACAGACAACGCGCCGAACGAGTCATCCCGCTACATGCCCGCCCGATCAAGGGCTGAGGAATCCACATGAACCATCCAGCTCGCTACACCGATCCCAGCAGCAGCCACGAAGCCGCAGCGCACATGGTGTCGTCTGGCGCTCAGGCTCAGCAGCACTCGCAGGCCGCTTCGGCGGTCAGCAAGTACCCGGGCCTCACCAGCCTGGAACTGGCCCGTGCTACCGGGCTGGATCGCTTCATGTTGGCCCGTCGCCTGCCTGAGCTGGAAAAGCAGGGCCTCATTCGGCGCGGGATGGTCCGCAAGTGTTCGGCCAGCAACGGCCGCAGCGGCTGCACGTGGTTCCCGATCAGCAGTGACGAAGGTCCGAAGGCCGCCTGAGCCATGAACTATTTTGAGCATCACATCGGCGACTACGCAGCAGCGACGGCCCACCTGTCGCTGATCGAGGACGCCATCTACAGCCGCCTACTGCGCCGGTACTACCTGCAGGAAGAGGCGCTCCCCGCCGATGTGAAGCAGGTTGCCCGTCTGGCTGGCGCTCGCTCTCAGGAGGAGATGGAAGCGGTCCAGGCTGTGCTGGACGAGTTCTTCACTCTGCAGGACACCGGCTGGCACAACAAGCGCGCCGACGAAGAGATTGCGCGCTATCAAGCCAAGATCGAAGCCGCTCGTGAGAACGGTCGTCGCGGCGGGCGCCCCCCAAAGAACCAACAGGTTCAAGAGAAAGAACCTAACGAAACCCAACCCTTTTCTCTGGGTTCCATTTCAGAAACCCAACCTAAAGCTCTCCATACACCAGACACCAGTCTCCAAGAAGAACAGCAAAAGCAACAGCATGTGCAGCCGCTGGCCGCACGCTGCCGCTTCGCCGACTTCTGGGCTGCTTACCCGAACAAGAAGGGTAAGCAGGAGGCCGAGAAAACCTGGAAGCGCCGAAAGCTGGACGGGCGCTGCGACGAGCTGATCGGCCACGTGCGGCTGATGGAAGCCCATGACGACGGCTGGCGTCGCGGTTACGTGCCGATGGGGTCGACGTACCTCAACCAAGCCCGGTGGGAGGACGTGCCGCAGGAGTCGGCAAGGGCAGGGCCTCAAACGGGCCAACCGGTGACACAGCTAGGCAAAACCGCGCAAGCACTCATGGCTTTGGAGGCATTCGGAAATGGTGGACTGGATCAGTCGGGAAGTTGCGGAGGGCCTCAAGAAACTCATGTGCTTGGGCCTGGAGCGGACTCCGGCAGCGGAGGTTATCCAGCTGACCGCCGCCGTCTGGCTGGAGGCCATCACTGAGGGCCGCGAGTTCGATCAGGAGCTGGACGCGCCTCGCTTCCGTAGGGCCTTCGCAATTCTGTGCCGCGACTCCCGCCAGTGGCCGCTGCCGTCCTCGCTGCTGGAGGCTATGCCGCCGCGCGAGCAGCTGGCCCTGACCAAGCAACCGATCCCGGCTGACCCCGACTCCCCCGAGATGAAGAAGCGTTTTGAGGAAATCGCCAAGGTTCTGAGGATGCCGACATGAGCAAAGCATCAACCGTCCGCCTTCTGCACGCCGAGCGCTGCAGCGTGGCCGAGATCGCCGCAGTCGTGGGATGGAAGCTGTGCGACGTGCGCTGGTTCATCCGTACCTGGATTGGGGGTGAGAAGTGAGCAAGTTCTTCGTGGGGCAGAGGGTCAAGCTGGTTCGGGCAATCGATCTCGTGAGCCGCTCTAGAAACTATGGTCTAGAGGGCAGGGTGGTGGATTTCGAAGAGCTTCCCAAGGGGACGCTGATGCGTGATGGGCGGCCGCTAAGGCTGGACTGTGACATCACTGTTCTTTGGGATGGGGAGGCGCACCCGCGCTCGCAGCATACGCTGCAGCTTGAACCCGTCCTACCCGAAGGCTCAGCCCCTAGCGAGTTCACCTTCCAGCAGCTGATGGACAACATGCAGGAGGTGATGGCGTGAAGAATCACAAGCCTCATCTTTGCTATCGCGGCTCGTTCTGGTGGTGCATGAATGGCTATGACCGGGGTGCAGGACTATCGCCGAAGGCCGCCTACGATTCGATGCGCGCAAAAATCAATAGCCGCATGAATGCCTTTTGCTTGTACTTGAGGCCGCAGCCATGAAGCTCACCATCAACTCCGAGATTGCCCTGCAGTCTGTCGTAGGCCAGCTCCGCGAGCAGTTCAAGGACCGCAAGTACCTGACGGTGAGCATCACGCACGGGAAGGCGCGGACGCTGGATCAGAACGCCATTAGCCATGCGTGGTACGAGCAGGTTGCCCGCGAGACCCGCGAGGACACGGCATTGGGCATCAAGGCCTTCTGCAAGCTGACCATGGGCGTGCCGATCCTTCGCGCCGAGGACGACGAATTCCGCGCCAAGTACGACAAGGCCGTCAAGCCGATGGCCTACGAAGACAAGTTGATCCTGATGGAGTGGTTCCCGGTCACGTCGCTGATGACCACTCCGCAGCTTTCGCAGTACCTGGAATCAGTCCAGCGCCATTACCAGCGGCTTGGCGTGTGGTTGGAGTTCCCCGAGCCGCAGAACAAGCAGAGGGCAGCGTAATGCACGACCACTTCAGAATCGACGCTGTACGCGGCCTCGTCTATGGGAAGCGTGGCCGTCCTGCGTCTCAGCGCAACCCACAGGGCTATATCCAGCTATGTATCAACAATCGTTACTACGGAGTTGCTCATCGCGTCATATGGGAGTCAGTGAACGGTCCGATACCGGAAGGGATGCACATAGATCACATAAACGGCATCAAGGACGACAACCGCATTGAGAACCTTCGCCTCTGTACCGTTTCTCAGAATCAAATGAACCGGCGTGTATTGCAGGGGGCGGTCAGAAGCAAGGGGGTCACCCGCCACAAGGGTGGCAAGTTCCAAGCCCAGATCAAGGCCGATGGCCGAAGAATGTACCTCGGGCTTTTTGATAGCGAATCAATGGCGGCTGCGGCGTACCAAGCTGCGGCGAATCGATATTTCGGCGAGTACGCAGCGACGGAGTTCACCGCATGAACCTCGAACAGATCGACACCAGCACTACGGCGGGGAAGGCCGAGGTCATGCGGCTTGCGGCTGAGGGGAGGAGGGTGGCTCAGAGTGAGAAGGATGAGGACTTCTCGGTCTGGGGAGAATCAGTCAATCCAATGTGGGACTGGAGCTTCTACGACTACGCCATCATCTCCGAGCCGGTTGAGCCGGAGGAGGTGTGGATCCTGCAGCGGCATGGGGCCCCGATCTGCGTGTATTCGGAGGAGAAGGACGGAACTATCCGCTACCTACGCGCCGACCTCGCTGGGGAGAAGGGCTGATGAACCTCTCCAGCTACAAGGACCGCAGCCGCCTGTCGGAGGCGAGCAATCTAGGCTACAGCGCCAGGCTCGACCGCAAGCCGATTACCTCGTGCCCGTTCGATGAAGGGACGGACGAAGCTAAGGCGTTCCAGCACTACTGGGGCCGGGCGGATCAGGACGAGCATCGGCGGCAGGGGAAGGCGTCCAATGTTTGAGGGCATCTCGGAGACATATCGGCTTCTTGCTGAACTGAAGATTCGTCAGAAAGAGCGTGACGATGCCGAGATAGATCGGCTAATCGGAACGGGGATGACTCCATATGAGGCCGAGATGCTAATCCTGCGTCGAAAAGAGGTTGCAGCTCTGGAGCGAGCATCATTGGGTAAGCAGGGGCAATGGTAATGAAGCACTCCACCGGAACCCCGACCGCAGCTGAGGCCGCCCGCATCGTGGCCTGCAAGGAAGGCCTGTGCGTGGCCTGTGTCATCCGCAGCGAGCAGGAAGACGCGCCGCAGTTCTTCATGGCCCACCCTGGCTGCGACTACCACCACCTGCTGAGTGGCGGCCGCCGCATCGGCCATATGGCGGGCGTGGGTCTCTGTGCTTGGCACCATAGGAAGTTGGTCAACTGGGGCTGCACCCATCAGGAAATGAGGGCCCATTACGGCCCCAGCCTCATGGACGGCAGCAAGACGTTCCACGCGGCATTCGGCAGCGACGCCGAGTTGCTGGAGCGCCAGAACAAGATGCTGGGCATCGGGGAGGCAGCTTGAGTCTCGTAATTCTCCCGTGGCCCCCATCAGTGAACCGCTACTGGCGCACCTTCCGGGGCCGGATGCTGATCTCGGCAGATGGTCGCACCTACCGGCAGGCGGCAGTGGGCGCAGCCCTGGCGGGGGATCGGTTTGGGTCCGCAAAGGTCAGGGTCAGCATCGACGCATGGTTGCCAGATAACCGGCGCCGCGATGTCGACAACTTGCTGAAGGCCCCGTTAGACGCCCTGTGTCACGCCGGCATCTACGACGACGACAGCCAGATCGTGGAGCTATCCATCAGGCGGGCAGGGCTGGATAAGGCCAATCCGCGCCTAGAAATCACGCTGGAGGCAGCATGAGCCGCGCCCAGCAGATCCGGCAGTGGCTGGCAGAGAACCCCGGGTGGCACTTCCCAGCCGATGTGGCCGAAGTAGTCCCAGCCACAACCCAGAGAGTCGCAGCGTGCCTCAGTGAGATGGCAAGCCATCGTCAGATCGAAAGGGCAGGCAGGCGCGGAATGTTCAAGTACCGATCCAAACAGGAGACCATCCAATGACTGACGTTCGCGAACTGCCCGCACGGCTCAACCAGCAGACCGTCAGGCTGGACACTGGCCGGGGCGGGATTCCAGAGCTGACCAATCAGGACATCGCCGCTGCGCTGGCCTTCGTTCCGGCTGGGCTTGGCAGAGAGGTGTTCATTGCCTGCCATTGGCCTGATGGAGCGGCTCTGAGTCGGCGTCGGCTGGATGCCCTATTCAACCATCTGGCAGTGACCGAGTGGCGCAAGCGGATCAACCGCGCCATCGATGCCAAGGTTACTTACGGGCTGGCCGTGGCCCTACGCCAGTGGCAGCGGGCCGAGACTGCAGAGCAGCGGTCGGAGGTATACCGCGCCCAGGCGGCGCTGGACAAAGCCAAGGAGGAGCAGTGGCCTGAGAGCCTGCCGGAGATGCTGCCGGGCCTGCTGCGGGTCATCGTGGAGGAGATCGCCTGCCCGAGGAACTGCGGGGCATGCCAGGGACGCGGCACCGTGCTGGCCGGGGAGCTGGTAAAGGCCTGCACTGACTGCGACGGGACCGGCCACACCAAGAATAGCGACGGCTGGCGGGCAAAGAAGCTGGGCAAGGATCCATCCAACTTCCGGCGCGACTGGAAGGCCTGCTATCAGTGGCTATTTGAACGGGTGCGTGACGCTGAGGCTGAGGCCGCGCACCAAATGGCTGACGCTGTGAAGCGGGAAGCGGCATAAGGTCGTGACCTGACCTTGTTTTAGGTGTCATCCTACGCGCGACCAAAGTAGCCCCTGCAGAAATGTGGGGGCTTTCTTTTTGCCTGGAGGAACCCGTGTCTGCCCTTGCCTACGCCATCTCACTGATAAAGCGGTGGGAAGGGTGCAGGCTGGAGGCATACCCGGACCCCGGCACTGGCGGAGATCCATGGACGGTTGGTTACGGGGCCACAGGCCCCGGCATCGCCAAGGGTGTGAAGTGGACTCAGGCGCAGGTAGATGAGCGCTTGGCGCAGGACGTGACCCGGTTCCTCAAGGGTGTGCAGTCGGCGGTGAAGAAGCCAGCCACTGACGCCCAGATCGGGGCTATGACCAGTCTCGCCTATAACATCGGCGCCAAGGCGTTCGCCAATTCGACCCTGCTGCGGAAGTTCAACGCCGGAGACGTGGCTGGCGCTGCTGCTGAGTTCACGCGCTGGAACCGGGCTGGTGGTCGGGTCATGAAGGGCCTGACCAACCGGCGCCTAGACGAGCAGAGGGTGTTCCGCGAATGAGCGAAACCATGGACATCCTGGTCCGCATCCTCGCCATTGTCGTCCCCTGCCTGATGCTGGGCGTAGGGGCGCTGACAGGCTGGATCTGGATGCTCTGGCAGGACCACAACAAGCACAAGCTGTATGTGGCCGAGAACATGCTGAAGCAGGGTGCACTGCAGGAAGTGAAGGAAGAGATTCACAGCCTGCGGGACGTGATCTATCGAATCGCCACCAAGATGGATGTCCCTGTTTTCTCGGAGCCCTACAAGCGATGAGTGGCGAAGACTTAGCGCGCGAGCTGCGCACCGGCCTTGAGCGACTGGATACGGCATTGACCCGGATCCATGGCGCATCGGCCAACGGGAACGTTGTTCGCCTTGAGGGCGCCGGTTCCGTGTGGAACGGGATCGCCATTGGGATTGCCCTGGCTGGTGTGACGCTTGGCGCGGTTTGGATCGCCCACACCGCCAGCAGCGCCGATGTGGCTACCCGGCAGGCCGAGGCCTACCACAAGGCCGTCTATATGCTGGCCCCTCGCTTTGCCGAGGAGGTCGACAAGGAACTCCAGCGCCAGAAGGAGCGCGAAAAGAAATGAGCAGCCCAACCCCAATCATCACCAAGCCGCCGAAGGCTGCTAAGGCGAGCCTCCTGCCGCAGGGCATAGTGCCTTTGAAGGAGACGCTCAAGCACTGGACTACTTGGCTGTGGGGCATCTTGCTCGCCAGCCCGGACGGTCTGTATGCCGGTGCTGCTGCGCTCGGGATGCTGGCAGACGAGGCGATGCCGAGCGCCATCACCACCTTTATCCGCGTGTTCGCTGGTGTCGGCCTGATCGCAAAGGTCATCAGCCAGCGGAAGCCGCAGGCCTGAGATGAGCGCGACTCTGCACGCCCTGCCGGTCCCTGATCTGCACAACATCCCAGAGATGCTGCGCAGGGTGGCTGATGGTATCGAGGCTGGGGAGTGGGTGCATAACGGCGAGGCAGTCTTGCTGCTTCCAAATCCGGATGGCGGCATGGAGGTGTTCGGCTGGGGAACCGCCGATGCCACTTCTACCTATTACATGCTTGGTCGCGCCCAACGAAAGATGGAACGAGTGGACCTGCTGTGAGCATCCTGTCCCGTGTCCTGCTGGGGGCCGTATTGCTCCTGGCGGGCGTCGCTGTGTGGCAGCGCGGGACAGTGGCTCAGGCAGAGCGTGCCAGAGAAGACGCACAGACGGCCAAGGCAGTCGCAGAGCAGGAGCGCGACAACGCCATCGCCGTGATCTCGGTAGAGCGACATCGGGTCAAGCGGGCCGAGGCAGTCGCAACCCAGTACGAGCAGGAGAAGGCAGATGCTGAATCGAAAGGCGCGGCTGTCGCTGATGGCCTACGTGCTGGCAACCTCCGCCTGCAGCAGCGCTGGGCAGGCTGTGAGGCCCGAGTGTCCGATCTTAGCGCCAGCTCCGGCCCCGTTGATGACAGAGCCGACGACCGAGCAGACAGTGCGGGCCGAATTGTTCGTGCCGCTGCCGCCTGTGACGCCCAGGTCCGTGGGCTCCAAGCCTTGGTGAGGGCTGACCGTGAGTGACATCGGTCGAGTGACCCGCTGCGTGGTATCGGCCCACAACAGGGACCGCGTTCACTACGGGCAGGTCTACAGCCCTGAGCGTCGACAGCTGGTCACCGACTTCAACGGTGCGCTTCCGCCAGGGGTGACGATCTCCAAGGCAACGTGGAACACCCTCGACAACTGGACCGGCGTCATGTCTGACCCGGTTGTAGATGGTCGCAAGGTCTCAATCAACGTGCAGGCCCAGATCGACGGCGCCTGCTGCATCCGCCTGGACGCGGAACTGAGCAACGGGGAGCGCTACTGCCAATGGCACGTCCTGCGCATCCTGCCAGCCCGATATGTCCGCAATGACAACTGGATCACCGGCCCTCAGCAGCTGGTGGCATTCCCGAGTTAAGCCATGGCACGTCCTACTGACTACAACGACCAGATCGCTGACGTGATCTGCGAACGGATAGCGGACGGCGATTCGTTGCGGGCCATCTGCGCCTGTGAGGGTATGCCAAGTAAGGCAACCGTATTCAGGTGGCTGGGCAAGCACAAGGAGTTCCAAGACCAATACGCACGTGCGAGGGATGAGCAGGCCGAATCCTTCGCCGACGAGCTGGTTGCGATCTCGGATGAGCAGGAAACCGTGGTGAAGGATGCCGAGGGCGGGACGACCATGGTGGTGTATGACTCCACGGCGGTTGCTCGCAATCGGCTGCGGGTCGATACCCGCAAGTGGGTAGCAAGCAAGCTGAAGCCCAAGAAGTACGGCGACCGACTAGACAGCACAGTCACTAACGTGACGATGACCCATGAACAGTGGCTCGCCTCGCTTGAAGACTGAGGAGGTTGAGGCGCGGCGCCGGCTGCGGGACGAACTGGAGTTCTATTCCAAGAACTGCATGTTCATCCGCAGCAAGTCGGGCGCCGTCCAGGCACTGCGGTTCAATAGGGCTCAGGCCTACATCCATGAGCGGCTGGAGGAGCAGAAGGCCGCTACCGGGAAGGTTAGGGCGCTGATCCTGAAGGGCCGTCAGCAGGGTTGTTCGACATACGTTTCAGCCAGGTATTACCACGCATCCTCATGGAGGAGGGGGGTTAGGACCTTCATCCTGACGCACGAGGACGCGGCTACTCAGAACCTGTTTGAGATGGTGAACAGGTATCACGAGAACTGTCCTGAGTTCGTTCGCCCCAGCACCGGGGCGGCGAACGCCAAGGAGCTGTTGTTCGATGGCCTGGACAGCGGCTACAAGGTCGGCACGGCTGGCACCAAGGGCGTAGGCCGCTCCAGCACGATCCAGTTGTTCCATGGGTCTGAGGTGGCGTTCTGGAAGAACGCAGAGACCCATGCTGCTGGCGTTCTGCAGGCGGTGCCAAACGAGGACGGGACCGAGGTCATCCTTGAGTCCACGGCCAACGGCATTGGCAACTTCTTCCACCAGAACTGGCAGGCAGCTGAGCGCGGCGAAGGCGATTTCGTCGCGATCTTCGTGCCTTGGTACTGGCAGGAGGAATATCGCCGCACTGTGCCAGTAGGGTTTGAGCTGGACGAGGACGAGCGCGCCTATGCCCAGTTGTATGGCCTGGACATGGAGCAGATGGCGTGGCGCCGGAACAAGATTTCCGAGCTGAAGGACGCCGCGCTGTTCAAGCAGGAATACCCGGCTACAGCAGCTGAGGCCTTCCAGATGTCCGGCCACGACAGCTACATCAAGCCAGCATTGGTGGCCCAGGCGCGTAAGACCGTCAAGGACCCAGCCGGGCCGCTGGTGATCGGCCTGGATCCGGCGCGCTTCGGCGACGACAGCACAGCGATGATCAGGCGACGAGGTGGTAAGGCGTTCGGCCTGGAGCGCCGGGCCAAATGGGACACGATGGCAGTTGCTGGCTGGGCCAAGAAGGTCATTGATGAAGAAGCCCCGGCAAGAATGTTCATCGACGTTGGTGGTATTGGCGCAGGCGTCTACGACCGATTAAAGGAGATGGGCTACGGAAAGGTGGTCGTAGCCGTCAACTTCGGTTCGGCTCCGCAAGAGCCGCCAAAGGAAGGCGGCGGCCCTGCCAACCGTCGCGCCGAGATGTGGATGCGGTCGAAGGAATGGCTGGAAGAGATCGCAGGGGTGGAAATCCCCGACGACGACGCGCTGCAGGCCGATGCCTGTGGGCCTGGGTATCGATACGACAGCCATTCACGGCTGATCCTTGAATCAAAAGAGCATATGCGCGAACGAGGCATCAGCAGTCCCGATGGTTGGGACGCGTTGGCGCTGACGTTCGCTGAGCCTGTTGCAGTGGCTGCACCTATCCGTCTCAACTTCGCATCGGAATTCGCCTAATGGCTGAGTACAAGAACACGCCAGAAGATCCGAAGTTCGCGACGGAGCGTTCGGGTGTGGACAAGGAGGCACTCCACAAGGAGATGCTGTCAAGGCACCAGTACGCCCGCGACTACTGGCGCAACCAGTACCGGCTGGCCGAGCAGGACATGGAGTTCGCCTTCATGCCTGACACGCAGTGGGACGAGTGGATGGCGCAGACCCGTGCCGGTCGCCCCATGTACACAGTCAACAAGCTGCGTCAGGCCATGAAGCAGATCACCAACGACCAGCGCCAGAACCGGCCGCAGGCAAAGGTAAGGGCAGTCGAGGATAGCGATGCTGACCTCGCGGAGATCCGCCAGGGTCTGATCCGCAACATCGACCAGACCAGCGAGGCCGACCGGGCACGGGACACCGCCTTCCAGTTCGCGGTAGGTGGCGGCTATGGCGTGTGGCGCGTCAACTACGGCTACGAGGACGACGGCGGTTTTGACATGGTCATCCGCAAGGAGGAGATCGCCAACCCGTACACGGTGGTGTTCGACCCTGCGGCCAAGTCAAAGGATCGGCGAGATGCTCGCTTTGCCTTCGTGGACAGCACTTGGGCGCGCTCGGCATTTAGGGCGAAGTGGCCTGATGCCCAGCTGGTTTCGGTCGATGACTGTGGCGAGACGCACCGCGACTGGTTCCAAGAGGAAGAGGTGACCGTCTCGGAATACTGGTACAAGACCAGCGAGACATACACCCTAGTTCTGATGTCCAACGGCGCCTCCTACGACGAGGCTGAAATCGCCGACGTGCTGGACGAGATGGCTCAGGCAGGAATCACGGTCCAGCGCAGCCGCAAGGCAACCCGCGAGAAGGTCTGGCAGTGCATCGTGTCCGGCGCGGAGATCCTTGAAGGCCCGAACGAATGGGCCGGCAGGTTCATCCCGCTGGTCCCGGTCTGGGGCGAAATCCTCAACCTGGGCGGAAAGGAAACGTTCTTCGGAGCCGTGCGCTTCGGCAAGGACGCCCAGCGGATGTACAACTACGAGCGTTCGACCTTCATTGAGGTGCTTTCCGACCAGCCCTATAGCCCGTTCATGGCTCCTGCAGAGTCTTTGGCGGGTTATGAGGGGCAGTGGAACAGCCTCAAGACCAAGCGGCCGCCTGTGCTGCTGTACAAGTCCAACCCGGAGCTGCCGAACGCTGGCAAGCCGTCCCGTGAGCCCACTGCGCAGTTCCCTGCGGCGTTGGCCCAGGCCGCAGCCATCAGCAGTGACGATATCAAGGCTGCGACCGGCATTTACGATGCGAGCCTTGGTGCCAGGTCCAACGAGACGAGCGGCCGGGCAATTCTCGCTCGCCAGCGTGAGGGCGATGTAGCCAACTTCGATTACATCGACAACCTGTCGTACGCAATGAAGTACGACTTTGAGATCACGAACGACCTGATCACCAAGATTTACGACACCGAGCGCCAGATCCGAATCATTGGTGAAGACGGCGCAGAGAAGGTGATCCGCGTGAATCAAGCGGTGGTGGATCAGCAGACTGGCCGCGAGGTCACGCTGAATGACCTTTCGCAAGGTCGGTACGACATCGCTGTAACCATTGGGCCGAGCTACACGACCCAGCGCATGGAAGCTGCCGAAGCGATGATGCAGCTGGCGAACGATCCAAGTCCGCTGGGCATGGTTGCCAAGTACGGGTTCATCAAGTCGCTGGATATGCCAGGGCTAGAGGACGTGCGCAAGGCCGCGCGCCGCATCGTGGTGCAAGCCGGTCTGCTTGAGCCTGAAGAGGGCGAAGATGGGCCGCAGCAACAGCAACAGCCGAGCCCTGAGCAGATGGCACAGGCTCAGAAGATGCAGGCTGACGCCAAGAAGTCTGAGGCACAGTCGGTCAGCTACATGGCGTCTGCCGAGAAGGACGCCGCTCAGGCCGAGTCCATTCGGCTGGACAACCTATCGAAGGAGCAAGAGGCACAGCTGCAGGAGCTGTTCCGAACGTTCCTCACAACTCAGATCGGAATGCAGGGGGCCCAGATGGGCCCCTTCTCATTTCAGTGATCCAAAACCGTACCGGTGAGGTTCACCGGGCCAATATCGCCAGAGGCGCACATGAGTGACGAAGTGACCAAGCCGGGTCCGGTGGACAACAGCCACCTGGACGCGGGCATTGCCGCGCGAGCCGAGAAAGCCGAAGCACAGAAGCCAGTGGAGAAGGAACCCGCTGAGCAGACGGCAGAGGTGCAAACCGGCGAGCAGAACGAACCCGAAGGATCGGCAGCTTCGGAAACGGATGATGCGGCCGCCCAAAAGCCCAAGAACAAGGGCGTGGGGAAGCGCATCGATGAGCTGACGCGTGAGAAGTACGACGCGCAGCGGGAGCGTGACTACTGGCGCGAACAGGCGATCCGCAATCAGCGGCAGCCTGAGCACCGCCAGGAACAGGCAAGCCAGCAGCACGAAGCCTCCGACAAACCGACCATGGAACAGCATGGTTTTGATGTCGCCGCCTATACCGAGGCCTTGTACGAATGGCACAAGCAGCAGGATGCCAAGAGCGCGCAGAAGGCCAAGGAGGCTGAAAGCGAGCAGGAGCGCGCCAAGAGGTATCAGGACAGCGTGCAGGCCTTTGCCGAAACGCATCCGGACTTCTACGAAGTGTTCCACGGCGGTCTGCCGGTATCGGAATCGATGGCCGAAGCCATTACCGAAACTGACAACCCCGCTGCCATTGCCTACTACCTGGGACAGAACCCGGAGGAGGCCGCACGCATTGCGGCTATGAGCCCTACGGGAGCCAGCCGAGCCATCGGGCGCATCGAGGCAAAGCTGGAATCCCAGGCCGCACCCGCCGCCGTTGATACGGCGCGCCAGCCCGAAACCAAAACCGTGACCAAAGCCCCGCCCCCGGTGACTACGCTCTCCGGCGCTCCGCCTGTTGTGAAGGATCTGGCAGAAATGTCCATGGCCGACTACGACGCGCAGCGCAGGAAAGAGCGCAAGGCCCGAGGGCTCTAAGGAGACCTTCCCATGGCAAATCAATTCCTCAATACCCAGCTCATCACCCGAGAAATCCTCTCGGTCCTGCGTCAGAAGCTGACCTTCCTGCGCAAGATCAACATGGAGTACAAGGGTGAGTTCGCCGTTACTGGCGCCAAGATCGGTGACACCGTAAACATCCGTGTCCCGACCCATGCCAAGATCCGCAGCGGTCGCATCATGGATGCGTCCAATATGGTGGACAAGACTGTCCCGCTGACCATCTCCGATCAGACCGGCGTCGATCTGGTGTGGAACAGCTCGGACATGGCCCTGAAGATCGATGACTTCAGCGCCCGATACCTGGACCAGCCCATCGCCGACCTGGCTTCGCGCATTGAGCAGACCGTTCTGCAGCGCGCCCTGCCGTTCGCGGCCAACTTCGTGCCGAACGCCGATGGCAAGCTGGACTTCGTAGAAGCCCTGCGCGCCAATAAGGTGCTGACCGACAACCTCGCTCCGACTCGCCGATTCCTGGTCACCAACACCAGCGGAACCGTGCAGGTGGTCGACCAGCTGAAGGGCTTCTTCAACGCCCAGGATCGTCTGGCCGAGCAGTACGAAGACGGTCTGATGGCTCGTGCGGCTGGCTTCGACTGGTTCGAAACCACCAACATGCCTGCACAGGCCTACGGCACATCGGCCATCCCGGGCACCTATCAGGTCAACGGCGCCAATCAGACTGGCAGCTCCATCGCGGTCAACACCGGCACCGGCACCCTGGTTGCTGGTCAGCATGTCACCTTCGCGGGTGTGTTCGCGGTCAACCCGGCCACCAAGGTTTCGACTGGCGTCCTGCAGACCTTCGTTGTCACCGCCAACTACGCTGGCGGCGCTGGCAACCTGCAGATCTCCCCGGCCATCGTCACCAGCGGCCCGGAGCAGAACGTCACCGCTTCCCCGGCTGCTTCCGCTGCCGTTGCTGTCCTGGGTGCAACCGCTCAGACCGGCGTCAACTTGGGCTTTGCTCGCGACTTCCTCACCTTCGCAACGGTCGACCTGCCGCTGCCGGAGAATAAGGAAGCCAGCCGTATGCAGTTCGACGGCCTGAGCCTGCGCATGATCCGCGACTACGACACCGTCAACGATCAGTTCCTGAATCGCGTCGACATCCTGTGGGGTTCGGCCGTTCTGCGCCCCGAGTTCGGCGTGGTCATCCCGAACGACCCGACCAACTTCTAAGGAGAAGACACGATGGCACTTCCGTCCGACACCATCGCCGCAGCGGCGACCGAAACCCCCGATGGCACCTTGGTTGGCCGAAACGCCGACTCCAAGGTTGGCTTCTTCGGCGCCACTCCGGCTGCGCAGCCCGCTGCACTGAGCCTGGCAACTGTGACCGCTGCGCAGCTGGCTACCGCGCTGGCTGCTATGGGCATCGTTAAGACCACCGCATAAGCGGGGAATCGTTGTCAGTGATCAGGGGCGTCCTTCGGGGCGCCCCTTCTTTTTGAGGGATTGCCATGTCGAAGGTTTCCGAAATCGTTTCTGGAGCCCTGGGGTTACTGCGTGTTCTCGACGCAACCGAAGCCCCTGAGGCCGAGGACATGGAGACCGGCATCTTCACCCTCAACCAAATGATGATCCGCTGGGAAGCCAACGGCTACTCGGTGGGCTGGTCTCCGGTCTCCAACCCAGCCGACGAGATGCCGAATGTGCCTGAGGCCGACGAGGCCATCATGTACAACCTTGCCGTCAAGCTTCGCCCGCGCTACGGCGTGAGCATTGACCCGGATGTATTTGAAGAGGCTCGGCGGCTGAAGTCTGACGTGCTGGCTGACGTGTTCGCGTCCAGCCCGATGGAGATGGAGCGAGGCATCCCGGGCTTCCGGTGCCGCTACAACATCCGCAGCGACGGGCATCGCTGGTAATGCGCGCCCAGCCCATCGCCATGGTTGGCGGTTTCTACACCGACGACAGCCTGCCGTGGTCGTGCCAGGACACGGTGAACTGGTTGCCGACTCGTGCTGAGGTTGAGGGTACGCGCACGCCGTGGAAGCTGGAGACGTGCCCGGGACTTCGGGAGAGCCTGTGGCTGGGTGCGAGTTCCGCGCCTATCCGTGGCATGCACGACCTTGAGGGGCAGCTGTACTTCGTCTCTGGGCAGACGCTGTATCGCAAGCGGGTTGATGGCGGTGTTGATGCGCTTGGCCTGATCCCTGGCGTCAGCCGCGTGCAGATGACGCACAACCAGTTCAAGACCGGCTACCAACTGCTGGTCGAGAACGGGCAGGGCGGTGGTGGTTACGTCTACAGCACGGTGGACAACACCTTCACCAAGATCACGGACGAGGGCTATCCGGGTTCGATCTCCTCGGACTACCTCGACTCCTACATGCTCGGCGTCGAGCCGCTGGGCCGGTACTGGTTCCACTCCAATCTGGCAGATGCAACGGACTACAACACCCTTGATCGGTACGAGGCGGAGGCATCGCCCGACAAGATCGTAGGCCTTGCGGTCAGTCAGTTTGAGGTTGTCGTCTTCGGTCAGCGGACCGTTGAATTCTTCTTCAACTCTGGCGGCCAGACGGGCACCTTCCAGAACCGGCGCCAGTCCATCACCCGTGGTTGCGCGTCGCGCCACACCATCCAGAAGCTGGACAACAGCCTGTTCTGGCTGGGTGACGACGGGATCGTATACCGCCTTGACGGCTATGCCGCGCGCCGGATCTCGACGCAGCCGCTGGAGAAAGCCATTGCGGGCTACAACTGGTCCGAGGCCATCTCCTACGTGTGGGAGGATCGCGGCTACAAGGTCTACTACCTGACCTTCCCAGGCGGCCTGACCTTCGGCTACGACGTGGTCACCGGCCTGTGGACCCGCCGCCAGTCCTTTGGCATGGACCGCTGGCGCCTGAGCCACATCGTGAAGTCTGACAACACGTGGTACGGCGGCGACTTCCAGACGGGCCGCATCTGGGTCATTGAGTGGGACTACTACCTTGAGGGGCAGTCTCCGATGATCCGGCGCCACGTGACTGGCGTCCTGCACGACAATCAAAGCCAGCTGATCATCCCCAACGCGGAGCTGATCTTTGGCACCGGCACGCTGCCGACTGTTCCGCAAGCGCCTCTTGGCCCTGCGCCTCAGTACCCTGGCGCTCCGACGTTGTCTGGCACGCTCGCCGACGCTTGCGCAGGCCCGACCTACACCGCGACGCTGACGGCCACTGGCGGCTCCACTCCGGTGACCATCCGCAAGTCTGCTGGGCCTGTCACGCTGACCATCAGCCCGACCGGCGCCCTGAGCTGGCCCAGTCCGGAGGTTGGGACCTTCACAGTTTCCGCTCAGGCCCGCGACGCCGTGGGCCGCATCGCCAACTTCCAAGCTCAGTTCACAATCAAGCCGCTGACGTGGAACTTCACCACGTGGCTGCCGGGCGGCGCGTATGTGTCCCCACTAGGCGCTGGCAAAGTGATTTGGTCCACGTACTGGAACCAATTCATCTCATGCACTGGCCCGGGTAGAAAGATAAGCACTGATGGAATCAATTGGCCGCAGTCCGGTTCCACAGATTTCCTAGGAGTCGCAGAGAACCCCATCACTGGACGGTTGGCACTTACTACTAGCACCTCGGGGATATACACGTCTGACGATGGCGGAGTCACTGTCACCCAGAGAACCCCGTCCACAGTAGATTCTGGCTCCATGAGGTTCACTCAAGGGCAGTTCCTTGGGAACTCTGGTTCGCGGATGATGGCCGGAGGCGCAGATGGTCTCACATGGACAACGGGCCCCATTGCCCCGGTGAGTATTGACGCGTGGGAGTTCATAGAACACCTGGGACTCTACTTCTTTGTGAATGGCTTCAATGGCAATACAGCGACCTCAACCGCGCCACTTGGGCCATATACAACCACGTCGACCATCCCAGGCTGGGCTGGGAACACTCTCGTCACGATCCTCTATTCCAAGCGCCTGCGACGGACTTTTATCGCCACATCAGGGCTGATCCGAGAGCGGCTGGACGATGGGACCTATGTGAATCGCCTTGTAGCAAGTGGACAGACCTTCTCGTCAATCATCGACATCCCCGAGATGGGTGCGCTGATTGCCGTGGGTCAAGGCGCCACGAACAGCACTGCCGTGAGCGTCGATGGTGGCACGACGTGGACTCGTTACAACGGCCTGAATTCGTTCCGCCTCTTGGCATGGTCACCGCCGCTCGCACGGCTGGTCGCTATCGGCCAGAACGTCGCCAGCTACGCCAACGCAACCTGCGTGCTCTGACATGGCCGATACCGATCACATCCTGAAGCTGCGGTACAGCACCGACCGGGGCCGGAACTGGTCGAACTGGAAGGAGCGTTCGCTGGGCGCTACCGGTGAGTATGAGGTTCGTCAGCGCTACATGCGGATTGGCCGCAAGCGTAACTGGATCTTTGAGTTCACCACTTCCTCTGCCCGCAAGACCGACGTACTCGGCGCGGTGCTGACCCCGGAACAGACGGACGACTGATGAAAATCGCAACCGATCCATGCTTCCTGCAGGAAGTCATGGATCACCCCGCCGTGCGTCCGTGGATTGCCCCGGACGGCGTGGATGGGCCGTTGCCGCTGTCTGCGATCTTCGATCAGGGGATCGGCATCGAGTTTGAGGGCGGCGGGTTCTTCTTCCACCGGTTGGGTGACGGAGTGGTGGAAGTGCACACGATGTTCCTTCCGCACTCCAAGGGAGTTGCGGGGTTTTGCGCACAGGCCGCTGAGTACCTGTTCTGCGGCACCGAGGTGACCAAGATCGTCACGAAGGTGCCGGTGGACAACATCCCGGCCATGCGGCTGACCGAGCGCGTCGGGTTCCGCCTGGACTACGTGGCCGAGAAGGCCTTTCGGCGCGGCGGTGTGGCCCACGACGTGAAGCACTACAGCTGGGACATCGACCTATGGGTGCGCGGTACAGACGGCCCTGTGTGGGCGTTCAAGCGCTGCTTCGAGCTGGACAACAAGAACAAAGGGCTGCGGCTGGCGTATCGCTGGGCCGTGACAAACGACGACTACTCGGTATTGGAGAGCTGATATGCCTGCTGCAGGTGCAATTGTAGGAGCGGCCGGAAGCCTGATCGGCGGGAAGATGCAGTCCGACGCGGCTGGCCGGGCTGGCGACGCGGCGTCGAACGCCTCTCAGGACGCGATCCGGGCGCAACTGGCGATGTACAGCCAGAGCCGCGCGGACACACTGCCGTATCAGGTGACTGGCAATGGCGCGCTCAATGTTCTAGCTGGGTGGTATGGGCTTCCGACCTATTCGGCGCCCATCTCCAGCGGGATCCAGATCAGCAACCCTG
Organism: Stenotrophomonas sp. YJH_SMC_43; assembly: GCF_059372535.1. NCBI lineage: Bacteria > Pseudomonadati > Pseudomonadota > Gammaproteobacteria > Lysobacterales > Lysobacteraceae > Stenotrophomonas > Stenotrophomonas sp. YJH_SMC_43. The sequence goes on from NZ_JCAFVQ010000002.1 coordinate 792,219, forward strand.
AGCCAGCCAAGAAGAAGAAGCGCAGCTTCTTCGACAAGGTGACCGATCCGGCCAACCTCGCCGGGCAGTTCGGCGGCACCAGCTACGACCCGTTGGGGTTCTTCAGTAGCGGCAGCACCGGCAGTGGCGGCGGGCTCCAGTTCTCGACCGGTGGTGGAACGGGCAATGCTCTGGCCGGTGGTGGTGTGTTGAACCCCGGCAGCGGCACCCCTGATTTCAGCTCCTACTATCAGACGCCTGACTTCCTCGTTGCCCGAGACGAAGGAATCAACGCGCTGGACCGTGGTGCAGCGGCCCGTGGCGGCCTGTACTCAGGTGGCGCCGACGCTGACCGGATGACCTTCGCTTCCAACCTCGGCTCCAAGGCCTTCGGGAACGCTGCCAACAACCTTTTCCGACTTGCTGGTCTCGGCAGTCAGGCCAACAGCGAGTTGAACAGCCTCGGCCAGAACACTGGCGCTCAGGTAGGCAACCAGCTCGCCAACGCAGGCAATGCCCGCGCATCGGCCTACCTCAACCAGGGTCAGGCCTGGAACAACGCGCTCAGCAACATCGGCGGCTTCGCCGGTAACTACTTCGGGAACCGCTGATATGGCAGATTTCTTCGACAGCTACAGCCGTGGCTTTGCGCTGGGCCAGCAGCAGAAGCAGGACCGCCAGAACCGCAACATGCTGGCCGAGCTGCAGCAGATCGGGCCGCAGGTCATTGCGGGCGACCTTGCTGCGACAGACCGCGCCTTTGCGCTCGACCCGCAGCGCGCACAGGCGTTCCAAGCCGAGGGTAACCGCCAGCAGCAGCAGTTGTTCGGCCTTGCCAAGTCGTTGAAGCAGTCGGCTGCAAACCCGCAGATGCAGGCTGGCATCTATCGCTCGGCGGTTCCGTTCCTCAAGCGCAGCTTCGGCACCCAGATCCCGGACGAATTCGACGCTGCCTCGGTCATGCCGATTGTCGATCAGGTGCTGGCGGTGGCTGAGAACGCTCCCAGCATGGGCGTCGGCGGCAATGTGCAGTCGACCTACATCGACGGCAACGGCAACCGAGTCGCCATCATGCGTGACGGCTCGCAGCGTGTGCTTGGGCCGAACAACGCATCGATCCGGATCATGGAACAGGAGGGCGCTCTACCCTACGGCGTGGTCACCTCTGGCGGCCGTCCTGGCGCTGTGGTGGACATTGGCGGCGGCCAAGCGCCGATGCAGGGTGCTACCGGCCAGTTCGCCATTGACCCGAGCCTTCCGCCCGAAGTGCAGCAGCAGATCCGCGCCGCTGAGGCTGCGGGGCAACAGGTCCCGTCCAACATGGTTCTGCCGCCGCGTTCCGGTCCGGTTCGCGTCCCGACAGCAGCGGAAAAGGCGGGGTCTAGCGAGGTTGCGCGCTTGGAGGCTCAGCAGCGGTTTCTGCCCGACGAGCTCGCAATGCGCACACAGGCAGCTATCCAGCAGGCTGGTGGTTCGGCTCAGGCCAAGGGCGAGGCTGAGGCGCGACTTGAGGCGATTCAGGGCCTGCCCCGGGTGATGCAGGAATCCACCAACGCCATCAACCTGATCGATAAGGCGCTCAGCCATCCAGGCCTTGCAACTGCGGTCGGCGCATCTGGCCGCACCGATCCAAGGAATTACATCCCTGGCACAGATGCCACTGATTTCCGCGTCCTGCTGGATCAGATCAAGGGTGGTACGTTCCTGCAGGCATTCCAGAGCCTAAAGGGCGGCGGCGCCATCACTGAAGTGGAAGGCACCAAGGCTGAGCAGGCAATCGCCCGGCTCAATCGCGATCAAAGCGAGGCCGCGTTCCGGCAGTCCCTGCAGGACCTTCGCGACGTGGCTCAGGCAGCGATCACTCGTGCGCAGACCAAGGCGCAGGCTGCTGGTGGTGCTCCAGCTCAGATGCAGCCGCAGGTTGCCCCGCGCCAGATCCAGTCCGCAGCTGAGTACAACGCACTCCCGAGCGGCGCCCTGTTCATTGCCCCGGACGGCACCCAGCGGAGGAAGCGCTAATGGCAAACCCCTGGGACAACGATCCAATCGTTGAGGCCCCGGCTGCGCCTCAGATGCAGGCGCAGGGCAACCCGTGGGACGCCGACCCCATAGTGGCTGATGACGGCCAGGGCTTTGACCAAGCTCCGCTCAACCTCGAGATCGTTGGCGGGAAGCGCGCACCTGACGGCTGGGAGTATGGTCCAGTGCGTGACCTTGCCTATGGCGCTCGCTCGGTGCTGCAGGGCGCGGGAGGCTTGCTCGGCGCCGTAGGTGGCGACGCGTTCAACACCTACATCGGCAACCCCATCGCCCGCACTCTCGGAATGCAGGAGGCACGTCCTTACCGGGAGGAAGCCTCAGCACTGGCTGACCGTCTTGGTCTGCCGCAGGCTCAGACCTCCGGTGACCGCGTGCTTGGCGATGTGGGCGAGGCGCTGACAGGCACCGGCCTGACGCTCGGCATCGGCGGCGGCATCAATGCCCTGGCGAACGTTGGACGCGGTGCAGCGGCTCCGGCAGCCAATCAGCTGGCGAGCTTCCTTACCGCGCAGCCTGCCATGCAGGCGGTGTCTGCTGCTGGCGGTGCTGGTGCATCGTCGCTGGCCCGCGAGTCTGGTGCATCGCAGGGCAACCAGCTGCTGGCCGGTCTGGCTGGCAGCCTCGGCCCGGGCGCACTGGCAGCAGGAACGGGCGCGGCATTGCGCGGGGCTGTACGTGGCGGTTCGGGTGAGCAGATGCGCAACACGCTGGCCGACTTTGAGCGGTTGGGCGCTACTCCCTCCGTTGGGCAGGCATCGGGGAATCGCATGGTTCAGGGTGTCGAAAACCTGTTGGCTGGCGGTCCGACCAGTGCGGGGGTGATGAACCGGTTTGCCACGCGCCAGGGCGAAGACATCGGCGAAGGCCTGGGCAGGCTGGCCGACAACCTGACGCCGCGCGCCAGTGCTGAGCGGGCAGGGCGTGCCATCGAGCGTGGCGCCGAGACGTTCGCCAAGAACGTCAATGCCCAGAAGCGGGCGCTCTACTGGCAGGCCGACAGGTTCATCCCTGAGTCGACTCCGGTTGGGCTGAGCAACACCATGCAGACGGTTCAGAAGCTGACTACTCCTATGCCTGGCGCCGTGGAAACTACCGGATCGCTCATCAACCCGCGCATCGCAGCCCTGCAGCAGAACCTTGCTGCTGACCTACAGGCGGGTGGCGGGCAGATCCCGTACTCGGCGCTCAAGCGCATCCGGACCGACATTGGCGAGCAGATCAGCGACTTCTCGCTGTCGCCGGAGACCCCAACTCGCGAGCTCAAGCAGCTCTATGCCGCCCTGTCGCGGGATATGGAAGCTGCGGCGCAGTCCCAAGGTCCGCAGGCCGTAGCAGCAGCCAAACGCGCCAATAACTACACCCGGGCTGCGGCTGACCGTCTGGAGCAGGTCCAGCGCGTCATCGACAAGAACGGAGGTGGTGAGGCGATCTACAACGCCGCGATGTCGGGCACCCGTGACGGCGGCACGACGCTGCGGGCTGTGATGCAGTCGCTTCCGCAGGACGGCCAGAAGGCGGTGACCAGCGCAGTAATCAAGCGCATGGGGCTGGCGAATCCTGGCGCTCAGGATGCAACCGGAGAGGCGTTCAGTGCCGCTACTTTCCTGACCAACTGGAACCGGGTCAGTCCGGAGGCCAAGCGCGCCTTGTTTGACCGCTACGGAAAGGATTTCAGCCGTGACGTGGATCGGATCGCCCGGGTAGCAGACAACGTCAAGAGTGGTTCGCAGGTGTTCGCCAATCCGTCAGGCACCGCGAACCGAGCGGCTGCGATGACCTATGGCGCTGCGCTGGTTGGCAGCTTGTTCACTGGCGGAACGGCGCCTCTCGCGCTGAGCGGCGTTGGCGCAAATGCGGTGGCCCGGATTTTGACCAACCCAAGCGCCGTGAAGTGGATGGCCCGGACTACCACGCTGCCGAGAGGGGCGATCCCTGGGGCGCTGAACGCTATGCGAGTCGCTGGGCAGGAATCAGGAGACGATTCCCTAGTTGAACTTGCCAGCGTACTTGAGCAACGAGAACAAGAAGTATCCGACCCCACCAAGAATCAGTAGCGGAAGCACTACAAGGCCAACAACTAGCCAAGGCTCACGCCAGTTTGAGGCAACCTCGGCTTCATGGCTCTTCTGCATCCAATCCTTCGGCTGTCCGCCGACATTGGAGAGGTCGAACTTTTCCTTACTCATGGCCCGGGCCTGTGGATATCTGGCCCGAATCCTACCACCCATCTGGCTGGGGTGCAGGGAGGGGCTATTTCGGGGCGAACCAGAGTAGGGAGCGGCCAGCAGGGCTGAATCAGTACCCGTACAACATGGAAGCCGATCCAGATCGGAACGTAGTAAGAGAGGACCCTGCTGATTCAGTACCCATAGAGAACAGAGGGCCAGAAAACCTGGTCCATACTGGAGAGTGACCCTCTCAGACGGCGAAGGGCCACCAGTTGCGAGCTGGTGACCCTTCATTGATCCACACGTGTCTGCACCACGGAGGACTATGAGCAATCGTACACCCAAAACCCATGTTGGAGTTAAAGGAAACATGACGGCGAAAGGCGCTGATCGTGTGGGCCTCGTCCTGGCCTTCACGGCAATGCTAGCCGTGGCCCTTTCTGGGGCTGCCCTGATCGTGTGGTCAGCCTCCTAGCCAGCGGCTAACAACCTGAACACCCGAAGCCCCGCCTTGAGCGGGTTTTTTATGCCCGGAGCCCGCCAATCGCGGGCTTTTTCTTTGGGAGATCCCATGAGCGGACGCTTTTACGACCCGAATCCGGTCTACTTCGACCTGCTGAGCAACCAGCCGGTGGCCGGTGGGTTCCTGCAGTTCTACGACCAAGGCACAACCAACCCGCGCATGACGTGGTCGAATCAGGCCTTGACGATCCCAAACACCAACCCCGTGCCGCTGGACAGCTCGGGCCGGGCAAACGTCAACATCTGGCTGTCTGGGTCCTATTCCGTCCGGCTGACCGATAGCCTTGGCGCCGTGATCTGGACCCGGGACGTCAATGATGGATCTGCGGGAAATAACGTCTTCCCGACACTGGAGGCTGGGAAGTTCCTAACCAATGACGGATCTGTGGTCCTGTGGGCCGACCTGATCCAGCTTCCGGACCCCACCGGCTCGGACGGCAAGATGGTCGTCGCTAGTGGTGGTGGGTATGTCCTACAAGCTCAGCCGGTAGCGCCAACGTCGCCGGTAGTGGTGACAGACAACTCGGTCAAGATCACCGGAACCAGCTCGGTAGTCCTGGATCAGTGGGGCGTGCAGACGATGCCTGCGAGCAATGCGCAGAGCGCCACCATGTCGTTCAACTTCCCGGTGGCATATACGAATGTACCGGTGATCCAGGTTCTGATCCAGAAAGCGGGCCCCATCGTTACCGAAGGCTATACCGGCGTCATCAAGGCTACGCCATCGGTGAATGGGGCAACTGTCGATTGGAATACCGGGGTTGACGATATCCGGACTGGTCTTCGCCTCACCTCCCCATTTGAGTTCTCCTGGCGTGCCATCGGCAAGGTGACCAGCTGATGCCAACACCAGCCGAGCAGCCGCGCTTCGATCAACCGGTTGTTGACCAAGGGGGTAGGGTCACGCAGGCATGGGCCAACTACTTCCTGCGGATGGCCTCTGCGCAGTCAAGCGATGACCTACGCGCGCTGTATGAAGCCCTAGCTGCACGGGTGGCTGAGCTGGAGGACGGACAATCCCTCAACTTCTCCATCTTCGGCGCCAACTCGGTCAATGTGGATGGTCTAGTGCAGCCAGGCGGGATAGTTCTGATCTCTCTGCTTGGCGACGAAGACGCCCCCGGCAACACGATGTATTACGGCACCGGGCCGACTGGCTCAAAGGGCTGGTTTTCCGTCTCCGATTCGATCTCTGTAGCTTCTGGCGAGCTGTCAAAATCCGTTGGCACCGATGGCGTCACCACGCTGGGGCTGGCCGACGTAGCCGACTCTGGCGCTGGCACACTGCTGGCGATCACCCGGGACGGAAAGGGCCGGGTCACTGGCACCAAAGCCGCCACGATCACCGGCACCGCCCAGCAGATCGACGTGGCGAACGGGAATGCGGCGGCGGGGCTGCCGACCATCTCGCTATCGAACCTGCCCGATTCCGGTGTTGGTGCGTCGCTGGTAAAGATCACTCGCGATGCTAAGGGCAGGGTGTCCGGAACCCAGACGGCCACTACCGACGATCTACCGCCCGGCACGATCAACAAGTACTTCCCCGAGGCGCCGAACGACGGGTGGCCCTATGCCCGGCAGAGTCTGGCGTGGGCGCCACTGGATGGCCCGAACAGCCCCTATGTGCTGCTGCGCTGGTCGATCCTGACTGACCAGCTTGGCAACCCGCTGACGGACCAGCAGGGCAGGCCGCTGTACGCCAATTCGGCGCAGATCCCCTACCAGTGGCTGTCGGGCGTCCCGGCCAATCTGACCGGCGTTGCTGGTCTGTCGGGGCAGGGCTACGCGTTTCGGTCCAGTGGTGGGGCGTGGTCGCTGCAGACGCTCGCCAGCCTACAGACCCTCCCTGCAATGACGCTGGCAGCTGCCAACGCGCTCACTGGCGTCAACGACTTCCAGCTTGTGGCGATCACCGATCTAACTGGTGGCCGTGAGCCGTGCTGGTACGACTCGACAGTCGCCAGCGGCACTAAGTGGCGCCGCTTCTCGGATAGGAGCATCGCGAACTAATGGCCCTCGATCCTTCAATTTCCATCATCCGTGGGCTGCAGGCCTCGGTGGCTCTGGACGGCCTGACGGTCAGTGTCAGCCCGGGCGTCTGTTACATCCCTGGCACTGGACGCATCACCAGCGATGGCACGGCCAGCATTACCCTTTCTGGGCTGACGCCGAACACGTTCTATCACCTGTACGGGTATGGGGTTGGTGGCTCACTGGCGTTGGAGGCCAGCACTGTTGCGCCAGATACGCCGTACCTCGGCACGGCCCGCTGCAAGACTGGCGACACCACGCGGCGCTACCTGATCTCGGGTCGGACCAACGCCAGCGGCATCCTGCGCCCCGGCAAGCACACGCGGCCTGCAGAGATGGGTAACCGGGTGATGCTCGATGCCGCCAGCGCTGCTGGATCCGTCCCCGTGACGCTGCTGTCAGGTTTGGTGGCAACGACGCCGCAGACCATCGATCTGTCAGCAGTGCTGCCGATCACCGCCAACCGGGCCATCGTACAGGCGCTGAACCCAACCAATTTCAGCCTGTACTTCTCGCGCTCGGACGTTGGCGCGCCGTCGGCAACCAATTTCCAGTACGCCGCAGTCCCCGGGTCGTCTCCGGTGCTGGACGTGACCTTGAACGCCTCTCGCCAGTTCACGGTCCTGCTGGACAACTCCCTCCCGCTCATCGGGCCGATTCTCGGCCTGATCACCGGCTCAGCGTCGCTGATGCTCATCGGTTACGACTTCGATCGCTAGGAATCCCCATGCCTAAGTACGCAGACCCCTCCGTATACCCGGTTGGCACCCCGGCAGCCACCGACAACGTGATGACCCGGACCGCTGCAGGTGCCGATGGCAACTTCGCCCTCGGCAACCTTGCTGGTATCGCCGGACTTGCCGCCGCTGCTGACCTGTCGCTGTACTACAACGGCACCGCATGGGCGACGTATACCGTCACCTCCGTAGGGCGAACCCTGCTTGCCGCCACCACTCAGGCGGCGCAGAGGACGGCGATTCAAGCTGTGGGAACTGTCGGTGACGAATCTATCGCAGGCATCAAGACGCTCACAGGAACAAACCCTATCCGTGGTTTAGCAGCATCGACTGGTTTTTGGTTTGAATCTACCGCTGGGCAGTATGGATTTCTGGTTAGCACCGATGGCAACCGCTTAAACTTCAATGCCCGCAATTCTGGGTTCGGCTCGCAGTTTGCGCGCGTTCTACAGATCAACGTTGACAGTCAACAAATCTCTACTCCGTATCGTCTGCAGCCTGACACCGACAACACCCAAAGCATCGGCTCAGCATCTGCTAGATGGGCGAATCTGTATGTCTTCAATCCCCCCATCACGGGGTCCGACGCCCGCCTAAAGACCGAGCCGCGCCAGCTGTTTGATGCTGAGCGCAAGGCCGGTTCGAAGCTGGCCCGGCTTCCGGCCATCTGGGAGTGGCTGACCGGGGACCGGCTACATGCTGGCCCGACTGTTCAGGCAGCTATCGCAGTGATGGAGGCACATGGGTTGGACCCGCTCGCCTACTCGTTCATCTGTTACGACGAGTGGGAGGCGGAGCCGGAGCAATGGCATGAGTGGGAGGCGGAGGTAGATCAGGAAACTGGCGAGGTCACCCGTGAGGCAGGTCGCGAGCTGATCCAGCTTGCCCGCGAAGCTGGCGACCGCTACAGCTTCCGCAAGGAAGAGCTGCTGTGCTTCATGGTCTCGGCGCTGGCGACTGAGAACGACCTGCAGGCGGCCAAGGTCGAGGCGCTCGACGCCCGGCTGGCGGCCCTAGAAGCCAAGGCCTGATCGCAGCCCCTGAGACGGAGAGGCGTATCCTCCCTGGGATGGAACTACCGTCCGGATTCACGTGGCAGAAGGCCTCAACGTACACCCAGGCTCCGGACATGATCTGTCTGGACTTCATCTGCGTGGCCCGGATCCAGCAGAGGGTGGACGACCTTCGGTGGCAGGCGTTCCTAGACTTCCATCTGGACTACCGGCGGCACATTGTCAGGCCCTGCCAGAACCAGTGGACGGGCCGCGCCGGGATGGAACAGTGGGTGATCCGGCATCAGGACAGGCTGCGGCAGGAAGTCGCAGCTATCCTTGCGGCGAAGGAGGCAGGGAAGATCAAGCCTGCAGAGTGACCGCTGCACAAAAACTGCACAGCGGTGTTTTTCGCTGGATGGCTGGATGGCCCTGAAAGCCTTGGTGCCCGGAGCCGGAATCGAACCGGCATGGGGTTGCCCCCGGCGGATTTTAAGTCCGATGCGTCTACCAGTTTCGCCATCCGGGCCTGCAGCGCGGCGCCGATTGTAGCCCACCTGCGGTGCCGCGACCGGATTGCATCACGGCGGCGGCGTGCTTAACTGTCGATCGCATTCATGTCATAGTCTTTGCCATCGTTCCCAGGGGGGGGAGCCACCTGATGTCGCTGCACGCGATTGCCTATGCCAGTGAGGCCCGCGCCGATCTGCAGACAACCGATCTTGACCGCCTGCTGGCCGACGCCACGGCATTCAATCGTGTAGCCGGTGTCACCGGTGTCCTGATGTTCGACGGAGCACGCTTCCTGCAGTATCTCGAGGGCCCGGAGGACGGCATCGATTCGGTGTTCCAGCGCATTCTCAACGCGCGCAGCCACGTGCAGCTGAAAGTGCTGTGCCGTGCACCCGTGGTGCAGCGCGCATTTCCGCGCTGGTCGATGGGCACGCGGCGGATCGAGCCGGAGCTGCTGGCGCAGATTGTCGATGCCGCGTGGCCCGGCTTCCTGCTTGGCAGTGGTGGATTCGAGCGCCTGCTGCAGGCCTGGACCGGCGCCGACGGTGAACTGGAACCGGCCGCGGTGGCGTTGGGGTCCTGAGCCCGCCTTGGCGGCAGGGCGCCGGGGCCGGTAGGCTGTAGCCTTTCTGGCGCAGGTTTTCCGGAGTGGTGCAGCAGATGAGTGTGTTGGCCGAAGCCATGGCAGCGTATGTGCGATCGCATCCGTTGCACGGGATGTGCCGATGAGTGCGCCGGTTGCGGCGGCCAGCGCCCCCCGGTTTGCCGTGATCGGCCTGGGTTATGTCGGCCTGCCTTTGGCGGTGGCGTTTGGCCGGCAGTGGCCGACGTTGGGCTTCGATATCGATGCCGGTCGCATCGCCGAACTGCGCAGCGGCCAGGACCACACGCTGGAAATGGAAGCCGACGAGCTGGCCAGTGCGCATCTGCTGCAGTTCGGCAGTGATCCGGCATTGCTTGATGCCTGCAATGTCTACATCGTCACCGTGCCGACCCCGATCGATGCATACGAGCAGCCCGACCTGGAGCCCCTGCGTTCGGCGACACGACTGATTGCCAGTCATCTTCGCGCCGGCGATCTGGTGATCTACGAGTCCACGGTGTACCCCGGCACCACCGAGGAAGTGTGCGTGCCGCTGCTGGAGCAGGGGTCGGGCCTGCGCTTCAACGAAGACTTCTATTGCGGCTACAGCCCGGAACGGGTCAGTCCCGGCGACCGCCAGCGGCGCCTGGCCGACATCCGCAAGATCACGTCCGGCTCGACACCGGAAGTCGCTGCGGTGATTGATGGTCTGTACCAGCGCATCATCGCCGCCGGTACGTTCCCGGCACCTTCGATGCGCGTGGCTGAGGCGGCCAAGGTGGTCGAGAACATCCAGCGCGACGTCAACATTGCGCTGGTCAACGAGCTGGCCCTGATATTCGATCGGCTCGGCATCGATACCCAGGACGTGCTCGACGCCGCCGGCAGCAAGTGGAATTTCCTGCCGTTCCGGCCGGGGCTGGTCGGCGGTCACTGCATCGGCGTCGATCCGTATTACCTGCTGCACAAGTCCGAGAGCGTGGGCTACCACCCGGACCTGATCCACACCGCACGGCAGGTCAACAACCGCGTCGGCGAGCATGTGGCGGCGCGGGTGCTGGCGATGCTGGCCGAGCGTGGCCGTGTGCCGGCGGACGCACGCATCCTGGTGCTGGGCGTGACCTTCAAGGAGGATTGCCCGGACCTGCGCAACAGCCGCGCGCTGGAACTGGCGCAACGGCTGCGCGATGCCGGCGCGCAGGTAGAGGTCAGCGACCCGTGGGTCGGCCCGGCGGCATTGACCGGCGAGGGCCTGGATTGGCTGGCCGAGCCCGGGGCAGGGCGCTATGACGCAGTGGTGCTGGCGGTGGCCCACGCCCGTTTCAAGGCGATGGATGAATCCGCAATCCGGGGGCTGTTGGCGCCGGGTGGCCTGGTCTACGACGTGAAATCGGCCTGGCCGCGCAACGTGGTTGACGATCGCTTGTAAGCCCGGGCAGTGAACGGCGCGGTAGACTCGGGGGCAGTTGCAACCGAGGAAAGCCATGCACCGGTATATCGTCTACCTGCTCGCCATCCTGATGTTTCCGATATGCCTGTGGCTGGCCACGATCTGGCCGGCCTGGTATTGGGGCGTCGGCCTGACTGCCGCGATGGTGGCGCTGGGGACCTGGGATCTGCTGCAGAAGCGCAGCACGCTGCGCCGCAACTATCCGGTGATGGCGCACTTCCGCTACGGGCTGGAATCGATCGGCCCGGAGATCCGCCAGTACTTCGTGCAGAGCGACCTGGAAGACGTGCCGTTCTCGCGCCAGCAGCGGGCACTGATCTACCAGCGCGCCAAGAACGAGATGGACACGGTGCCGTTCGGCACCCTGCGCAGCACCTATGCGGTGGACTACGAGTGGATCAATCATTCACTGGCACCGACCGCCATCGCCAAGCATGACTTCCGCGTGTTGATCGGCCCGAAGTGTGCCAAGCCCTATTCGGCCAGCGTGTTCAACATCTCAGCGATGAGCTTCGGTTCACTGTCGGCCAATGCCATCCGCGCGCTGAACGAAGGCGCGCGCCAGGGCGGCTTCTATCACGACACCGGCGAGGGTTCGATCTCGCCCTACCACCGCGAGATGGGCGGTGACCTGGTATGGGAGATCGGCTCGGGCTACTTCGGTTGCCGTGACGAGAAGGGCGGTTTCAGCGAGGAGCGCTTCGTTGCCAATGCCACCCATGACCAGGTCAAGATGATCGAGATCAAGCTGTCGCAGGGCGCCAAGCCGGGCCACGGTGGCGTGCTGCCGGCGCCGAAGGTGACCGCCGAGATCTCGGTGACGCGTGGCGTGCCGATGGGGGTGGACTGTGTGTCGCCGTCGCGTCACTCGGCGTTCTCGACGCCGGTCGAGCTGCTGCAGTTCGTCGCCCGCCTGCGCGAGTTGTCCGGTGGCAAGCCGGTCGGCTTCAAGCTGGCCATCGGCCACCCGTGGGAGTGGTTCGGCATTGCCAAGGCGATGCAGGAAACCGGGTTGCTGCCGGATTTCATTGTGGTCGACGGCGCCGAGGGCGGCACCGGTGCGGCACCGGCCGAATTTGTCGACCATGTCGGCGTGCCGATGCACGAGGCGCTGCTGCTGGTGCACAACACCCTGGTCGGCCTCGATCTGCGCGATCGCATCCGCATCGGTGCGGCTGGCAAGATCACCAGTGCGTTCGACATCGCGCGGACCATCGCGCTGGGAGCCGACTGGTGCAATGCCGGCCGAGGCTTCATGTTCGCGCTGGGCTGCATCCAGTCGCTGAGCTGCCATACCGACAAGTGCCCGACCGGCATCGCGACCCAGGATCCCGCACGCTGGAAGCATCTGGATGCACCTGACAAGGCCACTCGTGTGTACAGCTACCACGAGCACACGCTGCATGCCTTGAAGGAACTGCTGTGTGCCGCGGGCCTGAACGACCCGGCTGAACTTGGGCCGGAGCACATCCTACGTCGTGTTTCGCCGGTGGAGATCCGTTCGCTGGCCTCGCTGTACCGTTACCTGGAACCGGGCGAGCTGCTGCACAAGGTGCCCGACCATGCGGTGTTCCATGCGTTCTGGGCCGATGCACGCAGCGATTCCTTCCAGCCGCCGCCGAAGATCCAGGCACTGCGTGCCAGCAAGTCGCGATAACGTGATGTTGTAGAGCCGAGCCCATGCTCGGCTGATCTTCGTTCCAACATCGCGATGCGTGATCGAGAAGCAGCCGAGCATAGGCTCGGCTCTACAAGGAGATGTCATGCAGTTCAGGACCGGCACCATGGATGACGTGGCCATGCTGTGGGCGCTGCGCACGCGTTGCGTGCGCGAGACCTGCAGCAGCCATTACCCACCCGAGGTTATCGCGCCCTGGTCTGCCTCGCCGCCACCGTCGCAGTACGCGCGGCTGTTGTCGCAGGGTGGCTGCGTGGTGGCCGAGGACGAGCAGGGCAGTCTGCTCGGCTTCGGCGTGTTTGATGCCGATGCCAATGAAGTCGACGCGTTGTTCGTCGATCCGGATCGTGGCGGCAAGGGCATCGGCCAGGCGCTGATGCAGCGCCTGCTGGCGATGGCCGATCCTGAGCGTGAGGTGGTGCTGTCGGCCTCGCTCAATGCCGTGCCGTTCTATCAGCGGCAGGGGTTCATCAGCGTGCGCGAAGAGGCCTACCCGCATCCCAGCGGCGTGGCGCTGGCTTCGGTGAGCATGCGCCGGCCGTGGTGAGTGCTCGTTTTCTGCGTTCTGTAGAGCCGAGCCCACGCTCGGCTGCTTTTGATTCAAGCCGAGCGTGGGCTCGGCTCTACAGGTAGCGCAGCCGAGCATGGCTCGACGTTACAAGGCAGGCGTCACCGCTCCGCCAGCCACCCGATCACGCCTTCCGCAGCACGCAGGCCACTGGCGTAGCACGCGGTCAGCAGGTAGCCACCCGTCGGTGCCTCCCAGTCCAGCATCTCGCCGGCACAGAACACGCCGGGCACTGCCCGCAGCATCAGGTCATCATCCAGCGCACCCAGGCGCACGCCACCGGCGGTGCTGATCACTTCGGCCATCGGCCGGGGACGCAGCAGGCGCAGCGGCAGGCGCTTGAGCGTAGCCGCCACGGCAGGCAGGTCGTTGCCCGCTTCTTTACCCAGAATCTCGAACACCAGTGCGGCTTTCACTGCATCCAGGCCGGCCTGGCGGCGCAGGTGCTCGCCGAAGCTGCGGCCCTTGCGCGGGCGTGACAGATCGGCCAGCAGGCGCGTCTCGTCACGGCCCGGCACCAGGTCCAGCCACAGCATCGCGTGGCCATCGCGGTTGATGGTCTCACGCAGGTCCGCCGCCAACGCGTAGATCAGGCTGCCTTCGATGCCGTACTCGCTGGCCACGCATTCGCCCTGCAGCGACTGTGGCTGTCCGGCCAGGTCGATCCAGTGCGCGACCACCGGCTTCAATGGCGCGCCGGCATTGCGCTGGGCGAAGAATGGGGTCCAGCCCACGTCGAAACCGCAGTTGGCCGACTGCAGCGGTGCGATGTCCACGCCATGGGCCTGCAGTGGCGCGACCCAGGCGCCGTCGCTGCCCAGCTGCGGCCAGCTGCCGCCGCCCATGGCCAGCAGGGTGGCATCGGCATGTACTTCAACGGCGCCGTCTTCGGTTTCAAAGCGCAATGCGCCTTCATCACTCCAGCCGATCCAGCGGTGGTTGGCGTGCAGGCGCACACCCTGCTCCTTCAACCGACGCACCCAGCCGCGCAGCAGCGGCGCTGCCTTGCGGTCGACCGGGAACACGCGGCCAGAGCTGCCCACGTAGGTCTCCACGCCGAAGCCGGCGGCCCAGTCACGCAGTGCCTGCGCGTCGAAGCCATCCAGCCAGCTGCCGACCGTTTCGGCCTGCTCGCGATAGCGGCTGTCGAACAGCGGGCGCGGATCGGAATGGGTCAGGTTGAGTCCGCCCTTGCCGGCGATCAGGAACTTGCGGCCGGGCGAACCCTTGGCTTCGTACAGGTCGACCTCCAGCCCAGCGGCGCGCAGGCGCTCGGCGGCAAACAGGCCGGCCGGGCCGCCGCCGATGACGGCGACCCGCTGGGGCAGTGCGGTATTACGGTTTGACATCGAGCAGCTCGACGTCGAACACCAGAGACGAGCCGGCCGGAATCGGGCCAACCCGGCGGTCGCCGTAGCCGTAGTCCGGTGGGATCATCAGCGTGCGCTTGCCGCCGACCTTCATGCCGGCCACGCCCTCATCCCAGCCGCGGATGACCTGGCCGGCGCCGAGTGCGAAGGTGAACGGCTCGCCACGGCTGACCGAGCTGTCGAAGGTCTTGCCGTGCTTGGTCTCGGTGCGGTTGTCATAGATCCAGCCGGTGTAGTGCACGGTGACCTTGTTGCCGGAAACGGCCTCGGTGCCAGTGCCTGGGACGGTATCGATGCGCTCGAAGGTGGTCAGGGTGCCACCCGGCGGCGGGCCGGACGGTTCGGTCGAGCAGCCAACGGCGGCGAGGGACAGCAGCAGGGGAAGCAGCAGGCGGCGCATCGGGCGTCTCCGGAAGGGCGCAGGGCGAGGGCGGCAAGGGTAGCGCATCGGCGCCGGGTATCATGGGGGCATGGCAAGACTCCTGCTCAATCTGCGCAATGTCGGCGACGACGAATATGCCGATGTCTGCACGCTGCTCGACCAGCACGGCATCGCCTGGTATCGCACCGAACCCAGCCCCTGGGGCATTTCCAACGGTGGCCTGTGGCTGCGCGAGGACGCCGATCATCCGCGTGCGAAGGCGCTGATGGCGGAGTACCAGGCCGAACGCGGGCCGCGCATCCGTGCCGAGCGCGAGCAGGCGTTGCGCGAGGGCACGGCGGAGACCTTCGGCAGCCTGTTCCGGCGCCGACCGGGGTATGTGGTGCTGGTGCTGCTGGCGATGGCCGGTGCGGCGGCGCTGGTGCTGCTGCCGTTCGTGCTGTTGCGGGGATAAGGGGGTTCGGCCGGGTTGCACCCGGCACCCGCAGAGGCAACGGCAACGGCAAAAGCTGGTTCCCGTGGGATGGCGTGGCGATGTGGGCAGGCGGGACACGCCGTGAACCCGTCCGTGGGGGCTCGATGGCGCCATCCATGGCGCCAACGGTCCCGCCTGCCTACACCGCCACGCCTCTGACAGTTCCCCGCGGCTGTTGGTAGGTGTCGACCTTGGTCGACACGGCAGACCCACGCCATGCGTGGATGAACGGGTAAATCTGACCCTGGGGCACTCTGGCGCTAAAATGGCGGGATGATCGCCAATACCGCCGCTTACCATTTCGCCGTCATCGACGCTCCCCAGGCCCTCTGCGACCAGCTGCTGGCGCGTGCCGAGGCGGCGGAGCTGCGCGGCACGATCCTGGTGGCGGGCGAGGGGCTGAACCTGTTCCTGGCGGGTGCGCCAGAGGCGGTCGAGGGTTTCTACGCAGCGCTGCGTTCCGACGCGCGCTTTGCCGATATGCGGGTCAAGACCAGCCTCAGTGAGCATCAGCCGTTCGCGCGGCTGAAGGCCAAGGTGAAGGACGAGATCATCAGCTTCCGCCGTGACGACGGCCAGCCATTGGACTATCCGCGCGCGCCGGCGATCGATCCGGCCACGGTGCAGCGCTGGTTGCGCCAGGGGCATGATGACGCCGGCAAGCCGGTGGTGATGCTCGATACGCGCAACCTGCAGGAAGTGGAGTACGGCACCTTCAAGGATGCGCTGGTGCTGCCCATCCACAAGTTCACCGACCTGCCCGAGGCGCTGGCGCCGCACCGCGAAGCGCTGAAGGACAGCACCGTGGTCAGTTTCTGCACCGGTGGCATCCGCTGCGAGAAGGCCGCGCTGTGGATGGTCAATGACGGCATGGACAATGTACTGCAGCTCGATGGCGGCATCCTCGGCTACTTCGAGGAGGTGGGCGGCGAAGGCTACGAAGGCCGCTGCTTCGTGTTCGATGAGCGCGTGGCGCTGGACGCCGAGCTGAAGCCGATGGTGGACCAGCCGCTGCCGGAGCCGCGCCCCAGCGCGTTCTGACCGCGCCTCTGTAGCGCCGAGCCCATGCTCGGCGGCTGTTGGTCGACGAACGGCAGCCGAGCATGGGCTCGGCCCTACACGATCCGGTGGGCGCTGAACCTGCCCCACGGGAATCAGCATCCCGCCACCGTCACTGGCCGCGGCGCCGGGCCGTCCCCATGCATGGGGGATCCTGTGACGGAAAAACGCCTGATGATCCCGTTGTCGATCCTTGACCTGGCCCCGGTCTGCGAGGGCAGTGACACCACAGCCGCTTTCGCCAACATGCTGGAACTGGCCCAGCACGCCGATGCGCTGGGCTACCGCCGCTACTGGCTGGCCGAACACCACAACATGCCCGGCATCGCCAGCGCGGCCACCGCTGTGCTGATCGGCCATGTGGCCGGGGGCACAAAGCGCATCCGCGTCGGTGCCGGCGGCATCATGCTGCCGAACCATGCCCCGCTGCAGGTGGCCGAGCAGTTCGGCACGCTGGCCTCGCTGTATCCGGACCGCATCGACCTCGGCCTGGGCCGTGCGCCGGGCACCGATCAGCCGACCGCGCGTGCACTGCGCCGCTACTTCGACAGCGCCGACCAGTTCCCGCAGGATGTGCGCGAGCTGCTGCACTACTTCGAGCCGGTACAGCCCGGGCAGGCGGTGCAGGCGGTTCCAGGTGGTGGCCTGCGGGTGCCGACCTGGATCCTCGGTTCCAGCCTGTTCGGTGCGCGCATGGCCGCCTCGATGGGCCTGCCGTATGCGTTCGCCTCGCACTTCGCGCCCGACGTGATGGACGAAGCGCTGGCGGTGTACCGCCGCGAGTTCCGCCCTTCGGCCACGTTGAAGCAGCCGCACGCGATGCTGGCCCTGAACGTTGTCGCCAGCGACAGCGAAGCCGAGTCACGCCGCCTGTTCACCAGCCAGCAGCAGAGTTTCGTCAATCTGCGCCGTGGCCGGCCGGGCAAGATTCCGGCGCCCATCGACGACATCGAATCGTTCTGGGAACCGCATGAAAAGCTGGGTGTGGAGCGGGCATTGGCCTGCACCGTGCTGGGTGATCCGCAGCAGGTGGCCGAGGGCATCGCCGCCTTCGTCGAACGGCACAAGCCCGACGAACTGATGCTCACCGCCAATCTGTACGACCACCGCGCACGCCTGCGTTCGTTCGAACTGGCGATGCAGGCCTGGCACGCCCGCCACGCGGGCTGAACAATTGCGTCACGGCCTGTTGCGGCCGATCCGCGTCTGATGGGGGCTCCCACTTCTGGAGTCCCCACCATGGCCGAGACCCGTGCCGAACACATTGCCCAACTGGCCGAGCTGATCAAGGACGTGGAGGTGGCCATGTTCACCACCACCGGCGTCGACGGGCGACTCTACAGCCGGCCGCTGGCCACCCAGCAGGTCGCCTTCGACGGTGACCTGTGGTTCGTGATCACCGGCGACAGCCCGAAGGTGGCCGAGATCGCGCTCGATCCGCGGGTCAACGTGGCCTACGCCTCGCCCTCGAAGAACACCTACGTGTCGGTGGCGGGGCGGGCACGCGTGGTCGATGATCGCGCGAAGATCGAGGAGCTGTGGTCACCGGCGATGAAGCTGTTCTTCCCCGGTGGCAAGGATGACCCCAACCTTCGCCTGATCCATGTGCGCGCCGACAGTGCCGAATACTGGGATGGCCCGGGCACTCTGCTGGGCACGGCGCTGAGCTTCGTGCTGTCTGCAGTGCAGGACGAGCCGACGGCGTTGGCCGACAATGGATTCATCGATCTGCGCTGAGGGCTTCGGCCCGCCGGGCCATGCCCGGCGGGCGCTGCAACAGCAATCAGAACCAGCGCTGGAACAGTTCCACCGTATAGCCCACCAGCTGCCCCGAACTGAAACCGAAGAATGCGATCGCTGCCAGTGCCGCGATCCAGTTGAACAGCATCAGCGCGCCATCGCGTTCCAGCAGCGCCAACGAGAACAGCAGCAGCTGGAAGCCGAACAGGAAGTTGGTGAAGGGAATCGGCAGCGACAGCAGCAGGCCCAGCAACACCAGCAGCAGGCCGCTGAAGGCGTGGGCGGGCAGCGGTGTCAGCAGTTGCGGCATGCGTGGTTTCAGCATCTTGTCCAGGCGCCGAAGCGGGCGGTCGATGCGGTCCAGGAAACGGTGCATGGTGCCGCGCTTTGGCCCGCGGCGGGCGATGAAGCCCGGCAGCCAGGGGCGGCGCAGGCAGCACAGCATCTGCAGGCCGATCAGGATCACCAATGGACCGCTGACCGCGCCGCCCATGCCCGGAATCGGAATGAACGAGGGCAGGATCGCCACGAACAGGAACACGCCGAACGCGCCCTGCTGCAGGTTGCACAGGATCTGGCCCAGCGGCATGTGCTCGGCCGGATCGCCGGAGGCGAACATCTCCAGCAGGGTGCGGATGCCCTCGTTGCGGTAGGCCGGGCGCTGGGCGCCCGGGCCCTGGCCGGCCTCAGGCGGTGAGCTCATCGGCCTGCTCGTCGGACAACGTGCGCAGCAGCAGCTTGTCCACCCGCGCACCGTCCAGGTCGACCACTTCGAAGCGCCAGCCGGCCCAGTCGAAGTACTCGCCCGCGTGCGGAATGCGGCCGAAGTAGTGGATGCACATGCCGGCCAGCGTGTAGTAGTCGCCGTCCTCGGCGTCGGGCAGGTCGTTGCTGCCGATCAGTTCGCGCACGTCTTCGATCGGCAGTGAGCCGTCCACCAGCAGCGAGCCGTCCTCGCGGGTCACCACCAGCGCATCTTCGTCGGCGTTCTCCACCGCCTGCAGGCGGCCGACCACGGCACCCATCAGGTCACTGATGGTCACCAGGCCCTGGATCTCGCCGTACTCGTCCACCACCAGCGCCATCGACTGCTGTTCCTCGCGGAAGATCTCCAGCAGCTTCATCGCGTGGGTTGATTCGGAAACGTACAGCGGTTCCCGCAGGGTCTGGAACAGCGCGTTGTCGCCGCGCGCCATGCGCGTGGCCAGCGATTTCAGTTCGAGCACGCCGACCACGTCCATGTCGTTGTCGCGGTACACCGGGTACCGCGAGAACTCGTGCTCGGCCATGATTTCCAGGTTGCGCTCCAGCCCGGCCTGGGTGTCGAGCCAGGCGATGCGGTTGCGCGGGGTCATCAGGCTGTCGGCGGTGCGGTCGCCCAGGCGCATGACGCGGTTCATCATGTCGCGCTCGTGGGCGTCGATCACGCCGGCCTCGTGGCTCTCGGCCACCAGCATCCGGATCTCTTCTTCAGTCACCTGCGCGGCCTCGTCCTTGCCCAGGCCCAGCACCTTCAGCACCAGCTGGGTAGTCTTGGACAGGAGCCAGACGAAGGGCAGGGCCAACCTGGCCAGCCAGCTCATCGGCATGGCGACCAGGCCGGCAATGGCCTCGGAGCGGGTCAGGGCCAGACGCTTGGGAACCAGTTCGCCGAAGATCAGCGTGATGAAGGTGATCAGCGAGACCGCCAGGGCGGTGCCTACCTCGCGCGCGTACGCAAAGCCGGGCATCAGGCCCTGCAGCCAGCCGGCGATCGCGTCGCCGATCGCATCACCGCCGAGGTAGCCGGTCAGCACGCCGATCACGGTGATGCCGATCTGCACGGTGGACAGGAAGCTCTCCGGCTTCTCCGACAGCTCCAGTGCCTTGGCGGCGCGCTTGGAGGTGGCGGCCATCTGCTTCAGGCGGCTCTTGCGCGAGGTCATGACCGACATCTCGGACATGGCGAAGAAGCCGTTCAGGAGAACCAGCGCGAAGACAATCAGGATCATTTCAAACACGGGCATCGTCCCCGGTTGGTGGCAGGGAGGGCGGGTGCTTGCGATGGCGGCTGGCGCTCAGGAACAGGGTCCGGCGCGGCGCAGGGGGATAAGGGTCGTCGTCCATAAGGTGCGCCCGAGGGCGCGCTGGCATCTTAGCAAAGGGGCGTGGCAGGGTGGCAACCGCCTGTTCAGGTTGGGGGCTCCAGAGCCCCGAAAGGGGACGGGGATACCCGTGATGGTCATCTAGCCGTCATAATTCCGTCTGGTGCCGTCCTTCCCGCGACGGCTGACAGGTTTCTCAATGTTCTCTCTGCAGACCATTTTCGGTTCCGGCAAACAGTTCTACACCCTGCTTGATGAGGCTGCCGTCGCGGCCTCCGACGCCGCCAAGGCGCTGCATTCCATGCTGCGCGAGGCCGACCGCCAGCCCGCGCTGGACGCCTTCAAACTGGCCCGCCTGCGCGAGCGCGCGGCCTCGGACAAGATCAGCCAGGCGCTGGTAGACAGCTTCATGACCCCGATCGAGCGCGAAGACATCGAAGCGCTGGGTTCGGCCCTGTACAAGATTCCGAAGCAGATCGAGAAGTTCGCCGATCGCTATTCGCTGGCCACGACCCACCTGGAGCACATCGACTTCGCGCCGCGCGCGGCGATGCTGGAACAGGCTGCCGGCGTGGTGGTGGAGATGGTCGCCGACCTGCGCCACATGAACCTGGACCGGATGACCGCGCTCAACGAGAAGCTGCGCTCGCTGGAGAACGAGGCCGACCGCCTGATGCTCGAGCTGTACCGCGACATCTATTCCGGTCGCCTGGACAACCTGCAGATGTTCCTGCTGAAGGAATTCTTCGAGATCTTGGAAAAGGCCATCGACCGTTGCCGCGAGGCCGGCGTGGTGGCGTACCAGATCGTGTTGAAGAACAGCTGACGGACGCCGCCGCATGTTGACCCTTGTCCTGGTGGTGATCCTGGCCGCGCTCGTTTTCGAGTTCATCAACGGCTTCCACGATACCGCCAACTCCATTGCCACCGTGGTGGCGACCAAGGTGCTCTCGCCCGGCTGGGCGGTGATGCTGGCCGCCTTCATGAACCTCATCGGCGCGTTGACCGGTACCGCGGTGGCGCTGACCATCGCCTCGGGCCTGCTCAACACCAACGTGGTCGACGTCACCCCGCAGGTGATCCTTTGCGCCCTGCTGGGCGGCATCATCTGGAACCTGATCACCTGGTGGAAGGGCCTACCGTCCTCGTCTTCGCATGCACTGATCGGCGGCCTCTGCGGCGCCGGCCTGGCTGCGGCCCACAACAACTGGGACGCCCTGATCTGGTCCGAGCGCCTGGGCAGCTGGGCGCAGAACAAGGGCCTGCTGTGGAAGGTGTTCGTGCCGATGATCACCTCGCCGATCGCCGGCTTCCTGCTCGGCATCGTGGTGATGGTGCTGCTGTGGGGCCTGATTGCCGGCCTGGCCAAGATCGGTGGCGCCATCGGCCGCCTGGCCCGCCCGCGCATCGTCAACGCGTTCTTCGGCAAGGCGCAGATCGCCTCGGCGGCCTACATGGGCTTTGCCCACGGCCACAACGATGCGCAGAAGACCATGGGCATCATCGCCATGACACTGATCGGTGCCGAAGCCACCGGCGCACTGAACGACCTGCCGTCCTGGCTGGCCTTCATGCACCCGGACGCCCACGCCGGTGACGGCATCGCGATGTGGATCGTGCTGACCTGTGCGGTGGTGATGGCTGCCGGTACCGCCTCGGGTGGCTGGAAGATCATCAAGACCCTGGGCCACAAGATGGTCAAGCTGCACCCGATCCATGGCTTCGCCGCGGAGACCAGCTCGGCCACCATCCTGACCCTGGCCGCCCACTTCGGCATGCCGGTCTCGACCACGCACAGCATCTCCACCGCGATCATGGGCGTCGGCTTCGCCAAGAACCCGCGCTCGCTGAAGTTCGGCGTGATCGAACGCATCGTCTGGGCCTGGATCCTGACCATCCCGGCAGCAGGCGGCTGTGCGTACCTGATCCTGAAGCTGTTCGAGCTGTTCGGCTGGACCTGATCTGCACGCACACGTTGCACAAAAAAAGCCCGCCGTATTCCGGCGGGCTTTTTTCATGGGCAGATCATTCTTCCGTATCAAGCGTGTCGACCAAGGTCGACACCCACCAGAGCAGTGCACGACGCCGTTCCGACAGTTCGCGGAGATCTGTCGAAGGCGGGGCGGGGCCGGTTGTGGGGGTGTCCGCGGCATGGATGCCGCGGCCAAGCCCCCAGGGACGGGTTTACGGCGTCCCCCGCAACCGGCCCCACCCCGCCCAACCACGGAAAGCCCGCTTTTGCCGTTGCCGTTGATTCGGCGGGTGCCGGGCCGCAGGCCCGGCCGAACCCCTCAATTACGCTGGAACAGCGCCTGCACATCCTTCCGGAACGCCGCCTGGCTGTCCGCCCGGCTGTAGAACATGTGCCCACCCGGATAACTACGCACCTGCACCCGGTCCGGGTTGCTGCCCATCGCCGGCATCTGGTCCACCGTCAGGATCGACCCCATGAACGGGCACGACAGGTCGTTCCAGCCATGCACGATCAGCACCTGCAGATGCGGATCGATCGCCACCGCCTGGCGCAGCTGGGTCACCGCGCCCTGGCGCAGCTCGCCGTTGCGGTCCCACAGCCGGTTCACGTCGTAATTCAGCGCCTGGTAGCGCGCATCCACCTTCCAGCCGACCACGCGCGTCACGAAGTCGACCATCGCCGTGGTGGTCGGCGCAATGATGCTGTCCAGCAACGGATCATTGGCGCGCTGCTCCGGATCATTCGGGAACGGATCGAACGCGGTCACGTTCGAGTCGTAGCGGCTGCCCAGCGTGCCCTTGTCGCGGAACACCTCACGCAGATAGGCCTGCGTCTCCAGGCGGCCACCGGCGCGGCGCACGAACTGCGGGTCCAGCCCGGTCAGCTCGGTTACCCGGCGCAGCATCGCCTCGGTCGCCTGCGGGTCGCTGCGGCCCTTCATCAGCGCGGTGGCGTAGTCGCCACGGGTGTACTCCACCACGTCACGCATCGCTGCATCGGTCAGCTTGCCCTGGCGCTCCAGGTGCGCGGCGGCGATCGACGGCAGTGTCTGCATCCATGCCATCGGCGAGACATCGGCGTTGTCTTCCAGGGTCGGGCTCAGGTAGGGCGAGACCAGCACCAGGCCGTTCATCGCCACGCCCAGCCGGGTCTGCAGGAAGTGGGTGATGCGGGGGCCACGGTAGCCACCGTAGCTCTCGCCGGTCAGGTACTTGCGTGCGCCCATGCGCTGGTTGCGCAGCAGCCAGTCGTAGATCGAGCGCGACAGGTACTCGATGTCAGCGCTGGGGTTGTACAGCTGCTTCTTCGCTTCGTCATCGCCGATGCGCGCGCGGCTGAAGCCGGTGCCGACCGGATCGATGAACACCAGGTCGGTGAAGTCCAGCCAGGTGCCGGGGTTGTCGTGCAGCGTGGCGGGTGCCGAGGCGCTGTCACCCTCGGAGCCGAAGGTCACCACCTTGGGTCCGATCGCGCCCATGTTGAGGTAGACCGACGATGCCCCCGGGCCGCCGTTGAGCGCGAAGGTCACCGGCCGGTCCTTGCCCGGCATCGTATAGGCGGTGAACACCACATCGGCGATCACCTTGCCTTTCGCATCACGCACCGGCAGGGTGCCGACGGTGGCGGTGTAGTCCAGGGTGCGGCCGGCCAGGCGCATGCTCTGGCGGGCCGACGCATCGGCGGGCAGCGCAGGTGCTTCGGTCTTGTCGTCTTTCGGATCGGGCTTGGCCTCGGCGTCAGGCGCGGCCAGCACGCTGGCAGGAGCGATGAGCAGGCCGACGCAGAGCGCGGCAGTATGCAGCAGGGACTTCATGGCACCGGATTGGCAGCGGAAGGGGGTTCCGATGCTAGGCCGGTGGCGGGCATGCCGTATGTGTCCAAAGGCATGCCCGCGCGTCGAGGCCGCCACTGGCCAGATTGGGTCAAGCGGGCAGAGGAGTGCGCACGTCGTCGTCGGCCAGCAGGCCGTATACCGCCGAATCGGACAGTTCGCCCTGGATGCGCCAACGCTGCCGCAGCACGCCCTCCAGGTGAAAGCCCAGCCGTTCAAGCACGTGTGCCGAGGGCCGGTTGCGCGGGTCGACTTCGGCTTCCACGCGATGCAGGCGCAGGGTCTGGAACAGGTAGTCCAGCAGGTGCTGCAGCGCTTCGTGCATGTAGCCCTGGCCCTGCCTGTCGGGGGCCAGCAGGTAGCCGATCTCGGCACGTGCGGCATCGCGGTCCAGGGCGAACACCACGCAGATGCCCAGCAACGGACCGTCCAGCGTTTCGCGCACGGCCAGCTTGAGCTGGGTGCCGGTGGCCTGTGCGGCCAGGTCATCGTCGATCTGCGCACGCGCCTCGGCCGGTCGTGTCCACGCCGGGTGGTTCCAGAACCGCATCACGTCCGGATCGGACTGGATCGCGAACAGGGCGGCCGCATCGTCGCGGCGGATCGGGCTCAGGACCAGGCGCGCGCTGTGCAGCGGCAGGCCCGGGAACAGCAGCGAGTGGCTGGCCAATACGATGATCCACGCGGATGGACGCGCATTATGGCGCCGCCGGGTTTGCCGATGGGGGCGGGATCTCTGTAGAGCCGAGCCGATGCTCGGCTGCCCGGCACGGCGCGGAATGCAGCCGAGCGTGGGCTCGGCTCTACAGGAGGGCTGCGGGAGTCAGACTTCCAGCGAAGCCAGGTCGCCCTTCGACTCCAGCCAGCCCTTGCGGTCGGACGCACGCTTCTTGGCCAGCAGCATGTCCATCAGCGAGCTCGTCTGCTCGCGATCGTCCACGGTCAACTGCACCAGGCGGCGGGTGTCGGGGTGGATGGTCGACTCGCGCAGCTGTGGCGGATTCATCTCGCCGAGGCCCTTGAAGCGGGTGACGTTGATCGCACCCTTGATCTTCTCGCGTTCGATCTTGTCCAGCATCGAGCGCTTTTCTTCCTCGTCCAGGGCGTAGAACACCTGCTTGCCCACGTCGATGCGGAACAGCGGCGGCATGGCCACGAACACGTGGCCGGCATCGACCAGCGCCGGGAAGTGCTTGAGGAACAGTGCGGTGAGCAGGGTAGCGATGTGCAGGCCGTCCGAGTCCGCGTCGGCCAGGATGATGACCTTGCCATAGCGCAGGCCGGCAATGTCGTCCTTGCCCGGGTCGCAGCCGATGGCCACGGCCAGGTTGTGCACTTCCTCCGACGCCAGCACGCTGTTGGAGGATACTTCCCAGGTATTGAGGATCTTGCCGCGCAGCGGCAGGATCGCCTGGAAGTCCTTGTCGCGAGCCTGCTTGGCGCTGCCGCCTGCCGAGTCACCCTCCACCAGGAACAGCTCGGTGCGCGACAGGTCCTGGCTGATGCAGTCGGCCAGTTTGCCGGGCAGGGCCGGGCCCTGGGTGACCTTCTTGCGGACGACCAGCTTTTCGGTCTTCAGGCGCGCACTGGCGCGTTCGATGGCGATCTGGGCGATCTTCTCGCCCAGTTCCACGTTCTGGTTCAGCAGCAGGCTGAAGGCATCGTGGGCGGCGCCTTCGATGAAGCCAGCAGCCTGGCGCGAGGACAGGCGTTCCTTGGTCTGGCCGCTGAACTGCGGGTCGGTCATCTTCAGCGACAGCACGAACGACACGCGGTCCCACACGTCTTCCGGGGCCAGCTTGACGCCACGCGGCAGCAGGTTGCGGAAGTCGCAGAACTCGCGCAGCGCCTCGGTCAGGCCGGTACGCAGGCCGTTGACGTGGGTGCCGTGCTGGGCAGTGGGAATCAGGTTGACGTAGCTTTCCTGCACCAGCTCGCCTTCCGGCAGCCAGGCCACGGCCCAGTCAACAATTTCGGTGTCCTTCTTCAGGTTGCCGACGAACAGCTCGGCCGGCAGCATCTCGCGATCGCCCAGTTCCAGCTTCAGGTAATCGCGCAGGCCGTCTTCGTAGTACCAGGTATCGACTTCACCGGTGGCTTCGTCGGTCAGCTTCACGGTCAGGCCCGGGCACAGCACGGCCTTGGCGCGCAGCAGGTGCTTGAGCGCGCGCACCGCGAACTTGGGCGTGTCGAAGTACTTCGGGTCGGGCCAGAAGCGCACGCGGGTACCGGTGTTCTTCTTGCCGACGCTGCCGACCACTTCCAGCGGGGTGGCACGGTCGCCGTTGCGGAAGGTGATGCGGTGTTCGGCACCTTCGCGCTTGATGTGCACTTCCACCAGGGTCGACAGCGCGTTGACCACGCTGACGCCGACGCCGTGCAGGCCGCCGGAGAAAGTGTAGTTGTTGTTGCTGAACTTGCCGCCGGCGTGCAGGCGGGTGAGGATCAGCTCGACGCCCGGGATCTTCTCTTCCGGATGGATGTCCACCGGCATGCCGCGGCCGTCATCGCTGACCTCCACGCTGCCGTCCTTGTACAGGGTGATCTCGATCGAGCGGGCGTGGCCGGCGAGGGCCTCGTCCACCGAGTTGTCGATCACTTCCTGCGCCAGGTGGTTCGGGCGCGCGGTGTCGGTATACATGCCGGGACGGCGCTTGACCGGGTCAAGGCCGGACAGGACTTCAATATCGGCGGCGTTATAACGGGCGTTCATCTGTCTTCGAAAGCTTGGAGCGACGGGCAAGTGTGGGGTCTGGCACGGGATTTTGCACGCCTGCGGTTCAGTCTCGGCGACGCAGAGGGGGTAAAATGGCAGCCGCTGGAATCTGAACGCCGGCGACCCCCGTTGGGTCGAAACATCCAAGCCGTACCGCGAGGAGGACCTCATGAAGAAGTTGCTGACCATTGCGATCCTGGCCGCTGCCGCCGTTGCGGTGCCGCTGGTGATGGCGCAGAACGCCGGCCAGCCGGCCCCGCAGCAGGGTGACCAGGCCGACAAGGCGCAGGCCGAGGCCGATGCCAAGGCCAAGCGTCGGGCCCAGGCCAATGCCGAAATGAAGGCGCAGGGCCAGCCGGCCCCGCAGCAGGAAGAGGAAGAGGAAGCGCGCAAGAAGCGCTGATCCCGCAACCTGCCAGGCGCCCTTGCGACAAGGGCTGCGCTCCGGAACGCCCCGCATTGCGGGGCGTTTCTTTTTAGTGGCGTGCCATCTGCCTCTTGGGTTGGCGGCCATCAATCTGTAAACTATGGCTTTCCGGGAGTAAGTGCGTGTCCACCCTTTGCGAATGGGCTGGAGCGGCCAAGCGTGGCTTCCAGCATGGCGGGTCGCAGGTGACGGTCGATTTGACCGGCACGGCCGCCCCGACCTCGCACGGTGGTCCCGGTCCGGCGCCTGCCGCCGCACGGATCCGCACCTCCCTCGCTGTCCCAGCGAACCGGAAAACCCCCTCTGAGCACCATGCCTGCCCTCCGGGCGCGCGTGGTGCTGCCGTTTTCCATTTCCAGACAGGATGCTTGCAGCCATGACTCCCTTGATTTTCGTAACCGGCGGCGTGGTGTCCTCGCTCGGCAAAGGCATTGCCGCTGCGTCACTGGCCGCCATTCTTGAAGCCCGTGGCCTGAAGGTCACGATGATGAAGCTCGACCCGTACATCAACGTCGACCCGGGCACCATGAGCCCGTTCCAGCACGGTGAGGTCTACGTCACCGACGACGGCGCCGAGACCGACCTCGACCTGGGCCACTACGAGCGCTTCGTGCGCACCCGCCTGAGCCGCAAGAACTCGGTCACCACCGGCCGCATCTACGAGAACGTGATCCGCAAGGAGCGCCGCGGCGACTACCTGGGCGCGACCGTGCAGGTCATTCCGCACATCACCGATGAAATCCGCCGTTGCATCGACGAAGCCACCGAAGGCTACGACGTGGCGCTGGTCGAGATCGGCGGTACCGTCGGCGACATCGAGTCGCTTCCGTTCCTGGAGGCGATCCGCCAGGTGCGCACCGAGCGTGGCCCGGAGAAGGCGCTGTTCATGCACCTCACCCTGGTGCCGTACATCGGCGCCGCCGGTGAGCTGAAGACCAAGCCGACCCAGCACTCGGTGAAGGAACTGCGCTCGATCGGCATCCAGCCGGACGTGCTGCTGTGCCGCTCCGAGCAGGCGGTGCCGGATTCGGAGCGCCGCAAGATCGCCCAGTTCACCAACGTTTCCGAGCGCGCGGTGATCAGCGTGCCGGACGTGGACGTGCTGTACCGCATTCCGTCGGGCCTGCACGCGCAGGGCCTGGACGAAATCGTGGTCAACCAGCTGAAGCTGGCTGACAAGGCGGGTCCGGTCGACCTGTCGATGTGGGAAGACGCGGTCGACGCGACCCTGCATCCGTTGGACGAAGTGACCATCGCCGTAGTCGGCAAGTACGTGGACCATCAGGACGCCTACAAGTCGGTCGGTGAAGCACTCAAGCATGGCGGCCTGCGCCAGCGCACCAAGGTCAACCTGAAGTGGCTGGAAGCACAGGACCTGGAAGGCACCGACATGGCCGCACTGGCCGATGTTGACGGCATCCTGGTGCCGGGTGGCTTCGGTGACCGTGGTTTCGAAGGCAAGGTGCAGACTTCGAAGTTCGCCCGCGAGCAGCACGTGCCGTACTTCGGCATCTGCTACGGCATGCAGGCGGCCGTGGTCGATTACGCGCGCAACGTGGTCGGCCTGGAGGGCGCCAACAGCACCGAGAACGACCGCCAGTCGCCGAACCCGGTGATCGGCCTGATCACCGAATGGCGTACCGCCACCGGTGATGTCGAGAAGCGCGACGACAAGAGCGACCTGGGTGGCACCATGCGCCTGGGCCTGCAGGAGCAGCGCCTGAAGCCGGGCACGCTGGCCCGCGAGCTGTACGGCAAGGACGTGGTCGCCGAGCGCCACCGCCACCGCTACGAGTTCAACAACCGTTACCGCACCCAGCTGGAAGACGCCGGCCTGGTGATCGCCGGCAAGTCGATGGACGACACCCTGGTGGAAGTGGTTGAGCTGCCGCGCGATGCGCACCCGTGGTTCCTGGCCTGCCAGGCGCACCCGGAATTCCTGTCCACGCCGCGTGACGGCCACCCGCTGTTCATCGGTTTCATCCGTGCCGCGCGCGAGCGCAAGGCCGGTGGCAAGCTGCTTTCCGAAGCGCGCGCCTGACTTGTGAATGGGGGCTTCGGTCCCCATCCTGCATGCTTCAACCCCCATCGCACCGGCCCGGCCGGTGCTGCGGACAACAAGGAAACGCCATGAAACTGTGTGGATTCGAGGTCGGGCTGGACCAGCCCCTGTTCCTGATCGCCGGCCCCTGCGTAATCGAGTCGATGCAGCTGCAGCTTGATACCGCCGGCAAGCTGAAGGAGATCACCGACAAGCTCGGCGTCAACTTCATCTTCAAGTCCAGCTTCGACAAGGCCAATCGCACCTCGGGCACCGCCTTCCGCGGCCCGGGCATGGAAGAAGGCCTGAAGGTCCTGGCCGAAGTGAAGAAGCAGATCGGCGTGCCGGTGCTGACCGACGTCCACGAATACACCCCGATGGATGAAGTGGCCTCGGTGGTGGACGTGCTGCAGACCCCGGCGTTCCTGGTCCGCCAGACCGACTTCATCCGCAAGGTGTGCTCGGCCGGCAAGCCGGTCAACATCAAGAAGGGCCAGTTCCTGGCGCCGTGGGACATGAAGCCGGTCGTGGAGAAGGCCAAGGCCACCGGCAACGAGCAGATCATGGTCTGCGAGCGTGGTGCCAGCTTCGGCTACAACAACCTGGTCAGTGACATGCGCTCGCTGGCAGTGATGCGCGATACCGGTTGCCCGGTGGTGTTCGACGCCACCCATTCGGTGCAGCTGCCGGGTGGGCAGGGCACCAGTTCGGGCGGTCAGCGCGAACACGTGCCGGTGCTGGCCCGTGCCGCGGTGGCGGTGGGCATCTCCGGCCTGTTCGCCGAGACCCATCCGGACCCGTCCAAGGCCCTGTCCGATGGCCCCAATGCATGGCCGCTGGACCAGATGGAAGCGCTGCTCGAGACCCTGATGGAGCTTGACGCGGTGACCAAGAAGCACGGCTTCTCGCGTTTCGCGTGAGTCGTGACCCGTGGCTGGCGCTGGAGGCCCAGCGCCGCCGCCGGCACTGGAAACAGGGGCCCTGGGGCCTGATTGCACTGGGCCTGGCCGTGCTGTTCACCGTGGGCATGTTCGGGCTGGTGCTGATCGGCGCCGCATCCGTGCGGCCACCGGGTGATGGTGGCAGCGGGCTCAATCTGCGCGCGTACTTCATTGCGCTGCTGGTCGCGGAGTTGGTGGCGGCCGTAGGTTGCATCACTGCTGCTGTACTGGCCTGGCGGCTGAATCGTGGCAAGGTGATGGCTGGCCTGGCGATCATCCTGCTGTCGCTGTGGTTCGGCGCCCTGTTCTACGGAGTGCTTTGATGAATACGACCACGTCGGCGCGCGGCTGGCCATGGGGGCTGATCGCTCTGGGCCTGGCCGTGTTGACCTGGATGGCCCTTGTGGTGGGCGTGCTGGCCTTCACCGCCAGTTTCCGGCCGCCGGGGGACGGAAACAACGGCGTGCAGGCCACGCAGTGGTGGTTGCTGGGCGCGCTGGTCACGATGGTGCTGTCCTTCCTGGGCAGCCCGGTGGCGATGGTGCTGGCCTGGCGACGGCGGCGTGGCCCCATCCTGGCGGCGATTGCCGGTGCGTTGCTGGTGATGTTGGTGTCGCTGGTGCTGATCGTGATCGGGTCCAGCTGGGGCTGAAGCCGCCCATTCCATTTGGCAAGTGGCGGGCAGCCGGGGATAATCACGCGGCATTCGTTTTGTCGCCCCTCTCCAGACAGGTAACCGGTCCGACCATGAGTACGATCCGCAGCATCCACGCCCGTGAAATCCTCGACAGTCGTGGCAACCCCACGCTGGAAGCCGAAGTCATCCTGGAGGACGGTTCGTTCGGTCGTGCCGCGGTTCCCTCCGGCGCCTCGACCGGCACCAAGGAAGCGGTCGAGCTGCGTGACGGCGACAAGACCCGTTACCTGGGCAAGGGCGTGCGCAAGGCCGTCGACAACGTCAACACCACGATTGCCGCCGCGCTGAAGGGCGTCGAGGCCACCGACCAGGCCGGCCTCGACCGTCGCCTGATCGACCTCGACGGCACCGAGAACAAGGGCCGCCTCGGCGCCAACGCACTGCTGGGTGTTTCGATGGCCGCCGCGCACGCCGCCGCCGCATCGAGCAAGCAGGCACTGTGGCAGTATCTGGCCGCCAAGACCGGCGTGAGCCCGTCGCTGCCGGTGCCGATGATGAACATCATCAACGGCGGTGCGCATGCCGACAACAACGTCGACTTCCAGGAGTTCATGGTGCTGCCGGTCGGCTTCACCTCGTTCTCCGAAGCGCTGCGCGCCGGTACCGAAATCTTCCATTCGCTGAAGTCGGTGCTGAAGGGCCACGGCCTGAGCACGGCGGTCGGCGACGAAGGCGGCTTCGCGCCGGACTTCCGCAGCAACGTCGAAGCGCTGGACACCATCCTCGAAGCGATCGGCAAGGCCGGCTACACCGCCGGTGAAGACGTGCTGCTGGGCCTGGACGTGGCTTCCAGCGAGTTCTTCGAGAACGGCAAGTACAACCTGGTCGGCGAGAACAAGCGCCTGACCTCCGAGCAGTTCGTCGACTTCCTCGCCGACTGGGCCGCGCAGTACCCGATCATCACCATTGAAGATGGCCTGGCCGAGAACGACTGGGCCGGCTGGAAGCTGCTGACCGACCGCATCGGCAAGAAGGTGCAGCTGGTCGGCGACGACCTGTTCGTGACCAACCCGAAGATCTTCCAGGAAGGCATCGACTCGGGCACCGCCAACGCGATCCTGATCAAGGTCAACCAGATCGGTACCCTGAGCGAAACCCTGGAAGCGATCGCCATGGCCGATCGCGCCGGCTATGCCGCCGTGGTCTCGCACCGTTCCGGCGAAACCGAAGACACCACCATCGCCGACATCGCCGTGGCCACCACCGCCACCCAGATCAAGACCGGCTCGCTGTGCCGCAGCGATCGCGTGGCCAAGTACAACCAGCTGCTGCGCATCGAGGAAGCCCTCGGCGCCGGCGCGCGTTACGCCGGTCGTGACGCGTTCGTTTCGCTGAAGCGCTGAGCCGATGCGCGACTGGCGCTGGATGCTGCTGGTGCTGGCCCTGCTGCTGGGCTGGCTGCAGTACCGCTTCTGGTTCGGTCCGGGCAATTCGGGTGAAGTGATGATGCTCGAAGCCCAGGTCGCCAACCAGGAGCGGGACAATGAGGGCCTGCAGCAGCGCAATGATGCGCTGGCTGCCGAAGTGAAGGACCTCAAGGAAGGCCAGTCCGCCATCGAGGAACGCGCGCGCAGCGAGCTGGGCATGATCAAGCCTGGCGAAAAGTTCTACCGCGTGGTCGAGGATGTGCCGGTGCATCCGGCGCAGCCTGCGGCAGGTGTCAGCGCGCAGGTCGGCGAACACCCGGCGGACGTGCCATGAGTGCGGCGATCTGGGTCGTGGTTCCTGCTGCTGGCCGTGGCACCCGCTTCGGCGCGCCGTTGCCCAAGCAGTACCTGCAGGCAGGTGGACAGATCCTGCTCGCCCATACCCTGGACGCCCTGCTGGCGCACCCGGCCGTGGCCGGTGCGATGGTGGTGATCGGCCAGGACGACGCCGACTGGCCGGGCTGGAACGAGTGGGCGGGCAAGCCGGTGCTGACCTGTGTCGGGGGTGCGACCCGTGCCGCCTCGGTGCTGGCCGGGTTGCAGGCGTTGCCGGAGTCGGTGCGCGCCGATGAGTTCGTGCTGGTCCACGATGCGGCGCGACCGAACCTGTCCCTGGCCGATCTCGGCCGCCTGCTTGAAGTCGGCCGTGCCGACCCGGTTGGCGCGATCCTGGCCGCCCCGGTGCGCGACACGCTCAAGCGTGCAGGCGACGACGGTGGCATCGACGGCACCGAGCCGCGCGAGCGCCTGTGGCGCGCACTGACCCCGCAGCTGTTCCGTCGCCACCAGCTCAGCCGCGCGCTGTCCGACGCTGCTGCCGCCGGTGTTGAAGTCACCGACGAGGCCATGGCCATGGAGCGCCAGGGCCAGCGCCCGCTGCTGGTGGAAGGCAGTGAGGACAACTTCAAGGTCACCACCCCGGCCGATCTGGACCGGTTCGAATTCGTACTTTCCCGCCGCGCCAGCTGATTGCCCGCGCGGCCCTGCTGCAAGGGTTGCATCCATGAGCACCGCACCTTTCCCGCCCGTCCGCATCGGCCAGGGCTATGACGTCCATGCCTTCGGTGAAGGCGATCACATCATGCTCGGCGGCGTGAACGTACCGCACAGCTGCGGCGTGCTCGCCCACAGCGACGGCGACGTGATCCTGCACGCTCTGTGCGACGCGATGCTGGGCGCACTGGCGCTGGGTGACATCGGCCAGCATTTCCCGCCAAGCGACAGCCGCTGGAAGGGCGCCGACAGCAGTGATTTCGTGCGCCACTGCGACAGCCTGCTGCGTGAGCGTGGCTGGCGTGTCGGCAACACCGACATCACCGTGATCTGCGAGCGGCCCAAGGTTGGCCCGCATGCGCTGGCCATGCGTGAGCGCATCGGCGAGCTGCTGCAGTTGCCGCTGGATGCGGTCAGCGTCAAGGCCACCACCTCGGAAAAGCTGGGCTTCACCGGCCGTGGTGAAGGCATCGCCGCGCAGGCCGTGGTGCTGCTGGTGGCCGCATGATTCCGCTGCCGCTTGCATTCGGTGCGCCATTGCTCACAGCGCGCATCCGCACCACGCCGGACGATTTCCAGGTCGACGAGCTGCCGGCCTTCGAGGCCACCGGCGAAGGTGAGCACCTGCTGCTGCATATCCGCAAGCGCGGCGCGAACACCGTGCATGTGGCCAAGGTGCTGGCCAAGTGGGCCGGCCTGCCGGAAATGGCGGTCAGCTACGCCGGCATGAAGGATCGCCACGCGGTCACCACCCAGCGTTTCAGCGTGCACCTGCCCAAGCGCATTGCGCCGGACCTGGCCGAGTTGGCCAGTGATGAGATCGAAGTGCTCGACGCGACCTGGCATAACCGCAAGCTGCAGCGTGGCGCACTGGCCGGCAACCGTTTCAAGCTGGTGTTGCGTGAAGTGCAGGGCGATGCCGCAGCGATCAGCGAACGCCTGCAGCAGGTTGCCGAGCGCGGCCTGCCGAACTGGTTCGGCGAGCAGCGCTTTGGCCGCGACGGCGGCAACGTGCCGGCGGCACTGGCGATGTTCGGTGGCCGCCGCATGCGCAAGGATCAGCGTTCGTTGCTGCTGTCAGCCGCGCGTTCGGCGCTGTTCAACCGCGTGCTGGCCGCGCGCGTGGAGCAGGGCAACTGGGATCAGCCGCTGGAGGGCGAAGTGTGGATGCTCGATGGCAGCCGCAGCGTGTTCGGACCCGAGCCGTACACCGACGTGCTGGCCGAGCGCCTGGCGCGTTTCGACATCCATCCCAGCGCGCCGCTGTGGGGCGAAGGCGAGCTGCGCAGCACCGATGCGGCACGCGAGCTGGAGCTGGCCGCGCTGGACGACGAAGAGTCGAAGGCACTGCGGGCCGGCCTGGAAGACGCGCGCCTGAAGCAGGAGCGCCGCGCGCTGCGCCTGCGCCCGGCGCTGCTGCAGCACCAATGGCTGGCCGATGACGTGCTGGAGTTGTCGTTCGCGCTGCCGCCGGGCTGCTACGCCACCGCCGTGCTGCACGAGCTCGGCCCGGTCGAAGACGCCTCGCAGGCCTGAGCAGGGCGCGCGGTAGAGTCGACTGTCAGTCGACTTGCGCGCGCAGCGCGCGGTATTCGCTTGCCGCTGGAAGAGCAGTCGACTGACAGTCGACTCTACCTGGACACATGGTGTCCCCTTTTTTCACCGCCGTGCCAGCAGCACCAGTACCGCGCCGGTGCCGCCTTGCCCGGTCGGCGCCGAATGGAAGGCCAGCACGTCGTTGCGCAGCCGCAGCAGGCGATCAACCAGGTTCTTCAGCACCGGCGCACCGCCATCGGACTGCAGGCCCTTGCCGTGGATGATGCGCACGCAGCCATACTCGTGTGCATGCGCCTCCAGCAGGAACTGGCGCAGCAGCGTCTCCGCCTGCGCGGCGGTGGCGCCGTGCAGGTCCAGTTCGTCCTGTACCGAGTACTGGCCACGCTTGAGGCGCTGGAACAGGCGTGGTGGCAGGTTGTCGCGGCGATAGCTGGCCACGTCGCCGGCTTCCAGCGGCGTGCTGTCGCGCAGCAGCCGGGCGAACTCGCCGGCGGCTTCGGCCTCGTCACGTTCGGCCATGCGCGCGCGCGGCTTCGGCCGGGGCGCAGCCGGTGCCGGCTCGGCATCCTTGCGCAGCGGCGTCACTTCGCCGATGGCTGCACGGAACAATGCGGCCGGATCTTCATCTTCAGGGTGCGACATGCGCACAGGGTAAACCGCCGGCGCAGGTCTGCCTATGACGGTTCGATGTCGGCCGTGACCGCCGGCAGGGTAGGACCAGCGGCTCGCATGCGGCACAATAGACGATGCCCTTGCAGGGTCGACGGCTTCCGCAGGGGAGTACGACGGTCCCGCCCACACTGCACGGTGATGGAATCGAATTCTTGGAAAATCAAGCGGTTAAATCGAAGATGCGAATCCTGGTCAGTAACGACGATGGCGTCGACGCCGCAGGCATCCGGATGCTTGCTTCGGTGCTGCGCGAGGCCGGACACGAAGTCACGGTGGTGGCACCCGACCGCGATCGCTCCGGCGCCAGCAACTCGCTGACCCTGGACCTGCCGATCCGCCTCAAGCGCATCGACCATTACACCGTCTCGGTGGCCGGCACCCCGACCGACTGCGTGCACCTGGCGCTGACCGGGCTGCTCGAGTTCGAACCCGACATTGTCGTGTCCGGCATCAACAATGCCGCCAACCTCGGCGATGACGTGATCTATTCCGGCACCGTCTCGGCGGCGATGGAAGGTCGCTTCCTCGGCCTGCCGGCGGTGGCGGTCTCGCTGGTTACCCGCAACCATGATCCGAAGCACTTCGAGACTGCTGCGCGCGCCGCGGTGGAGATCGTCGCCCGGCTCAAGGCCGATCCGTTGCCGGCTGACACCATCCTCAACGTCAACGTGCCGGATCTGCCGTGGAGCGAGGTCAAGGGCTTCGAGGTCACCCGCCTGGGGAACCGCCATCGCGCCGAAGGCTGCATCGCGCAGAAGGATCCGCGCGGCAACGAGGTGTACTGGATCGGCCCGGCCGGTCGTGAGCAGGACTCCGGTCCCGGCACCGATTTCCATGCGGTGCGCACCGGCCACATCTCGATCACTCCGATCCAGGTCGACCTGACCCGCTACCAGGCACTGGAGAAGGTGGCCAGCTGGGTTGGCGGCCTCAGTGCGGCGCTGGACCAGCCGGCATGAGCCCACGCCTGCGCCTGCAACCGGAAGCCGTCGGTATCGGCATGACCTCGCAGCGCGTGCGTGACCGCCTGGTCGACCGCCTTCGCGAAGCCGGGATCGTCGACGAGCCGACCTTGAACGCGATCCGGGTGGTGCCGCGCCATCTGTTCATCGACGAGGCACTGGCCTCGCGCGCGTATGAAGACACCGCGCTGCCGATCGGCCACGGCCAGACCATCTCGCAACCCTGGGTGGTCGCGCGGATGACCGAGGCGGTGCTCCAGGTCGCGCCGAAGCGGGTGCTGGAAGTCGGCACCGGTTCCGGTTACCAGGCCGCCATCCTCGGTGCGCTGGGCCTGGAGGTCTACACCGTGGAGCGCATCGGCGATCTGCTGCGCCAGGCCCGCAAGCGCTTCCGTGCGCTGGGCATGAACATCCGCACCAAGCATGACGACGGCCGCGTCGGTTGGGCCGAGCACGGTCCGTTCGATGCCATCGTGGTCACTGCGGCGGCGCCGGCACTGGTCGACGCCCTGATCGAGCAGCTGGCCGGGGGCGGCCGCCTGGTGGCGCCGGTCGGTGGCCCCGGAGCGCAGTCGCTGGTACAGCTGGACCGCAAGGCCGACGGCAGCATCGAACAACACGTGCTGGCGCCGGTCACGTTCGTGCCGCTGCTGTCTGGCATGCTCGACTAATCCACGGAGCAGGGTTGCATGAAGATTTTCGGGCCGCTGTACGAGCGGGCGATGAAGTGGGCGGCGCACGAACGCGCGCCGACCTACCTGACGGTGTTGAGCTTCTTCGAGGCGATCATCTTCCCGGTGATGCCGGAGGTGATGCTGGCGCCGATGTGCGTGGCCCAGCCCAAGCGCGGCTGGTGGTTCGCCACCCTCAGCCTGGCCGGCTCGATGGTCGGCGCGCTGGTTGGCTATGCACTGGGTCATTACGCCTTCGAGGCGATCAAGCCGCTGTTCGAAGCGCTGGGCATGCTGCCGGCGATCGAGCAGGGCATCATCACCGTGCAGGCGAAGATGGCCGAGTCGCCCTGGGCGGTGTTCACCTTCCTGGTGCTGGGCGGATTCATGCCCATCCCGATGAAGGTCTTCACGTGGGCATCGGGTATCGTCGGCGTACCGATGCCGCAGTACCTGCTGAGCATGCTGATCGGTCGCGGCAAGCGCGTGTTCGTGCTGGCTGCGGTCATCCGTATCGGTGGTGCGCGTGCCGAAGCGGCACTGCGTCGCTGGATTGAACCGCTGGGCTGGATCGCCACCGCGTTGGTGGTGGTGCTGATCGCCTGGCTTGTATGGAGGTCGAAGTTCGCATGAGTCCTGATCGTCAGAGCAAGGGAGTGCGCATCGGCGCGCTGGCGTTGCTGGTTTCCACCCTGGCCGCCTGCGGCACCGCCACTGTGGTCCGCCCGGGTGGTGGCAGCACCGCCAGTGGTGTGACCACGCCGAAGACCTCGGTGCCCAAGCCCGGGCAGACCGTGGTGGTGCGCAAGGGCGACACCATCTATGCGCTGGCCCGCATCCATGACATCACCCCGGCCGACCTGATTGCCTGGAATCGTCTGGACAACCCGTCGACCATCTACCCCGGCCAGGTGATCCGCCTGTATCCGCAGGGGGCCACCAGCGGCCGTGCGCCGACCACGGTGGTCACCCCGCCGCGTTCGGCTGGCAGCAGTGGCGGCAGCACCGCGCCGGCCCCGGCGCCGGTCGGGCCGGTGAAGAGCAACATCGCCTGGCGCTGGCCAGCCGATGGCGCGATCGTCGGCCGCTACGTGGCCGGTGACGCGACCAAGCAGGGCGTGGACATCGCCGGCACCAGCGGCCAGCCGGTCAAGGCCACCGCCAATGGCGTGGTGGTGTACTCCGGTGCCGGCCTGGTCGGCTACGGCGAACTGATCATCATCAAGCACAGCGACCAGTGGCTGTCCGCCTATGGTCACAACCGCAAGCGCCTGGTCAATGAAGGGCAGAGCGTGAAGGCTGGCGAGCAGATCGCCGAAATGGGCCGTACCGGTGCGAACCGCGACATGGTCCACTTCGAGATTCGTTACAACGGCAAGCCGGTCGACCCGCAGCAGTATCTGCCGGCACGCTGATCACCGTGTGATCGGGTAGCGCCGGGTCACGCCCGGCGGCTTTCCGCGCCGCGCCGCGACGCGGCGCCGCCCGAGCATGGGCTCGGGCGCTACAGAGTAGGTGTGATCCAGGGCACTGCCGGGCCATGCCCGGCGACGCCACGTCAGCCTTCGAGAATGAAGGCGGCGGCGACCTTGCGGCCTTCGCCAGCCAGGATGTTGAAGGTGCGTGCGGCGGCCGGATTGTTCATCACTTCCAGGCCGATGCCGCGTGACAGGCAGGCGGCCATCACCACCGCCGGCGGGAACACCTGGCGGTCACCGGTGCCGAGCACGATCAGCGCCGGGTTCAGCGCCAGGATCGGCTCCAGGTCGGCCAGCTGCAGTTCGGTGGCCTGCTTCACCGGCCAGCGCTCGACCAGCTGGTCCGGGGTCAGGAAGAAGCTGCTGCCCAGCACCAGCTCGTTGACCCGGGCCGAGCGGCCATCGGCGGCGCGCAGGCTGTAGGCGTAATCCGGCGGTTCGTGGTTCAGCTGCATGGCAGTAGGGCGATCAGCCGCGCGGCAGCACGATCTGTCGCTGTTCCTTGCTCGGGCGGTACAGCACGGCGACGTGGCCGATGCGCTGCACCAGCGCGCTTTCGGTGGCTTCGACGATCTCGCCGATCATCACGTCACGGGC
This sequence comes from Stenotrophomonas sp. YJH_SMC_43, assembly GCF_059372535.1. NCBI lineage: Bacteria > Pseudomonadati > Pseudomonadota > Gammaproteobacteria > Lysobacterales > Lysobacteraceae > Stenotrophomonas > Stenotrophomonas sp. YJH_SMC_43. The sequence goes on from NZ_JCAFVQ010000002.1 coordinate 831,575, forward strand.
GTCGCGGTCTTCGGCAGCGACCTTCACCTTGACCAGCTCGTGGCGCTCCAGCACTTCGTTCAGCTCAGCGATGAAGGCCGGGGTCACACCCTTGCCGCCGGTCTGCAGCAGGGCCTTCAGGTCGTGGGCTTGGCCGCGCAGGAAACGGGTCTGGGAAGCGGTCAGGGCGATGGACATGCAGGAAAACACGGTTGAATGGGGCGATCAGGGTATCATGAGGACCCCATCAGCCCCTATTTTCAATGGCTACCCGCAGCAAAAGCAGCCAGCGCTGGCTCAAGGAACACTTCTCCGACCCCTTCGTGAAGAAGGCCCAGGCCGAAGGCATGCGTTCGCGCGCCGCCTACAAGCTCGAAGAGCTGCTGGAACGTGACCGGTTGCTGAAGCCGCACATGGTGGTGGTCGACCTCGGCGCGGCCCCGGGCGGCTGGTCTCAGCAGGTTCGGAGACAGATCGGCGACACCGGCCGCGTGCTGGCCCTGGACATCCTGGACATGCCGCCGCTGGCCGGCGTCGAGTTCCTTCATGGTGACTTCAGGGAAGAAGCCGTTCTATCGCAGTTTGAAGCCATGCTCGGGGATCAGCCGGTAGACCTTGTGCTGTCGGACATGGCCCCCAATAAGAGTGGTGTGGGCGCGGTCGACCAGCCGCGGATGATGCACCTGGCGGAGCTGGCCCTGGATTTTGCCGACAACCACCTGAAAACCGGTGGGGCATTCCTGATCAAGCTGTTCCAGGGCGAGGGCTTTGACGACTACGTGCGCGACATGCGCCGCCGGTACGACAAAGTCTCCATCCGCAAGCCGGAAGCCTCGCGCAAGCGCTCTCCCGAGGTGTATGCCTTGGGTCAGGGAAAACGCGCCCACATGAAGTAAGCTCGCAACGTACGCAAGTTCGACCCCAACGCAACGCCAGCACTGAGAGGAACACCGGAGCCAATGAGGATGAACGACTTGACCAAGAACCTCCTGCTATGGGTGGTCGTCGCCGTCGTGCTGATGGTGGTCTTCCAGAGCTTCTCGCCCAAGTCCTCCGGGGCCGGGGCGCAGGGCGCGTCGTATTCGCAGTTCCTGGACCAGGTGGACAGCGGCAACGTGCAGAAGGTCGCCTTCGGCGGCGACATGCGCGGCGGCACCAGCCAGCTGACCTACACCACCCGCGGTGGGCAGTCGTCCACCATCACCGCGCCGTTCGATCGTGACCTGATCAACGTGCTGCGCACCAAGAACGTGGAGATCGTGCAGGAGGAGCCGTCCAGCGGCATTTCCCTCGGCGCGATCCTGATGAATTTCCTGCCGGTCATCCTGATCATCGGCTTCTGGTTGTTCATCATGCGCCAGATGCAGGGCGGTGGCGGCGGTGCCAAGGGCGCGATGTCCTTCGGCAAGTCGCGCGCCAAGCTGCAGGGCGAAGACCAGATCAAGGTCACCTTCGCCGACGTCGCCGGCTGCGACGAGGCCAAGGAAGAAGTGGGTGAACTGGTCGACTTCCTGCGCGACCCGTCCAAGTTCACCAAGCTGGGCGGCAAGATTCCGCGCGGCGTGCTGATGGTGGGCCCGCCGGGTACCGGCAAGACGCTGCTGGCCAAGGCCATCGCCGGCGAAGCCAAGGTGCCGTTCTTCTCGATCTCCGGTTCGGACTTCGTTGAAATGTTCGTCGGCGTCGGCGCCAGCCGCGTGCGCGACATGTTCGAGCAGGCCAAGAAGCACGCGCCGTGCATCATCTTCATCGACGAAATCGACGCCGTCGGTCGCCACCGTGGCGCCGGCCTGGGCGGCGGTCACGACGAGCGCGAGCAGACCCTGAACCAGCTGCTGGTCGAGATGGACGGGTTTGAAGGCGGCGAAGGCGTGATCGTGATCGCCGCGACCAACCGTCCGGACGTGCTGGACCCGGCGCTGCTGCGTCCGGGCCGTTTCGACCGCCAGGTCGTGGTCGGCCTGCCGGACGTGAAGGGCCGCGAGCACATCCTGAAGGTCCACATGCGCAAGCTGCCCCTGGCCGACGATGTCGAGCCGATGGTGATCGCGCGCGGTACCCCGGGCTTCTCCGGCGCCGACCTGGCCAACCTCTGCAACGAGGCCGCCCTGTTCGCTGCGCGTGGCAACGAGAAGGAAGTCCGCATGGACCACTTCGACCGTGCCCGCGACAAGATCCTGATGGGTGCCGAGCGCCGCTCGATGGCCATGAGCGAAGAAGAGAAGACGCTCACCGCCTACCACGAGGCCGGTCACGCCATCGTCGGCCGCCTGGTGCCCGAGCACGACCCGGTCTACAAGGTCACCATCATTCCGCGCGGCCGTGCGCTGGGTGTGACCATGTACCTGCCGGAAGGCGACAAGTATTCGATGAACCGCGTGGCGATCAAGTCGCAGCTGTGCTCGCTGTACGGTGGTCGTGTGGCGGAGGAGCTGATCTTCGGTGCCGACAAGGTCACCACGGGCGCCTCCAACGACATCGAACGCGCCACCAAGATGGCTCGCAACATGGTCACCAAGTGGGGCCTGTCCGACCAGCTCGGCCCGATTGCCTATGGCGAAGAAGATGACGAGGTGTTCCTGGGGCGCTCGGTCACCCAGCACAAGAGCGTGTCCAACGACACCGCGCGCCGCATCGACGAGGAAGTGCGCAACATCCTCGACGAGGCTTACGCACGCACCACCGAGCTGATGACGGCCAACCTGGACAAGCTGCACGCGATGTCGCAGCTGCTGCTGCAGTACGAGACCATCGACGCGCCGCAGATCGACGCCATCATGGAGGGCCGCGATCCGCCGCCGCCGGCCGGCTGGAACAAGTCGAACAAGGATGGTGGCAACGACAAGGGCGGCGACGCCCGTCCGCTGCCGCCGATCGCAGGCCCGGCCGAATCGCACTGACGGCCCGCTGCACGTGACACGAGACGAGGCCGGGGTAACCCGGCTTCGTTGTTTATGGGCCATCGGCCCATCCTGAAGAACCGATCTGACGCTGGAGCCCGCATGTCCGCCCCGAAGCCCGAACCGATTTCCCACACCGTCGAAATGGTCATCGCCACCGTGGTCGGCGTGGGTGTGGGCCTTGGCGCAGACAACCTGCTGCTGGGCTGTGGGGTGGGTATCGCCGTTGGCATCGTGCTGAGCATCGCCAAGACCCTGTACGTGGATCGCAAGCGCCGCCGCCGTTGAGGGGTATCGGCAGGGCTGCGCCCTGCACCCGCGGTAGTGCCGGCCGCTGGCCGGCAACCTCAGCAGCAACAGCAACAGCAACAGCAACATTCCGTGGTTTGGCGGGGCGGTGTCGGAGGGCGGGGACGCCGTGAACCCGTCCATGGGGGCTTGGCAGCCGCATCCATGCGGCTGACACCCCGCCCTCCGACACCGCCCCACCTCTGACAGATTTCTGCTGCTGTTGGTGGGTGTCGACCTTGGTCGACACGGTGGATCCACGCCATGCGTGGATGAATTTCGATTCCAATTCGAAATATTCGATTCCGATGGAGATTCATCCACGCATGGCGTGGATCTACTGCAGATCGCGGAAATCTGTCGAAGGCGGGGTGGGTCCGGTTGCGGGGGCGTGAGCCGCATGGATGCGGCGACCGAGCTTACATGGACGTACTTGCAGCGGCCCCCGCAACCGGACCCACCCCGCCATTCTTCAGTGAACCCGCTGTTGCTCCGGCTGTTGCTGTCGCTCTGGCCTCTGCGGGTGCAGGGCGCCGCCCTGCCGAACTAAACTACCTTTCGTTGTCCCAGCAGGATTGCCCATGTTCGATACCTCGCCCCAGCTCGACTGCGCCGGCCGCATCCTGCGCCTCGACCGTGCCCAGGTCATGGGCATCGTCAACGTCACCCCGGACTCGTTCTCCGATGGCGGCGCGCACGACACCACCGAGGCGGCCGTCGCCCACGGTCTGAAGCTGGTCGAGGAGGGCGCCGACCTGCTCGACATCGGCGGCGAATCGACCCGCCCGGGCGCTGCGCCGGTGTCGATCGAGGATGAGCTGCGCCGGGTGATTCCGGTGATCGAGCAGCTGGCCGCCCGCACCCAGGTGCCGATCAGCATCGACACCTTCAAGCCGGAGGTGATGCGCGCGGCGGTGGCCGCTGGCGCCGGCATGATCAACGACATCTTCGGCCTGCGTCAGGACGGGGCGCTGGACGCCGCCGCTGCAACCGGCGTGCCGGTGGTGCTGATGCACATGCAGGGCGAGCCAGGCCACATGCAGGCCGATCCACATTACGACGACGTGGTCGCCGAGGTGCACGGCTTCCTGGTCCAGCGCCTGTTCGCTGCCGAGATGGCGGGCATTGCGAAGAAGAACCTGTTGATCGATCTCGGTTTCGGTTTCGGCAAAACCACTGCCCACAACATGACCCTGCTGGCGCGCTCGGAACGCTTCCTGGAACTGGGCGTGCCGATGTTGGCTGGCCTGTCGCGCAAACGCAGCCTGGGCGAACTGACCGGCCGCGACACGCCATCCGAACGGGTGGCTGCCTCGGTGGCGGCGCATCTGATCGCGGTCCAGCGCGGTGCGCGAATCGTGCGCGTGCATGACGTGGCGGCGACCGTCGATGCGCTGAAGATCTGGCAGGCCGTCGACGCCGTGCCGACGCCGCGTGCCGATGCCACGCCGTCGATCCGCTGGCCGGACGAAGACTGATGGGCATCGACCGGCGGCCGCTGGCGATCGCCGTGATGGGGCCGACTGCCAGTGGCAAGACCGCCACGGCGATCGCCCTGGCGCGGCAACTGGACGGCGAGATCGTCAGCGTCGATTCGGCGCTGGTCTACCGGTATCTGGATATTGGTTCGGCCAAGCCCGACGCCGCCGAGCGTGCGCAGGCGCCGCATCATCTGCTGGACCTGCGCGATCCGTGGCAGACCTATTCGGCGGCCGAGTTCGCGGCCGATGCCAGCCGGGTCGTGGCCGACATCGTGGCGCGTGGCAAAACGCCGATCCTGGCAGGTGGTACGGGGCTGTACTTCCGGGCCCTGCTGCAGGGCCTGTCGCCGATGCCGGAGGCTGACCCGGTAATGCGCGAGGCGCTCAGCGCCGAGGCGGCCGAGCGTGGTTGGGCGGCACTGCATGCGGAGCTGGCCGAGGTCGATCCGGCAGCGGCCGCGCGCATCCATGCCACCGACCCGCAACGCATCCAGCGGGCGCTGGAAGTCTACCGCCTGACCGGTACCCCCATCACCGAATGGCAGCGTCGGCCGGGCGTGGCGCCGTTGCCGGTACGCACCCTCAAACTGATCCTGGCCCCGCGTGACCGCGCCGTCCTGCACCAGCGCATCGAGGCCCGCTTCGACGCCATGCTGGCGCAGGGCTTCCTGGACGAGGTGCGGGCACTGCGTGCAATGCCGGAAATGGCCGCCGTGACGGCGCCGCTGGACCTGCCGGCGGTGCGTGCGGTCGGCTATCGCCAAGCCTGGGAATACCTCGACGGCGAGGGCGATGCCGCCCGTTTCCGTGACAAGGCGATCTTCGCCACCCGCCAGCTGGCCAAGCGCCAGCTGACCTGGCTGCGTGGCGAGCTTGATGCGCGCTGGTTCGACCCCCATATGGACAGGGAGCGCCTGGCCGGCGCGGTGTCGACCTTCGTCGCACGCTGAACCCCCGCCAGCCGTGTAACATCATCGGTCGGCGGGCGGCTCGGGGGCCGTGGCAACCGTCGGCAACCCAATAAGAACAATAATCAGGAGTGTGCAATGTCCAAGGGGCAATCGCTGCAGGATCCTTTCTTGAACGCACTGCGGCGCGAACGCGTGCCGGTTTCGGTGTACCTGGTCAACGGCATCAAGCTGCAGGGCACAATCGAGTCGTTCGACCAGTTCGTGGTCCTGCTGCGCAACACGGTCAGTCAGATGGTCTACAAGCACGCCATTTCCACGGTCGTTCCGGCACGCAACGTGAAGGTCGGTCCGGGCGGTGGTTACGTGCAGTCGGGTGAAGGTGGTCAGGCAGGTGATGAAGCAGACGAGTAATACCGGAGCGGTGAATGTTTGACCGCTCGAAGAAGGGCGAACACGCCCTGTTGATCCAGCCCCATTTCGGCAAGCTGGAAGACGATGTGCTGGAAGAATTCGGTGATCTGGCCCGCTCGGCTGGGGCCAGCATTGCCGCGACGATCACCGCGCGCCTGGACCGTCCGAATCCGTCGACCCTGATCGGCAGCGGCAAGCTGGACGAGATCAAGGCGGCGGCCGACGCCAGTGGTGCCGACCTGGTCCTGGTCAACCATGCGTTGAGCCCGGGCCAGGAGCGCAACCTGGAACGGTTCCTGGAGCGCCGGGTGATCGACCGTACCGGCCTGATCCTGGACATCTTTGCCCAGCGTGCGCACAGCCACGAGGGCAAGCTGCAGGTCGAGCTGGCGCAGCTGCGTCACCTGGCCACGCGGCTGGTGCGCGGCTGGACCCACCTGGAGCGCCAGCGCGGCGGTTCGATCGGCCTGCGCGGCCCGGGTGAAACCCAGTTGGAAACCGACCGGCGCCTGCTGCAGAAGCGGGTCGAGCAGCTGCAGAAGCGCCTGGAAAAGGTCGAGGTGCAGCGTACCCAGATGCGCCGTGCGCGTGTGCGCAGCGAGCTGCCGCGCGTGGCCCTGGTGGGCTACACCAACGCTGGCAAGTCGACCCTGTTCAACGCCATGACCGGCGCCGAGGCCTATGCCGCCGACCAGCTGTTCGCCACGCTGGACCCGACCGTGCGCCGCATCGCGGTGCCCGGTGGCAACGTGGTGCTGGCCGACACTGTCGGTTTCGTCCGTGACCTGCCGCATGACCTGGTTGCCGCCTTCCGCTCGACGCTGTCGGAGGCACGCGAGGCCGATTTCCTGCTGCACGTGGTCGACGCCGCCGATCCGCACCGCGAGGAGCGCATCGCCCAGGTGGACGAGGTACTGACCGCAGTCGGTGCCGGTGATCTGCCGCAGTTGCTGGTGTTCAACAAGATCGACCGCATTGAAGGCGCCGACGTCCGTCACGACGGCCAGGACGGTATCCCGGACGAGTCGCGCCGCGAGCGGGTGTGGATTTCCGCGCGTGACGGGCAGGGCCTGGACCTGCTGCAGGCGGTGCTGGGCAAGCGCCTGGGACTGCAGCACGTCACCGGCGAACTGCGCCTGCCGCCGGATGCGGGCCGCCTGCGCGCGCGCCTGCACCAGCTGGAAGTGATCCGCAGTGAGCAGGCCGACGAGGAAGGCTGGCTGCTGCAGGTCGACCTGCCGATCGCCGAAGCCGAAAAGCTGGCCGCCAGTGCCGACGGCGCACCGATCCGGGCGCTGCTGCCGGAGAAGCTGCCGGAGTGGTGAGGCAGCGCCGGGCCATGCTCGGCGACTGCTATCGCGGCGGCGCGCGACATCAGCCTGTCATCTGCGGTACAACGTGCAGGCTCTTCACCCCACCGTCATGCCGATGTCCATTCCCACCGACGCCGATCTCAATGCCCAGTCCGCCGCGCTCGGGCAGCGCCTGCAGCAGGCCTCGCTGCAGCTGGTGACCGCTGAAAGCTGCAGTGGTGGCTGGATCGCCAAGTGCATGACCGACATTGCCGGTTCCTCGGCGTTCTTCGACTGCGGCATGGTGGTCTACAGCTACGAGGCCAAGCAGCGCCTGCTGGGCGTACGCGCGCAGACCCTGGAGCAGTTCGGCGCGGTCAGCCGCGAAACCGTGCTGGAAATGGTGTCCGGTGCCCTGGTCAACTCCGGCGCCGGTATCGCCGTCGCGGTGACCGGGATCGCCGGCCCCGGCGGCGGCAGCCCGGACAAGCCGGTCGGTAGCGTCTGGATCGGCTGGAAGCGCCGTGGCGGCTACGCCCGCGCCGAGCTGTTCCAGTTCGATGGCGACCGCGAAGCCATCCGCCGACAAACCGTGGCGGCGGCATTGCGCGGTATCGACGCCCAGCTGTGACATGCTGCTCCGGTAATCGTCCGGAGCACGCATGATGTGGGAAACGCTGGGCACGGTCCGTGACCTGGGCCGACTGCAGGAAATCGCCGTTGTCCTGATCCGCTATGGCTTCGGCGACGTGGTGCGGCGCATCGGCCTGGCCACCACGCTGGAGCGGGCAGGGCGCCTGCTGCACTGGAACGAGGACCGCCAGGAGCTGCTGCGGATGACCGCACCGGTGCGCGTGCGCAGCGCGATGCAGGATCTCGGCCCGACCTTCGTCAAGCTCGGCCAGGTGCTGGCGACGCGCGTCGACCTGCTGCCACCGGAATGGATCGCCGAGCTGTCCGAACTGCAGAACGCGGTACCTGCGCTGCCGTATGCGGACATCCGCGAGCAGCTCGAAGCCGATCTTGGTGCGTCTCCGCAGGACGTGTTCGCGTTCCTCGACGAAACCCCGATGGCGGCCGCCTCGCTGGCGCAGGCCCATCGTGCGCGCCTGCATGACGGTCGCGAGGTGGTGCTGAAGGTGCGGCGCCCCGGCATCCGCGATGTGGTCGAGGCCGACCTGCGGTTGCTGGCCCGCCTGGCCGAGATCGTCGAGGCCCGACTGCCGGATCTGCGACGTTACCGCCCGGCCGAAGTCGTGCAGCAGTTCACCGTGTCGCTGCGCCGCGAGTTGGATTTCGCCGCCGAATGCCGCAATGCCGAGCGCATCGCGCGCAACTTCAATGGTCGTGATGACATCCTGATTCCCCGCGTGCACTGGCAGTGGACCTGCGAAAGCCTCAACGTGCAGGACTTCGTCGACGGCATTCCAGGGCGTGACCTGGCCGGTGTCGATGCGGCTGGGCTGGACCGCCGCGAACTGGCGCGACGCGGTGCCGACATCGTGTTGAAGATGGTGCTGGAGGACGGCAGCTTCCATGCCGACCCGCACCCGGGCAACATCATCTACCTGCGTGACGGCCGCATCGGCGTGATCGATTTCGGCATGGTCGGCGCCTTGTCGGAAGTGCGGCGTTTCCAGGTGGCTCAGCTGCTGCACGGGCTGGTCGAGCAGGACCCGCAGGGCGTGGCCGACGTGCTGCTGGACTGGGCCGGCGGTGTCGAGGTGGACGAGAACCGGCTGCAGCACGACATCAGCCAGTTCGTCGACCAGTACCGTGGCGTGCCGCTGAAGGACCTGCGCATCGGCCTGATGCTGGGCGACATCACCCAGCTGCTGCGCAGCTACAGCCTGACCCTGCCGGCTGACCTGGCGTTGATGATCAAGGCGTTCCTGACCCTGGAAGGGATGGGGCGGCAGCTGGACCCGGATTTCGACATGGCCAGCGCCGCGCGCCCGTTCCTGGAGCGGGTGGTGCTGCAGCGCTATGCCCCCACGGCGCTGCTCAAGCGTGGCCGACGCAGCCTGCTGGGCCTGGTCGACTTCGCCGGCGAACTACCGCGCGACCTGCGCAAGCTGGTACAGGCAGCGCGCCGTGGGCGCCTGCAGCTGAAGGTGGAAACCACCGCACTGCAGGGCTTTGGCGAACAGGTGAACCGGGCCGCGAACCGGCTGGTGATGGGCATCGTCACTGCTGCGCTGATCATCGGCTCGTCGATCGTGATGCACAGCGTCGGTGGCGTCTCCAGCCGCTGGCTGCTGGCGTTGGGGGTCTGCGGCTTCATCGGCGCCGGCTTCTGCGGTGTGTGGATCCTGTTCTCGATCTGGAGAAGCGGCAAGCACAACTAGTGTGCTTGCCGCAGCGATTCCTGTAGAGCCGAGCCATGCTCGGCTGCTCTTGCCCAGGTCAGCCCAGACATTCACCACATTGCCGAGCACGGCTCGGTACTACAGATGTCGCCGTGTCGTCTCCGGCACTTGCAGTCCTGTGAGTTAGTAGTAATACTACTAATCATGGACCTGACCGACACCCAGCAGGCGATCCTGCAGTTGATCGCCGAGCGTATCGAGAGCGAAGGCGCACCGCCGTCGCAGACTGAAATCGCACGTGCGTTCGGCTTCAAGGGCGTGCGCGCGGCCCAGTACCACCTGGAGGCCCTGGAGCAGGCCGGTGCGATCCGTCGCATCCCGGGTCAGGCCCGCGGCATCCGGCTGGTGCAGGCGCCGCCGGTCGAGAAACTGGCCGAGCCAGGCCTGCCCGACAGCGTGCTGCGCCTGCCGGTGCTCGGCCGGGTTGCGGCGGGCCTGCCGATCGGCGCCGATATCGGCTCGGACGATTTCGTGGTGCTGGACCGGGTGTTCTTCTCGCCAGCGCCGGACTACCTGCTGAAGGTGCAGGGCGATTCGATGATCGACGAGGGCATCTTCGACGGTGACCTGATCGGCGTGCACCGCACCCGCGACGCCCATTCCGGGCAGATCGTGGTGGCCCGCATCGATGACGAGATCACCGTCAAGCTGCTGAAGATCGCCAAGGATCGTATCCGCCTGCTGCCGCGCAACCCCGACTACAAGCCGATCGAGGTGCAGCCGGACCAGGACTTCTCGATCGAAGGCCTCTATTGCGGCCTGTTGCGACCCAACCGTTGACCCGTTCCATAGCGCATTACCCCGCGGTCTTTTGTGGCGATTCTCTGGTTCCACTGAGGTTGGTACGGATGTCCGATAATTCTTTTCAGAGCGCCGGGCAGAATCTCAGCCTGTGCGATACGTCCGACTTAAAGTGAGCCCATGGCAAAGAAGACCCCCAAAGACAGCACCTCCAACGACACGACCTCTGCAAGGACCCAACCGATGGACGAGAACAAGAAGCGCGCCCTCGCTGCAGCTCTGGGCCAGATCGAAAAGCAGTTCGGCAAGGGCTCGGTGATGCGCATGGGCGACCGCGTGGTCGAGCCCGTCGAAGCCATCCCGACCGGTTCGCTGATGCTCGACATCGCACTGGGCATCGGCGGTCTGCCGAAGGGCCGTGTCGTCGAGATCTACGGGCCGGAATCCTCGGGCAAGACCACGCTGACCCTGCAGGCCATCGCCGAATGCCAGAAGATGGGCGGCACCGCGGCCTTCATCGACGCCGAGCACGCGCTGGACCCGATCTACGCCGCCAAGCTGGGCGTGAACGTGGACGACCTGCTGCTGTCGCAGCCGGATACCGGTGAGCAGGCGCTGGAAATCGCCGACATGCTGGTCCGCTCGGGCTCGGTCGATATCCTGGTGATCGACTCGGTCGCCGCACTGACCCCGAAGGCCGAAATCGAAGGCGAGATGGGCGATCAGCTGCCGGGCCTGCAGGCCCGCCTGATGAGCCAGGCGCTGCGCAAGCTGACCGGCAACATCAAGCGCTCCAACACCCTCGTGGTCTTCATCAACCAGCTGCGCATGAAGATCGGTGTGATGATGCCGGGCCAGAGCCCGGAAACCACCACCGGCGGCAACGCGCTGAAGTTCTATGCCTCGGTGCGCCTGGACATCCGCCGTATCGGCGCGATCAAGAAGGGCGACGAGATCATCGGCAACCAGACCAAGATCAAGGTCGTCAAGAACAAGCTGGCGCCTCCGTTCAAGCAGGTCATCACCGAGATCCTGTACGGCGAGGGCATCAGCCGCGAGGGCGAGCTGATCGACATGGGTGTGGATGCCAAGCTGGTCGAGAAGGCCGGTGCCTGGTACAGCTACGGCGAAGAACGCATCGGCCAAGGCAAGGACAACGCCCGCGGTTACCTGCGCGACAACCCGACAGTTGCTGCGAAGCTCGAAGCCGAGCTGCGCGAGAAGTTCCAGCCGACCGAAGCCAGCCGTGAGGAAGGCGACGACGAAGGCGACGACGAGTAAAGCTTGCTGTGGGGCAGGGCGGCGCCGTCAGTGACGTCGCCCTGTCCCGCAGGTTCGAATCGCCCAGGGATGGGCTGGGCGCCACGGATGGCGCCACCCTTGGAGTACGCATGTCCGACGCCGACGACATTCCCACCGGTCGCAAACGCCGGCCGCGTGAGCAGACCCCCGTGCAACGGGCTCTGGGCCTGCTGGTACGCCGCGAGCACTCGCGCAAGGAACTCACCCGCAAGCTGACCGCACGCGGCATCGAAGACGATGCGGCGCAGGCGGCTGTCGCCAAGCTCACCGAGGCCGGCTGGCAGGACGACACCCGTTTTGCCGAGAATCTGGTGCGGATGCGTGCCAACACCGGCTATGGGCCGATCCATGTCCGCGCCGAGCTGGGGACCCACGGCCTGGACAGTGCCGCGATTGCCGCGGCGATGGACAGCTACGAAGGCGACTGGCAGGAAAACGCCCGTGACCTGGTCCGCCGACGCTTTGGCGAGGCCGGCCCGCAGGACCTGACGCAGCGGCGCAAGGCCGCCGATCTGCTGGCCCGACGCGGCTTCGACGGCGACAGCATCCGCCGCGCGACCCGCTACGACCCGGATGACTGAGACTGGCGGCGCCGGGCCTGATACCCTTTAGGTTTTCGGCGGTCCCTCGCGACCCTGGCCAATGCGGCCGGTGGTCCGGGCCCGCCGGCCCGCAGACTGCCAGCCCCCCAATGAACGCATCCGCCAAATTCACGACTTCCCAGATCCGCAGCGACTTCCTTGAATTCTTCAAGGGCAAAGGCCACACCATCGTGCCGTCGGCGCCGCTGGTGCCGGGCAATGATCCGACCCTGCTGTTCACCAACTCCGGCATGGTGCAGTTCAAGGACGTGTTCCTTGGTGCGGAGAAGCGCAGCTATGTGCGCGCGGCCGACGTCCAGCGCTGCCTGCGCGCCGGCGGCAAGCACAACGACCTCGACCAGGTCGGCTACACCGCACGCCACCACACCTTCTTCGAAATGCTGGGTAACTGGTCCTTCGGCGACTACTTCAAGAAGGACGCGATCGCCTGGGCCTGGGAACTGCTGACCCAGGTCTGGAAGCTGCCGACCGAGCGCCTGCTGGTCACCGTCTACCAGACCGATGACGAAGCCTACGAACTGTGGCGCGACATGGTCGGCATTCCGGAAGCGCGCATCGTGCGCATCGGTGACAACAAGGGCGCGCCGTTCGCTTCGGACAACTTCTGGCAGATGGCCGACACCGGCCCGTGCGGCCCGTGCACCGAGATCTTCTACGACCACGGCGACCATATCGCCGGTGGTCCCCCGGGATCCCCGGATGAGGACGGCGACCGTTTCATCGAGATCTGGAACCTGGTGTTCATGCAGTTCGACCGCCAGCCCGACGGTACCCTGGTGCCGCTGCCGGCGCCGTGCGTGGATACCGGCATGGGCCTGGAGCGCCTGGCGGCGATCCTGCAGCACGTGCACACCAATTACGAGATCGACCTGTTCCAGGCCCTGATCCGTAAGGCCTCCGAGCTGACCGGCACCGCCGACCTGGAAAACAAGTCGCTGCGTGTGATCGCCGATCACATCCGTGCCTGTTCGTTCCTGATCGTCGATGGCGTGCTGCCTTCCAACGAAGGCCGTGGCTATGTGCTGCGCCGTATCATCCGCCGCGCCCTGCGCCATGGCTGGATGCTGGGTGTGCGCCAGCCGTTCTTCAGCAAGCTGGTGCCGACCCTGGTCGAGCAGATGGGCGAGGCCTATCCGGAACTGCCGGCAGCGGTTGACACCGTCACCCGTGCGTTGCAGGCCGAGGAGGAGCGTTTCGCTGAAACCCTCGACGCCGGCATGAAGATCTTCGAAGACGTCGCGGGCAAGGCCAGCAATGGCGTGATCCCGGGCGTTGACGCCTTCCGCCTGTACGACACCTATGGCTTCCCGCTCGACCTGACCCAGGACATCGCCCGCGAGCGCGACCTGACCGTCGACATCGCCGGCTTCGATGCTGCGATGGAACAGCAGCGCGAAACCGCACGTGCGGCCGGCAAGTTCGGTGGCGGCGTGACCCTGCCGGCCGAGCTGGTGGCGACCCTGAGCCCGACCCGGTTCCTCGGCTACGACCGCCTGCAGGCCGACGGCCTGACCGTGCTGGCCGTGCTGAAGGACGGTCGTCCGGTGCAGTCGGCCGATGCCGGTGACGCAGTCATCGTGATCACCGACCAGACCCCGTTCTACGCCGAATCCGGTGGCCAGGTCGGCGACACCGGCGTGCTGACCGGCAACGGAGTGCGCCTGGCGGTGGACGATACCCAGAAGTTCGCCGGCCAGTTCCATGGCCACGTCGGCACCCTGTCCGACGGCGGCCTGAAGGTCGGCGACGTGCTGTCCGGCCAGGTCGATGGCGAGCGCCGCGGCGCCACCATCCTCAACCACTCGGCCACCCATCTGCTGCATGCCGCCCTGCGCGAAGTGCTGGGCACCCACGTGCAGCAGAAGGGCTCGCTGGTCGCTCCGGACCGCCTGCGTTTCGACTTCTCGCACTTCCAGCCGATCAGCGCGGAAGAGCTGGCTGTGATCGAGCGCAAGGTCAACCAGCAGGTGCGCGCGAACAACGCTGCCGAAGTGCACAACATGGGCATGCAGGAAGCGCTGGACTTCGGCGCCATGGCCCTGTTCGGCGAAAAGTACGGTGAGCACGTGCGCGTGCTGAAGATGGGTGACTACTCCACCGAGCTGTGCGGCGGTACCCACGTCAACCGCACCGGCGACATCGGCCTGTTCAAGATCACCTCCGAGGGCGGTGTCTCGGCTGGCGTGCGCCGTATCGAAGCGGTCACCGGCCAGGGCGCCCTGGACTACGTGGACGCCGAAGAGGCCCGCCTGGCCGAGGCCGCCGACCTGCTCGGTGGCAGCGCTGCCGACGTGGTCGAGAAGATCCGTGCCCTTGGCCAGCGCCAGAAGCTGCTGGAGCGCGAGCTGGAGGCCGTGAAGGCCAAGGTCGCCGCCGGTGCCACGGCCGACCTGTCCGGCCAGGCTGTCGAGGTTGCCGGCGTGAAGGTGCTGGCTGCCCGCCTGGAGGGCTTCGATGCCAAGGCCCTGCGTGACGCCATGGATCGCCTGAAGCAGCAGCTGGGCGATGCGGTGATCGTGCTGGCCGGTGCCCAGGACGGCAAGGCTGCCCTGGTTGCGGGCGTGAACGGCAGTGCAATGGGCAAGGTCAAGGCCGGGGAACTGTTGTCCCATATCGCCAGTCAGATCGGGGGCAAGGGCGGCGGACGCCCGGACCTCGCCCAGGGTGGTGGCGAGGACGGGCCCGCCCTTGCCACTGCGCTGGCTGCAGTCGTCGAATGGGTCAGCCCCCGCCTGTGATGAACCTGGCCGTCCCCCTCCTTGTAGGAGCGGGACGGCTGACGGTACCATTGCGAATCTTTTCCCTTTGTCGTGGTAGCGCTTCTTGACGGAGCGTCAAGCCGGTGGGGGATACCCTTCCACACGGTTCCATGGAGACTTACAAAAATGTTGATCCTGACTCGCCGCGTCGGCGAAACCCTGATGATCGGTGACTCGGTGAGCGTCACCGTGCTTGGCGTCAAGGGTAACCAGGTGCGTATCGGCATCACCGCGCCGAAGGACGTCGCTGTGCATCGCGAAGAGATCTATCAGCGCATCCAGCGTGGTGATGAAGCCGGTGGCACCGGTAGCGAAAATTCTGCCGAATAACGCTTTACCTTCGCACTCGATTAACGTTATGATTCACGCCCCGCTGAGGTGCAACGCACCAGACGCGGAGAAAACCCCGGAGTGATGCCCGAGTGGCCGAAGGGGCTCCCCTGCTAAGGGAGTATAGGGTCAAAAGCTCTATCGAGGGTTCGAATCCCTCTCACTCCGCCAGATACAAAGAAGCGCCTGCAGATCCTCGATCTGCAGGCGTTTTTCTTTGTTCAACGCGGTAATACACGGCTGCGCCGCACCGGCGTTGTGCAGGCCTAGTGGGTGGTGCCAGCCGCGTCCTGCCCGACTTCGGGCGAGGAATAGAGCCTGGGCTCCGGCACCGCATGACCCGGATGAGCGGGCGGCGCAATGCCGCTTGGCGTTTCGCGCCAGAGAATTGCCAGTGTGCAGTCATTGGCACGTTGCCTGCACATTCTTTCCGCTTTGCGTTGTGCGGCGTCCGCCGTCTTTTCCCCAAGTGCAAAGCCCATGGCGACGGTGCCGGTAGCGATCGCCGAATATCCCACCGCGGTGGTCGTGGCAGTCTGCGCACAGTTGCGGGACCGAACGGCGCAGTGCTGCAGTGCGCGCTGCATCGCAGCCGACAGCGTGCTGTGGTTCATGGCGTAGCCGTAGCGGCCATCGTCGTCGTAGACGATGGCGGAGGCCGCGTTGGCGCCGGATGACAGGCACAGCAACAGGCCAAGTGACAGGGGGCGCATCCAGTTCATTCCCATCTCCATTTTCTGCTGATGGTGGATCAGACCGGGTTTGAAGCGCAACGTTGCCGCCACTACGCCGAGCCCGCAGTTCATCGAACCGCGGGCGGCGCCATCGGTTGACCGTCAGAGCCTCACCGTCACCCCCACCTGGAAACCACGCCCCGGCAACGGCGCGATGTACTTCAACGGCGAGTTGTGCGGGCGTGCTTCTTCATTGAGCAGATTGCTGCCGTTGACGAACACCTCCATGCCGGCGATGTAGCTGTTGCGTACCGGCAGCTCACGGCTGACCTGCAGGTCGACCAGGTTGAAGGCATCCAGTGGCACTTCCTCGCTGACGTTGCGGCCGAGGTACTTCTGCGTGTCGTAGTAGGTGCTGGACAGCTGCGCCTTCCAACCCTCGCGTTGCCACTGCAGATTGGCGCCGTAGCGGTTGGTCGGCATGTTCGGCAGGTACTCGCCGTCGTTGTGGGCACGGAGCGAATCGGGGTGATCGGCCTTGTTCTTCACCAGGTCGGCGAAGGCGGAGATGTTCAACGTGCCATAGCGGCCAAGGTCCAGGGCCTGCGATGCGTCGATCTCGAAGCCCTTCACCGTGGTGTCGGTCTGCTTCCAGTATTTCAGCGGCAGGCGGTTGGCGGTCTGCACGCCCGAGTAACCCAGGTACAGATAGTTCTCGTACTTCATCCGATACGCGGTGGCCGACAGTTCGAACCCTCCGATATGGAACAGGCCGGTCAGCTCCAGGTTTTTCGCGCGCTCTGGCTCGAGGTTCTGGTTGCCTTCTTCCTGGGTCATCACCGAGTAGTGCGCGTTGCTCGCATACAACTCATTGATCTCCGGTGCGCGCTGCGAGGACGAGTAGCGCACCTTGGCGGCGAACAACGGACCGAGCTCGACGTACGAACCCAGGCCGTAGCTGTTGAGCCGGTAGGAACGATCCTGCAGTTTCGTGTTGGCGGCATTGCGCGCGGTCTTGAAGCGGCTTGGTTGCAGGTCATGGTCAATGCGCTCGTGGCGCACGCCAGCGTCGAAACTGGCCCAGCCGAAGTCCAGCGTCTCCTTCAGGAACACCGCGTTGCTGCGGGTGTCGACGTCAGGCAGGTAGCGCAGCGAGCCGCTGCCGGTGACATCGCGCGACTGGTGGCTGTAACCGAGCAGGCCGCTGAGTGGACCGACGCGCTGATGGCTCAGCAGCAGTTCGGCCTGGGTGCTCTCGAAATCGTAGTCGTTGGCCCGGGTGGCACCCAGCCGTTCGCCCGAGGTGTTGTCCAGCTTGGAAACACGCAGTTCGGCGCGCTCGAACCACGGCAGCGGGTCGCGCAACAGGGCTTCCAGTGCGTAGCGTTCCTGCTTGATCACCACGCCCACCGGCAATGCGTTGGCGTAGTTGGAACCGAACGACAGGTTCTGCATCGAGAACCCGGGCACGCCGTATTCGCTGTCCTTGGCATCGATGCTGACACCCACGTAACCACGGTCGAAGAACAGGGTCGACCCGAACGCCACCTGCGAATTGCGCGCGTAACTGTTGCCCAACCGGTGATGGTAATCGGGCGTCACATCATTGTTGATCTGCTTCTGTACGTATGACGGCGTGCCGGCGACATAGGCCGGATTGACCGGATTGATATAGGTACGGCGCTGCCAGACCGAAGTCGGGTTGTTGGTGTAGAACGAGAAATCACCATCGGCCCAGTCCGGGTTCTCGGTCATGAACTGGTCGATGTAAGGCTGCGAGGCCTTGTTGTAGATCTGCTGGACGCGCGCCTCCTTCTGGCAGCTGTCGGCCAGCGCCGAGTTGACGCCGCCGGTCGGCGGAAACAGTCGGGTGTTGCAGACACTGGCCTTGCTGTTGCCGGGGATGTCGTAGTGCGAGATGCGCTGCCGAGAGACCTGCAGGTTGGTCGAGAGGTTGCGCTGGTTGTTGAAGTTCATGCGGAAGCCCTGCGCGTCGGCGGCATTGAAGCCCTTGCGCAGGACCAGTTCCATCGACTGGTCCCTGTCTTCCATGCTGCGCGAGATCAGGCCCGGATCGATCTCCACGCTGCCTCCGATCGCATTGCCGCCGTAGCGCACGGTGTCGGAGGACTTGTTGACGGTCACACTGCGTACGAACAGTGGATCGAACGGAATGTTGATGTCGCCGCTGATCGCGTTCATGCCGAGGATGGACTGGCCGTCCTGCAGGATCTGCACGCGGTTGCCGCTGAGGCTGCGGATGACCGGAGCGCCCGCGTTTGGCCCGAAGGCGCTGCTCTGCACGCCGGAGACGTGTTCGAGCAGGCCGCCGAGGGTGCGGTTCTGCGCCTGTGGGTTGTCGACAGTGACCCGGGTGTCGATGCGCGAGGGCTGGGAGGCCTGGACCTGGAGGGTGGGGAGGGTGGGTTCGTCCGCGGCCTGGGCGGTGTGGACGGCGAACAGAATGGCAGCAGCAAGCAGGTGGCGACGCATGGCACGATCCGTGAAAACAATGTGAAATGTTATAACGTAACTATTTGTATCGACAAGGGCGAAATGGGCCTTGCGGCAGGTGGTGGATATGAGAATGGTTCTCATATGAAAATGCGGGACGATCCCCTCTGGTCCCATCATGCTCAACCTCACCCTTGCCGACCTTGATCGCCTGGGCCGCAGCAGCGGCTTCCGCTATCGCCTGCCGGCGTCGGCCGCCGATCTGTCGGGTGAACAGTGCGTGGTGCAAGGCAGGGTGGAGCAGCGTCGCCTGCGCCCGGGCATGACCCTGGCGCTGTCGGACGTGATCGCCCATCAGCCGTTCGAGGCAACTTCGGAATCGCCGCCGGCCTTCTCGGCGATCGTGATGCTGGAGGGACGCGCAGGGGCGCGGCTGGCGGGGCAGGCAGTGATCGGCATGAACCCGGGTGCCGGCACGATGGTGCTGGCCGAGGCAGCACCGATGACCGCGATTCATCCCGCCGGGCAGCGGATGCGCAGCCTGAATGTCTCGTTGGACGCACCTGCCGGGATTGACGACCCGATGATCAGCGAACTGCTATCCACCGCGCATCGCACCGGTCACCCGCGGTTACGTGGTTGGCAGGTTCCCGGGCATCTCGAGCACGCCGCTGACCAGCTGCTGTCGGGCAGCTGGCACGGCGCGATGCATGCACTGCTGTGCGAGAGTATCGGCCTGCAGATGCTGGCCCTGGCGCTGGGGGCGCCTGCGAGGGAGGCATCGCCGGACCTGCGTGTTTCAGCACGTGACCGCCGCATGCTGCAGCGGGTGATGGATTGCCTGCAGGCGGCTCCAGCCGCCGACCATTGCCTGGAGGATCTGGCGCGCCTGGCCTGCATGAGCCCAAGCAGCCTGCGCCTGAAGTTCCAGCAGGTGTATCAGTGCTCGGTGTTCGGCTGGCTGCGCGAGCATCGCCTGCAACTGGCCTGCGCACAGCTGCGGCAGGGCTGCAGCGTACAGCAGGCCGCGCATTTCGTCGGTTACCGGCATGCCACGAATTTCGCGACCGCGTTCCGTGCGCGCTACGGCATCGCGCCCAGCCAGCTGCGCTGACGCCGGATCAGCGTCGGCAGTGCGCATACATCTGCTGCGTCTACGCATACGTGTGCTCACGCTCAAATGACAATAATTCTCATCCAGCCTTTCTCTCCTGCTGGATCTCCCATGCCCGCCTGTATCCGCCCGCGCGCCCTGGCAACCGCCATCGGCACGACCCTGGCGCTGTTCAATACTGCCCACGGCGCCGAGCGCGCCCCCGCCGCGAACACCTCGCAGCTGCCCACCGTGCAGGTCACGGCCGATCTCGATGGCAGCACCGAATCCTCACGTTCCTACACCACCGACTCCATGGGCACGGCGACGGGGTTGTCACTGACCTCGCGGCGGACGCCGCAGTCGGTCAGCGTCATCACCCGCCAGCAGATCGAGGACCGGGGCCTGCTCAGCACCGCCGATGCGCTGGCCACTGCTCCGGGCATCTCGGTCACGCGCAGTGATGCCAACCGCTACTCATTCTCGGCGCGCGGCTTCGACATCGACAACTATCAGTTCGATGGCGTGGTGATGCCGGTGCTGTCGCCGTGGAATTTTGGCGAGAACAACCTGGACATGGTGGTGTACGACCGCATCGAGATCGTGCGCGGCGCCAATGGCCTGATGACCGGTGCCGGCAATCCGTCGGCGGCGGTGAACTACGTGCGCAAGCGCCCGCTGCGCGACGTTGCTGCCAGTGGCGGCATCAGCCTCGGCAGCTGGGACGCGCGCCGTGCCTGGGTGGACGTGTCCAGCCCACTCAGCCGGGAAGGGCGCGTGCGTGGCCGCATGGTCGCTGCGCAGGCCGAGGGCGACAGCTACACCGCTGGCCTGGACAGCACCACGAAGACGCTCTACGGCGTGGTCAGCGTGGATCTGGGCGAGGACACCGGATTGATCGCCGGTATCTCCTACCAGGCCAACGACAATCGTGGCTTCGGCAGCGGCTTTGCGCTGTTCAACGCCGACGGCACGCGTACCCGCTTCGACCGCTCGGCATCGGCCACCGCGCCGTGGGCACGGATGAGCGCCGATACCCGCAACGGCTTCTTCGATTTCAACCATCGCTTCGGCAACGACTGGCAGGCACGCGTGTCCTACAGCCGCTCGCATACCGATATGGAGATGAAGCATCTCTACCGGGGCGGCTATCCCGATCCGGTGACCGGGGCGATGCCCAATGGCAACAGCTTCACCCGCTACGACGGTCCGGTGCGCCGTGAGGCGGTCAGTGTCAGCCTGACCGGTCCCTTCCAGCTGTTCGGCCGCCAGCACACGGCGTCCGTCGGCTGGTCGCGCTCACGCGACGAGATCGCACTGGGGCAGTACCGCGCACTGGCCCCGTTGCCGCCGTTGGCCAGCTATTTCGACTGGCACGGGCCGGGCACGCCCGAGCCGGTGTGGGCCAGCAACAAGACCCAGGCCGATGATCTGGACAATCATCAGAGCGGTGCCTATGCCGTGGCGCGGCTGTCGCTGGCTGATCCGCTGCATGTGATCGTCGGTGGCCGCCTGAGCAACTGGGAGACCGACCAGGTCTACTTCGGCAGCAAACGGAAGTACCGCTACCGCAACGAGTTCGTGCCCTATGCCGGTGTGGTCTGGGACCTCAACGACTACAGCAGCGCCTACGCCAGCTACACCGGCATCTTCAAGCCGCAGAACAACCGCAACGAATCCGGACAGATCCTCGACCCGGTCAGCGGCCGCAGCTATGAGCTGGGCGTCAAGGGCAGCTGGCTGCAGGAGCGCTTGAATGCGTCGGTGGCGCTGTTCCGCACCCAGCAGGACAACCTGGCCGAGGCCACCGGTGGTCTGGTCGAAGGCAGCACGCAGGCGGCCTACCGCGCAGTGAAGGGCGCAACGGTAGACGGCCTGGAACTGGAACTGGCCGGTGAGCCGCTGCCGGGGTGGAGCCTGGGCACCAGCTTCACCACCTTCATCGCGCAGGACGCGCAGGGCAGGGCGATCAACACCGCCAAGCCGCGCAGCCTGTTCAAGCTGTTCACTACCTGGCGGCTGCCGGGTGCCTGGGACCGGCTGACCATCGGCGGTGGCGTGGACTGGCAGAACCGCATGTACCAGACCGCCACCGCGCCCGGAAATCGCCGGGTGCCGGTGCAGCAGCCCAGCTACGCACTGGTGAACCTGATGGCGCGCTACCAGTTCAGCTCCAATGTGTCGGCGGCGGTCAACATCAACAACCTGTTTGATCGCCATTACTATTCGCAGATCGGCTTCTACAACCAGGGCTGGTACGGGGCACCGCGAAACGTGATGTTCACGGTGAAGGTCGGTTACTGAAGATGCCGTCGCGCCGTTCAGGGATCCAGCGGATCCATCGGATCGATGCGCAGCGATTCGGGAGCCGGCACGAACGGGATCGCGTACGGGGAAACGCGTGAACCGACCTTGCCCGGAACGTAACCCAGTTCATGGCGGTTGCGCTCGCTGAAGGCGCTGCTGGCGACCGAATCGATATGCGATGGACTGCTGACCACCAATGCCGGTTGCCGCGGCGGGGCCTGCAGGGCCGCCAGCAACCGGGCCGCATTGCGCAGATTGGTGGTGGTGTGGCGGGCATACGGCTCGATGATGATTGCATCTGCGGGAATGCCGAAGCGTGCCATCAGCGCTTCGCGCATCTGTACCGCTTCGACGCTGCGGGTGCCGCGTGGATGTACCGCACCACCCGAGACGATGAGGAAGGGTGCATCACCTGCCGCGTAGCGCTGCGCGGCCGCCTTCAGGCGCAGCTTGCTGCCGGCGCTGAGCGGGGTGGTCAATTCGTCCGGTCCCTGGCCCAGCACGATGATCGCGGTGTACGGATGCGCATTCCAATCGAGCTGCCGCGCACGCGCAAACGGCGCGGCGTTCATTCCCGCGCTGATCGGCTCGAAGCGGATCGCATCGAGGCGGTCATTGGCATCGAGCAGGCCTACCGCCACCGCGATGCTGCGATCGAAGGCGGTGTAGGCCGCGCTGGCGTCCACCTCGCTCATTTGCACGGCAATGGCGACGTCGCCGGCCAGTCGCGTGCTGCCCGCCGCGCCGACCGGGCCGTCGATGGCGTCGTAGCGGGGTGGCTGGCCCTGGCCGTAGACGGAGAGAATGTTGTTGAGGCCTGCCAGTTCCCGTTCGATGGCTTGGGCGTGCGCGGGAGCCGCGGCGATCAACAGGCCGGCCTGCGTGGGCGTCCAGCGTGCGGACGCGAGCGTGCAGGTGGCGGTCCGGCAGTCGGCCAGCTGCTGCATGCGTTCGGCCAGGAGGGCGCGCGCATCACCGGGCAGTGTATCGGGCTTCAACTGCATGAGGGTGGGGAACAGTCGTGCGGCCAGCGCGGCGCTGTCGCGGTCGTCGGCCGCCGCCGCAAGCGGCAGCGCCGCCGCGGCAAGCAGGGCAAGGGACAAGGCAAATCGTCGATGCATCACCAGCTCCTGCTCACCATCAGGCGGACGTTGCGGCCGAACAGCGGCCGTCCATAGATTGCCTCGGCCGAACCCTGTCCGGCCAGGGCATCGGTGCGGGTGTTGCCCTCGGTGAGTCCCTTTTCATTGGTCAGGTTGTCGCCCACCAGCTGTGCGCCCCAGTTGCCGCGTTTCCATGAAACGCCCAGCCCCAGGGTCTGGTAGGCAGGCAGCGCCGTCTGGTTGAACAGATCAACATAGGATTTGCCGACCACGTCATAGCGCAGCCAGGTCTCGAACTGGTCCTGGCCGTGCTGGAAGCTGAAGGTCGGGCGGAGGTTGCCGTAGAGCTTGGGCTCGCGAACGATCTGCTTGCCGTTGACGGCGGCCGGATCGGCGCCGGAATCGTTCTGCAGGCTGTCGTACTGCGGATCGCTGACCGTGATCGAACCGGCAATGCTGAACCAGTCGAGCGGCCGGAACAGCCCATCTAGTTCGATGCCCTTGGAGACGGCGGTACCGATGAACGGCACCGACTGGTCATTGCGGCCGGTCGTCGGGTTGAACGCCACGAACGAGGCGTTGAGCGGGTCGAACTTCGTGTAGAACGCAGTCAGGTACAGGTAGGACCGGCCGAATCCGGCCTTCAGGCCCAGCTCGTACTGGTCCAGCTGCGTCTGCACGATGGTGGGATCGATCGAGCGTGCCACCGACGAGTTGGGAACGATCTCCATGTGCGAGACGCGGGCGTAAGCACCCACCGAAGAGGTGAAATCGAAGTTCGCACCGACGGTCCAGTTGGTCGCGGACGGATCCAGGCGATGGTTCTGGACGACGCTGGTGAACCGGCGCGTGGTGTTGTCGGCCAGTGTGGTGCGGTCGCCGAGGTCGACCTGGGCGGTCTGCTCTGCATAGCCTTCATAGCGGTAGCGTTCATGGCGGATGCCTGCGTCGAGCTTGAAGCGGTCCGTCAGTGCCCAGGTGTCATTGGCATACACCGCGAACATGCGGGCATCCACTTTGCCGCGATTGAGGGTAGTGGTGTAACGCAGCGCGCCCTTGTCGGTGACGTATCCCAAGGGGGCGCCATCGTTGCCGTAGGCCACCAGATCCAGCAGGCGTGGCTTGCCGCGCATCTCCATCAGCATGTCCTGGTACAGACTGAAGGCCGTGGTGCCGAAGAAGGCCGTATATGCGCCGATGTTCAGATCGTGGCTGCCCCAGGCCGTTTCAAACAACCGCGTCGCGCTGAAGTCGGCCTGGCCGGAGTAGAAGTCCGAATCTGCGGCCCGGTACTGGGCCGAGATCACCAGGCCGGAGTCGGCATAGGGGGCGTAGGCGCTCGCCCCGTTGCTGCCGGCCAGAGCGTAGCCCATCCGCGCGACGCCGGCGCCGAAGGCGCTACGGGCCGCGCCCAGATAGCCGTTGGCGAAAGTGCGTGCGTCGACCGGGTTGGTGGTCGAGTACAGTGCGTCGAAGGTGTTGCGGCCCTTGGTGTAACCGGTTTTCAGCGAGATCGTCCAATCGCTGGCGGTATTCTCGTACTGGAAGCCGATGTTGCCGAAGCGCATGTGCCGGCCATCGGCCAGGTCGCGGTTCATGCCCTGCAGGACGCCGCCGCCATCGAGGTATTTCAGGTTGACACTGCGCAGCGACGGCGAGTTCAGCGTACCGTCGAAGTAGTCGATGTACGGGTCCAGCGGGACGCTGGGATTGCGCGGATCGGCGACCGGGATCGGCAGGTAGAACGTATTGTGGTCATCGACGAAGGTACCGCTGACCTTGAACCAGCTGGTGTCATCGAAGTAGTGCTTGATGTTGCCCCTGATCTGCCCGCCCTTGTCGTTCGGGAAGCCGTTGTCGCGGTAGCCATCGTGCTGGCGCAGGAATCCACCGACCGCATAGAAGGTGTCCTTGCCGAGGGCGCCGGACTGGTACATCTCGCCACGGTACAGCCCGGTGTCACCGACGGTCAGCTGGGCCTTGCCGTGGGTCTGTTCCGAGCCCTCGGCCAGGATGTTGTTGACGATGGCGCCGCCACTGCTCGCATAGATCGGCGCCGGACCACCACGCACGATCTCCACCCGCTGGTTCATCACGTCGAACCGGTTCATGCCGTCGCCGGAATTGAAGAAGTGGCCATCCAGCTCCTGGTAGAGCGGCAGGCCGTCCTGCTGGAAGGCGATGAAGCCACGATCGGTGGGAATGCCGCGCAGCCGGGTGATGTTCTGCACCTCGCCTCCGGTGGCTTCGACATGGATGCCGGGCACGGACCCGAGCAGGTCGGCATAGCTTTTCGGTGCGAGTTTCTGCACGTCTTCGCGGCTGAGCGAATTGACTGCGAAGGACGCATCGAAACGACGCTGGGTGCGCGCCGCACCGGTGACGACCACCGCATCCAGCGTTGCGGCGTCGACGCTGCCCTGGTTCTGGACCGGGGCGTCCTGCGCAGAAGCGTTGCCGTGCAGGGATATCAAGGCCAGGGAGATTCCCAGGACCAGGGGGCTGATGTTCATCGGAGGGCGGCCATGCAGGGAAGGGGGACCGCTGCACGGTAGGTCCGGGCGATGACGGAATTGTTTACTTCGGCGGAAATAAACAATTAAACGATGGCATCGGCGCCCAGCTGGTGGATCGGCAGCAGCGCCGCGCCCACCGATACCGCAGATCCTCCCAGCCGTGACACATGCACCTGCGGCAGGCGCAGGCTGTCCAGCGCGCTGCTCCAGCGTGCCGGCTGCTGCAGGTGTTGCCCCAACGCTTCCAGTACCTGGCGGGGCAGCGAACCGGACAGGATCACGGCGCCCGGATCGAGCCACGCCACGCCGGTATTGGCCGCCGCGCCCAGCTGGTTTCCCGCGCGTTCGGCCCAGGCACTGATGATGCCGGCATGGCTTTCCAGGCAGGCCTCCAACTCGAACAACGAAGGAATCCCGGCGCCGGCGTCGCGCAACGTGGCCAGCAGGTCGATGCCCGAGGGGCGCGGTGCGTCCATGCGGAACAGGCGGCCGATGTCGCCTGCATTGCCGAACTCACCGCGCATCACATCACGCCGGTGGATCACGCCGCCACCCACGCCGTGGCCGACATACAGCAGCAGCGCCGAAGCGCAGTCGCGGATCAGCCCGCTGTC
The DNA here is from genome assembly GCF_059372535.1 of Stenotrophomonas sp. YJH_SMC_43. NCBI lineage: Bacteria > Pseudomonadati > Pseudomonadota > Gammaproteobacteria > Lysobacterales > Lysobacteraceae > Stenotrophomonas > Stenotrophomonas sp. YJH_SMC_43. Next base: position 857,701 of record NZ_JCAFVQ010000002.1, read on the forward strand.
GTAGTACTCCGCCAACGCCGCCAGGGTTGCATCGTTCTCCACCCACACCGGGAAGCCGAAGTAGTCTTCGAAGAACTGGTCGTTGTCGATATCGCGCCAGCCATGCAGCCAGTCCACCGCGTGCCGGCGTGCCGGACCGGTTTCGACCACGGGCCCCGGAACGGCCACGCCGAGGCCCAGGAACCGCGCGCGCATCAGTCCGGTGCTGCTGGTGAGGCTGCGCAGGCGCTGGTCCACGCAATGGACGAAATCGTGGGGATCTGCGCTGTCGAATGCGGTGGCATCACGGGCGATGAGCTGGCCGGCGAAATCCACCAGTGCGATCTCCAGCCAACCGGGATGCACCGTGGCGCCGGCGGCATAGCCGCCCCGGCCGGACAGCGCCAGTGGCACCGACGGACGGCCGCGCTGGCCATCGGACAGCTGTTCCTGCTCCTCGATCACTTCCAGCATCAGCAGCTCACGCGCCAGGCGGGTCAACGCGCCGTTGTGCATGCCCAGCTGGTGGGCGATGGTGATGCGGGGAACCGCGCCCATCGTGCGCAACAGCCAGATGATGCGCTTATGGTCGGCCTCCAGCGCGATCAGCGGCTTGCGGCGCAGCCGCGATGTCGGGGCCAGGCTCACGGGCGCAGGCCCTCGCTGCGTGCTGGAGGGATGGGCCAGGCCAATGCGGCCAGCGAAAGCAGGCTGCCGATGGCGACCAGCGAGACCAGGGCGACCGAGGTGTCCAGATCGCCCGCCTGTATACCGGGCAGCACTTCGCCCAGCAGCAACGAAGAGGCCGCGATGGATAGCTTCATGGTTCCGGTGAGCAGTGCAAAGCAGCTGAGGTCATCGTCGCGTCCGCCATGGATGGCGTGGCGACGGGCGATCAGCGCGGTGCGTCGCCACAGTACCAGGCCGACGCTGGCCACCGCCGTCCCGTGGGTCGCGGCACATGCAATCGCTATGGGCGTGGAGGGGAGGGCCAGGTACACGCCGACGGCTCCGACGGCCAGCACCGACATCAACGCGAGCATCCCAGTCTCGCTGTGCAGCGTTGTACGCAGGCGCAGGCAGAGCCAGGGGGCAACCACCATGCCCGCCACCATCGCGAAGGTCAGCGCTGCCCCATGTTCGGCGAAGGGGAACAGACGCCCTGCCAGGCCGACCAGCGTCGTCTCCGCCGCCGCGGCCAGCAGAACCGGCAGCAGCGCTGGCAGGGGCAGGGCAACAGCAGCGGGCGTCCTGGTTGCGCTGGGCCGTGGGGGCGTTGCGACGCAGGCCAAAGGAAGCGCAGCGGCTGCGATCAGCACGCCGATGACCATGCAGATCAGCAACGCGTTGCCACTGCCCTGGGACGCAGGCGTACCGACCACGACGAACAGCGCCGAGGCAATGCACAGCTTGGAGATCGGCACTACCACGGCGCGGGTGGAGACATAGCGCATGGCCTCGACCTCGTCACGGGGCAGCAACGACGTCAACGCGTTCTGGGCCACGTCGTAGAATGCATAGCAGGTACGGAACAGCAACGATGCGACCAGCAATGGCAGGAAGGCGGGCTCGGTTGCGTTGCCCGGGCTGAACAGCAGGCAGGCGCTGGCCGCCGTGCCGAGCCCGCCGATGAGCTGCAGGCGCAGGGCGAGGCGCTGCTGGTTGCGCAGGCGGGTGAACACGGCGGCCAGCAGCAGATCGAGCAGGCTGCTGTAGGCCAGTGAAATGGCCAGCAGCTGGCCGGTGTGGGCCGCCGACAGCCCCAGCCGCGCGTGCAGGTAGTAGCCCAGCACCAGATCCACGAATGACCAGGCCAGGGTGCGGGCAAAGTGGCCGGCGGCATAGAGGTGCCGTGGCGAGGGCTGCGCGTTCAACGCCGTGTACTGGGGGAGAAGAGCCGGAGATGCTGGATCGTTCTACTACCCCTGTGTGACATGGTCCTGACATGGCGGGTGGCCGGGCATTCAGCGCGTGGCTTGCACCCCCTGCCGCGGGCGTGCAGCATTTGCCCTGCTGCCCCCACCACGCGTCACGCAGCGCTTTCTTCACTGGAACGGAGCAACGTATGAAACTGTTGTCCGCTGTGTTGTTGTCTGCGCTTTCGCTCTCCGCCGTTCCGGCGCTGGCAGTGGAAGCTTCGCCCTCACCGCTGCTGGGGCGCTGGTCGCTGGATATCGCCACGTCTGCACTTCCCGAAGCGCAGCGCCCGAAGCATGTGGTGCTCGAGTTCAAGGACGCCGGTGCGGGGCGCTGGAGTTCACATGTGGACATCGTCCTGCACGACGGCAAGACCATGAAGTCCGACGGCACGCTGGCGCTGGACGGCACGCCGGGGCCCTTGTCCGGTACTTACGGCGCGGACAAGGCCAACCTGAAACTGCCGGCGCCGAACACCCTGGTGATGCAGCTGGTGGACCACGGCACGCCGGCCTCCACCCGCATCTATACCGTGGCGGCCGACCGTACGACGATGACCGAGACCAAGGCGTTCTACGGCCACGACGGCACGCCGATCCTGCAGACCAATCTGTTCAAGCGGATACCGTAGCGGCGCCGCCTGCACCACGCCCGCACAGCGGGCGTGGTGAATGCAGCAGCCTTATACCGCGGCCGGGTCGCGCTTGCCGGCGTCGATGTCGTACTTGTCGATGGCCTCCTGCATCCGCGAGCGTTCGATGCGACCTTCGTCAGCCAGTGATTTCAGGGCGGCCAGCACGATGAAGTGGCGATCCACTTCGAAGAAGGTGCGCAGCGATTCACGTGTGTCGGAACGGCCGAAGCCATCGGTGCCGAGTGCGGTGAAGCGGCGGTCGTTGACGAAGGGACGGATCTGGTCGCCTATGATCTTCATGTAGTCGGTGGCCACCACCACCGGGCCTTCATGGCCCTGCAGGCACTGCTGCACGTAGGGTACGCGCGGCTCCTCGGCCGGATGCAGCAGGTTCCAGCGTTCGGCGGCCAGGCCGTCGCGGCGCAGTTCGGTCAGGCTGGTGGCGCTCCACACATCGCTGGCGACGCCGAAGTCCTGCTGCAGCAGTTCTGCCGCGGCTTCCACTTCGCGCAGGATCGAGCCGCTGCCCATCAGCTGCACGCGTGGCTGCGAGGCGGTATCGGCGGCTGCCGGATGCAGCAGATACAGGCCCTTCAGGATGCCCGCTTCCACGCCCTCCGGCAGTGCCGGCTGCGGGTAGTTTTCGTTGAGCACGGTGATGTAGTAGTAGATGTCTTCCTGGTCGACATACATGCGGCGCAGGCCGTCATGGATGATCACCGCCAGCTCGTAGTTGTAGGTCGGGTCGTAGGACACGCAGCTCGGAATCACCGACGACAGCACGTGGCTGTGGCCGTCATCGTGCTGCAGGCCTTCGCCCATCAGCGTGGTGCGGCCCGACGTGGCACCGAGCAGGAAGCCGCGGGTACGCGCATCGGCAGCGGCCCAGGCCAGGTCACCGACACGCTGCAGGCCGAACATCGAATAGAAGATGTAGAACGGAATCGTGGCCAGGCCGTGGTTGCTGTAGGCGGTGCCGGCGGCGATCCACGAACAGATCGCACCGGATTCATTGATGCCTTCCTGCAGGATCTGGCCGTCCTTGGCTTCCTTGTAATAGCTCAGCTGGCCGGCATCCTGCGGGGTGTACAGCTGGCCCAGGTAGGAGTGGATGCCGATCTGGCGGAACAGGCCTTCCATGCCGAAGGTGCGCGATTCATCGGGCACGATCGGAATCACCAGCTTGCCCAGGTCCGGGTCCTTCAGCAGGATGGTGAGGATGCGCACGAAGCCCATGGTGGTGGACTGGCCACGATCGCCGCTGCCCTGCAGCTGGGTGTTGAAGATCGACAGCGGCGGCAACGGCAGCGGATCGACCTTCGCCAGCCGCGCCGGCAGCTGGCCGCCCTGGATGCGGCGGCGCTCGGCGAAGTAGGCGGCCTCGGCGCTGCCGGGCTCCGGACGCAGATAGGGCATCTCCTCCAGCTGCTCGTCGCTGACCGGCAGGTTGAAGCGGTCGCGGAAGGCGCGCACCGCATCGGCGCTCATCTTCTTCAGCTGGTGGTTGATGTTCTGGCCTTCGCCGGCTTCGCCCATGCCGAATCCCTTGACCGTCTTGGCCAGGATCACCGTCGGCCGGCCGCGGGTGTTCACCGCCTGCTGGTAGGCGGCGTACACCTTCTGCGGATCGTGGCCACCACGTGCCAGCGCCCAGATCTCGTCGTCGCTCATGTGCGCGACCCGCTCCAGCAGCTCGGGGTAACGGCCGAAGAAGTGTTCGCGCACGTAGGCGCCGCTCTGCGACTTGAAGGTCTGGTAGTCGCCATCCACGCATTCCATCATGCGCTGGCGCAGCAGGCCGCTGTGGTCGCGGGCCAGCAGGTCGTCCCAGCCGCTGCCCCAGATCAGCTTGATCACGTTCCAGCCGGCCGCGCGGAAGGTGCCTTCCAGTTCCTGGATGACCTTGGCGTTGCCGCGTACCGGACCGTCCAGGCGCTGCAGGTTGCAGTTGACCACGAACACGATGTTGTCCAGCCGCTCGCGGCCAGCCAGGGAAATTGCCGCCAGCGATTCGGGCTGGTCCATTTCGCCGTCGCCGAGGAAGGCCCAGACCTTGCGGCCCTGGTGTTCTTTCAGGCCGCGGTACTCCAGGTAACGCATGTAGCGCGCCTGGTAGGCGGCGGTCAGCGGACCCAGCCCCATCGATACGGTGGGGAACTGCCAGAACTCCGGCATCAGGCGCGGGTGTGGATACGAGGACAGGCCTTCGCGGCCGGCTTCGCGGCGGAAGTTGTCCATCCGTGCCGGATCGATGCGGCCCTCCACGTACGCGCGGCCGTAGATGCCCGGCGCGGAGTGGCCCTGGATGTAGATCATGTCGCCGTCGAAGGTGTCGGTGCGGCCACGGAAGAAGTGATCGAAGCCGACGTCGTAAAGCACCGCCGCGGACTGGTAGGTGGCGATGTGGCCGCCGACGTTGGAATGCTTGCCGGCACGCAGCACCATGACCATCGCGTTCCAGCGGATCATCGCGTTCAGGCGGCGCTCGATGGCCAGGTCTCCCGGGTAGGCCGGCTGGCGCTCGGGCGGGATGGTGTTGACGTAGGCGGTCCAGGCACGGGTATGCAGGTCGCCGTGCTGCTGCGCGTCCAGATCGCTCAGCTGGTCGATCAGGTAGTGCGCGCGCGGCCGGCCGCCGGCCTGCATCACCGCCTCCAGCGATTCACGCCACTCCCGCGTTTCCAGTGGGTCGGTATCGAAGGGGTTCAGGGCTTGGTTCATGACGGTCTCCAGAGGGCGCCGGTCGGACTTCTGCCTGGGCGACAACACCGGCAGGGCGCACAGCACTGGAGCGGGGTCGCAACGGCGGGGCCGTGACGCGAAGGGCGACCGTGGCGGCCACCGAGAAGACAAGCGTAGGCCTGCCCCCCACGCTTCGGTAGGCGGGCGAGGCTTGGGTCTCTGGCAAGCAAGGGTTGGCGCCGCGCGCCGTATCATGGGCCGATGCGCTGGGTGCGACCGCTGATCAGGCCGGGGACAGCCCAGGCAGGAACACCGGGATGATCGCCACGCCGACGCCCAGCAGGCACCAGGCGACGATGGGCAGCCAGCGCGCCAGGCGTTGGGCGGATTCCGGTGCACGTCGGCCGCCGATCCACAGCAGCAGCGTGAGCACACCTAGCGCATAGGCGAGGACGACGACTACCGGATGCACATGGATGACCCGGCTGGGCGGCCACATCTGCTGCTGGTAGGCGGTGGTGTGGGCGACCAGCAGCAGGAACAGCAGGCTGCTGAGGGTGTTGATGGCGGTGCGTGCGTTGATGGGAGCACTCCTTGTGCGGGCTGCCGGGACAGTGCAGGGGCCGCATTCTAGCGGCTGCCTGCCGGTCGTTGAAACGCCACTGTCATCGATGGCGGTCACCCTGCGGGGCTTTCCAGCCTCGGGGTGGTTGGCCGGCCGTGAACAGCGTGAGGATCTGGGAGAAGAGCTACGCGCTGCGGCGCCGGCTGCTGCGTGGCTTCTTCCTGCGTCGCGGTTCGGCCAGCGAGGATGCCGAAGACCTGGCGCAGGAGGTCTACCTGCGCCTGCTGCGCAGCACCGGCGAAGATGCCGATGCGGTCGAGAACCCGGAAGCCTACCTGTTCACCGTGGCGGCCAACCTGGCGCGCGAGCATGCGCGCGCGCGGTCGTCGCTGCCGCCGCTGGAAGACGTCGACCTGCTGGCCGAAGTGCTGAAAAGCGAAGAAGACATCGAAGGCGAATTCGAGCGTGCGCAGCGCTGGAACGATATCCGCAGCACCATTGCACGACTGCCGGCGACCACGCGTCGGGTGATGGAGCTGCACTACCGCGACGGGCTGGATTGCCCGGGAATCAGTCAGCAGCTGCAGGTGTCGGTGCACATGGTGCGCAAGCACATCGGCAAGGGGCTGGAGGCCTGCAGGAACGCGCTGGGCGCCAGGGAGCACACATGAGCCGGAACTCATCGACCGTGGCCGACGACACGATCACCTGCGAGGCCATGGACTGGTTCCTGCGCAATCGCGACGGAACACTGGGTGAGGCCGAGCGGGTTGCGTTCCTGGACTGGATGAAGTGCTCGCCGGAGCATGTGCGCGCCTATATGCACGCCCTCGCGCTGCACCGGCAGGTCGGTGAGGCGCTGCAATCGCCGTTGCCTGAAGAGGCGCCGGTGCCACCGCGGCAGGTCGCCGCCAAGGTGGTGCCGCTGTTCGGTAGCATGCATGCGCCGCCGCGCGCTGTGCGGCCTCGGGGGCGTGCGCGCTGGTGGGTGATGGCTGCCGCAGCCTGTACGGCCCTGCTCGGCGTGGGCCTGGTTCCGCAGCTGATGCCCACCGCGCAACTTTACAGTGCCGGACAGGGTGAGCTTCGCGACCTGGTGCTGCCCGACCAGACCCAGGTGCGGCTCAACGCGGACAGCCGCCTGCGGGTACGCATGGGCTGGCTCAGCCGCAAGGTGGAGCTGTTGCAGGGTGAGGCCACGTTCGACATCGCCCGCGACCGCCGTCCGTTCGAGGTGGAGGTGAACGGCCTCGAGATTCGAGACATTGGCACGGTGTTCGATGTCGCGCGACGGTTGAAGAGCACGCGCATCGGCGTGGTTTCCGGCGAGGTGGAGATCTGGAGCCAGGGTGCGGACGCCCGGCGTCTTGCGCAACTGGGCGAAGGCCGGGTGGTGCAGGTCGACGCGCGCAGCCATACGGTGGAGTCGCTGGATGTACCGTTGTCGATGCTGCTGGACTGGCAGCAACGCAAGGTGTCCTTCCTGGATGAGCGGCTGGACGAGGTAGCCGCTGCCTTCAACCGGCACAACCAGGTACAGGTCCGCGTGCTGGACGAAGGCGCTGCATCGGCACGGTTGTCGGGCAGTCTCGATGCGCATCGCATCGGTGCGCTGCAGGCCTTCCTCGAACGCGACCCGCGTTTCCTGGTGAGGCGCGAAGGCGACACCGTGCGGGTCGGCAGTCGCTGAGGCCGACGTGGCCGTGGACTGTCAGAAAAAATTCATCGAATCCGCGTTCTCCACTTCGGTGGATGCGGGCTCTTACTTGGGAGAAGCCACTGCCGAGCCACGCAGCGGCGCCTGCTGCCTTCTCTCTTCCAAGGACCCGTGATGCGCAACACGCTCTACCTGTCGATCATCCTCGCCCTGTCTCCCTGCAGCGTGCCGCTGGCGGTCGCGGCCACTGCCGATGGCCTGGAGGCCCGCGTTTCGGCGCCGATCGCGGCGCAGCCGTTGGCACGTGCACTGGAGCAGTTGTCGCGCAGTTCCGGAGTGCAGTTCCTGTACTCGGCCGGCGGTGATGCGCGCATGGCCGGTGCGGTGCCGCGCGGTGCTACCGTCAAGCAGGCGCTGGACGCACTGCTGGCCGGGACCGGCCTGGGCTACACCGTGGTGGATGGCAACGTCATCGCCATCGATCCGGCGCCCGTAAGCAACGCGCCGAAGCCGGCCGCGCCGAAGCCGCGCGAGGCAGAGGCGGTGGTGGCGCCAACCCTGGACACCGTCAAGGTGATTGCCGCGCACGAGGTGATCGACCAGAAGAAGTCGTCGCCAGTGATCAAGGATTCGGTGGTCTACGACGAGATGGACAGCTACGGCGACGAGACCCTGGCCGAGAGCCTGATGGCCGCTCCAGGTCTGAGTGCGGTGGAGGATGCCGGCGAGCCACGTTACGTGACCGTGCGCGGGGTACAGGCCAACCTCAACTACACCACCATCGATGGCATCGCAATTGCCAGCGTGGGAGGCAGTGGCTCCGGCGAGCGAATGAACAACCTGCAGCTGATTCCCAGCGACATCGGCACCCGTACCGACATCTACAAGAGCTTCAGTGCGGAGCAGGCACCGGATGCGATCGGCGGCGTGATCGACATCATCAGCCGCAGTGCTTTCGACCGGTCCGGCAAGTACGTGTTTGCCGATGTGGCGGGCATCTATTCCACCGCCGAGACCAACGTCGAGCGCAGCGCAGGCGGCAACCACGAGACTCTGGGCCACTTCGGCAAGAGCGCCAAGGTGGTGTTCTCCAACCAGTTCGGCGCCGACCAGGAGTTCGGCATCGTTGCGGTGGCACGCTACGAGCAGCGTTCACGCAACAGCGTCAAGCGCTGGGTGGAGTCGAACTACTACTACAACGACGCTGGCAAATACCTCGCCGACGGTACCACCGGTCCGGACGAGGCCAAGGGCTGGAACGGGCTGCGTGCGCCTGGCAACTTCAGCACCGGCACCTATACCAACTTCATCACCAACTTCGGTGGCTCCGCCAAGCTTGAGTGGAAGCCCTCGGATGATCCGTTCTACGCATCGCTGCTGCTGTACTCGTACCGGTTCTACGAGAACTCGACGATGAACAAGACCGATCTGTACGGCAATGCCAAGTTCCCGATCCGCAACCAGACCGAGGACAGCGGCACCACCCAGATCAACAGCATCTACATCAAGAACCGTCACGACCGCTGGGACCGCAGCAACCGTGGTGCCATCGCCAGTTTCAACTGGGACATGGGCGACCGTTCGCGGCTGACCCTGCGTGGCGGCCATACCGAAGAGACCTTCCACAACAACCAGGTCTACTGGGGTGTGCGCGCCTACCCAAGCAATCTGTTCGTCGACTACGAGAACGACAGCCACGGGTTCCCCAACGCGGTGGCGGTTTCCGATTCCAGCCTGCTGACCAGCTCCGCGTTCAAGCTCAATCCGGCGCAGGCCTATGTCTCCCCGCGCGATGCCAAGGAGAGCATCGACAACCTGCGCGCGGATTTCAGCTACAACATCGACGCCGATGCGCGTGGCTTCGGCCTGGCCACCGGCGCCGAGTACCGCCATCTGAAGATCTGGCAGGACATCGACTTCGACTACTTCAAGAGCAATGCCACGCTCAACGATTACCTGTATCCGGGTTCGACGCTGCTGGGCAGCGTGCCGGGCTTCCCGCTGATCGACAACCGCAAGTGGAACGAGGAACTGCTGCCGAAACTGGGCAACAACAATGCGGCGTATCCGAATGCCAACTTCACCAGCGACTACAAGTATGTGGAGGACATCACCAATGCCTATGTATCCGCGCACTACGCCTGGGACCGGCTGCTGCTGATCGGCGGCCTGCGCTACGACCACACCCGCTTCGATGCCTACAGCCCGTTCAGCGATGATGGCGGCACTACCTATACCTCCGCCTTCCGCAATACGAGCGGTGGCTACAACAACCTGCTGCCTTCATTGAATGCGACGTTCAAGCTGAGCGAGGACCAGCGCCTGCGCTTCTCCGCCAGCCGCACGCTGGGCCGGCCGACGCCGAGCAACATCGCCCAGGCCACCAGTACCAGTTGTGGCGATGACGAGGAGGGCAGGGGCTTCTGCAGCATCAAGCAGGGCAATGCCGATCTGCAGCCGCGACGTTCCACCAACATCGACCTGGCGTGGGACCTGTACTTCAACGGAAACAACGGCCTGGTCTCGGTGGCGCTGTTCGACAAGGTGATCAAGGACGACATCTACACCCTGACCACCTTCGAGAACGTGGGCGATACCCGCTATCGGGTGACCCAGCCGATGAACACCGATGAGTCCACGCTGCGCGGTGTCGAGTTCGCGGTGGCCAACCGCAACCTGCAGTGGGGACGCCAGCGCTTCGACATGTACTTCAACGCTACACGGCTGGAAGGCCAGACCAACTACCGTATCAGCGATGGCACCGAGCGCCGCCTGGATCGCCTGCTGTACCAGCCGGACTGGTCGCTCAACGGTTCGGTGATCTGGCGCATGCCCTGGAAAAGCGCACAGCTGCGCCTGTCCGGCACCTACCGCAGCCGGATGCTGGTCGACTTCGGTGACACCGAATGGCTGGATTCGTACTACGACCCGTACATGACCTTCAACATGGCCTTCAGCCACAAGGTCAGCAGGCACGTGACGCTGAAGTACGAAGCCAAGAACCTGTTCAACACCCAGCCGACCTACAGCACCGGCCCGAACGGGCGCTTCCGTACCGAGATCGACGACTACGGCCGCTTCTTCTACTTCCACATCATCTACAACTGAGGGCACAGCCGTGGAGACGATCAATCGCAGGCGATTCCTGGCCCTGGCCGGCCTGTCCGCTGCCGGTGCCTGGATGGGCACGGCGCACGCGCTGGCCGCGCAGGCCGATGCCACCGCGCTGAACCCGCGCAACCTGCTGGCCAAGCCGCGCTTTGCCAGCACACCCTTCACCCTGGGCGTGGCCTCGGGTGATCCCTCGGCCGATGGCGTGGTGCTGTGGACGCGCCTGGCGACCGAACCGCTGGTGTTCGGCGGTGGCATGCCGACCCGGCCGATGGCGGTCGAGTGGCAACTGGCAGCAGACGATGGCATGCGCAAGGTGGTGCGCCAGGGTTCGGCAATGGCGCATCCCGAACTCGGCCACGCCGTGCACGTGGAGCTGGACGGGTTGGCGCCCGGACGGCCCTACTGGTACCGCTTCACCGTAGGCGGCCACGCCAGTGCGGTCGGTTGTACCCGCACGCTGCCCGCAGCCACGGCCGCAGTGGATCGTGTGCGTTTTGCGGTGGCCGGTTGCCAGCACTACGAAGAAGGCCACTACACCGCGTGGCGGCGCATCGCCGAGGAACCGCTGGATTTCGTCTTCCACTACGGTGATTACATCTACGAAGGCGAAAGCCAGCCGGGCCTGCGGAAGATGAACGGCCAGCCGTTCACCAACCTGCGCAACCACGTCGGCCCGCAGATCTACACGCTGGATGATTACCGCCGCCGCTACGCCCAGTACAAGAGCGATCCCGACCTGCAGGCCGCGCATGCGGCGGCACCGTGGTTCGTCACTTTTGACGACCATGAAGTGGACAACAACTGGGCTGGTGCCGAAGACCAGGATGACACGCCCAGCGAAGTGTTCCTGCTGCGTCGCGCACAGGCGTTCCAGGCCTACTATGAGAACATGCCACTGCGCCGCTCGGCATTCCCGCGCGATGGCCACATGCAGATGTACCGGCGCGCACGTTACGGCACGCTGATGGACCTGCACCTGCTCGACACCCGCCAGTACCGCAGCAAGCAGGTGAACATGGCGTTGCGTGAGGAGGTGGAATCGCCAGAGCGCAGCATTGTGGGGGCGAAGCAGGAGCGCTGGCTGTTCGACGGCCTGGCCGATGCTGCACCACGCTGGCACACGATTGCCCACCAGGTGGCGCTGGGCAACTACATGCGCGAGAAGGACGGCGTGGTGCAATCGTCCGACGACCAGTGGTCAGGCTATCTGGACAGCCGCCGGCGCCTGCTTGACCACATCCAGAAGGTGGGCTTCGGCAACGTAGTGACTGCCTGCGGCGACGCGCATCGCCACTATGCGAGTGATCTGGTGCAGGACCACCGTGACTCGGGCGTGATCTCCAGCGAGTTCCTCGCCACGTCGATCACTTCCGGCGCCGATGGCCAGGGTGTGGACGCGTATGCCAGCAACCAGATTGCGCACAGCCCTTATCTGAAAGCGACCACCGACAAGCGTGGCTACGTGCTGTGCGATGTCACCCGCGATGCGTGGATCGGCGATATGAAGACGCTGGATACCGTGATGCAGTCGAATGGCGCGGTGCAGAGCTGGAAGCGCTACGCGGTGGAGCACGGCCGGCCGGGGCTGCAGGAGGCCTGATCCTACCGGTCTGGCCTGTAGAGCCGAGCCCATGCTCGGCTGCTTTTCCGGTCAGTTATCGAAGAGCAGCCGAGCATGGGCTTGGCTCTACAGAGATCCTTCAATCGTGCTCGAACCGCAATGGCTCGCTGCCCATCGCCGGATCACTGGTGCCGGGGCGCCCATCCTCGGCGCGGCCGGCCAGGCGCAGGGCACTGTCGCCCGCACCGACGAGCAGGTCGTACCAGCCTGCGGTGGGCGTTGCGTCCCACGCCAACGCGGTCTCTGCATGTGCGGGCAGCACCAGCGTCTGCTCGGGCATATGCCCGGCATAGGCGCCCGGCTGCACACGCACCTGCTGCGCGCTGTCACCCAGATTGCGCAGGCGGAGCCGCAGTTGGCCATCCGCACGATCGGTTGAAGCCTGCACGGCAGGACCCGTGGCCGCTCCCTGGAAGTGGCGGTGGAAGCCGTTCGGGCCCAGCAGCCACAGGTCATAGCGACCCTGGGCGTCCAGCGGCCAGCGCTCGCGCAGCGGCATGCCCGGCAGCAGCGTGTAGCGGCGTGGCACCGCATCCAGCCGCAGCCGGTCGTAAACATGCAGCACTGCTGCTGCGCCTTCGCAGGACAGCGCCAGATCCACACCCGAGGCGTCGACAGCGGCAATCGATGCCTGCGGCCGGTAGGGCAGGGCACGCGCCGGGCGCACGCCGCTTTCCTGTTTCGCCGGCTTCAGTCCCTCGGGCAACGCGGGCACGGTGCGTCCTGGCAGGGCGGCGGCGCGCGCGGCCACCGCGCTCACGTCCGGCAGGCCGCGTACGAACGGGCGGGTATCGCGCTGGGCGAAGTCGAACGCGTTGCTCAGGTCGCCGCAGACCGCGCGGCGCCACGGCGAGATGTCCGGTGCGGCCACACCGAAGCGACGTTCGATCAACCGTATGACCGAGGTGTGGTCGTACACCTGCGAATCGACCCAGCCACCGCGGCTCCACGGCGAGATCACATACAGCGGCACGCGCGGACCCAGCCCATATGGGCGGCCACGCAGTTCGGCGAGGTCGTACTTCTCGTCGCCCGGTGCCGGATGGCGGTGGTACTCGCCCTCGGTACTGACCGAAGACGCACCGGCCCAGCCGGTGCCCAGCGGTGAAGGCGGTGCCGGTGGCGGCATGTGGTCGAAGAAGCCGTCGTTCTCGTCGAACATCAGCAACAGCGCGGTGCGGCTCCACACCTCTGGATCGGCGGTCAGCGCGTCCAGCACGCGCGCGGTATAGGCCGCGCCCTGGGCGGGGCTGGAGGGGCCGGGATGCTCGCTGCCCGCCGCGTCGGCGATGATGAAGCTGACCTGCGGCAGGCGCCCACCGATCACGTCCTGGCGCAGCTGCGCCAGGCCACGGGTGCTGACGCCGCGTGCGCGCAACTGCGGGTCATGCCCCGGCGCGGCGCGATGGGCTTGGCGGAATACCTCGAAACCGGCCAGCGGGTTGTCGGTGAAGTTGTCGGCCATGTCCTGGTAGATCTGCCAGGACACGCCGGCGTTCTGCAGGCGCTCGACATGGCTGGTCCAGCGGTACGACGCCGGGTACCCGCCCTGTTCGGGGAAATTGTCGTGCGAGTTGGCGATCACCGGTCCACCAGCACGCGCGTGTGCATCATTGTGGCCGGTCCACAGGAACACCCGGTTCGGGTTGGTGCCGGCCTGCATCGCGCAGTGATAGGCGTCGCAGATGGTGAAGGTGTCGGCCAGCGCGAACTGGAACGGCAGGTCGCTGCGCTGGAAGTAGCCCATCGAGTGGTTCTGCTTGGCCTTCGGCCATTGCCCCATGCGCCCGTGGTCCCAGGCACGCTGTGCGTCCGGCCAGGTGTGCGGTGTGCCTTCCACCCGCATGTAGCCGAAGTGCGCGGCGGTATCCAGCGGGAACGGCGCGATCGCGCGCGCGCCGCTCGCGTCGGGCTGCAGCCACAGGCTGCGGGTGCGGCCGCCGGCCTGCAGTGCCGGCGCCGGGGCCACGAAGCGATCGCCGAATCCACGTACCCCCGGCAGCGTGCCGAAGTAGTGATCGAACGAACGGTTCTCCTGCATGAACACCACGATGTGCTGCAGGTCTTCCAGACTGCGGGTCTGCGCCGCAGGCGCGATCGCTGCGGCCCGGGCGATGCTGGGCAGCAGCGGGGAAAGGCCGGCGGCAACGCCGGCCTGCAACAACCGGCGTCGGCCGATATCGGTCACGGGCTCACTCACAGGTCCACACGGAAGGAGATGCCGACGGTGCGCGGGGCGCCGATGAAGGCGTTGTCGCGGCCGTCCACCCCTGCAAGATACCGCTTGTCGGTGAGATTGCTCACCACCAGGTTGGCACCCATGCCCTTCAGGCGCGGCGACAGCCCCTGCAGGTCGAAGCCGATGTTGGCGTTGAACACGGTGGCCGAGGGCAGCTTGTTGACGTTGGCGGCGTCGAGGTAGCGCGTGCCCAGGTAACGGCCGGACAGGCCGAAGTTCCAGTTCTCGCCCTGCCAGTCCGCCGACAGCACCAGGGTCTGTTCGGGCTGGCCGATCACCTTGGCGCCATCGACGATGCCCAGCTGGGTATCGCGCGCGGCATCGCCGCTGCCCAGGTACTTGGAGCGGTTGTAGGTATAGGCGGCGTTGAGGCGCCAGCCGTTGTCCCAACCGTAGCCGAACGCCGCTTCCAGGCCGTTGCTTTCCACGCCGCCGAAGTTCTCGTAGACACCGTCGGTCTCGCCGAGATAGTCGATGCCGCTGACGAAACCTGCCGGAAGGTAGACGATGCGGTTGTCGAACTTGATGTTGTACAGGGTCACCGAGGCGGTCAGCGGCCAGCGGCTGATGCGCATGCCCACTTCGATGTTGTCGGCGGTCTCCGGTTCGACGTTGCGGAAGCGCTGCGGGTCGGTCTCGCCGAGCACGCCGGAGGGAATGGCGGCGAAGTTCTGCGAGAAGCCGGCGAACAGCTCCATGCCTTCCACGCCCGGCGCCCAGGTGAAACCGGTCGACAGCAACGGGTCGGACTTGGAATCGGAGGTCACGTGTTCGCTGGCACCGATCACGCGGCGACGCGACTGGTCGACGAAGAACTGCTTCACGCCCAGGCGTGCACTGAACGGCCCGAAGCGCGCCACGTCCTCCACGTAGTACATCTGCTCGTCGACCTTGTACTTGTCTTCGAACTGAACCCAGTACGGCTGGTGGTCGAAGTCGATGCTCTGGCCGACGTTGAGCAGGCGGTGCCAGTCGCGGCGCGCCGAACGGTCCAGCTTCTCCACCCACAGGCCGCCGCGGATCGTGTTGTCGACCGCGCCGAAGGTCTGCCGCCATTCGACGTCGGCGGTCACGCCCATGCGATCGTTGTCGTAGTGGGTGTGGCGATACGACTGCGCGCCCAGCACGTTGCCGGCGTAGCAGTTCGGATCGTACTCGGCGGTGAAGCCCAACCGTGGCGTGCAGTTGGCCAGCCGCTGTGCCGCGCTGCCATCAGGATTGACGAAGAAGATCTGGCCGCGGTTGCTGCCGCCGTACACGGTCTTGCCACCGAGGTACTCCGACTCGGGGCGGCCCGCACCATCATCGCTGACCTGCGCCAGGTACGGTGGCAGCCAGTCACCGCGGCCCTGCATGCGATGCCCATAGGCGGCCACCGACGCTTTGAAACCATTGCCGCCGTCAAAGGCCGCACGCAGGTAGCCGAAGGTGTTCTCGCGCAGGGCGCGTGAACCGGAGCGGTAGTTCTGGTCCAGGTAGGGAATGCCGGTGAGGGTGCCGACCAGGTTGTCGCGCTCCGGGTTGGTTGCGAAGCCCGTCGGCGAAACGCTGGTGTATTCGGGCTCGTCGGCGTCGTTGTAGGACAGGTAGCCGGTCAGCGTCCAGCGGTCCAGTTCGGTGATGAACTTGCCGGCGATGTGGTCGTTGCTGGCGTGGCCGGTGCCGTCGATCCAGTCGTGCACCTTCGACGAGGAGGCACTGACCCAGGCGCGGGTGTGGCCGCCGAGCAGGCCGGTGTCGTAGCGCACGTAGTACTTGCGTGCCTCGTTGTCACCGGCACCGACCACGAAGCGCAGGCGGCTGTCCTGCAGCGGATCGCTGGTGAGGAAGTTGAGCGTGCCGCCCAGCGCCTCGTTCGAGCGCGAGGAGATATCGGCGGTGCCCTGGCTCACTTCCACCGTCTCCAGATCAAGGGTGTCGATGTAGCGGTTGGCCAGCGATCCACCGCCGTAGCCCGAACCACCGTTCGGCAGGCCGTCGATGGTGGTGCCGATCTGCTGCGTATCGCGGTTGGTGACGAAGCCGCGCATGCTGATCTGCGTGCCCCACACCGACGAACCGGTGGCATCGGCCTCGCTGACCACCACGCCCGGCACTTCATTGAGCGCATCGTTGACGCTGCTCATCACCGTCTGCCGGTTCAGTGTTTCTGCGCGCACCGACGTCTTGGCGTAGCTGGTGGCCTGGCCGATCACCTGCACCTGGTCGAGGGTGCGGGCATCGCTGCTGCGCGCTTCGGCCGTCTCGCCCTGCGGTGCTTCGGCCAGGGCGTCCAGTGCGGGGGCGATCAGCAGGGCAAGCAGCGAAACACGGGGAAAGCGCGCAATCGTTCGCATCGATACCGGACCTTGAAGGGAGAGAAGCCCCCGAGTGTCGGCAGCACCAATGACATCGACATGACGTGGCGATGCAGGAACCGTGTTGTGTGACGGCCGGCACCTGCTGCCTGCTTCAGTACCGCGCGTCCTTGGGTTTCGGGTCGCGCGGCCAGTCCTTGCCCTTGTTGGCGAAGTCCGGCCGCGGCTGGTTGATGAAATAGCCGGCGATGTCCACCGCGTCCTGGTCGGGCATCACCTGCTGTCCCAGTGGCGGCTCGCGGGTCACCGCCGGCGGCATGTTGTGCTTGACGAAGCCGGCGGCCTTGTACAAGCGTGCCATGCCGGCGCCGATGTTGAAGCTGTGGTCACCCCATAGCGGCGGGAAGGCGATGTCACCGCTGGCGTCGCGCCGTCCTTCGCCGCTGTCGCCATGGCACGCGGCGCACTGCACGGCGTACAGTGCCTGGCCACGGATCGGGTCCGGAGTCAGCGTGCTGTCGATCGGCCCCTCACTGGGGGCGGCCACTTTTGCACCCTCTGGCACAGGACTGCTCAACCACGCCATGTAATCGAGCATCGCGCGCATCTGCGGCGCGTCCTTCGGCAGCGGTTTGCCGTTCATCGAACGCTGCAGGCAGCCGTTGATGCGCTCGGTCAGCCCGATCACCTTGCCCGGGCGCGGCATGTAGCGCGGATAGGCGCCGCCGCCGGTATTGAAGTAGTGATTGCCGAACGGCCGCTTGCCTTCGGCCATGTGGCACGAGTTGCAGTTCAGATCGTTGCCGACATTGTCGGGCAGCAGCCGTGCGGTCTCGTTGAGGATGCGGCGGCCGAGCATCACCGATTCGGCATTGCCGAGCCCGGCGATCTCCTCGGCGCTGGGCGCGCGGTAGTGGCCGACCACCTTGCCCTGCGCATCGAGGATATCGATCGTGCTGGCCACAGCGGCATCCAGGTCCGGATACAGATGACGGTAGGCGAGGGCACCGGCGCCCGCCAGCGCCACGAGGGTGATCGCACTGCCGATCAGCAGGCGGGAACGCGTGCGCGAACGCTTCATTGTGCGGTCTCCTGCGGAACGTAGTGCACGGGCTTGTCGCGCACCACCCGGCGCATGCGCGCCACGTCGACCTCGCTCACTGCGCTGGCCTGGTTGCCCCAGCTGCTGCGGATGAAGGTCAGGATCTGTGCCAGCTGCGCGTTCGGCAGCTGCTCGAAGCCTGGCATGGTGAAGGCCATGCGGTCATGCGGGGTATGCGGCGTGCGGCCGCCGATCAAGGTCACCTGCACCAGCGAACTGGGGTCATCGGCGAACACGATCGAGTTGCCGGCCAGCGCCGGATAGACGCGGGGCATGCCGCGCCCGTCGGCACGGTGGCAGGCCTGGCAGTGCTCCGCATAGGCCAGCGAACCGGCAACACGGTAGTCGCCGCTGCGCAGTGCGGCGGTGGTGGTGTCGGTACCGGGGGACCACTGCGCACTGCGGCCCTCACGCGCCGGCAGCTGTTTCAGGTAGCGGGCCATGGCCAGCAGGTCGGCGTCGGACAGGTACTGCGTGCTGTGCTCGACCACATCGGCCATGCCACCGAAGGCCGCCGATCGATCGGTGCGACCGGTGCGCAGGAAGTCGACGATCTCGCCCTCGCTCCAGCTGGCCAGGCCGGTCGATTCGTTGCGCAGGTTCTTCGCGTACCAGCCTTCCAGCACCGAACCGGACAGGAACTGGCGGCTGCCATCGTCGGCCAACGCCTTTTCCTGGAACGCCAGGCCGCGTGGCGTGTGGCAGGCACCGCAATGGGCCAGGCCTTCCACCAGTTCGGCACCACGCTGCTGGCCGGCATCCAGCGACGGATCCGGGCTGAAGCTGCGCGGGCGTGCGAACAGCAGCTGCCACCAGGCCAGTGGCCAGCGCATGTTGGCCGGCCACGGGATCGTGCTGTCGGCGTTGTCCTGCTTCACCGGTTGCACCGAGCCCATGAAGTAGGCGTACAGCGCCTTGATTTCGGCATCGCTGGCGATCACGTACGAGGCGTACGGCATTGCCGGATACAACGGCTGCCCATCGTGACGGATGCCGCGACGTACCGCGCGCTCGAAGTCGGCGTAGTCGTAGGCGCCAATGCCGGTGTCCGGATCGGGCGTGATGTTGGTCGAGTAGATCGTGCCCATCGGCGTCTGCATGCCGAGGCCACCGGCGAACGGCTTGCCGCCGGGCGCGGTGTGGCAGGCCGCGCAGTCGGCCGCGCGCGACAGGTACTGTCCCTGCGTGATCAGCGCCGGATCGTGGATGTCGACCTGCGCCGTCTGTCGCGGTGCGAACCAGTAGGGCGTGGTGCGGGCGATGCCGTAGGCGGCGGCCAGCGTGGCGGCCAGGGCAATGGCGAGCTTGAACGAGGTGCGCATGGCGGCACTGTGGGGAATCCCGCGCGCGCGTTCATTGATCCGGATCAATGACTGAACGGATACAGCTTTTACACCAAGCTGAATCGTTCCTGCGTTGTCATCAAGCCGTCATCCACGCGCGATAGATGGCCCACGCGCGCGTCGCTAACCTGCCACGCTGTCGCACCTTTTCCCCGATTGCCCATGAAGCGCCTGCTGCTGTTGTTGCTGGCGTGCGCCGGCCTGTGGCTGGCTGCATGCTCGCCCTCGATCAATGCCTCGTCCACCTCGCTCGCCGATCGGCTGATCGCGCCGGGTGGCGTATCGACCCTGCTCGATCGTCCGCGCATTGCCGCAGCCATTGCCGAACTGCCCAATCGCCACGGCTTCGCGCCGGGCCGCGATGGCGTGCCGATCTTCTGGCGTGTGTTCGATCCTGGCGATTACGGCGCGCGTTACCACTACCTGCCGCAGCGCCACGAGAACGGCCTGCCGCTGGATACCGGGCTGAGCCTGGCGGTACCGCAGCCGTTCCGTGCGCAGGCGCCGCGCGGCACCGTGGTGCTGCTGCACGGCTGGATGATGAACGGTGATTCGATGTTGCCGTGGTCGCTGCAGCTGGCCGAATCCGGCTACCGCGTGGTCACGCTCGACCTGCGCAATCATGGCCAGTCCGGTGCGGGGCCGTCGGGCTATGGCACCTATGAATCCGACGATGTGGTCGATGTGATCAACGAACTGCGTGCACGCGGCGAAGTGACCGGCCCGCTGTATCTGTTCGGCGTGTCGTATGGCGCGGCCACCGCTGTGTTCACCGCCGACAAGCTGGGGGACCAGGTGGAAGGCGTGGTGGCGATGGAATCGTTCGCCAACGCCGGCGTGGCCATCCGCACGATGATTCCGCACCTGATGGGGCTGCAGCCGGAAGGCCTGAAGGCGCAGGCGGTCGCCTCCTACGCGCGCTGGCGCTATGGCGGCCAGGACATCAACCAGGTGATCGCCGCCGCCAGCCGCCGCATCGACGTCGATCTGGACCGTGTGGACGTGGCCCGCGCGCTGGCCGATACCCGCGCCTGCGTGCTGTTGCTGCACGGGCAGGGCGACCAGCACATTCCGGTCAGCCAGGGCCGCGAGTTGGCCCTGGCCAACCCACGCGCGCACTACATCGAGATGCGCGGCGAGGACCACATCACCCTGCCGCTGCGGCTGGACCTGCTGGCTGGCGTGGTCGACGACTGGATGGCGCGCGACGAGCACCACCCGAAGAGCGCCTGCCCGGCACCGCAACTGCCGGCCCAGGCCGAGTGGCTGACGCGTAGCTGAGAAAAGGGGACGGAGGGGATCAAGTCGTTTCCCGCACACCAAGGCAGGAAACGACTTGATCCCCTCCGTCCCCTTTTTCTGTCAGGCCACCCGTCGTGCCAGTGCTCGCGCGGATGCGGCTACGCCCAGCAGCAGCGCGGCCACGCACAGGAAGGCGAATCCGAGGCTGGTGCCGTGTGCCAGTGCACCGATCGCTGCCGGGCCGGCGAGGATGCCGGCGTAACCCAGCGTGGTCACCGCAGTGATGGCGATGCTCTCCGGCATCACCCGTTGCTGGCCGGCCATCGAGAACAGTGCCGGCACGATATTGGCGCAGCCCAGCCCGACTAGCACATAGCCCGCCAACGCCACCGGGAACGACGGTACCAGCGTGGCCAACGTGAACCCGGCTGCGGCGGTGATGCCGCCGAAGACCAGGGTGCGGGTGCGGCCGAGGCGCTCGACGATGCCGTCGCCGAACAGGCGCATCGCGGTCATCGCCAGCGTGAACAGCGCGAAGCCGGCGCCGGCCTGGTCACGCGGCACCTGCCGCACTTCGGCCAGGAACACCGCGCTCCAGTCCAGCATCGAGCCCTCGGCGAGGAACACCACGAAGGCCAGCACGCCGATGAACAGCACCACGCCGTGCGGCAGCGCCAGCAGTGGGCCTTCGTGCAGGATCCGTTGCGGTCGCCAGTGCGGCGCCGACAGCACCGCAACCAGCAGCAGTGCCGCCACCGACACCAGCGCGGCCAGCCACAGCGGTGTACCCAGGATCAGCAGGCCGGTCATGCAGCCGGCGCCGACGAAGCCACCGATGCTGTAGAAGGCGTGGAAGCCGGACATCATTGCGCGCCCGGCGTCGCGCTCGACCGCGACCGCCTGCATGTTCATCGCACAATCCAGCGCACCGACGCCGGCGCCGAACACGAACAGGGCCGCGCCCAGCGCCACCGGCGAGGGCGCCAGCACCAGCAAGGGCAGGGCGCACAGCATCATCGCGCAGGTGATCACCATCACCCGTCGGCAACCCAGCCGCCCGGTCAGCGCGCCCGCCAACGGCATCGCCAGCAGCGAGCCGAGCCCGAGGCACAGCAGCACGGCGCCAAGGCTGGCGTCGGACAGCCCGGCCTTGGCCTTGGCGTAGGGCACCATCGGCGCCCACGCGGCGGTGGCGAATCCGGGAATGAAGAAGGCGGCACGGGTGGCGTGCTGCTGGGCACGTGGGGATGAAGGCGTCATGCGCGATGCGAAGCTCCAGGGGACCTTCATGAAAACGTTTTCAGGCCGGATCGGCAAGTGCCATGCGTGACATCGGGCGACGCATACGATTGCAGTGACTCGATCGCGTCACCAGCGATTAACGTCGCCCACGGACAGTGGCTGCACGGTCGGCACCCCGCCGGCCGCTGCCGGAGATCCGTACATGAGCACGACACCGACCATCCTCCTCGTCCATGGATTCTGGGGCGGGGCCGCACACTGGGCCAAGGTGATCCTGGAACTGCATCGCAACGGCCACGACCGGGTGCAGGCGGTGGAATTGCCGCTCACGTCGCTGGCCGACGACGCAGGACGCACCCAGAAAATGATCCGGCAGATCGACGGTCCGGTGCTGCTGGTCGGCCACTCCTACGGCGGTGCGGTGATCAGCCATGCCGGTAACGAGCCCAACGTGAAGGGCCTGGTCTACATCGCTGCCTTCGCGCCTGATGCCGGCGAGAGCCCGGGTGGCATCACCCAGCAGCACCTGCCGGAGGCGGCGCCGAATCTGGCACCGGACAGCGATGGCTACCTCTGGCTGCGTGCGGACAAGTTCCATGAGAGCTTCTGCCAGGACCTGAGTGCCGACGAGGGCCGGGTGATGGCGGTGACCCAGAAGGCGCCGCTGGCCAGCACTTTCGGCGACACGGTCAGCGATCCGGCGTGGAAGCACCGGCCGAGCTGGTACCAGCTGTCCCGCCACGACCGCATGATCGCGCCGGAAAACCAGAAAGCCATGGCCGCAAGAATGCAGCCCAAGCGCCTGCTGGAGCTTGATGCCAGCCATGCCTCACTGGCCTCGCAGCCGAAGGAAGTGACCGCGCTGATCCTGGAGGCCTGCGCCGCCATCGGCGCCTGATCCCGCACCAGCACACCGCACGACAGCCGGGGCGCAGGGGAGTACACTCCTGCGCCTGCGGCCATTCGGCCGCGTCCCTCTCTTCCCTCCAGCCGCCGCCAGAGGATCCCACCCTATCGTGGAGGTCCCGCCGTGCTGTCTGTGCCTGTCCGTTTTCCGCGCTTGTTTCCGCGTCGCCTGCCGCTGCCGCATGCACTGGCTCAAGGCCTGCTACTGCTTGCACTGAGCAGCGGCACCGCTGCTGCCCAGTCCACCCAGGACGAGGACAAGGCCAAACCGGCACCCGCCTCGCAGACCCTGCAGACCGTGCAGGTCACCGCCAACCTGCTCGGTACCATCACCGAGGGCAGCGGCGCCTACACGCCCGGCACCATCGCCACCGCCACCCGCCTGGTGCTGACGCCGCGACAGACGCCACAGACCATCAGCGTGATCACCCGCGCACAGATGGATGACTTCGGCCTGCACGGCATCGATGACGTGATGCGGGTGACCCCCGGCATCAGCATTGTCACCTACGACAGCGAGCGCACCGAGTACTACGCGCGTGGCTTCGCGGTGCAGAACTTCCAGTACGACGGTATTCCGATGTCGCGTGACTCGGCCTACTCGGCGGGCAACACGCTCAGCGATACTGCGATCTATGACCGCATCGAAGTGCTCAAGGGCGCCACCGGCCTGCTGACCGGCATGGGTGATCCGGGCGCGACCATCAACCTGGTGCGCAAGAAGCCGGGCGAGGACTTCGCCGGCAGTGCCTCACTGGGTGTCGGCCGCTGGGATGACTACCGCGCCGAGCTCGATGTCGGTGGTCCGCTGACTGCCGATGGCCGCGTGCGTGGCCGAGCAGTGGGGGCCTGGGAAGACAAGCACTCCAACCTGGACAACTACCAGCGCACCAGCAAGGTCGGCTATGCCGTGCTGGAAGCCGATCTGGGCGAACGCACGCTGCTGTCGGTCGGTGGCGACGTGATGGACAGCGACCCGAAGGGCTCGACATGGGGCGGCATTCCGCTGCTGGACAGCGCCGGCAACTTCAACCGCATGCCGCGCTCGTTCAACAATGGTGCGCAATGGGCCGGCTGGCGCCAGTACGTGCGTACCGGTTTCGCTACGTTGGAGCACACGTTCGCCAACGATTGGATCGCCAAGCTGCAGCTCAACCACCAGGTCAACGGCTATGACGCCGCACTGGCCGGTGCCGCCGCCGGCAATCCCGATCCGTTGACTGGCGAGGGCGTCAGCCTGTGGCTCGGCAAGTACGTCGGCAAGACCGTCAGCAATGCCGCCGACTTCTATCTGAGCGGGCATTTCGGCCTGTTCGGCCGCGAGCATGAGCTGGTGGTCGGTGGCAGTGCCTCGCGCAAGCGCTGGACCAATACCGGCTACGGCCCGCAGGCGGGGTTCCCGGATACGGTGCCGGACTACCGCAGCTGGAATGGCGACATTGCCGAGCCGCAATGGCAGCGCAGCTACGAGAACAATGAAGTGACCCGCGAAAACGGCCTGTACGTGGTCGGCCGCTTCGACGTGGCCGATCCGTTGAAGCTGATCGTCGGCAGCCGTCTGGCCAGCTACCGTTCGCCGGACACGCGCGAGACCGGCGTCTATGTGCCATATGCCGGCGTGGTCTACGACCTCGGCGAGCACTATTCGGTGTATGCCAGCTACAGCACCATCTTCAAGCCGCAGGGCCAGCGTGACGAGCAGGGCAAGGCACTGGATCCGCTGGAAGGCCGCAGCTACGAGATGGGGCTGAAGGCCGAGTTCTTCGATGGACGCCTCAATGCCAGCGCGGCGCTTTTCCAGCTTGATCAGGACAACTTCGCCCAGCCCACCGGCGGCAAGACGCCGGATGGCCAGGATGCCTACCGCGCGTTGATGGGCGTGCGTACCAAGGGCTATGAGCTTGAAATGTCGGGTCAGCTGGCCGAGGGCTGGCAGGTGCAGGGTGGGTTCTCCCACAAGATCGCCCGCCAGGCGGGAACCAAGGTGACCACGCTGGAACCGGAGAACCAGTTCAGCCTGCACACCAGCTACCGCCTGCGCGGTGCCTGGCAGGGGCTCACGCTGGGCGGTGGCGCGCGCTGGCAGGATTCCACGTTTGGCGAGATCACCAACCCGGCCACCAGCGCGCAGGTCGTGCATCGCACCCAGCCGTACTGGCTGCTTGATGCGATGGCGCGCTACCAGTTCAACGATCGCCTGTCGGCCACGGTCAACGTCAACAACCTGCTCGACAAGCGGTACTACACGATCTTCAACTGGTACAGCACCTACACCTGGGGTGAGCCGCGCAATGTGCGGCTGACCTTGAACTACAGGTTCTGACACGGGTTTTGTAGAGCCGAGCCCACGCTCGGCTGCGGTTTGACAACCAGCCGAGCGTGGGCTCGCCTCTACAAGTACGCCCGCGATGCTGGATGGCATCGCGGGCGTTGTCCTTACAGCGGCAGGTCGAACACCAGCACTTCGGCATCATTGCCGTTTTCCAGCGTCAATTGGGCTTCGTCGCTGACCTGCAGTGCATCGCCGGCTTCCAGGGTGATGCCGTTGACCTGCAGCTGGCCACGCGCCACCTGCACATAGGCGCCACGGCCGTTGCCAAGCGCATGGTGCAGCTTCTGGCCGCCGTCGAGGATGGTGGCGAAGATGCGGGCATCCTGGTGGATGCGCAGCGAACCGTCGGCACCGTCCGGCGAGGCGATCAGGCGCAGCTGGCCGCGCTTGGTCTCCGGTGCGAAGTGGGTCTCCTCGTAGGACGGCGTGATGTTCTCGGTATCCGGGAAGATCCAGATCTGCAGGAAATGCACGGTCTCGTCGGCCGAGTGGTTGAACTCGCTGTGGCTGACGCCGCTGCCGGCGCTCATGCGCTGCACGTCGCCGTAGCGCAGCACCGAACCGGTGCCCATCGAGTCCTTGTGCTCCAGCGCGCCACCCAGCACGTAGGAAATGATTTCCATGTTGCTGTGGCTGTGGGTGCCGAAGCCCTGGCCGCCGATCACCTTGTCTTCGTTGATCACCCGCAGCGGGCCGAAGCTGACGTAGCGAGGGTCGTAGTAGTTGGCGAAGGAGAAGGTATGGCGCGAGGACAGCCAGCCATGCTCGGCCAGGCCACGGGTAGCGCTCTTGCGGATCTGCAGCATGATGGAATCTCCTTGTTCGATGGTTTCGATAGGGCGGGGTGGGCCGGTAGCCGCTGTGTTTCCCCGTTGAAGAGAAGTATCCGCTTGCGCCCGGGGTTTGAAAAACGGATAGTTTTGACAGCCATCATCGAAAAATTCGAATGCTCAAGCTCAGCCTCGATGCCCTGCAGATCCTGGATGCCATCGACCGTCGCGGCTCCTTTGCCGGCGCCGGCAAGGCCCTGCACAAGGTGCCCTCGACCATCTCCTACACCGTGGCCAAGCTGGAGGAGGACCTGGGCGTGCAGCTGTTCGACCGGGTTGGCCCGCGCGCCGAGCCGACCGACGCCGGCCGCGCGCTGCTGGACGAGGGGCGGCACCTGCTGCGCGCCGCCCGCGAGCTGGAACTGCGGGTACGCAGGGTGGCGTCGGGCTGGGAGACCGAACTGACCCTGGCGGTGGACTCGGTGTTCCCGACCTGGCTGCTCGGCCCGGACATCGCCGCGTTTCGTGAGGCCGAGGCACCGACCCGGCTGCGATTGATCGGCGAGGCCCTGTCCGGCACCTGGGAGGCCCTGCTGGACCGCCGTGCCGACCTGCTGGTCGGTGCACCGGGCGAGGGCCCCAGTGGCGGTGGTTACGTGGTCGAGCCGCTGGGCACGGTGGAGTTTGTGTTCGCGGTCGCACCCGAACATCCATTGGCTGCAGTACCGGGCGTGCTCGGGCGCGAGCAGCTGGTCGAGCACTGCGCGATCGCCGTCTCCGATTCGGCGCGCCGGCTGTTGCCACGCACGGTCGGCCTGTTGATGGGGCAGGAGATGCTGACGGTGCCTGACATGGCCAGCAAGCTGAAACTGCAGTGCGAAGGCGTGGGCTTCGGTTTCCTGCCCGAGCCGTGCGCGCGCGCTGCGGTGGCGCGCGGCCAGCTGGTGATCCGTGAAGTAGAGGAGCACAAGCCGGAAGAGACCTTCTGGCTGGCCTGGCGCACCGGTGAAGATGGCGCGGCACTGCGCTGGTGGCGCGAGCGCCTGCGCAGGCCGGAGCTGCTGTCGCAGTGGTGGCAGTCAATGGCACGGGGTTAGGGGTACGGCAGGGCTGCGCCCTGCACCCGCCGAAGCAACAGCCAAAGCCGAAGCAAAAGCTGGTTTCCTGAGGGATGGCGAGGTGGGTCCGGTTGCGGGGGCCGCTGCAAGTACGTCCATGTAAGCTCGGTCGCCGCATCCATGCGGCTCACGCCCCCGCAACCGGACCCACCCCGCCTTCGATAGTTTTCCGTGAACTGTCCGCACTTCTGTAGAGCCGATCTGACGGATATCGAAACATTCGAACTCGATAGAGATTCATCCACGCATGGCGTGGATCCATCAGATCGCGGAAATCTGTCAGAGGTGGGGCGGCATGGGCAGGCAGGACCGTTGGCGGCATGGATGCCGCCATCGAGCCCCCATGGATGGGTTTACGGCGTGTCCTGCCTGTCCATGTCGCCCCGCCAAACCACGGAATGCCAGCTTTTGCTGTTGCCTTGGCTTGAAGCCTCTGCAGGTGCAGGGTCCAACCCTGCCGGAAAACACACATAAAAAAACAGCAGGCCGAGGCCTGCTGTTTCGGTGTAATGGTGCGCCCGGAGAGATTCGAACTCCCGACCGCCTGGTTCGTAGCCAGGTACTCTATCCAACTGAGCTACGGGCGCCAATTACATAAACTTGTTGTGTTGACTGTGTATGGTGCGCCCGGAGAGATTCGAACTCCCGACCGCCTGGTTCGTAGCCAGGTACTCTATCCAACTGAGCTACGGGCGCGCGGTACACAATCAAATTTTAAAACATTTCCAGCGGCGGATGCTGAAAACCTGTCGAGTGGTGCGCCCGGAGAGATTCGAACTCCCGACCGCCTGGTTCGTAGCCAGGTACTCTATCCAACTGAGCTACGGGCGCCCTGCGACAGGAGCGGAATTATGCGGATGTCGGCGCGAACCGTCAACAGTTTTGTGAAAATTTTCATCCAACTGAATGAAAAAGCTGTCAGCCACGGCGTCCGGCGCCTTCAGCCACGCGAAATGATCGGCGCGTGTGCCCAGTTCCTGCGCGGACAGCACGCGCAGCTGCGCGTCCACATTCGGCAGCTTCGCCAGCAGCGTCTGCATCGATCCGGTGGGGGCCAACCAGTCGTGCTCCATCAGCACCGCCTGTGCGCTGCCATGCACGCGCGCCATCTGCGCATCGAGGTCTTCGTCCATGCCGGACGCGGCGTAGTGGTTGTTCAGGCCCACGCGCGCCCAGTCGGCAATCAGCCCGCGCGCTTCGGTGCCACCAAAGCCGAGGCGACGGCCATGCAGGACGCCCTGGCGCCGCGCGATCCACGGCAGGAAGCGGTAGACCAGTGGCAGCAGCCAGCCACGCGGTGGCGGGAACCCGCGCCAGAACGGTGAGCCACTGGCGACCAGCCATAGCCGGTTGAAGTAGTGCGGATTGCGGCCGGCATGCACGCAAGCCAGCTGCCCACCGAGACTGTGTCCACCGATGATCCAGGGCAGGGCGCCGGCGTCGTCATCCGCTGTGGCCAGGACCGCCTGGCTGGTTGGCAGATCCTGTTCGAGTACCTCGCGATAGCCCCAGTCCTGCGTGCGCGACGGGCGCAGTGAACTGCTGCCGTTGCCGCGCCACTCGTGCAGGTAGACCGCCACGCCCTTCGCCGCCAGCGCCAATGCCAGTGGCAGGTAGTGGCGCGCGGCCACGCCCAGTGCCGGCAGCCACAGCAGGCGCGTGACGGGATGTGCAGGCACGCAGGCGATCACTTCGTAGCGATGGCCATCAGCGCACTGCACGGCAAGGACGTCCGGTGTGAGGCTCATGCGTGTGGCGCCGCGCCGAAGTGATCGAGCACCAGCACCTCGCTGCGGCCGGGGGCATAGCCCTGCTGCAGGCCGCGCGCAACGTAGTCGATGCCGGCTTCGCAGGCATTGGCCAGGCTCAGGCCGTTGCACAGCTGCGCGGCGATGGCCGAGGCCAGCGTGCAGCCGGTGCCGTGTGCGTCCAGCGGCAGGCGGGCGTGGATGAATTCTTCGCTGCTGACGCCGTCGAAGTAACGATCGATCACGCGATTGCCCTCATGCAGGTGGCCGCCCTTCAGCAGCACGGCGCCGGCACCGAGGTCGAGCAGGGTGGAGGCAGCCTGTTCGGCGTCATCGCCGTTACCGATCTTCCGGCCGATCAGGAGTTCCGCTTCCGGCGTATTCGGCGTAACCAGCGTCGCCAGCGGCAGCAGGCGCTCACGCATGGCCTTGAGCGCACTTTCCTCCAGCAGGCGCGCGCCGCTGGTGGCGACCATCACCGGGTCCAGAACCACGTGTGGCGGGCGGTGCTTTTCCAGTGCGTCGGCAACGGCATGGATCACCTCGGCGTTGGCCAGCATGCCGAGTTTCACCGCATGGATATCGAAGTCATCGAAGCAGGCTTCGATCTGCGCCTGCAGGAATGCGATCGGTGGCACATGCACGGCGGTGACGCCACGGGTGTTCTGTGCGGTCAGTGCGGCGAACACGGCCAGACCATGCACGCGGTGCGCGGCGAAGGCCTTGAGATCGGCGGGGATGCCAGCGCCGCCACCGGAGTCGGAGCCGGCGATGGTGAGGGCGGAAACGGGGGTGGTCGGGCTCATCCAGCGATTGTGCCGTGGTCCCGCAGGGGAAGGTAGACCCACGCCATGCGTGGATGCGCTTCACCTCAATGCCGCCAGCGCGCCCACTGCTGGTACAGCACATAGCCCAGCCCGGTCAGGCCGGTCAGCAGGGCGGGGGCGAGCAGGGCGTCGTACTGCCAGCGCATGAACAGCCAGGCGCCGATGATGCCGCCGGCGAGGAAGCCGCTGATGATCAGGCCGCTGAGGGTCAGGCGTCGTACCTGCAGCGGCAGCCCACGCAGCAGGTGGCCCAGGCCGATGCCGAGGTCGGTGAACATGCCGCTGAGGTGGGTGGTGCGTACCACCGCGCCACTGAAGGTGGTGGCCATCGCGTTCTGCAGGCCGCAGGCCATGGCGGCGGCCAGTGCGCCCCAGATCTGGTGCTGTTCGAACAGCGGAATGGCCACCAGCAGCAGCGCCGATTCCAGTGCCAGGGCCACGCCGTAGCGACGGCCCAGCTGCAGGGTGCTGTCCTGGATCAACAGGCCGCTGAGCATCGCGCCCAGCGAGAACGCGATCAGCAGTCCCCACAGGTGGCCGACCGCGCGCCAGTCACCCTGGGCCAGCGCCATGCCCAACTGGCTGGTGCTGCCGGTCATGTGGCTGACGGCCTGGTGTTCGAAACCGAGGAAGCCGACGACATTCACCATGCCGGCCACGCACGACAGCGCGACCGCGCCGATCCAGACCCAGGTGGGCAGGCGAATTCCCATCGGCGGGGCCCCTCAGGGCCCGCCGAAGCCGCCGTTGAACTGCAGCTCGCTGAAGGTGTTGCTGGCCGGGTCGAACACCGCGCCCCAGAACTGCGTGCCGCCGTCACAGACGCGGATCGCTTCCCGTGCCGGATTGATGCCGCTGTCGTCGGGCAGGTGGAAGGCGTTGATGTAGATCAGCCGCTTGCCGGCGCTTTCGATGCCGACGTACTGGCGGTCGAAGTCCAGTACCTTCGGTACCTGTGCCTCCAGCGATGACAGCCGCGCTTCCAGCTGGTCGACCTGCTGCCGGCTGGGCGCCCAGTAGCCGCTGACCCGCCCGGCCTCGCGGCCGGGGCTGGGTCGCGAGCAGGTGTCGAGCACCTGCGCGGCGATGATCGGGCGGGTGACCACCCAGGACTGGCCAGTACGTTCGGCGGTCGGCACGCTGGCCGGGCCGCGCGTGGTGGTGCAGGCGCCGAGCACGGCTGCGAGCGTGATCGCAGCCGCGGGCAGCAGCAGGCGGGTGCCGCGGTTCACAACACCTCCGAAGCGTAATCGGCCAGGCGCGAACGCTCGCCACGGCGC
This sequence comes from Stenotrophomonas sp. YJH_SMC_43, assembly GCF_059372535.1. Taxonomy (NCBI): domain Bacteria; kingdom Pseudomonadati; phylum Pseudomonadota; class Gammaproteobacteria; order Lysobacterales; family Lysobacteraceae; genus Stenotrophomonas; species Stenotrophomonas sp. YJH_SMC_43. The sequence continues at coordinate 888,316 of NZ_JCAFVQ010000002.1, forward strand.
AAGGTGATGTGTGCACTATGCGGCCAGTTCTTGAAGCGATCCACCGCGTAGGTCAGGCCCGAAGTGGTTTCGGTCAGGTACGGGGTGTCGATCTGCTCGACGTTGCCCAGGCAGACGATCTTGGTGCCGGGGCCGGCACGGGTGATCAGCGTCTTCATCTGCTTCGGGGTGAGGTTCTGCGCCTCGTCCAGGATCAGGTAGCGCGACAGGAAGGTGCGGCCGCGCATGAAGTTCATCGAGCGGATCTTGATGCGGCTGGCCAGCAGGTCGTTGGTGGCCTGGCGGCCCCAGGTGCCGCCTTCCTGGTTGTGCGTGAGCACTTCCAGGTTGTCGGTCAGCGCGCCCATCCACGGCGTCATCTTTTCTTCTTCGGTGCCGGGCAGGAAGCCGATGTCCTCGCCGACGCTGACCGTGGCGCGGGTCATGATGATCTCGCGGTAGCGCTGCTGGTCCATCGTCTGCGCCAGGCCGGCAGCCAGCGCCAGCAGGGTCTTGCCGGTGCCGGCGGTGCCCAGCAGCGTGACGAAGTCGATCTCCGGGTCCATCAGTGCATTGAGCGCGAAGTTCTGCTCACGGTTGCGTGCGCTGATGCCCCATACGGCGTGACTGCCGTGGCGGAAATCATCCACCAGCGACAGCACCACCTTGCCGTCGCCGACCACGCGGCTGACACGCAGTTCGACCTCGTCTTCGCCGGGCAGATAGACGTACTGGTTCGGGTACCACTCCTCGCCATCCTGCGCGAGGATTTCGTAATGCGTGCGGCCCTTGTCGCTCCAGCTGCGCAGGTCGTCGCCGTGGCGCTTCCAGAAGTCTTCCGGCAGCTCGGTGGCGCCGGTGTAAAGCAGGCTGAAATCGTCCAGCGCGCGGTCGTTCTCGTAGTCCTCGGACACGATGCCGGCGATGGCGGCCTTGATCCGCAGGTTGATGTCCTTGGAAACGAACACCACCGGCAGATCCGGCGTCTCTTCCTTCAGGGCCAGGATCGCGCCGAGGATGGCATTGTCGGGAATGACCTTGCCAAAGCTCTTGCCCGCGTCGAAATGACTGGTCTGGAAGCGCAGCTTGCCGGCGCTCTGCTTGCCGCGCAGCTGCAGGCCGTTGGGGCGCTGCAGCGGAATGCCGTCGGCCAGGTTGTCCAGGCCGGATTCCTGCACCAGCTCGTTGAGGAAGCGGCTCACCTGGCGGGCATTGCGGCTTGCCTCGGAGGTGCCCTTCTTGCCGTTGTCCAGCTCTTCGATCACCTGCATGGGCAGGTAGACGTCGTGCTCCTCGAATTTGAACAGCGCGGTGGGATCGTGCATCAGCACGTTGGTATCCAGCACGTAGATGCGCTTGCCTCGGGTCATCGTCGATTCCTGGTTACGGACAGGGAAAAACCACCACGGCCTGCTGCGGGGCAGGGTGATGGCAGACACAGTAGGCAGTGGGACTCACTTGGACTGGGAGGCCTTCAGTTCGGCGAGAACGGCATCGGCATGGCCGGCAACCTTGACCTTGCGCCAGGACTGCACGATGCGGCTGTCGGGGGAAATCAGGAAGGTGCTGCGTTCGATGCCACGTACCTGCTTGCCGTACATGTTCTTCATCTTGATCACGTCGAAGGCGCTGCACAGCGCTTCGTCGCCATCGCTGACCAGCGGAAAGTTGAAGCCCTGCTTGGCACAGAAGTTGTCGTGCGACTTCACCGAGTCGCGCGAGACACCGAGTACCACCGCGCCTGCCTTCCTGAACTTCGGCAGCAGCGCGTTGAAGTCGATGCCTTCGGTGGTGCAGCCGGGGGTGCTGTCCTTGGGATAGAAGTACAGCACCAGCCAGTGGCCGGCGTAGTCGCCGAGAGTGGCCTGTTCGCCACCGGACAGCGCCAGCGGCAGGGAGAGGGTGGTGCTGTCCAGGGTATCGCCGTTGTTCATGAGGTCCTTCTGTCGAGCCTGGGTTCTTTCTACGACAATTGCATGAAACGCCACGCGCCCGTGAGAGGCGCGCGAAAAATCCGCACTTCCGATCAGAATTTCATCGGGTCCATGATCGCGTCCAGGTTCAGGTGGTCGCAGAACTCGAGGAAATCGTCGCGCAGCGCGGCGATGTGCATGTTGGCCGGCACGCCGATGGTGACCTGCGCGCTGAACATTTCCGCACCGGTCTGCATGGCGCGGTAGCGCGTGCTCTGCAGGTTCTCGATGGTGATGCCCTGGCGGTCGAAGAAATCGGCCAGCTGGAACAGGATGCCCGGCTTGTCGGCGGCGATCACCTCGACGATGTACGGCAGCAGGTTGGACTGCGCCTGCTTGGCGGCGGTGCGGTACCAGACCAGCTTCAGGCCTTCCTCGCGCTCGAGCCGGGTCAGCATCGCTTCCAGCTTGGCCACCGAGTCCCACGAGCCGGTGGCCAGGGCGGTGACCGAGACATCGCGGCCGACCGTGGCCAGGCGTGCGTCCACCAGATTGCAGCCGCTGTCGGCGATGCGGCGGGTGACGGACAGCAGGGGGGACTCCGGATGCGTCGTATAGGCGTTGATCAGGAGGTGGTTTTCGCTCGGCGCGGGGCGCGGGGTGGTGTCGGTCAAGGCGATTCCGGGTAATGCATGCGTTAGTCTGAATGCCCGCCAGAGGCGGGGATCCACCGGTGTCCAGCATACTTGCCCGTGCTTTCGCGCCGCAAGTAACATTCAAGTCGCCCCCGGCCTTTCATGGCGGGCGTTTTCCCTTCCCAGCCAAGAGCAGCACGTCCTTGTCCCTTTCCGGCCTCATCACCGCGCTGGCGACCCCGTTCCGGGCCGACGGCGCCCTCGATCCCGACGGTTGGCAGCGCCTGCTGCACCTGCAACTGGAAGGTGGCGTCCATGGCGTTGTCGTAGCCGGCTCGACCGGTGAAGCGGCAACCCTCACCGATGCCGAGTACGACCTGCTGCTGGCCAGCGCGGTCGAGCGCATCGGCGGCCGCATCCCGGTCATGGCCGGTACCGGCCTTTCGGGCACCGCCAAGACCATCGAACAGACCCGCCGTGCCGCCGCGCTCGGCGCCAGCCATGCGCTGGTGGTCACCCCGCCTTACGTGCGGCCGACCCAGGCCGGCCTGATCGCGCACTACCGCGCGGTGGCCGACCAGGGCGGGCTGCCGGTCGTGCTGTACAACGTGCCCGGCCGTACCGGCTGCGACATGCAGCCGGAGACCGTGGCCGAGCTGGCCAGCCATCCCAATATCGTTGGCATCAAGGAAGCGGTGGGTGACACCGGCCGGGTGCAGGCGCTGCTGGCCCTGCGCAGCCCGAAGTTCGCGGTGCTCAGTGGCGACGACGGTACCGCCGCGCGTTCGATCCGGGCCGGCATCGATGGCCTGATCTCGGTCGGTTCCAACGTTCTGCCGGGCGCCTATCGCCGGATGTGCGAGCTGGCCGCCGCGCACGACCACGAAGCTACCGAGTCCTGGGATGCGCGCCTGCAGCCGTTCCATGATTTCTGTGGCGTCGAACCCAACCCGATCCCGGTCAAGGCGCTGCTGCGCCGCATCGGCATCGGTCACGACCTGCGCCTGCCGCTGCTGCCGCTGTCGGCAGCGCATCATCCGGCCGCCGACCATCTTGCCGGCGACATCGCCGCCCTCGAAGCCCTTTCCAGCCACTGACCTTCCGTCTTGGTCTGACCCAGGAGATTCACATGCGTCAATCCGTTTCCACCGTCCGCGTGTTGTCCTACGCCCTGCTTGCCGTGGCTGTCGCCGCCGGTACCACCGGCTGCTTCAAGCGTGGCGTCAAGGGCGACTACGCCCTGGCCCCGGAAATGCGTCCGCTGGAAGTGCCGCCGGACCTGAACCTGCCGACCACCACCGGTGACAACAAGGTGCCGACGCTGGCATCGGCGACCAAGCCGGCCGCGCCTGCGGCTGCGGCCCCGGCCGTGGGCAACACCGGTTTCACCATCGCCGGTGGCAAGGACGAGGCTTTCGCCAAGGTCGGCACCGCGCTGGAAGGCGTGGAAGGTGTGACCATTGCCAGCCGCGCGCAGCTGCTGGGCTCGTATGACGTGGCCTACGAAGGCAGCAACTTCCTGGTCCGCGTGGTCGCCGTCGATGCTGGCGCCTACATCTCCGCGGTCGACCCGCGTGGCCTGCCGGCCACCGCCGAAGCGCCGGTGAAGCTGATCGCTGCGCTGAAGGCGAAGCTGGCGCAGTAAGGGCTGGTCGGGTGGGGGCGGGCCTTGGTCCGCACCCGCTCTGGTGGAGGCCGACCTTGGTCGGCGCTTCTGTGCCAACCAAGGTTGGCACCTACCGGATCGCAAGGTTGGCATACCGGATCTTGCGGTTGGCGTTTAGCGGAAAACAGAAAAGGGCGCCCGTGGGCGCCCTTTTCGTTGCCGCCGTGGGCGCTTCTCAGCGCTCCAGCAGCTTCAGCTTGTCCGGCTTGCCGTCCCATTCGCCGGCATCGGCGGGCGGGTCCTTGCGCACGGTCAGCACCGGCCACTCCTTCGCCAGCTCGGCGTTGAGGGCCACGAAACTTTCCTGGCCGGCAGGAACATCGTCCTCCGGGAAGATCGCGTTGACCGGGCATTCCGGTTCGCAGAGGGTGCAGTCGATGCACTCATCCGGGTCGATCACCAGGAAGTTGGGGCCTTCGTGGAAGCAATCCACGGGGCACACTTCCACGCAATCGGTGTGTTTGCACTTGATGCAGTTTTCGGTGACGACAAAGGGCATGGGCTGGGGGTGGATCGATTCCTGAACCCGCCAATTCTAGAACAGGTTGGCCCCCGGTGTCGGCGCGGGGCGGAAATCGGGCGTCTGGCAGGCGCGGCCGTGGCGTCATTGGCGGCAGGGCGAGGCCTGTGCGACGCTGCGGGTCAGCCGGCTGCGTCGGATGGCCGGCCCCCTTCCCAGCAGGATCGTCCATGTCCCCAGCCCAGCCCAACATCGCCTCCCATGGCGGTGAGAACACTGCATTCATCGTCCTGATCAGCTGCGTGGCCACCCTGGGTGGATTCCTGTTCGGCTTCGACAGTGGTGTCATCAATGGCACGGTCGATGGCCTGCGCCAGGCTTTCAACTCCAGCGAGGCGGCGCTCGGTTTCGAAGTCGCCTCGATGCTGCTGGGCTGCGCGATCGGTGCCTTCCTGGCCGGCTGGCTTGGAGATCGCCTGGGCCGTCGTGGCGTGCTGATCGCCTCGGCGCTGATGTTCCTGGTTTCGGCGCTGGGTGCCGGTGCCGCACACGCCTCCTGGTTGTTCATTGCCGCACGCGTGCTCGGCGGCTTCGCGGTGGGCGCGGCCAGTGTGATGTCGCCGGCCTACATTGCCGAGGTGGCCTCGGCGCGCTATCGCGGGCGTTTGGCCACGGTGCAGCAGATGGCGATCATCTGCGGCCTGTTCGCCGCCTTCCTCAGCAATTACCTGCTGGCCCGTGCCGCTGGGGCGTCGACCGAGCCGCTATGGCTGGGCCATGAGGCCTGGCGCTGGATGTTCTGGATGCAGGCGCTGCCGTCGGGGCTGTTCCTGCTGTTGTTGCTGGTGATTCCGGAAAGCCCGCGCTTTCTGGTCGTGAAAGGGCGTCAGCAGCAGGCGAGGGCGGTACTGTCGCGGCTGTACGGCGAGGCCGCTGCGGCGGCCAAGCAGGCCGAGATCGAAGCCAGCCTGGCGCAGGACCAGCACAAGCCGCGCTTTGCCGACCTGCGCGACACGGTCAGCGGCAAGCTGCGCCCGATCCTCTGGGTGGGCATCGGCCTGGCCATGTTCCAGCAGCTGGTCGGCATCAACGTGGTGTTCTACTACGGCGCGGTGCTGTGGCAGGCGGTGGGCTTCTCGGAAAGCGATGCGCTGCTGATCAACGTGCTGTCCGGCGCGCTGAGCATCGGCGCCTGTCTGCTGACGGTGCTGTTGATCGACCGCATCGGGCGCAAGCCGCTGCTGTGGATCGGTTCGGTCGGCATGTCGGTGGCGCTGGTGCTGATGGTGGTTGCCTTCGCCAGTGGCAGCCTGGCCGACGGTCGCCTGCAGTTGTCCGAAGGCATGGGCCGACTGGCGCTGGTGGCAGCCAACGTCTACGTGGTGTTCTTCAACATGTCCTGGGGCCCGGTGATGTGGGTGATGCTGGGCGAGATGTTCCCCAATCAGATCCGTGGTCCGGCGCTGGCGGTGGCCGGCGCCGCGCAATGGACCTCGAACTTCGCGATCACCGTGACCTTCCCGATGCTGCTGGCCGGCATCGGCCTGGCCGGCGCCTACGGCATCTATACGGTGGCGGCCATCCTCTCGATCTTCTTCGTGGTCCGCTACGTGCGCGAGACCAAGGGCAAGGAGCTGGAGCAGATGGAAGGCTGACGGCGACTGGCTTCGGTTGCATTCCGTTGGCGCCTGCCTGTCCAGAGTGTGAGGGGGCAGGCCGCCCTCTCCAGGACACGCAAAAGCCCATCCATGGTGCTCGATGGCGCCATCCATGGCGCCAACGGTCCTGGAGAGGGCGGCCCGCCCCCTCCTGACAGTTTCATGGTGCGTGCGGATGCGGCGAAGTGCTGGTCGGTTGTTGCCGCAGCTCGCGGGAAACCGTCCAGAGTCGGTGGGATCACCCAGGGCAGGACCGTTGGCGCCAAGGATGGCGCCATCGAGCCCCCATGGATGGGTCCACGGCGTGTCCTGCCCTGGGTGACCCCACCGGCTCAAGCCGATTGCAGGCAGGCGCCAAAGCGACCAAGCCGATCGATGCCATTGCAAACCCCGGAAAACAGAAAAGCCCACACAAGGCGGGCTTTTTCGGTTCCTGCTGCGGCGACTGGCGCTCCCTAGGGGACTCGAACCCCTGTTTTAGCCTTGAGAGGGCCACGTCCTAACCACTAGACGAAGGGAGCGTAACTGTGTCGCTGCCGAGGCAGGAGCGCTAGTATATGCACCTCGATGCCATTGGGCAATCCCGAAACTTCAACCGGAAGCGCCAACATCATTTCCTCTGCTACATCACCGTTCAGCCTGCGCGTCATCCCGCGCGACCAGCACACGATCTCCCGCAAGGACATCAGCCCGAACGCCCTGCGCGTGCTTTATCGCCTGCGCGATGCCGGCTTCGGCGCCTACCTTGTCGGCGGCGCGGTGCGTGACCTGCTGGTCAATGGCCAACCCAAGGATTTCGACGTGGCCACCGATGCCACGCCCGAACAGGTCAAGCAGCTGTTCCGCAACTGCCGCCTGATCGGTCGTCGGTTCCGCCTCGCCCACGTCGTGTTCGGCCGCGAGATCATCGAAGTCGCCACCTTCCGTGCCAACAGCGATGACGGCAGCGGCGACCGCGAGATGGAAAACGGCATGCTCGTGCGCGACAACGTGTACGGCACCATCGAAGACGACGCCATCCGCCGCGACTTCACCTGCAACGCCCTGTACTACGCCATCGAGGACTTCTCGGTGCGTGATTACACCGGCGGCTTCGAAGACGTCCAGGCGCGCCTGATGAAACTGATCGGCGACCCCGAGCAGCGTTATCGCGAAGACCCGGTGCGCATGCTGCGTGCGGTGCGCCTGGCGGCTAAGCTCGGCTTCCAGATTGAAGAGGGCACCGCCGCGCCGATCCCGCACCTGGCTGGCCTGCTCAACGAAGCCGCACCGGCGCGCCTGTTCGAGGAGGTGCTCAAGCTGTTCCTGTCCGGGCACGGCGTGGCCAGCTTCGAAGGCCTTGAGCGTTACGGCCTGCTCGACGTGCTGTTCCCGGAAAGCGCCAAAGCATTGAAGTCCAACCGCACCGGTGCGCTGCGCCGCATGCTGGTCGAGGGCCTGGCCAACACCGATGCGCGCGTGGCCAACGACGAGCCGGTCTCGCCGGCGTTCCTGTTCGCGCTGCTGCTGTGGCCGGCGTTCTGCCGCGCGCAGGCGACCCTGCTCAAGCAGGGCGTGGCACCGGAGGAGGCACAGCGCCGTGCTGCCGACCGTGTGACCGTGCAGCAGCTGAGCACCATCGCATTGCCGCGCCGCTTTTCGCTGCCGATGCAGGAAATCTGGCTGCTGCAGTCGCGCTTCAGTTCGCGCCAGCGCAAGCGCGTGTTCCGTACCCTGACCCACCCGCGCTTCCGCGCCGCGTTCGATTTCCTCAGCCTGCGCCAGGTTGCTTCGTCCGAGCATGCAGTGGATGTCGAGTTCTGGCGCGAAGCACAGGCGCAGTCCGGTCGCGAGCTGGAGTCGTCGCTGGATGCGATGCACAGTGAAGACGGCGATGACGAGAGCGGGGCACCGCGCAAGCGCCGCCGTCGGCGTCGACGTCCCGGTGCTGCTGCGGCGGGCGAGTAAGCGATGACCTTGGCCTGGATCGGCCTCGGCGCCAACCTTGGCGACGCGGCCGCGACCGTGGGCGCGGCGATTGCCGCGCTGGACGGCCTGCCAGGAACGCGCCTGCGACAGGCCTCGAGGCTGTACGCCACGCCGGCGTGGGGCAATGAAGACCAGCCGCCGTTCGTCAACGCGGTGGCCTCGGTCGAAACCACATTGCCGGCCGATGAGCTGCTGCAGGCGATGCTGGCGCTGGAGCGGGGCTTTGGCCGCGTGCGCGATCCGGCGGTGCACTGGGGGCCGCGCGCACTGGACCTGGACCTGCTGCTGTATGGCGCGCGGGTGCTCGACCATCCCGGCCTGCAGGTACCGCATCCCTACATGCACGAGCGTGCCTTCGTGCTGGTGCCGCTGGCCGAAATCGCGCCGGATCTGGCCATTCCCGGCCATGGCCGCGTGCAGGATGCAGTGATGCGGGTGGATGCCTGCGGGATCGCGCCGATAGGGTGATAATGCCCGGGTTATCTCCCCCGGTTATCAGCACATGAGCACCCACGCAGACAGCAAGCCCTGGACCGTTCCCGCCCTGGCCGAGGCCAAGCGCAATGGCCAGAAGCTGGTCATGTTGACCGCCTACGACGCCGGCTTTGCCCGTACCTTCGATGCCAATGGCGTCGACCTGATCCTGATCGGCGATTCGCTGGGCATGGTCGTGCAGGGCCATGATTCGACCCTGCCGGTGACCGTGGCCGACATGGTCTACCACACCCGCGCCGTAGCCCGTGTGCTGCAGCGTGCGCTGCTGGTGGCCGACCTGCCGTTCGGTGCCGATGCCACCCCGGAGCGCGCGCTGGATGCTTCGCTGCAGCTGCTGCAGGCCGGTGCCGAGATGGTCAAGATCGAAGGTGCCGGCTTCAAGGTCGACATCATCCGCTACCTGGTCGAGCGTGAGATTCCGGTCTGCTCGCACCTGGGCCTGACCCCGCAGTCGGTGCTGCGCCTGGGCGGCTTCAAGATCCAGGGCCGTGGCGATGCCGCGCGCCAGCTGGTGGAAGATGCCAGGGCCGTGGCCGCTGCCGGCGCCAGCATCATGGTGCTCGAATGCGTGCCGACCCCGGTCGCCGCCGAAGTGACCGCGGCGGTGGATGTTCCGACCATCGGCATCGGTGCCGGCCCGCAGTGCGACGGCCAGGTGCTGGTGCTGCACGATTTCCTCGGCCTGGACAGTGGCCATCGCCGTCCCAAGTTCGTCAAGGATTTCCTTGCCGAAGGCGGTTCGGTGGCCGGTGCCACCCGCGCCTATGCCGACGCCGTGCGCGACGGCAGCTTCCCCGACGAACAGCACGCCTACGCCCAATGATCCAGACCTTCAACGAGCTCGGCGCGCTGCGCGAGCAGATCGCCCAGTGGAAGCGCGAGGGCCTGCGCGTGGCGCTGGTGCCGACCATGGGCAACCTGCATGGTGGCCACCATTCGCTGGTGACCCTGGCCCGCCAGTACGCCGACAAGGTGGTGACGAGTATCTTCGTCAACCCGACCCAGTTCGGGCCGAACGAGGACTTCAGCCGCTACCCGCGCACGCCCGAGGCTGACGTGGCCGGGCTGGAGCAGGCCGGCTGTGATGCGGTGTGGCTGCCCAGCGTCGAGGCGATGTATCCGCTGGGCGTGGACAAGACCACGCAGATGCACGCGCCGGGTGTCAGTGAAGTGCTGGAAGGCGCCAGCCGCCCGGGCCACTTCGACGGCGTGTGCACGGTGGTGGCGCGCCTGTTCCTGCAGGTGCAGCCGGATGTGGCCGTGTTCGGCCGCAAGGATTACCAGCAGCTGGCCGTGATCAGGCAGATGGTGGCCGAGCTGTCGTTCCCGGTCCAGATCGTCGGTGCCGAGATCGTGCGCGACGAGGATGGCCTGGCCAAGAGTTCGCGCAACCAGTACCTCAACGCCGAACAGCGACCGGTTGCGACGACCATTCACCGCACGCTGCTGGGCATGCGCGAAGGCTACGTGGCCGGGCACACGCGGGTGCAGATCGAGGCCGACGCCACGGCGGCGCTGCAGGCGGCCGGTTTCCAGGTCGACTACGCCGTGCTGCGCACGCCCGAGCTGGCCGAGCCGACCTTCGACGGCGGTGGCCGCGTGGCGCTGATCGCCGCGCGCCTGGGCACGACGCGCCTGATTGACAACCTGGAGTTCTGAGCCGCACGCGGCTTGGGGGCGCCCGCAACGGGCGCCTCTGCACTTCCCACGGACGGGAGACCGGAAATGAAAGCCCCCAGCACTGATACCGGCCGCCTCGCCCAGGCCTCGATCCTGGCGGTGCTGGCGGCAGGCATGTTGCCGGCCCAGCTGTTTGGCGGCCTGTTGTTCGCGCTCGAATTCAGGCGTACTCCGATGCCTGCGCTCACCGGTGGTGGGCTGATGTTCGTACTGGCCGTCTGCAATGCCATCGCGGTGTTGCTGCCGATGGCGCTGATCCTGCAGTCTCAGCAGCGCCTGCGCCGGGCCGGCTTCGTGCTGGTCGGCTTCGGGCTGGGCGCGCTGGCCATGGCCACCTGCGCCTGGCCGGGGGAAAACCAGGGGCCCTGGCTGCAGCGCCTGCGCTACGTCGATACCTTCGATGTGATCAGCTATGCCTTGCAGGTGCTGGCCGCGGGAGGCTTCGGGCTGGTCGCCGGGCTGGCCTTCCATACGGTGTTCCGGCTGTCTCTGGAAGGCAGTTCCGGGCACGCAGCGCCGCCGCCGCCGGGGGAGGGCACCTGAACAGCCTTCGGCGTCCTGCTGCAGCCCCCTGACGATGGTCAAGCGGGTGCTAGAATCCGCTCTTTCCTTTGCCGTTGCAGCGCCCCCATGCACCTGTCCCTGCTCAAGACCAAGATCCACCGCGCCACCGTCACCCATTCCGAGCTGAACTACGAAGGCTCGATCGCCATCGATGACAACCTGCTGGCTGCCACCGGCATCCGCGAGTTCGAACAGGTGCACATCTGGGACGTGACCAACGGTGCGCGCTTCTCGACCTATGCCATCCGCGCCGAAGCCGGCAGCGGCGTTGTCTCGCTCAACGGTGGCGCCGCGCGCCACGTGCAGGTCGGCGACATCATCATCATCGCCGCGTTCGCCAGCATGACCGAGCAGGAAGCTGACAGCTTCAAGCCGAAGCTGGTGTACGTTGATGGCAAGAACCAGATCACCCACACCAACGACACGATCCCGACCCAGGCCGCATGACAACGAACAACGGATTCGACTCGCTGCATTCCCATGCCCAGCGCCTGAAGGGCGCAAGCATCCCCAGCCTGCTCGCCGCCGAACCCGGCCGCGTGCAGGATCTGGCGCTGCGGGTCGGTCCGTTGTACGTCAACTTCGCCCGGCAGAAATACGATGCCGCGGCGCTGCAGGCATTGCTGGCTTTGGCCGCCGAGCGTGATGTCGGCGGTGCCATCACCCGCCTGTTCCGTGGCGAGCAGGTCAATCTGACCGAAGGTCGCGCCGCGCTGCACACCGCGCTGCGTGGCGATGTGGTCGATGCGCCGGTTGCCGCCGAGGCCTATGCCACCGCGCGCACGATCCGCCAGCGCATGGGCGTGCTGGTGCGCGCGCTGGAAGACAGCGGCGTCACCGACGTGGTCAGCGTCGGCATCGGCGGTTCCGATCTCGGTCCGCGCCTGGTCGCCGATGCGCTGCGCCCGGTCAGCGGCGCGCGCCTGCGCGCGCATTTCGTGTCGAACGTGGACGGCGCCGCCATGCAGCGCACGCTGGCCACGCTGGATCCGGCCAGGACCGCCGGCATCCTCATTTCCAAGACCTTCGGTACCCAGGAAACCCTGCTCAACGGGCAGATCCTGCACGACTGGCTGGGGGGCAGCGAGCGCCTGTACGCGGTCAGCGCCAACCCCGAGCGTGCGGCCAAGGCCTTCGCCATCGCCGCCGATCGCGTGCTGCCGATGTGGGATTGGGTCGGTGGCCGTTATTCGCTGTGGTCGGCCGTCGGTTTCCCGATTGCACTGGCCATCGGTTTCGAGCGTTTCGAACAACTGCTGGAAGGTGCCGCGCAGATGGACGCGCATGCACTGGATGCGCCGCTGGAGCGCAACCTGCCGGTGCTGCACGGCCTGACCGACATCTGGAACCGCAACGTGCTGGGCCATGCCACGCACGCGGTGATGACCTACGACCAGCGCCTGGCGTTGCTGCCGGCCTACCTGCAGCAGCTGGTGATGGAAAGCCTGGGCAAGCGCGTGCAGCGTGATGGGCAGCCGGTCACCACCGACACCGTGCCGGTGTGGTGGGGCGGGGCGGGCACCGACGTGCAGCACAGTTTCTTCCAGGCGCTGCACCAGGGCACCAGCATCGTGCCGGCCGATTTCATCGGCTGCGTGCACAACGATGATCCCTACACGATCAATCATCAGGCGCTGCTGGCCAACCTGCTGGCACAGACCGAGGCGCTGGCCAACGGCCAGAGCAGCGACGACCCGCACCGCGATTATCCGGGCGGCCGCCCGAGCACGCTGATCCTGCTCGACGCGCTGACCCCGCAGGCGCTGGGTGCGCTGATCGCCATGTACGAGCACGCCGTGTACGTGCAGTCGGTGATCTGGAACATCAACGCCTTCGACCAGTTCGGCGTTGAACTGGGCAAGCAGCTGGCCAGTGGCCTGCTGCCGGCGCTGCAGGGCGAGGATGTGGCGGTTGCCGATCCGATGACCCGCGAGATTCTTGCGCGGCTGAAGGGCTGATACGGGGTGCGGATGGGCCGGCGCCAGCCGGCCATCCCATGCCTCTCCGGTTGCCTTCGATCCGGTCGCGCATGAAGGCTGCGCGGCCACTCATTCCGTCCTGTTTCCGTGCTGCACATGCCGCGCTTCCGCGTGCCTGCCGCAGCGCAGCTTGACTGCGCATCGCGTGCCAATGCAGTGTGCACGGGCGGCTGTACCTGTCATCCAGTATCGCTCGCAGCATGAAGTTGATGCCAGGGACTGGCCGTATCCGAAGGGACGTGGAATCGATCCATGTCCTCAACGCCTCATGTTGTGAATGACAGGAGATTGCGAATGGATCTGAATGACGATGTTGTGTCCGGCTGGCTCAATGGCTCGGACGATGTGGATGGGTGCGCCAACCCTGCGGGTTCGCTGTTCATCTACGGTGCGGCAGCCACCGAAGCGGCCCTCACCGGAGCTTCGGACACCATGATCACCGGGGGCACCAACGAGTGCACCACCACGGTATCGGTGATCAACCACTGCCTGTGTTGCTGATGTAACCCGAGCCGGCACGCAGAGGCATGCAGCTGCGTGCCGGCGACTGGAACAGACTTCCCGATACCTTGCAGGGGGCGTAATGACCGCTTCTCCGGCTGCGGCTGCGTTTGCGCGCATCACCGAACATTTCCTTGCCCATGCGCGCGCCGCGTTGGCGACTGGCCTGCATGACCCTGCCATTGCACTGCAGCTCGGTGAGCGCGAACTGCTGCACGCGCAGGGCGACGCGGCGCTGCGTGAGCATGCCCAGCTCAAGCTCAACCGCGTGCTGCTGCTGGAACTGCACGCCGCTGCACGCAGTGGTGACATCGGCCCGCTGGGCAGTGCGGGTGCGCTGGACGAATTCGTTGCCCTGGCCACCAGCGAGGGCTTCCGTACGCATCTGCAGCGACGCTATCCGGTGCTGCTGCCGCGCCTGACGCGCATGCTCGAAGGACAATGTGCGGCGGTGGTGGAGCTCGCTGTGCGCATCGGCAGTGATCGTGCGGCGCTGGCGGGGTTGCTGGGCGCGCCGGCGGGCACGCTGCATGCCGTTGCATTGGGACGGGGTGACCTGCATTGTGGCGGCCGGACTGTGGCACGGCTGCAGTTCGAAGGCGGCACGGTGATGTACAAGCCACGCTCATTGCGCATCGATGCGACGCTCGACGGCCTGTTGTGCACGCTCTTCGGTGACGGCCCTGACCGCGTATGCGTGCCGAAGGTGATTGATCGTGGCAGCCACGGCTGGGCCGCCTTCGCCGCGCACCGCTACTGTGCCGATGACGTTGAACTGCGTGCCTACTATCGCGGTCTTGGCCATTGGCTGGCGATCCTGCGCCTGGTGGGTGGCACCGACATCCATCTGGAGAACCTGATCGCGGTCGGGCCGGTGCCGGTTGTGGTCGACGCCGAAAGCGTGTTCTCCCGGGTAATCGAAATCGAGCCATCAGGACTTGGCGATGCGTACGACACCGCCGTCAAGCTGATGCGCAATTCAGTGCTGCGTACCGGAATCGTGCCGTTCCGTACTGCCGGCCTGGGCATGGAAGGCGTGGATCTGTCTGCAGCCGGCGCACTGCCGGGCGAGCAGCCGCGGGTGCAGGTGCCGGTGATTGTCGAGGGCGGGACGGAACCGGCCCGGTTGGGCATGGTCGAGGCCGAGGTCTCCGTTGCGCAGAATCATCCCAGCGCGCAGCCCGATGTGTCGTTGTACTGGGACCACATCAGCGAGGGCTTCATCGACGCCAGTGGGCGCCTGCGCGCGCTCGATGCCAAGGGCGAACTGATGCCACTCCTGGCGGCTTTCGAAGGCTGTCAGGTGCGCGACGTGCGGCGGCCGACAATGGCCTACGCAGAGCTCGGGCGGATGCTCTGGCATCCAGCCTCGCTGCACAACGAAGCCCAGGCGGTTGAACGCGCGATCGATCTGCTGGTGCGCAATGCGGCGGTGTCGCCGGCTGCGCCATCGGACCTGGACACCGTCCGCGGCGAAGTGGATGACCTGCGCCACGGCGATATTCCGATTTTCACCTCGCAGCTGGATGCGGCCCGTATCCGCGCCATCGCCGACAACTGGCGCGCGATGCGCATCGACCTGGAAGACGTGACCATCCGCAGCACGCTGGTGGCCACCGACCTGAACCAGCATGCGCTGGCCCGCGCCGAGGCTCGATCCGGCTACAGCTATGCCGCACAGCATCCGCGTGCGGACGACCTGGACGCGCGCCGTCGTACGCTGGCCGCGCGCGCGGTGGAGAGCCTGCTGCGGCTGGCGGTGCATGGTGAGGACGGTTCGATGACCTGGATCACCCCCGAGGTGACCCGTACCGGATGGACCGTCCAGCCGGTGCAGCCCGACCTGTATTTCGGGCTGGGAGGTATTGCATTCGCATTGGCGGCTTATCACCGGGAAGTGGAGCAGGGGCGTGCCGACCCGGTAGCGGGGCTGGGCCCGGCCATCGATGGCGCCCTTGCGGTGTTCCAGACCATGTGTGAGCAGCACCCCGCCGAGATCGATGGTGGATTCGTCGGAACCGGTTCACAGATATGGACATTGCTGGCATTGCACGACCTGTTGCAGCGACCGGCGTTGCTGGTGCTGGCGGAACGTTGTGCGGAAGCCGCAGAGCGTCGCGGCTTCCAGGAGGCGACAAAGTTCGAACTGATTGATGGCGTGTCCGGCATGATCCTGCCGTTGCTGTCGCTGGCCGCGGCTACCGGGAACGCACGCTGGCTGGAGCTGGCCGCCGCAGCGGGGCGTCGCATGCAGGAAGCGGCGATCGTCGATGCCGACGGCGCACGCTGGCCGACGCCACAGTTCCGCGAGCCGATCGGTGGCTTCGGCCACGGTGCGATGGGCATGGGCTGGGCGCTGGCACGGCTGGCGCGTTCGGATGCCGGCAGCGTGCCTGAGCGAGCGGCCTGGCGGCAGTTGGCTGAAGGAGCGTTTGCGTTCCAGGCGGCGCTGTTCGAACCGCATACCGGGCACTGGCGTGACATCCACCTGCAGGATGGGCAGAAGAACTTCCCGACCTGGTGCCATGGCAGCGTTGGTATCGGTCTGGCGGCGGCGGATCTGTATGCCCGCACCGGCGATCCCGCGCAGTTGCGTGACATGCGGCGGGCTGTGGCCGACGCGCGCGGCAAGTGGGGGTTCAGCCACACCCTGTGCCACGGCGATGTGTCCACCCGGGAGCTGTTGGTGCTGGCGGCTGCGCTGGATCCGGAGGGATGTCCCTATCCGCAGGATGAGGCGGCCATCGAGATCGTTTCTTCAATCGAGGAGCACCAGGGCATGGTCGGCGGACTGACCCGCGCGGCCTTCACTCCGGGCCTGATGATCGGCCTGGCAGGTGCGATCTATGGTTTCCTGCGCATGCATCCGGCCTGCGCGCTGCCGTCGCCGTTGCTGCAGGAGACGACAGTGGCCCGGGTCGATGCACCGGCATCGCGTTCCAGTACCGCGCAGGACCGAGCGGTGCTGGCCGAGGTCTGAGCCGGACGGGGCCGGCCGCGATCAACGGCTGGGATCGCGTTCCGGGCTCGGTCGCTTGGCCAGCTTGCGCTGCAGCGAACGCCGGTGCATGCCGAGCAGGCGTGCGGCCGCCGATACGTTGCCACCGGTCTCGTGCATCGCCTGCTGGATGTGTTCCCACTGCAGGCGGCTGATCGGCGTCATCGCGTCCGGCACTTCCATTTCGCCATCGTCGGCCGGGCCGTCATCTTCCTCGCCGAGGGCGCGCAGGATCATCGGCACCGTGGCCGGCTTAGGCAGGTAGTCGTCGGCGCCGAGCTTGATCGCCTCCACGGCGGTGGCGATGCTGGCGTAGCCGGTCACCAGCAGGATGCGCATGTCCGCGCGCAGCGCGCGCAGTGGTTGGATCAGTGCCAGGCCGGAGTCGCTGCCCAGCTTCAGGTCGATCAACGCGAAGGCGGGCGGATGCTGGCGGGCCAACGCCAGTGCGCTGGCGGCATCCTGCGCGGTCTGCGTTTCCAGCCCCTTGCGGGCCAGGCTGCGCTGCAGCGTGCGCAGGTACAGTTCGTCGTCGTCGACCAGCAGGCCGAGGGTTGAGGCGCTCATGGGGTTTCCTCGCGTAGGGCCAGCGGCAGGCGGAAGCCGACGCGGCTGCCGGCCCCTTGGGCCGGGCGCATCCACATCTCGCCGTCGAGGCGTTCGATGGTGGCATGGGACAGGGCCAGGCCGACCCCCATGCCTTCACTCTTGCTGCTGCCGAACAGCTTGCCCGGCAGCACCGCGGCGCGCGCGTTGAAGCCGTGGCCGTAGTCGCGCACCTCGCCGATCAGATCGTTGCCTTCGATGCGCAGGTCCAGGTCCACGCGCGGCCGGCCGGCCTGTTCGCCGGCATCCGCGGCATTGTTGAGCAGGACCATCAGCAGATGGCCCACGCCGGGATCCAGCGGCAGCCGCAGCGGTGCATCGTCGTTGCGGTGCAGATCGATGGTCGGACGCACCAGTCGCCACTGTTCCAGCACCTGCTGGGCCGTGGATACCGCCCGGCCCGGGCCGTCCGCCGAGGCCGGTGCGGCCAGCGCCAGCACACGCTCGCGGCACTGCACCAGCAACTCGCGCAGGGTTTCCATGTCCTCGCGCACTTCCGGCTCTTCACTGCGCTCGGCCACGTCGTCGGCGAGCAGGGTCATGGTGGCCAGCGGTGTATTCAGTTCGTGCGCCACCGACGCGGCATGGGTCGCCAGGGCGACGATGCCCTCGTTGCGGGCGAAGCGTTCGCGCAGCGCCGACAGTTCCAGTTCGCGCTGGCGCAGCGCCAGTGCCAGGCGGGTGGAGAAGGCCAGCACCACTGCGGCGGAAATCAGGAAATTGGCGACCACGCCCCAGCGGTTGAGGTCCTGCGCACGGAAATAGCCATCCGGCAGCGACTGGCCGAAGATGCCGCTGGCGGCGTAGCCGAGCAGGCAGGCCAGCGCGACCGCCAGCGCCCAGCGCAGGGGCAGGGCGAAGGCGGCCAGTGCGATCAGGATCAGGAACAGTGAACTGAACGGGTTGGCCATGCCACCGCTCCAGCCCACCATCCAGGTCAGGATGATTACGTCCACCAGGATGTGGCCGAACGCGGTCAGTGGCGCGGTGTCGGCCGCTTCCGGGCGCAGTTGGGTATAGACGTTGAACAGGGTCAGCACGGCCACGCCGGCCCACAGCGGCAGCTGCGGCAACGGCAGGCCCAGCACCCAGGTGGCGACCAGGATGGTGGCGGCCTGGCCACCTACGGCAAGCCAGCGCAGGCTGCACAGGGTTCGGAGAAACGGGGCGTCGGGACCGGTCATTCACGCTCATCCTATGCGTTCACGCGTGACCGTGCCTGCGACAATCGGCCGCAGCCGTGCCGCCGGCTGAATGCGAGTCACCCGGAATGCGGGAGCGGGCGGTAGAATGCGCCCATGCACGACGCCGTCACCCGCCCGACTCCCCCCTCCGATGCCACCTCCTGGCCCCGCCGCCAGACCCATGCCGTGCAGATCGGCGGGGTCACCGTAGGTGGAGGCAAGCCGGTGGTGGTGCAGTCGATGACCAACACCGACACGTCCGACGTGGCCTCCAGCGTGAAGCAGGTGGCCGAGCTGTGGCGTGCCGGTTCGGAAATGGTGCGTTTGACCGTCAACACCGTTGAAGCCGCTGCGGCGATCCCGCGCATCGTCGACAAGCTGGCGATGATGGGCATCGACGTGCCGCTGATCGGTGACTTCCATTACAACGGCCACCAGTTGCTGACCGCCGAACCGGCGTGTGCCGAAGCGCTGGCCAAGTACCGCATCAACCCGGGCAACGTCGGCTTCGGCAAGAAAAAGGACCTGCAGTTCGCCCAGCTGATCGAGTTCGCGATCCGCTACAACAAGCCGGTGCGCATCGGCGCCAACTGGGGCTCGCTGGACCAGGCCCTGGCGGCGAAGCTGATGGACGAGAACAACCTGCGCGAACAGCCCTGGGACGCCGGTCGCGTGCTGCGCGAGGCGCTGATCCGCTCGGCGCTGGATTCGGCCGAGCAGGCAGTGGAACTCGGCCTGCCGCGCGACCGCATCGTGCTGTCGGCCAAGGTCAGCGGCGTGCAGGAACTGATCGCGGTGTATCGCGACCTGGCCCAGCGCTCGGACTTCGCCCTGCACCTGGGCCTGACCGAGGCCGGCATCGGCAGCAAGGGCATCGTCGCCTCGTCCGCGGCGCTGAGCGTGCTGCTGCAGGAAGGCATCGGAGACACCATCCGCATCTCGCTGACCCCGGAACCGGGCCAGTCGCGCACGCAGGAAGTGATCGTCGCCCAGGAACTGCTGCAGACCACCGGCCAGCGTGCCTTCACGCCGCTGGTCACGGCCTGCCCGGGCTGCGGCCGCACCACCTCCGAGTTCTTCCAGGAGCTGGCCAAGGTGGTGCAGAACCACGTGCGCGAGAAGATGCCGCTGTGGAAGATCCAGCACCCGGGTGCAGAGAACATGACCCTGGCGGTGATGGGCTGCATCGTCAACGGGCCGGGTGAGTCGCGCCATGCCAACATCGGCATCTCGCTGCCGGGCACGGGTGAAACGCCTGCAGCGCCGGTGTTCGTCGATGGCGAGAAGAAGGTGACCCTGCGTGGCGACAACATCGCCCAGGAGTTCGTCGCCCTGATCGACGATTACGTCGAACACACGTATGTCCGAAGCGCCGGATAAGCCTGCGATCCTCGCTGCACCGGAGTCCGCCTCCGGCTTCCGCCACTGGATGGCGCGCAACGCCTGGCGCCTGGTCCTGCTGTTCGGCGGTGTGTTGCTGCCGCTGGCCGGCTTCGTCGCCCTGGCTGACGAGGTGCACGAGTTTGAATCGTTCCATTTCGACGCGCCGCTGCTGTGGCAGATGCATGGCCTGCATTCGCCGCTGCTGGACCGCTTCTTCGTGCTCATCTCCAAACTGGGCTACGAATGGTTCCTGATCCCGGCCGACGTGCTGATCATCGGCGCGCTGCTGGGCTACCGGCGTTGGCGCGAGGCCACCTTCGTGGCGGTCAGCTTCGTCGGCTCGGCGCTACTGAACATGGGCAGCAAGCACTTCTTCCAGCGCCAGCGCCCCAGCCTCTGGGAATCGATCGCGCCGGAATCGACGTTCAGCTTCCCCAGCGGCCACGCGATGGGCTCGATGACCCTGGCGGTGACCCTGGTACTGCTGGCCTGGAACACCCGCTGGCGCTGGCCGGTGCTGCTGCTGGCGCCGGCATTCAGCCTGCTGGTCAGCGTGTCCCGGGTCTATCTGGGGGTGCATTACCCCTCCGATATCCTGGCCGGGTGGTGTGCCGCGCTGGTTTGGGTGGTAGGGTGCTATCTGGTCATGTTCAGTCGCCGGCACCCCTGGCGACGTCACGGCCCGCCGCCAGCGAAGGCCAGCGAAGCATCATCACAGGGGGATTGACGTGGATGGCCCTTGAGGGACGTCTACGTGATAGATCAGTTGTTTCGTTGCAGCAGGTTCTGCAAGACAGGGGGCAAGCACAACGCGCGGTACTGTGATGCGCAAGGCAGATTGCCGGGGTCGCATTCCGAACGCGCTTGCAGGGGTATCGGCACCCCACCTAGCTTGACCTGCAATGGCCGCATTCGAAGAGGTACGTGAATGACGATTCGAGTCTACCTGGTGGATGACCACGCGCTGGTCCGCACCGGGATGAAGATGATTCTGTCGGGGGAAACCGACATCGAGGTGGTGGGCGAAGCCGAGACCGGCGAGGACGCGCTGCGCGAGGTCCGCCAGCTGCTGCCGGACGTAGTGCTGTGCGACCTGCATCTGCCGGGTGTGAGCGGCATGGAAGTGACTGAGCGCATCGTGCGCAGCCACCGCAATACCCGCGTGGTGATCGTGTCGGTGCTGGAAGATGGCCCGCTGCCGAAGCGGCTGCTCGAAGCTGGTGCTGCCGGCTACATCGGCAAGGGCTGCGATGCGCAGGAACTGCTGCGCGCGGTGCGCGACGTGGCCGGTGGCCGTCGCTACCTGGGTACCAGCATCGCGCAGAACCTGGCGCTATCGACGGTGGAAGGCAACGGTTCGCCGTTCGACAGCCTGTCGCCGCGCGAGCTGGAAGTGGCGTTGCTGCTGACCCAGGGCCTGCGCCAGGAAGACATCGCCCGCCGTCTGAGCCTGAGCGCGAAGACGGTGAACACGCATAAGGCGCGGTTGTTCGAGAAGATGGGGATCCACGACAACATCGCGTTGGCGCGGATGGCCAGCCAATACGGGCTGGTGGATCCGGCACGGCCGCTGTAAGGGATTCGGCCAACGGCTGAGCCCCTCGCGGTGGTGGTTCGGTTGGATTCTGGGGGATGGCCGGGCGGATGGGTTGAGCAGGGGACGCTGCAAGTACGTCCCTGTAAGCTCGGTCGCCGCATCCATGCGGCTCACGCCCCTGCACAACCCATCCGCCCGGCCACGGACAGTTTCCGTGCGCGTCCACCGCGGAATGAAGAAGGAAGAGCGGGAGCGGGTCGCGCGCTTTGCGCGCTCGTAGCTTGGAGTCGGAGCCCTTTCCCGACGGGAAAGGGCTCTGACCCCGATCCTCTTGTCAGTGGCCGCGCACGCGCTTGATGATCTTGGCGGCGTCGGTGGCGCTGGCGCGCACCTTGTCCCATTCGCCATTGGCGATCCAGTTGCCCGGCACCATCCACGAACCGCCGATGCAGACCACGTTCTTCTGCTCGAGGTACTCGGCGGCGGTGTTTTCGGTGATGCCGCCGGTCGGGCACAGCTTCAGGTCGGCGACCGGGCCGGCCAGGCCCTTGATCATCGCCAGGCCACCCACGGCCGTGGCCGGGAACAGCTTGCACACGCGGAAGCCGCGCGCATAGAGCGACAGAAGCTCGGTCGGCGTGGCCGCACCCGGCACCACCGGTAGCGGCGCAGCGGCCAATGCATCGGCCAGCGCCGGCGGCGTACCCGGCGTCACCAGGAAGTCCGCGCCCGCATCGATCGACTGCTGCATCTGATCCACGGTCAGCACCGTGCCCGCGCCCACCACCACATCCGGCAGCTCGCGCTTGAGCATCGCCAGCGCTTCCATCGCCACCGGTGTCCGCAGCGTCAGCTCGATGGCCGGCAGGCCACCTTCCAGCAGCGCCGCACTGACCGCCCGCGCCTGGTCCAGCGTATGAATCGTCACCACCGGCAGGATGCCCGCCGTATGCAACAGCTCCGCCGCCTTCACCTGATGTTGTTCGATACCCATGCTTTTGCCCTTGCCTTTGCTCTTCTTGATTCAGTGGCCGCAGCGCAGATGACGCGCCGGGAATTGTCCAAGGGCAGTAGAGCGCCCTGGCGGGGACCGTGAGCGGCATGGATGCCGCGATCGAGCCCCCATGGATGGGTTTACGGCGTGTCCCGGCCAGGGCGCTCTACTGCCCAGGCCGGGAAGCCTGCCGCGGCTTTTCGCTTCAGGCGTCCTTCGCCTCATGCGGTGCCGCCGCCGCCGCGGCATCATGTCCCAGCTCGTACTCCGCGTCGTAATCCCACGGCCCACCATCGGCCGCCGCCGGCCCACACGAAATCGAAATCGCCCCCTGGTCCGCCGGACCCACCATGCGACGGTTGATCGCAAACAGATTGCGGCCCAGGTCATGCGCGGCCGGCGCGGTGTTCGGCGCCAGCGGACGTGCTGCCCATTCCGCCGCATCCACCAGCACTTCCAGCGTGCCGGCCTCGCCATCCAGGCGGATCATGTCGCCTTCGCGCACTTTGGCCAGCGGGCCACCGCGCGCCGCTTCCGGCGTCACGTGGATCGCCGCCGGAATCTTGCCCGAGGCGCCGGACAGGCGGCCGTCGGTGACCAGTGCCACACGCCGGCCCTGGTTCTGCAGCAGGCCCAGCAGCGGCGCCAGCGAATGCAGTTCGGGCATGCCGTTCGCACGCGGGCCCTGGTATCGCACCACCGCCACAAAATCCTGCGGCAGCAGGCCACCGGCGTGCAGCTTGTTCAAAACCTGTGGTGCATCCACCACCACCGCCGGTGCTTCGATCGTGCGGTACTGCGGCTTCACCGCCGACAGCTTGATCAGCGACTTGCCCAGGTTGCCGCGCAGCAGGCGCAGGCCGCCCTGGTGTTCGAACGGGTTGTCGACACCGCGCACTACTTCGTCATCGGCGCTGCGTTCCAGGCCCGGCAGATAGACCAGCTGGCCGTCGCGCAGCTGCGGCTCGCGCGCATAGTCGGCCATGCCGCCACGCGCGACGCTCACGAGGTCGCCGTGCATCAGGCCCGCCTTGATCAGCTCGCCGAACACGAACGCCGGGCCGCCGGCCGCAGCGAAGCGGTTCACGTCGGCGTCGCCGTTCGGATAGACGCGGGCCAGCAGCGGGATCAGCTGCGACAGCTCGTCGAAGTCGTCCCAGGTCAGCACGATGCCGGCGGCGCGTGCCACGGCGATCCAATGGATGGTGTGATTGGTCGACCCACCGGTTGCCATCAGCGCGATGACCGCGTTGATGATCGCGCGCTCGTCGATGATCCGGCCCAGTGGACGGAAGTCATCGCCCAGCGCGGTGATGTCCAGCGCACGTTCGGTGGCTTCGCGGGTCAGTGCATCACGCAGCGGCGTGCCCGGGTTGACGAACGACGCACCCGGCAGCTGCACGCCCATCGCTTCCAGCAGCACCTGGTTGGAATTGGCGGTGCCGTAGAAGGTGCAGGTGCCAGCGCCGTGGTACGACGCGGACTCGGCTTCCAGAAGCTCTTCGCGGGTGGCTTCGCCGGCGGCGTAGCGTTCGCGCACTTCGGCCTTCTGCTTGTTCGGAATGCCCGGGGTCATCGGGCCGGCCGGCACGAACACCGCCGGCAGGTGGCCGAAGGCCAGTGCGCCGATCAGCAGGCCCGGCACGATCTTGTCGCACACACCGAGGTAGACGGTGGTGTCGAACATGTCGTGGCTGAGCCCGATGGCGGTCGCCTGTGCGATCACATCGCGCGAGAACAGCGACAGTTCCATGCCGCCTCGGCCCTGGGTGACGCCGTCGCACATCGCCGGCACGCCGCCGGCCACCTGTGCGGTGGCGCCCAGCTCGCGGGCGATCTCGCGGATCTGCTCGGGATAGGTCTCGAACGGCTGGTGCGCCGACAGCATGTCGTTGTAGGCGGTGATGATGCCCAGGTTCGGCGTCACGCCACCGCGCAGGCGGCTCTTGTCGGTGCCGCCACAGGCGGCGAATCCGTGGGCGAGGTTGCCGCAGCTCAGGCGGCTGCGGAACGGGCCCTCACGCAGGGAGGCATCGATCGCGGCCAGATAGGCGGCACGCGAGGCGGCGCTGCGGCGGATGACACGCTCAGTGATGGCTTGCAGTTGCGGATGGAGGCTCATTGGCTACCGGCGTTCGTGGTGGCGAGAGGCAAGCGGCGGCGCGGCGCCGCCGCCGACATCAATCAGCCCAGTGCACGCGCAGGCGCGCGCCGTCCAGGTTGATTGCATTGAGGATCGGGTACTGCTGGGCGTCGTTGCTGTCCAGCGCCTGGCGCAGCACCTGCAGCTTCTGCTTGCCGCGCAGCAGCAGCAGGCGCTGGCGGCACTGGCCCAGCCCGTGCGGGGTCAGCGTGATGCGCAGCGGCCACTGGTTCGCGCCCGGGCAGCCGGTGGCGTCCAGTGCCGCGTAGGGCAGGGGGCTTTCCAGTGCGCGGGCCAGGTCCTTCGAGCCCGGGAACAGCGAGGCGGTGTGGCCGTCGTTGCCCATGCCCAGTGCCACCAGGCTCGGCGGCTGGCTGTGCTGGGCCTGCAGGTTGGCGGTGTAGACGCATTCCGGCAGCGGCTTTCCGATCCGTACCAGCGGATCGAAATGCGCACCTTCGGCGCGCTTGAGCAGGTGCTCGCGCACCAGCCAGGCGTTGCTGTCGCGATCCTGCGGCGACAGCCAGCGCTCGTCGGCCAGGCTCACTTCCACCCGGTCCCAGTGCACGTCCAACTCGGCCAGCGCCTGGTAGACCGGCGCCGGCGTGGTGCCGCCGGACAACAGGATGCGGGCGCGGCCCACTTCGTTGATGTCGTGGTTGAGGGTCTGCGCCATCTCGGCGGCCACTGCCTCGATCCAGCCATCGGCATCGCCGTGGCTGATGAACTCGATGCGGTCGTCGTGGAAGGTGGGACTCATGCGGCAACTCCAGGTGCGTCACGTTCGGCGTCGGCGGCATAGGCGGCGGCGCCCAGCAATCCGGCGTGGGGATGCATCACGGCCAACGAGGGAACGCGCGCCATGATCGAAGAGAACCGCCCCTTGTGTTCGAAGCGCTGGCGGAAACCAGAGTGCTGCAGCGAATCGAGCATCTTCGGAGTCAGACCACCGGTCAGGAACACGCCATCCCAGGCACCCTGGGTCAGTACCAGGTCGCCGGCAATGGCGCCGAACACGGCGCAGAACACGTCCACGGTGCGCATTGCCTGCGGATCGCCATGCAGGGCACGGGCGGTCACGTCCACCGGCTGCAGCTGGCCGGGATCGATACCGGCCATCTCGCACACCGCGCGATGGATGTTGACCAGGCCGGGGCCGCAGATCAGTCGCTCGTTGGAGACGCGGCCGAACTGCTCGGACAGGATTTCCAGGATGCGGATCTCCTCCGGGGTTCCCGGCGGGAAGCTGACATGGCCGCCTTCGGTTTCCAGCGGATAGCAGCGTCCGTGGCGCAGGATCAGGCCACCGACACCCAGGCCGGTGCCCGGACCGATCACCGCGTAGTTGCGCGGCTGGCCCGGCTTGCCCGGCACCCAGGCGGCACCACCGACCTGGACCACGTCATCGGGCTGCAGCAGTGAAATCGCCATCGCCTGTGCGGCGAAATCGTTGATCAGGTGCAGTTCGTCGAACCCGAGCATCGCTGCGGTGCGGCTGCGCGAGATCACCCACGGATGGTTGGTGATGCGCGCTTCGTCACCATCAACGCGACCGGCCACTGCGAACACGCCGCGGCTGGCGGTGGCGCCGATCTGTTCCAGATGGTGGCGCGCGGCATCACCCAGCGATGGGAACTCCGCCACCGCGTACTCGCGGATGCTGTCCTTCTGCAGCGGTGCGTCCTGCGAGGTGTCGGCCAGGGCGAAGCGGGCGTTGGTGCCGCCGATGTCGGCGACCAGCACCGGCTGCGAGCTGGCACTCATGCCGAGGCTCCGCTGTCCGGCGCGTCCACGCCCTGCGGCAGGAACTCGCCCGCATTGCTCGGGCCCCATTGGCCGGCGGGGTAGGGCTCCAGCGGCAGCTTGGCGTCCTTCCAGGCATCGGCCACGCTGTCGATCCACGCCCAGGCGGCGCGCACTTCGTCATCGCGCACGAACAGCGTGTGGTTGCCGTTGAACGCATCCAGGAACAGGCGCTCGTACGCGATGCGGCGGTGCAGGCCGGTCGGCACCGACAGCTCCAGCTCCAGCGGGTGCAGTTCCAGCGCGCCCCATTCCGGGCCGGCCAGGCTGCTCATCAGGCCCAGTTCGATGTTTTCCTGCGGCTGCAGCTGGAACACCAGGCGGTTTGGTGCGGCCTGCGCGCGCTGCGGGCGCTCGAACAGCCAGTGGGTGACCGGCTTCAGCGTGACCACCACGCGGGTGGTGCGCTCGGGCAGGCGCTTGCCGGTGACCAGGTGGAACGGCACGCCGCTCCAGCGCCAGTTGTCGATGTGCGCAGTGACACCGGCGAAGGTCTCCACGTCGCTGCCTTCCGGCGGCTGGTAGGCCTGTGCCGGCTGGCCGTTGATGGTGCCGGCGGTGTAGCGGCCGCGGATGCTGTCACGCGCGGCGTGCTTGGCATCAAGCGGACGCAGGGCGCGCAGCACCTTGACCTTCTCGTCGCGGATGCGGTCGGCTTCCAGCGACGCCGGCGGTTCCATCGCCACCATGCACAGCAGCTGCAGGATGTGGCTCTGCACCATGTCGCGCAGCGCGCCGGAGCGGGCGTAGTAGGCGTCGCGGCCATCCACGCCTTCGCTCTCGGCCACCAGGATGTGCACCGATTCGATGTAGTTGCGGTTCCACACTGCCTCCAGCAGCGTATTGCCGAAGCGCAGCGCGATCAGGTTCTGCACTGCCGCCTTGCCCAGGTAGTGGTCGAGGCGGAACACGCGGTCCTCGTCGATCCACTGGCCGATGGTAGAGATGATCTCCTCGGCGCTCTCGCTGTCGCTGCCGATCGGCTTCTCCAGCATCAGGCGTGCCGGTGCGGCAAGTGCGCCGCCCTTGGCCAGGCCTTCGCAGGTGGAGATGTACAGACCCGGCGGGATGGCCAGGTAGCTGACGCACTTGCGGTGCACCAGGTCGGAGACCGCGGCGGCAACCGAGTCGACGTCGCGCAGGTCGACCGAACGGTAGTCGATGCGGCGCAGCAGGGCACTGATGTCGTCCTGCGTGGCCATCGGCATGGCCTGCTGCAGGCGCGGGCGCAGGATGTCATGGAAGGCTTCGGTGTCATGCCCGGACAGGGCCAGCGCACGGATACGGAAGTCCTCCGGCAGCAGGCCGTCGCCAAGCAGGCGAAGCAGCGAAGGGAACAGGTAGCGCTGGGCCAGATCACCTGTGGCACCGAACAGGAAGAGGGTGTCGTGCATCGCTCGAGTTTCAGATCCGGGTGACATCGTTGTCAATCGCTTCATGGCTGGGTTCGGGGGACATCCGCGCAACTGCCTGTCCGAGGTTCGTCAGGGGCGATCTCCGGGGTAGCGGGAGACCGTTCCATTCGAAACCACTGCTCCGGCGGAAGCTTCGTTCCACCGCCGACGCAGATCGGTGCGCACCGATTATCGGATAGTGCCACGTGAAAACGTTTACATGGCAGAATGGGCAACTGTATTCGATTGCAGTGCTCGCCGTCATGCCGCAAGCGCGCAATCATCACTGCCATCGGGAGGGCCGAGGCAGTCCCAAAAGACAGCCCGGCTTCGGGCGGACCGGATAGGTGATATGGCAAAAGTGCAGTTGCAGGGTGTGCGCAAGGTCTATGACAACGGCCAGGTCGCGGTGAAGGACGCCAGTTTCGAGGTCGCCGATGGCGAGCTGATGGTGCTGGTCGGTCCGTCCGGCTGTGGCAAGTCGACCCTGCTGCGGATGGTGGCTGGCCTTGAAGAAATCAGCGGCGGCACGCTGACCATCGGTGATCGCGTGGTCAACGACGTGGCGCCGAAGGATCGCGACATCGCGATGGTGTTCCAGAGCTACGCGCTGTATCCGCACATGACCGTGGCCGAGAACCTGGCCTTCGGCCTGAAGCTGCGCGGGCATGACAAGGCGACCATCGACAAGCGCATCGCCGAAGCGGCGCAGACGCTGGGCCTGACCGAGATGATGGACAAGCTGCCCAAGGCGATGTCCGGCGGCCAGCGCCAGCGTGTTGCGCTGGGCCGGGCGCTGGTGCGCGAGCCGGCGGTGTTCCTGCTCGACGAACCGCTGTCCAATCTGGATGCCAAGCTGCGCCACAGCGTGCGCACCGAAATCGCGCAGCTGCATCGCAAGCTGGGCACCACCATGATCTACGTGACGCACGACCAGGTTGAAGCGATGACCCTGGGCCAGCGCATCGTGGTGCTGAAGGACGGCATCATCCAGCAGATCGATACGCCGATGGCGCTGTACGACCGCCCGGCCAACCTGTTCGTGGCTGGTTTCCTCGGCAGCCCGGCGATGAACGTGCTGCGTGGCACGCTGCAGGGCGATGCCGGTGGCGTGACCGTGGTCGACGGCGAATGGCGTGTACCGCTGGGTCAGGCCACGATCGATCCGGCGTGGTTGCAGAAGCCGATCGCGGTGGGTGTGCGGCCGGAGCACCTGCAGCCGGCGGCCGCCGATGATGCGCATGCGTTCACTGCGCGCATCGAAGGCATTGAGCCGGTCGGCAACGAGATCTTCGTCAACCTCAGCAGTGGCCAGCATGCGCTGACCATGCGCGTGGCGCCGCAGGCGCTGCCGGCGGTGGGCGAGCAGATCCGCGTGGCGATCCACCCGCAGGGGTTGCATTTCTTCAACCCGGAAACCGGCGAGCGGCTCTGACTCTGTAGAGCCGAACCCACGCTCGGCTGCTTCGTTGCGGTGCGGACCAACGGTCCGCACCCACCATGGCGGCGGTAGCGCCGGGCCGTGCCCGGCGTGAATCTCAGCGCGCCAATCCATCCAGTAGCGGCACACGCTGCGCCACCGCACCACCCACCTGCAGCTCGGCGTCGCTAACCTCCAGCGGCAGCACCGCCAGCGCCAGTTCACCGGCCACGCTGGCAATCGTGCCCAGCGCTGCGCCGTCCTGTTGCACGCCATCGCCGGCCTGCGCCGGTGCTGCGGCATGCAGCAGCTGCACCGCGCGCTTGGCCTTGCCGAGGAAGTGGGTGCGCGCGACGATTTCCTGGCCGGGATAGCAGCCCTTCTTCACGCTGTAGCCGTTCAGGCGGTCCAGGCCCAGCTGCTGGGGGGTCCACACTTCGCGCTGGCTTTCTTCCAGTCGCGGCAACCCGTAGCGCAGGTCGGCCTGGCGCCAGGCCAGGGCGAAAGCGGCCTCATCGGTTTCGCTGCCGGCGGCAAATGCATCAGCTGCGCCAATGCGCAGGGTGCGCGGCAGCGCATCGCTGCCCAGGTCAAGTTCCCAGCCGTCCGCTGCGGCGTGCGCAATCGCGGCGTTGCTGGCGGCTTCGGGCGCGGTGAAGGCGCCGGCCACCGCCAGATCGCTGCGCACCTGCACCTTCACCTTGCGACGGAACACGAAGCGCTGCAGTTGCGACGCAATCGCATCGGCATCGCCGTCGGCCAGCACCAGCATCACGTGGTCGTCGGCCAGCCGAAGCAGCTGGAACACCGCCAGGGTGCGGCCTTTTGCGCTCAGCCAGGCGCTCCACTGCCAGTGCAGCAGGGGCAGGGCAGTGACGTCGCCGCTGAACTGGGCGTGGGCGAAAACGGCCGCATCCGTGCCCTGCAGGCTCAGCAACTGGTGGCCGGGCAGGCGCGGATATCCGACGAAAGCAGGGGGCAGGTTGTCAGGCACGTGAACGAGGTCTAAAATTTGTGCGTTGCGAGACCGAACATGATAGGCCAAACAACCCCCACTCCCGACGACGAATCTGAAGCCCCGCTGGTCCCCGCGGCACCCGTGCCCGTGGAACAGGAAAAAGCAGAGGAATTCGGCGGCCGCGGCGGACTTGATCCGGTGCGGTATGGCGATTGGGAGAAAAACGGACGCTGCATCGATTTCTGATCAGCATTGAGCCAACGCGGCCGTGTGCCGCCCAGCCGAGACAACGAGCCCAGCGAATGGCGACCAGACAACGCCCACTTTCCCCGCACCTTCAGGTGTATCGCTGGCAGATTCAGATGGCCACCTCGATCCTGCATCGAGCCACTGGCGTCTTTCTGTCTGTTGGTGCCCTCATCATCGCTGCCGGCCTGCTGGCCCTGATGATGGGGCCCGAGTCCTGGAACTGCTTCACCGGCCATGCCGGGGCCTGGTATGGCCGCGTGTTCCTGTTCGCGTGGACATGGTCGTTCGCCTATCACCTGTGCAATGGCATCCGCCACGTGGTGCAGGACTTCGCCATCGGCTTCAGCATCCCCGCCTTCATCCGCAGCAGCTGGCTGTCGGTCACCGGCAGCCTGGTGATCACCCTGCTGGTGTGGGCCTATGTGATGTTCGGAGGTGCCGCGTGAGCAAGTTCCGTACCCCGCTGAAGAACGTGCGCGGCCTTGGCTCGGCCAAGACCGGCACCGAGCACTTCGTGCACCAGCGCCTGACCGCCGCCGCGCTGGTGGTGCTGGGCATCTGGTTCCTGGTCTTCGTGCTGGGCCTGCTGGGCTCGGACTACGCGACCGCCGCCGCCGCCGTGGCCAAGCCGTGGAACGCAGTGCCGCTGATCGGCCTGCTGATCGCCATGTTCTGGCACGCGCAGCTCGGCATGCAGGTCGTGCTGGAAGACTACATCCACGAATCGCTGCTGGCCCTGGTGCTGCAGACCGCGGTGAAGTTCGTCGCCGTGCTCGGCATGATCGTCAGTGTGTTTGCGGTGGGCCGCATCGCCCTCGGCGTTGCCTGAGCCCAGGCACCAACACAGGAATCCAGATTAGATGTCCGCTTACAAGATCACCGAACACAAGTACGACATGGTCGTGGTCGGCGCCGGCGGCGCCGGCCTGCGCGCCACGTTCGGCCTGGCCGCCAAGGGCCTGCAGACCGTGTGCCTGACCAAGGTCTTCCCGACCCGTTCGCACACCGTTGCCGCCCAGGGCGGTATCTCGGCCGCACTCGGCAACATGGGCGAGGACGACTGGCGCTACCACTTCTTCGACACCATCAAGGGGTCGGACTGGCTGGGTGACCAGGACGCGATCGAGTACATGTGCCGTGAGGCCATCCCCGCCATCATCGAACTCGAACACTACGGCGTGCCGTTCTCGCGCACCGCCGAAGGCAAGATCTACCAGCGCCCGTTCGGTGGCATGACCACCAAGTACGGCGAAGGCCCGGCGGCGCAGCGTACCTGCGCGGCGGCCGACCGTACCGGCCACGCGATGCTGCACACCCTGTACCAGCAGTCGCTGAAGCACGACGCGCGCTTCATGATCGAGTACTTCGCGCTCGACCTGATCTTCGACGCCGAAGGCGCCTGCCGCGGCGTGCTGGCCCTGGACATGTCCGACGGCACGCTGCACCTGTTCCGCGCCCAGGGCGTGGTGCTGGCCACCGGCGGCTACGGCCGTGCCTACTTCAGCGCCACCTCGGCGCACACCTGCACCGGCGACGGTGGCGGCCTGGCCATGCGCGCCGGCATCGCCATGCAGGACATGGAGTTCGTGCAGTTCCACCCGACCGGCATCTACGGCGCCGGTTGCCTGATCACCGAGGGTGTCCGCGGTGAAGGTGGCATCCTGCGCAACAGCAGCGGCGAGCGCTTCATGGAGCGCTACGCACCGCATTACAAGGACCTGGCCTCGCGCGACGTGGTCAGCCGTTCGATGACCATCGAGATCCGCGAAGGCCGCGGCGTCGGCGAGCACAAGGATCACATCCTGCTCGACCTGACCCACCTCGGCCCGGGCGTGATCGACGAGAAGCTGCCGGGCATCGCCGAGAGCGCCCGCATCTTCGCCGGCGTCGACGTGCACAAGCAGCCGATCCCGGTCATCCCGACCGTGCACTACAACATGGGCGGCATCCCGACCAACTACCACGGCGAAGTGGTGCAGAAGGTCGGCGACAACGACAATGCCGTGGTGCCGGGCCTGTACGCCATCGGCGAAGCGGCCTGTGTGTCCGTGCACGGCGCCAACCGCCTGGGCTCGAACTCGCTGCTGGACCTGGTGGTGTTCGGTCGTGCGGTGGCCAACCGCTGCGCCGAGACCATCAAGCCGGGCGCATCGCACAAGCCGCTGCCGGCCGATGCCTGCGACAAGGCGCTGGGCTTGCTGGACAAGCTGCGCCACGCCAACGGCGATACCCCGACCTCGGTCATCCGCGATCGCATGCAGCGCACCATGCAGGCCGACGCCGCCGTCTTCCGTACCAGCCAGACGCTGAAGGAAGGCTGCGAGAAGATGGACAAGATCTTCGATTCGTTCCAGGACGTGAAGGTCTCCGACCGTTCGCTGGTGTGGAACTCGGACCTGATCGAGACCTACGAGCTGAACAACCTGCTGCTCAACGCGGTGGCGACGATCAACTCGGCCGAACAGCGCAAGGAAAGCCGCGGCGCGCATGCGCACGAGGACTTCCCGGACCGCGACGACGTCAACTGGCAGAAGCACACCCTGGTCAGCGTCGACGAGAAGGGCAAGTGCAGCTTCGACTACCGTCCGGTGCACATGTACACGTTGACCGATGACGTGTCCGTGGTGCCGCCGAAGCCGCGCGTGTACTGATCCGACCCCGCCTAACATGCAATCCGCGCCTTCGGGCGCGGGCCGCCTGAGCCAACGAGAGCAGCCATGGCCGAGTTTTCACTCCCCAAGAATTCCAAGATCACGAAGGGCAAGCACTTCCCCGCCAAGACCGGCGGCAAGAACGTGCGCACCTTCAAGATCTACCGCTGGAGTCCGGACGACGACAGCAATCCGCGCACCGATACCTATGATGTCGATCTGGACGCCTGCGGCCCGATGGTCCTGGACGCGCTGATCAAGATCAAGAACGAGATCGACCCGACCCTGACCTTCCGCCGCTCGTGCCGCGAAGGTATCTGTGGTTCGTGCGCGATGAACATCGACGGCACCAACACCTTGGCCTGCACCCGAGCCATCTCGGACTGCGGCAAGAAGGAAGTGCCGATCTACCCGCTGCCGCACATGAACGTGGTCAAGGATCTGGTTCCGGACCTGACCCACTTCTATGCGCAGTACGCCTCGATCAAGCCGTGGATCCGTACCCAGACCCCGGCACCGCCGGACCGTGAGCGCCTGCAGTCGCCGGAAGACCGCAAGAAGCTGGACGGTCTGTACGAGTGCATCCTGTGCGCGTGCTGCTCGACCAGCTGCCCGAGCTACTGGTGGAACGGCGAGCGTTACCTGGGCCCGGCGATCCTGCTGCAGGCCTACCGCTGGATCATCGATTCGCGCGATGAGGACACCGGTGCGCGCCTGGACGACCTGGAAGATCCGTTCAAGCTGTACCGCTGCCACACCATCATGAACTGCGCCCGGACCTGCCCGAAGGGCCTGAACCCGGCGCTGGCGATCGCCGAGATCAAGAAGCTGATGATGGAACGCCGCGCCTGATACGGCGCAGGGTAGTTGCATGACCCCAGTAGAGCCACGCCATGCGTGGCTTTGCTGTGTCTGGAGAAGCACGATGGAAGAAGACGTTCTGCTGAAGAAGCTGCGCTGGCGCTGCCGCCGCGGCATGCGCGAGCTGGACCAGCTGTTCGGCCGTTACCTCGACCACGAATGGAGCACTGCGCCGACCGAAGAGCGCGAGGTTTTCCTGTTCCTGCTCGACTGCGAGGACGATAAGTTGTGGCGCTGGTTCATGGGTTATGAGGCCTGCCCACATGCGCACGCGATCCCCCTCATACAGAAGATCCTCGCCCTCAAGCCTTGAGTGGCGCCCCTCGCGGCTGCAGGCCGCCGCCCAGCTGGCGGTGCTGCTGGCCGCACCCTGGCTGCTGCGCGCATCGGATCTGCCGCCGCGGCTGTTGATTCCCGCGGTGTTGCTGGCCTGGGGCATCGGGTTGGCCGAACTGGCCTGGCGCCAGCGCAGGCCACGCGTGCAGGTGCTTCTGCCGGTACCGTCCGAGCCGCTGCAGGTGGCCGGGCAGGACGTCGATGCGCCACAACTGGTCGTGCGCGGCCCCTGGCTGCTGTTGCTCTGGCGTGAGGATCGGCGCCGCCGGCGCCTGCTGTTCTGGCCGGATGTGCTCGATTCCGGGCAGCGACGTGAACTGCGACTGGCCGTGGCCGCACGTAGCGTTTCCCGTCGGCCCCGGTCGATGGCACCATAAGCTGAATTGACCGGCGTGCCTGCATGTTCAAACCCATTCCCGTGGCCATTGGCCTGCGCTACCTGCGCGCCAAGCGCCGCAACGGCTTCATCTCCTTCATCTCGATGGCATCGATCCTGGGCATCGCGCTCGGCGTCACGGTGCTGATCACCACCCTGGCGGTGATGAGCGGTTTCCAGAAGGAAATCCGCAGCCGCCTGCTGCAGATGACCGCCCACACCACCATCAGCCGTGACGGCGAGCCGATGCCGGACTGGATGCGGGTGGTCGATGTGGCCAGCAAGGACCCGCGCGTGGCCGGTGCCGCGCCGTACATCGAGATCCAATCGATGATCAGCGGCCCGCGCGTGCAGGGCGCGATCATCCAGGGCATCGACCCGGCGCTGGAGCCGAAGGTGTCGGTGATCGACAAGAAGGTCACCAAGGGCAGCTATGACAGCCTCACGCCGGGCAGCTTCAACCTGCTGCTGGGCAAGGAGCTGGCGATCTGGCTGGACGTGGACGTCGGCGACCAGGTACTGGTGACCTTTGCCGAAGTGCAGGGCACGCCCGCCGGCGCGGTGCCACGGATGAAACGCTTCACCGTCAGCGGCATCTTCGAGGCCGGCTACAACGAGGTCGATCGTGGCGTCGGCTTTGCCAACATGCAGGACCTGGAGCGCGTGCTGCGCAGCGATGGTGCCACCGGCGTGCGGCTGAAACTGCACGACATGGACCGCTCGCTGGAAGTGGGCGTGGACCTGGCGCAGAGCCTCGGCGGTGCTTACCGCGTGAGTGACTGGACCCAGCAGAACGCCAACCTCTACCACTCGCTGCGCATGGAGAAGGTGGTGATGGGCATCCTGCTGTCGCTGATCATCGCCATGGGTGCCTTCAACCTGGTGTCCTCGCAGGTCATGCTGGTGACCGACAAGCAGGCCGACATCGCCATCCTGCGCACCCTTGGCCTGACTCCTGGCGGGGTGATGCAGGTGTTCATGGTGCAGGGTTCGCTGATCGGTATCTTCGGCACGCTGGCCGGCCTGATCGGCGGCATTACCCTGACCCTCAACCTGGAGCGCATCCTCGGCGCCATCGAGAGCGTCTTCAACGTCAAGCTGCTGCCGGAGGATGTGTACTACATCACCGGCCTGCCGACCGACATGCAGACCGGCGACGTGGTGGCGATCACCGTGGTCGCGCTGCTGATGAGCTTCCTGGCCACCCTGTACCCCGCTTGGCGGGCAGCACGCACCCAGCCGGCGGAGGCCCTGCGTTATGAATAAGGTCTTCAACCGCGGCGATGAAGTGATCCGCGCCGAAGCACTGGGCAAGACCTACGCCGAAGGGCGCATGCAGACCCCGGTGTTCGATGGCCTGGACCTGACCGTGACCGCCGGCGAGACGGTGGCGATCATCGGTGCCTCCGGCGCCGGCAAGAGCACGCTGCTGCACCTGCTGGGTGGCCTGGACATTCCCACCGCCGGCGAGGTCTATGTGACCGGCCAGCGCATGTCGGCGCTGTCGGACACCGCGCGCGGCCTGCTGCGCAACCAGGCGCTGGGCTTCGTCTACCAGTTCCATCACCTGCTGCCGGAGTTCACCGCGCTGGAAAACGTGATGATGCCGGTACTGCTGGCTGGCACTGCGGTCGCAGAAGCGAGCAGCCGGGCCACCACGCTGCTGGAAGCGGTCGGCCTCGGCCATCGCCTGGACCACAAGCCGGGCGAGCTGTCCGGTGGTGAGCGCCAGCGTGCTGCGGTGGCGCGGGCACTGGTCAATCATCCGGCCTGCGTGCTCGGTGACGAGCCGACCGGCAACCTGGATGACCGCACGGCTGCAACGGTGTTCGAGCTGATGCTGGAGCTGAATCGTGCACGTCACACCAGCCTGGTGCTGGTAACCCATGACCGCAGCCTGGCGCGTCGCCTGGACCGGGTGCTGGAACTGCGCGAAGGGCGCCTGCATGCACTGGCCCACGCCGACGTCTGAGCGGTCGGACGGACTCTGGTAGAAGCCGACCTTGGTCGGCTGATCCTGCAGGGCAAGCGCCAACCAAGGTTGGCGACTACCGGAATCCGACGTTCTGGACCCGCTTTGGCAGAGGTCGACCCTGGTCGACCGCCGACCGGCGCCTGAATGGGGCCGTCGGCCGTCGCGCCGGCATTGCCAGGCCAGGCGCATGATGGCGACAGTTCCCCGAGGAGATCGCCATGAAGACCCCGCTTCTGCTGGCCGGCCTCTGCCTGGCCCTGGCCGCCTGTGCCACCACCGGCCGGCTCAGCAGCGCCGAGAAGCTTGACCTTTACCGTGCCCACGCCGGTGCGCCGCAGAACGACATGCAGTTCTTCGGCACCCTCAATGGCTGGACCGAGCTGGGTGACAGCGCGCTGGCGGTGTGGACGCGACCCAGCGAGGCCTACCTGCTGGAGCTGAGAGGCCCCTGCCAGGACCTGCCGTATGCCACCGCCATCGGCCTGACCAGCCAGATGAACCGTGTCTCGGCGCGCTTTGACAAGGTGCTGGTGCGCGACCCCACCGGCGGCCCGCGCATGCCGTGCTTCATCAACAGCATCCGCAAGCTGGACGTGAAGGCGCTGCGTGCTTCCGAACAGGAGCTGCGCCAGGCGCAGGTGCAGGAGCGCGAGGAATCCGGGAAATAAACGGGTAGCGCCGGGCCATGCCCGGCGGATGCCTGGACGCCGGGCATGGCCCGGCGCTACCGGCAGGTCAGGCTTCCGGAACGAAGCCTGCGGGCTTCTCCGCGTCCTTCTCGAACAGGAACTTGACCAGTTCGCCTTCAAGGAACGCGCGATGCTCCGGCGTGCGCGGTGACAGCCGGTTCTCGTTGATCAGCATGGTCTGGTGGGCCAGCCAGGCGGCCCAGGCCTGCCTGCCGATGTTGTTGAAGATGCGCTGGCCCAGCTCGCCGGGGTAGGGCACGAAGTCCAAACCTTCGGCATCGCGTTGTTCGTACTGGCAGAAGACGGTTCGGGGCATGGCACTCACTCGTGGTTGCGGGATTTCTTGGAGGTTCGTTTCGACGTCTTGATCGTGGCGCCGTCGAGCAGTTTGCGGATCGGCGCAGGCAGGCCCAGCGCGGGAAGTTCATCGCTCGCGACCCAGCGCAGCGTGGGTTCTTCCACGCGCAGGCCGTGCACCTGCCGCGACAGTACCTGCAGATGCAGCCTGTAGTGGCTGAAGGTGTGCTGCAGCACGGGCAGCTCCTCGGCGTCTTCCAGCGAACCTTCAACATGCGCATCGAACCAGTCCTGCAGCACACTGCCGGCGTCGGCCTGCGGCAGCGTCCACAGCTGCGCCCAGATGCCGGTGTCCGGCCGCTTCTGCAGCAGCACGCGCTGCTGGGCGTCGCGCAGCAGCAGGGCCACTGCTTCGCGCTCGGGCAGGGTCTTGCTGGGCTTGGGCGTGGGTAGTTCAGCAGTGCGGCCTTCGCGGCGCGCCAAGCACGCGTCCTGCAGCGGACAGATCACGCAGGCCGGTTTGGCGCGGCTGCATACGGTCGCGCCCAGATCCATCTGTGCCTGGGTGTAATCGGCCATGCGCCCGGCCGGCACCTGCGCCACGTGCGCCTCGGCAATGGCCCACAACTGCTTCTCGACGGTCGGCAGGCCGGGGAAGCCCTCGATGCCGTGGTAGCGGCTGAGCACGCGCTTGACGTTGCCGTCGAGGATCGCGAACGGGTCGTTCCAGGCCTGGCTGAGGATCGCACCAGCGGTGCTGCAGCCGATGCCGGGCAGGGCATGCAATGCATCGAAATCGCGCGGCAGGTCGCCGTCGTGCAGTTCCACGCAGCGCTTTGCAGCGGCATGCAGGTTGCGTGCACGGGCGTAGTAGCCGAGCCCGGCCCACTGCGCCATCACCGCGTCGTTGCTGGCGGCGGCGAGGTCGGGCAGGGTCGGGAAGTGCTGCAGGAACCGCTGGAAGTACGGGATGACCGTGGCCACCTGGGTCTGCTGCAGCATGATTTCCGACAGCCAGACCCGATAAGGGCTGCGCGGGTGCTGCCAGGGCAGGTCGTGGCGGCCGTGGTCGTCGAACCAGTGCAGCAGGCGGGCGACGAAGTCGTCGGTCTGCGTGGTTCCGGCGCTGGCGTGCGGCTGGCGGGGCATCGGTGTTCCAGAGAGGCAACCACCCGTGGGGTGGCTCTACCTGGCTGCAGTAGAGTCGCCCCATGGGTGGCTGCACGGGTGTATCAGGCGCCCAGCGCTTCGGGCAGCAGGGCGTCGACGAAGGCTTCCGGGTCGAACACGCGCAGGTCTTCCGGACGCTCGCCGATGCCGGCGAAGCGGATCGGAATGCCGAACTCGCGGGCCAGCGCGAACACCACACCGCCCTTGGCGGTGCCGTCCAGCTTGGTCACTACCAGGCCGGTCACGTTCACCGCGGCATTGAACTGGCGCAGCTGCGACAGCGCATTCTGGCCGGTGGTGCCGTCGATCACCATCAGCACTTCGTGTGGTGCTGTGGGATCAATCTTGCCCAGCACGCGGCGGATCTTGCCCAGCTCGTTCATCAGGCCGGACTGGGTGTGCAGGCGGCCGGCGGTGTCGGCGATCAGCACCGAGGTACCACGGGCCTTGCCGGCCTGCAGCGCGTCGAACGCCACCGAAGCGGCATCGGCGTTCTGCCCCTGCGCGACCACGGCCACGCCGTTGCGCTCGCCCCAGGCCTGCAGCTGGGCCACGGCGGCGGCACGGAAGGTGTCACCGGCGGCCAGCATCAGGCTGTGGCCATCGTCCTTGAAGCGCTTGGCCAGCTTGCCGATGGTGGTGGTCTTGCCAACGCCGTTCACGCCGACGGTTAGCACCACGAAGGGCTTGGCGTTGCGGTCGATCACCAGCGGCTTGGCCACCGGCTGCAGGATTGCGATCAGCTCGGCGCGCAGCGCGGCCAGCAGTGCATTGGCGTCGGCGAACTCGCGCGACTTCATGCGCTTGCGCAGGCCCTCGACCAGGTCGGTGGTGGCACCCACGCCGACGTCGGCGGTGATCAGTGCGGTTTCCAGCTCGTCCAGCAGGTCGTCGTCGAGCTTGGGGTTGCGCGAGAACAGGCCACCGAAGCTGCGCGCGATGACGCTGTTGCGCAGGCGTTCGCGCCAGCCGGGCTTGCCGGCAGGCGCCGGAACGGCGTCAACCGAGGCGGCGGCAGGCAGGTCGTCGGTGACCGGTGCCGGGGTGGGCTCAGGCAGTGGTGCGGGTGCCGGTTCGATGGCCGGGGCCGCCACCGGGGCGACGTCGATCCGGGCAGCCGGTTGCGGAGCGCTCGGAGCGGGAACGACCGGCGCCGGAACCACAGGGGTAGGCTCGACAGCGACCGGAACGACGGCTACCGGCGGCGGCTCGACCGGCGCAGGCGCGGCCGGTACGGCTACCGGTGCAGGCTCTTTGTCCTCGACCGGTGCGGCCGACGGGAACGCCGCCGCCAGCTCTTCAGCCGAGTAGTGCTGGGTCTTGGGTGCCTCCGCTGCGGGGGCATCCTGGGGCTTCTTGCGGCGGAAAAAACTGAGCATTGGCAAAAGGCGCTGAAATCAGAGGGATATGCTACCACTCGGGCCTGTCGGGCCGATGTGGACTCAAGGTCGCGGCCTGCCGGCCGTTAACCGGTCCGGAGGGCTGCGCAGTGCGGCCCGGAGACCGCCATGAACAACGTGATGGGAATCGCCCTCGGCGGGATGCGTGCGGCCCAGCAGGGCGTGCAGGTGGCCGCGCACAACGTGGCCAACCTGGCGACCCCCGATGCCCGGCGCCTCCAGTTGCAGCGCAGTGCCGCCGAGCAGGGTGGGGTGCAGGCCTCGGTGATTCCCACCGGCACCGATGCCGCCGCGCCGCTGGGTGATCTTCTGGCAGCGAAAGCCGAGGTGGTGGCCTTCGCCGCCAATGCCACGGTGATCCGCCGCCAGGACCAGATGCTGGGCTCGCTGCTGGATCGCGAAGCCTGAACCCCCTCGGCAGGCGCGAACCGCCGCCCCTGGTGGCTGCCACCCCTGGTTGGCATGCTTGACCCGCCCTGGTAGGTGCCAACCTTGGTTGGCACGCTATTGGGGCGCCAACCAAGGTGGGCCTCTACCAAGGCACCGCCGGGCCATGCCCGGCGACCACCGCCTCGATCAGGCCGACAGCTCCAGCAGCAGCTTGTTCAGGCGCGCCACATAGGCGCCCGGGTCCTTCAGGCTGTCGCCGGCGGCCAGTGCGGCCTGGTCGAACAGCACCCGGCCCAGGTCGTCGAAACGTGCGCCGTCGGCTTCGGCATCCAGCTTGGCGATCAGCGGATGACCCGGGTTGATCTCCAGTACCGGCTTGCTGTCCGGCACCTTCTGCCCACTGGCTTCCAGGATCTGGCGCATCTGCAGGCCCAGGTCCTGTTCGCCGATGGCCAGCACCGCCGGCGAATCGGTCAGGCGGTGCGACACGCGCACTTCGGCCACGTCATCGCCCAGCACCGTCTTCAGGCGCTCGACCAGGCCCTGCTTGTCCTTCGCTGCCGCTTCCTGCTCCTGCTTGTCCGCTTCGGTTTCCAGCGCGCCCAGGTCGAGGTCGCCACGGGCGATGTCGACGAAGCCCTTGCCGTCGAAATCGGTCAGGTAGCCCATCAGCCACTCGTCGATGCGGTCGGTCAGCAGCAGTACTTCCACGCCCTTCTTGCGGAACACTTCAAGGTGTGGGCTGTTGCGCACCTGGCTGTAGCTCTCGCCGGTCAGGTAATAGATCTTGTCCTGGCCTTCGGTCATGCGGCCGATGTAGTCGGCCAGCGACACGGTCTGCGCATCGGCCTCGCCACGGGTGGAGGCGAAGCGCAGCAGGCCGGCCACCTTCTCGCGGTTGTTGTAGTCCTCGGCCGGGCCTTCCTTCAGCACCTGGCCGAATTCCTTCCAGAACGTGGCGTACTGCTCCGGCTTGTCGGTGGCCAGCTTTTCCAGCATGTCCAGCGAGCGCTTGGTCAGCGCCGCCTTCATCGAATCGATGACCGGGCCGGACTGCAGGATCTCGCGCGAGACATTCAGCGACAGGTCGTTGGAATCGACCACGCCCTTGATGAAGCGCAGGTACAGCGGCAGGAACTGCTCGGCCTGGTCCATCACGAACACGCGCTGCACGTACAGCTTCAGGCCCTTGGGCGCGTCACGGTGGTACAGGTCGAACGGCGCGCGGCCGGGCACGTACAGCAGCGAGGTGTACTCCAGCTTGCCTTCAACCTTGTTGTGGCTCCACGCCAGCGGGTCGCTGTGGTCATGTGCCACGTGCTTGTAGAACTCGGTGTACTCGGCGTCGCTGATCTCGGTGCGCGGGCGGGTCCACAGCGCGCTGGCGCGGTTGACGGTTTCCCATTCCAGCGCGGCGCCTTCTTCGCCTTCCTTTGGCATCTGGATCGGCAGGCCGATATGGTCCGAGTACTTCTTGAGGATGCTGCGCAGGCGCCAGCCATCGGCGAAGTCATGCTCGCCGTCCTTCAGGTGCAGCACGATGCGGGTGCCGCGCTCGGCCTTGTCCACGGTGGCCACTTCGAAATCGCCTTCGCCACGCGAGGTCCAGCGCACGCCTTCGCCTGCAGCCAGGCCGGCGCGGCGCGAGGTCACTTCCACTTCGTCGGCGACGATGAAGGCGCTGTAGAAGCCGACGCCGAACTGGCCGATCAGCTGCGAATCCTTCTTCTGGTCGCCCGACAACTGGCGCAGGAAGTCGCCGGTGCCGGACTTGGCGATCGTGCCGAGGTGGGCGATGGCTTCGGCGCGGCTCATGCCGATGCCGTTGTCTTCGATGGTGATGGTGTGGGCGGCGGGGTCGAAGCTGACGCGCACGCGCAGTTCGCTGTCGCCTTCCAGCAGAGCCGGCTGGGTCAGGGCCTCGAAGCGCAGCTTGTCGGCGGCGTCGGCGGCGTTGGAGACCAGTTCGCGCAGGAAGATCTCCTTGTTGGAATACAGCGAGTGGATCATCAGCTGCAGCAGCTGCTTGACTTCGGTCTGGAAGCCAAGGGTTTCGGTCTGGATGGTGTCGGTCATCGATAGGGCTCCATGTGCAATGCCGCGCCAGCGCGTGCGGCCTCGCCAAGGGGTATGGCTGATTGTCCCGAAATCAAGGGGTTGTTCGGCAGGGCTTGCAGCCCTGCACCTGCAGAAGCCGAAGCAACCGCAACTGCAACAGCAACGGCAAGAGCGGGCATTCCGTGGGATGGCGGGGCACTGTGGGTTTGCGGGGACGCCGTAAACCCATCCATGGGGGCTTGGGCGCGGCATCCATGCCGCTCACACCCCGCAATCCCACAGTGCCCCGCCTTCGACAGTTGGCTGGCAGCCAGTAGATCCACGCCATGCGTGGATGAAATCTCTCAGATATCGAAATCCAATCCAGGGTCAGATCCGTTTTCCCACGGAAAACGGATCTGACCCCAAGAGCCCTTCGGCAGATTGCAGGAAACTGTCGAAGGCGGGGTGGGTCAGGTTGTGGGGGTGTCCGCGGCATGGATGCCGCGGCCAAGCCCCCATGGACGGGTTCACGGCGTCCCCCACAACCTGACCCACCCCGCCAACCCCCAGGGAACCAGCTTTTGAAGTTGCTTCGGCCGTTGCTGTGGCTTCTGCGGGTGCCGGGCGCCGCCCGGCCGAACTACAATCCCGCTCATGCTGAAATTCTCGAATACCTCCCGCCGGGGGCGCCGGTGAGCGGCCGTGGGGGCAATGACGGTCAGGTCCGCATCATCGGCGGGCGCTGGCGCAATACCCGCCTGCCGGTGCCGACCCTGCCAGGGCTTCGGCCCAGCAGCGACCGCGTGCGCGAGACCCTTTTCAACTGGTTGATGCCCAGACTGGGCGGCGCGCGGGTGCTGGACCTGTTCGCCGGCAGTGGCGCGTTGGGCCTGGAGGCGGTCTCGCGCGGCGCCGCCCACGCCACTCTGGTCGAGCGCGACGCGCAGCTGGGACGCAATCTGACCGCGGCCGTGGCCAAGCTGCAGGCCAGCGACCAGATCACCGTGGTGCAGGCCGATGCCTTGCGCTGGCTGCAGGGCGCGCCGGCGCAGCAGGCCGACCTGGTCTTCATCGACCCGCCGTTCGCCGATGGCCTGTGGCAGGACGTGCTGGCGCAGCTGCCCCGGCACCTGGCTGCCGACGCCTGGCTGTACCTGGAGTCGCCGGCCGGTCACGCGCCGGCGCTGCCGCCGGACTGGCTGCTGCACCGCGAGGGCGGTACCCGCGAGGTGCGCTTTGCCCTGTACCGTCGCGCCACTGCTACACTTTGACCTCATCTGAACATCTGCAACCGCCCATGACCGTGGCCAACCGCCGCATTGCCGTTTATCCCGGCACGTTCGACCCCATCACCAACGGTCATATCGACCTGGTGAGCCGGGCCGCGCCGCTGTTCGAAAAGGTCGTGGTCGGCGTGGCGCAGAGCCCGTCCAAGGGCCCGGCGCTGCCGCTGGAGCAGCGCGTGCAGCTGGCACGTGGCGCACTCGGCCACCACAGCAACGTCGAGGTCATCGGCTTCGATACCCTGCTGGCCCATTTCGTACGTTCGGTCCAGGGCGGGGTGCTGCTGCGCGGCCTGCGCGCGGTGTCCGACTTCGAGTACGAGTTCCAGATGGCCAGCATGAACCGCCACCTGATTCCGGAGGTCGAGACCTTGTTCCTGACCCCGGCCGAGCAGCACAGCTTCATTTCGTCCTCGCTGGTCCGCGAGATCGCGCGCCTGGGCGGCGACGTGTCCGGTTTCGTGCCGGCCGCGGTGCTCGAAGCCCTGCGCAAGGTCCGCGAAGCGAAGGCC
The DNA here is from genome assembly GCF_059372535.1 of Stenotrophomonas sp. YJH_SMC_43. NCBI lineage: Bacteria > Pseudomonadati > Pseudomonadota > Gammaproteobacteria > Lysobacterales > Lysobacteraceae > Stenotrophomonas > Stenotrophomonas sp. YJH_SMC_43. The sequence goes on from NZ_JCAFVQ010000002.1 coordinate 932,463, forward strand.
GCACAGTCGTAAGCCCCGCTGTACCCGCACCCCATTACGTACAACACCACGCACCATTCCGGGAGGAAACCCATGAACACCACCATGCGCGCGATGCTGATCGCTTCGTTGGCCCTGGCCTTCACCGCCTGCAAGAAGGAAGAGGCCGCTCCGGTCGACGAGGCCAAGCAGGCCCTGGTCGCGCCGTCCAAGGACGACGATGCAGGCTGGAAGAAGTACCTGCAGGAAGTGGCCATCCAGAACATGGGCAACATCAGCAACAGCCCGTTCCTGTACTACCTCTCGCCGGAATCGGACCCGGACTTCCAGGCCAAGTACGAGCGCCAGACCGAGAGCGCGACCCAGGCCGTGGCCCGTGGCGTGCAGCCGGGCAACATGCTGGCCTTCGGTTCGTCGGCCTCGGGCAAGATGGCTGACATGATCCAGGCTGTGTTCAAGGACGTGGCGCCGGATTCGATGAAGGGCGTGCGCGTCGTCTTCATCGGCCAGTCGGCCGACAACGCCCGCGTGCAGGCGGCGGTCCAGCCGACCGGCGCCGAGTACATTTTCGTCGAAGCCAAGTAATACCGAGCCATGGCGGCCATGCTCCGGCATGGCCCGGGCGGCACCCCGCAAGGGTGCCGCTGATGACCTGACCGGCCCGCGCGCCCGCGCTGGCCGGTCCTTTGTCCCAAGGCGCGGGCGAGGAGTATCGCCATGTCGCTGAAAATCAACGAGCTCTGCGTCAACTGCGACGTCTGCGAGCCGGCCTGCCCGAACCAGGCCATTTCGATGGGTGAAACCATCTACGTGATCGACCCTGCGCGCTGTACCGAATGCGTCGGTCATTTCGACGAGCCACAGTGCGTGGTCGTCTGCCCGGTCGAGTGCATCGACCCGGACCCGGAGATCGTGGAAACGGAAGACCAGCTGCTGGCCAAGCTGCGCCAGCTGCAGCACGATCACCCCGAACTCTACGCGGAGCCCCCATCCGAATGAAGACGTTGATCGTCCGCCCCCTGTTGCTGCTCGGCCTGCTGCTGAGCCCGATGGCCTGGGCCGACAGCCCGGCCCGTGCCGAGCGCCCCGATGGCGCAGCCATTGCCAGCGGCCACGCGCTGGCCACCCAGGCAGGTATCGATATCCTGGCGCAGGGCGGCAACGCCTTCGATGCCGCGGTCGCGGTGTCATCCACGCTGGCGGTGGTCGAGCCGATCAGTTCCGGGCTGGGCGGCGGCGGCTTCTTCCTGCTGCACGACGCGGCCACCGGCAAGGATGTGATGCTGGATGCACGCGAGACCGCACCGGCCGCGGCAACTCCGCAGGCCTTCCTCGACAAGCAGGGCAACCTGGACCGTGATCGTTCGGTCAACGGCGCCTGGTCGGCCGGTATCCCGGGCCTGCCTGCAGCGCTCGTCGAGCTGTCGGCCAAGCACGGCAAGCTGCCGCTGTCTGCATCGCTGCAGCCGGCGATCCGCATCGCGCGCGAAGGCTTCCCGGTGTACGACCGCATGGCCAAGGGCTATGCGTCGCGCCGAGAAGTGATGGAGCGCTATCCCGGCACGCGCGAGGTCTACCTGCGCAACGGCAAGCCGATCGCCACCGGTGACCTGTTCAAGCAGCCGGAGCTGGCACAGACGCTGGAGCGCCTGGCCGCGGATGGCTTCGATGGCTTCTACAAGGGCCAGACCGGAAAGCTGTTGCTGGCAGGCGTGAAGCAGGCTGGCGGCAAATGGAGCGCCGAAGAGTTGGCCGGCTACCGCGTGAAGCAGCGCGAGCCGATCGTCTTCAATTACAACGGCTGGAAGATCACCACCGCGCCGCCGCCGTCGTCCGGTGGCATCGCGCTGGCCAGCATGCTGCAGATCCTGGAAGGCTGGGACATCAGGAAGATGGACCCGGCGCACCGTACCCACCTGGTGGTGGAGTCGATGCGTCGCGCGTACCGCGACCGCACCTTCTTCCTCGGCGATCCGGACTTCGTGCAGATCCCGCAGAAGGTGCTGACCAGCAAGGATTACGCACAGGGCCTGCGCGCTACCATCCATCCGGAGAAGGCCACGCCCAGCGACCTGCTGTCGGGCAATCCGACGCCGCTGGAAGACGACGAGACCACGCATTTCTCCATCATCGACCGCGACGGCAACCGCGTCGGCGCCACCCAGACCGTCAACCTGCTGTACGGCTCGGGGTTGATTCCCAAGGGCACCGGCGTGCTGCTGAACAACGAGATGGACGATTTCGCGCTGAAGCCGGGCACGCCCAATGCGTTTGGCGTGATGGGCTATGAAGCCAATGCGCCGAAGCCGGGCAAGCGCATGCTCAGCTCGATGACGCCGACCTTCATGGAGAACGCCGACAAGGTCGTGGTGCTGGGCACCCCGGGTGGCAGCCGCATCATCACCATGGTGCTGCTGGGCATCCTCGGCTACGACGACGGCCTGGATGCACAGCAGGTTGCCGCGCTGCCGCGCTACCACCACCAGTGGCTGCCGGACCTGATCGAAGCCGAGGACGATGCGTTCGACGCGGCGACGGTGAAGCAGCTGCAGGCGATGGGGCACAAGATCGACCTGCCGGGCAATGTGGTCGCAGGCGGCCGCGGGTCCAGCCATGTGTGGGGCAACCTGCAGACCGTGGAATGGGACCGCAAGTCGAACAAGCTGTTCGGCGGCAGCGACCCGCGCAATCCGGTGGGCAGTGCCCAGGTCGTCCCGGCGCGCTGATCCGGTCGTGCCGGCTGCTGGCCGGCAATCCGGCTGATTATCGAAACCCCGCCTTTGCCGGCGGGGTTTTCTGTTTCCCTTCTAGCGATTATTTAACGAGCCGGCGCCGATAATCGACACATGAAACTCTGGTCAATTCGTGGAAACTCGCAGCGCCTCGATGGCGGCGCGATGTTCGGCAACGCGCCGCGCGCGTTGTGGGAAAAATGGGCGGCACCGGACGAGCTCAATCGCATCGAGCTGGCCTGCCGTGCGCTGCTTGCCAGCCCGCTGGAAGGCAAAACCGTGCTGTTTGAAACCGGTATCGGCGCGTTCTTCGACCCGCGCATGCGCGAGCGCTACGGCGTGAAGGAAAGCCAGCATGTGCTGATCGATTCGCTGCGCGAAGCCGGCTTCGAGCACGAGGATATCGACGTGGTGGTGCTCAGCCACCTGCACTTCGATCATGCCGGCGGCCTGCTGGCGGCGTGGAGCGAAGGGCGTGAGCCCGAGCTGCTGTTCCCCAACGCAACCTTTGTGGTCGGCGCGCAGCATTGGCAGCGCGCCGTGCAGCCACACCCGCGCGACCGCGCCAGCTTCATTCCGGAACTGCCGGGCCTGCTGCAGGCCAGTGGCCGGCTGGAAGTGGTGGACGGGGAGTACTCGAAGGCGCTCGGCCGCAGCGTGCGCTTCAGCTACAGCGACGGGCATACGCCGGGGCTGATGCTGGCCGAGATCGTCGGTCACGCGCATGCCGGCGAAAGTGCGCACGGTGGCGTGGTGTTCTGTGCCGACCTGATCCCGGGGCGCTCATGGGTACACGTGCCGATCACCATGGGCTACGACCGAAATGCCGAGCTGCTGATCGACGAAAAGCGGCAGTTCCTTGAAGACAAGCTGGCGCGCAACGTGCGGCTGTTCTTCACCCACGACCCGCAGGTGGCGTTGGCGCAGCTGGGCAGGGATGACAAGGGGCGTTTCGTGACCCTGCACGAACAGGGCGAGCTGAAGGCACGCGCCCTGGGGTAATGGAAAGGCCGGGCAACGCCCGGCCTTCACTGATGGCGGCAGGTTCACGCCATGCGTGGATGGCGTTTCATCCGGATGCGACCGTTACGATGCCTTCAGGCAACTGCTCATGAAGGTCTTGCGCGCATCACCGGTCAATTTTTTCGTGCCGGCATCGGCGTTGCATTTGCGCATGCGTTCCTGCGGCGTTGTCGCGGCCTTGGTCTCGGCGGCATGGCCGCTGAGGCAGGAGCTCTGTGCAGTCTTGTAGGCATCCCCCTTCAAGCCCTTGTTCTTGGCTGAGCATTCGGCCATGCGCTGCTGCTGCGGCGTGGTGGCATTGGCAGCCAGGGGCAGGCCGACCAGCAGGACGGCGGCCAGCAGGAAAGAGGCTTTCATCGGGAGCTCCAAGGGGGGCGGGTGCGCGGAGCATTCGCTTCCAGCCTGCAAGGCCACGTGAAGAACCACGCCATTGCCGCGCCTGCTTGCGGCAACGTTCAGATCGGCGTATTACTTAGCCATATGGGTAAGTATGATCCCGCCATTCAAGACGTCTTCCAGGCATTGGCCGACCCGACCCGGTGCGCGATCGTGGCTGTGCTGGGGCAGGGGCCGCGCACGGTGTCGATGCTGGCCGGGCCCTTCGAGATGGCTTTGCCTTCTCTGATGAAACATCTGGCCGTGCTGGAGCGCAGCGGCGTGGTGCGCAGCCACAAGCGGGGGCGCGTACGCACCTGCGAACTGGTGCCGGCGCGGTTGGGCGAGGCCGAGCAGTGGCTGGCCGAACAACGTGCCGTATGGGAAGCGCGCGCCGACCGCATGGTCGATTTCGTTGAAACCCTTCACCGACAGGAGCAGGCCCATGGCCGTAGACGCAGGCAACAACCCTGACACCGACCTGGTCATCAGCCGTGTGTTGAATGCACCGCGTGCCGCCCTGTGGCGGGCCTGGACCGATCCGGAACTGCTGCGCCAGTGGTGGTGCCCGAAGCCGTGGACCACCGAGGTACGCGCATTCGACCTGCGCCCCGGCGGGGCCTTCCACACCTTCATGCAGGGCCCCGATGGTGGCAGCAGCGACAATCCGGGCAGTTTCCTGGAGATCGTGCCGCAGCAGCGCCTGGTGTTCACCTCGATGCTGGGCGCAGGCTGGCGACCGCAGTCACCCTGGCTGGGCTTCACCGCCGTCATCACGATGGAGGATGACGGGCAGGGCTGCCGCTATACCGCGCGGGTGATGCACCCGGACAAGGCCCTGCGTGACCAGCATGAGCGGCTGGGCTTCTTCGACGGCTGGAACACGGTCATCAGCCAGCTGGAAGCCTTCGCGGCCGGCCTGTAGGCCGCGCTTGGGGTCAGATCCCTTCCGCTGTGAAAGGGCGCTGACCCCGGTTCGCCGGATCAGCCGACGCGGGTCCCGAAGATACGGTCACCGGCATCGCCCAGGCCTGGCAGGATGTAGCCCTTGTCGTTGAGCTGGGCGTCGATGGCCGCGGTGTAGATCTCCACGTCCGGGTGCACGGCCTTGACCGCCTCGATGCCTTCCGGCGCGGCCACCAGGAAAATGCCCTTGATGCGGCGGGCGCCGGCACGCTTGAGCATGTCGATGGTGGCGATCAGCGTGCCGCCGGTGGCCAGCATCGGGTCCAGGATCAGCGCGTCGCGCTCTTCCAGGCGGCCGGTCAGGCGCTCGAAGTAGGGCACCGGCTGCAGGGTTTCCTCATCGCGCTGCAGGCCCACCACGCTGACGCGGGCGGCCGGGATCAGCGACAGCACGCCGCTGAGCATGCCCAGGCCGGCGCGCAGGATCGGCACCACGGTGATCTTGGCGCCCGCAATGCGCTGCACGGTGACCGGGCCGGCCCAGCCGGGCAGGGTGTGCGGCTCGGTTTCCAGGTCGGCGGTGGCCTCATAGGCCAGCAGCGTACCCAGCTCGTTGGCCAGTTCGCGGAAATCCTTGGTGCTGAGCGCAGCGTTGCGCATCAGGCCGATCTTGTGCTGCACCAGCGGGTGGCGCACTTCGACGATCTTCATGGTCGGGAAGGGGAAAAGGAGAGAGGGCGCCATTTTGCCGGATTGGGCGGCCAACCCCAAACCGGGGCCGGAGACGGCCAGCATGAAATGCGCAGGCGCATGTCACGGCCATGCAATCTTGCGGACATACCGTGCAGACCCATTCTTAACAGGAATGGGGATTCCCAGTGCATATCAAGACTCCGTTGGCCGTTGCCATCACGCTGACCCTGGCAATGGGGGCCGCAGCACCGCTGCATGCCGCCGGGCAGCAGGCGGTAGCCGCCACCGGCGCCGTGGCGTCGGACGCGGTCGACCTGGACCGCATCGAAGTGCGCGCCCAGCTCGAATCGCAGATCCGCGCGGTCGACCTCAAGCGCAGCAGCGACGCCATCGAAGACGCGGTGTCCTCCGATGCGCTGGGCCAGTACCCGGACAAGAACGTGGCCGAGTCGCTGCAGCGGCTGCCGGGCATCAGCGTCACCCGCGACCAGGGCGAGGGCCGCTTCGTGGTGATCCGTGGCCTGGATGCCAATCTCAACAGCGTCAGCGTGGATGGTATCGCAGTGGGCACGCCGGAGGATTCCAGCCGCGCCGCGCCGCTGGACGTGATCCCGTCCGACTCCACCGAACGCCTGCGCGTGGTCAAGTCGCCGACCCCGGACATGCCCGGTGATGCCATCGGCGGCGCCGTGCTGGTGGAATCGGCCTCGGCCTTCGACCGCGACGGTCGCAGCCTGCGTGGCAAGATCGAAGGCAGCCACCAGCAGTTGTCCGGCGAGACCAGCCCCAAGGCCGCCTTCAACTACAGCGAAGTGTTCAACGACACCTTCGGCGTGGCCCTGGGCGTGAACTACCAGAAGCGGAAGTTCGAGTCGGACAACACCGAAGTGGAGTATGACGGCGAGGATGACGCCGCACCTGGCGACGTCACCGCGATCAACCTGCAGCACCGCAAGTACGAGATCGAGCGCAAGCGCATCGGCGCCAACCTCAACCTCGACTGGCGCCCGAACGAAGACAGCAAGTACTACCTGCGCACGCTGTACAGCCAGTTCGACGATGCCGAAACCCGCCAGCGTGTGATCTTCAACTTCGACGACGCCAAGATGGTCAAGACCGGCACCGACCAGTACCGCCTGGATGGCATGCCGAAGGATTCCATCGACAAGCGCATGCGCTACCGAACCAAGAAGGAAAACACCTTCGCGGCCAGCCTGGGGGGCGAGAACAAGCTGACCAACGCCGTGGTCGACTACAGGGTTGGCTACACCCGTACCGAAGAGCGGGTGAATGACGAGATGGAGGCGCGCTTCAAGCTCAACGGCAAGGCCTTCAACGGCACCCTGGACCAGAGCAGCCGCCTGCCCAGCTACAGCTTCGACAATCCGCAGTGGCTGGACAGCAGCAACTACGCGTTCGACCGCTTCGTGCTTTCGCCCAAGCAGGTGAACGACAAGGAGCACAGCGCGCAGGTCAACGTGCGCTTCGACGGCGACAGCAGCAGCATCAAATTCGGCCTGCTGGGCCGCTGGCGCGACCGCGACGTCAATGTGGATGAGCGCGAACTGCGTGTCGGCCCGGAGGTGGCGCTGTCGAGCTGGAGCACCTCCTCGCCCGAACACCGCCACGGCAACCTGGGTGATGGCATGGATTCGGCCGCGATGCGTGCCTTCTGGGCGGCCAATGGCGGCCAGTACAGTGCCCGCCCGCAGGACGTCGGTGGCAACGCGATGACCTCGCTGGAAGAGGACTACGTGGCCAGCGAAGACATCTTCGCCAGCTATGCGATGGGCACCTGGGATGTGGACGCGCTGCGCATCATCGGCGGTGTTCGCGTGGAAAACACCCAGTTCAAGGCAGTCGGCAACCAGGTGGACGTGGCCGCCAACGGCCGCAGCTTCACCGTCACCCCGCGCGTGGCCAACAGCAGCTACACCAACGTGCTGCCGGGCCTGCACCTGCGCTATGACGCGGCCGATGACTGGGTGCTGCGCGCCTCGGCCAACAAGACCGTGTCGCGCCCCTCGTTCGGTGACATTTCACCGCGCGTGGGCTACAGCCGCGGTGACGAGGAAGTGCGCCTGGGCAATCCGGAACTGGACCCGTACGAGTCGAAGAACATCGACCTGTCGGTAGAGAAGTACATCGGCAGTAGCGGCATCGTCTCGCTGGGCCTGTTCCACAAGTCGATCGATGGCTACATCGTGGAGACCGTGCGCACCAATGATCCGGCCTACGGCGGCCTGGACGTGACCCAGCCGATCAACGGCCGCAAGGCCACCGTGCGCGGTGCCGAGTTCAACTGGCAGCAGCAGCTGGCCTTCCTGCCGGAGGGCCTGGATGGCCTGCTGGTCGGCGCCAGTGGCACGTGGCTGGATACCGAGTTCGATGCCGGCATCAAGGACCGCCCAGGCGAGGACTTCACCCTGCCGCGCGCCTCCAAGCACGTCTACAGTGCCCACATCGGCTATGAGAAGTACGGTCTGAGTACGCGGCTGGCGGCGGTGTACCGCAGCGAGTACCTGGACAGCATCGGCAAGGGCCGCGCCTTCGACATCTACGTCGCGCCGAACACTCAGCTCGACTTCTCGCTGGACTACAAGTTCACCCCGCGCGTGAGCATGTACCTCGAAGCGCAGAACCTGCTGGACAAGCCGCTTGAGCTGTACCAGGGCACGCGCTCGCGCACCCTGCAGATGGAAGAGTATGGCCGCACCTACGCGCTGGGCCTGAAGGTGGCACTGTGATGGGGCGTCGCATCACTGCCTTGGCCACCGCGCTGGCGGTAGCGCTGGCTGCCGGCTGCACGCCGGCCACCGGCAATGACCCCGCCATGGCCGCGACGTCAGCGAAGGCCAGCGGCGAGCGAGCGGTGACCACCATCGCCGAGGCCTTCCTTTCGCCGATGACCCCGGCTGACAACATCGACTCGCCTGCGGCCTGGCGCGCTCCGGATGGCAGGCTGTGGCTGATCGCCACCGCAAAGGCCACCGACAAGCTGGTGGTCTACGACGGCAGCACCGGCCAGCACCTGCGTGACGTGGGCAGCAGCGGCACCGCACCGGGGCAGTTCGACCGCCCAAACGGCATCGCGGTGATCGACGATCTGCTGTGGATCGTGGAGCGCGACAATCATCGCGTGCAGGTATTGAGCCTGCCGGACTTCGCACCGCTGGCGACGTTCGCTGCGGAGGACCTGCGCAAGCCGTACGGGCTGTGGGTCGACCGCCTTGCCGATGGCTACAGCGTCTACGTCACCGATTCCTGGGACAACGGCGAGGATGCGCAGGGCCGTGACATCCTGCCGCCGCTGGCGGAACTGGACAAGCGCGTGCGCCAATACCACGTGAGCCGCGACGATGCGAAGGTCGAGGCGAAGCTCGTCGCCAGCATCGGTGACACCAGCGAAGCCGGTGCACTACGCGTAGTCGAATCGATCTGGGGCGACCCGGAAAACGACCGCCTGCTGATTGCCGAAGAGGACGAGAGCTACGCCAGCGAGTTCAAGGTCTACACCCTGTCAGGTCGCTTCACCGGTACCACCTTCGGTCGCGACGTGTTCAAGGCCCAGGCCGAAGGCGTGACCCTGCGCACCTGTGGCAAGGACGGCTGGTGGATCACTACCGAACAGGGCAAGCAGCGCAGCGTGTTTCACCTGTTCGACCGGCATACGCTGAAGCCGGTCGGTGCGTTCCAGGGCAATACCGTGGCCAACACCGATGGCATCTGGATGATGCAGCAACCCAGCGCGCGCTTCCCGCACGGTGCGCTGTATGCCGTGCACGACGACCAGGGCGTGGTTGCGTTCGACTGGGAGAGCATCGCCAAGCAGTTGGCGCTGCCGCTGGAGTGTGGCGCATGAGCGGGCACTGCGTGATGCGTACGCTGGCGCTGAGCTTGCTGCTGGCGTTGCCGTCATTGTCGTTCGCAGCGGCCGAACCGAATACCCAGGTGCCGGCGGGCAGCCGCCACTACGCAGCAACGACGGTACCTGACCGCATCGTCGCCTCGCCGGCGGTCGATCCCAGCCATGGATTCGCTGTCGCCTGGCGTACCGACGGCAGCGTGCAGGCACCGCTGCTGGAGATTGCCCTCGCCGGAGATTCGCCGGCCATCGAGGGCATCCGCCAGGTGCGCGCAACGACCCATTCGCTACAGACCGAGAATGGTCTGTCGCATCATCATCGCGCCGACATCAGCGGCCTGCAGCCGGATACCCAGTACGTCTACCGCGTGCAGGGCAACGGCAGCTGGAGCGCCTGGAACCAGTTGCGCACACTGGCCGCGGCCGACCAGCCGCTGACCCTGCTGTACTTCGGTGATACCCAGAACAAGAACGTCAGCCATGTCAGCCGGGTAGTGCGCGCCGCACAGAAGGTCGCACCGCAGGCGCGCATGAGCCTGTTTGCCGGCGACCTGGTCAGCGGCGGCGACAACATGGATGACAGTGAGTGGGGCGAGTGGTTTGCTGCGACCAGCTGGCTGGCGCAGGAAACCCTGGTGGCCCCGGCCATCGGCAACCACGAGTATTTCGAGGAGTTCGAGGACACCCCGCAGGAACGCCGCGTGCTGGGCAAGCATTGGCCGGTGACGTTTGCGCTGCCGGGCAATGGCGCCAGCGCCGCGCAGCAGACCAGCTACTGGTTCGATGCGCAGGGCGTGCGCGTGGCCGTGGTCGATGGCACTTCGGCACTCGACCTGGGCACCGCCAAGGCACAGGCACAGTGGCTGGACAAGGTACTGGGCGGAAATCCGCAGCCGTGGACCATCGTGCTGCTGCACCAGCCGTTCTACTCGCCGCGCGAAGGACGCGAGAACGCCGCGTTGCGTGACGTGCTGCTGCCGGTGGTACGCCGCCATAACGTCGACCTGGTGCTGCAGGGCCACGATCACACCTATGGTCGCCGTGGTGAAGGGCAGGCCGCGACGCCGCAGTATGTGGTCACCGTGGCGGGGCCGAAGCAGTATCGCCTTTCCGACGAAGCGCGCAGGACGATGGACCCGGTGGCCGAAGACACCCAGCTGTTCCAGGTGTTGAACATCGATCCGCAGCACCTGCGCTATGAAGCACGCACCGTGACTGGCCGTCTCTACGATGCCTTCGAACTGCGCCGTGATGCCAAGGGTGGCAAGCAGCGCACGGAGCTGACCGAAGGCCGCATCACGCCGCGTGACTGCCCGCGCGCGCAGACTGCCAAGGGCCGCGCTGATCGCTGCTGGGAATGAGGAAATCCAGATGAAAACCGTACGCCGTCTTGTCCCCATGGCTGCCATCGGCGGGGCCCTGCTCCTGCTCGCGACGGCGGTGACCGCCGCCGATAGCGTGCTGCATCCGTTCCTGGCGGCGCAGCCGAAGCAGGCCCCGCAGGAAGTGAATCTGGCGGTGGAGATTCCGGCCGGCAGCTTCACCAAGTACGAGATCAAGGAAGACGGCCTGGTGCATGTGGACCGCTTCCAGTCGATGCCGGTCGCCTATCCGGCCAACTACGGTTCGATGCCGCGCACCCTGGCCGGTGACAACGATCCGCTGGATGCACTGGTGCTGACCCGCGAACCGCTGCATCCGGGCGTGATCGTGCGCTTCCGGCCGATCGGCTACCTGAAGATGATCGACGGCGGCGAGCACGACGAGAAGATCATCGGGGTGCCCACCGACAAGGTTGATCCGAGCTACGCCAACATCCGCGATCTGGCCGATCTGCCGGAGATCGAACGGCAGCGCATCGAGGCCTTCTTCCGGGTCTACAAGGACCTGCCGGCCGGGCGCAACCCGGTGCAGCTCAACGGTTGGGGCAACGCCGCCGAGGCGCGCGGGCTGATCAGTGAAGCGATGGAGCGATTCAAGCAGTAGACCCACGCCATGCCTGGATGGCCGGGCGCGCGCATCTCCTTCACCACCGCTGGCTATCATGTGCGCCTTCCACAACGAAGGCAGTGCCTGTGTCGGTAGCGTTGGTATGGTTCCGCCGTGATCTGCGGCTGCAGGACAATCCGGCCCTGCAGGCCGCGCTGGATGCCGGTCACGACGTGGTGCCGGTCTACATCCATGCGCCGCACGAAGAAGGCGGGTGGGCGCCGGGTGCCGCCTCCGATGCGTGGCGCCACCGTTCACTGGCCGCGCTGGATGCGGACCTGCGCACGCGGGGTTCCTCGCTGGTGCTGCGCAGTGGTGACAGCCTGCCGGCCCTGCAGTTGCTGATCGAGCAGACCGGCGCCGGGGCGGTCTACTGGAACCGCAAATACGAACCGGCCACCCAGCCACGCGACGCCACCATCAAGCGCATGCTGCGCGAGCAGGGCATCGACACGCAGAGCTGCAATGGCAGCCTGTTGTTCGAGCCTTGGGACATCGCCACCCAGCAGGGCCAGCCGTACAAGGTATTTACGCCGTACTGGCGCAACGTACTCAGTCATTGGCGCCTGCCTTCGCTGCAGGCCGCAGCGAAGGCACTGGCGGCACACGCGGTCGACAGCCTCGCACTGGATGATCTCCAGCTGGCACCGACGCTGGACTGGGATACCGGCTTCTGGGAACACTGGCAGCCGGGTGAAGCCGGTGCGCTGGAAGCACTGTCCGTCTTTGAAGATGGTGCCCTGCGCGGGTATCGCGAGCAGCGGGACCTGCCGGACCGTGTCGGTACCTCGCGGCTGTCACCGCACCTGCATTTCGGCGAAATCGCCCCCTGGCGGATTGCCCATGCGCTGGAAGGGCTGCGTAGTGCCGGCACCGACGCCGACATCGACGGCTACCTGCGCCAGCTGGGCTGGCGTGACTTCGCCTACCACCTGCTGCATCACTTCCCGAAGACGCCCACCGACAATCTCAACCCCCGTTTCGATCGCTTCCCATGGGCAACGCCCAGTGACGCGCAGCTGCACGACTGGCAGCGCGGCAACACCGGCGTGCCGATCGTCGACGCAGGCCTGCGCGAGCTGTGGCACACCGGCTACATGCACAACCGGGTGCGGATGATCGTTGCCAGCTACCTGTGCAAGCACCTGCGTGCGCACTGGCTTCACGGCGCGCGCTGGTTCTGGGACACCCTGGTCGATGCCGACCTGGCCAACAACACGATGGGCTGGCAATGGGTGGCCGGGACCGGCGCCGATGCCGCACCGTACTTCCGCGTGTTCAACCCGGTCACCCAGGCCGAGAAGTTCGACCCGCAGGCCCGCTACATCAGCCGCTGGGTGCCCGAACTGGCGGCGCTGCCGGTGAAGGCGCGCTTCGCGCCGTGGCAGCATCCACAGTTGCTGGCGGCGCATGCCCCGGGCTATCCGCGTACGCCGCTGGTGGATCTGGCGGCTGGCCGCGATGCCGCGCTGGCTGCCTACCGGCAGTCAGGAGCGGGGTAAAGTGCGGGTTGAGTGATCCGGTCAGTTAGCTGAACGCGGCCCTGTCGACGTGCCCGATCATCATTCCGGCATCGCATCGGGCTGTTTATTCTCTTTGCGCCCGCAGGCCGCCGGCCAACCGGAAACCAAGGAGAACCTCATGATCCGCAACACCACCCGCAACGTCGCATTGGCCCTGATGAGTGCGGCCGTCCTGTCGGCCTGCGCCACCGGCGGCTCCTACGTACAGAGTGACCAGTACGGCAACCCGACCGAGCAGCAGAACCGCACCGGCCGCAACGCCCTGATCGGTACCGCCATCGGCGTGGCCGCCGGCCTGCTGACCGGCGACAGCGCCACCGAGCGCCGCCAGCATGCCCTGATTGGTGCTGGTATCGGCGCGCTCAGCGGCGCCGCGGTCGGCCAGTACCAGGATCGCCAGGAACGCGCACTGCGCGAGCGCACCGCCAATACCGGCATCGATGTGCAGCGCCAGGGCGACAACATCATGCTCAACCTGCCGGACGGCATCACCTTCGATTTCGGCAAGTCGACCCTGAAGCCGCAGTTCTATGGTTCGCTCAACGGCGTGGCAGGCACCCTGCGTGACTACAACCAGACCATGATCGAAGTGGTCGGCCACACCGACAGCATCGGCAGCGACGCGGTCAACAACCGCCTGTCGAAGGAACGTGCCGACTCGGTCGCGCAGTACCTGATCGGCCAGGGCGTGCAGAGCGTGCGTATCGAAACGCTGGGCGCCGGCAAGGCGTACCCGATTGCCGACAACAGCACCGACGCCGGCCGCGCCAAGAACCGCCGTGTCGAAATCCGTGTGATTCCGCTCAAGCAGTAACGCTATGCGTTACTGCTTGAGCCGTTCCGGCCATCGGCCGGAACGAAAATGCCGCCCTTGCAGGCGGCATTTTTGTGGGTGCCGAGCATTGCTCGGCACGCCGATAGCGCCTGTAGAGCCGAGCCACGCTCGGCTACCTCTTCTGGTAGATGCCAACTTTGGTCGGCGCCGTTCGAAAGGCAGTCGAGCATGGCTATGCCGGTCGTCCTGACCGGCACCCGTCGGGCCGTCGCAAGCGACGTTGGTAGCGGCTCCTGCCGCTACCTTCGACGCTACAGAAAGCGGCATCGCGCGCCCGGGTAGATCCACGCCACGCGTGGATACCCTCGGTCATGCCGCCGAAGCGGCCACCTTCTCCAGGATCCGCTTGCCGCTGCTTTCCAGCGCAGCGTCTTCCTTTTCTTTCTGCTGCTGTGCCAGCTTCGCGCCCGGGCATTGCGCCAGCATGTAGTTGGCGTCGAAGTTGAGCTTCTCGACCAGGAAGTCGACGAACGCACGCACCTTCGGCGAGACCAGGCGGCCACCGGCGAACACGGCGTTGAAGTCCACTTCCGGGCCGGTCCAGCCGGCCAGCACGCGGCGCACCATGCCCGATTCAACGAACGGCTTGGCCATCACGTCGCCGGTCAGCAGCAGGCCTTCGCCGCACACCAGCGCACCATTGAGCGCAGACATGTCGTTTGCGGTCATCAGCGGGGTAACAGGGAAGTCGCGCAGCTCGCCGCCGTTCTCGCCCAGCTGCCAGGTGAAGCGCGGCGAGTTGCCGGTGTGGTACGGCTTGCGCATCGCCAGGATGCGATGGAACTGCAATTCTTCCGGATGCAGCGGCTCGCCATAACGTTCGATGTAGGCTGGGCTGGCGAACACCTGCGTGCGCAGGCTGCCGAGCTTGCGCGCGACCAGATTGGAATCGGGCAGGGCACCCACGCGCAGCGCCAGATCGGCTTCGCCGGCAATCAGGTCCAGCTTCTCGTTGCCCATATGCATGTCCAGGCGGATCTCTGGATACTGCGCATGGAACTGGCCCAGCAGCGGCGCAATCCAGGTGATGCCGATCGAGTAAGGCACAGTGAAGCGCAGCCAGCCACGCGGCCCGGACTGCAACTGGCTCACTGCGCTCTCGGCTTCTTCAAGCTCGCGTGCGATGCGTTGGCAATGTTCGTGATAGATCGAACCGGCTTCGGTCAGGCCGAGGCGGCGCGTGGTCCGGTGCAGCAGGCGCGCACCCAGGCGCGTCTCCAGTTCCTGCACCTTGCGGCTGACCGTGGTCTTGGGCAGGCCGAGCGATTTGGCAGCGGCAATGAAGCTGCCTTGCTCGACCACTTTGACGAAGATCAGCGTCTCGTTGAGATCGTGGGACATGGTCTGGGATCCTGGACGTCGGGGATGGGACAATCGTGACAGAACGATTGGACCGGGAGCGGGATGATTATTCCCCTTAATCAGGACTAATCAAGTAAAGGTTTGAGGTCTATCGTGGCGCCATTCGTTAATTGGAGCCCGTCCGCCATGAGCCTGCGCAACATTCTTGCCCGTCTCCGGAACGCCGGCCAGAGCAGCCTGGACCTGGCAATGACCGTTGAAGTCCGCCCGAGTTCCTTGGTACACAAGGACTTTCGTGAGTTTACCGCGCCCATGCGTCAGCAGCGTGGCGGTGCCATCCGTCTGGTCCCGCACAAGGGCGACCGGCTGCGTCGAATCGGGACTATCCCGGATTTGGGAGGAAATGTCCCGTGAATGGGATGCTGACGCCCGAAGTCCTGGTCCTCGGCGGCACCGGTGCCGTCGGCCAGGGCGTGGTTGGCGCATTGCTGGAAGCCGGCAGCCCGGTGCTGGTGGTCGGTCGCGATCCGGGCCGGCTGGCGGCGCTGCATGAGCAGTTCGCCGACGAGCCGGGCCTGGAGACGCTGCTGGGTTCGCTCAGCGATGACGGCTCGGCGCGCGCACTGGCCGAACGCATCGCGCATCGCCCGCGTCCGCTGGCCGCCGTGATCGCCGCAATGGGTGGTCCTTATCGTCGCGGCCGGGTGACCGACCGCAACGGCGATGAACTGTTGGGCGCGATGCAGGCCGACCTAATGCCGCACGTGCACGCGGTGCGTCACCTGCTGCCGCTGCTGCAGGACAACGTGCACGCACGACGCTACGTGATGATCGGCAGCCCGGCCAACGCCAAGCCGTGGGCGGGCTACGGCGAGACCTCGATTACCACCGCTGCGCTGCGCATGTACGCGCAGGTGGTGCACCAGGAAGCGCAGGCGCTGGGCGTGCGCGCGCAGATGCTGGAAGTCTGCAGCCCCGTCTGTACCCCGGCCAACGCGGCCAATGCCTGCATCGAGTGGCCCAGCTCGCTGCTGGTCGGCCGTCGCGTGGTCTCGCTGCTGGATGGTTGCCGCGACAACCGCGCCATCGTCCGCTGTGACAGCAGCGATGCCGAGCTGCCGCGTGGCCTGCTGCACTTGGAAGTTCCCCCTTTGTGGCGCGATACCGCAGGCGTCGCTTGACCTCGACCATGGTTGAGGTCGCAGTATGCGGCGCCGATTTTTGCAACACGTTCTCATCTAGCTGTACCACCCCTCCGTACGGATGCATGCCATGACTTCCCCCAATACCACCCCACATCGTTTCGGCCATCGCATCGCGATGGTCGGCGTGTCGATCCTCGCCGCGGCCGTGCTGGCGGCCTGCAGCGGCGGCCATGCCGAAGAAGCCGGCGCACCGCCTCCGCCGCAGGTCAGCGCAGCGCCGGTGCTGGTCAAGCAGGTCAGCCAGTGGGACGAATTCAGCGGCCGCGTCGAAGCGGTACAGAGCGTTGAACTGCGTCCGCGCGTGTCCGGCTACATCGACAAGGTCAACTACGTCGAAGGCCAGGAAGTGAAGAAGGGCGAAGTGCTCTTCACCATCGACGCGCGCAGCTACCAGGCCGAGTACGATCGCGCTGCCGCAGAACTGGCCCGTGCCCGCACCCAGGCTACGCTGGCCCGCAGCGAGTCCGAGCGTGCCAAGCGCCTGTCCGAGCAGCAGGCGATCTCCACCGAGACCGCCGAACAGCGTCGTGCGGCGGCCGACCAGTCCGGTGCTGCGGTGCAGGCCGCGCAGGCGGCGCTGGACGCGGCCCGGCTCAACCTGGAGTTCACCAAGGTGCGGGCACCGATCGACGGCCGTGCCGGCCGCGCGATGGTCACCGCTGGCAATCTGGTCACCGCCGGCGACAGCGCCAGCGTGCTGACCACGCTGGTCTCGCTGGACACGGTGTTCGTCTACTTCGATGCCGATGAGAGCACTTTCCTGCGCTACGCCCAGATGGCGCGCAAGGGCGAGCGCCCGAGCGAGCGGGACAGCGAGCTGCCGGTGAAGGTCGGCCTGTCCGGGGAAGAGGGCTATCCGCACTCGGGCAAGGTCGATTTCCTCGACAACCAGGTGGCGCGCAGCACCGGCACCATCCGCGTCCGCGCACTGCTGGACAACGCCGACCGCCAGTTCACGCCGGGCCTGTTCGCCCGCGTGCAGCTGCTCGGCAGCGGCCAGTTCCAGGCCCTGCTGATCGACGACAAGGCCGTGCTGACCGACCAGGACCGCAAGTATGTGTACGTGGTCGACAAGGATGGCAAGGCCCAGCGCCGCGACATCCAGCTCGGTCGCACCGCTGATGGCCTGCGCATTGTCGAACACGGCCTGGCCGCGGGCGACAAGGTGATCATCGACGGCGTGCAGAAGGTCTTCATGCCGGGCATGCCGGTGCAGGCCAAGGCGGTGGCGATGCAGCCACAGCCGGCGCCGGCACCGGGCCGCGATGCCACCGCCGCCCTGAAGCACTGATCCGCGTCCCCGCTTAGCTGCCGGCGCCAGCGGCAGCCGTTCCTGCCTTCGTCAACGTGACGAGGGGCAGGGCGGCTGTTGCCCGCCGAATGCCTTTCCCAGGAATTCCTCCATGGACTTTTCCCGTTTCTTCATCGACAGGCCGATCTTCGCGGCGGTGCTGTCGATCGTGATCTTCGCCGCAGGCCTGATCACGATTCCAATCCTGCCGATCAGCGAGTACCCGGAAGTGGTGCCGCCGTCGGTGGTCGTGCGCACGGTGTATCCGGGCGCCAACCCCAAGGTCATTGCCGAGACCGTCGCCACGCCGCTTGAAGAAGCGATCAACGGCGTCGAGGGCATGATGTACCTGAAGTCGGTGGCCGGCTCGGACGGCGTGCTGCAGATGACCGTCACCTTCCGCCCGGGCACCGACCCGGACGCAGCGGCGGTGAAGGTGCAGAACCGCGTGGCGCAGGCGCAGGCGCGCCTGCCCGAGGACGTGCGCCGGCAGGGCGTGACCACGCAGAAGCAGTCACCGACCTTCCTGATGGTGGTGCACCTGACCTCGCCGCAAGGCAAGTACGACACCCTGTACCTGCGCAACTACGCGCGCCTGCACGTCAAGGATGCGCTGGCGCGTATTCCGGGCGTGGGTGACGCGCAGATCTTCGGCGGCGGCGACTACGCCATGCGCGCCTGGCTGGACCCGGACAAGGTGGCTTCGCGCGGCCTGACCGCCAGCGACGTGGTGCGCGCCATGCGCGAGCAGAACGTGCAGGTGTCGGCCGGCCAGCTTGGCGCCGAACCGCTGCCGGACAGCAAGTTCCTGACCCTGATCAACGCCCAGGGCAGGCTGAAGACCGAAAAGGAATTCGGCGACATCGTGCTCAAGAGCGGCACCGATGGCGAGATCGTGCGCCTGTCCGACGTGGCCCGCCTGGAGCTGGGTGCGGGCGACTACACCCTGCGCTCGCAGCTGGACGGCAAGAACGCGGTCGGTATCGGTATCTTCCAGTCGCCGGGTGCGAACGCGCTGGAAATCCGCGACCAGGTCATCTCGACGATGGACGAGATGCAGAAGACCATGCCGGCCGACGTGAAGTACGAAGCCGTGTATGACACCACCATCTTCGTGCGTGACTCGATCAAGGCCGTGGTCTCCACGCTGCTGGAAGCCATCGCCCTGGTAGTGCTGGTGGTGATCCTGTTCCTGCAGACCTGGCGTGCCTCGATCATCCCGTTGATCGCGGTGCCGGTGTCGGTGGTGGGTACCTTTGCCGCGCTGTACCTGCTGGGCTTCTCGATCAACACGCTGAGCCTGTTCGGCCTGGTGCTGGCGATCGGCATCGTGGTCGACGACGCGATCGTGGTGGTGGAGAACGTCGAACGCAACATCGAGGAAGGGCTGTCGCCCACCGCAGCGGCCCACCAGGCCATGCGCGAGGTCTCCGGCCCGATCGTGGCGATCGCGCTGGTGCTGTGCGCCGTGTTCGTGCCGATGGCGTTCCTGTCCGGTGTCACCGGCCAGTTCTACAAGCAGTTCGCGGTCACCATCGCCATTTCCACGGTGATCTCGGCGATCAACTCGCTGACCCTGTCGCCGGCCCTCGCCGCGCGCCTGCTGAAGGCCCACGGTGCCCCGAAGGACGGCCCGAGCCGCCTGATCGACCGCCTGTTCGGTTGGGTGTTCCGTCCGTTCAACCGCTTCTTCAAGTCCAGCTCGGAGAAGTACGAGCGTGGCGTGGCCCGCATCCTCGGCCGTCGCGGTGCGGTGTTCGTGGTCTACGCGATCCTGCTGGTCGGTACCGGCGTGATCTTCAAGCTGGTGCCGCCGGGCTTCATCCCGACCCAGGACAAGCTGTACCTGATCGCGGGTGTGAAGCTGCCGGAAGGCTCCTCGATCGCGCGTACCGATGAAATGTTGCGCAAGGTCGCCAAGATCGCCCAGGAAACCGATGGCGTGGCCCACACCATCTCGTTCCCGGGCTTGAACGCGCTGCAGTTCACCAACACGCCGAACACTGGTGTGGCGTTCATTCCGCTCAAGCCGTTCGCCGAGCGCCATGGCCGCACCGCCGCGCAGATCAACGCCGAGATCAACCAGAAGATCGCCGGGCTGCAGGAAGGCTTCGCCTTCGCGATGATGCCGCCGCCGATCCTCGGCCTGGGCAACGGCAACGGCTACCAGATGTTCATCGAGGACCGTGGCAACCTGGGTTACGGCGCGCTGCAGAATGCCGTACAGGCGATGCAGGGCACCGTGGCGCAGACGCCGGGCATGGCCTTCCCGATTTCCAGCTACCAGGCCAATGTGCCGCAGCTGGATGCCGAGGTCGACCGCGTCAAGGCCAAGGCGCAGGGCGTGCAGCTCACCGAACTGTTCGACACCCTGCAGACCTACCTCGGTTCGGCCTACGTCAACGACTTCAACCAGTTCGGCCGTACCTGGCAGGTGATCGCCCAGGCCGACGGTCCGTACCGCGAGACGGTCGAGGACATCGGCAAGCTGCGCACCCGCAACGACCGCGGCGAGATGGTGCCGATCGGTTCGATGGTCACCATCAAGCAGACCTTCGGCCCGGACCCGGTGCTGCGCTTCAATGGCTATCCGGCGGCTGACCTGGCCGGTGAAGCCGACCCGCGCCTGCTGTCCTCCGCCGAGGCGATGAACAAGCTGACCGAGATCGCCGGCAAGGTGCTGCCGGTGGGCATGACCACTGAATGGACCGACCTGAGCTACCAGCAGGCGACCCAGGGCAAGGCAGCCTTCATCGTGTTCCCGGTGGCGATCATGCTGGCCTTCCTGGTGCTGGCCGCGCTGTACGAGAGCTGGTCGCTGCCACTGGCGGTGATCCTGATCGTGCCGATGACCCTGCTGTCCGCGCTGTTCGGCGTATGGCTGACCGGTGGCGACAACAACGTGTTCGTGCAGGTCGGCCTGGTGGTGCTGATGGGCCTGGCGTGCAAGAACGCGATCCTGATCGTCGAATTCGCACGCGAGCTGGAGATGGGCGGCAAGGGTATCGTTGAAGCCGCGTTGGAGGCCTGCCGCCTGCGTCTGCGCCCGATCGTGATGACCTCCATCGCGTTCATCGCCGGCACCGTGCCGCTGGTGTTGTCGCACGGTGCAGGCGCCGAAGTGCGCTCGGTGACCGGTATCACCGTGTTCGCCGGCATGCTGGGCGTGACCCTGTTCGGCCTGTTCCTCACCCCGGTGTTCTACGTGGCCCTGCGCAAGTTCGTCACCCGCAACGGTGGTGGCCAGCTGGTGCAGCACGGCGAGCCGACCATCCACCACTGATATGGAACCCCGTCGCCGCCGGTCATTGGCCGGTGGCGGCTTTCCCCTCACAAGGCATGCATCCATGAACACCCATCAGAACAAGATCGCGCTGGTCACCGGCGCCACCCGTGGCATCGGCCTGGAAACTGTGCGCCAGCTGGCCCAGGCTGGCGTGCACACGCTGCTGGCCGGTCGCAAGCGTGAGACCGCCGTGGAGCTGGCACTGAAGCTGCAGGCTGAAGGCCTGCCGGTCGAAGCCCTGCAACTGGACGTGACCGACGCGGCCAGCATCGCCGAAGCGGTCGAGCAGGTGCGCCAGCGCCATGGCCGCCTCGACATCCTGGTCAACAACGCCGGCATCATGATCGAGAACCCGGCGCAGGCGCCGTCGGAGCAGTCGCTCGAAACCTGGAAGCGCACCTTCGACACCAACGTGTACGCGCTGGTGGCGGTCACCCAGGCCTTCCTGCCGCTGGTCAAGCAGGCCAAATCCGGGCGCATCGTCAACGTGTCCAGCATGCTCGGCTCGCAGACCCTGCACGCCGACCCGACGTCGGGCATCTACGATTTCAAGATCCCGGCCTACAACGCCTCCAAGGCGGCGGTGAACAGCTGGACCCTGAGTCTGGCCTACGAACTGCGCAATACCCCGATCAAGGTCAACACCGTGCATCCGGGTTACGTGAAGACCGACATGAACGGCGGCAACGGCGAAATCGAAATCAGCGAAGGCGCACGTTCCAGCGTGGAAATGGCGTTGATCGGTGAATCCGGCGCCAGCGGCAGCTTCACCTACCTGGGCGAGGTGCTGCCATGGTGATCCGCACGTTGGCGATGGCCGTCTCCAGCCTGGTGCTGGCAGGCTGTGTCAGCGTCGGCCCCAACTACAAGGCGCCGGTACAGGAGCCTGTGGTGCTGCGGGGTGCGCAGCAGCCGGTGTTCAGCACCACCTCGCCGGTGGCCAGCTGGTGGGCGCAGTTCGATGATCCGGTGCTGGAACAGCTGGTGCATGGCGCACTGTCGGACAACCTGGATCTTCGCGTGGCCGTGGCCCGCGTCAGCCAGGCCCGCGCGGTGTTCGTCGAAAGCCGTTTCGACCAGGCCCCGCACATCACCGCAGGCGGCAGCTACGACCGCCGCAAGCAACCCGATCCGCAGCTGGGTGGGCAGCGGGTGTTCAGTGAAAGCTACCAGCTCGGCTTCGACGCCGGCTGGGAGCTGGATCTGTTCGGCCGCAAGCGCCGTGCTGCAGAAGCCGCGCGCGCCGACCTCGACGCCGAGCAGGCCAACCTGGCCGATGCGCAGGTGCTGGTCGCCGCCGAAGTGGCGCGCAACTACTTCGAGCTGCGCGGTACGCAGAAGCGCATCGCCGTGGCCCAGCACACGCTGGTCAACCTGCGCGATACGCAGAAGCTGACCGAGGCGCGCTGGGAGCTGGGCGCCGGCAGTGAGCTGGACGTGCAGAGCAGCCGTGCACGGCTGAAGGCGATCGAGGCCGACATTCCGCTTCTGGAAGTGGCCGAGACGCAGTCGCGTAACCGGCTGGCGGTGCTGCTGGGCCAGCGCCCGGAAACGCTGACCGCCATGCTGGCACCACATGACGTGCCGGCATTCGCCAAGGCACTGCCGCTGGGCGATACCCGCGAGCTGCTGCGCCAACGCGCCGACGTGCGCGTGGCGGAGCGTCGCCTGGCCGCTGCTACCGCACGCGTGGGCGTGGCTACTGCGGACCTGTTCCCGCGGCTGTCGCTGTCCGGTTTCGTCGGCTTCCTCGGCGGCGATGCAAGTGGCCTGGTCAATGGCAACAACAAGGCCTGGTCGCTGACCCCGTCGCTGAGCTGGGCAGCATTCGACTTCGGCACCGTGCGTGCACGCCTGCGTGCCAGCAAGGCCGAGGCCGAAGGCGTGGCAGCACAGTATGAGCAGGCCGTGCTGCTGGCACTGGAAGACACCGAAAACGCGCTGACCCGCTATTCCAAGCAGCAGGCGCGATTGGCGATCGTGGTCGAGCAGGCGCAGGCGGCACGCCGCGCTGAGTCGCTGGCGCAGATCCGCTACCGCGAGGGCTCGGAGGACTTCCTGACCCTGCTGGATGCGCAGCGCACGCAACTGGCGGCCGATGATGCGTTGGCGGCCGCCGAGTCCGAGGTCAACGTCAGCGTGGTGGGCGTGTACAAGGCGCTGGGGGGATGGGGTCAATCACCGCAGCCGCCGAGCGTGGCGCAGGTGCAGTAACCGCAGGGGACGGAAGCAGTGGCTTCCGTCCCTTTCTTCTTTCAGGGCCAGTGATTGGCAGGCACCTCGCGCTCGCGCATGCGCACGATGCAGAAGCGATGGCCGGTCGGTGCTTCCATTACCCACCAACGTTTGACGAAGCCGATCCGGCGCGCGCCGAGCCTCTCCAGGCGGTCGGCCTCGGCGTCGATGTCGTCGCTCTCGATGTCCAGGTGCACCCGTGAAGGGTGATCGACGCGCTGTACTTCCACGTTCAGGCCCGCGGGAGCGCCATGCAGGTCGGCGTACTCGGCGCCATCTTCGGCATACGATGGCTGCGCCTGCAGGCCGAGTGCGGCCGCCCAGAAGCGTGCGCCTTCGTCAGCGGGCGTGTCCTGGCAGTCGATGATGAATCCGGCCAGACGGCTCTGGTGCGCCATGACGTCCTCCGCAGATTGGGAATGGAGGAAGGGTAGCGTGTCGCGTGCTGTGGACGTTGTCACAGTCATGACGTTTCTGACTCTGCCAGAACCGGGGCCTGCGGTGTAACTAGTGGGGCAGAGTCCAGGAGGGAAGGCGATGAGCGATGACAAACGCGATACCCAGCGCATGCTGTTTGGTGATCCGGGACCGCCTGGCGCAGGGCTGTCGGTAGCGGTCGTAGTGCTGATGGTGCTGGCGACGATGGCCGCTGCCATCGGTTTCCTGCGGCTGCCCGATCCGATGCTGGGGCTGGGGCTGATCGGCGTTGCCGTGTTTCTCGCCGTCGGCGCCCGCATCTGCCAGGCGCGCAACCAGCACCAGGCGTTGTACCGGCTGTTGTCGCGGCAGCCGCCGCCGTAGCCACGGCTGCCGCAGGGAGTCAGTGCTTCGGCCAGTCCAGCGTGACCACCAACGGGAAGTGGTCCGACGGCAGCACGCCATCGACGCGGCGATCATCGGTAAGGAAGCTGCGCGCATGGAAGCCCCGCACCAGCACCCAGTCCAGCTGTACGGTGGCCTTGCCGGTGAAGTTGTGGAAGGTCAGGCGCGGACCCTGCGGAGCCCTCACCTGGGTACGGGTGTCCAGCAGGAGGCGGGTGAACGCCTTGTAGGTGTCACCGCCTGGCTCGCTGTTGAAGTCACCGGTCAACACCACCGGCAGGTCGGCCGGCAGGGCTTCCAGGCGCTTGCCGATCAGCTCGGCACCCTTGACCCGGCGTGGTTCGTCCTCGTCGCGGTAGGGCAGGTGGGTATTCATGAAATAGAAGCGACGGCCGTCGTCCAGGCGCCGGAACAGGGCCCAGGTAACCATGCGCGGGTACAGGTTGCCCCAGGTGATGCTGCCGGGTACATCGGGTGTGTCGGACAACCAGAAGTTGCCGGATTCCTCGATGGCCAGCACCTTGCTGTCGTAGAACACGCCCATGTGTTCATCGCCGCTGCCACCGCGGCGGCCTTCACCGAACCAGCGGTAGCCGGGCAGGTGCCCTGACAGGTAGTCGGCCTGTTCCTTCACCAGCTCCTGCGTGCCGATCACCGTCGGATGCGCGTCGAGGATCACCTTGACCATGGCATCGCGACGGTCGGGCCAGCGCTTGCCCGGTTCGGTATCGGCCGGAGTGCGGACATTGAACGACATTACTTTCAGCGGCGCCGGTGCAGCAGCCCAGGCGACGCCAGGCAGAGCAAGCGCCAGCAGCGCACACAGCGCAGGGCGACGGAAACGCGACAACATCGTGGAATCCCTCCATTCCATGAAAACGGTTTCACGAAGCATGCCACGGAAGGCGAGGGCAGCGGTATGCCGGGATGGGCGGCTGGGAGATGCCGGGCGGGCGGTGAAGGCGCCGCCCGGCGGATCGCGCGGGCGCGATCAGGGGTCGTAGATCATCCCGTTTTCGTCGCGGTTGTAATGGCCGGTGACTTCGCGGGTGCCGTCGTCGTAGACCACGTACGACGTGCAGCGCTGGTGGAATACGTTGCCAGCGATGCGGAAGGGCACGCACTCTTCCTGGACCTCGATGACTTCGGCAGCCGTTGTGCTGGCGACAGGGGCCAGCATCAACACGGCCAGCACGGTGGCAAGCGAACATGCCGGTATGCCTTTATGCAGTCTCATTTCCACGCTCCTTGTCGATGAGGATTACATCAAGTAGGGATTGCCGTATTCGTCGATCCAGTACTCGGTGAGGAAAATCTCCCCGTCCGCATCGGGCATGGTCACGATGCAATGCTGGTGGATCCGGTAGCGCTCCACTTCAAAGGGTTCGCAGCGGGTCACGCTGCCGGGTGGGCTGGTTACCCCGGCGTTGGCGTTGCCGCTCGACATCATTCCCGCGAAGGCCACGGCCAGTGTGGCCATCGCGGCCAGGTGCAGTTTCATCGGCATCATCCTTGTGTCTGCAATCGCGCATCTGCGCGGTGTCGTGCAACTACCCCCGGTAGCGCATGCGACCGAGCGGCAGCTGCGGCATGCGCGCCGGCCCGGCGATCGGCCCGGCGCACTCCCCACCCGGCTCAGTCGCGCAGGTAAGGGTTGCCGTACTCGTCGATCCAATACTCGGCAGTGTAGACGTTGCCGAATTCATCGGTGTAGGTTTCCGTGCAGTGCTGGTGGACGCGGTTGCGGTCCACGTTCACAGGCACACAGGAAACATTCTCTCTCGGTCCCCCAGCATTGGCGTCCGCCGCCGGAGCCAGGGTTGCAGTTGCCACCACCAACGCGGCCATCGCGGCCAGTTGCAGTTTCATAAGCATCATCCTTGCTTTCTGCAATCGCGCACATGCGCATGGCGTGTGTAACACGTGAACCCGACCGCCGGAAGTGCCTTGCTGCGATCAGTCTTCGATCTCACCGCGGCGGCTGGCAGCACGCACTGCCTGCGCGGTGGTTGCCACGCCTAGGCGCTGGCGCGCGCGACGCAGATGGTTTTCAACCGTACGTGCTGACAGCCCCAGCGTGGCCGCGATCTCCGCCTGGCGACGGCCGGCGGCGACCCAGCGCAGCACCTCGCGTTCGCGCGTGCTCAACGTACGTCCGGAAAGTTCGCTGGGTGTCTCTGCAAGCCGGCGTGCGGCACGGAATGCTGCAGCTGCAGCAGCATCCAGCAGCAGCCGCGCGCTGGCCGATGCATCGATCGCTGTCCCGGCAAAACTGATCGCGCCTTCCAGGCCGGTGGTGCCGAACACCGGCACCTGCAGGCCGTGCAGGCCTTCACCACGAGGCTGCTTCACCACCTGATAGCGTTCGCCGCGAACGCCCTGGCGCTTGCTCCAGAAGAACGGCGCGTCACTGTCCAGCACGTGGCGATTGACCGGACAGGCGTGCAGGTAGCGCGCGAGGTCGGTACTGCTGCCGTCGCCGAACCAGTCGCCCTCGATCCAGTACACGCGCTGGGTACCGCGCTCCAACCCCGTGCCGGTGGCGAACACCAGCACGCGATCGTAGCCGAGCGGTGCAGAGATGCTGCGCAGTACCGCGCCCACCGCACTCAGTGAGCGAGCGCGTTCCAGTTCCAGCAACGCCTGCACCAGATCGCCCATCCCGGTCAGCGCCCGGCCAGTGCGTCGAGCAGCGTGCGCGCGGCCAGCTTGCCCAGCGCATTGCCGGCCAGCGGGCTGTCGCCGGTCAGCAGCAGGCGGTCCTGCAGCACGCTGCCATCGATGCCGTCATTGACGATCTGCACGCCCTGCTGCGCCAGGCGTTCACCGAAGAACCACGGCAGCTGCCCGGGCATGTAGCCGATCTCCGGCGTCTGCCGGTCCATCGCATCGGGGAAAGCACAGATGCGGTAGCCGCGGAACAGCGAACCACCGTCGGCCTCGTCGACGCCTGCGGCCAGCAACGCGGCCGGACCATGGCAGAGGGTGATGATGTGGCGTTGCTCGGCCATCGCCCAGTGCAGGGCTGCCTTTACCGCGCGACTCTGCGGCAGTCCGATAAGGGCGCCATGGCCACCGGGAATGAACACGGCTGCATAATCCGATGCGGCATCGAGGCCTGCCACCACCTCATCCAACGGCAGTGGCTGGCGGAAGCGGGCCTCGTAGCGGTCGTACAGTCCGCCGATCTCCTTGTCCTCGCGCGGGAACGCCCACCACTCGAACTTCGCGGCGTTGCCGGACAGCGTGGCCACATCGATGTCGAAGCCGGCTTTGTCCAGGTGGTACATCGGCAGCAGGGTTTCCACCGGATGGTTGCCGGTGGAGAACAGGTGGCCGTTGGCAGTGGGCAGATAGCGTTCGTCCGCAGCGATCATCAGCACCTTCCAGCGGCCGTCGCGGCGCGCGTCGGGATAGTCGGCACCGGACAGGTCGCTCTTCGCCGACGTGAACTGTGACAGCGAGTACGGAGACGGGAAGAAGGCGTCGCGCTCGGCCGGGTCGGGGCTGGGATGGCGGCTGGGCTCTTGCGTTTTCATGAGGACCTCCAGTGGGGTAGTGGAGCCAGCATAGAAGGGCTGATGCGTACGTGCGATGAGGGTTTTCCCCTCATTCGCGCGACGCTGCCATCTGTTGGCGCCAGGCATTCGGGCTCATGCCGAAAGCACGGCGGAACGCACGGCTGAATGCTGGTTCGGAGAGATACCCGACGTCTCCGGCGATCTGCGAAACCCGCCGGTTTCCGCTGCGCAGCAGCTCCGCGGCCAGCTGCAATCGCGATCCAGCGAGATAACGCATCGGTGACATGCCGGTGGCCAGGCTGAACCGCTGCGCGAAGTTCGAGCGGGACTGATTCAGGCTTGCCGCCAGAGACTCGACCGTCCATGCCTGTGCGGGGTGTGCCTGCATCAACGCCAGTGCCCGCCCGATCAATGGGTCGGCCAGTGCGTGCAGACGCTGGCAGTTGTGAGGGCTGGAGGTTCCCAGCCAGTAGCGCAGCGTCCAGACAAACAACAGGTCGAGCAGGCGTGACAGCATCAGCCCACTACCCAGCGTGGGCCGGGCCGCTTCAACCTGGATTGCGCCCAGGGTTACCGCCACCCAATCGGCTGAGCTGGCGGGAAATCCGTTCGGCATCCGGTCAACCCCGGGAACATGCAGCCAGCCGGGCAGGGCATCAAGCAGCAGCTGGCTGCCTGGGCCATCAAATCCAAAGGACGCCGTGGTCAGATGGGCAGGTTGCGGGGCGTCGCCGGCACAGTCGATGCGATGTGTCCTGCCATGCGGCATCAACAGCAGCTCGCCGGTCTGCAGTGGCACCACCGTGGCATCCGCATGCAGGCGTGCCGTGCCCTG
Organism: Stenotrophomonas sp. YJH_SMC_43; assembly: GCF_059372535.1. NCBI lineage: Bacteria > Pseudomonadati > Pseudomonadota > Gammaproteobacteria > Lysobacterales > Lysobacteraceae > Stenotrophomonas > Stenotrophomonas sp. YJH_SMC_43. The sequence continues at coordinate 960,880 of NZ_JCAFVQ010000002.1, forward strand.
TTCGATGAAATGGAAGCAGCCGCGCCCCTCGGCAATGATGCGGGCCCCACCGGGCTGCACGACGTGGCGGGTGATGTCGCCGCCGTGCATGCGCGAGGACTGGAAGATCGCAAACAAGGCGTCGGAGCCGGCCTGAAGCGATTCGGTGGTGTGGAGCCTTGGCATGGTTTTCAGGAGTCCGTGCATCGCCGCTGGCAGGGGCGATCCGTAGTCTGGTCGGGTGGCTTCAGGCAGCGCTGATGGCTGTCGGGCAACGATCCCATCCAAGTGAGGAGTTCTGCAAGATGAGCAAGCCAAGCATCATTCTGGTTCATGGTTTCTGGGGCGGCGCCGCGCATTGGGCCAAGGTGATCCTGGAGCTCGATCGCCGGGGCTTCCACGATCTGCATGCCGTGGAACTGCCGTTGACGTCGCTGGCCGACGACGCAGAGCGGACCCGGCGCATGATCCGCCAGGTTGCGGGGCCGGTGCTGCTGGTCGGCCATTCGTATGGTGGCGCGGTGATCTCCGAAGCCGGAAACGAACCCAACGTGACCGGCCTGGTCTTCATCGCCGCGTTCGCGCCGGATGCGGGCGAGAGCCCTGGCGGCATCACCCAGCAACAGCTGCCGCAGGCGGCGGCCAATCTGGCGCCGGACAGCGACGGCTACCTGTGGCTGCAGCCCGGCAAATTCCACGAGAGTTTCTGCCAGGACCTGCAGGCCGACGAGGCGCGGGTGATGGCGGTCACCCAGAAGGCGCCGCTGGCGAGCACGTTCGGTGATGCCGTCAGTGTTCCGGCGTGGCGGCATAAGCCGAGCTGGTACCAGGTCTCCAGCGCTGACCACATGATTCACCCTGATAACCAGCGGCGCATGGCGGCACGCATGCAGCCACGTGCCAGCATCACGCTGGATGCCAGTCATGCATCGCTGGCATCGCAGCCGGTAGCGGTGGCCGAACTGATCACCGAAGCTGCGTCCGACGGACAAGGCTGAGTTTCCCGGTCTTGCCGCGGTGGTGGTGTCCCGGCCGGCCAGAGCACCGCTGCCGTGATGCTGCCACGCCTAGCGTTACTTGTACTGCCGGTCGTGTTCCTGCATGTCTTCATGCAGGATCCGCCGCAGTTCGACGATGGCCGGCGTGGCTTCCTGCACGCTGTGCCCGGACACGATCACCTTCTCCGAATCCGCGTGCGGCAGGTGCGAGCTCCAGTAGGGCACCAGCCCGTCGTCGGTCTTTTCCAGCGGACCATCGGCCTTGGCCCGCGCGATGATCGAGTGGTAGTGCACCTTCGGCGACATCGGCAGGTCCGCCACGGCGCGCACGAAGGGATCGTCCTTGTCCAGATTCTGGATGCTGTTCATCTGGTAGCCGTGCTTGCCGTCGTTGCGATCGATCTGGCCGTCGTTGGCGATGGTGGCGACGTCTTCCAGCACGGTCAGCGGCAACCGCACCAGGCGACCGATCCAGCGGCCCAGGCGGGTGCCCGCCACATCGGTGCCGCGGTGTGGCGTGGCGATGAATATCACGCGCGATACTTCCGGCTCCGGCAGGAAGGTCAGTACCGGTGCGCCCTTGGTACGCAGCAGTTCACGCTGTGCCGGCGTCATCTGCGCAGTCTCCAGCAGGGTGTCGACCAGATGATCGCCGGAAGAGGAGATCATCAGCCGCGCGATCACGCCACCCATGCTGTGCCCGACCAGCACCATGTCATGCGAAGCCTGCGCCTTGCCGCTGGGGTCGAAATGCTTGAACACCTCATCCAGTGTGTGGCGCATCGAATCGTGGCTCATCGCGATGGGCATGTTGGTGGGGTAGTAGAACTGCCAGACCTGGAAATCCTGGCGGATCTCGTCGTCGCGCATCAGCTCGTTGGCGACGTTGACCCAGGCTTCCGGACTGCTGGCCAGGCCATGGATCATCAGCAGCACGCGGCGGTTCGGATCGTAGGGCTGCATCATGTACAGATGCGGCGTGTCGATGCCGCCTTTGCCGCCGAACAGCGAACGCAGTGATTGGTGGCTGAAGTTGGAGCGCGCCAGCCACAATGCGTAGCCTGCGGTGAAGTTCGCGGCCAATGGCACCTGCTGCCCATGCAGGGTGACTTCCGTGACCTGGTAGGGATCGTGGATCTCCAGTTCCGGCTCGTCGTCGTGCAGCACTTCCCACAGGTTCTTTCCGGAGAAGCGCAGCAGTACCGTCATCGATGGCGACGGCATCTCGCTCCAGCTCTGCGTGACCGGTGTGGCGGCCTGCGCGGCGGGTGTTGTGGCCGGCGGCGTGGTGGCCGTGGCGGCGGCCGGATCCTCCATCACGGCCACCAGTTCGGCACCGAAGCCATCGCGGCGATGCACGCTGCGCAGCGTGCCCGTGAACGACAGCGAGGCCGCCGGCACCAGTTCGGTGGGGGTGCGCGTATCCAGCGGCGATGCCTCGCCTGAAGGGGCCAGCACGAAGGTCCAGCGGCCCAGCTGGAAATGGCTGGCCTGGCTGTGCACGCGCCCGGTGGCATAGGCGTTGTACAACTGCACCGAGGCTTCCTGCACGGCCAGGTTGTAGTAGTCGCGCACCTGGGTCTGGCGGTCCTCGAAACCGCGCTGGTTGGCCGTTCGCTCGGTGAAGAACAGGTAGGCGTAGGCCTGCCGCGCGACCTGCATCCACGCGTCCAGGCGCGGCTGGAAGTCGGCATCCAGCTCGGTGATCGCACTCTTGGCACGGCCGGAGGTGGAGTACTCGCGCTTGGGCGCGGGCAGGGTCATCGCATACTGCAGCCACAGCTCGGCCAGGCTTGAGCGCTTGTCCTCCTCGCGCACCACGATGCTGCCTTCCATGGCCTCGATGCAGGGCAGGCCGGGCTTGGCGCAGACGCCTTCGTCGAGACCGGCCACGCGCAGGGTTTCCATGGTGGCCGAACTGAGCTTGCCGGTGGTCAGGATGTCGCCGCGCTTCAGGGCGATGTACTGGCCGGGGGTGACCGAGGCCACCTGCACCGACGGCCCGAACTGGCGCAACGTGGCGCAGCCGCCCAGGGTGAGCAGCACGGTGATGATGAGGGTCGTGCGGCCGATGAAGCCCAAGCCCGTGGTTGCCATACGATCCTCCTGCGCGGTGGCGCCACTCTAGCGGTCGGCATGTCAAAGCGGAAGATACCGGGCGGTCGGTTTGGAGCACGGAAGCGCCGCCAACCGGGCGATTCAGGCATTTCCGTGTGACACTGGGGTGAACAGGATGAATGCAGGGCTGCGATGCGCTGGCTTGAGACCCGTGTTCCTCCGCCTCTTGCGATGCTGTTGTGCGCCGCCATCGGTTATATGGGCAGCCGATGGCAGCCGGGCGGGGCGTTGCAGCTACCGATGCCTGAGTTGCTTGCGGGTCTGGTGATGGTCTTCGGCGTGGTCTTGAACCTGCTGCCGAAGCTGGCCTTCCGTCGCGTGGGCACCACGGTCAATCCCCTTCGGCCGGCGGCGTCGAGCGTGCTGGTCACGCACGGCGTGTACCGCTACACACGCAACCCGATGTATCTGGGGCAGGCCACTGTCCTGGCAGGTGCCATGCTGTACCTGCAGAACCTGGCCGCACTGCTGGCTGTGCCGCTGTTCGTGCTGTACATCAACCGGTGGCAGATCGTACCGGAAGAGCGGGCACTGTCGGCCCGCTTTCCTGAGGCGTACGCAGCCTTCCGCCAGCGAGTACGACGCTGGCTGTAGCGCGGGTCAGGCCGTTACGGCGCGATCTGGCACTTCACGGCGGCGGAATAACCTTCGTAATCGTCACCGGCAATCACGTGCAGGGTGTGGCGCTTGTCGATGCGCTTCACGTACGAGGGCTCTTCGGTGTTGGCGTATTCGTTGACCGTGGTCACCGACCAGGTCTTGGCGAGGCGCTTCGGATCGACACCATTCAAGTAGACGAAGACGCTCTTCTCGCCCTCGGCGACATTCACATCGGCATGGGTGACGGTACCGCCGAACAGGGCGACTGGCGTGGTTTCCGGCTCGAACGTGCCGCCAGGCTTCCTGGCCAGGCCGGCTGCCTGCAGGGCATCGATGGCCTCGGCTTCGCTGAAGTTCGAACCTGCCTTGCAGGCCAGCAGGGCCTCCAGCGTTGCGGTGCCGGCGGGAGCGATGGCAGGCGGCGGGGCTGCGTGGGTAGCCGAGCTCACGGCCAGAGCGGTCATGACCACGGCGAACGCGGTGTTTCTGGTTCTCATTGCAGGTCCTTCTGTACGTGACGGAGCAGCGCGCCCGGCACCGGGCGCGGAACCGGATTATGGGCCTGCTGATGTTGCCTGCGTGTACAGATCGGATGCGCGACGAAGGCGCAGCGACCTTGCCGGGCCGCTGCGCCATGCCGTCAGTTGCTGGCCGCCTTCACCGCTTCTGCGGCGTCGACAATGCCTGGCCCGCAACCCCCCGGGCAGTTTGCTGCCGCGATCGGGCGCGCAGTGCGACGCAGGATGTCCTTGACCTGGTCGGTGGTCTTGGGCACCGGCGCCACTGCCTGCATCAGCGCGACGATGCCGGCGACGTGCGGCGCCGCCATCGAGGTGCCGGACATGAAGTCGAAGGCGTTGTTGCCCACGGTGGACAGGATGCCCTGTGCCGGATGCTGGCGGGTCGGTGCGCAGTTGGTCTGGTTCGGCGGCGTGGCCAGCGGCAGGAACTCGCCGACGGACGCGCGGCAGGACCAGGTTTCACCACCGGGTGCGGTGATGTGGATGCCTGCGCCGTAGTTGGAGTAGAACGCACGACGACCGCCCTGATCGTTGGCGGCAACCGCAATCACGCCCTTGCAGTTCGCCGGAGCAAACTCGGACACATCCAGATTGCTGTTGCCGGCGGCGACCACCACGATCGTGCCCTGCGCGGTGATGTCGTCGATTGCATCCTGCTCGGCCGGCGAGCAGGCCCGGCGGCCGCCGAGGCTGAGATTGATGACTTCAGCCGGGTTGGCATTTGCCGGGACGTTGGGCACGTTGATACCCGCACTCCAGAGCATGCCGTCGATGATGTCGGCGGAACCGCCATTGCCCTGATTGCCGAGTACGCGCACCGGCACGACCTTCGCGTTGTAGGCCACGCCGGCGACGCCGATCTGGTTGTTGGTCACCGCCGCGACCGTCCCAGCGACGTGGGTGCCGTGAGCGATGCCCGAGGCATCGAAGGCATCGGCGTCGCGTCCGTCGCCATCGTCGGAGCCACCACAGCCGGGATTCATTCCCCCGATGATGCATTGCCAATCACTGAACGAGCGGGTGGACGAGATCATGTCGTAACCCGGCAACAGGTTCGCCTGCAGGTCGTTGTTGTTCAGATACCCCGAATCGACCACAGCCACCACTACACCCTGGCCGGTGGAGCGGTCCCACGCGGCCGGCAGGCGCGCACCACTGGTCGGATTGCTGTAGTGCCACTGCTCGCCGTAGCGCGGATCGTTCGGTGTGGTGAACGCGCTCATCATGTAGTTCGGCTGCACATACTCGACGTCCGGATCGTCGGCGATGCGCTGCATCAGGATCTGCGCTTCCGGAAGATCCAGTGCCTTGTCCGTGGTGACGACGTCGGCGCCACCGCCCATGCGGCGCTGGTGGGTCACTGCTGGGGCCGGCGCAGCGCCGATCGAGCGCTTGCTGCGTTGCTGGATGCCGAGGCGCTTCTTCAGCGCATCCTGTGCGGTGGTGGCCGAAACGCGCTTGCTGCTGCCGTCCCGGTACTTGACGATGAAACTGCTGTACTGCTCGTTGCTGGCCATGCCTCGCGTCCATACCCGTTCGGTGGGTTGGGCGAAGGCGGGGGCGCTGACCAGAACCAGGGTGATGGCGCTGGCAAGGGAAACCCGAAGCGACGTACGCATGGATACAGTTCCTTTGTGAAAGATGTGTCGAACAGGCCGTGCCCCTCGGGCGCGGCTTCATGTGAAGGGTGCGGGTGCTCCGTGGTCTCCTCTTGATGGCGACCCGGGACGAACGGCTTCGCGGACACATCCCCCCCAAGGGGAGGCTGGGAAAATTCTGAAGTGATTTAGTGATGTCGAAGGTGAGAGAAGATGCGCGGTGCCGACATTGCTTGACGGCATCGAATCGCGACTGCGCCCGGGCGGTGAACTCCGCGGCGAGGCGAGGCGGGCAATAAAAAAGCCCGGAAACCCACGTTGGTGGAATTTCCGGGCTTCTCCGGTCCTTGACGAACCGTTCGTTGGTGGAGGTGGGCGGAATTGAACCGCCGTCCGAAGGCACTCCATCCCCAGCACTACATGCTTAGCTCACCGTTGAATCTCATCCCCGAGCAGCACGGTGTGCAAAGCGCACCCGGGAACCAGCCTGTTGTGTTCTAGTGCCGGACTGACAGGCAGCCGCCCAGCGCGATTCCATGATAATGACTCTACGCTGCGAGCATGGACACAAGCAGTTTCGAGGCTCCGCCTAAGTCGGCAGAAGGTCACGCACCGCAGTTTTTAGGCTGCGAGAGCGACCGGAGCGTAGTTGTCGTCGTTGGCAACTAGAGTTTTGCAGCTGGATTTACGAGGAAAGCTACCCCCTCGGCATGCGCCAGGCGACTTCACAACCCCCGTCGAAACCAATGCACCCCCGGTTTCTTCAAGCATTGCAAGGCTTTGGGGCCAATGCCGGCAAAAAAGCTGACACTGACCCTGCCCAACGAAACGGATCTTACGGCAATCTTCCTGAACAGTCACGCGCGGTCAGGGCTGACGCTGAAATCGTTCAGCCGCCGCTGCTGTCCAGAGGCAGGCAGCGGGGCAGAGGCCGGCATGACAGCCGGCCCCTGTTTTCCAAGGTCGTGATGTCGCATCCCTGCTAGGGACGCCCCATTCCATTGCAGGCGTCCGGGTTGTTCAGTCCGGTCGAACTACTTGCAAGAGCGAATCGTGTCTGGATCGCCTCACGCCAACTCCTATCCAGTGGGTAGAACCAGTGCGCCCGTAATGTCGCGTCATTGGGCCCTTGATCCTGGCTGGAATCACCTGCGCTTCCGTAGTGATTGAAAAGGAATGAACGAATGGCGCTTGCAACACGCTTGTGGGCGGACTAACGGCACCGATCGTTGCGGGGATGCTCACATATTTGGGCGAGAACCCAATCACGCGGGCCACTTTCGTGGCATCGTCCCGGTTGACCATTAGTCTGGGCCAGTGTATCCAATGCGGCCATTACCAGAGTTGACGGTATCAAGCAGCGAGGTGTCTCCCGTTGCCACGGCAGGGAGAAAGTTTGAGGGCGCCGTGTTGTTTGAGAACAAGCCGGCGAAGCTCGTCTGGATCGAGAAGCCCGGCGCCGATCCACTCCAGTTGCTTTGCTGTTTGAGACTAGTCCCGAACAAATCAACCGACTTGCATGCCGCAGACAGAAAACGCGTGAGAACTTCAGTGCTACCGCTGCTCTCCGAGCGGTAAACCACAGTGATCGGGCCACTCTGACCCGACGACAAACCCGATGATAGTTGAGACCAGTCCGCTATCTTGCTTGAGAAGACACCACAGATATCGTTGATGGACAGGTCAAGCTTCGCGCCGGGCTTGTTGAAGGGGATCACGACTGGTACGAGCGCCGTGGGAATCTGGATGAGCGCTCCATATTTTTGGTTGGTTGTGGGTACGTTGTCGGCGTTGGTGTAGTCGGACAACTCGGTCGCCGTAAGAACGGAATCGCCTGCCGCAAAATGTACTGTGCCGATGTTCCCGAAGAGACTGGGATCATTGCTGAGAAACGCTTTCTTCTCTTTGCCGGAGCCCGTTACGGCGTAGCTGAAGCTGTTTGGAAGAATGCTGTCTGCTGATCCCTTGTAGAGGTTTGCCGGCACCGAGGCGCCGCCGCCTTGCACTGGGGACTGGGCGTAAGCCAAGTGGAACGGACTGGACAACGAGATAACGAGCAAAGCGGTCCTGATCGATTTCACGTTTACCTCTTGGCGGGCTGCTTTTGCAGAGGGGCGTCAAGGGAGGTTGCACAACGGTTGCTCGAACCCTCCAAGCCCCCCTATCCCTGAAGGACGATTCGATGTTCGATTGAATCAATGACATGCCGCTTAGAAATCCTGTGGAAGATCAAACGGTCATCCTTCTGTGAAGCCATCACGCTGAGAACCGGTGGCCATTGGAGGAGAAGGGCCAGTCCATGGATGGTGGTGCTGCTTTTCTTTTCCCTGCAACAGGCTTGGAGGCGGGTCCAAGGCATGCAGAGGGCGGCACTCTCGCCGCCAGACGCTGGAGAAGGACATGGAAGATGAGCGCCATAAGGCTCAGGTGGTCTCGATGGAGGCCTTCAAGGCAGCCCGGATGGGAAAGATCCCACCGGAGCTGCTGGATATGTATGACGAGCTGACGCGCGATCAGGATGCGTTGGCGCAGATCTCGATCATTCTAGTGGCGGCGCTGCGGAGACGATTGGGCCTGCCGGACCTGTAAGGTCCAAGGGGCCGCCGCGGCGGCCCCTTCAGGAACTGGCGCCGCTGGAAGCGGCATGATTCAGCTATGGCCAGGCATACGCCAGTGGCAGTTCATCGGCGACGCTGGACAGCACAAGCCCTGCTGACCCGGAGACAGGTCATAGTCCTCGCGCCGCCATCAGTCGCGTCTCATGCTCGTGCTCTTGAGTACGCAGATCGCTCTGTGCACGCGATTCAGAGGCCACCTCCAATCTGGAGAAACTGTCCTCGATCGGTGTATTCAACGCCGTCTGATAGTCGAAACCCGCCCGTAGATGCGCCGGGGAGTCGAGTGCCCCCTGCACGACAAAAGCTTGGCCACGATTTCCGACCACAAGGTGATCCACCTGACTCAACCCAGCCCGCTGGGCTGCGATGGTTCCGGCCATCGCCAAACGCTCAACTGCCTGATCCGGCAATCCACCCTGGGTGCATGCCAGTCTTTCTGCCGCTTGGAAATTCTGCTTGTAGATGGCATTTGCCTCGTGGTCCGAATGGCGCGGATCGAGGGTGGCGGTGCGGCCAGCCGGTGAAAGGGGGGCCGGTGCCTGCTGCTGCGATTGAACCGGCGCATTGAGCAGCGTGCCGTCTGAGCGCGTGAGTTGCGCATTGATCGGGTGGACAGGCCCACGCGGGTCACCGTCCTGCGCCACACGCTGTAGATGCTTGCCGAACTGATCGGCATTACCCTGCAGGCTACGGGCTATCCCGATTGCGAACTCAAGACCATCGCGCTGCGGCTGGTCGCCATAGCCAGCGCGAGCGATACCTGCCAATGGATCGAGATGTCCGAGGGGGCGCTCGACCATCTTCTGGGTTCGCTGCATGAATTCCTGCATCTGCGCTTCGCTGAAGCTGACCGAGACTTTTTCACCGGGACGGATCTGTCCCGGGCCCTCGGTCGATCCAGTTAAAGCCAGGTTCAACCCGGTGGCGATGTTGCGCTCCTCAACGGCTTCGTTTCGGCCACCAACCACCTTGTCCATAAAGCCGGGGGTCGGCACATCCGTGTCGACAAGGAACTGATACCTGCGCGCATCCACGTCCTCGCGGAGCGTTTCTCCGTCACGGATGAAGGCGCGCACAATCGTCAGCTTCACGTTGTCGTCATAGCTCAATTGCTGGGTGACTGTGACCTTGCCGTCGGGAGCCGTGCTCTGGATCGCCGTGCCAGTATTGCGGCGCCCCGCGATATCGGCACTCACCAGGTCATTGACCAGTCCCACTTGCAGCCGCTGCTGGGAGCTGTAGTCCAACCGCTCCAGCTGAGCCACGTTGCTCACGCCCGGCGTCTGATCGGCCACCTGGCCTGTTGCGAGCATTCGGATGTAGGCCGCACGCGCATCCGGGTCGCGCAGGTCAAAGTCGGCGGTCTGCAGTTTGGACTGTCCAAGCGCATCCTGGCGACCGGCCATCACGCGCGCAATGCCTAGATCGACGCCCACGCCCTGCAGGGATTCGATCGCCTTGTTGGGCCCCGTAACGACCCGGACATGGTGTTCGTCCAAACGGCTGATCGCGACACCGACCCCCTCCGCTTCAGTGAGCTGGTTCACCGTTGCGATGTGGCGGAACGCAACTTTCAACTCACTCTGCTGGAATTGCTGGCTATCCAGCAACACCCGGCCACCAATCGGCAGCGTGGTCGGGTTGAAGGGGTTCACTCTGGCAGCTTGCTCAGCCGTTGCAGGAGTGGATTTTCCGGTTTCAGATGCGGTGGTGTCAGGCAGGGAGACGCGATAGCGCACACGGGCACCCACCTGCGATCCGGCTTCAAGCTCGATACCAGCCAGACGCTCTTTGCCTTTGACTTCGGCGCGTGCGCCAACTGCAACCGACGCCTCAAGGCTGAACTGGGTGATGCGTTCGCGCTCGATACGGTTCTCGCCTGCCGTACCCGTTACCTCTGTCACCTTCTTCAACGTGGCGCCTGCAAGAGCCACCTCTGCCTGAGTCTTCTCGATACTACGTCCGGCAACCTTTACAGCGCCGTCTGCGGTCCGGGTAATCGAAGCGCTGTCACCCGGCAGTTTTGCACTGTGCTCAGTGCTAGAGCCGGAGTAGGTGGGGTCAATCGAATCGTCAGGATTGGAGGCCGTCGCAGTCATGCGAACTTCCTATGAAGAGGCGAGCCAGCCCAGAGTATAGACACCCTTCGGTTGATGGGGGGCGGGACGGTTGGCCGTTCTGCCTGACCCCAGCAGCAAAATATTGGGGTTGATAGCATCCAGACTCTCGATCTGCAGCCAATGGAAGGACGCCATGTCGCTTGAAGTCGCCGTAACCGATGATCCCAGCGACGAGGCGCTGGACCTAATTGGCAGTGGCCTGGACCAGTTCAATCTGAACGCAGCGGGTTACGCCGATCGGCGCACACTCGCGGTGCTGGTCACCGATCCGGCCAGTGGCGAGGTGGTGGGGGGGCTTACCGGGCGAACTTCACTGGGCCTGTGGTTCGTGGATCTGTTCCATCTGCCAGCGGCCTATCGCGGCAACGGGCTGGGATCGCGCGTGCTGAAGGCCGCAGAGGATGAAGCACGGCGTCGTGGTTGCCGTTCCGGCGTGCTGTACACCCTCAGCTTCCAGGCGCCCGACTTCTATGTGAAGCATGGATGGGTCGTGTTCGGCCGGGTGCCATGCGATCCGGTCGGCACATGCAGGGTGTTCCTCAGCAAGGATCTGTCGGCGGGGTGAGTGCTGCGGGCGAGCCGCGCGTCCTGTCAATCCGCAACTTGTTGTAGAGCGTCTGTCATAGCGGATTGCTAACTTCGTGGGCACGAATTTGCGACACACTGGCGACGACCATCCAGGCCAGGACAGACACGGAGACGGTGGGTGACCGATGCAAGCCAACAACGCAGCCTGCGGCAGCTGATCGGACCGGTCGGTGCCGATTACCAGCGACGCGCGTTGCCGCCGGGCTGGGTATGGGCGGTGCTGGCGGTGCTGCTGGCGGCCACCTGGGTGACCGAGTTGCCGGCCACGGCCGCTGCGGCACTGGTCGCCAGCGCGGTGGTGGTGCACTGGTCGCAGCGTGGTCGCATCCATTGGCTGGGGTGGCGCCTGCCGGGCCTGGCGGTGCTGGCGGCCTTGTTGTGGGGGCCGGAAGTGCTGTCGCAGTGGTTCGAACACGGGTTGGCCGTGGTGCTGATGTCGCTGGCCAGCCTGAGCATTGGTGTGCACGTGTGGCAGTCGCGACAGATGGCCCGCCGGCTGCAGGGTGCGGCCGACGCGCTGGACGATGCGCAGCTGCTGGCGCTGCTGCCGGCTGATGCCGCACAGCTGGCCCAGCAGTGGCGCTCGGGCGATGATCGTTACGCGCCGGAGCTGGCAGTGGTGATGCATCTGGCGGTGATGCACGCGGCACTGGCGCCGCGGGTGCGCAGGCAGGGCATGCTGGCGGGGTGACCAGCGTCTTGTAGAGCTGAGCCTGCGCTCGGCTGCTCTTCTTGCCGAAGCCGAGCGTGGCTCGGCTTTACAGACAGCCAAAGCAGTCGAGCATGGCTCGACTCTACAGGGTGATGCGCAACCGCCTTATGCGTCGCGGTTGCCGCGACGCATGACACGCTGCTTCTCGATCGCCCAGTCGCGGTCCTTGGCGGCATCGCGCTTGTCGTGGGTCTGCTTGCCCTTGGCCAGCGCGACTTCGAGCTTGATCTTGTTCTTGCTCCAGTACATCGCGGTGGGCACGATCGTGTAGCCATCGCGCTCGACCTTGCCAACCAGCTTGTCGATCTCGCTCCGGTGCAGCAGCAGCTTGCGATCGCGCCGGTCGTTGGCCACGACATGGGTCGAGGCCTGGATCAACGGCGTGATCTGCGCGCCGATCAGGAAGATCTCACCATCCTTCACGTAGGCGTAGGCGTCGACGATGTTGCCGCGGCCAGCACGGATCGATTTCACCTCCCAGCCCTGCAGGGCCAGGCCGGCTTCGAAGCGATCTTCGATGTGGTACTCGTGGCGGGCACGCTTGTTCAACGCGATGGTTTTGTTGGCCGTCGCGCTCTTTGCTTTATCCTTGCCGCTGTTCTTGCTCATTTCCGTATTGTCTCCGATTCGGGCCCGCCCGGTCGATTGCCGAAACGTCCTGTATTCATGCCTACTATCCGCCGCAGCGCCCTGGTCGAACATTCGGCCGCGCGCATGTTCGACCTGGTCAATGATGTCCAGGCCTATCCGCGCCGTTTCCGCTGGTGTTCGGCTGCCCAGATCCTGGAGCAGGGCGAGGACCGACTGGTAGCGCGCCTGGATCTGGGCCTGGGCTCGTTCAGCACCTGGTTCCAGACTGAAAACACCCTGCAGCGCCCGCACAGCATCGACATGCAGCTGCGCGATGGTCCGTTCAAGCAGCTGCATGGCCGCTGGGAGTTCCATGCGCTGGCCGAAGATGCCTGCAAAGTCACCCTGACCCTGGACTTCGAGCCCAGTTCGCGCCTGCTGGGGCCGGCGCTGGCGTTGGGCTTCCAGAGCCTGGCCGACCGCATGGTCAACGACTTCATCCGCGTTGCCGACGAGGCCTGAGCAATGATCGAGGTCGAGGTGGTGCTGGCCTGGCCGCAGCGGGTGCTCTCGCGCCGGTTGCAGCTGGACGAGGGCGCGACCGTGGCCGAGGCCATTGCCGCTGCTGCGCTGGAAGGCAGTGCAGGCTGCCCGGCGGCGGCCGTGCATGGGGTACTGGCGCGCCCGCAGCAGGTACTGCTGGATGGCGACCGCATCGAGCTGCTACGCCCGTTGCAGGCCGACCCCAAGGACAACCGCCGGCGTCGCGCGCTCGGCGGTTGATTCCTGCCGCCCGTCCGTGCGGACGGGCAGGGGGCGTCAGCGACCCTTCTTCTTCTTGTCCTTCGGCAGATTGCGGCCGAACTGGCGCACGGTCTGCTGGGCCAGGGCCTTGTCGTTACCCGGGAAGTAATCGCCTTCCCAGCGGGTCACGTTGTCATTGTCGAAGAACACGGTGAAGTTCTTCACCTCGGTGCGGCCCAGGCGGTTCACGCGCTGGCTGGAGGTGTAGTCCCAGCGCTGGGCGTGGAACGGGTCCGGAATGGACGGGGTGCCCAGCAGCGCAGTGACCTGCTGCTTGCTCTGCCCGACCTGCAGCTTGGCCACGGCATCTTCCCGGATCAGGTTGCCCTGATAGATGGGTTGCTTGTAGATGATGCCGCACCCGGTGGTGGACAGGGCGACGGCGGCGACCAACAGGAGATTGCGCATCGGGACTGGCGGTTGGGGAAATCAAACCGATGATACACTCCCGGCGTGCCACCGCGACCCAATCCGAGGCAGCTGGCGCTAAATCGCCAATGAACGGAGACCTATGGAAACCCACGACCTGCGAAAAGTCGGCCTGAAGGTGACCCATCCACGGATGCGGATCCTGGCGCTGCTTGAACAGCGCAATGCCCAGCACCACATGACCGCCGAAGATATCTACCGCCAGCTGCTTGAGCATGGCGACGAGATCGGCCTGGCGACGGTCTACCGGGTGTTGACCCAGTTCGAGGCCGCCGGTCTCGTGCTCAAGCACAATTTCGAAGGCGGCCAGGCCGTCTACGAGCTGGACCGTGGCGGCCACCATGACCACATGGTCGACGTGGACAGCGGCAAGATCATCGAGTTCGAGAGCCACGAGATCGAGGAGCTGCAGCGCAAGATCGCTGCCGACCACGGCTACGAGCTGGAAGAGCACTCGCTGGTGCTGTACGTGCGCAAAAAGCGCAAGTAAGCCGTTCCGGCCAGCCGTAGTGCGACGAAACCCCGGGCTTGCCCGGGGTTTTTCGTTGCTTACGGTAGATCCACGCCATGCGTGGATGGCCCCATGAGCACCTCAAGATCGACCGCCTCGGCCATGGCCCGGTTACCCGCATCGCCCGGGTGCAGGTGGTCACCGGAGTCGTAGGCGGCCGCCATCTGTGACGGATCGGCCGGGTCCCGCAGCGCGGCGTCCAGGTCGATCACCGCGTCAAAAGGGCTGTCCGTGCGCAGCCACGCATTGAGCTGCCGGCGCAGGACATCCTTGTCCGGGCGGTAGTAGTCATCCAGCGGCGTGTCGGGCAGGGCGCCGGCGAACGGTGTCAGGGTGGCGCCTACGATCCGGATACCTCGGCCTCGGGCCTGCTCGGCCAGGGCGCGATACCCCGCCTGTAGTTCCGCCAGCGCGGGCCGGGCCTGGTTGCGGGCGAACGCGGTGCCAGGCCAGCTGATGTCGTTGATGCCGATCAGCACGATCACACTGGCCACGCCGGGCTGATCCAGTGCATCGCGCTGCAAGCGGGCCAGAACCGACTCACCCATGCCGTCGCGCAGCAGCCGCCCCCCGGATATACCGGCGTTGACCACGGCGATGCCCCGCGGTGCCAGGCGCGCGGCCAGGTGGTCGGTCCAGCGCTGGTCCTGGTCGAGGCTGGCGGTGGCGCCGTCGGTGATCGAGTCGCCGATCACCACCACGCTACGTGCGCGGGCGGCGGCCTCGACCTCGATGCCGGCCAGGAACAGGCGGGCAGTGGTGCTGCTGGCCGCGCTCAGAGCCTGGGCCCGGCTCTGGTCGCCGGGCGCAGTCCAACTGGTCTGGCGGCCTTCCCAATGGAACGTCTGCACCGGCGTCGGCCCCGGCACGAAGACACTGACCTGCAGTGCCTGCCGGTCATCCGTGACCAGTGGCAGCGGATCGCTCAGCCGTTCCTGCCCGGGGGAGATCAGCACCCCGGGCTGGCCGTCGAAACTGAGCGGCTGCGGTGTGTCCCCCGCCCGGGCAGCCACGCTCGCTGCCCCGATCCGCAGCGGCTGGGTGCCGTAAGCATTGCTCAGCCGCACCCGCAGCCGAGGCCCGCCCAGGCTGATGCGCGCGGTCTGGCGGAAGGTCTGGTCATGCAACGTGGCCGGGACCAGGGTCGGGAACAGAAAATCCACGCCCCAGACCGGTTGCGGGCTGGCCTGCCAGCTGGCAACCCAGTGCGGGGCGGATGCGGCACTGGCGACGCCGGACAGGGCGAGCAGGGTGGTGGCGGTAAGGTGGCTCAGGCGGTTCATCGGGCGGTCCCGGGTGGAGGGACCACCATGGTGATTCCGTGGTTATCTGTGAACTAGACTGCGCATGGATAATCATCTGTGAACTGGATTCATTGCCATGGCGCGACCAGACATCAACCGATCCGGCGAGCTGGAAGTGTTCGTGCGGGTGATCGAGACCGGCGGCTTCTCCGCCGCCGCCCGCACCCTGGACATGACGCCCTCGGCGGTGAGCAAGCTGGTGGCCCGGCTGGAACAGCGGCTGGGCACGCGCCTGCTGCAACGCTCCACCCGCCAGCTACAGCTGACCCCGGAAGGCTGCGCGTTCTATGAACGTGGCCTGCGCGTGCTGGCCGACCTGGAGGAGGCCGAACGCTGCGCCAGCGCACATGCCGAGCCGCGCGGACGGCTGCGGGTCAATTCCAACGTGCCGTTTGGCCAGCACTTCCTGTTGCCGCTGCTGCCGGCGTTCCTGGAGCGCAACCCGCAGGTGGGCGTGGACCTGACCCTCAACGACGAGGTGATCGACCTGCTGGAGCAGCGCACCGATGTGGCGGTGCGGGCCGGGCCGCTGAAGAGCTCCAGCCTGGTGGCGCGGCGGCTGGGCGCGACGCGGATGATGATCGTGGCCGCGCCGGCCTACGCGCAGCGGCATGGGCTGCCGCGCGACGTTGAGGAGCTGCAGTCGCACAATCGGCTGGACATCGGCCATGCCCGGGCGATGCAGGGCTGGCCATTGCTGCAGGACGGACGCGAGCGGATGGTGCTGCCCAGTGGCAATGCCCGCGCCAGCAACGGTGATGCACTGCGGCAGCTGGTGCTGGGTGGTCTGGGCATGGCACGGCTGGCAGCGTTCCAGGTGCAGGCCGACATCGCTGCCGGACGCCTGCTGCCGGTGCTGGAGGAAGCCAATCCCGGTGACCTGGAAGAGGTGCACGCGGTGTTCCTGGGGCAGGGCGGCTACCTGCCGCTGCGGGTGCGCGCGTTCCTGGATTACCTGGTGGAAACGGTGGACCTGGCACGGCCCTTGGGGTGAGAGCGCCGGCGGACAGAAGCCGAGCATGGGCTCGGCTCTACATGTCGGTTTCGTTCGGGACGTTCCTGTAGAGCCGAGCCCATGCTCGGCCCGGTCGGCGTTACACCTGCAGCAGCTTGCGTGCGGCGGCGCGCGCTTCCTTGCTCACTTCCACGCCGCCGAGCATGCGTGCCAGCTCTTCCTCGCGCGCCTTGCTGTCCAGCTTTTCCACTGCGCTCTGGGTCATGCCTTCCACTGGCGCCTTGCTGACCCGGTAATGCGCGTGGCCCTTGGAGGCGACCTGTGGCAGGTGGGTCACGCACAGCACCTGGCGCTTCTCGCCGAGGGCGCGCAGCTTCTGGCCGACAATGTCGGCCACGGCGCCGCCGATGCCGGAGTCGACCTCGTCGAACACCATGGTCGGCACCGCATCCAGGTCCAGCGCGGCGACTTCGATGGCCAGCGAGATACGCGACAGTTCACCGCCCGAGGCGACCTTGCGCAGGGCGCGCGGCGGTTGGCCGGCATTGGCCGCGACCAGGAACTCCACGCGCTCGGCACCCTGCGGATCGGGCTTGCCGGCATCCTGCGGCTCCAGCTCGATCAGGAACTGGCCACCGCCCATGCCGAGCTCGGCGATGATGCCGGTGGTGGTGGCCGACAGTTCGGCAGCAGCGCTGCGACGGCTGGCGGTCAGCACTTCAGCCTGCACACGCCAGTCGGCGGCGGCCTTGTCGATCTCGCCGGCCAGGCGCTGCAGGCGTTCGTCGGCGCCGCGCAGCTGCTCCACTTCGGCGTGCATGCGCTCGCGCTGCGCGCCCAGCTCGTCCATCGGCACGCGGTGCTTGCGGGCCAGGTCGTGCAGGCGGCCGAGACGGCGCTCGTTCTCTTCGAACTGCTCCGGGTCGGCATCGAGGTCATCGTGCACCCGGTCCAGCAGCGACAGGGCTTCGTGCAGCTGGATCGAGGCGTTCTCGATCAGGCCGTCCACCTCGCCCAAGCGCGGGTCGTGTTCGATCAGGCGCGACAGCTCGTGGCGCACCTGCTGCAGCAGGTCCAGCGCGGAGCTGCCGTCATCGCCGTTGAGCTGGTTGCTGGCGGCCTGGCAGGCGCTCAGCAGGGCGCTGGCGTGGGCCTGGCGGCGATGGCTGGCACCGAGCGCCACGATCGACTCCGGCTCCAGGTCTTCGCGGTCCAGCTCGCGCAGCTGGTGTTCCAGGAAGCCGATCCGGTCACTCACGTCGCCCTGTTGCGACAGCGCCAGCGATTCATCGACCAGTGCCTGCCATGCGGCCGCGGCGCGGCGCACCTGGCGGCGCTCGTTCTCGTTGCCGGCATAGGCATCCAGCAGGGCCAGCTGCGACGGGCGCGCCAGCAGGGCCTGCTGTTCGTGCTGGCCGTGGATCTCCACCAGCAACGAGGCCAGGTCGCCCAGCTGGGCCAGGGTCACCGGGCGGCCATTGATCCACGCCCGCGAACCGCCGTCTGCACGGATCACGCGGCGCAGCTGGCATTGTTCTTCGTCGTCCAGCTCGTTGTCGGCCAGCCACTGGCGCGCGGCCTGCAGCTGGTCCAGCGTGAACTCGGCCGAAAGCTCGGCGCGCGCGGCGCCGTGGCGGACCACGCCGCTGTCGGCGCGCAGGCCGGACAGGAAGCCCAGCGCGTCGACCATCAGCGACTTGCCGGCGCCGGTCTCGCCTGAAACGACGGTCATGCCTGGCCCGAACTCCAGTTCGGTGGCGCGGACGACGGCAAAATCCTTGATCGAAAGATGTCTGAGCATGGGTAAGGGGGTATCAGCAGCCGCGCAACGCTAGCACGTGGGCGAGGGAGGTCCAATGACTTGCCAAGGTGATGCGCCGCCATTATCTAGTGTCCGTGTCTCACAGGTTGATTCCATGCACGGTTCTCCCGACCAGCTTGCCCCGCGTGCGCGCCATCTGCTGCGCACGCTGATCGCGCGTTACATCCAGGACGGTGAGCCGGTCGGCTCGCAGACGTTGGCGCGCGTGGCCGGCCTGGAGGTCAGCCCGGCCACCATCCGCAACATCCTCGGCGACCTGGAGGACCTGGGGCTGCTGGCCTCGCCGCACACCTCGGCCGGGCGCGTCCCGACCGCACACGGCTACCGGGTGTTCGTCGACAGCCTGCTGCAGATGCAGCCGCCGGGCGAGGGCGAGCTGGCCCGGTTGCGTCAGGAACTGGCTGGCGGCGGCAGCACCCAGGCCCTGCTCGGCAGCGCCTCGGAGCTGCTGTCGGCCATGAGCCACTTCGTCGGCGTGGTCAGCGCGCCGCGGCGCGAGCAGTTCGCCTTCCGCCAGATAGATTTCGTGGCGCTGGATGGGCGCCGGGTGCTGGCGATCCTGGTGTTTGCCGACAACGAGGTGCAGAACCGCGTCATCGAGACCCGCCAGGAGTTTGCGCCGGGCCAGCTGGAGCAGGTGGCCAACTACCTCAATGCCCATTTCGCCGGCCTGCCAATGGCCGAGATCCGCACCCGCCTGCTGCTGGAACTGCGCGACGCCCGGTCCGAGCTGGAGCAGCTGCTGGCGCACAGCATCGAGCTGGCCGAGCAGGCCCTGCAGCCGGCGGCCGACGACATGCTGGTGGCCGGCCAGACCCGCCTGATGGGGGTGCAGGACCTGTCCGACCTGGAGCGCCTGCGTGAACTGTTCGAGCTGTTCTCCAGCAAGCGCGAGATCCTGCAGCTGCTGGAGCGGACCATCCAGGCGCCGGGCGTGCGCATCTTCATCGGCGAGGAGACGGGGATGATGCCGCTGCAGGGCGTCTCGCTGGTCACCGCCCCGTACACCGCCAACGGCCAGGTGCTGGGCGTGCTGGGCGTGATCGGCCCCAAGCGGATGGCCTACGACCGCATGATCCCGCTGGTGCAGGCCACCGCCGATGTGCTCGGCGCGGCCTTTTCACCCGCCGGGCGCACTCCCGGAACATCCGACGCTTGAAACGCAGCATCCCGCCCACACTAGTGTGGGTGGAGGCGGAGAGTGACCGCCAGGGACCCAGACATGAACCACGAACAGCCAGATATCGAATCCCAGCAGAGTGCCGCTGATGCGGCTGCCGCCGCCGGCGTCAACGACGAAGTGGAGCGCCTGCGCGCCGAAGTCGAGCAGATCAAGGCCGATGCGCTGCGTGAGCGCGCCGACCTGGAGAACCAGCGCAAGCGCGTGGCCCGTGACATCGAGCAGGCCCGCAAGTTCGCCAACGAGAAGCTGCTCGGCGAGCTGCTGCCGGTGTTCGACAGCCTGGATGCCGGCCTGAAGGCCGCCGGCGACGACCCGCACCCGCTGCGCGAAGGCCTGGAGCTGACCTACAAGCAGCTGCTGAAGGTTGCCGCCGACAACGGTCTGGTCCTGCTGGACCCGACCGGCCAGCCGTTCAACCCGGAACACCACCAGGCCATCAGCCAGGTGCCGGCCCCGGGCGCGGCCCCCGGCAGCGTGGTGACCGTGTTCCAGAAGGGCTACCTGCTGAACGAGCGCCTGCTGCGGCCGGCGCTGGTGGTGGTGGCCGCCGATTGATTGACTGGGCCGGGTGATGCCCGGCCCCGGTCGAGCCAGGCCATGCCTGGCAAGGTTTTCCAGGCGCTGAACACAGCGTTCGGGAGATGGCTTGAATGTTCCACGAGCCTCCCCCACATCGTATTCATCCACCGGCCGAACGGCCGGACTGACCCCAACAAGCATCCTCAGGAGTCTCCCCCATGGGCAAGATCATTGGTATCGACCTCGGCACCACCAACTCGTGCGTGGCGATCATGGACGGCGGCAAGGCCCGCGTCATCGAGAATTCGGAAGGCGATCGCACCACCCCGTCGATCGTCGCCTACACCAAGGACGGCGAAGTCCTGGTCGGCGCCTCGGCCAAGCGCCAGGCCGTGACCAACCCGAAGAACACCTTCTACGCGGTGAAGCGCCTGATCGGCCGCAAGTTCACCGACGCCGAAGTGCAGAAGGACATCGCGCACGTCCCCTACAGCATCCTCGCCCATGACAATGGCGATGCCTGGGTGGCCACCAGCGACGGCAAGAAGATGGCGCCGCAGGAAATCTCGGCCAAGGTGCTGGAAAAGATGAAGAAGACCGCCGAGGACTTCCTCGGTGAGAAGGTCACCGAAGCGGTCATCACCGTGCCGGCCTACTTCAACGACAGCCAGCGCCAGGCGACCAAGGACGCCGGCCGCATCGCCGGCCTGGACGTCAAGCGCATCATCAACGAGCCGACCGCGGCCGCGCTGGCCTATGGCCTGGACAAGGGCGACAACAAGGATCGCAAGATCGTGGTGTACGACCTGGGCGGTGGCACCTTCGACGTCTCGGTGATCGAGATCGCCAACGTCGACGGCGAAAAGCAGTTCGAAGTGCTGGCCACCAACGGCGACACCTTCCTGGGCGGCGAAGACTTCGACAACCGCGTCATCGAGTACCTGGTTGAAGAGTTCAACAAGGACCAGGGCATCGACCTGCGCAAGGATCCGCTGGCCCTGCAGCGCCTGAAGGACGCTGCCGAGCGCGCCAAGATCGAGCTGTCCAGCGCCCAGCAGACCGAAGTGAACCTGCCGTACGTCACCGCTGACGCGTCGGGTCCGAAGCACCTGAACATCAAGCTGACCCGCGCCAAGCTGGAAGCGCTGGTGGACGACCTGATCAAGAAGTCGATCGAGCCGTGCCGTGTCGCCCTGAACGATGCCGGCCTGCGTTCGAGCGACATCAGCGAAGTGATCCTGGTCGGCGGCCAGACCCGCATGCCGAAGGTGCAGCAGGCGGTGACCGAGTTCTTCGGCAAGGAACCGCGCAAGGACGTCAACCCCGACGAGGCCGTGGCACTGGGTGCGGCGATCCAGGGCGGCGTGCTGGGTGGCGACGTCAAGGACGTGCTGCTGCTGGACGTGACCCCGCTGTCGCTGGGCATCGAAACCATGGGTGGCGTGTTCACCAAGATCATCGAGAAGAACACCACCATCCCGACCAAGGCCTCGCAGGTGTTCTCCACCGCCGAGGACAACCAGTCGGCCGTGACCGTGCACGTGCTGCAGGGTGAGCGCGAACAGGCCCGCTTCAACAAGTCGCTGGCCAAGTTCGACCTGTCCGGCATCGAGCCGGCGCCGCGTGGCCTGCCGCAGGTGGAAGTGTCCTTCGACATCGACGCCAACGGCATCCTGCACGTGTCGGCCAAGGACAAGAAGACCAACAAGGAACAGAAGGTCGAGATCAAGGCCGGTTCGGGTCTGTCCGAGGAAGAGATCGCACGCATGGTCGCCGACGCGGAAGCCAACCGCGAAGAAGACAAGAAGTTCCAGGAACTGGTGCAGGCCCGCAACCAGGCCGACGCCCTGATCCACGGCACCCGCAGCGCGATCACCGAGCACGGCAGCAAGGTCGGTGGCGAAGTGATCGGCAAGGTCGAGGCGGCCCTGGCCGATCTGGAAACCGCGATGAAGGGTGACGACAAGGCACAGATCGAAGCCAAGTCGAAGGCGCTGGAAGAAGCTGGCCAGTCGCTGTTCGCTGCCGCTTCGGCCGACCAGGGCGGTGCTGCCCCGGGTGCCGACGCCGGCAACGCAGGCAAGGCGCAGGATGACGTGGTCGACGCCGAGTTCACCGAAGTCAAGGACGACAAGAAGTCCTGATCCGGACCGACACGGGACGCTGGCCATCAGCGTCCCGTTGTCGCATCAGGGTCCTGACCGCCCACCGGCGTGTCGGGGCGCCCGACGCAAGAGCGGACCTGGTTCCGCTCTTCCGCTTTGACGAATCCCGACTTTCCGGAACCCGATTCACGATATGAGCAAGCGCGATTACTACGAAGTGCTGGGCGTTGCCCGCACCGCCACCGACGACGAGCTGAAGAAGGCTTACCGCCGCTGCGCGATGAAGTTCCACCCGGACCGCAACCCGGGCGATACGGCGGCCGAAGCCTCCTTCAAGGAGTGCAAGGAAGCCTACGAAGTACTGTCCGACGGCAACAAGCGCCGCATGTATGACAGCCACGGCCACGCCGCGTTCGAGCACGGCATGGGCGGCGGTGGTCCGGGCGGCCCGGACATGAACGATATCTTCGGTGATATCTTCGGCAACATCTTTGGTGGCGGCGGTGGTCCGCGCCAGGCCCGTCGCGGCGCCGACATCGGCTACGTGATGGAGCTGGACCTGGAAGAAGCCGTGCGCGGC
The DNA here is from genome assembly GCF_059372535.1 of Stenotrophomonas sp. YJH_SMC_43. Lineage (NCBI taxonomy): Bacteria > Pseudomonadati > Pseudomonadota > Gammaproteobacteria > Lysobacterales > Lysobacteraceae > Stenotrophomonas > Stenotrophomonas sp. YJH_SMC_43. The sequence goes on from NZ_JCAFVQ010000002.1 coordinate 983,514, forward strand.
GTCGAGCGCCGCATCGAGATTCCGACCCTGGCCGAGTGCGGCGACTGCGATGGCAGTGGCTCCGAAGACGGCAAGGTCGAGATCTGCAACGTCTGCCATGGCCGTGGCCAGGTGCGCATCCAGCGCGGCATCTTCGCCATGCAGCAGGCCTGCCACAACTGCGGCGGCCGTGGCCAGATCATCGCCAAGCCCTGCAAGACCTGCCATGGCAACGGCCGTGTCGAGGAAGACAAGGTGCTGTCGGTGAAGGTGCCGGCCGGCGTCGACACCGGCGACCGCATCCGCCTGCAGGGCGAGGGCGAAGCCGGTCCGGCCGGTACGCCGCCGGGTGATCTGTACGTGGAAGTGCGCGTGCGCGAGCATGCGATCTTCCAGCGCGATGGCGACGACCTGCACTGCGAAGTGCCGATCCGCATCTCGCAGGCCGCACTGGGCGACACCGTGCGCGTGGCCACGCTGGGCGGCGAGGCGGAGATCCGCATCCCGGCCGAGACCCAGACCGGCAAGCTGTTCCGCCTGCGTGGCAAGGGCGTACGTTCGGTGCGCAGCCGCAGCGAGGGCGACCTGTACTGCCGTGTGGTGGTGGAGACCCCGGTCAACCTCACCAACGAGCAGCGCAAGCTGCTGGAGCAGTTCGAAGCCACCTTCGTCGGCGAGGAAGCGCGCAAGCATTCGCCGAAGTCGGCCACCTTCATCGATGGCGTGAAGGGCTTCTGGGACCGGATGACGTCCTGAGTTTTTAACCCAAGCGTTGAACGCTAGCGCCGGGCCATGCCCGGCGTTTTTGTATGCCGTCAGCGGAAAAACGCCGCGGGTGTCTGCCCCAGCTGCCGCTTGAACATGCTGGTGAACGCGCTCGGGCTGTCGTAACCCATCGCCAGCGCGACATCGATGACCTTGTCGCCGACCGCCAGCCGTTCCATCGCGGCCAGCAGCCGCGCCTGTTGTCGCCACTGGCCGAACGTCATGCCCAGTTCGCTGGCGAAATGGCGCTGGATGGTTTTCACGTCCACCTGCAGCGCCTGCGCCCAATCCTGCAGCGTGGCGTCGTCGCCGGGATGCTTCTGGATGTGCTGGCAGATCCGCTGCAGGCGCGGGTCGGTGGGGGAGGGCAGGTGCAGCGGCAGCACGTCCATGCGGTGCAGCTCGTCCAGCAGCAGGCGCACCAGGCGGCCGTCGCGGCTGTCGTCCACATGCGCGGTCTCGATCAGGCTGGCGGCCAGCAGCAGCTCGCGCAGCAGCGGCGCTACCTGTACCGCAAATGCCTCGTCCGGCAGCTGCGGCGCGAAGTCCGGCTCCACGTATAGGCTACGCATGTGTACTTCCGCGATGCAGTCCACCGCATGGGCCATGCCGGCCGGCACCCAGATCGCGCGGGTCGAAGGCACCACCCAGCGGCCGCCGTCCGCACGCACCACCATCAGTCCGGACATGGCGAACACCAGCTGGTGACGGCGGTGCCGGTGGGGCGCGATGTGGGTGCCGGGCTTGTAGTGGCGGGCGCGGCAGGTCACTGGGCGGTGCACCGGAACCTCGTTCCACGGCGCAGTCTCGCGGACCGGGCAGGGGGTGTCCTTTTTGCGATATGCCATGACCCGAACGCGGCAGAAGGGAGGGGGAGGTCACCGTAGCATGCGTGGCTCGCCCCCAAACTGACTGTGTCCATGTCGACCCTGGCTTCTCCCGCAACGACCTCACGCCCGGTGGCCCCCGGCGTGCTGGCCGCCATCTCCACCTCGCATGTCGTCAACGACATGATGCAGTCGCTGATCCTGGCCATCTATCCGGTGATCAAGGGCGGCTTCAATCTCAGCTTCACCCAGATCGGCCTGATCACGCTGACCTACCAGCTCACCGCCTCGATCTTCCAGCCGTTGATCGGCATGGCCACCGACCGCCGCCCGGCGCCGTACTCGCTGCCGATCGGCATGGCTTCTACCCTGTGCGGCATGCTGCTGCTGGGCTTCGCACCGAACTACGCGGTGGTGCTGATGGCGGCGGCGATGGTCGGCATTGGTTCGGCCATCTTCCATCCGGAAGCCTCGCGCATCGCGCGGCTGGCCTCGGGCGGCCGCCATGGTTTTGCACAGTCGGTGTTCCAGGTCGGCGGCAACTTCGGTACCGCGCTGGGCCCGCTGATTGCCGCGGCGGTGATCGTGCCGTATGGCCAGCATGCCGCATCGTGGTTTGCCGGCGCCGCCCTGATCGGCATCGCGTTGCTGACCTATGTCGGCCGCTGGTATGCGCTGCATCTGGGCACCCCGCGTCCGGCCAGCGCCGCGTCGATGGCCCCGCGGCATCCGTCGCGCACCGTGGCCAAGGTGCTGGCGATCCTGCTGGTGCTGATCTTCAGCAAATACTTCTACATGGCCAGCATCGGCAGCTACTTCACCTTCTACCTGATCCATCACTTCGGCATTCCGGTGGCACAGGCGCAGCTGCATCTGTTCGCGTTCCTGGTGGCATCCGCTGCCGGTGGCTTCCTGGGTGGGCCGCTGGGCGACCGCATCGGGCGCAAGCCGATCATCTGGACTTCAATCCTGGGCGTGGCGCCGTTCGCACTGATGCTGCCGCATGCGGATCTGTTCTGGACCACGGTGCTGGCGGTGCTGATCGGCTTCGTGCTGTCGTCAGCGTTCTCGGCGATCGTGGTCTATGCGCAGGAGATGATGCCGCACCGCATCGGCATGGTGTCCGGCCTGTTCTTCGGCTTCGCCTTCGGCATGGGCGGACTGGGTGCTGCCGTGCTCGGCCTGCTGGCGGACAAGACCAGCATTGAGTACGTCTACCAGCTGACCGCGTTCCTGCCGCTACTCGGCATCGTGGCGGCGTGGCTGCCGCCATCTCGGCCTGCTGCTCACTGAGGGGGTTTGGTTTGCAGGGCTTGCAGCCCTGCACCCGCCGAAGCAACGTCAACGTCAACAGCAGAAGCTGGCTATCCGTGGGTTGGCGGGGTGGGTCCGGTTGAGGGGGACGCTGCAAGTACGTCCATGTAAGCTCGGTCGCCGCATCCATGCGGCTCACGCCCCCTCAACCGGACCCACCGCGCCTTCGACAGTTGGCCGCGATCTGTTGGAGCAGCGCTCTGCTCTGGTGGGTGTCGACCTTGGTCGACACATCTGTCAGATATCGAATGAATTCATCCACGCATGGCATGGATCTACCGTGTCGACCAAGGTCGACACCTACCAACAGCCGCAGTTACCAACAGCCGCATGAACCTGTCGAAGGCGGGGCGGTGTGGGTGGGCAGGACCGTTGGCGCCATGGATGGCGCCATCGAGCCCCCATGGATGGGTTTACGGCGTGTCCTGACCACCCACACCGCCCCGCCAACTCACGGAATGCCGCTCTGGCTTTTGCCGTTGCCGTTGCCGTTGCCGTTGCCGTTGCATAGAGCAGGTGCAGGGCTGCAAGCCCTGCCGAAAACCCCCTTGGGCGTAGAATGCGGCCATGAGCGAATTCCTTGATAACCACCTGGTCCACGGCCGCCGCCAGCGGCCCGACGGCCCGTCGCCGATCGATGTCATCTCGGTCCAGTCGCAACTTGTCTACGGCCATGCCGGCAACAGCGCCGCCGTACCGCCGATGCGCGCGCTCGGCGTGCGCGTAGCCGAAATTCCGACCGTGCTGCTGAGCAACGCGCCGTTCTACGACACCACCCGCGGTCGCGTGCTGCCCGCCGACTGGTTCGCCGATCTGTTGCGGGGCACCCACGAGCGTGGCCTGCCGCAGCGGGCGAGGATGCTCGTCTCCGGCTACTTTGGAAGCACGGCCAATGGTGCCGCCTTCGCCGACTGGCTGGACGACATCCTGCCGGCCTGCCCGCAGCTGCGTTACTGCCTGGATCCGGTGATCGGTGATACTCACACCGGCCCCTACGTGGAACCGGGCCTGGAAGCGATCTTCGCCGAGCGGTTGTTGCCGCATGCCTGGCTGGTGACCCCGAACGCCTTTGAACTGAATCGCCTGACCGGCATGCCGGCGCTCGCCGAGGCTGATGCCATCGCCGCCGCACGCACGCTGCTGGATCGTGGCCCGCACTGGGTGATCGCGCACAGCGTAGGCGGCACCCCGGGTGAACTGGTGACCCTGGCCGTTGGCCGCGAGGAGACCTGGCGCTGGACCTCGCCGCTGCTGCCGGTGGACGTGGCCGGTACCGGCGATGTGCTGATGTCGCTGGTGGTGTCGTTCCTGCTGCGCGGCGAATCGATGCAACAGGCGATCTCGCGTGCGATTGCCGGCACCCACGCGGCGCTGGAGGCGACCCTGGACAACGGCTTCGAAGAGTTCGACGTGATTGCTGCAGCGCCTGCCGCGCTGGCCGAAGGGTCGCGCTTCCGCGCCGAACGCGTGGCATGAGCGGCCTGCTCGAACGTACGCCGCGCACGGTCGGCATCATCGGCAGTGCCGGCGCCTACGGGCGCTGGCTGACCCGCTTCTTCCAGCAGCACATGCAGCTGAAGGTGATCGGCCACGATCCGGCCGATCCGGACTCGCATACGCCGGAAGAGCTGCTGGCGCAGGCCGACGTGCTGGTGTTCTCGGCGCCGATCCGGCACACGCCCGCGTTGATCGCCGAGTACGTGCGGCAGTCCGCAGGCCGTGAACGCGACCGACTGTGGCTGGACGTGACCTCGGTGAAGGAAGCGCCGGTCCAGGCGATGTTGGCCTCTCAAGCCGAAGTGGTCGGCCTGCACCCGATGACCGCTCCGCCCAAGGCGCCGACCCTGAAGGGCCGGGTGATGGTGGTCTGCGAAGCGCGGCTGCAGCACTGGCAGCCGTGGGCTGATACGCTGTGCACGGCGTTGCAGGCTGAGTGCGTGCGCGCCACGCCGCAGCACCACGACCAGATGATGGCGCTGGTACAGGCGATGGTGCATGCCACTCACCTGGCCCAGGCCGGCGTGCTGCGCCAGTACCAGCCGCAGCTGGGCGATCTGGCCGCGATGATGCCGTACCGGTCGGCATCGTTCGAGCTGGATACGGCGATCATCTCGCGCATCCTGTCGCTCAACCCGGCGATCTACGAAGACATCCAGTTCGGCAACCCATACGTAGCGCCGATGCTGGAGCGGCTGGTCGGCCAGCTGCAGTCCCTGCAGGCGCAGGTCGGGCAGGGTGACGACGGTGCACGTGCTGCATTCCGGGAGCAGCTGCTGTCGGCCAATCGCACTGCCTTCGGCGAGCAGGCGCTCGCGGACGGCAATTACACATTCGAACGCGTGGGCTATCTGCTGGCTGACCTGACCGAGCGCAATGCGTTGTCAGTGCACCTGCCGGAAGACCGGCCGGGGTCGTTGCGTGAACTGCTGAACGTGTTCGAGCAGCACCGCATCAGCCTGGCGTCGATCCATTCTTCGCGAACGCCTGGCGGCGAAGTGCATTTCCGTATCGGATTCGTGGCCGGCAGCGATCCGGCGGCGATCACCCGGGCGGCGGCCGAGGTGGACGCCAGCGGCATCGGACGGGTGCTGGGCTGAATTCATCCACAGGCGATGTGGATGGTTTCTGAGCAAAGGTGTGGATAACCGCGCGCAGCCCTTGGCAGCCAAGGCTGTCAAGATGCTTGGTGAAAAATTGACCATGCTTTTTTGTAGCGTCGAGCCATGCTCGACCGCCTTTGGCAAAAAGCATGTCGACCAAGGTCGACACCCACCAGAGCAGGGCGGAATGAAATCCGGTAGCGCCGGGCCATGCCCGGCGAACCTCAAATCGTCAACCTCAACTCGCCGCCACTGGTGGTGAACTCGCGGCCATCGCGCACCAGCGGCCGCCCATCATCCAGCTCGTAGCGCGGCGTGGCTTCGGAATGGTGCCCGCTGCCATTCGCCTCGGGCTTGAACTCGATGATGATGTGACTTTCGCCGTTGCTGTCGACGGCGGGGAACTGACGGAACGACATCGTGCACCTCCTTCAGCGGATGCTGCAGTTGCGCGGCCAGCTTGGCCGCGCCGATGTTAGCCGGACGTCATCAATCGATGAACTGCAGGCGTGCCAGTTCAGCGTACAGTCCGTCTTCGGCCAGCAGCTGTGCGTGCGTGCCCTCGGCGACGATGCGGCCCTGGTCCATCACCACGATGCGGTCGGCCTTGAGCACGGTGGCCAGGCGGTGGGCGATGACCAGCGTGGTGCGACCCGCCATCAACCGTTCCAATGCCTGCTGCACGCTGTGTTCGCTCTGTGCATCCAGCGCGCTGGTGGCTTCATCCAGCAGCAGGATCGGCGCATCCTTCAGCAGCGCACGGGCAATCGCCACACGCTGCTGCTGGCCACCGGACAGGCGGGCACCGCGCTCACCCAGCTCGCTGTCATAGCCCTGCGGCAACGCGCGCAGGAAACCGTCGGCCTCGGCCGCTCGTGCGGCATCCTCGACCTCGGCGTCGCTGGCCTGCAGGCGGCCATAGCGGATGTTGTCGCGGGCACTGGCAGCGAACAGCGTAGGCTGCTGTGGCACCAGCGCCAGCTGCGCACGCAGCTCGGCCGGGTCGACCTGGCGCACGTCGATGCCGTCCACGTCGATGTGGCCGCTGGCCGGGTCATGGAAGCGCAGCAGCATCGAAAGCACCGTGCTCTTGCCCGCCCCTGACGGACCCACCAGCGCTACGGTCTCGCCGGGGCGCACATGCAGGTTGAAGTGGTCCAGTGCGGCCTGCTCCGGTCGCTGCGGGTAGTGGAACACCACGTCGTCGAACCGGATCTCGCCACGCAGCGGTTGCGGCAGTGCATGCGGCTGGGCCGGTGCGCGGATCTCGATGTCTTCCTGCAACAGTTCGCCGATGCGGCCCATGCCGCCGGCCGCGCGCTGCAGCTCGTTCCATACTTCGGCCAGCGCGCCCACCGAACCGCCGCCGATCAATGCATACAGCACGAACTGACCCAGCGTGCCGGCGCTGAGGCGGCCGTCGATGACGTCGTGCGCGCCCAGCCACAGCACACCGACGATGGCGCCGAACACCAGCAGGATGGCGCTGGCGGTGACCAGCGACTGTGCACCGATGCGGCGGCGGGCGGCGCCGATGGCGTCACCGAGCGCCTTGTCGAAGCGACCGCGTTCGTATGGTTCGCGTGCATGTGCCTGCACCGTGCGCACCGCGCCCAGCGTCTCGCTGGCCAGGCTGTTGGCATCGGCGATGCGGTCCTGGCTGTTGCGCGCGACCGTGCGCAGCTTGCGCGCACCGATGATGATCGGCAGCACCGCCAGTGGAATGCCGAGCAGCGACCATGCGGCCAGCCGCGGGCTGGTGACGAACAGCATCGCCAGGCTGCCGATGACAGTGACCGTGCTGCGCAATGCTACGGACATGGTCGAGCCGACCACGCTGCGCAGCAGTTCGGTGTCCGCGGTCAGGCGCGAGACCAGTTCGCCGCTGCGGCTGCGGTCGTGGAAGCCGGCGCCCAGCTGGATCAGGTGGGCATACAGCTGGCTGCGCAGGTCGGCCACGACTTTTTCGCCGAGCAGCGACACGAAGTAGAAACGCGCGGCCGTGCCCAACGCCATCACGACCGCCACCAGCATCAGCAGGGCGAAGGCGCGGTTGATCTGGCCGCCACTGCTGAAACCATGATCGATCATCTGCTTCACCGCCGGCGGCAGGCTCAGCGTGGCGGCCGAAGACACCGCCAGGGCCAGCAGCCAGGCGGTGAACAGCCCGCTATGGCGGCGCACGAATGGCCACAGCGTGCGCAGGCTGCCGAGGCGCCGCAGCGGCGGGGTCGAAGCGGGGGCGTCGTCCTTGTCAGTCATCCTGGTCGTCGTCTTCTATGCGGATACGGTCACGGGTGGCGTCGCGCAGGCGGATTTTCAATGCGTCGACCTGATCGGCAGGCAATTCGATCCGCAGGCACACGCCATGGGCATCGAACTGTTCATCGCGCTTTTCGGCACCGAAGGCGGGCAGGGTGGCGTGCAGGGTACCCAGATCCTCGAAGCCGGCCAGCAGCTGCAGCCGGGCCATCACTAGCAGCGGCAGGCGCGGCGCGGTACGCAGGCACTCGGCGGCGGCGCCACCGTAGGCGCGTACAAGGCCACCGGCGCCGAGCTTGATACCGCCGAACCAGCGGGTCACCACCACCATCACCCGGTCGAAACCCTGGCCGTCGATCGCCGCCAGGATCGGACGTCCAGCCGTGCCGGCCGGCTCGCCATCGTCGCTGGAGCGATAGTCCTGCCCGTGCCGGTAGGCCCAGCAGTTGTGGGTGGCATCGGCCACCGCGACCTGCTGCAGGAACGCCATGGCCGCTGCGGCGCCTTCGATCGGCGCGGCATGGGCGATGAAACGGCTGTGTTTGACTTCCAGCGTGTGGCTGACCGGCTGGGCGAGAGTATCGAGCATTCCCGCCATTCTACGGGGTTGCCAGGTATTCCCGTCCGCTTCAGTCGTCCAGCAGTGGGCGCAGGTCGCGTGGCAGGCGCGCTTCCGGGTACTGCTGCATGTAACGCTCCAGGCTGGCACGGGCCAGATCGCGCTGGCCGTCGTCGCGTCGTGTACGGATTTTCTGCAGCCACTGCCGACGCGGCAGTCGTGCGTCGGCGTCCACCTCGGCCTGCACGGCGTCCGCGCTCAGGCCCGCATCGGTGCTGCGGCGCATGATGCCTGGTGCGGAACGGCTGGGAGCCTCACGCTTCATCGAGGTGATTTCTACCCGGTCCAGCGCCTGCGCCCGCTCGACTTCGGCGGCATTCGCTGCCGGTGCTGCGGCCGTGCGTGCTTTCAGCGCCCCGGACGCTACCGGCGCGAATGCCGGTGCCGGTGCCGAGTAGGCGGCGGGTGCCGGTGGCGCAGGCGGCGCCGCTGCCGGCGCTGCGGCCGGAGTGGGCGGAAGGGCCGCAAAGGAGGTATCGGCGGCGGCATCTGCAGCCATCGATCGTGTAGCCTGGGCCGGCGCGTCAGCGGACTCGGCCGGCGCAGGCTTGCGCGTGCGCGCGATGACCGGTGCCGGTGCCGGGGCAGCGGCAACAGGGCCTGCCTCGGGCGCTGCGGGCGCAGCGGCCGGTTCCGCAGCCGCCACCGCGCTGTCGGCCGCACTGCTGTCAGCGGCCTGATCGGCAGCCGCAACGTCTTCTGCAGCAGCCGGTGCCGCAGCAACAGCGGCCTCACCGGCCGGAACCGGCGGCGGTTCCGGACGCAGCTGCCAGGCGATGCCAATGGCGAACACCATCGAGGCGGCGATGCCGAACACCGCCGGCCAACGCGGGCGTGCGCGCTGCATGGGCGGCGCCTCGGGAGAGGCGACCGCATCGGCAGCCGGAGCGTCCACGGCAGCGCGGGCCGCGGCCAGGATGGCGGCGTCCAGTGCGGCGGGCGGTGCCTGATCGGCGCGACGGCCGAGCAGGCGGGACAGCTCGCGTTCTTCCGGCGTCAGCGGTTCGTCTCGGTTCATGCGTTCAATCCCGCACGCAGCTTGTCCATCGCATAGCGCAGCCGCGATTTCACGGTTTCCCGGCCTACGCCGGTGATCTGGCCGATCTCCTCCAGGCTCAGTTCCTGATCCAGCCGCAGCTGCAGCACTTCGCGCTGCTCCGGCGGCAGTTGTTCCATCGCCAGCTGGATGCGGCGACGTTGTTCGAATTCGGAAAGCTCACCTTCCGGGGTCTGCCCATCCTCGATCGCGGCCAGGCGCAGATCGGCGTCGGCCGGCGCGGCGGGGCGATGACGGGCGGCACGCCAATGGTCATTCAGACGGTTGTGCGCAATGCGGAACAACCAGGTGCTGAACGCCGCCTCGGGCTGCCAGCCGGCGCGGGCGCTGATCACCCGCTGCCAGACGTCCTGGAAGATCTCCTCGGCCAGCGCGTTGTCGCGCAGTTGCCGCAGCAGGAAGCCGAACAGGCGCTTGCGATGGCGCGCATACAGGCTTTCGAATGCGCGCAGGTCGCCACCGGCCCAGGCCAGCATCAAGGCTTCATCGGTTGGCAGTGCGCTGGCTTCCACGGCGTACAGGGTAAGGCCTGCAGGCGATGGCGCATAGCCGGTGGCGGGGGCGGGCAGGGCGAGGGTCATGGCTCGGAAGGGGCTACGGACAGCAGGAAAAACGTACGGGCGCACGATTCGGGGTTTACGGGCTTCCATTGCCCCCCGGGTGGCGCGCTATGCTCGGCGGCTCAGGGGAGGCGACGCACCGACGGCGCCAAGAGATTGTCATTTGTCCACGCATGCTGAACCGGCGGAAGAGCCACCACACGAGGCCGTGCTGAGCACGGCGCTGGTGCGCGCGTTGCATGCGCTTTTGCCGGAAACGGCCGTGGTCCGCGTCGGCTGGGACGACCCGCAGCTCGGTCGTGGCCAGGGGGGGTGGCCGACAGCGGCTGCCGGAGGTGATGCGGCGGTACCCGGCGCGGGCGATGGCCAGCACGGCTGGGAACATGATGGTGCGCGCCTGCTGTTGTCGGTCGAAGGCGCAGTGCCTTCGCCGGCATGGTGGGGCGTTGCCCGGCAGGCGATGGAGCTGGCGCTGCAGCGCGGCCGCCAGGCCGGCCAGATCAAGGCACTGGAAGAGGCCGAGCGGTTGCAGCAGGCCCTGTTCCAGATTGCAGACCTGGCCGGTGCCGACCTTGAAATGCCCGAGATGCTGCGCCACGTGCATGGCGTGCTGGGTACGCTGATGTATGCCGAGAACTGCTACATCGTCGAATACGACGATGTGCGCGACCAGATCCGGTTCCTGTACTTCGCCGATCAGGTCGATGACTTCGTCGCCGATCCCACGCAGAGCCATGACGCCAGCGAGATGCCGCGCAGCCTGACCGTGGCGCTGCTGCGCCATGGCAAACCGCTCAGTGGTCCCTCGCGCAAACTGCTGGCGCAGGTGATGGAACAGGAGCACGACCCGCAGCGTGGGCCGGAAAGCCTGGACTGGCTGGGCGTGCCGATGCTGCGCGATGGCCGTGTATGCGGTGCCATCGTGGTTCAGAGCTATGAACAGGCGGCCCGCTATGGCGAGGCCGAGCGCGCATTGCTGGGTTTCGTTGCGCAGCATGTGCAGACCGCGATGGACCGGCGCCAGGCGCAGGTGCGGCTGGAGCAGCAGGTAGAGCGGCGTACCCAGGAACTGCAGCGGGCCAACCACAGCCTGCAGGACGAAGTAACCGAGCGGCGTCGCGCCGAACAGCTGCAGACCGCGCTCTATAACATTGCCGAGATGGCGATGTCGGCCGACAGCCTGGCCCAGTTCTACGGACAGGTGCATGGCGTGGTTGGGCGTCTGCTCGACGCGCGCAATTTCTACATCGCCCTGGTCAACCCGGCCGGCAACGGCCTGGATTTCGTGTATTCGGTGGACGAGCACAATGCCAGTCGCGCGCCACGGCCCTTCAGCCGGGGCCTGACCGAATACGTGGTGCGCAACCGGCGCCCGCTGCTGGCCTCGCGCGCGCAGATCGATGCACTGCTGGCCAGTGGCGAGGTGCGTGAATCCGGTGCGCGTTCGCACTGCTGGCTGGGCGTACCACTGCTGCGCGACGACGAAGTGGTCGGCGCGATCGTGGTGCAGAGCTACAGCGAGAACAGCATTTTCAGCGTGCATGACCAGCGCCTGCTGACCTTCGTTGCGCAGAACATCGGTACCGGCCTGGCCCGTCAGCGCGACCAGCAGCGGCTGCGCTCGGCGCATGCCGAGCTGGAAAAGCGCGTGGAAGAACGTACCCGCGAGCTGGCCGAGGTCAACGAGAAGTTGCTCGGGCAGATCGGCGAGCGGCTGCGTGCCGAGCAGCGCCTGACCCACCAGGCCATGCACGATGCGCTGACCGGCCTGCCCAATCGCCTGCACCTGCTGGACCGCCTGCAGGATGCGCTGGCGCTGGCCAAGCGTGATGGTGGGCCGGTGTTCGCTGTGCTGTTCCTCGACCTGGACCGCTTCAAGCTGGTCAACGACAGTATCGGCCACGCTGCCGGTGACCGCATGCTGGTGGAGGTGGCCAAGCGCATCGTATCGATGGCTGGCGCCGAGGACGTTGTGGCGCGGCTGGGCGGTGATGAATTCGCGGTGCTGCTGCAATGCCCGCAGGGCCTGGCACAGGCGCTGGACTTTGGCCAGCGCCTGCTGCTGGCGCTGCAGGAATCGATGTGGATCGCCGGGCGCGAACTGTTCCCGTCCGGCAGCCTGGGCATCGCCCTGTGGAACCCGCGCTACCGCACCGGCGAAGAGCTGCTGCGCGACGCCGACGCGGCCATGTACCGGGCCAAGGCGCAGGGTCATGACCGCTGCGCGATCTTCGACGAAGACATGCGCGAGCAGGCCATGCGCAGCCTCGACCTGGAGGCCGACCTGCGTCGTGCGATCAACAACCGCGATTTCGTGCCGTTCTACCAGCCGATCGTGCGCCTGTCCGATGGCGAGGTGGTGGGCTACGAGGCGCTGCTGCGCTGGCAGCATGAGCGCCGCGGCCTGCTGCTGCCGGGCGCGTTCCTGGAGCTGGGTGAAGAGAGCGGCCTGATCGAACAGGTCGACTGGCTGATCTACGAGCAGGTCATCGCAGGGTTGGCGCAGGGGGGCGAAGGCTACGTCTCGGTGAACGTCTCACCCCGGCATTTCCGCTCCGCCGAATTCAGTGACCGCCTGTTCGGCCTGCTCGACAGCTGCGGTGCCGATCCGCGCCGGCTGCGCCTGGAGATCACCGAGGTGGCGCTGCTGGACGATGGCCCGCACACGCTGCGCATCCTGCAGGGGCTGCGCGAGCGCGGCATCCAGGTGCAGCTGGACGATTTCGGTACCGGCTTCTCCGCGCTGTCCTACCTGCACCGTTTCCCGATCAGTACGCTGAAGATCGACCAGAGCTTCATCGCCGGCCTGCATGGACCGGAAGTGCAGAGCACGCGCGCGCTGGTCGAAGGCGTACTGTCGCTGGCGCGCACGCTGGGCATCGAGACCATCGGTGAAGGCATCGAGACCGAGGCGCAGCGGCAGACCCTGCGCGAACTGGGCTGCGATTACGGCCAAGGCTATCTGCTGGGGCGGCCTGCCCCGTGGTCGCACGCGGCGGCCTGAGCCACCGCGTGCGGCTGCATCAACGCAGGGCGGCCCGGCGCTTCTCGTCGATCCACTTCGAGGCCTGGGCCGGCTGGTAGTTCTTCATCCACTCCAGCATCGCTTCGATGTCCGAGCCGTACCACAGGTCCTGGCGCTGGTCCGGGTGCAGGAAGCGCTCTTCCACCATGCGATCGATCATGCCGATCAGCGGGGCGTAGAAGCCTTCCACATCGAGGAACGCGCACGGCTTGTTGCCGATGCCCAGCTGGCGCCAGGTCAGCATCTCGAAGATCTCTTCCATGGTGCCGAAGCCGCCGGGCAGGGTGACGAAGCCATCGGCGAGGTCGAACATGCGCGACTTGCGCTCATGCATCGAACCGACGATCTCCAGTTCGGTCAGGCCGCGGTGGGCCACTTCCCAGTCGGCCAGCTGACGCGGGATCACGCCGGTCACTTCGCCGCCAGCGGCAAGCACGGCATTGGCCACGGTTCCCATCAGGCCGACGTTGCCCCCGCCATACACCAGGCGCAGGCCGTCGCGGGCGATGCGGTCGCCCAGTGCAATGGCGCGTTCGGTATAGGCCGGCTTGCTGCCAGCGTTGGAACCACAGTACACACAGATCGATTTCATGGATCTTCCTGTCTCTTGGCCGGAAACGAAAACGCCCCGTCGCCGACCGCAGGGCGGTCAGGGACGGGGTGCCCAAGGATTATGAGGCCTTGAGAGGCCTTCTGTAGAGCCGAGCCGCGCTCGGCTGCTCTTCGTTCAGATCGCGGCAAAGGCGCCAGCCGAGCATGGGCTATGCCGGTCGTCCTGACCGGCACCCTTCGGGCCGTCGCCAGCGACGTTGGCAGCGGCTCCTGCCGCTGCCTTCGGCTCTACCGAAGCGGGGGTTTACGCCGCCGCCGCCTGCTCGCGGCGCGGGCCTTCACGCAGGGCGCGGCCGACCATGCCCACCAGCAGGTCCAGCTCTTCGCTGTCCATGCCGAAGTGCGGGGTGAAGCGCAGCGAGTTCTCGCCACCGTGGATCACGTTGATGCCGTGCTGGCGCAGCCATTCCTCGGTGGAATTGGCGCCGTAGCACTTGAACTGCGGGGCCAGCTCGCAGGAGAACAGCAGGCCGGTGCCCTGCACCTTGGTGATCAGCCCGCCCAGCTCGTTCTTCAGCTGTTCCAGCTTACGCACGGCCTCGGCACCGCGTTCGGCAATGTTGGCACGCACCTGCGGGGTCAGCTGGGCCAGGGTGGCGCAGGCCACGTCCAGCGCACGCGGGTTGCTGGTCATGGTGTTGCCATAGATGCCCTTGCGGTACAGCTGCGCGGCATGCTCGGTTACCGCCAGCACGGACAGCGGGTACTGCGCGGCGTTGAGCGCCTTGGAATAGGTCTCCATGTCCGGCGGGTCCAGGCCTTCGAAGCCCGGGTAGTCCACCACCGAGAGCACGCCATGCGCGCGCAGGCCGGCCTGGATCGAGTCGAGCAGCAGCAGGCTGCCATGGGCACGGGTCAGTTCACGGGCCACGGCATAGAACGACGGCGGCACCGAGCGGCCGGGGTCGCCTTCGCCCATCACCGGCTCCAGGAACACCGCTTCGATGAACCACTGGTTGCGTGCGGCATCCTCGAACACCTTGCGCAGGCCGGCCTCGTCGTACGGCGCCACGGTGATCACCGAGTCCTCGCCGCGATAGCTGGCCAGGTGCTGCATGTAGCTCTTGCGGCTGGAATCGGAATACAGCGCCGGGCGGTCGGTACGGCCGTGGAAGCTGCCCTTGACCACCACGCGCTTGATCGCGGCGCCGGCGTGGCGCGCGCCGGGGTCGGTCTGCAGCTTGGCGTTGACGTCGGCGATGCGGGCGGCCAGGCCGACGGCCTCGGAACCGGAATTCAGGCACATGAAACGGGCGAACGGGCAGCCGCCACGGCGGTGGCCGATCTCGGCGCGCAGGGCGGTGATGAAGCGCTGCTGCGACAGGCTGGGGGTCATGATGTTGGCCATCACCTGCGGGCGGGCCATCGCCTCCAGCACGGCATCCGGGGTGTGCCCGAAGCCGAGCATGCCGTAGCCGCCGGCGTCGTACAGCACGGCGCCCTTCAGGGTGACCACCCACGGGCCGCGCGCGGCCAGTGCCACGTACGGGGTCACCGCGTCATCGGCATAGAAATTGACGAAACCGTCCTGCATCGCGTCGATCTGCGCCTGTTCGTCCTGCGCCAGCAGCGGCCCCAGGTCGGCCTGCACGCGCGCGAATTCCTCGGCGGCGGCGTCCACCGCGGCGATCAGCTGCGGGTGGTTGGCGGACAGGGTGGTCAGGGTGGCATCGTCCAGGCCGGAGGTGAGGCGGGTGCCGGGCTGGTTGCGCAGGGGGGCGAGGCGTTCGATGAAGCTCATTGCAGATCTCCTGAAACAATGGGTCGCACGGGTCTTCAAAAGCAAAACGCGCGTCATCACGCGCGCTTGGGGCAGGCTCGTGCAGCGGACTTCCGGCTCGATGCTAGCACTTGTTTTTTTGCGCGATAACCCCGCAGAAACCTGCTGCATAGCAGCATTTTGCGCGACGTTCGCCGCGAAGCGCGCCGGCTCGCAGACGCTGGACGTACAATGCGCGCCATTGTCGACCTGTTGCCGCCCACTGCCTTGAAGAAGTCCGATTTCCACTACGACCTGCCGGCTGAACTGATCGCGCAGGCGCCCCTGGCCGAACGTTCCGCAAGCCGCCTGCTGCTGGTCCCGCCGGCGCCCGATGGCTTCACCGATCTGCAGGTGCGTGATCTGCCATCCCTGCTGCAGCCGGGCGATCTGCTGGTGTTCAACGACACCCGGGTGATCCCGGCGCGCCTGTTCGGGCAGAAGGCCAGCGGTGGCCGCGTGGAGATCCTGATCGAGCGCCTGCTCGGCGGCCAGCAGGCCCGTGCCCAGGTCGGCGCCAGCAAGTCGCCGAAGGCCGGCAGCCGCATCGCGCTGGATGCCGGTGGCGAAGCCGAGGTGCTGGGTCGCGATGGCGAGTTCTACGTGCTGCAGTTCCATGTGCCGGAATCGCTGGAACAGTGGCTGCTGCATGCCGGCCGCCTGCCGCTGCCGCCGTACATCCAGCGCGAGCCGGGCGTGGACGACCGCGAGCGCTACCAGACCGTGTTCGCGCGCGAAGTGGGCGCGGTGGCGGCGCCGACCGCCGGCCTGCATTTCGACGAACCGCTGCTGGCCGCGCTAAAGGACAAGGGCGTGGACTTCGGCCATGTCACCCTGCACGTCGGCGCGGGCACCTTCCAGCCGGTGCGCGCCGATGACCTGAAGGATCACGTGATGCACCGCGAGTGGCTGAACGTGGGCGCGGAGCTGGTGCAGCAGGTACGGCGCACGCGCGCGGCCGGCGGCCGGGTGATCGGCGTCGGCACCACCGTGGTACGCGCGTTGGAAAGCGCGATGCGCGATGGCGAGCTGCTGCCGTTCGCCGGTGAAACGCAGATCTTCATCACCCCGGGCTACCGCATCCGCAGCGTCGACGCGATGGTGACCAACTTCCACCTGCCGGAAAGCACGCTGCTGATGATGATCTCCGCGTTCGCCGGCAAGGAAAGGGTGTTCGAGGCCTACCAGCACGCGATCGAGCAGCGCTACCGCTTCTTCAGCTACGGCGACGCCATGCTGCTGTTCCCGCAAGCGGGGTAGGGGGCTGACCTCTGCCTGCTTGTGGTGGGTGCGCACCGTTGGTGCGCACTTGCAGGTGCCTGGAGACCAGGAAAGCCACGCATGGCGTGGCTCTACTGCCGTGCCGTTCAGGCCTGAATGGGCGGTCGAGCCGGTTTTGGGAGACAATGAGCGACTATTTGCCCGAATGACCGCTCCATGTCCCGATTGCAGTTCCAGCTCCAGACCCGCGACGGCCGTGCCCGCCGTGGCCGCCTGACCTTCCCGCGTGGCACGGTGGAAACGCCGGCCTTCATGCCGGTGGGGACCTATGGCTCGGTCAAGGGCATCCTGCCGGACCAGGTGCGTGCGCTGGGCGCCGAGATCATCCTCGGCAACACCTTCCACCTGTACCTGCGCCCGGGCCTGGACATCATCGCCGACCACGGCGGCCTGCACGGCTTCTGCCGCTGGGACGGCCCGATCCTGACCGACTCCGGCGGCTTCCAGGTGTTTTCGCTGGCCCACCGCCGCAAGATCACCGAGCAGGGCGTGACCTTCGCCTCGCCCACCGACGGCGCTCGCGTGTTCCTGGGCCCGGAGGAGAGCATGAAGATCCAGAAGGTGCTCGATTCGGACGTGGTGATGATCTTCGACGAGTGCACCCCGTACCCGGCCACCGAAGACGTCGCCCGCCGTTCCATGGAACTGAGCCTGCGCTGGGCGCAGCGCAGCCGCAACGCGCATGACGAGCTGGGCAACGACGCGGCCCTGTTCGGCATCGTCCAGGGTGGCGTGCACACCGACCTGCGCAGCCGCTCGGCGGAGGCCCTGCAGGCGATCGGCTTCGACGGTTACGCCATCGGCGGCCTCGCCGTGGGCGAGCCGGAGCACGAGCGCAATGCCATGCTCGACCACCTGGACCCGGAGCTGCCGGGTGACCGCCCGCGCTACCTGATGGGCGTGGGCCGACCGGAAGACCTGGTCGAGGGTGTCGCACGTGGCGTGGACATGTTCGATTGCGTGATGCCGACCCGCAACGCGCGCAACGGCCACTATTTCACCTCGTTCGGCACCGTCCGCATCCGCAACTCGCAGTACGCGCGCGACATGGATCCGATCGAGCCCGGCTGCGGCTGCGTGGCCTGCACCGGTGGCTACACCCGTTCCTACCTGCGCCACCTGGACCGCTGCAACGAGATGCTGGCGCCGATGCTGGGTACCCTGCACAACCTGTTCTATTACGAAAAGCTCATGGCCGACATCCGTGCGGCGATCGAGGCGGGAACCTTCCTGGCCTTCCGTGAGTCTTTCTACGCGGCACGCGGGGCGGTCGCACCGCCCCTGTAAACCGAGTACCCCCTGCCAAACGGCCCAAGGACGAACGCCCGGGGCCGTGGCATACTTCAAGGCTGACCCAGATCCGCGGTCGACACGCCGTGCCCGTGAAAGGGCCGGAGCGCCGCCCAACCAAAGGACCAACGATGAACCTGCTTGCTTTCCTGATTCCCGCCGCCCACGCCCAGGCCGCCGGCGGCCAACCGCAGGGCATGGGCCTGACCACGCTGCTGTTCCCGGTCATCCTGATCGCCATCATGTACTTCCTGATGATCCGCCCGCAGATGAAGCGGCAGAAGGAGCACAAGGCCATGCTGGAGAAGATCAAGCGTGGCGATGAAGTGCTGACCAATGGCGGCATCGCCGGCATCGTCACCGACATCGGCGACAACTTCATCACCATCGAAGTGGCTGACAACGTGCGCATCCGCGTGCAGAAGGGCGCTGTCGGCAACGTGCTGCCGGCCGGTACCCTGAAGTCGGCCCAGTAAGCCACTCCCTTTCCGATGCACAACCGCGGCGCCGGGGATGGCGCCGCGCGGGACCCAAGCAATGCTCGAATTTCCACGCTGGAAGTACGTCGTCATCCTGATCGTACTGGCGCTCAGTGCGCTGTACGCGCTGCCCAACATCTACCAGAAGGACCCGGCCGTCCAGATCACCGCCAACCGTGGCGGACAGGTCGACGACGCGCTGCGCGACCGTGTGCTGGCCGACCTGAAAAAGGCCGGTGTGGACGCCCTCGGTGCCGAGAAGGAAGGGGAGAGCCTGATCGTCCGCCTGCCGGACCTGAAGGCGCAGTCCGCTGCCAGCGACGCCCTGCGTGACACCGTCGGCGAGAAGTACACCGTGGCCCTGAACCTGGCCTCGACCGTGCCGGACTGGTTGGCCAACCTCGGCGGTCGCCCGATGGTGCTGGGCCTGGACCTGCAGGGCGGCGTGCACTTCGTGCTGCAGGTCGACCAGAAGGCCGCGCTCGACAAGCGCCTGGATGCCTACACCGAAGACGTGCGCAGCACCCTGCGCGACGCCCGCATTCCGTACCAGTCGGTGGAACGCCGTGCTGACAACAGTATCGTGGCCAACCTGAGCCCGTCCGCCGGTGACGACGCCGCGCAGCGTGCCCGCACCGCCCTGGTCAAGGCGCAGCCGACCCTCGGCTACGACGTCAGTGGCAATCGCATCACGGTGACCGTGCCGGAAACTGAGATCACCCAGATCGCCAACGGCGCCATCGAGCAGAACATCAACACCCTGCGCAACCGCGTGAACCAGCTGGGCGTGGCCGAGCCGATCATCCAGCGCCAGGGTGCCGACCGCGTGGTCGTGCAGCTGCCGGGCGTGCAGGACACGGCCGAAGCCAAGCGCATGATCGGCGCCACCGCTACCCTCGAGTACCGCGCGGTGGTTGACGGCAATGCACAGGACGCCATCAACTCCGGCCGCATTCCGCCGGAAGCGAAGGTCTACCAGCGTCGTGATGGCGGTGGTCCGGTCCTGCTGAACAAGCGCGTGATCGTCACCGGTGACCAGATGGTCGGCGCGCAGGCGGTGACCGATTCGAACAGCGGTTCTCCGGCGGTCAGCGTGACGCTGAACAATGTCGGCGGCCAGCGCATGTTCGACTTCACCAGCGCCAACGTGAACAAGCCGATGGCGGTGGTCTACACCGAGCGCGTACCGACCGTGACCGTTGTCGACGGCCAGGAAGTGCGTGGCTTCAAGGTCAACGAGGAAGTGATCTCGGTGGCCAACATCAACGGCGTGTTCGGCAAGAACTTCCAGACCACCGGCCTTCAGAAGAAGGAAGCCGAGGACCTGGCCAAGCTGCTGAAGTCCGGCTCGCTGGCCGCGCCGATGGACTTCGTCGAAGAGCGCGTGGTCGGCCCGAGCCTGGGTGCCGAGAACGTCAAGAACGGTATGCGCGCGGTGGTGTTCGCATTCCTGTTCACCCTGGTGTTCTTCAGCGTCTACTACCGCATGTTCGGCGTGATCACCTCGATCGCGATGCTGTTCAACCTGCTGATCGTGGTGGCGGTGATGTCGCTGTTCGGCGCGACCATGACCCTGCCGGGCTTTGCCGGCCTGGCGTTGTCGGTCGGCCTGTCAGTGGACGCCAACGTGCTGATCAACGAGCGTATCCGTGAAGAACTGCGTGCCGGCGTGCCGGGCAAAACCGCGATCGTGACCGGTTACGAGCGTGCTTCGGGCACCATCCTCGACGCCAACCTGACCGGCCTGATCGTCGGTGTGGCGCTGTTTGCATTCGGTACCGGTCCGCTGAAGGGCTTCGCGCTGACCATGATCATCGGTATTTTCGCCTCCATGTTCACCGCGATCACCGTGTCGCGTGCGCTGGCGACGCTGATCTACGGCCGTCGCAAGAAGCTCCAGAACGTGGCCATCTGACGGGACGACACGCACAATGAAACTGTTTCCGCTGCACATCCTCCCGAACGACACCAAGATCGACTTCATGCGCTGGCGCCATGTCGCCATGGCAGTCACCATCGTGGTGTTCCTGGCGTCGATCAGCATCATCGCGTTCAAGGGCTTCAACTACGCGCTGGACTTCACCGGCGGTACCCTGATCGAAGCCCGCTTCGACAAGGCGGTGGACGTCGAGCAGGTCCGCACCAAGCTCGAGCAGAATGGCTTCGACGGCGCCCAGGTACAGAGCGTCGGTGGCAACACCGACCTGCTGATCCGCCTGGCGCCACACGGCGAGCATGCTCCGGGCACGGGTGCTGCCGCCACCGAAGACAAGGCTACCGCTGCCGCTGTAGTGAAGGCACTGTCCACGGCTGATAATCAGGCAACCGTACTGCGCAACGAGTTCGTCGGCCCGCAGATCGGCAAGGACCTGGCGATGAATGGCCTGTACGCCACCATCTTCATGCTGGCCGGCTTCCTGATCTACATCGCCGTGCGCTTCGAATGGAAGTTCGCGGTCACCGCCAGCATCGTGGCCATGTTCGACCTGATCGTGACGGTGGCTTACGTGTCCCTGCTGGGCCGTGAGTTCGACCTGACCGTGCTGGCCGGCCTGCTGTCGGTGATGGGCTTTGCGATCAACGACATCATCGTGGTCTTCGACCGCGTCCGCGAGAACTTCCGCAGCCTGCGCGTGGACTCGATGGAAGTGCTGAACCGTTCGATCAACCAGACGCTGTCGCGTACGGTGATCACCGCGGTGATGTTCTTCCTGTCGGCACTGGCCCTGTACATGTACGGCGGCAGCTCGATGGAAGGCCTGGCCGAGACGCACATGATCGGTGCGGTGATCGTGGTGCTGTCCTCGATCCTGGTGGCGGTGCCGATGCTGACGATCGGTTTCCTGCGCGTCAGCAAGCAGGACCTGCTGCCGAAGGCGAAGGACGTCGAGGCCCTGGCCCGTCGCCCGTAAGCGTTCGCGCTGCACGCAATGCACAGAGAACCCCGCGCAAGCGGGGTTTTTTGTTGGCAGGGCTGGTACGCGTCATCGCATGCGCGCTGTCGCTCCCACGCTTCGCTGCGCGAACCGTGGGCCCCACTTACCAGCTCCCAGACCCCCGCCGCTTCGCGGCCGCCCCCTGACTCAGGGGGCTCTGCCCCAGATCGTTTCCTGCGGCTGTTGGTAGGTGTCGACCTTGGTCGACACACCTGTCAGATATCGAATGAGTCATCCACGCATGGCGTGGATCTACCGTGTCGACCAAGGTCGACACCCACCAGAGCAGAATGCCGTCCTGACAGATCGCGGAAGTCTGTCGAAGGCGGGGTGGGTCCGGTTGAGGGGGCGTGAGCCGCATGGATGCGGCGACCGAGCTTACATGGACGTACTTGCAGCGTCCCCCTCAACCGGACCCACCCCCGCCCACCCCCAGGAACCCAGCTTTTGACGTTGCTCTGGCTCTGGCCGTTGCTCAGGCCTCTGCGGGTGCAGGGTGCAACCCTGCAAAAGAAACACCACCCTACGGCAGCGTCGGTTGTGCATTCGGCCCCCGCGCACTACGATCCTGCGGTTCGCGCGCGCATGCGCGCACCCATATTCCTGCTGAGCGCCCCGCGCGCCGCATCTGCCAACCCGAGGTATCCATGGTCATCAAACCGCGCGTCCGCGGCTTCATCTGCGTCACCACCCACCCGACCGGCTGCGACGCCGCGGTCAAGCAGCAGATCGACTACATCCGCGCGCGCCCGCCGATCCAGAACGGCCCCAAGCGCGTGCTGGTGATCGGCGCCTCCACCGGCTACGGCCTCGCTGCGCGCATCACCGCTGCCTTCGGCAGTGGCGCCGCGACCCTGGGCATCTTCTTCGAACGCCCGGGCAGCGAGACCAAGCCGGGCACGGCCGGCTGGTACAACTCGGCCGCGTTCCACAAGTACGCCGACGAAGCCGGCCTGTACGCCAAGAGCATCAACGGCGATGCCTTCTCCGATGAAGTGAAGGCCAGGACCATCGAGATGATCAAGGCCGATCTTGGCCAGGTCGACCAGGTGGTCTACAGCCTGGCGGCGCCGCGGCGCAAGCATCCGAAGACCGGTGAGATCATCAGCTCCACGCTGAAGCCGATCGGTGAGCCGATCACCCTGCGCGGCCTGGATACCGACAAGGAAGTGCTGACCGAAACCCATCTGCAGCCGGCCACTCCGGAAGAAATCGCCGGTACCGTTGCGGTGATGGGCGGCGAAGACTGGCAGATGTGGATCGACGCGCTGGCCGATGCCGGCGTGCTGGCCAACGGCTGCACCACCACCGCCTTCACCTATGTGGGCGAAGAGATCACCCAGGCGATTTACTGGAACGGCTCGATCGGTGCCGCCAAGAAGGACCTGGACACCAAGGTGCTGGGCCTGCGCGAGAAGTTGGCCAAGATTGGTGGTGATGCACGCGTATCGGTGCTGAAGGCGGTGGTGACCCAGGCCAGTTCGGCGATTCCGACCATGCCGCTGTACCTGTCGCTGCTGTTCAAGGTGATGAAGGAAAAGGGCACCCACGAAGGCTGCATCGAGCAGTTGGATGTGCTGTACGACATCCTCTACGGCGGCAAGGCCGACGGCGTGGCGATCGATCGCCTGCGCCACGACCTGGTCGATGGCGAGGGCCATACCGTTGCGCTGGTCGATGAGGAAGGCCGCCTGCGTGCCGACTACAAGGAAATGGCGGCAGACGTGCAGGGCAAGGTGGTTGCGCTGTGGCCGCAGGTGACCAACGAGAACCTGTACGAGATCAGCGATCTGGCCGGTTACAAGGCCGACTTCCTGCGCCTGTTCGGCTTTGGCGTGGAGGGCGTCGACTACGAGGCCGACGTCAACCCGGACGTGAAGATCGACAATCTGGTCGACATGACCTGATCAATGAAAAGGCCGGCGAAAGCCGCCCTTCTCTTTGTGTAGAGCCGAGCCATGCTCGGCTGCTCTTCGCTTGAGTCTCGCAGCCGCGCATCGCTCGGCTCTACAGAGAGGCGTCAACCAAACTCGAACCCCATCTCCGGCAACGCCGGACCGACGAAGTCGCCCTGCACGTAATCCACGCCGGCACTGAACAGCAGGGTCATCGAGTTGGCATCGCTGACGAACTCGGCGATGGTGCGGATGCCGGCTTCCTGCGCGCGCGCGGTGATCTGGCTGATGCGGTCGATGTTTTCTCGGGTGGCGGCCAGATCGCTGGTGAAACCGCGGTCCAGCTTGAGGAACTGCGGCTGGAAGTGGGCCAGCAGCTGGAACGAGTCCAATCCCGAACCAAACTGCTCCAGGCCGATGCGGCAGCCCAGCGGCGCCACTTCGGCAAGGAACTGCTGCGCACTGCGCAGATGGGTGAACACCTTTGCTTCCGGCGCATGCAGCCACAGCCGTTCGCCGGGCACGCCCTGTGCCTGCAGTTCCCGACGCAGGGTGGCGATCATCTGCGGGTCGTCGAACGACTCTGGCGTCACCTTCACCAGCATCTGCGTGGCATGGCCTTCGCGTGCACGTTGGCCCAGCACAGCGATCGCCCGTGACACCACCCAGCGGTTGATGTCGGCCAGCAGGCCGTGTTCCTCCGCGATGCCCAGGAACGCAGTCGGGCTCAGCAGTTCACCATTGTGCTCAAGGCGCAGGTAGGCCTCATACAGCTCCAGCGACTCCCCCTGCAGGTTCAGCACCGGCTGGTAGTGCAGCTGGAAGCCATCACCGGCCAGTGCTTCACGGATTCGGGTGACCCAGCGCAGCACGCGTTCTTCCTCCACGCGGTCGGCAGCGGCCGGGTCGAAGATGCGGCAGGTGTTGCCCAGTTCGGCGGCGGCCTGCGTGCATTCGCTGGCGCGTGCCAGCACCTGGCCGATGCTGGCGATCTTCTCGCCCACCTGCACGCCACCGATGCTGACCGTTACCGTGGCCGAACGCGCGCCGATGCTGAAGACGTGTGCGGCGTAGGCTTCGCGGATGCGCTCGGCCAGTGCCACGGTCTGCGCGTAGGGCCCGGCCTGCAGCACGGCGAAATTGTGTTCGCCGAAGCGGGCCAGCTGCGCGTCCTCGCCAACCACCTCGGCCAGCAGGGCGGCGAGGGCGCCGATCAGGATGTCGGCCGAGGCCAGGCCGATATCCGGCAGCAGGCGCGCGTAGTGGTCCGGCTCGATCAGCAGCAGGCCGAACTGGCCTTCGCTGCGCCCGGCCTGGGCCACCGCGCTTTCCAGCTGCAGCATGAAGGTCGGTCGGTTGAGCAGGCCGGTGACATGGTCGCGCTGGCGCAGGTCCTCGACCTCGCGCGCCAGTTCCGGGTCGAATTCCATGCGGCGGCGGAGTACCACCTGCAGGCAGGATTCGCCCTCGTAGGTGGCGGGGGTGAATTCCATCGTTGCCGGGAACGCGCTGCCATCCTCGTGGCGCGCGTCAAGCTGGTACTGCGGCGGCGGCGCCTCGCCACGGCTGAGGCCCTTCAGCAGCTGCTTGAAGCCTTCCACATGCTGGGCGGCGACCATGTCCAGCAGCGAGATGCCTTCGATATCGTCGAAATGCTCGTAGCCGAACATCTCCAGATAGGCGTCGTTGGCGCGGATGTGCATGCCTTCATGCACGTAGGCGATGGGGTCGCGCGAGGAAGCGATCAGGGCATCGCAGCGGCGCTCGGTCTCGCGCATCTGCGCCTCGATGCGGCGCAGGCCACGACGCGCCTGCAGGTCCACCCACTGATCACGGACCACGGCGAGCAGGTGCTCGGAACGCTGGCGCAGGGCGAGGGCACGGATGCCGTGGCTGCTGGCTTGTACCAGCTCGTCCTCGTCGATGCGTTCGGCCAGCAGCACCAGCGGAATGTCCTTGCCGCTGGCAGCAATATGCTGGGCCACCAGTGGCAGCGGGATCCCCTGCGAGGGCGAAGCCAGCACCAGGTCGATGGCCTGGCTGGCCAGCACCTGGGACAGCTCGGCAGCATCCTGCGGGCGCCACGGACGCACCGCGATGCCGCTGTTGCGCAGGGTGCTGACGATGGCCTCGGCGTTCTCGCCGCTGTCATCGACGATCAGCAGGCGGATGGTGATGTCGTTCGCGTTCTGCATGCACTGCTCCCCAATCTGCAAATCTAGATACACGATGCGCGCCGAACCGTCCATGCGCGCACCCCTTGCACGCATCGAACGGCGATGTGGTTCACACCACGCCACCGGCCGCGTGGCCGCTGGCCCAGGCCCACTGGAAGTTGTAGCCGCCCAGCCAGCCGGTCACATCCAGCACCTCGCCGACGAAATGCAGGCCGGGTACGCGCTTGGATTCCATCGTCGAAGACGAGACCTCGGCGGTGTCCACGCCGCCGAGCGTGACCTCAGCGGTACGGTAGCCCTCGGTGCCACTGGCCACCAGCGGGAACGCGCCCAGCAGCTGCGCGGCCTGGCGCAGCACCGGCTCGTCCAACTGGCGCACGGGCCGGTCGGGCAGCCAGTGTTCGCACAGCCGCTGTGCCAGCCGCTTCGGCAGTACTTCGCCCAGCACCGTGCGCAGTTCGGCGGCGGGTCGTTCGCGCTTCATCTGGCGCAACCACTCGCCGGCATCCTGGCCGGGCAGCAGGTCCAGCTCCAGCGCATCGCCGGGTTGCCAGAACGAGGAGATCTGCAGGATCGCCGGGCCACTCACGCCGCGATGGGTCAGCAGCATGAAGTTCTGGAAGCTCTTTCCGTTGCAGCGCGCCTCGATCGGCAGGGCGACACCACTCAGATCGGCCAGCCGTTCCTGGTGCTTGCCGCTGAGCGTCAGCGGTACCAGCCCTGCGCGGGTCGGCAGCACCTGGTGGCCGAACTGTCGGGCCACTTCATAACCAAAGCCGGTGGCACCCATGCTGGGAATGGACAGGCCGCCGGTGGCAACCACCAGCGAGGCGCAATGGAACAGGCCATGGGTGGTATGCACGCGGAAGCCATCGCTGCCGTGCTCGATGCGCTGCACGCTGCACTCGGTGCGCACCTGCACGCCGGCCGCCTGGCATTCGTCCACCAGCATCTTCACGATCTGCTTGGACGAGACATCGCAGAACAGCTGGCCCAGCTCTTTTTCGTGATACGCGATGCCGTGCTTGTGCACCAGCTCGATGAAGTGCCAGGGCGTGTAGCGCGCCAGCGCCGACTTGCAGAAGTGCGGGTTGGCCGACAGGAAGTTGGCCGGGGTGGTGCCGGTGTTGGTGAAGTTGCAACGGCCACCGCCGGACATCAGGATCTTCTTGCCGACCTTGTTGGCATGGTCGATCACCTGCACCTGGCGGCCGCGCTGGCCAGCCGTGATTGCGGTCATCAGCCCGGCCGCGCCGGCGCCGATGACCACCACATCGCAACGGAGGGTGCTCATGCCTTGGCGCGCTTTCGCCAGTTCGGGATCACGTCGAGCTGGATCTGGTCGTTGAGCAGCTGCACTTCGCCGTCCTGGATCAGCACGCTCCAGCGCATGGCGCGCTGGATCTGCTGGCCCCACAGTTCGACGAAGGCACCATCGAGGTCGACCACCGAAAGGTTGTCGAAGCGCGCCAGGCCCTTGCTCTGCTTGCTCCACCAGATGTCCGAAGCGTTGCCGCCGTAGTTCACCACCTGCACCTGGCGGCTGCGGTTGCTGGCCTTGCGGATGCGCGATTCGTCTGGATGGCCCAGGTCGATCCATTGCAGGATGTCGCCGGTGTAGTCGTGCTCCCACAGGTCCGGCTCGTCATCGGTACTCAGGCCGCGGCCGAATTCCAGGCGGTCGCCGGCGTTCAGCGCGAAGGCGAGCAGGCGCACCATCAGGCGATCGTCGGTCTCGGACGGGTGCTGGGCCAGGGTCAGGTTGTGGGTCACGTAGTAGCCGCGATCCATGTCGCTGATCTGCAGTTCGGCCTTGCGGATGGTGGCGGTGAGAGCCATGGGGGGTCCGTGGACTAAAGACGACAATGATAGAGGTTTGCTCCAGGGGTGTCCGTGGCCGGGCTGTCTGTGGCGCGTCAACGTGGCACCCTTTCACTCTTTCCTGCCGCAGGAGTGCCACCGATGACCCTGCCCAGCCGCCTGCAGCTGCCGCCCGGCCACTGGCGCAGCCTGCTCGATGGCCTGTGTGCACGTTTCCCACGCATCGACCGTGCGCAGTGGCAGGACCGCTTCGCACGAGGCCGTGTGCAGGATGCGCAGGGCAGGGCACTGGCGCCGGACATGCCCTGGCAGGTGGGGCTGGAAATCCAGTACTTCCGCGAGGTGGCCGACGAGCCGGTGATTCCCTTCGCCGAGACCATCCTGCATCTGGATGCGCACCTGCTGGTGGCGGACAAGCCGCACTTCCTGCCGGTGACGCCGGCCGGTGGCTATGTGCGCGAAACCCTGCTGGCGCGCCTGGTCGCACGCACCGGCAACACCGAACTGGCGCCGTTGCACCGCTTGGACCGGCTGACCGCCGGCCTGGTGCTGTTCTCGACCCAGGCAGCCACGCGTGATGCCTATCAACGGCTGTTCCGCGAACGGCGCATCGAGAAGACCTATGAGGCGCTGGCACCGGCGCTGCCCGGGCTGGCGTTTCCGTTGCAGCGGGACAGCCGCCTGGTGCCGGGCGAACGGTTCTTCCGCATGGCCGAAGTGCCGGGCGAGCCCAATGCGCGCAGCCGGATCGAGCTGATCGAGGCCGAAGGGCCGGTCTGGCGCTACCGGCTGCTGCCGGAAACCGGCCGCAAGCACCAGCTGCGCGTGCACATGGCGGCGCTGGGCGCGCCGATCGAGGGCGATGACCTGTATCCGCTGCTGAGGCCGCGCCCGGATGAAACGGTCGAGTCGCCCCTGCAGCTGCTGGCGCAGGGGCTGGCCTTCGATGACCCATTGAGCGGGGAGCCCCGGCGGTTCAGCAGCCGGCGCCGCCTGTGCCTGCCCGGCCAGGGCGGGTAGGGCCGTTCAGCGAACCGGGCGTCGGGCCAACCAGCGGTCCAGCTCGGCAGCGAACAGCTGCCGGTCGCGCGGGCCCAGCGGCGGCGGGCCGCCGGTCTGCACCCCGGCGCCGCGCAGCTCTTCCATGAAATTGCGCATCGACAGCCGCTCGGCCATGTTGTTCGGGGTGTACAGCTGGCCGCGCGGGTTCAGCGCCACGGCCTTCTTCTCCAGCACCAGGGCGGCCAACGGAATGTCCTGGGTGACCACCAGGTCTCCGGCGGCGACCCGCTCGACGATGGCGCTGTCGGCCACGTCCAGGCCCTGCGGCACCTGGATCGAGCGCAGCCAGCGCGATGGCGGGGTGCGGATCCACTGATTGGCGACCAGGGTCAGCTCGATCCCAACGCGTTCAGCGGCACGGAACAGGATGTCGCGAATGACGGTGGGGCAGGCATCCGCGTCCACCCAGATGCGGGGCAGGGCGGGTTCAGCTTGGGTTTCAGCTTCAGTCATTTACCCAGTGTAGGGTAGGAAAAACCTGAATGGGGACTCGGAGTTAGGCTTGATCGGCTGCCAAGCCTTGTCACGCCTAGCGGGCAGGGTTTGCCCATGAACGTCCGGGCTATCGCTTTTTGCAGAAAACACGCGTATCGTTCGACCCACTGTGTTTGCTAGGGTCACCGTGAATCGTGGCCTGGTGCAGTTGATCTCACGATCCGCTCATCGATCCGCTTTACCAACGCCTGCAACTCAGTCTCGGCCCCGATACCCGGTGGCTGCGATTTTTTTCAACATGTGTTTCAGGAGTTAGTCAAATGTCTGATCGTCAGACCGGCACCGTCAAGTGGTTCAACGACGCCAAGGGCTTCGGCTTCATCACCCCGGAAAGCGGCCCGGACCTGTTCGTGCACTTCCGTGCCATCCAGGGCACCGGCTTCAAGACCCTGCAGGAAGGCCAGAAGGTTACCTTCATCGCCGTCCAGGGCCAGAAGGGTATGCAGGCTGACCAGGTGCAGGCGGTCTAATCCGTCTGCTACCGTTTGGTAGCCAGAACGCCGGAAGCGAAAGCTTCCGGCGTTTTTTGTTGCCTGCTGTTCTGTAGCGTCGAGCCATGCTCGACTGTCTTTGGAAAGCAGTCGAGCATGGCTCGACGCTACATGGGGCATGCAGCCATCGCGGTACGATGGGGGCCTCCCCAAGGATCATCCCCATGCGCATCGTCCATCACCTGGAAAACTCCCGTTCCCTGCGTGTGCTGTGGATGCTGGAGGAGCTGGGGCTGGACTACGAACTGCGCCGCTATCCGCGCGATCCGAAGACGCTGCTGGCGCCGCCGAAGCTGCGCAACGTGCATCCGCTGGGCAAGTCGCCGGTACTGCAGGATGGCGAGCTGGTACTGGCCGAGTCCGGTGCCATCCTCGACTACCTCGCGGATCGCTATGACACCCAACGCCAGCTGTCGCCGTCACCGATGCCGGCCGATGGCGCCGAGCGCATCGCCTACCGTTATTGGCTGCACTACGCCGAAGGCTCGGCGATGCCGCCGCTGCTGCTGACCCTGGTGATGGGCCGCATCCGCAACGCGCCGATGCCGTTCTTCGCCCGTCCGATCGCGCGCAGTATCGCCGACAAGGCCGAACGTGGCTTCATCGGCCCACAGCGGCGCCTGCACCTGGACTGGATGGAGCGCCGCCTGGCCGAAAGCCCGTGGTTTGCCGGTGAACGCTTCAGCGCGGCCGACATCCAGATGAGCTTCCCGATCCAGGCTGCGGCCGCGCGCGGCGGTGGTCTCGACGACAAGCCGGCACTGCGTGGCTTCCTCAAGCGTATCGGTGAGCGACCCGCCTACCAGCGTGCCGAGGCCCACGGCGGCCACCTGCAGGCGCTCAGCGGCAATTGAGGAGGGCGGCCGTCGCCCCCATCTTCAGCACCATGGATACCGACAGCCCCCGTTTCGACAACCGCCTGCTGCAGACCCTGCCGGGCGATCCCGAATCCGGCCCGCGCCGGCGCGAAGTGCTGGGTGCGGCCTGGTCGCCGGTGATGCCGACCCCGGTGACGGCGCCCACGTTGCTGGCCTGGTCGCCGGATGTTGCCGCGATGCTTGGTTTCGATACCGCTGAAGTCGAAAGCGAAAGCTTCGCGCAGGTGTTTGGCGGAAACGCGCTGTACGCCGGCATGCAGCCTTGGGCGGCCAACTATGGCGGCCATCAGTTTGGTCACTGGGCCGGCCAGCTCGGCGACGGTCGCGCGATCTCGCTGGGTGAACTGGTCGCGCCCGATGGCCGTCATTGGGAGCTGCAGCTGAAGGGGGCGGGGCCGACGCCGTACTCGCGCGGCGCCGATGGTCGCGCGGTACTGCGCTCGTCGATCCGCGAGTTCCTGTGCAGTGAAGCGATGCACCACCTTGGCGTGCCGACCACGCGTGCGCTGTCGCTGGTTGGTACCGGCGACGACGTGGTGCGCGACATGTTCTACGACGGCCATCCGCGTGCAGAGCCCGGCGCCATCGTATGCCGCGTGTCGCCGTCGTTCCTGCGCTTTGGTTCCTTCGAGCTTCCGGCATCGCGCGGGGAAACCGCACTGCTGCAGCATCTGGTTGATGCCTGCATCGCCCGCGACTTCCCCGAACTGCAAGGGCAGGGTGAGGCGCTGTATGGCGACTGGTTCGCGCAGATCGCGGTGCGCACCGCCGAGATGATCGCGCACTGGATGCGCGTCGGCTTCGTGCATGGCGTGATGAACACCGACAACCTGTCCGTTCTTGGTCTTACGCTCGACTACGGTCCCTATGGCTGGGTCGAGGATTTCGATCCGGACTGGACGCCGAACACCACCGATGCCCAAGGCCGGCGCTATCGTTTCGGCACCCAGCCGCAGGTGGCGTACTGGAACCTGAGCCGATTGGCACAGGCATTGTCACCGTTGTTTGCCGATGTCGAACCGTTGCAGGCTGGATTGGCTGCATACCAGTCCACCTTCGTGGCCTGCACGCGCCGCGATGCCGCAGCCAAACTCGGCCTGGCTGCGGCGGATGATGAAGACCTGCAGCTCTACCTGCGCTGGCAGCAGTTGATGCAGGACGGTGCCATGGACATGACCCTGGCCTGGCGTGCGCTGATGCGTATCGATCCGGCGGCACCGGATGCGGCGCTGCTGGATGCGGTGTACTACGACGAGGCGCGCCAGCAGGCGGTGCAGGCGCCGTTGCAGCAGTGGCTGCAGGACTATGCGGTGCGGTTGCAGGCCGATCCGCTGTCGGCCAGCGAACGCCTGGCGAAGATGACAGCGGCCAACCCGCTGTACGTGCTGCGCAACTGGCTGGCCCAGGAAGCCATCGATCGCGCGGAGCAGGGCGACCTCGGCGGTGTTCATGCGTTGCAGGACGTACTGCGCAATCCATACACCGAGCGTGCCGGTCTGGAACACTTCGCCAGCAAGCGCCCGGCGTGGGCCGACAATCGCGCCGGCTGCTCGATGCTGTCCTGCAGTTCCTGAGGGTGGGTTTCGGCAGGGCTGCGCCCTGCACCTGCAGAGGCAAGGGCCGAATCCAAAGCCAGAGCCAAAGCCAGAGCCAAAGCGGCTCTGGATTGTCGATGGTCTGGCGGGGCGGTGTGGGGCTGCAGGACACGCCGTAAACCCATCCTTGGGGGCTCGATGGCGCCATCCATGGCGCCAACGGTCCTGCAGCCCCACACCGCCCCACCTCCGACAGATTCCCGCTGCTGTGGGTAGGTGTCGACCTTGGTCGACACGGTGGATCCACGCCATGCGTGGATGCTCTTCGTTCAATTCTCGAAATATTCGATTTCGATGAAGATTCATCCACGCATGGCGTGGATCTACGACAGATCGCAGGAAACTGTCGAAGGCGGGGTGGGTCCGGTTGCGGGGGCGTGAGCCGCATGGGCCCGAGGCATGCCTCGGGCGGGTTGGGCAGGACGCCCAACCCCGGTCTTGCCGTGTGCGCAGGACAGCGCACACGAGCAAGCGGCGACCGAGCTTACATGGACGTACTTGCAGCGGCCCCCGCAACCGGACCCACCCCGCCATCCCACAGGAAACCCGCTTCTGCTGTTGCCGTTGCCGTTGCTTGAAGCCTCTGCAGGTGCCGGGCGCAGCCCGGCCGACACCCCCAACAGGCAGCCGGCGCCCGGAACAGGTACCCTATGCCGCCATCAGACAACCAACGTGACATGACCGACGCCCTCGTCGCTCCGCAGTGGGCCTCCCGCCTGCGCGACATCGCCGACTTCCCCAAGCCCGGCATCCTCTTCAAGGACATCATGCCGCTGCTCGCCCATGGCGAGGACTTCCGCGGTGCCATCACCGCGATGGCCGACCGTTGGCGCGACCAGAAGCTGGACGCGGTGATCGGTATCGAATCGCGTGGTTTCATCCTCGGTGCCGCCATGGCGCTGGAACTGGGCGTGGGCTTCGTGCCGGTGCGCAAGCCGGGCAAGCTGCCGGGCCAGGTGCTGCGCGAGGAATACACGCTGGAATACCGCAGCGACTGCATCGAAGTGCACGCCGATGCGCTGCCGGCCGGTGCCCGCGTGGCGATCATCGACGACGTGCTGGCCACGGGCGGCACGCTGGTCGCCGCGTTGTCGCTGGTGCGCCGCCTGGGTGTGGACGTGGTCGGTGCCGGCGTGCTGGTCGAGCTCGATGGCCTCGGCGGTCGTGCGCGCTGGGAATCGGATTTGCCGCTGCACACCGAACTGGTGTTCTGAGTCTGTCGCCGGGCGTGGCCCGGCGCTACACACGGCATGCAGGTAGTGCCGGGCCACGCCCGGCGACTACCTTGCCAATCACATCATCCGCACGCGGAAGCGACGGCCCTTGATCTTGCCGGCTTCCAGCCTGGCCACGGCCTTGTTGGCCTGCTCTCGGGCGATCGCCACGTAGGAGCGGGTCGGGAAGATCGCGATCTTCCCGATGAACTTGGCTGACAGGCCGGCATCACCGGTCAGCGCGCCAAGGATGTCGCCCGGGCGCAGCTTGTCGGTCTTGCCACCATCAATGCGCAGCGTGCGCATCGCGGCCTGCGGCAGCTCGGCCGGGCGCGAGGTCGCCAGCGGCGTCTTCTGCCAGTCCAACGGCTGCCCCATCTGCGCTTCGATGGCTTCGGCGCGGGTCTTCTCACGGCCGGCCACCAGGCTGATCGCCAGGCCGCTGGCACCGGCACGGCCGGTACGGCCCACGCGATGCTGGTAGCTCTCCACGTCGGTCGGCAGCTCGTAGTTGATCACCGCCGCCAGCTCTTCCACGTCCAGGCCACGTGCGGCCACGTCGCTGGCCACCAGCACGTTGCAGCTGCGGTTGGCCAGCAGCAACAGCACTTCCTCGCGGTCGCGCTGCTCCATGTCGCCATGCAGGGCGAGCGCGGAGAAGCCGAACTGCTGCAGGGAATTCGCAACCTCGTCCACGTCCTTGCGGGTGTTGCAGAACACCACCGCTGATTCCGGCGTGTACTTCAGCAGCAGGCCCGCCAGCGCCTTCTGGCGGTGCGCCGGTTCCACCTCGCAGAACAGGTGGCGGATGGCCGGCGCCTGATCGGCGCCTTCCACGGTCACTTCCACCGCGTCGCGCAGCAGGTCACGCGCCATGGCGCGGATGCTGTCGGGGAAGGTGGCGGAGAACAGCAGGCTCTGGCGGTCCTTGTGGGTGCGGCCGGCGATCTCGCGGATCGGCTCCTCGAAGCCCATATCGAGCATGCGGTCGGCTTCGTCCAGCACCAGCGTGCGCACCGCTCCCAGGTTCAGCGCGCGCTTGCGTGCCAGCTCCTGCACGCGGCCGGGTGTGCCGACCACCACATGCGGGTCATGGCCTTCCAGCGACGCCAGCTGAGGGCCCAGCGGCACGCCGCCCACCAGCAGCAACAGCTTCAGGTTGGGGATGCCGGTGGCCAGCTTGCGGATCTGCTTGCCGACCTGGTCGGCCAGTTCGCGGGTCGGGCACAGCACCAGCGCCTGCACGCGGATCAGGCTGGGGTCGATGGCCTGCAGCAGGCCCAGGCCGAAGGCGGCGGTCTTGCCGCTGCCGGTCGGCGCCTGTGCGATCACATCGCGGCCATCCAGAATGGCCGGCAGGCTCTGCGCCTGCACGGGGGTGAGGGTGGTGTAGCCGAGGGCATCCAGGCCGGGCTGCAGGGCCGGGCTCAGCGGCAGGGTCGAGAAGTCAGTCATGGCGCATTGTACCCGTCCGCGCGGCCGCTCCCTGCCACAGGGCCTTCATCCATGTGGGCGCCGACCTTGGTCGGCACGCTCTTGATCAGCCCAGCACCGCCAACACGCCCTGATGAATCGCCAGCCCCCCGAACAGCAGCCAGGCGAACAGGATCAGCGCCAGCAGCAGCGGCTTCAGGCCTGCCTGGCGCAGCGCCGAGACGTGGGTGGTCAGGCCCAGCGCGGCCATCGCCATCGCCAGCAGCACGGTATCCAGCTGCACCAGCCCGGCCTGCAGGCCCGCCGGCAGCAGATGCAGCGAGTTGAAACCGGCCACCGCCACGAAACCGAAGGCGAACCACGGCACCACGATGCGCGCCTTGCTGCCGTCGGCGCTGGCCTTGCCGCCACGCGCCAGCCACAGCGACAGCGCAACCAGGAACGGCGCCAGCAGCATCACCCGCACCATCTTGGTGATCACCGCCGTATCAGCCGCCGCTTCATTGACCGCACGGCCTGCCGCCACCACCTGTGCCACTTCATGCACCGTCGCACCGGTGAAAAGGCCGTACTGCCGCGCATCCATCGCCAGCCAGCCGTGCGACTGCACCAGGGCATACAGCGCCGGGTACAGGAACATCGCCAGCGTGCCGAACACCACCACCGTAGAGACCGCGACCGTGACCTGCGCAGCGCGGCCGCGCACCACCGGTTCGGCGGCCATCACCGCTGCCGCGCCGCAGATCGCGCTGCCAGCACCGATCAGCATCGCTGCCTCGCGCTCCATCTTGAACACGCGCACACCCAGCCAGCAGGCCAGGCCGAAGGTGCTGGCGACCACCAGCACGTCCATCAGCACGCCGCTGACGCCGACGTGGCCGATGTCCTGGAAGGTCAAGCGCAGGCCGTACAGCACGATGCCGGCGCGCAGCAGCCAGTGCTTGGAAAAGCCGACACCGGCCGCGCTGCTCGGAGCCAGCCGCGGATAGAGGGTGTTGCCGATCACGATGCCGGCGACGATGGCCACGGTCAGCGCACTCAGGCCGTGTGCCTGCAGCCACGGCAGCTCGGCCAGGTACAGCGACGCCGCTGCGATCAGGCCGACCAGCAGCAGGCCGGGCAGGCGCGGCTGCCAGCGTTGGCGCAGGGCGGGCAGGGACCAGGGGGAGAGGGCGGGGGCGTTCATGGCACGGGCAGCGCTGGAGAGATGGGGCAAGCGTGCGCCTGAGACGATTACCTGTAAAACAAATAATATAGGTGAAACCTACCCATCAAGAAGGTAAGTGCCATGCGCCTGACCTTGCGCCAGCTGCAGGTCTTCGTCGCCATCGCCGATCACGGCAGCACTACCGCCGCCGGCCAGGCCATCGCGCTTTCGCAATCCGCCAGCAGTGCCGCCCTGCAGGAGTTGGAAGCCCACTTCGGCACCCCGCTGTTCGACCGCATCGGCCGCCGCCTGGCGCTGAACGGGCACGGCCGCGCACTGCTGGAGCCGGCGCGTACCTTGCTGGTCAACGCCGCCGATCTGGAGCGGCAGCTGGCCGCCGGCGGCGACCCGTCGCAGGGCGCGCCGCTGCGGCTGGTGCTGGCGGCCAGTACCACCATCGGCAATTACCTGCTGCCGCCACGCATCGCCGAACTGCTGCGCCAGGCGCCACAGGCCGAGGTCGATCTGCGCATCGACAACAGTGCCGGCGTTGTCGCCGCCGTGCAGCGCCTGGACGTCGACGCCGGCCTGATCGAAGGCCCGTGTCACGAGCGCGGCCTGCAGGTGACCGCCTGGCAGCAGGATCCGCTGGTGATCGTCGCCGCCGACGACGCTCCGCCGCGCTGGACGCTGGACGAACTGCGCCGCGCCCGCTGGCTGCTGCGCGAACCGGGTTCCGGTACCCGCGAAGCGGTGGAGCAGGCCCTGCTGCCGCATCTGCGAGGTTTCGCCCAGACCCTGCAGCTGGGCAATACCGAAGCGATCAAGCAGGCCGCGATCGCCGGCCTCGGCCTGGCCTGCCTCTCGCGCCACGCGCTGGAAGAGCCGCTGGCGCTGGGCCACCTGCGCGTGCTGGACACCCCGCTGCCTCCCCTGCAGCGCACGCTGTGGCTGGTGCGCCACCCGGGCAAGCAGTGGCTGCCGGGGTTGCAGGCGTTGCTGGGGCAGGTGGAGTAATCCATCAGACCCCCAGTCGAGTCCATCCATCGACACTTCTTGTAGCGCTCATCCACGCATGGCGTGGATCGACCGTGTCCACCAAGGTCGCCACCCACCAGAGCAGAATGCCGTTCCGACAGATCGCAGAAATCTGTCGAAGGCGGGATGGGTCCGGTTGCGGGGGTGTCCGCGGCATGGATGCCGCGGCCAAGCCCCCAGGGACGGGTTTACGGCGTCCCCCGCGACCGGACCCATCCCGCCATCCCACAGGAAACCAGCTTTTGACGTTGCTTTGGCTGCGGCGGTTGCCTCTGCGGGTGCCGGGTGCAACCCGGCCGACGCCCCCAACCCGTACAATATCCGGATGCCTCTGATTACTCTGCAGAACGTCGACTTCAGCGTCGGCGGCCCGTTGTTGCTGGAAAAGGCCGAACTGTCGATCGAGCCGGGCGAACGCATCGCCCTGATCGGCCGCAACGGCGCCGGCAAATCCACCCTGCTCAAGCTGCTGTCCGGCGACCACAAGCCCGATGACGGCGAAGTCCGCGTGCAGCAGGGCGTGCGCGTCACCCGCCTGGAGCAGGAAGTGCCACACGGCGCCGCCGGCTCGGTGTTCGACGTCGTCGCCGATGGCCTCGGCGAACTGGGCCAGTGGCTGGCCGAATTCCACCACCTCAGCCATGCAGAAGTATTCGATGGCGAAGCCCTCGGCAACGTGCAGGCCAAGATCGACGCCGCCAACGGCTGGGGCCTGGACCAGCGCGTCAGCGAAACCCTGACCAAGCTCGACCTGGACGGCGAGGCCGAGTTCGGCCGCCTGTCCGGCGGCATGAAGCGCCGCGTGCTGCTCGCCCGTGCACTGGTCTCCAGTCCGGATGTGTTGCTGCTGGACGAACCGACCAACCACCTCGACATCGAAGCCATCGACTGGCTCGAAGCGTTCCTGAAGGGCTGGAGTGGCAGCGTGGTGTTCGTCACCCATGACCGCCGCTTCCTGCGTGCGCTGGCCACCCGCATCGTCGAGATCGACCGCGGTCAGGTCACCAGCTGGCCGGGCGACTGGGCCAACTACGAGCGCCGTCGCGAGGAACGCCTCAACGCGCAGGCGCAGGAAAACGCACGCTTCGACAAGCTGCTGGCGCAGGAAGAAGTGTGGATCCGCCAGGGCATCAAGGCCCGTCGTACCCGCGACGAAGGCCGCGTGCGCCGCCTGAAGGCGATGCGCACCGAGCGTTCGCAGCGCCGCGATCTCAGTGGCAACGTCAAGATGGAAGCCGCGCAGGGCGTCAGCTCCGGCAAGAAGGTCATCGACGTCAAGGACATTTCGTTCGCCTTCGGCGAGCGCACCATGGTCCGCGATTTCACCACGACCATTCTGCGTGGCGACCGCATCGGCCTGATCGGCCCCAACGGCAGCGGCAAGACCACGCTGCTGAAGCTGCTGCTGGGTGAACTGCAGCCG
The DNA here is from genome assembly GCF_059372535.1 of Stenotrophomonas sp. YJH_SMC_43. Lineage (NCBI taxonomy): Bacteria > Pseudomonadati > Pseudomonadota > Gammaproteobacteria > Lysobacterales > Lysobacteraceae > Stenotrophomonas > Stenotrophomonas sp. YJH_SMC_43. The sequence goes on from NZ_JCAFVQ010000002.1 coordinate 1,021,549, forward strand.
GCCAAGGGCGAAGTCAACGCCGGCACCAACCTGCAGATCGCCTATTTCGACCAGTACCGCGCGGTGCTGCGCGAAGACTGGAGCGCGATCGAGAACGTGGCCGAAGGCCGCGATTTCCTCGAGTTCAACGGCAAGCGCAAGCACGTGCATGCCTACCTGCAGGACTTCATGTTCACCCCGGAACGTGCGCGCGCACCGATCACCCGCCTGTCCGGTGGCGAGCGCAACCGCCTGCTGCTGGCCAAGCTGTTCGCGCAGCCGTCCAACCTGCTGGTGATGGACGAACCGACCAACGACCTGGACGTGGAAACGCTGGAGCTGCTGGAAGAGCTGCTGGGCGATTACACCGGCACCCTGCTGCTGGTCAGCCATGACCGTGACTTCATCGACAACGTGGTCACCTCCACGCTGGTGATGGAAGGCGATGGCGTGATCGGCGAATACGTGGGCGGTTACAGCGACTGGCAGCGTTATGCGGCCAGCATCGCAGCGCCTGCCGCGGCTCCGGCAGCCAAGCCGGCGGTTGCTGCACCGGCCACCCCGACGGCCGCAGCTCCGGCCGCACCGAAGCGCAAGCTGGCCTACAAGGAAGCGCGCGAACTGGAGCAGCTGCCGAAGACCATCGAGAAGCTGGAAGGCGATGTCGAAGGGCTGACCTCGGCGATGAACGATCCGTCGTTCTACACCCGCAGCAGCGCCGAAGTGACCGCGCACACCCAGCAGCTGGCCAAGGTGCAGGCCGAGCTGGATGCCGCGTACGCACGCTGGGAAGAGCTGGAAGGCTGAGCGTTGACCGGCGCCAGCGGTTGCGCCGATTGATGTAGAGCCGAGCCCACGCTCGGCTCAGTAGATCCACGCCATGCGTGGATATCCGGATCTGTGCGGACCAACGGTCCGCACCCACCAATCATCGGTCCGCACAGACCGGGGGCCGGCGGTCATTTAACCCCGTGCAGGTCCCGCAGCTGGCTGGGCCGGCTGCCGAAGTACGCCGCCAGATCGGCGATGTCCTGATCGCTCAGGTCCTTCGCCTGCGGCGTCATCAACATGTGCTGGCGGTCACCGGCACGGTAGGCCTGCAGGGCGTGCGCCAGATAGTCGCCGTACTGCCCACCCAGCTTCGGATAGGTCGGGTCGATCGGCGCATTGCCGTCAGCCCCGTGGCAGTCGATGCAGCTCTGGTTGGTGGCCTTGCCCTTCACCTTGGCGCGGGCTTCACCGGCGGCCTCGCGGCCTGCGGGCAGGCCGGCCGAAGAAGAAGAGCCGTGTTCGCCGCTGGCATGGCCCGGGTCGGCGGCGGATTTCTCGCTGTTTTCCACCTGCGACTGCGAACAGGCCGCCAGCAGCAGGGCAACGGACAGGGCGATGGCGTGACGCATCGGATGCGCGGCTTTCGACATGGGCGGGCCTTACTTGACGGTGGACAGGTAAACAGAGAGATCGGCGATCTCCTGTTCGCTGAAACTCATCGACTGCGCCTGCATCGTCGGATGCCGGCGCTTGCCCTGGCGGTATTCGGTCAGGGCCTGGGCCAGGTACTGCTGGGTCTGGCCGCCGATCTTCGGCACCCGGTAACTGGGGTAGGCGTTCTTGTAGCCGGTGATCCCGTGGCAGCCCTGACAGGTGTAGGCCAGGACACGGCCATTGTCGAAGTTGCCGGTGGGGGCGGCGGGCGCCGGGGCAGCGGCGGGAGCCGGGGCCGGGGCCGGTGTGGCAGGAGCAGGAGCGGGCTGTGCGGCGGCCCCAAGGGGCAGGAGGACGGCCAGAGCGAGACAAGCGGCGAGCGGCTGCGGGCGCATGGTGTCGTTTCCGGGGATTCGGGTCTGGTCGTTCCGGCGTGGGGTACGGAACGACCCGAGTATAGCCCCAGGTTTCATCTAGCTGAAATGGGGGGCGGGCCGACCAGTGGCACGAAGGCACCATGACCTTTGGGATATGGTGTTGCCGTGAAGTGGTGCATTACTTTGCTACCACACCTGTCCACGCATCCTCCAGGGACCTGACGATGTCGCACCCAACCTTCCTGTCCGGCCGTCGCAGCGGAATCTGCGCTGCCGCACTGCTGATCTCCACCTCCCTGCTGCTGGGCGGTTGCGCCGCAGGGCCCAATTCCGAAGCCAAGGCCGCCGAGACCAAGGAGGAGAAGAAGGTCGACGCGGTCCCGGTCGAAGTGGCCGTGGCCAGCCACCGTGCCGTCGCGGCCAGCTACACCGGTACCGCCGCGTTGGAACCACGCGCCGAATCGCAGGTGGTCGCCAAGACCTCCGGCGTGGCGCTGGCGGTGCTGGTCGAGGAAGGCCAGCGGGTGACCGCTGGCCAGCCGCTGGTGCGCCTGGACCCGGACCGCGCACGCCTGGCCGTGGCGCAGAGCGAAGCGCAGATGCGCAAGCTGGAAAACGACTATCAGCGTGCACAGAAGCTGGTCGTCCAGCAGCTGGTCAGTGCGGCCAGCGTTGACCAGCTGCGCTACGACCTGGAAAACGTCCGTGCGCAGTACCGCCTGGCCACGCTGGAACTGTCCTACACCACGGTGGTGGCGCCGATCTCCGGCGTGATCGCCTCGCGCTCGATCAAGACCGGCAACTTCGTGCAGATCAACACGCCGATCTTCCGCATCGTCGACAACTCGCGGCTGGAAGCCACGCTCAATGTGCCCGAGCGCGAGCTGGCTACGCTGCGCGCCGGCCAGCCGGTGACACTGGCTGCCGATGCACTGCCGGGGCAGAGCTTCACCGGCACCGTCGATCGCATCGCGCCGGTGGTGGATTCGGGCAGCGGCACGTTTCGCGTGGTCAGTGCCTTCGACGGCGCCGCGCACGCGCTGCAGCCCGGCATGTTCGGCCGCATCCGCATCGATTACGACCAGCGTGCCGATGCGCTGGTGGTGCCGCGCCTGGCGCTGCTCGACGACGGTGAGCCGGCGGTGTTCCGGGTGCGCGAAGGCAAGGTCGCACGCGTTCCGGTCAAGCTGGGTTACGCCGAGGGCCCGTGGGTGGAGATCCGTGATGGCCTGGCGGCCGGTGATCAGGTGGTCACCGCCGGCAAGGTCGCGCTGCGCGACGGCACCGCAGTGCAGGTGATCGCTGATCCGAAGGCAAAGGCGAAGACGGTCGCAGCGGCCGCCAAGCCGGCAGACAAGGCCGGGAGCAAGCAATGACCGCCCCGGGCCACGACCACGGTGCCTCGCCGGCGAGCGACGGCGCCGCCGCCGGCATGCGCGGCGGCCTGGTGGAATTCGCCACCCGCCGCCGCGTGACCATCGCCATGTGCACGGTCACCCTGCTGCTGTTCGGCCTGATTGCGCTGGGCAACCTCAAGGTCAACCTGCTGCCCGACCTGAGCTACCCGACGCTGACCGTGCGCACCGAGTACACCGGTGCGGCGCCGACCGAAATCGAAACCCTGATCACCCAGCCGGTCGAAGAAGCGGTGGGCGTGGTCAAGAACCTGCGCAAGCTGAAGTCGGTCTCGCGCACCGGCCAGAGCGACGTGGTGCTGGAGTTTGCCTGGGGCACCAACATGGACCAGGCCAGCCTGGAGGTGCGCGACAAGATGGAAGCGCTGAACCTGCCACTGGAGGCCAAGGCCCCGGTGCTGCTGCGCTTCAATCCGTCCACCGAGCCGATCATGCGCCTGGTGCTGTCGAACAAGGTGGCACCGGCCAGCGATGCCGATGCGATCCGCGAGCTGACCGGCCTGCGCCGCTATGCCGATGAAGACCTGAAGAAGAAGCTGGAGCCGGTCACCGGCGTCGCAGCGGTCAAGGTCGGCGGTGGCCTGGAAGACGAGATCCAGGTCGACATCGACCAGCAGAAGCTGGCGCAGCTGAACCTGCCGATCGACACCGTCATCAAGCGCCTGAAGGACGAGAACATCAACATCTCCGGCGGTCGCCTGGAGGAGGGTTCGCAGCGCTTCCTGGTGCGCACCGTCAACCAGTTCGCCGACCTGGAGGAAATCCGCAACCTGCTGGTGACCACCCAGGCCGCCAATGGCAGCGCGGCCGACTCGGCACTGCAGCAGATGTTCAACATCGCCGCATCGACCGGTTCGGCGGCCGCGATCGCGGCGGCGTCGGCGGCGCAGAGCGCGTCCTCCGGCGGTGGTTCCAGCGTGGTCGCCAACGGTGTGCCGGTGCGCCTGAAGGATGTGGCCACCGTGCGCCAGGGCTACAAGGAACGCGAAGCGGTGATCCGCCTGGGTGGCAAGGAATCGGTTGAACTGGCCATCTACAAGGAAGGCGATGCCAACACCGTGTCCACCGCCGAAGCGCTGCGCAAGCGCCTGGAGCAGATCAAGGGCACGTTCCCGTCCGACGTCGAGATGACCACCATCGAGGACCAGTCGCGCTTCATCGAGCACGCCATCGCCGACGTCAAGAAGGATGCGGTGATCGGCGGGCTGCTGGCCATCCTGATCATCTTCCTGTTCCTGCGTGATGGCTGGAGCACGTTCGTGATCAGCCTGTCGCTGCCGGTCTCGATCATCGCCACGTTCTTCTTCATGGGCCAGCTCGGCCTGAGCCTGAACGTGATGTCGCTGGGCGGTCTGGCACTGGCCACCGGCCTGGTGGTGGACGACTCGATCGTGGTGCTGGAGAGCATCGCCAAGGCGCGTGAGCGTGGCCTGGGTATCCTGCAGGCGGCCATCGTCGGTACCCGCGAAGTGAGCATGGCGGTGGTCGCCTCGACCCTGACCACCATCGCGGTGTTCCTGCCGCTGGTGTTCGTCGACGGCATCGCCGGCCAGCTGTTCCGCGACCAGGCACTGACCGTGGCGATCGCCATTGCGATCTCGCTGCTGGTGTCGATGACGCTGATCCCGATGCTGAGCTCGCTGAAGGGACGGCCGCCGCTGGCGTTCCCGGAAGAGGCACCGAACGAGCCGTGGCAGCCGCAGAACCGTTGGCAGAAGCCGGTGGCGCTGGGTCGCCGTGGTGCCGTGGCGACCGCGCGCTGGAGCTTCTATGCACTGGCCTGGCTGGTCGTGCGGGCGTGGCGTGGCGTGGTGGCGGTGGTTGGCCCGGTGATGCGCAAGGCCAGCGATCTGGCGATGAAGCCCTATGCCGGTGCCGAGCGCGGCTACCTGCGACTGCTGCCGAGCGCGCTGGCGCATCCGGGCAAGGTGCTGGGCGTGGCCACGATCATCTTCGTGGCGACCATGGCGCTGGTGCCGATGCTCGGTGCCGACCTGATTCCGCAGCTGGCACAGGACCGCTTCGAAATGACGGTGAAGCTGCCGGCCGGCACGCCGCTGAAGCAGACCGATGCGCTGGTGCGCGAGCTGCAGCTGGCGCATGGCAAGGGTGAAGGCGTGGCCTCGCTGTATGGTGTCAGTGGCAGCGGCACCCGCCTGGATGCCAGCCCGACCGAAAGCGGCGAGAACATCGGCAAGCTGACCGTGGTGATGGAAGGCGGCGGCAACGCGCGCACCGAGGCGGAGATCACCGAGCGCCTGCGTGACACCATGGGCCAGCATCCGGGTGCCCAGGTCGACTTCGCGCGGCCGGCGTTGTTCAGTTTCTCCACGCCGCTGGAAATCGAGCTGCGCGGGCAGGACATGGCGACGCTCGAAGTGGCCGGCCAGCGCCTGGCGGCGATGCTGCGCGGCAACGCGCACTACGCCGACGTGAAGTCGACGGTGGAGGAGGGCTTCCCGGAAATCCAGATCCGCTTCGACCAGGAACGCGCGGGTGCGCTGGGCCTGACCACCCGCCAGATCGCCGATGTGGTGGTCAAGAAGGTGCGCGGTGACGTGGCCACCCGCTACAGCTTCCGTGACCGCAAGATCGACGTGCTGGTGCGTGCACAGGAAGGTGATCGTGCCAGCGTGGAAAGCATCCGCCGCCTGATCGTCAATCCCGGCAGTACCCGTCCGGTGACGCTGGACGCGGTTGCCGACGTGGTTGCCACCACTGGCCCCAGCGAGATCCATCGCGCCGACCAGACCCGCGTGGCCGTGGTCTCGGCCAACCTGCGCGACATCGATCTGGGTGCGGCCATGCGTGAAGTGCAGCAGATGGTCGCCGAGCAACCGCTGGGCGCGGGTGTCGGCCTGCACATCGGCGGCCAGGGTGAGGAGCTGGCGCAGGCGGCGAAGTCGCTGATCTTCGCCTTCGGCCTGGCGATCTTCCTGGTCTACCTGGTGATGGCGTCGCAGTTCGAGTCGCTGCTGCATCCGTTCGTGATCCTGTTCACCATCCCGCTGGCGCTGGTCGGCGCGATCCTGGCACTGATGCTGACCGGCAAGCCCATCTCGGTGGTGGTGTTCATCGGCCTGATCCTGCTGGTGGGCCTGGTCACCAAGAACGCGATCATCCTGATCGACAAGGTCAACCAGCTGCGCGAGGCCGGCGTGGCCAAGCATGAGGCTCTGGTGGAAGGTGCACGTTCGCGCCTGCGGCCGATCATCATGACCACCCTGTGCACGCTGTTCGGCTTCCTGCCGCTGGCGGTGGCGATGGGCGAGGGTGCTGAAGTGCGTGCGCCGATGGCGATCACCGTAATCGGTGGCCTGCTGGTGTCGACCCTGCTCACCCTGCTGGTGATCCCGGTGGTGTACGACCTGATGGATCGCCGCGGTGATGCCTACTACCGCGAGCGTGGCCGCAAGCACGCCGGTGAGATCGAGCCGGGTGCAGCAGGCAGCGCGGCGGGTGTGGAGGAGCCGGCATGAGTGTTGCCGAGTTCTCCATCCGCCGTCCGGTCACCACCATCATGTGTTTTGTGTCACTGGTGGTGATCGGCCTGATCGCCTCGTTCCGGCTGCCGCTGGAAGCGCTGCCGGACATCTCCGCGCCGTTCCTGTTCGTGCAGATCCCGTACACCGGTTCAACCCCGGAGGAAGTGGAGCGGACCATCATCCGCCCGGTGGAGGAATCGCTGGCGACGATGACCGGCATCAAGCGCATGCGCTCGTCGGCCACCTCCGAGGCGGCGCTGATCTTCATCGAGTTCAGCGACTGGGACCGCGACATCGCCATCGCCGCCTCCGATGCACGCGAACGCATCGATGCGATCCGCAGCGACCTGCCCGATGACCTGCAGCGCTACAACGTGTTCAAGTGGTCCAGCAGTGACCAGCCGGTGCTGAAGGTGCGGCTGGCCAGCACCACCGACCTGACCACTGCCTATGACATGCTCGACCGCGAGTTCAAGCGGCGCATCGAGCGCATCCCCGGCGTGGCCCGCGTCGACATCACCGGCGCGCCGCCGAACGAGGTGGAGATCGCCATCGATCCGAACCGCCTCAACGCGCACGGTCTGAGCATCAATGAGCTGAGCGAGCGCCTGCGCACGCTGAACTTCTCGATCTCCGCCGGGCAGATCGATGACAACGGCCAGCGCGTGCGCGTGCAGCCGGTGGGCGAGATCACCGACCTGCAGGAAATGCGCGACCTGGTGATCAACGCCAAGGGCCTGCGCCTGGGCGACATCGCCGACGTGCGCCTGAAACCGGCGCGGATGAACTACGGGCGTCGCCTAGACGGCAACCCGGCGGTCGGCCTGGACATCTTCAAGGAACGCAGTGCCAACCTGGTGGAAGTCTCGCGCGCGGCGCTGGCCGAGGTCGAATCGATCCGCACGGAGCCGTCGATGCGCGACGTGCAGATCAAGGTGATCGACAACCAGGGCAAGGCGGTGACCTCCTCGCTGCTGGAACTGGCCGAGGCCGGTGCGGTCGGCCTGATCCTGTCGGTGACGGTGCTGTTCTTCTTCCTGCGCCATTGGCCGTCCACGCTGATGGTCACCCTGGCCATCCCGATCTGCTTCACCATCACCCTGGGCTTCATGTACTTCGTCGGGGTGACGCTGAACATCCTGACCATGATGGGCCTGCTGCTGGCCGTCGGCATGCTGGTCGACAACGCCGTGGTGGTGGTGGAGAGCATCTACCAGGAGCGCGAGCGCCTGCCCGGGCAGCCGCGGCTGGCCTCGATCATCGGCACCCGCAACGTGGCCATCGCGCTCAGCGCCGGCACGCTGTGCCACTGCATCGTGTTCGTGCCGAACCTGTTCGGCGAGACCAACAACATCAGCATCTTCATGGCGCAGATCGCGATCACCATCTCGGTCTCGCTGCTGGCCTCGTGGCTGGTCGCGGTCAGCCTGATCCCGATGCTGTCCGCGCGCATGGCCACGCCCAAGCAGGTGCACTCGCAGACCGGCATGATCGCGCGCCTGCAGCGCCGCTACGCCAGGCTGCTGGACTGGTCGCTGCATCATCGTGGCTGGAGCCTGCTCGGCATTCTGCTGGTGGTGCTGGTCAGCCTGGTGCCGATGAAGCTGACCAAGATCGACATGTTCGGTGGTGACGGCGGCAAGGACATCTTCATCGGCTACATGTGGAAGGGCGCCTACACCTATCGGCAGATGTCCGAGGAAGTGGCGCGGGTGGAGAACTGGATCGATGCCAACCGTGAACGCCTGCACGTCAAGCAGGTCTATTCCTGGTACAGCGAGCAGGAAGGCAGCTCCACCGTGGTCACCCTGGACGAGAAGTACGCCAAGGACATCAAGGCGCTGCAGGAAGAACTGCGCAAGGGCCTGCCGAAGTCAGCCCGCACCGACTACTTCGTCGGCAACCAGGGCGGCGATGGGGGTGGCGGCGGCAACCAGGGCGTGCAGGTGCAGCTGGTCGGCGACTCCAGTTCGATGCTGCAGGAGATCGGCCAGGAAGTGGTACCGCTGCTGGCCCAGCGTGCCGAGCTGCGCGATGTGCGCATCGACAATGGTGAGAAGGGCGGCGAGCTGAAGGTGCGCGTCGACCGCGAGCGCGCCGCCGCATTCGGCTTCAATGCCGAACAGGTGGCTAGCTTCGTCGGCCTGGCCCTGCGCGGTGCGCCGATGCGCGAGTTCCGCCGCGGCGACAATGAAGTGCCGGTGTGGGTGCGCTTCGCTGGCGCCGAGCAGAGCAGCCCGGAAGACCTGGCCGGTTTCAGCGTGCGCACCGGCGATGGCCGCAGCGTGCCACTGCTGAGCCTGGTCACCGTCGACGTCGGCTCGTCGGCCACCCAGATCGGCCGCACCAACCGCCAGACCACGCTGACCATCAAGGCCAACCTGGCCGAGAAGGTCACCGCGCCGGATGGCCGCAAGGCGATGGAGTCGGTGCTCAAGCCGATGAACTTCCCGGCCGGCTATGGCTTCACCTTCGACGGCGGCGACTACGGCAACGATGACGAAGCCATGCAGCAGATGGTGTTCAATCTGCTGATCGCGCTGGTGATGATCTACGTGGTGATGGCAGCGGTGTTCGAGTCGCTGCTGTTCCCGGCGGCGATCATGAGCGGCGTGCTGTTCTCGATCTTCGGCGTGTTCTGGCTGTTCTGGATCACCGGCACCTCGTTCGGGATCATGTCCTTCATCGGCATCCTTGTGCTGATGGGGGTGGTGGTGAACAACGGCATCGTGATGATCGAACACATCAACAACCTGCGGCGCGGCGGCATGGGCCGAACGCAGGCACTGGTTGAAGGCTCCCGCGAGCGCCTGCGCCCGATCATGATGACCATGGGCACGGCGATCCTGGCGATGGTGCCGATCTCGCTGACCAATACGCAGATGTTCGGCAACGGCCCGGAGTACGCGCCGATGGCGCGCGCGATTGCCGGGGGCCTGGCGTTCTCGACCGTGGTCAGCCTGCTGTTCCTGCCGACCATCTACGCGGTGCTCGATGACCTGCGCAATGCCGTGACGCGGCTGATCCGCCGCGCGCGCGGCCTGGAGGTCGTGGCGGGTACCCCGGTGTAGTGGTCGAGCTTGCTCGACCGTAATGCGCGCCAACGTGTTGTGGTGTGGGGGAGGCCGGTCGTAGTGGGGCGGCCTCCCCCTTTTTTTCTGCTCGCCGCGTCTGTTTGTCTCTGTAGAGCCGAGCCCATGCTCGGCTGCTGTTCGCCGCGTCGCCGCGTCGCCGCGTCGGCCGAGCGTGGGCTCGTGCGCTACAGATTCTGTGGCCGGTTGAGGGGTTTACCCCGCCACCTTGCCCCACACCTTGAACGTGGTCAGCCACAGGCCGAGCATGCTGCCGATGTTGGTCAGCATGAAGGTCAGCACCACGCGGGTGACGCGATTGCGATACCAGCCCTTCAGGCTCTGCGCATCGTCGCGCAGCTTGAGGAAGTCCTCATACGCCGGCTTGCGCAGGCGCGCTTCCACCAAGGCCGAGAATGCGCCGGTCGGGATGCTCAGGCGGAACGGCTTGAACGGGGCCACCGCGATTGCAGTGAGGATGCTCAGCGGGTGGCCACCGGCCAGCAGGCAGCCCAGGCCCGCCAGGCCGCCGGTATACATCGCCCAGGTCGCCAGCAGCTCGGTACCCACGCCGAGGCCGCCGCGATAGAAGCCCACGCCGATGCCGGTCGCCACGATCGCCAGGATGCCCAGCGTGAACCAAGGGATGTTGCGCTTCTTCGGTACCGCTTCCAGCTCGGCACGCAGCGGCGCCGGTGCTTCGGTGTCGGTTTCCAGGTAGCGCGCCAGGCCTGCAAGGTGACCCGCACCGACAACCGCCAGCACTTCACGCTGCTGCGGGTTGTGCTCCTCGCGCAGGCGCGTGGCCATGTAGCGGTCGCGCTCGCCGATGATGGTCTCGTACAGCGCTGGGCTCTCGCTGGCGAACTCACCGAAGCTCGATTCCAGCATGTCGCCCTGCTTGAGCTTCTCGATCTCGTTCTCGCCCACTTCCTCGGACGAGAACAGGCCGGCGCCGAGGCCGGCGACCAGCTTCAGCTTGCCGAAGAAACCCAGCCGCTGCGAGGCGCGGCGGAAGGTCAGGCCGACCTCGCGGTCGATCAGGTGCACCGGCAGGTCGCGTTCGCGGGCCAGTTCCACCGCGCGCTTCAGTTCGGCGCCCGGCTCGATGTCCAGCTGTTCGGCCAAGCGGCGCTGGTAGGCGGACAGCGCCAGGTTGGCCGCGAACAGGGCGACGCGGCCCTTGCGGATCACCTCGACCAGGTCGAGCTTGGCCAGCGTGTCCGGATCACTCAGTGCCTGCAGGCGCTGCGGGTCCAGTTCAACGGCAACGGCATCGAAGCGGCCGCTGTCGATGGCTTTCTCCACCGCCTCAACGCTGGCGCGCGAAACGTGGGCAGTGCCCAGCAGGGTGTAGCGCACGCCGTCGCGTTCGACGACGCGTACCGGCTGGCCGGCGAACAGGTCGTCGCCGGTTTCGGGAAGGGTTTCGGTCATGGGTTCATTCATTGGAAGGTGCGGTGTCGGCGCCATCGCCGAGCGCGCGCTGCATCTGCACGGTATCCAGCCAGCGGCCGTGCTTGCGGCCGAGGCCACGGAACACGCCGACCAGCTCGAAGCCGAAGCGTTCGTGCAGCTTGATTGAAGCGGTATTGGTCGGTTCGCCGATCACCGCCACCATCTGCCGGTAGCCACGCGCCACGCAGGCATCGATCAACGCCTGCAGCAGGCCGGTGCCAACGCCCTTGCCCTGGAACGCGGCATCGACGTAGACCGAGTTCTCCACGGTCCACTGGTAGGCAACGCGGGTACGGTAGGTGTTGGCGTAGGCATAGCCGGCCACCTGGCCGTCGATCTCGGCGACCAGGTAGGGGAAGCCGCGGTCGATGATGTCGCGCATGCGGCGCAGCATCTCGGACGCGTCCGGGATGTCGTACTCGTAAGTGTTGACGAAGTCGGTCACTTCCACCGCGTAGATCGCGGTGATCGCGGCGATGTCGGCCGGGCCGGCATCACGGATGAGGACGGCCATGCGCGGCTCCGGCTCAGTCGATGTAGCGCTTGAGCAGGTCACCGTACGCGTCGATGCGACGGTCGCGCAGGAACGGCCAGATGCGGCGCACGTGCTCGCTGCGCTGCAGGTCGACATCGCACAGCAGCACGGTGGCTTCGGTGCCGGCTTCGGCCAGGAACTCACCCTGCGGGCCAAGCACGTGGCTGTTGCCCCAGAACTGGATGCCCGACGCGCCCAGCGGCGAAGCCTCGTGGCCGACGCGGTTGCAGCTCAGCACCGGCAGGCCGTTGGCCACGGCGTGGCCGCGGTGGCTCAGCACCCAGGCGTCGCGCTGGCGGGTCTTCTCGTCCTGCACGTCGTCCGGGTCCCAGCCGATCGCGGTCGGGTAGAGCAGCAGTTCGGCACCGGCCAGCGCCATCAGGCGTGCCGCTTCCGGGTACCACTGGTCCCAGCACACCAGCACGCCAAGGCGGCCCACCGAGGTGTCGATCGGCGTGAAGCCGATGTCGCCCGGAGTGAAGTAGAACTTCTCGTAGAAGCCCGGGTCGTCCGGGATATGCATCTTGCGGTACTTGCCCAGCAACGTGCCGTCCTTCTCGAAGACGACGGCGGTGTTGTGGTACAGGCCGGCAGCGCGGCGCTCGAACAGCGAGCCCACCAGCACCACGCCATGCTTCTTCGCCAGCGCGCCCAGGCGCTCGGTGCTCGGGCCCGGAATCGGCTCGGCCAGGTCGAACTCGTCCACCGACTCGTGCTGGCAGAAGTACGGACCGTTATGCAGTTCCTGCAGCAGCACCAGCTTGGCACCCTGCGCAGCCGCCTCGGCCACGCGTGCTTCGATCACCGCCAGGTTGGCGGCGGCATCACCGTGGTTGCGCTCCTGGATCAGGGCGACGGTAAGGGGGCTGCGCGAGTTCATGCGGGGCGTTCCTGCGGGGGAAAACCAGCATGTTAGCGCGGATGGGCGGCGACGGCGTGTCGCGCGCTGAATGGGTGCACGCAATCGGTAGCGCCGGGCCATGCCCGGCGGATTTTCCAGATGCGGCAGCGTTCGCCGGGCATGGCCCGGCGCTACCGGTTCGGCTTACGCCTTCAACAGCCCTGCCGGCAGCTGCATGGTGATGCAGTGCAGGCTGCCGTTCTGCCAGATCAGCGAGCGGCAGGGCACCTGCACGATCTCGCGGCCCGGGTGCGCCTGCGCCAGCACGTCGCGGGCCAGGTCGTCGGCCGGATCACCGTAGGCCGGCATCAGCACCGCACCATTGACGATCAGGTAATTGGCGTACGACGCAGCCAGGCGGCGGCCTTCGTCGATCACTGGCTGTGCCCACGGCAGCGGGAACAGGCGATACGGCTGGCCGTCCTTGGTGCGCAGCGCGGCCAGTTCGTTGCCCATCGCCTGCAGCTCGGCGTAGTGCGAGTCGCTCGCGTCGTCGCAGGCCTGGTAGACGATGCTGTCAGCCGAGGCGAAGCGGGCGAGGGTGTCGATGTGCGCGTCGGTATCGTCGCCTTCCAGGTAGCCGTGGTCCAGCCACAGCACGCGGTCCTGCTGCAGCCAGTCGGCCAGGTCGGCGCTCAGGCTGGCGCGGTCGCGGTCCGGGTGGCGCTCGTGCAGGCACTTCCAGGTGGTCAGCAGGGTGCCTTCGCCGTCGGTCTCGATGCCGCCGCCTTCCAGCGCGAACGGGATGCTGCGCACCGGCGCGTCGTTGAACACACCGGCCTGGTCGAGCACGCCCACCAGCTGGTCATCCAGGGTGGCGTCGAACTTGCCGCCCCAGCCGGTGAAGCGGAAATCCAGCAGCTGGAAGCCGCCGTCGGCGCGGCGCAGGGTGATCGGGCCGGAGTCGCGCAGCCAGGTATCGTCGTAGGCCGCCGTGGTGAAGTGGACCTTGTCCATGTCGATGCGGTTGGAGCGCAGCCGCATCTCGGCATAGGTCTCCACATCGTCGTCGGCCACGCAGATCAGCACCGGCTGGAAGCGGGTGATGGCCGCGACCAGGGCGATGTAGGTCTCTTCCACCTGGCCCAGGCGGTCGGCCCAGTCGGTGTCGGCAGTGGGCCAGGCAATCAGGACGCCGCTCTGGGCTTCCCACTCGGCAGGAAAACGAAGGGTCTGGTTCATGGTCTCGCTACACAGGCCCGCCCACGGCGGGTAAAGGGATCAACGGATCGGCGGTTTCGGGCCGATTTCGTTCGGGTCCGCCTGGTTGGCCACCACGTCGATCACCTTCTGCTTCTCGAAGTAGACGGTGAACTGCGGGTACACCCAGCGGTTGATGGTCGGCCACTGCCGCTTCTGTCCGCCACGTGGCTGCAGCTGCTCGCTGGGCGCGCCGAACTGCGCCTGCACCTGCTGCATGCTCTGGCCGCGCACGGGCAGAGCACCGGCCGGCTTCTCGCGGGCGCGGTCGACAAGCAGGGTATCGGCCAGTGCCGGTGTGGCGGCGGCCAGGGTGGCCATCACGGCCAAGGCGGACAGGTAACGCTTCATCTCGATCTACTCCCCAGTGGTCAAGAAAGGCGATTACAGCAAAAACGGCAGGAAAAAGCCGCATAAACAAAAAACCGCCCGAAGGCGGTTTCTTGCATCGGGTCGGCCCCGCGTAGGGCCAGCCGCAGCCGGAAGGCTGTGAGGCTTAGCGCTGACGCGCCTTGAAACGCGGGTTCGACTTGCAGATGACGAAGATCTTGCCACGACGACGCACGACCTTGCAGTCACGGTGACGGGCCTTCGCCGACTTCAGGGAGGACAGGACTTTCATGGCATACCTCGGCGTAAACAGTAGTTGTTCGGGTGGAGCGTGGCCGCGATATGCGAAAGACAATCGGCAGTTGACGCTCGTTCAAGCCCGCCATTCTACCGGGCTTTTCCTCGTGGTTTCAAGTGGTTGCACAAAAGATCCCGCTGGGGGTGTCTGGCAGGGGCTAGAATGACCCCTTCACACGCTCTGGGAACCCCATGAATCCACTCGCTCCCGTCCTGACCATCGACGGCCCTTCCGGGGCCGGCAAGGGTACCATCAGCCGCATCATCGCGCGCCGGATGGGCTGGCATTACCTGGATTCGGGCGCGCTGTACCGGGCAGTGGGCGTGGCCGCGAGCTGGGCCGACATTGATACGTCCGATGCCTCGGCACTGGTGCGCTGCACCTTCGACACCCATGTTCAGTTTGTTGAACAGGGCGAGTCGATGCGGGTCATGGTCAACGGCACCGATGCCACCGACGAGCTGCGCCTGGAGACCACTGGCGCCCTGGCCTCGGCCATTGCCGCCATTCCGGAGGTCCGCGCGGCCCTGAAGGAGCGCCAGCGCGCATTCAGGGAGCTGCCCGGCCTGGTTGCCGATGGCCGCGACATGGGTACGGTGATCTTCAAGGACGCCCCCTATAAGGTCTTCCTGACCGCCAGTGCCGAGGAGCGCGCCGAGCGCCGGCATAAGCAGTTGAAAGACAAGGGGGTTTCTGTTAACTTTGATGACCTCCTGCGCGAGATCATGGCCCGCGACGCCCGTGATGCTCAGCGTACCGTGGCGCCCCTGAAGCCGGCAGACGATGCTGTCCTCATCGACACCACAGGCATCGGCATCGCAGATGTCGTTGCCAGAGTGATGGATCTGCTTCCGGTTCCGGCTGCCTGATCCGTTCGCGCGGGAGCACTGCCAGCAGCATCGGCGGTGGTCGCGCATAACAGTGCTGTACCAGCTCCGTCGCGCAATGATGCGTGGCGGTTTTCCTACTACACACGACCTGCGTTTCCGGGGTCGACCAACAGGCGGGCGGTCGCCATTCCCCTGAAGGGGACGCCACCGACCCATGTGTCCAACAGAGTAAATCTAATGACCGAATCATTTGCCGAACTGTTTGAAGCCAGCCAGGCCAACCTGGCCAAGCTGAAGCCGGGCGCCATCGTCAGCGGTACCGTTGTTGAAGTCCGCGGCGATGTCGTGGTGATCAACGCTGGCCTGAAGTCCGAAGGCATCGTGCCGATCGAACAGTTCCGTAACGACGCTGGCGAAATCGACGTCGCCGAAGGCGACATCGTCAAGGTCGCCCTCGACTCGATCGAGAACGGCTTCGGCGAAACCGTCCTGTCGCGCGAGAAGGCCAAGCGCGCGATGGTGTGGGACGAGCTGGAAGAAGCGTTGGAAAAGAACGAAACCATCACCGGCCGCATCAGCGGCAAGGTCAAGGGTGGTTTCACCGTGGACATCAAGGATGTCCGCGCCTTCCTGCCGGGTTCCCTGGTCGATGTGCGCCCGGTGCGCGATCCGGCCTACCTGGAAGGCAAGGAGCTCGAGTTCAAGCTCATCAAGCTGGACCGCAAGCGTAACAACGTCGTGGTCTCGCGCCGCGCTGTCGTCGAAAGCGAGCACTCGGAAGAGCGCGAGCAGCTGATGGACAAGCTGCAGGAAGGCGCGATCCTGAAGGGTGTCGTCAAGAACCTGACCGATTACGGCGCGTTCGTGGACCTGGGCGGTATCGACGGCCTGCTGCACATCACCGACATGGCGTGGAAGCGCGTGCGTCACCCGTCGGAAGTCGTGAACGTCGGCGACGAGCTGGACGTCCGCGTGCTGAAGTTCGACCGCGAGCGCAACCGCGTTTCGCTGGGCCTGAAGCAGCTGGGCGAGGATCCGTGGGACAACATCGGCCGTCGTTACCCGGCCAACAGCCGCGTCTTCGGCAAGGTCTCCAACGTCACCGATTACGGTGCGTTCGTTGAGATCGAGCCGGGCGTCGAAGGCCTGGTGCACGTCTCCGAGATGGATTGGACCAACAAGAACGTCAACCCGTCCAAGGTTGTCCAGGTTGGTGATGAAGTCGAAGTGATGGTGCTGGACGTCGATGAAGAGCGTCGCCGTATCTCGCTGGGCATGAAGCAGGTTGCCGCCAATCCGTGGGAAACCTTCGCTGCCACCCACAAGAAGGGTGACAAGGTGTCGGGCCAGATCAAGTCGATCACCGACTTCGGCATCTTCATCGGCCTGGACGGCGGCATCGACGGCCTGGTCCACCTGTCCGACATCAGCTGGAACACCACCGGCGAAGACGTCGTTCGCAACTTCAAGAAGGGCGATACCCTGGACGCCGTCGTCCTGGCTGTCGATCCGGAGCGCGAGCGCATCTCCCTGGGCGTGAAGCAGCTGGAGCAGGATCCGTTCGGCCAGTACATGGCTGCCAATCCGAAGGGCTCCAAGGTCGAAGGCGTGGTGAAGGAAGTCGACGCCAAGGGCGCGATCATCGAGCTGGCTGACGGCATCGAAGGTTACGTCTCGGCCCGCGACATCGCCAACGAGCGCGTTGACGACGCCACCCAGCACCTGAAGGTCGGCGACAAGGTCGAAGCCAAGTTCGTGGGCATGGACCGCAAGGGCCGTACCCTGCAGCTGTCGATCAAGGCCAAGGACGACGCTGAAATGCGCGAAGTGCTGGAGGAATACCAGTCCTCTTCGGCTTCCAGCGGCACCACCCAGCTGGGCGCGCTGCTGCGTGCACAGCTGAACGGCAACAAGTCCGAGTAATCGGCCTTACGCTGTTCGTTGTTTCCTGGACGGCCCGGGCATTGCCCGGGCCGTTTCAGGCTGGGATACCCCTGATGTGAGCCGGTAATGACCAAATCCGAACTGATCGAAATCCTTGCGCGCCGCCAGGCGCACCTGAAGGCCGATGATGTCGATCTGGCGGTGAAGTCGTTGCTGGAAATGATGGGCGGATCGCTGTCCGCCGGGGATCGCATCGAAATCCGTGGTTTTGGCAGCTTCTCGCTGCACTATCGTCCGCCGCGCCTGGGTCGCAACCCGAAGACCGGCGAATCGGTTGCCCTGCCGGGCAAGCACGTCCCCCATTTCAAGCCGGGCAAGGAACTGCGCGAGCGGGTCAGCAGTGTGCTGCCGCTGGACGCCGATCCGGCCTGAGCCTCCCGTCGCGCCACCGCGTGCGAATCCAGCCGCGAGTCGGATAAGCTACGGACTCCTGCCACTGGAGCTGTCGCATGAAGGTTTTTCGTCTGCTGGTCCTGCTGGCGGTACTGATCCTTGGATTGATCATCGGTGCGGTCAACATGACCGCGATGTCGATCAACCTGCTGTTTACCCAACTGCACACCTCGGTGGGCGTGGCCCTGATCGCCGCGCTGCTGGTGGGTGTCATCGTCGGCGCTGGCCTGGTGCTGGTGAGCGTGGTCATTCCGCTCTACAGCCAGTTGCGCCGCGCCAACAAGTCCGCTGTCGCCACGCCGGCACCGGTTGCTTCCCCCCAATCTTTTGATGGACGCTGATCGAAGATGGATTTCGTCACCGAGTGGTTCTGGTTCTTCCTGTTCGTTCCGCTGGCCGCACTGGCCGGGTGGGTGATCGGACGGCGTGGTGGTCAACGCCACGGTGACAGCCAGGTCAGCCGCCTGTCGAGCACCTATTTCCGTGGCCTGAACTACCTGCTCAACGAGCAGCCGGACAAGGCCATCGAGCTGTTCCTGCACATCGCCGAGCTGGACAAGGAAACCTTCGAGACCCAGGTCGCGCTGGGCCATCTGTTCCGTCGCCGCGGCGAAGTCGACCGCGCCATCCGCTTGCATCAGGGCCTGGTCAACCGCCACGACCTCAGCGATGCGCAACGCGTGCAGGCGCTGCTGGCGCTGGGCGAGGATTACATGAAGTCCGGCCTGCTGGACCGCGCCGAAACCGTGTTCACCGAACTGGCCCAGCTGGACCAGCGTGCCCCGCAGGCACTCAAGCACCTGATCGGCATCTACCAGGCCGAGCGCGACTGGGAAAAGGCGATCGACAACGCCACCCGTTTCGAGGACGTCACCGGCGAGCCGATGGGCAAGCTGATCGGGCAGTTCGAGTGCGAACTGGCCGAGCGCTTCCGCGGTGCCGGCAAGCTGGAAGAGGCGAGGGCAGCGATTGCCCGGGCCTACCAGGCCGATGCGATGTCGGTCCGTGCCGGCATCATTGAAGGCCGCCTGGAAACCGATGCCGGCAATCCGGAAGCGGCCGTGCGCGCCTTCGAGCGCGCGGCGCGCAACGATCCGGAGTACCTGCCGGAGCTGCTGCCGGCGCTGATGCAGAACTACCGCAAGGTGGGCGATCTGGCCGGCGCGCGCGCCTTCCTGTCGGAGATGACCGAGCATTACCGTGGCATTGCCCCGGTGCTGGCGCTGACCCGCCTGATGGAAGAGCAGGAGGGCGTGGCCCCGGCCCGTGCCTACCTGGGCCGCCAGCTCAAGGATCGCCCGTCGGTGCGTGGCGAGTCCGCGCTGATCGACCTGACCCTGGCTGAAGGTGCCGATTCCACGGCGACCCTGCATGACCTCAAGCACATCACCGACCAGTTGCTGGTGCGCAATCCGGCCTATCGCTGCACCCGTTGTGGTTTCGGTGCGCGCACCCACCACTGGCAGTGCCCGAGCTGCAAGGAGTGGGGTACGGTCAAGCCGCTGCTGAACTACGCGGTGCTCTGATCCATGCCGTGGCTCGTGATGGGCGCGCTGCTGGGTCTGGCCCTGCTGAGTGCGGCACTGACCTGGGCAGCGCGGGGCTACGCGCTGCGCCGGCAACTGTTTGACCAGCCGGGCGAACGCCGCAGTCATAGCGTGGCGACCCCGCGTGGCGGCGGCATCGCCATCGTCATCAGCCTGCTGGTGACCGCCGGTGTTGCCATGTGGGCCTGGCCCGAAGCGCGTCCGAGCCTGCTGGTCGCCAGCCTTGGTCTGGCGCTGGTGGCGGGTATCGGCTGGTGGGACGACCACCGGCCGCTTCCGGCCATGCGCCGCCTGATGGTGCACTTCATCGCCGCCGCGCTGCTGGCCGCGCTGGTCAAGGTCCATGGCGGCAGCTGGCTGCTGGCCGTACTGGTCCTGCTGTTCACCGCTTCGCTGATCAACATCTGGAATTTCATGGATGGGATCAACGGCATCGCCGCCAGCCAGGCCATCGTGGTCGCGCTGGGACTGGCGCCGCTGCTGCCTTGGCCGTACTCGCTGGCGGCGGTCGCGTTGGGCCTGGCCTGCCTTGGCTTCCTGCCGTTCAACTTCCCGCGGGCCCGGATCTTCATGGGCGATGTCGGAAGTGGCGCGCTGGGCTACGCGGTGGCGGCAGTGCTGGCACTGGCCAGCGTAAAGACCGACATCCACTGGATGCTGCTGCTGGTGTCGGCATCGCCCTTCCTTGTGGACGCGGGCTTCACACTGCTGGCGCGCATCATTTCCGGACAACGCTGGATGGAACCCCATACCCAGCACGTTTACCAGCGCGCGGTGCAGGCAGGAGCCAGTCACGCCCAGGTAACAGGGATGTACTTTGCTTTGGGCCTGTTCAGTATTACAGTGCTTAATGTCTGCTCCAATTTGCAGCCGAGGTGGGAGGCTGCCGTGGCGATCGCGTGGTTCACCGCGCTGAGCGTCCTCTGGCTCCTCCTGCGCAATGGATTGCGCCACCCAAAAGGAAATACCTGACTTATGGCTTCACCCTGGCGGGACAGAATCCTCGGCCTGATGCCGCGTTCGGCCATCGTCTGCCATGACCTGTTCATGGTCTGGGCGTGCTGGCAGCTGCTCCACGCGGGGCGGTACTCGATCCTGGCCAACGCCCCCGAGCTCCCACTCTGGAACGTCGACACCACGCTGGTGCTGCTGCTGCAGGGCATGGTGTTCTGGCGCGTCGGCCTCTATCGCGGCCTGTGGCGGTTCGCCAGCGTCAGCGACCTGCTGAACATCTTCAAGGCCAGCTTCATCGGCATGGTCGCCATCGTGCTGGTGCTGATGTGGAAGCGCTTCGACGGCGTGCCGATGTCGGTGCTGGTGATCTATCCGTTCGCGCTGTCGGCGCTGCTGGGCGCGCCGCGCCTGCTGTACCGGGCCTGGAAGGACTATCAGGCGCTGCAGTCGGACTCGTCCGCGCGTCGCGTGCTGATCCTGGGTGCCGGCCAGGCCGCCGAGACCCTGGTCCGCGACCTGCGCCGTTCGGGCAATTTCGAGCCGGTCGGCCTGCTGGACGACGCGCCGCACCTGCGCGGTGCCAAGCTGCAGGGCCTGCCGATCCTCGGCACCCTGGACGATGCGCCGACAGTGGTCCGCGAGACCGCGGCCAAGCTGCTGGTGATCGCCATTCCGTCGCTGGACGCTGCGGGCATGCAGCGCATCGTCGCCATCTGCGAAAGTACCGGCGTGCCGTTCCGCACCGTGCCCAAGCTCAGCGATATCCTGCAGGGCCAGTCGCTGCCGGGGCAGTTGAAGGAAGTGGCGATCGAGGACCTGCTCGGCCGCAAGCCGATCATGCCGGACTGGAACCTGATCCGTGGCTGGTTGGGCGGGCGTACGGTGATGGTCACCGGCGCCGGTGGTTCGATCGGCTCCGAGCTGTGCCGCCAGTGCGCGCGTCACGGCGCCGGCCGCATCATCCTGCTCGAGATCAGCGAACTGCTGCTGACCATCGAGGGCGAGCTGCGGCGCAGCTTCCCGGATGTCGAGGTCGAAGCGGTGCTGGGCGACTGCGGTGACCCGGCGGTGATCCGCCACGCCCTGTCGCTGCACCCCGTCGACACCGCCTTCCATGCCGCCGCCTACAAGCATGTGCCGGTGCTGGAGCGGCAGCTGCGCGAAGCGGTGCGCAACAACATCCTGGCCACCGAGAACGTGGCCCGCGCCTGCCTGGAGGCAGGCGTGGAGCATTTCGTGTTCATCTCCACCGACAAGGCGGTCGACCCGGTCAATGCGCTGGGCGCCAGCAAGCGCTATGCGGAGATGATCTGCCAGAGCCTGGACCAGAAGTCCACGCATACCCGTTTCGTCACGGTGCGCTTCGGCAACGTGCTGGCCTCTGCAGGCAGCGTGGTGCCGTTGTTCCGCGAACAGATCCTGCGTGGCGGGCCGGTGACCGTCACCGATCCGGAGGTCAGTCGCTACTTCATGACCATCCCGGAGGCCTGCCAGCTGATCCTGCAGGCGGCCGCTTCGGCGTCGCACGGTGCGATCTATACGCTCGACATGGGCGAGCCGGTGCCGATCCGCGTGCTGGCCGAGCAGATGATCCGCCTGGCCGGCAAGCAGCCGTACAAGGACATTCCGATCATCTACACCGGGCTGCGTCCGGGCGAGAAGCTGCACGAGACGCTGTTCTATTCGGACGAGGACTACCGTTCCACCGCGCACCCGAAGATTCTCGAGGCCGGTGTACGCACGTTCTCGCGTGATCTGGTGTTGGGCAATGTTCCACGTCTGCGCGATGCCGTGGCTGGTTACGACACCACCAGCATCCAGGAGATCCTGTTCGCGACGATGCCGGAGTTTTCTCCTATCGAACAGGATGCTTACATTTCATCCGCTAAAGTCGTACCTTTTCCGGCACGTGAGGCCAACAGGCACCAATGAGCAAGCGAATTCGCAAGGCAGTTTTTCCAGTGGCAGGGCTCGGGACGCGCTTTTTGCCGGCAACCAAGACGGTTCCGAAGGAAATGTTGCCGATCATTGATCGTCCGCTGATCCAGTACGCGGTCGATGAGGCGATCGAAGCGGGCTGTGACACGCTGGTGTTCATTACCAACCGCTACAAGCACGCGGTCGCCGACTACTTCGACAAGGCCTACGAGCTGGAGCAGAAGCTCGAGCGCGCCGGCAAACAGGAACAGCTGGAGATGATCCGCCACGTGCTGCCCAACGGCGTGCGTGCGATCTTCGTGACCCAGGCCGAGGCCCTGGGCCTGGGCCATGCGGTGCTGTGCGCCAAGGCCGTGATCGGCGACGAGCCGTTCGCGGTGCTGCTGCCGGATGACCTGATCTGGAACCGCGGCGACGGCGCACTGAAGCAGATGGCCGATCTCAACGAGGCCAGTGGTGCAAGCGTGATCGCCGTTGAAGACGTGCCGCACGACAAGACGGCCAGCTACGGCATCGTGGCCACTGACGCGTTCGACGGCCGCAAGGGTCGCATTTCGCAGATCGTGGAGAAGCCGAAGCCGGAGGACGCGCCGAGCGACCTGGCGGTGGTCGGCCGTTATGTACTGAGCCCGAAGATCTTCGAGCTGCTGGAGCAGACCGGCAGCGGTGCCGGTGGCGAGATCCAGCTGACCGACGCGATCGCGCAGCTGCTGAAGAGCGAAGAGGTTGATGCCTATCGTTTCGAGGGCACCCGCTTCGACTGCGGCACGCATCTGGGGCTGGTGGAGGCGACGATCCGTTTCGCGTTGGATAACCCGAAGCTGGCCGGGCCGGCGCGGGAGAAACTGACGGCGATGTTGGCGGAATAAGGTTTATCAAGCGCTCCGTGCAGCGCCTTGATTGATACGTGATGGGCGGGACGGGTGGGCCGTTGCAGGACACGCCGTGAACCCGTCCATGGGGGCTCGATGGCGCCTTGCTCGTGTGCGCTGTCCTGCGCACACGGCAAGACCGGGGTTGGGCGTCCTGCCCAACCCGCCCGAGGTATGCCTCGGGCCCATGGCGCCAACGGTTTTGGAGAGGGCCATCCGCCCCCTCTCGACAGTTTCCGTGCGGCGCGGACGGGAAGGGCGGAATCAAAGGCAGAAGCACAATCAAAAAAGGCAGCCTATGGCTGCCTTTTTTGATTGTTGGGGTCAGATCCCTTTGCGCAGCAAAGGGCTCTGACCCCGGCCTTTGACCCTGCCTTTGCTCATCCCTCCGCCGCGCGGAATGTTGGGTGGCGCGGGTGGGTGAGGCTGACCGGGACTGTCAGCGGCATGGGCCAGGCGCATGCGCCTGGCGGGTTGGGCAGGACGCCCAACCCCGGCCTTGCTGCGTGCGCAGGATTGCGCACGCTAGCAAGCCGCTGCCAAGCCCCCAGGGACGGGTTTACGGCGTGTCCCGGGCAGCCTCACTCACCCGCGCCCCACAGCCAACCAACAATCAGCCGGCAACGCTTTGAACCTTACAGCGCCTCGAAAATACCCGCCGCGCCCATGCCGGTGCCGATGCACATCGTCACCATGCCGTACTTCTGCTGGCGACGACGCAGGCCGTGCAGCAGGGTTGCGGTACGGATCGCGCCGGTTGCACCCAGCGGGTGGCCCAGGGCGATCGCGCCGCCCAGCGGGTTGACCTTGCTCGGGTCCAGGCCGCAATCGCGGATCACCGCCAGCGACTGCGCGGCGAACGCTTCGTTCAGTTCAATCCAGTCCAGCTGGTCCTGGGTCAGGCCCGCCTGCTTCAGTGCCTTCGGGATCGCGGCGATCGGGCCGATGCCCATCACTTCCGGGCGCACGCCGGCCACCGAGAAACTGACGAAACGGGCCAGCGGGGTCAGGCCGTAATCCTTGATCGCCTGCTCCGAGGCCAGCAGCACGGCACCGGCGCCATCGCTCATCTGCGAGGAGTTGCCGGCGGTGACGGTGCCGCCGAACTGGCCGTTGCGGAACACCGGGCGCAGCTTGGCCAGGCCTTCGGCGGAGGAGTCCGGGCGCGGGCCTTCGTCGGTGTCGGCGATCTTGTTGCGGGTGATGATGCGCTGGCCATCGGCCAGGTCCGGCAGGTGCGAGACGATCTCGTACGGGCTGATCTCGTCCTTGAACTCGCCGTTCTGGATCGCCGCCATGGCCTTCTGGTGCGAGGCGAGGGCGAAGGCGTCCTGGTCTTCGCGCGAGACCTTCCACTCTTCGGCCACCTTCTCGGCGGTGATGCCCATGCCGTAGGCGATGGCCACGTGGTCGTTGTCGAACACGCTCGGTGCCATGGCGATCTTGTTGCCCATCATCGGCACCATCGACATCGACTCGGTGCCACCGGCCAGCATCAGGTCGGCGTTGCCCAGGCGGATCGCGTCGGCAGCCTGCGCCACGGCTTGCAGGCCGGAGGAGCAGAAGCGGTTCACGGTCTGTGCGGCGATGGTGTTCGGCAGGCCGGCCAGCAGCACGCCGATGCGGGCGACGTTCATGCCCTGCTCGGCTTCCGGCATCGCGCAGCCGATGATCGCGTCATCGATGCGGTTGACGTCCACGCCCGGGGCCTGCGCGACGACGCTGCGCAGCACGTGCGCAAGCATGTCGTCGGGGCGGGTGTTGCGGAACATGCCCTTGGGCGCCTTGCCGACCGGAGTACGGGTGGCGGCGACGATGTAGGCGTCCTGGATTTGCTTGGTCATTGCAGTGATCTCTCGAAGTTTTTTGCCGGTGTGCCCACCACGGTGGGCACCTACCAGAGGCGGAGGAATGCCCACCAAGGTGGGCACCCACCAAAAGCAGGGATGGCGATCAGTTACGCAGCGGCTTGCCGGTCTTCAGCATGTGCGCGATGCGGGCCTGGGTCTTTTCCTGCTGGGCCAGTTCGACGAAGTGCTTGCGCTCCAGGGTCAGCAGCCACTCTTCGTCCACCAGGGTGCCGCGGTCGACCTTGCCGCCGCACAGCACGGTGGCGATGCGCTCGGCGATCTCGTAGTCGTACGGGCTGATGAAGCGGCCTTCCAGCATGTTGACCAGCATCATCTTGAAGGTGGCGATACCCACGTCACCGGCCACCTGGATGCGGCGTGCCGGCAGCGGCGGACGGTAGCCCGCTTCGGCCAGGGCGCGAGCTTCGGCCTTGGCGATGTGCAGCGCTTCGTAGCTGTTGAACACCACCTTGTCGGTGCTGCGCAGCAGGCCCAGTTCCTTGGCGTTGACCGCGGAGTTGGACACCTTGGCCATCGCCACGGTCTCGAAGGTCTTCTTCAGTTCGGCGAACACGTCACCGCCCGGGCCTGCGGCCTGCGAGGCGCGCACGGCCAGTTCCTTCAGGCCACCACCGGCCGGCAGCAGGCCGACGCCGGCCTCGACCAGGCCGATGTAGCTTTCCAGGAAGGCCACGGTCTTGGCGCTGTGCATCTGGAACTCGCAGCCACCACCCAGCGCCAGGCCACGCACGGCGGCAACCACCGGCACCAGCGAGTACTTGATGCGCTGGCTGGTGCGCTGGAAGTTGGCAACCATTTCTTCGAACTGGTCGACCTTGCCGGCCTGCAGCAGGCCCAGTGCACCGGCCAGGTCGGCACCGGCGGAGAAGGGTTCCTTCTGCTGCCAGATCACCAGGCCCTGGAAGTCCTTCTCGGCGCGGCTGACGCATTCCTGCAGGCCGTCCAGCACCTGGTCGGACACGGTGTTCATCTTGGTCTTGAAGCTGACCACGGCAATGCCATCACCGTCGTGCCACATGCGCAGGCCGTCGTTCTCGAACACGGTCTCGCCCGGCGCGAACTTCTCGCCCAGCAGCGGATCGGGGAAGCGCTGGCGCTGGTACACCGGCAGCGACGAGCGCGGCAGCTTGGCATTGCGCGACGGGCTGTAGCTGCCTTCGGCGGCATGCACGCCGTCGCGGCCATCGAACACCCAGTCCGGCAGCGGGGCGTTGCTCATGCTCTTGCCGGCCACGATGTCATCGGCGATCCACTGTGCGACCTGCTTCCAGCCGGCGGCCTGCCAGGTTTCGAACGGGCCCAGCGACCAGCCGTAGCCCCAGCGGATGGCCAGGTCCACGTCGCGCGCGGTCTCGGCGATGTCGGCCAGGTGGTAGGCGCTGTAGTGGAACAGGTCGCGGAAGGTCGCCCACAGGAACTGCGCCTGCGGGTGCTGGCTTTCGCGCAGCTTGGCGAACTTCTCGGCCGGGTTCTTGATCTTCAGGATCTCGACCACTTCCGGCGCGGCAGCGCGATCGGCCGGGCGGTAGTCCTGCTTCTCCAGGTCCAGCACCACGATGTCCTTGCCGACCTTGCGGAAGATGCCGGCGCCGGTCTTCTGGCCCAGCGCGCCCTTGGAAATCAGCGCGTCCAGCCACTTCGGCGACTTGAAGAACTCATGCCACGGGTCATTCGGCAGGGTGTCGCCCATGGTCTTGATGACGTGGGCCATGGTGTCCAGGCCGACCACGTCGGAGGTGCGGTAGGTGGCCGACTTCGGGCGACCGACCAGCGGGCCGGTCAGGCCGTCCACTTCATCGAAGCCCAGGCCGAACTGCTGGGTGTGGTGGATGGTGGACAGGATCGAGAACACGCCGATGCGGTTGCCGATGAAGTTCGGGGTGTCCTTGGCGTACACCACGCCCTTGCCCAGAGTGGTGACCAGGAATGCTTCCAGGCCTTCCAGCACGGCGGCGTCGGTGGTGGTGGCCGGGATCAGCTCGGCCAGGTGCATGTAGCGCGGCGGGTTGAAGAAGTGCACGCCGCAGAAGCGGTGACGCAGCTGCTCGGGCAGCACGTCGGCCAGCTTGTTGATGCCCAGGCCCGAGGTGTTGGAGGCCAGCACCGCGTGGTCGGCCACGAACGGGGCGATCTTCTTGTACAGGTCCTGCTTCCAGTCCATGCGCTCGGCAATGGCCTCAATGATCAGGTCGCAGTCCTTCAGCTGCTCCAGGCCCGACTCATAGTTGGCCGGGGTGATGGCTTCGGCCAGCGACTTGCTGGCCAGCGGCGCCGGGCTCAGCTTGCCCAGGTTGGCGATCGCCTTCAGCACGATGCCGTCGGCCGGACCTTCCTTGGCAGGCAGGTCGAACAGCACGGTGTCGACGCCGGCATTGGTGAGGTGGGCGGCGATCTGGGCACCCATGACGCCGGCACCCAGCACGGCGGCGCGGCGGACTAGCAGGGAATTGGACATGGTGTAGGGCCTTTGTTGGTCAGCAGTTACTGGGTGGAATCAAAGGGAAGCGGGCAGGGCGCTGGCGCGTGCGGCGGCGCGGAACCCGGCTTCGGCGAAATGGATCAGTTCGTGGGCGGCATGGGCACGATGCGCCGCTTCGGTGACACCGGCGGGACGCTTGATCAGCCCGAAGTCGGCCATGGCATAGGTGAGCGAGCCGGCCAGGAAGTCCAGGCGCCAGTACAGCTCTTCCTTGCTCAGGCCGGGCACGCACTCGCCGATGGCCTTGCCGAACGCACGCAGCACGTGGCCGTAGTGGTCAGACAGGAACTTGCGCAGGTTGTCGTTCTTCTCGGCATAGGCGCGGGCGATCACGCGCACGAAGGCGCCGCCGTTCTGGCGGTCCTGGGCCAGCGCCAGCGCCGGTTCGACGAAGGCGGCCAGCACCGGGCGCAGTTCACCGGGGTGTTCGCTGCGGGCCCGCTCCAGCTGCGACAGGCGGGCACCGGTCATCTCGTCCATGCGGCGGCGGAACACCTCGTTGACCAGGTTTTCCTTGGAACCGAAGTGGTAGTTGACCGCGGCGATGTTGACGTCGGCCTGGCTGGTCACCTGCCGCAGCGAGGTGCCGGCGAAGCCGTGCTGGGCGAACAGCTCCTCGGCCGCGCCGAGGATCCGGTCCTTGGTCGAGAAGTGGGCGGGCTTGGCCATCGATGGGCGGACCTTAATCAAACGATTGTTTGATACTAGAACCAGACGGTACCGTATGGCATTTTGCAGTGCAGCAAAATCGGCCGGCTTGGTCAGATTTCACTCAGGTGGGTGAATGGGGGGGGGGCTGAACCCGTAGAGCCGAGTCCGCGCTCGGCTGCTCTTCGGCCCAAAGGCCAGCCGAGCATGGGCTCGGCTCTACTACAGGGCCACACGGCCCTCTACCACCCGGCCACGTTATCTTTTACAATTCGCCTACGTTTATCAGGCTAAGCCCGCGTCCCGACGCGGGTTTTTTTCATGTTACCCTTCGGGCCATCAGCGGCCCGATTCCATTGGAGACATCCCATGGCGCTGGAGCGCACCCTTTCGATCATCAAGCCGGACGCCGTTGCCAAGAACGTCATCGGCGAAATCTACGCCCGCTTCGAGAAGGCCGGCCTGAAGGTCGTGGCCGCCAAGTACAAGCAGCTGTCGCGCCGTGAAGCCGAAGGCTTCTACGCCGTGCACCGCGAGCGTCCGTTCTTCAACGCGCTGGTCGAGTTCATGATCTCCGGCCCGGTGATGATCCAGGCCCTGGAAGGCGAGAACGCCGTCCTGGCCCACCGCGACCTGCTGGGCGCCACCAACCCGAAGGAAGCCGCTGCGGGCACCATCCGCGCCGACTTCGCCGAATCCATCGATGCCAACGCCGCCCACGGCTCGGACTCGGTCGAGAATGCCGCGATTGAAATCGCCTACTTCTTCGCCGCCACCGAAGTCGTCTCGCGCTGAGAGTAATGCCGTGAACGAGGTCGTACAGTCCCCCGCCATCCAGCCGCTGCCGAAGTCGGCACCCACGGCTGGCAAGCAGAACCTGCTCGACCTCGATCGCGCGGGCCTGGAGAAGTTTTTCGTCGAGGTTCTTGGCGAAAAGAAGTTCCGTGCCCACCAGGTGATGAAGTGGATCCACCATCGCTACGTCACCGACTTCGATGAAATGACCGACCTCGGCAAGGTCCTGCGCGCCAAGCTGCAGGCCCATGCCGAGGTGCTGGTTCCGAACATCGTGTTCGACAAGCCCTCCGCCGACGGCACCCACAAGTGGCTGCTGGCGATGGGCGTGGATGGCAAGAACGCCATCGAGACCGTGTACATCCCGGACAAGACCCGCGGCACGCTGTGCGTGTCTTCGCAGGTCGGTTGCGGCCTGAACTGCACGTTCTGCTCCACCGCCACCCAGGGCTTCAACCGCAACCTGACCACCGCCGAGATCATCGGCCAGGTGTGGGTTGCCGCACGCCACCTGGGCAACGTGCCGCACCAGATGCGCCGCCTCACCAACGTGGTGATGATGGGCATGGGCGAGCCGCTGATGAATTTCGACAACGTCGTGCGCGCCATGAGCGTGATGCGCGACGACCTGGGCTACGGCCTGGCCAACAAGCGCGTGACCCTGTCGACCTCCGGCCTGGTGCCGCAGATCGACCGCCTGTCTGCCGAAAGCGACGTGTCGCTGGCGGTGTCGCTGCATGCGCCGAACGATGCGCTGCGCGAAACCCTGGTGCCGCTCAACAAGAAGTACCCGATCGCCGAGCTGATGGCCTCGTGCGCACGCTACCTGCGCGCCAACAAGCGCCGCGAATCGGTCACCTTCGAATACACCCTGATGAAGGGCATCAACGACAAGCCCGAACATGCCCGCGAGCTGGCCCGCCTGATGCGCCAGTTCGACAACGCGGTGCAGGCCAAGGATTCGGGCAAGGTCAACCTGATTCCGTTCAACCCGTTCCCGGGTACCCGCTACGAGCGTTCGGAAGAGGCGCACATCCGCGCCTTCCAGAAGATCCTGCTCGACAGCAACGTGCTGACCATGGTCCGCCGCACCCGTGGCGACGACATTGATGCCGCCTGTGGCCAGCTCAAGGGCCAGGTGATGGACCGCACCCGCCGCCAGGCGGAGTTCAACAAGACGCTGCAAGCGGGGAAGGGGAGCGATGCCGCGGCCTGACCGCCTCTGGCTGGTTCTGCTCGCAGGCGTGTTGGCCGTTGCGGTCGGTGGCTGCAAATCCCAACCCAAGGCCAGGCTGGGCCCCAGCGAAGCGCCGGTCTACTCGGTCCGCGATCCGGACAACGTGCGGCGTCAGGTGCGCCTGCAGGACCTGCTGGCACTGGCCGCCCGCGACATGCAGGTCGGCAATCTCGATGCGGCCGAACGCAAGGCGCGCGAGGCGCTGAAGCTGGCACCCGAATCGCCTGATGCGCTGGTGCTGATGGCCGGCATCGACGAGCGCCGTGGCCGTACCCAGCAGGCCGGCGAAAGCTTCCGCAGGGCTGCCGAACGGGCGCCGCAGCGCGGGGACGTCCTCAACAATTACGGCGCGTGGCTGTGCCAGCAGGGCCGGCCGGCCGAGTCGCTGGCCTGGTTCGATCGTGCGCTGCAGGCGCCGGGCTACGCTACACCGGCCGAGGCCCAAGCCAATGCCGGGGGCTGTGCCCTGGATGCTGGCCAGCTTGAACGTGCCGAGCGCGACCTGCGCGCGGCGCTGTCGACGCTGCCGGGAAATCCGGTCGCGCTGGAGGCGATGGCCCAGCTCAGCTTCCGCCAGGGCCGCTACATGGAGGCCCGGGCCTTCGCCGAACGTAGGATTGCGGCTGCACCCGCAACGCGTTCCGTGTTACAACTTGCGTCTCAAATCGAAGCGCGGCTGGGTGATCGGGCGGCATCTGATCGCTATATTCAGCGGATTCGACAGGAATTTCCGCAGGAAGCGGGCTCCTAACTCCAGGGTTGATGCATTGTGATTGATGACCAGACTGTGAGCGCTCTCGAGACTGCGGCCGGCTGCGGCAGCCGCCTGCGCCAGGCCCGCGAGGCGGCCGGACTGACCCTCGAAGATGTCGGCTCGCGCCTGCGCATGCCGGTCCAGGTGGTCAGGTCGCTGGAAGAAGAACAATGGCAGAAGCTTGGCGCGCCGGTGTTCGTGCGCGGCCAGCTGCGCAGCTACGCGCGGCTTCTGGATGTGGACGTGGGAGAGCTGCTGGAGCAGGCCCAGGTCGGCCCGGTGGTTCCGCCCACCCTGGTCAGCCATACCCATACCCCGCGTGCGCGCCGCATTGCCGAGAATCTCGGCCGTCGCGTGCTGTATGTCGGCATCACCGCGGTGCTGGCGGTGCCGGTGTGGTTCGCCACCCGTGGCCATTTCGATGGCAGTGCCACCCCGTCGCCGAATACCGCCTCGCTGGACGCCATCCCGGCCGCCGTGCCGGTAACCCCGTCCGCTGCGGGTGTCGAGCCCTCGGCGCCGGCTGAAGTGGCGAGCGCCCCGGCCAGCAAGCCGGCCGCCACCCCGTACGTGGCCTCGCTGGCCCCGGTGCCGCGTTCAGCCCCGGCGCCAGCGGCTGCCGCCAACACGCTGGACATGCAGTTCAGCGGCGACAGCTGGGTCGATATCGGCGGCCCGGACGGCGCTACCGTCGAGAAGGCGCTGATCAAGTCCGGCGAAAGCCGCAGCTTCACACCGGGCCAGGTGACCCGGGTGACCCTGGGCAACGCCTCGGCGGTCCAGGTTCAGCAGAACGGCGCTATCGTCGATCTGACCCCCTACCAGCGAGCCAACGTGGCACGCTTTCAGGTATCCTCTGAAGGCTCCGTAGTCCCGGTTTCGCACTGAGGCGCGGTTTCACCACCTTCGATTAATCCCAATGGTCCCTCCCGATGGGCGGGGCGAGAGTACGCATGGCGATCGACGATCTGCTCGACGAGCACGAACAAAGTGAACGCGTCCGCAGCTGGCTGCGGAAGAATGGCGCCAGCATCCTCGGTGGCGTAGTCATCGCCATCGGTGCCATTGCCGGCTGGCAGTGGTACCAGAAGGATCAGGGCGGCAAGCTGGCCTCGGCCAATGTCGAGTACCAGAAGGCGCTCGTTGGCCTGCAGCAGAACAAGCTCGACGACGCCTCCAAGGCGGTCAAGGCGCTCGAAGCCGGCCCGTCCAGCATCTACGGCGACCTCGCGGCGCTGCAGCTGGCCAAGGCCCAGGTCGACGCCGGCAAGAACGAAGAAGCCCTGGCCACCCTGCGCGGCGTGAAGGTCGAAGGTGACCTGCAGCGCGTGGTCGACCAGCGTGTGGCCCGCCTGCTGGTGGCCACCGGCAAGAGTGACGAGGCGATCAAGCTGCTGGGCAGCGCCACTGACAGCAGCAGCCTGGAAATCCATGGCGACGCGCTGATGGCGCAGGGCAAGCGCGATGACGCCCGGAGCCAGTACGAGAAAGCGCTGAAGTCGCTGGACGTGGCAGCGCCGCAGCGGCGCCTGCTGGAAACCAAGGTTATGGACGCCGGCGGCACCGTTGCCGCCCCTGCGGAGTCGGTTTGATGAGTCAGAAGGTCATGATCACCCGCGTCGCCACCGTGCTCCTGATGGGCATGGCCCTGAGCGGCTGCAGCACCGTGAAGGGCTGGTTCGCCGGCAAGGACGCGGCCGCGAAGAAGGCACAGGAACCGGCTGAGCTGGTCAAGTTCGAGCCGACCCTGAAGGTCAACAAGGCCTGGTCGGTCAACCTCGGCAAGGGCGAGCGCCGCATCGGCGTGCGCCAGGGCCCGGCGGTGGCCAACGGCCACGTGTTCGCTGCGGCGCTCACCGGTGGCGTGCACGCCATCGACCTGCAGACCGGCAAGAAGGTCTGGACCTGGGAGCCGAAGAAGGAAAAGAAGAAGGCCAAGCTGCGCCTGTCCGGTGGCCCGGGTGTCGGTGAGAACCTGGTCGTGATCGGCACGCTGGATGGCCAGGTCATCGCCCTGGACATCAACGACGGCAGCGAGAAGTGGCGCGCCCGTGTTCCGGGTGAAGTCATCGCCGCGCCGGCCATCGCTCAGGGCGCAGTCTACGTGCGCAGCAATGACGGCCGCATCACCGCGTTCGATGCCGGCAACGGCACCCAGAAGTGGTTCAACCCGAGCGAGCTGCCGGCACTGACCGTGCGTGGCAACGCGCCGGTGGTGACCGGCCCGGGCGTGCTGTTCATCGGCAAGGACGAGGGCGCGGTTGCCGCCCTGGCCCAGCAGGATGGCCGCACCCTGTGGGAACAGAACGTGGGCAACGGTGAAGGCCGTACCGAGCTGGAGCGCATGGCCGATGTCGACGGCGCGCCGGTGCTGGATGGCAACACCCTGTTCGTGAGCAGCTTCAAGAACCAGACGATGGCCATCGAAGGCCCGACCGGTCGCCCGCTGTGGGCGCGCGACCATGGCGGTGCCGGTGGTGTGGCGGTCTCGTCTGGCAATGTGTTCGTCACCGACAACAAGGGCGGCGTGTTCGGCCTGGACAAGGCCAGCGGCGCAGCGATGTGGTCGCAGACCGCACTGGCCCGTCGCTCGCTGACCGGTCCGGCACTGCACGGCGACTACGTCGTGGTCGGCGACTACAAGGGATACGTGCACTGGTTGCAGACCTCCGATGGTGCGATGGCGGCACGGGCGAAAAGTGGCGGCGACGCCCTGCTGGCCCAGCCGGTCGTCGTAGACGGGGTGCTGCTGGTGCAGAACGTTGATGGCAAGCTGACCGCCTTCCGGTTGGCAAATTAAAAATTGGAGTAATCGCGATGCTGCCTTTGGTCGCCCTGGTTGGACGGCCGAATGTCGGCAAGTCGACTATTTTCAATGCGCTTACGCGCACCCGTGACGCGCTGGTCCATGACCAGCCCGGCGTCACCCGCGACCGCAACTACGGCGTCTGCCGCCTCGACGAGGACAACCATTTCCTCGTCGTGGATACCGGCGGTATCGCGGAAGAGGAAGAAGGTCTGGCCGGGGCTACCACCCGCCAGGCTCGCGCTGCTGCTGCGGAAGCGGACCTGATCCTGTTCGTGGTCGATGCCCGTGAGGGTACCTCGGCGATGGACGACGAGATCCTGGCCTGGCTGCGCAAGCTGTCGCGCCCGACGCTGCTTCTGATCAACAAGATCGACGGCACCGACGAGGACACCGTGCGTTCGGAGTTCGCCCGTTACGGTTTCGGCGAGATGCTGACCGTGTCGGCTGCGCACCGCCAGGGCCTGGACGACCTGCTGGACGAAGTGGTCCAGCGCCTGCCGGAAGAAGGCAGCGGCGAAGAGCTGGACAACGATCCGAACCGCATCCGCATCGCCTTCGTCGGCCGCCCGAACGTGGGCAAGTCGACGCTGGTCAACCGCATTCTTGGCGAGGAGCGCATGATCGCCTCCGACGTGCCGGGCACCACCCGTGACTCGATCGCGGTGGACCTGGAGCGTGACGGCCGCGAATACCGCCTGATCGATACCGCCGGCCTGCGCCGTCGTTCGCGCGTGGACGAGGTCGTCGAGAAGTTCTCGGTGGTCAAGACCATGCAGTCGATCGAGCAGTGCCAGGTGGCCGTGCTGATGCTCGACGCCACCGAAGGTGTGACCGACCAGGACGCCACCGTGCTCGGTGCCGTGCTCGACGCCGGCCGCGCGCTGGTGATCGCCATCAACAAGTGGGATGGCCTGACCGAGTATCAGCGCGAGCAGGCCGAAACCATGCTGTCGCTGAAGCTGGGCTTCGTGCCGTGGGCCGAGTCCGTGCGCATCTCGGCCAAGCATGGCTCGGGCCTGCGTGAGCTGTTCCGTGCGGTGCACCGCGCGTACGAATCGGCGAACAAGACCTTCACCACCAGCGAAGTGAACAAGGCGCTGGAAGTGGCTTACGAGACCAACCCGCCGCCGACCATCCGCGGCCACGTCTCCAAGCTGCGCTACGTGCACCCGGCCGGCTCCAATCCGCCGACCTTCATCGTGCACGGCACCCGCCTGAAGGAGCTGCAGGAATCCTACAAGCGCTACCTGGAGAACTTCTTCCGCAAGCGTTTCAAGCTGATCGGCACGCCGGTGAGCTTCATCTTCCGCGAGGGTACCAACCCGTACGAGGGCAAGAAGAACGTCCTCACCGAGCGGCAGGTCAAGGCCAAGCGGCGCTTGATGAAGCACGTCAAGGGCAAGTGATGCAGAAAAAGGCGGCCTGAGGGCCGCCTTTTTCGTTGTGATGCAGGGGCGGCCGCCTTGCTCAGGCGTGGCCCCACGGCAACAGCACGCCACGGAACCTCATCCGTCCTGACGACAGGCGGTCGTACGCCTCGGTCGCCTGATCCAGATCAAAGGTCTCGACCATCGGCTTCACCTTGCCGGCGGCGGCAAGCTGCAGCACTTCGCTGAGGTAGTGCTGGCCACCATGGGTGGCGCCGATCACGCGCTGGCGCATCATGTGGAACGGCACGCCTTCGGACGAGATCGAGAACGGCTGACTGAAGTCCAGGCCGCACAGCACAACGCGCCCGTCGACACGCAGGCCGGTCATCGCTTCTTCGGCCGAGCTGAATTCATTGGTGGTCACCAGCAGCACGTCGGCGCCGCCGATGGCCTTCAGCTCCTTGCCATTGGCCACGACCTTGTCGGCGCCCAGCTGCTGGGCGAGCGCATGCTTGTCTGCGGAATGGGTGATGGCGATGGTCTCGAAGCCGCAGGCCTTGGACAGCTGCAGGGCGACATGGCCCAGTCCGCCGATGCCCAGTACCGCGATCTTCTCCCGTGGCTGGGGCGCCGCATCGCGCAGCCCGCTCCAGGTCGTGTAGCCGGCACACATCATCGGCGCCGCATCCACGTAGGAGAGTCCGTCAGGCAGCAGCACCGTGCCTTCGGCGGAGATCGCGATGTACTGGGCATGGCCGCCCTGCGCGGCGAAGCCGGTGGTGCGGGGTGCATCGCAGTTCATTGCCGTCTGTCCGGACAAGGGGCGGTTCTCGCGGCAGTAGGGGCAACGCCCACAGGACGACTGGACCCACGTTGTGCCCACGCGATCGCCCACCCGGCGCGAGTGCGCGCCGGCGCCCACCTCCACCACTTCTCCGACTACTTCATGCCCCGGTGTCTGCGGGTAGATGTCGCCGCCATAGCCCTGGGTTGCCCACACGTCCGTGTAGCACATGCCCGATGCGTGGACCTTGACCAGTACCTGGCCCGGTTCGATCACGGGCATTGGCACGTCCTGGACCTGCCACGGCGCATTCGGCCCGGTCATCACAACCGCTTTCATCGTCTTCATCGTCTTGATCCTGTCCCGGTGGGTGAGCGCCGAGGGCGGGTGCCCGCGGACTACTCGGAGCGTAGAATCGGTTGACTATCAAGACAATCGCTTCAATATTTCACGATATGGTGAGCCGAATTCAACAAACGAGCGGAGGGGATCTGACCGCCTTCACCGCGTTCCTGGCGGTGGCGGCGCATCGGAGCTTCCGCAGCGCGGCGGCAGAGCTGAACATCACGCCGTCGGCGATCAGCCATGCGATCAAGGCGCTCGAGCAGCGGCTGGGTGCGCGCCTGTTCAATCGCACCACGCGCAGCGTCTCGCTGACCGATGCCGGGGAGCGCCTGGCGGAAAAACTGCGGCCGGCCATGGCCTCGATCGAGGAGGCCCTGCAGTCCGTGGACACTGAAGCCGGCACGCCGCGTGGCACGGTCCGCATCAACGCCAGTGAGGGCGCCATACGGCTCGTGCTGAAGCCGGTGCTTGCGCGGTTCCTGCGCCAGTACCCGCAGGTCCACCTGGACATCGTCAGTGACGGCCGGTTGGGCGATATCGTTTCGGAGGGGTTCGATGCGGGTATCCGCCTGACCGAAGCCGTGCCCCAGGACATGGTCGCGATAGCGGTGACCGCCCCGATGCGCTTCGCGGCGGTGGCCTCGCCGGCGTATCTGCAGGCGCGTGGCCGTCCACTGCGGCCGCTGGATCTGCATCAGCACGACTGCATCCGTTTCCGCTTTGAAAGTGGGGCGATCTACCGGTGGGAGTTCGAGCACCAGGGCACTACCGAGCGGGTGAACGTCTCCGGGCCGATCACGCTGACGGACCAGCCGTTGATGGTCGACGCGGCCATTGAAGGGATCGGCATCGCCTTCGTTCCCGAGCATCTGGCACTGGAACCGTTGGCCGATGGCCGCCTGCTGCGGTTGCTTGAGGACTGGTGTCCTGAATTTCCCGGCCTTTCGCTGTACTACCCGGGCCACCGCCATGTGCCGCCCGGGCTGAAAGCGCTGATCGGTCTTCTTCAGGAACAGCACGGCGGGCGCGGGTAGCCCGGGTAGCGCCGGGCTACGCTTGTGGTGGACCTGTAGAGCCGAGCCTATGCTCGGCTGCTTTTCGCACATCGCCGCGCGCCAGCCGAGCATAGGCTCGGCTCTACAGATCCTGGTCAAGGCGAGCCGGTGCAACGTGCGTGATAATGCGGCCATGAGCATCCAAGAGCTTTCCCCCGCGCGGGCACGCGAGCGCCTGGCCCACGGCGCGGTGCTGATCGATGTGCGTGAGGCGCACGAACGGGCCGGTGGGATGGCCGAGGGCGCGCGCGGCGTGGCCAAGCGCGAACTGCATGCCGACCCGGCCGCGCATCTGCCGCGGCACGACCAGGAGATCCTGCTGATCTGCCAGAGCGGCAAGCGCTCGGCCGATGCCGCGCAGTTCCTGCTGGAGGCCGGCTACACAAACGTCGCTTCCGTGACGGGCGGCACCGTGGCCTGGCGCGAGCAGTCGCTGCCGCTGGTGCAGCCGCTGGCCAGTGCTGCCGACCGCGACTTCTACGACCGTTATTCGCGGCACCTGCTGTTGCCACAGGTAGGCGAGGCCGGCCAGCGCCGGTTGCAGCAGTCGCGCGTGCTGGTGCTGGGCGCGGGCGGGCTGGGTGCCCCGGCCGGCTTCTACCTGGCCGCCGCGGGGGTAGGGCGCCTGCGCTTCGCCGACCACGACCGCGTGGAGCGCAGCAACCTGCATCGGCAGATCGTGCATACCGAAGCCAGCGTCGGCCAGCTCAAGGTCGATTCCGCGCGCGAGCGCCTGCTGGCACTGAACCCGTCGATCGAGGTCGAGGCCGTGCCCGAGCGGGTCACCTCCGAGAACGTGGATGCGCTGCTGGACGGCGTGGACGTGGTGCTGGACGGCTCGGACAACTTCCCGCTGCGCTACCTGCTCAACGACGCCTGCATCAAGCATGCCAAGCCGTTGGTGTATGCCGCCATTGAGCGCTTTGATGGCCAGGTTAGCGTGTTTGATGCCGGTCGCCAGCGTGGCGTGGCACCGTGCTATCGCTGCCTGTTCCCGGAACCGCCGCCGCCGGAGTTCGCGCCGAACTGTTCGGAGGCTGGCGTGCTGGGTGTGCTGCCCGGCCTGGCCGGGGTGCTGCAGGCCACCGAGGTGCTGAAGCTGCTGCTGGGCATCGGCGAACCGCTGGTGGGGCGGCTGCTGCGCTTCGATGCGCTGGGCATGCGCTTCCGCGAGACCGGCATCCGGCCGGACCCGCATTGCCCGGTGTGTGCGCCGGGCGTGCCGTTCCCGGGGTATATCGATTACGCCGCGTTCTGCCGGGGCGGGTGAATCCGACCGGGCGGCATCCACGCGTGGCGTGGATCTACCGGGGCATGACGGCTGGGCGTCCATCCACGCATGGCGTGGATCTACTGTACAGCCGAGCCCATGCTCGGCTGCTTCTGGCCTCGGCACGAAGAGCAGCCGAGCGTGGGCTCGGCTCTACAGGTAATGGCGCCCACCCAAGCATGTGCATGGTTTCGGGATGATGCTAGGGATCACTCCCTGCATCGTTCCACATCCAAGACAATCCGGCGCAACATGCGTGCTATTGCCGTCATCGGCATTGCTCTATTGTTGAACCCGATTCTGGATCTTGGGGAAAACACCGCATGGCGGTAGAAGCAGCGACCAGCGAGCTGGTCAAGGTCGTCGCCCTGTTGGGCGCGGCGGTGGTGATGGTGCCCCTGTTCCGCCGGGCCGGTCTGGGCTCGGTGCTGGGCTACTTCGCCGCTGGCCTGGCGATCGGACCGTTCGGGCTGGGCTGGTTCTCCGACCCGCAGGCCATCCTGCATACCGCCGAACTCGGCGTGGTGATGTTCCTGTTCGTGATCGGCCTGGAAATGCGGCCCTCGCACCTGTGGAGCCTGCGCAAGGAAATCTTCGGGCTGGGCACGCTGCAGATCGTCACCTGTGCGCTGGTGCTGACCAGCATCGCCAAGCTGTTCGGCCTGCCGTGGCAGGTGGCCTTCATCGGCGCCACCGGCTTCGTGCTCACCTCCACCGCGGTGGTGATGCAGCTGCTGGCCGAGCGCGGTGACATCGCGCTGCCGTCGGGGCAGAAGATCGTCTCCATCCTGCTGTTCGAAGACCTGCTGATCGTGCCGTTGCTGGCGCTGGTGGCCTGGATGGGCCCCAGTGCGGGCAGTGCCGATGGCGAGGGTTCGCGCTGGCTGTCGGTGGCGATCGGCGTGGGTGCCATCGTCGGCCTGGTGCTGGTCGGCCGCTTCCTGCTCAACCCGTTGTTCCGCGTGCTGGCCGAATCGAAGGCGCGCGAGGTGATGACCGCCGCCGCGCTGTTGGTGGTGCTGGGCGCGGCGCTGCTGATGCAGCTGTCCGGCCTGTCGATGGCGATGGGCGCGTTCCTGGCCGGCGTGCTGCTGAGCGAATCGACCTTCCGCCACCAGATTGAAGCGGACATCGAACCGTTCCGCGGCATCCTGCTCGGCCTGTTCTTCCTCAGCGTGGGCATGGCGCTGGACCTGGGCGTGGTGGCGGGCAACTGGCAGCTGATCCTCGGCCTGGTGCTGGCGCTGATGGCGGCCAAGGCGCTGTGCATCTACGTGGTCGCGCGCATCATGGGCAGCGACCACGCGCAGGCGCTGGACCGTGGCGTGCTGATGGCGCAGGGCGGCGAGTTCGCTTTCGTGCTGTTCTCCGCCGCGGCATCGGCCGGCGTGATCAACCTGGAGATCAATGCCAACTTCACTGCCGTGGTGGTGCTGTCGATGGCGCTGACGCCGCTGGTGGTGCTGCTCTACAAGCGCATCGCGCCGAAGCCGACGGTAAACATGGACGGCGTGGACGAGGCCGAGGGCCTGTCCGGCAGCGTGCTGCTGATCGGCTTCGGCCGCTTCGGCCAGGTTGCCAGCCAGTCGCTGCTGGCGCGCGACGTGGACGTGACCATCATCGACAACGATGTGGAGATGATCCAGAGCGCCGCGCGGTTCGGCTTCAAGATCTATTACGGCGACGGCACGCGGTTGGATGTGCTGCACGCTTCGGGCGCGGCCACCGCACGTGCGATTGCGGTGTGCGTGGACAAGGCCGAGGCCGCCGACCGCATCGTGGAACTGGTGGCGCACGAGTTCCCGCAGGCCAAGCTGATGGTGCGCTCGTTCGACCGCGAGCATTCGCTGCGGCTGATCCATGCCGGTGTCGATTTCCAGATCCGCGAGACGTTCGAGTCGGCGGTGCTGTTCGGCCAGGCCGCGCTGGTGGAGCTGGGTGCGGACGAAGACGATGCGGTGGAGATTGCCGAGCAGATCCGTCGCCGCGATGCCGAGCGTTTTGAGCTGGAAATTGCCGGTGGTGGTCTGAATGCCGGCGCGCGGATGATCTACGGCAACAGCCCGCAGGGCGTACCGACGCCGACGCCGTTCACCGCGCCGAAGCGGGAGAGCAAGACACTGAACCCGCAGGATGTGCCGGAAGAGGAAGAATGAGGTGCCGCGCACCGCGCTCGCCGGGCGTGGCCCGGCGCTACCGTGGTGCGCACGGGTGGGGTAGCGCTGGGCCATGCCCGGCGAGCGCAGCGGCCGCCCGGATTGGCGGTGGGCGAGGGGGCCTGAATCGGGGACAATAGCGTCCCCGCCGCCCCACGCCTGCCTCCGATGACCGATTCCGCCCCCCAGCATCCTGCCCGCATCCTTGATGGCCGCCGTATCGCCGAGGACCTGCTCGACAGCCTGAAGGTGCGCGTCGACGCCCGCGTGGCCGCCGGCGGCAGCCGTCCGGGCCTGGCCGTGGTGCTGGTGGGCGGCGACCCGGCCTCGACCGTATACGTGCGCAACAAGCGCCGTGCCGCCGAAAAGGTCGGCATCGAGGCGCATGACTACGATCTGCCGGCCGGTACCACCGAGGCCGAGCTGCTCGACCTGATCGACCAGCTCAACGCCGATCCGAAGATCAACGGCATCCTGATCCAGCTGCCGCTGCCGGGTATCCCGGATGCACGCCGGCTGATCCAGCGCATCGACCCGCGCAAGGACGTGGACGGCTTCCACCCGGAAAACGTCGGCCACCTGGCCCTGCGCGAATTCGGCCTGCGCCCGTGCACCCCGCGTGGCATCACCACGCTGCTGGGCCACACCGACCAGCCGGTGCGTGGCCGCAACGCCACCATCGTAGGCGTCAGCAACCATGTCGGCCGGCCGATGGGCCTGGAGCTGCTGATTGCCGGCTGCACCGTGACCAGCTGCCACAAGTTCACCCCCAAAGACGTGCTGGAACAGGCCGTGCGCAACGCCGACATCCTGGTGGTGGCGGTGGGCCGCCCGGGCATCGTGCCGGGCGAATGGGTGAAGCCCGGCGCGGTGGTGATCGATGTGGGTATCAACCGGCTGGACGACGGCCGGCTGGTGGGCGATGTTGGGTTTGAGGCCGCTGCGCAGCGGGCCAGCTGGATTACCCCGGTGCCGGGCGGTGTGGGCCCGATGACCGTGGCTACGTTGATGCAGAACACCCTGGAAGCGGCGGAAGCCTCCTGAGGGTAGCGCCGGGCCATGCCCGGCGGATGTTTGCGGCGCCGCTGCGCTCGCCGGGCATGGCCCGGCGCTACCGGGGTTGCATTGATGCCCCGCGATTCCCGGCGACCCGCTCCTGGTAGGTGCCAACCTTGGTTGGCACACATCCATCGGGGCCATCGGCCCATCTGGGGTACCGGTGCCGGACGGGTTGTGCCAACCAAGGTTGGCACCCACCCCCCCCCCCTGAACCAATCACCGCCCGCGCGACACTGCGTCGCATCTACCCCCTGCCACGCGGCGCGAAAACAGGGTAAAATGTCGCGCTTCCCCACATCTCGGGTATGCCGATGCTGCGCATCCAGGCTGAAGCACTCACTTACGACGACGTCTCGCTCGTCCCCGCCCACTCGACCATCCTGCCCAAGGACGTCAACCTCGAAACGCGGTTGACCCGAGACCTGAAGCTCAAGCTTCCGATCCTGTCTGCAGCCATGGATACCGTCACCGAAGCCCGCCTGGCCATCGCCATGGCCCAGCTCGGCGGCATGGGCATCATCCACAAGAATCTCAGCCTGGAACAGCAGGCCGCGGAAGTGGCCAAGGTCAAGAAGTTCGAGGCCGGCGTCATCCGCGACCCGATCACCGTCGGCCCGGAAACCACCATCCGCGACGTGCTGGCCCTGACCCAGGCGCACAACATCTCCGGCGTGCCGGTGGTGGGTAGCGACGGCCAGCTGGCTGGCATCGTGACCCACCGCGATATGCGCTTCGAGACCGAGCTGGATGATCCGGTCCGCCACATCATGACCAAGAAGGATCGCCTGATCACGGTCAAGGAAGGCGCCGCGTCTGATGAAGTGCTGCAGCTGCTGCACCGCAACCGCATCGAAAAGGTGCTGGTGGTCAATGATTCGTTCGAACTGCGTGGCCTGATCACCGTCAAGGA
Source organism: Stenotrophomonas sp. YJH_SMC_43 (assembly GCF_059372535.1). Lineage (NCBI taxonomy): Bacteria > Pseudomonadati > Pseudomonadota > Gammaproteobacteria > Lysobacterales > Lysobacteraceae > Stenotrophomonas > Stenotrophomonas sp. YJH_SMC_43. The sequence goes on from NZ_JCAFVQ010000002.1 coordinate 1,064,043, forward strand.
CATCCAGAAGAACACCGACTTCCCCAACGCTGCCAAGGATCTGTCGACCCGCCTGCTGGTCGGCGCTGCCGTCGGCGTGGGTGGCGATACCGATCGCCGCGTGGAAGCGCTGGTCGCCGCCGGCGTGGACGTGATCGTGGTCGATACCGCGCACGGCCACTCGCAGGGCGTGCTGGACCGCGTCAGCTGGGTCAAGAAGAACTTCCCGCACGTGCAGGTCATCGGTGGCAACATCTGCACCGGCGAAGCCGCACTGGCGCTGCTGGACAGCGGCGCGGACGCGGTCAAGGTCGGCATCGGCCCGGGCTCGATCTGCACCACCCGCGTCGTCGCCGGTGTCGGCGTGCCGCAGGTCACCGCCATTGACCTGGTGGCCGAAGCGCTGCAGGACCGCATCCCGCTGATCGCCGACGGTGGCATCCGCTACTCGGGCGACATCGGCAAGGCGCTGGCCGCCGGTGCCTCGACCATCATGGTCGGCGGCCTGCTGGCCGGTACCGAGGAATCGCCGGGCGAGACCGAGCTGTACCAGGGCCGTTCGTACAAGAGCTACCGCGGCATGGGTTCGCTGGCTGCCATGGAGAAGGGGTCGAAGGACCGCTACTTCCAGGACGCCGCCACCGCCGACAAGCTGGTGCCGGAAGGCATCGAAGGCCGCGTGCCGTACCGCGGCCCGGTGGGCGGCATCATCCACCAGCTGATGGGCGGCCTGCGCGCCACCATGGGCTACGTGGGTTGCGCCACCATCGAAGACATGCGCAGCAAGCCCAAGTTCGTGAAGATCAGCGGCGCCGGCCAGCGTGAGAGCCACGTCCACGACGTGACCATCACCAAAGAGCCGCCGAACTACCGCGCCTGATGCGCTTGCGAACTGCTCTTGCGATTACGGGCAGCCTGCTGATGGCAGGCTGTTCGTTGTCCGAACCGCCGCCGCGCTCCGGGTCTCCGGGCGCGGCGGTTTCGCAATTGCAGGACGTGCAGGCCTGCCAGAACGCGTTCTCGCTGCCGAAGGGCTGGCAGGTGCAGGCCGCAGGCGAGCAGCGCTGGCTGCTGAAAGGCACCGGCGAGCGCCCGCTGCAGGTCACGCTGCAATGCATCACCGAGCTGCTGCACGGGCCGGATGATCCGGTGCTGACGCCGGTACTGGGCGCGCTGGAGCCCGCACGGATGAGCGTGCAATGGGCGTCCTGGGGCGCTGCGGAGTCGGGCTTCTCGATGGCGGCGCTGCAACGGCGCATCGTGCCCGGCACCGAAGTGCAGGAAATCGTCGAGCTGCCGCGCGCTGACCGCGCCAACCCCAACGCACCGCACGGCCTGCTGATGCTGCGCTGGGACGAGGAAGACCCCTCACATATTCAACAACGCGAGGCGTTCATCGCCACGCTGACGCAGAGCCTTGAAGCGCCGGGCGCTGCGAAAAACACCACTGGAACGGCACCATGACCAACATCCATAACGACAAGATCCTGATCCTCGATTTCGGCGCGCAGTACACGCAGCTGATCGCCCGCCGCATCCGCGAGCTGGGCGTCTACTGCGAAATCTGGGCCTGGGACCACAACCCGGCCGAGATCGCGGCGTTCGGCGCCAAGGGCATCATCCTGTCCGGCGGCCCTGAATCGACCACGCTGCCGGGTGCACCGGCCGCACCGCAGGAAGTGTTCGACAGCGGCCTGCCGATCTTCGGCATCTGCTACGGCATGCAGACCCTGGCCGCGCAGCTGGGCGGTGCCACCGAAGCCGCTGACCAGCGCGAGTTCGGCCACGCCGAAGTGAACGTCATCAACCCGGATGCGCTGTTCAAGGGCCTGAGCGACCACGGCGGCGAGCCGAAGCTGAATGTCTGGATGAGCCACGGCGACCACGTCTCCGTTGCACCGCCGGGCTTCACCATCACCGCCACCACCGACCGCATTCCGGTGGCCGCCATGGCCAACGAAGAAAAGCGCTGGTACGGCGTGCAGTTCCACCCGGAAGTGACCCACACCCTGCAGGGCCAGGCGCTGCTGCGCCGCTTTGTGGTGGACGTGTGCGGCTGCCAGACCCTGTGGACCGCCGCCAACATCATCGACGACCAGATCGCCCGCGTGCGCGAACAGGTGGGCGATGACGAAGTGATCCTGGGCCTGTCCGGCGGCGTCGATTCGTCCGTGGTGGCGACGCTGCTGCACAAGGCCATCGGCGAGAAGCTGACCTGCGTGTTCGTGGATACCGGCCTGCTGCGCTGGCAGGAAGGCGACCAGGTGATGGCGATGTTCGCCGAGCACATGGGCGTGAAGGTGGTACGCGTGAATGCCGCCGACCGTTACTTCGCCGCGCTGGAAGGCGTGAGCGACCCGGAAGCCAAGCGCAAGATCATCGGCAACCTGTTCGTTGAGATCTTCGACGAAGAGTCGAACAAGCTGAAGAACGCCAAGTGGCTGGCGCAGGGCACCATCTACCCGGACGTGATCGAGTCGGCTGGCAGCAAGACCGGCAAGGCGCATGTGATCAAGAGCCACCACAACGTGGGCGGCCTGCCGGAGCACATGAAGCTGGGCCTGGTGGAGCCGCTGCGCGAGCTGTTCAAGGACGAAGTGCGCCGCCTGGGCGTGGAGCTGGGCCTGCCGCGCACCATGGTCTACCGCCATCCGTTCCCGGGCCCGGGCTTGGGCGTGCGTATCCTGGGCGAAGTGAAGCGCGAATACGCCGAACTGTTGGCCAAGGCCGATGCCATCTTCATTGATGAGCTGCGCAAGGCCGACCTGTACGACAAGACCAGCCAGGCGTTTGCCGTGTTCCTGCCGGTGAAGTCGGTGGGCGTGGTGGGCGATGCGCGCGCTTACGAGTGGGTGATTGCGCTGCGGGCGGTGGAGACGATCGACTTCATGACGGCGCACTGGGCGCATCTGCCGTATGAGTTCCTGGGGACGGTGAGCAACCGGATCATCAATGAGTTGCGGGGGGTGTCGCGGGTGGTTTATGACATCTCGGGGAAGCCGCCGGCGACCATTGAGTGGGAATGAGTTGAAAGAACGAGGGCGCCGAGAGGCGCCCTTGTTGTTTGAGGGGTTTGCTTATGGGGCCCCGTTGCGAGTCTTCTGGCGCGTCGTGCTGGACTGGCATCATGTCCAGAATCGTGGCCCCCAAGAGGGGCAGGCATTGAGGGGGTTGTAGACAGGTCAGCTGTCTGGCGGGGATGATTCAGGGCGAGCCTTCTCTTTGAGTTCCCTGACCATTCATTGTTGGTTGCCCATGTACGGTTGGAAGCGAGCGTCGAAGGGCTCCCGATCAGGATGAATCACTGGCGGAGTGGGAGGCCAGAGCCCGCGCTGAGCATGCAAGCCCAACTAGTCCCAGCCGGTGTGACTTGGCTTTAAATCTCGGAGGAGATGATTGTGGCAGTCGAATGGGGATCTATCGCTGATTGGGTATCAGGCATCGGCTCGTTGGCGGCAGCAGTAGTTGCCCTGCACGTAGCTCATTCTTCCCAGAAGATAAAGCTTCGCGGCTACGCTGGACATCGCTTGATCATCGGTCCAGGCCAGCCGCGGGTAGAAGTTTTTTCAGTTTCAGTCACTAATATTTCGCAGCGTCCAACAGTAGTAACTAATATTGGATTTACCTTTGGAGCTTGGCGTTGGAAGAGGCACGGCATCATTGCGCTTGTGCAAGATCAGTTCGGTCACGGCATCCCGAAGCCATTGGCTGATGGAGAAACCGGGAGTTGGAGCGTCCCGCTCGGGCCAGACAATCGATGGTTGAGAGATTTGGCATCCAAATCCCAAATTACGCGGTGGGCGGTATTCACATGGCGTGTGCATGTCTACACGTCCAATGGCGGGACAACGACGCTCCGCCCTGATAAGGAAACGCGGAAGATGTTGCTGGCTCTTGCGGGTGCTCCGCACGCTAGATTGCTTTTTTTGGGGAGGGGGGGGCTGACCTACTTGCGGTGAGCGCTGAGCTTGCGGCTGTGACGGGCTACAGTGCTGGCCGGTCAGCTTGACTTGGTCGGCCCAAAAACGAGATGTATCAAGGGGAAAGCCCGCTATGCGGTGATTTGTGGGTGAGTCGTGTAACCGGGTCAACAGGTCCGTCTATTAAATGGATAGAGCGCATGAGAGATGCCCTTCGTGTTCTGACCGAGGACGACTACTGGCTATATGGACCGAATGTCCATGAGTTCGATGAAGTTGTAGGGCTCATTCAGAAATACTCGGACTATGCTGATGCCTGTGTAGAGCAAATGATCTCAGGCGCTGATGTCCCTCCTGAGTTCGCCGATGCGCACGTCGAGGTGTCATCTGATCTCCGCTACTACAACCATCTCGAGAAAGATCTTCTCTGGTCGTTCGCTTTGTGGCGGCTGCAGGGGATGTTCGAGGCAGTCTTGGTTGTGCGCTACCTTTCCAAAAAGCCGGGAAAGCGGCTCTTCGGATTGAAGGCCAAGCTGGAGGCCATGGCAGCTGAAGAATATCGGACTCCCGAAGCCGATGTTGCCGAGCTGCTGGCGTGGGCGAACCTTCGGAACCTTTTGTCGCATTCGCCTCCGGAGCACTTTCATCCTGTGGCGGTCGATCGCCAGGATGTGGAGGAATACGTGTCACTCTTAAAGCGAGTCTGCGCAGATTGGGGGGCTCAGCGAGCGGAGATGAACAATGTGCTATAACTAATATGTCGTTCGGCGTGTGTGCGAGTTGGTATTATTCGCCATGCGCAATGGCTCTGCGTTCCAGTCAAATCCAACATTAGGTGGGTTGCTAGGGGTGTGTGGTAATGAGTCAGAAAATTGAGGACGTTCTTCGGGTTCTCGCAGGAATCCGCGGTGGCTACCAGCCCGATAAGCCAGGCGCAATTCGAAGGGTGAGGATTCAGGTAGTGCGTCAAATCGCTAAACAACGAGGAGTTGAGTGCCAGACCATTTCAGACGCTTATATCCGTCGGTTGGCTCCGGACATTGAGCGCACGCCGGCATTTGACCGGCTCGTAGAGGAGTGGCTGGCATCAGGGTCAAAAATGCTGCAGCAGATTCTTCAGAATCATGCTTCAGACCGAAGCGACCTGGTGCGCATAAGTGAGTTCTTCTCGACCGCCGCGTAGTAGTCCATTCTAGTCTGATCCGCTTGGCAGCGGGGTCGAATTCAGAGTCAGCTTTCACACCCCATCTTCTGGTGATCATGGACAACTATCAGCATCCTAAGCCCGGGAAGACATACATAAGTCCAGCGCTTCCGGCTTTTGGGGACAAGACTCGTCGAGTCCGCATAGCGTCGAAAGTTCTGGCATCTAAGGATGGATACGAGTACGTCAAAGAGCGGGATGAAGTTGTCGTGCGGCAGAAGCCCGATGCGGCCACTTACATCAGGGCGAAATTTCTCGAAGACACTAAGGGTGTTTTCGTTCTCACTATTCAGAAGTTCTCTGCGGATACTGGCATGCCCTATGGTGCTGGCTTCTCATTCGTCGGCGAGGAGATCGGGCGCTTTTGTGAATTTCTCGCCAATATTCAGGCTGTTAGCTTGGAAAATGGAAGCTCGGTTAACATCTCAGATGCTGAGTTGCGCAAAATCGCACTCACGTCACGTCAAGCGAAAGAGCTGGTGGTGGATAACGAGGAGCTCATCGCGGAAGTTTTGCGGCACTCTGTTACAAAGAGAGACATAGTGGCGCTTGGATACCGTAAGAGACAACTTGAGGTCTTTGGCAAACTTCTAGAGAGCGAAAGCTACTTCAATGACCTAAAGAAAAGAAAGAAATGCAAGGATGAGGCGCTGTGGCAGCAGTTTTTCGAGGCCAATCAGTGGATATTTGGATATGGGCTAAGTTATGTTTATTCGTCGGGGCTTGATGAAAAAAATCTTGAGCAAGTGGTTCGAGGTTACCAGGTCGATCAGCCTGGGAAGCGTGTAGATGCGCTTCTAAAGACACGGGCGCTAGCCTCAACCCTGTGCTTCGTGGAAATCAAGACCCATAGGACACCTCTACTTGCCTCCTCGGATTATCGCAGGGGCTGCTGGGCACCATCAGAGTATCTATCTGGCGCAGTGGCACAGGTGCAAGGCACCGTGTCATACGCGGGGGAAACTATTTTTGGAAGACTCTGCCTCGCGGACAAGAAAGGCTTTCCCACGGCAGAAGAGGCTTTTAATTTCTCACCCAGATCCTTTGTTGTTGTTGGCACGCTTGGGCAGTTTTCCGGAGAGCACGGTGTGAATGAGGGGCAGCTAAGGTCCTTCGAGCTTTATCGTCGCAACCTGCATCAGCCGGAAGTGATTACTTTTGATGAGCTCTATGAGCGCGCCCGCCACATTGTAGGTACCAGTGAAGGCTAGCAGTTCGTCTAAGTTGACGTCGCTTTAAGAATCGGCCCTACTCAGTCGTTACACACGGCTACTCCTGATCAGAGGGCGCCAGATCCAACGCGAGCTTTCATGTGAATTCGGTCTGAGGCCTTGTACTTAGATTGTCTAGGGAAGTGGCAAGCCTGTTTGCCGGACTTGCCCGCTCTGAATTTGATTTGTAAAACGGAGGGCGTGCGATGCTTTGTGGATGAGTCGTGTAACCGGATTGGTGAGTTTGTCTATTAGTTATCTCGCGCGCACAGGGGAATATCGTGGCATATGAGTTGAAAGACAGGCTGGTGGTTGGTGTCGCATCGAGTGCCATGTTTGATTTGACCGAGTCAGACCGAATTTTCAGGACTCAGGGCGAGGAAAATTATCGGCAGTATCAGGAAGCTCATAAGAATGATCCGTTGAGTGAGGGGGTTGCTTTTTCATTCATCAAACGTCTGCTGTCACTGAATGATCTGAGTCCCGCAGGTGTTGGACCATTGATAGAGGTCGTTCTGCTGTCTCGTAATGACCCGGATACAGGACTTCGCGTGATGAAGTCTATCGAGCATCACGCCTTGGGGATCACTCGTGCGATCTTTCAGCAAGGTTTGTCTCCGTACGATTACATTCCAGCTTTGAATATTTCATTATTTCTTTCATCCAACCAGAGCGATGTTGTTGAGGCCATCGCCAAGGGATTTCCGGCTGGCTACGTAATGGATTCAAAAAAAATCGATGATCCTCAGGATAAAACCTTGCGGATCGCCTTTGACTTTGATGGTGTACTTGCTGATGATACTGCTGAGACAGTTATGCAGAACACCAAGGATGTTTTAAAATTCCACGATCATGAGACTGCCAACGTTATGGAGCCGCTCGGTGGTGGTCCGCTCAAGACCTTCTTGCTAAAGATCTCAAAGATTCAAAAGGTAGAGGAAGAGAGGCGAAAAGAAGATTCAGCCTATAGAAATCGACTTCGAGTATCTATTGTCACGGCAAGGAACGCGCCCTCCCATGAGAGGGCTATCAACACGTTGAAGAGTTGGGGAGTGATGGCGAACGATGCATTCTTTCTTGGCGGGGTTGAAAAAAAGCTTGTCTTGAACGTTCTGCAGCCACACATCTTCTTTGATGATCAATCGGGGCACCTTGTAACGGCCAGCGAGGTGGCTCCATCGGTACATATTCCGTTCGGCATCACCAATAAACGAGAAGAGTGATCGCTAGCGGATGTTTCAGGCGACGCCGCATCACGGCGCGAATTAGTTCAGGCGTTGAAGGTTAGCTACTGGCTCGGAGCGGCACTGGTCGAAGTGAGGCTCGACCAACCCTACCGTAAGTGTGCTCCGATCGAGCAGGTCACTCTGGCCTAACCTCGTGGCAAGCCCACTCAACCAGCCCGCGGCAAGCCAGAAACAACCCATCCACCACCCCCTCATCCAGATGCCGCTCCGGCTCCGCTGCCACCCGGCAGCGGTCTGCCGCGTGCAGCAGCTCCAGCACCGTGAGCGCACCCACCATCGCGCGCTCGCTCCGCGCCAGGCTCACGCGGCGGCCGGGTGATACATCGTTCTCTGGCCAGGGATGCCCATCAGCCCCCTCGCAACCGCGCATGCGCTTGAGGATGCCGAGCAGGGAGTTCAGATCGGGCAGGGGAGTGTCGTCGTTGATGGGCTCAACAACGGTGTACGAAGAGAAGGTGTCTGATTCGTTCATGGCGTCGGCTTCCGTGGCTGTGCTTAACAGCGCCACCGCGTAGCGAGGTGGCGGACGATGCGTGGCTGCAAACCGGAAGAAGCGATGTCATAAACCGGCGGGCCCGAAAGCCCCCACGCACCGCCCGCCAAAAAGGCCGACGGATTGCCCGCCGGCACCGGTTAAGGACGGTGCCGGCGGGCAAGCGCAAACTACAGACATCGCTTTCTTCGGGTTTGCAGGCCCGAGCCACCCGCTTTCGGTGGCGCGCCATGGTGTTTACGCAGTCGCTTCGAATGCCAATAGAAATTCGCGAAGGAAACGCGGAATCCAAGAGCAGAGGGCTATTGTTGCACGCACCATTCGTGCAGCACGCGACGCCAGCAGACGCATTCGCGCAGCTGCTCTGCTGATGGCGAATCAAAGTGGCGCAATCGACCATGCCACAAGCGAATAGCGCGACGGCCTGCTTTGCAACAGTTCTTAGTCCGCCTCGCCAAGCAACGGCACGCGATCAGCCGCACACCTCGAAAAGCGGTTCAAACCCGACACCGCCAGCGAGCCTAGCGGCTTCAACCAGCGCCATCCTCACGCGCATGCCCCACCAACAACTCAATCATCGCCCGCGCCGCCGCAGACTGCCGTCGATGCGGCGCATAGATCACCGAGAACGGCTTCGACCGCCCCCGCAGCTGCGGCAGCACTTCCACCAATTCCCCCCGCAGCAATCGCTCCCGCACGATGAACTCATAGCTCTGGCAGATGCCAATGGCCTGTTCGGCCAGCGAAACCACGCCCAGCACATCGTCGGAGGTTTCGATGGACGAACGCGGCAGCCAGTCCACGTCGCGCCCGTCGTCGCGGAAGATCCACGGCGCCAACCGCCCAGTACGCGGCATCACGAAGGGCAGGCAGAGGTGCTGCTGCAGGTCGTCCAGCGTCTGCGGCGTGCCGCGGCGTTGCAGATAGTCCGGCGCGGCCACCAGCAGCAGTGGGGCGTCTTCCAGCTTTCGCGCCACCAGCCCGCTGTCCGGCAACTGGCCCAGGCGGATGGCCAGATCGAAGCCTTCGGCCACCAGGTCCACGTTGCGGTTGGTGATGTTCAGTTCCACCTGCACTTGGGGGTACTGCTGCGCAAAGCGCGCCAGCACGGGCGGCAGCCGGTAGTGGCCGTAGGTGGTGGGCACGCTCAGGCGCACGCGGCCGGCCAGCGCACCGTCCTGGGCCAGTACGTCGCGCTCGGCGTCGTCCAGCAGGCCGAAGGCGGTGCGCACCTGTTCCAGATAGAGCCGCCCGGCGTCGGTCAGGCCCACGCGGCGGGTGGTCCGCTGCAGCAGCTGCCGGCCCAGCCGCGCTTCCAGGCGGGTGACCGCGCGGCTCAGCACCGAGGGCGTGGTGGACAGCGCCACCGCGCCGGCAGTGAACGAGCCGTGCTCGACCACCGCCAGGAACACCTCCACATCGCCCAGGTAGTCGAACTTGCGGCTCATTTGGCTCTCCGGCGAACAGATGTTTTGCGATGGGGCCAATTTATCGCCGCTGGGGCGATGAATAAAGTGGCCGCCATTCCCCGATAGGAGCTACCCCATGAACCTGATGACCCGGCTGGCCGCAGCGCTGGCCCTGACCCTGGCCGCGACCGGCGCGCATGCCGCCAACGTGCTGGTGGTGCTGTCCGACGAAAACCACCTGGACCTGAAGGACGGCAAGGTGCTGTCCACCGGCTTCTATCTCAACGAGCTGATGCAGCCGGTCAAGCTGTTGCTGGACGCGGGCCACGAGGTGACCTTCGCCACGCCGCAGGGGCGGGCGCCGACGGTGGATGCGTCCTCGGTGACGCCGGCCTACTTCGGCAACGATGCCGCACAACTGACGCTGCACAAGGACCTGCTGGAGAAACTGGCGCTGACCTCGCCGACGGCCTCGCCGGTGGTGAGCCTGGCGCGCGTCGAGCAGCTGGGCTACGCGCGTTTCGATGCGGTCTACATTCCCGGTGGCCACGCGCCGATGCAGGACCTGCTGAAGAGCCCGGCGCTGGGCCGGCTGCTGGCCGACTTCCACCAGCGCAACAAGACCACCGCGCTGGTCTGTCACGGGCCGATCGCGCTGCTGTCCACGCTGCCGGATGCGGCGGGGTTCGTGGCGAAGCTGGAAGCGGGTGCGATGCCGGTCGCGCCGAAGTGGATCTACAGCGGCTACCGGATGACGGTGATCAGCAACCAGGAAGAAGAACAGGCCAAGCCGCTGCTGGGCGGCGGTGAGATGAAGTTCTACCCGCAGACGGCGTTGCAGCAGGCGGGCGCGACGTTCAGCAGCAATGCCACGCCGTGGACCGGGCATGTGGTGGTGGACCGCGAGCTGATTACCGGGCAGAACCCGGCTTCGGCGCTGGAGGTGGGGCAGCGGTTGGTGGAGCGGTTGAAGTAGGGTAGGTTCTTCAATGTAATCTGTCAGCCTCAGCCGTCGCAGAACAACTTTCTTGCTCTGTGCAGGGACGTATCAACTATGTTCTCAGGAATGCGAGAGGATCTGCACAAGTGGCAAATGCGGTTGCTGTCTTTGACTCGTTCTTGAACAAACTCTGATACGCGAGAGGGAAATTCGGTGCTTTTGCAGAAGCGTCCATCACGCGAGGTGTTTAACTCCTCGTGCATGGCCGTCTGAATCGAGGAGTAGCGTATGGGTGTTTCAAGCGGTGTCATAGTGACCTTTGCGGAACCGATTCTGTACGAGGGACGTCCCGGGGCCAAATCTCGGGATTTCTACCTCAATCTCAGCCTGCTAGGAATCTGCCGCGACGGCATTCGCTTGATAGACCGTTTCAATCTTCCACTCGTGTCGGATCCACATGCGCTCGCTGATTGGTCGCGTGAGATCACCGAGGCCGAGTATCTTGATCTCGTGGGGCCGCCTGATATCGAGGCTTTACTGGCCAAGCATCGCGGCTTTCGGTCGATGATGGAATGGCGGAGCGAGCCGGGACACGAGGACCATTACACTCAGGTTGAGAAGATTTTTCATCTCGTTTCAGAGTTCAAGCGGGGCAATCGCGCTGTGCGCTATCGGCTCACAGTTTCCGATATGGGATGACTGGCGCGTGGCAAGTGCGCTTGCGCTCGGCGCGCTTTCCGGCGACGCAATCGATGCCTCTTGGAAGTGTGCGGTTCTATCGACGGCCCGGTGGCAGCGCAGGCCGGCCAGAGGGCTTTGCAAGAACAACCGATGGCGTGGGTCTCCACCGCCGCAGCTTGGAGCGCGAACGACCGCCGTGGCACTATGGCGGACTGGCTTCGTCCCTATGGCCGAGGCCATTTTCCCAGGGAATCCCTCGAACACGACATGCGAGCGTCCATCCGCTTCATTCTCTCCGCCCTGTGCCTGGGCTTGCTGTCTGGCTGCGCCAGTGGGCCGGACTACCACCATTCCAATCGCGAGATCACCGGCGCGTTCGTGGCCGACGACGGCAAGCTGTACCTGTTGCCGGTCTATGACGAGCCGATGCGCTTCGACGCGGCGCCGTTCCGTGATTACCGTGCGCTGATGGACAGCCCGCTGCGCGAGGCCGTGGTCTGCGCGCAGCTGTATTTCCGTGAGGACTGGCGCGTGCCGGCCGACAGGAGCAAGGTGCATGGCAGCTACGCGCTGCTGCTGCGGCCAGAGCAGGTGACGCCGGAACAGGCGGCGCAGTTCAAGCTGGAGCGGTTGGAGATCAGCCCGCGGGTGGCCAAGGCCATCGATGCATTGACGCGCCGGCCGTACATCCTTGAAGCCCGGAGCCGTTACGAGCTGGCGGCCAACCCGGACTGCAATCTTTCCAGGCAGGGCGGCAGCTACTACAGCGCGCTGTTCGAGAGTGACGGCGAACGGGTGACGTTGCCGGATGCCGCGGTGCTGGCCGCGAAGGCGAAGCTGCCGCAGTCGATCACCGCGCGTGCTGAGCGGATCCGGCCGGACGATACGGACAAGCCGGGGGTTGGCACGGCGGCCGGGAAGGTGCTGGGCGCGGCGTTGGTGCCGGTGGCGGTGCCGGTGTTTGTGTTGAGCCTGCCGTTTTTGGGGCCGGATCATTGGAAGTGATGGGGCGTTGAGGGAGAGCCATCCACGCGTGGCGTGGATCTACCTGGGCATCGCCAATGCCTGAACGTTCAGCCTGGAGATCTGTGTGCCCAGCACATTGGAAGTTGTTTTGAAGACCGTAGGCTTCATTGTCCTTGTGGCGCTTCCGTTGGTGATCCTCTGGTTCACCCTTCGGCGAATGTCAGCGACTGCGCGATCCGCGTTGGGATCCGGGCTGCGATTGAATCCGCCTCGCCGGATCTCCGGCACGTCCATGACCTTGGTGATGGTGGATGGCAAAGAGGATCGCGAGCACTACTTCTTCGATACGGAAGCTTTCTACCTGCGGCGGGGACCGGTTCCCACGGCAGTTCCGCTTTCGCAGATCACCTCAGTCACCCGAACGTCCGACGTCATCTATGCGCGCTATGTCTGGCAGGTATGCTTCAGCAGAGCATCGGGTAAAAAGTGCGTGACGTTCACCAACAACCTTTCGCTGTTCAACCGCGACTTTCTGCTTTTTCTGGAGGCGGTGCGGAAGGCCAATCCGCTCGCGACCGTTGAGCGAGCGAGTCTGTTCTTCTGATTGTGCGGCGATATCAATAGCGCCGATTGGCAAGCAGAGGGACCAAGAGGGCGGGCTGTTGTGAATGATTTCGCGCGTGTCTTACCCACTCAGCCCATGCTGGCGGCACGGATCTGGATATCCTGCTGCACGCGCTGATCTTCCAGCTGCTGCTCCAGCTGGTTAGCGATGACGCGCTGATGCGCTTCGCGGCTGACGGCGTCGAACTGCTGCATGGATTCTTCGACTGAGGTCTGTGCGGCCAGTTCGGTCGGCATCGCAGCGCGCTGGTGTGCGGGGTCGCTGGGCTCGCCCTGTACGACGAACAGAGTATGACCGGCGGGTTTGTCCGCGGTGGCGTTGCTCAGCAGTACGTGGTCCACGCGATCCAGGTCGTTGTCCTTGGCGAGCACCAGCAAGCTGGCAGTCATGCGCTCGCTGGCTTCGTCGAACGTGCGGCCGTGCTTTGCATCTAATGTGGCTACGCCTGTGCGCACCTGCTGGTAGAGGGCGTGATCGGGATGCTCAGGCTGGGTAGGCAGCAGGGGGGCGGGCGGCGCTTCGGGCTCTTGCTGGGCCGTTGCGCTTGAGGGTGGTGCCGCCAGTGCTTCCACGGGTGGTGGCGCGTAAGGAGGCTCGTGCTCTGAGACCCTGGGCGCAGCGGCCTCGGCTGCTGCGAGGGGGGCTGGAACGTCTGGCTCAAGTTGGACTGGCGCTGGTGTTGCTTCGGCTTCGTGGAGACGAGCAGTAGCCGGGGCGGCGTCAGCCACTTCGGCCTGGATTGACGGGGCCAGAGAGTGGGTCTGAGTCGCAACGGGCTCCTGCGCAGGAGCGGGGTGTCCGACATCCGACGTAGGTAATGCACTCACTTCTGGCTGTGCGGGAGATCGCTCAGCGGAGGGAATGCCGGGTGACGGCACAGGGGCTGCCGGCATCGGGTGCGCAGGAGGATTTGCCTCGGTATGCGCTTGCCGCTCGCTTGACTCATCCGGTGCAGGTTGCGTTGCAGCGGCCGCGATCGGCTCCCGTCGTGGTGCTTCGCGGCGAGCCGGTTCCTGCACGGATTCCACACGATCCGAAGGCGTCGGCGCTGCAGGCGCAGGAGCGCGATGCTCCTGTACCAAGGGTGATGTGTTGGGCGACAGTGCAGCGCGTTCAACGCTGTGCGCATCGATCACGGCTTGTGGCGTCAGCCGTTCTTCGGCGTGCTCGCCGCGAACCTCAGCCACGGCAGCGGCGGCAACCTGCTGCGCTTGCGGTGCAGCGACACCCAGTCGATTGGCTTCCTGCATGGCCTGGTCGCGGGCTTCGCGTTCGTTGACGGTCAGTGCCTCGATACTGCGTTCGTGGGCGCCGGGTACCGGCGCCTCCATCTGTTGGATGGCGCGGATCTGCGGATAGGTTCGGTTCAACTCGTCGCGGATGTTGCCCTCGGCGAGCGAATCGTAGATCCAGCCGTCATGCAGCCATTCGCCGTCGCCCTGTTGCTGATAGGTGCGTCCATCGGATGCCAGTACGTGATCGGGATGGTCTTGGGCCCAGATCACTTCATCCGGAATCGGTCCGTACTGGGACCAGCCTTGGGCGGTGTAGGCCTGCTCGTACTGCTTGGCAAAGGCCGCCGAGCTACGGGCGGCGTTGAAGGCCATGATGCCCTGTGCGGCGTCATCAAGCTGGGCAGCCTTGGTGGCGTCGGCTACTTCGACCGTGGTGTTCTTGATGCCGTGTTCGAGGACCTGATGGACGACCTCGCGCCGCCATTCGCCGGTTTCTGGATTGCGCTCCCAGGAGCGTGGCAGTGCGCTGGGCGTATCGCTGGCATCGCCGGCGATGCTGAAGGGATTGATCGGTTGATCCGGCGCGGACAGCCGCAGCCCGACGGCCCGGCTTGAGGCCTGGTAGTTCAGTTGCTGGGTCAATTCGGCGTCGGCCGTGAGCAGTGTAGTCGCGCCGTAGATCGGGCGATCGGCCAGGGTGCCGACGGTGCCCACGATCTCCCGCTCGCTGTGCGTCCAGCCCTTCTCGGGATGCGCAGGGTCAAATGTCCAAACCCTGCCGGTGCTGTCGGCCTGGTTGTTGATCTGGTACTTCTCGATCCAGTCGACGATCTCACTGCCACCCCAGGCGCCTAACCCGCCACCAATGATGCCGGTGACAATGGCGCCAGGGCCGGATTCGATGCCCAGCAGCGTACCGACCTTGGCGCCCACCACTGCGCCGGTCCAACCGCCGACGCTGCGTGCTCCGAAGTCCAGCAGCGCGGCTTCCGCGCCCGTCCGGTTGTCGCGTGCGTACAGGTCGGCGATCCTTGTTCCTTCCGTCGCGGCTTCAACGACCGTCGCTGCGGCGCCACCGATGACGGCGCCCCGCACCATGTTTGGACGCACGCGGATGGTGTGGTCGATGACGCGTGCTTCCTGGATGTTGGGTGTAATGCCTTCAACAACCTTGAGCGTTGCGCGCTCATCGAAAACGGCTGCCGCTGTTGGTGGACTGACCTTGTCGTTGAGGGGCAGGGTGTCCCCAAGCTCGGCGTGCCAGCGGCCTTGTGCGCGCCAGCCATCGCGCAATGATTGGGTGATTCGGGGGTCTTTCAGCCGAGCCTCACGTTCGGCTTCCAGCGCTGCGCCCGGTAGACGGGTATCGCTATGGCTGTCGTAGACCTGAGCGCCTTCGCGTCCGTAGAGTCGAATCTGGATGCCGGTCTCGGCATGAACCTTGTCCAGATTGCCGGGCAGGGCATCGTAAACGTGTTTGCGCACGTCTTCGGGGACGTAGCGGCCGAAACCGGCGCTATTCAAAGAGTCCGCAAAGCGCGCATCCACACCAAGTTCGCTTTCCAGCCGATGCGCGACGACGCCCCGAATCTCTACGTCGTAGCCTTTGGCCTGAAGGTCCTTGATCAGTGTGACCGCGCTATCACCGTTGCCGAGCGTGGTATCGAGGATGAGATTTCTACGCCCACCGATTGCTGCCGATCGCAGCTCTTTTGCCCATTGGCTGGCGTCTTCGTGGGTGTGGCCGGCCCAAGTGTATGGGTGCTGCTGACGCAGGCGTTCGACGTCCGGATGTGTATCGCGTAGATCGTCAGGATCGATGGGCACTACGTCATACCCCAGGTCGATCTTTGCCGCATCATTCAGTTTTCTCTTGCCAGCACCTGGTTGCCCGGCCAAGACGATGGCGCGCGGTACTTCATGATGGTTTGCGGAATTGAATCCACTCCGAGGGATGACGTGCCGCTCCAGGTATTCTGCATGAGTCGCGGGGGCAAGAACGGCACTGGGAGCTGGCATCAGTAGTGCTCTTTATGAGTTTCAAAGTAGGCCGCAAGATCACTGATGTTCAGCATCCCGCCGCCACCGCTTCGTGCCATGAACATCAGTTCGAGCTTCTCATTTGCCTGTGCAATGGCCTGCGGATTGCCTGACGTTTCGGCGGTGGCTAGTTCAGCTCGCGCTTCAGCGATAAAGCCACTGAGGTGGTCTTCCAATAGCCAGACTGCGGCCTCAAAAGGAGGGGTGGACTTTATCCTCCTGTCCTTCACCGAGTTGAGAGCCTTCTGCAGTCGTTCGATATACTCCGGATAGTCTTTGAGCATTTCCTGGAGCTTAGCCGGAACCGGGGGGGAGGATTGAGGCATGGTGGGTACCTGTTCAGCTGTCTGACGCGTTTTCATGAGTATCTGTACTTGTAATGGCGAGTTCAATGCCCCCTAAATAGCCAGCCGACTAACAGAAGCCGTCGCTAGTCGGGCCTTGAATGAAGCTCGAAGTACTTCCTGAGATCGCCGAGTCTGGCCATGCCAAAGTTGCTGGATCTCGCAAAGGACATGAGCCTTTCCTTTGTTTGAGACTGTGCGACTGCCTTGGGGGCGTCTGAAGCTTCGGCAATTGCTGGTTCAGCTCGCGCTTCGGCGACAAAGCTAGTGAGACAGTCCTCCATACTGCGGCCTCAAGGGGGGGCGTAACTCTGTCGCCTATGGCTCACTGAAATGAGAGCCTTCTGTAGCTGTTCGATGTGCTCCGGATAGTCCTTGAGCATTTCCTGGAGGTTCGCCGGGACAGGCGGAGGGGAAGCAAAAGCCATGACTATCACCCTTTCGGCAGATCCATGCGGATTCAAGGGTATCCGCACATTCCGTGGCGGGTCCAATGTCATTTGCGACATCGGGCGGAGTGCCTGAGCGGCCTCCGTCGGGCCATCCATGGGTGGATTGCGCTGACTATAGGGCCAACACCGATGGACGCGGAGGGTCTTCTGGGCACCCGGTCTTGTGGGTCTGGCGGGATGCCCTGGGATGGTGCTGGCATAATGCCAACGGGACGAAAGGATGCCCGCAAACAGGAAGGACGCCTGCGCCATGACGAACATGCCAACCCAGCTCACGACCGACTTCGATGCGGTGCTCGACCGTGGTGACATTGCCGAGGCGCGGCGGCTGTTGACTCCACAGCTTGCAAGCGGCTGTGCCGAAGCGTTGTTCCTCTCTTCTTCGATGCCCGTTGGGGAGGACGACGCACATGCCGAGGCGGACAGCTTCGCGACCCTCAAGCAGGCCGCAGAGAAGGGTTATATCCCGGCAATCCATGCGGTAGGACTGTGCCTGCTGACCGGCGACCGCGTCGAGCAGGACGTCATGCGGGCGGCCTCGTGTTTTGAGCGGGCATCGGAGGCCGGCTATCCGTCGGCCATGTTCGAGTTTGGCTTGGCGTTTTTCCATGGCAAGGGTGTTGCCAGGGACGTGCCGCGTGCGGTGGACCTGATTCGCGCTTCGGCGCAGGGTGGGAATGAGTACGCCAGGGAGTTCCTGTTGGCGTATTCGTTGGACGTGGGCACGTAGGAGGAGGGTGCGGAGGCCGGTAACGCTACACTGGCGGCCCACCCCCAATGGAAGCTCGCCCATGTTCTCTGGAAAGGTTGCGGTGGTCACCGGCTCCACCAGCGGTATCGGTCTTGGCATCGCCACGGCGCTGGCGCGGCAAGGTGTCGATATCGTGCTGAATGGCTTCGGCGATGCGGCGGAGATCGAACGCATCCGTTCCAAACTGGAAGCCGAGTTCGGTGTACGGGTGGCGCACGATGGCGCGGACCTTTCCCGGGGCGAGGCGGTGCGCGCAATGATCGACCACGCCGTTGCGAAGATGGGGCGCATCGACATCCTGGTGAACAATGCCGGCATCCAGCACACGGCCGCGATCGAGGAGTTTCCCGTCGACAAGTGGGATGCAATCCTGGCGCTGAATCTGTCGGCGGTGTTCCATGCCACGGCGGCAGCCTTGCCCCACATGAAGCAGCAGGGCGCCGGCCGCATCATCAACATCGCGTCGGTGCACGGGCTGGTGGGCTCGGTGAACAAGTCGGCCTATGTGGCGGCCAAGCATGGCGTGGTGGGGTTCACCAAGGTGACCGCGCTGGAGAATGCGGGCACCGGCATCACCGCTAATGCCATCTGCCCGGGCTGGGTGCGAACGGCGCTGGTCGAGCAGCAGATCACCGCGTTGGCGGAGAAGGAAGGCACGGATCAGGAAACCGCCGCGCGTGCGCTGCTGGCCGAGAAGCAGCCGTCGTTGCAGTTCGTGACGCCCGAGCAGCTGGGCGAGATGGTGGTGTTCCTGGCCTCGGACGCTGCGGCGCAGATCACCGGCACGGCGCTGCCGGTGGATGGGGGCTGGACGGCGCGCTAGCTGGCCGACACGGGAAGACGTGCCAGCAGGGCATCCCAGTCGGACACGAAGCAGCCGTTGTGGCCGCGGTTGCATTCGGTGATCCACGCGTCCAGTGATTCGCTTTGTGCGCGGTAAGCGCTGACATCGCCCAGCACGGCGAAACGCAGGCGGTAGTTCACCAGCATCTGCAGCCATTGCCCGGCCATGCCGGAGCGCAGCTCGAAGAAGTCTGCCGGAAGGCGCTGCACCGGCACGGCAATCCACTCGGCCTGATGCCCGAGGGCATCGCCGACCAGATCGCGCAGGCCGTTGGCATCGAGTGCGGGGCCCTGCGGCGCGATGCGCAGGAGGCGGGTGGTGCCGATGTGTTCAATGGAATCATTCATGCTGGAGGTTCTGCAGTTGACGCAGCCGGGCGAGGATGTCTTCGCGCAGGCCGGGGATGTAGTGATAGGCGTCTGCGAGCAGGGTGACGTCCGCCGTCGGGACGAGCCGTTTCATGCGTTCGGCGGCGGCAGGGGCGTCGATGAGGGCATCACGCGCGCCCATGACAAGGGCTGCCGGCGGATGCAACGTAGCCAGGCGCTCGTCGCTGATGCGGGGAATGCGCAGCGGACGTGGCCGAACCTCGGCACGGATCAATGCCAGCAGGTCGAGCAGCGGCTGCGCACGTGCAGGTGCATGCAGTGGCGCGGGACCCATGACCGCGCGGCGCAGGCGCTCGCGTCCCCATCGGCCAAGCAGCAACAGTGGCAGCGCCTTGAGCAGGAATGCACGCTGGCGCCCGATACCCGAGGGGCTGACCAGGACCAGTGCGTTGACCCGGGCAGGCCTTCGCAGCGCGTAGTCCAGTGCCAGGAAGCCGCCGAACGACAGGCCCACGAATGCTGCGCTTTCCACGCCAAGTGCGTCGAGGACATCATCCAGCCATTGCGCATGCGCGTCGCTGTCCAGCGCAGGTTGCGTGCCTTCGCTGAGGCCCGGTTCGCCAATGATGTCGACGGCATGCACGCGGTAGTACTCGCTCCAACGTTCGGCATCGAACATCCAGCTGGCGGCATTGCTGAGGGTGCCATGCAGCAGCACCAGGGCAGGGCCGTGTTCCGGGCCGCAGCTGACCACAAATGTCGAACCGGCGCGGGTGGCGAGATGGTGCGATTCGTGGGGTACCGGCCAGTCCGAAAGCACCTGGCGATAGGCGGCAAGTACGTGCTGCGTGGGAATGCCGGGGCGCTGCCGCTTCATGCGCTGCGGTCCTGCAGCAGGCGCTGCAGGCTGACCAGCAGCGCTGCGGAACCCGCCAGGCCACCGATCACGATCAGCTTGAGCACATCGTGCTCAGGCGAATAGATCGTCTCCATGCGCAGCGGCTCATCGTCGGCCTCGCGGCCGGTGACGCGCGCATGCAGGGCACGCACCAGGTCGGCGGCACGTGCCGCACCGCATCCGGGAATATCCACCACTGTGGTCAGCTGTGGGCGCGCAGCGGAGGGCTCACGCACGGTGCCGGTGAACACGTCGAGGTCTTCAGCGGTGATGCGATAGGACTTGCCGATGCGGGTCGCGCGCAGTTGGCCGCTACGGATATGCCGCAGGACGGTTTTGGGGTGCAGGCGGAGCTGCTGGGCAGCCTGATCGACGGTTAGCAACACGGGGGACATAACGGAACTCGAGAACCATGTGCTCCCTATTGTTCCATGAAATGCAATGTGGGGGAGCGATTGGGGATTGTGCGGCGGCGGCAACAGGGGCCATCTCCCCGGTGCCGCTCGCGCGGGCCAGCCATCCCGACGACTACGCTGGCTTCGCAAACACATCCAGCCCCTTGCCCGTCTCCAACAACGACTTCAGGCTGGACAGCACGATCGGCCAGCCCTGGCGGATGCCGGTATCCATGCCGCTGCCGGGTTCCAGCTCCTCGTGGGTAACGGTCAGCCGCACCATGTCCTGGTAGGGCACGATGTCGAAGGTCACGCGGCTGTAAGCATCCGGGTTGTTGGCCTGCGAGGCGGCGGCCCAGGTGATGACCAGCCGCGAGGGCGGGGTGCTTTCCACCACCTCGCCGACCAGCTCGACCGAGCGCGTTTCGTTGGCGCGCACGTGCTGCCAGCGCGAGCCGGGCTTCCAGTCCGAGACGTTCTCATGGCCCCAGTAGCGGCGGGCGATCTCGGGGCGGGTGATGGCCTCGAACACCTTCTGTGGCGTGGAGGCGATATAGATCACGTGGATGAAGCGGGTGGTCTCTGCGGACATCGTCATTCTCCTTCCAGTTCTCGTTTCAGGTCATGCAGCAGGCTCAGGCGCTGCTGCTCGAACTTGCGTACCCAGCGCTCGTAGACTTCATGCAGCGGCACCGGGTTGATGAAGTGCAGCTTTTCGCGACCACGACGCACGGTGCTGATCAGGTTCGCGTCTTCCAGCAGGCCCAGGTGCTGGGTGACCGATTGCCGGGCCATGTCCAGGTGCTCGCAGAGCTGGCCCAGGGTCTGGCCGTTGTCTGCGCAGAGCAGGTCCAGCAGCGTTCTGCGCGTGGGGTCGGCCAGGGCCTTGAACACCTTGTCTGCATTCATGCGGGGCGTCTTCAGTTCCAGTTGTCGATCCTGACGTCGTGCGGGTTGGGCTGGCCCTTGCCGGTTTCCAGCAGGGCTTTGAGGCTCAACAGGAACACCGCCCACTTGGTGCTGCAGTGGGAGGTGAACTCGACGCGTTCCTTCCAGCCTTCGTGGGTGAACAGCACGATGCAGTAGTCGCCTTCCTGTTTCAGTGCGAAGCGTGCATGCGTGCCGATCCATTCGGCGGGGCCGACCAGGAACTTCCAGAGCACCAGCTCGCCGGGAATCAGCTGTTCCAGTTGCATTTCCATGGCGCCGATTTCCTGGCCGTTGTTCGTGAAGCGCACCCTGACCGTACCGCCGGTCTCGCGGTCGCCGTGGGTGTCTTCAGCCCACCAGGCGGCGACGCCTTCGGGGGTGGCCAGGGCCTGGTACACCTGGCTTGCGGGGGCCTTGATGCCGACCCGATGTGCGATGTCCACCATTGCAGGTTCCTCGCGTGGGCGGGCAGGCGCCGCCGTCGAGTGGACTATATGCAGGTAAATGCCTGCATGTCAAATCCGGCCCACGGACGTCCGGCCCTGGCAGTGCTGGCCGCTGGCCGGCATCCTCGGTGCAGCCGATTGATGCGTTGGAAGGAGTACGTGCATGACTGAAGCTGGAAAGGACACCTTGACCATCCGCCGCGCCAGCGTGGCCGATGCCCCTGCGGTGCTGCGGCTCTTCGACGAGGTGATCGAATGGTTCGTGTTGATCGGTAATCTGCAGCAGTGCGGCAGCGAGCCGTGGTCGACGGTGCCGCGTCGGATCACCCAGGTGACTGATGCCTGCGCGCTGCCCGGCGCGTGGGTGGCGCAGAACGCACTGGGTGAGGTGCGTGCGTTCCTGGCGCTGGGTGAGTCGATGCCCTATGTACCGGCGCCCGATGGGCCAGAGCTGTACGTACGCGTGCTGGTGGCTTCGCGCGATGGCCGCGTGCGCGGCGTCGGCCGCCGCTTGATGGCGTTTGCCGATGAGCAGGCGCGCGCTGCCGGACTCGACCATCTGCGCGTGGACTGCTACGGCGGTGGCAATGGTGATCTGGTGCGCTTCTATGAGTCCTGTGGCTACACACGCGTCGCACCGTTCAACGTGGACGGTTGGCCGGGCATGCTGCTCGGCCGGCAGCTCTGACGCGGCTGCGTCATTCGGCCGCAGCGTGTGTGCAGGAAACGGTACATCGGTTCGGCGCTAGAGTAGGGCCATGACCTGCACGGGATGGCTGTGTCATCCCGCTGCGGGTTCCTGATGACCCCCTCCAGGAAGGAGCAGCGCATGTACTACAGCAGTGGCAACTACGAAGCCTTCGCGCGCCCGCGCAAGCCGGCCGGTGTCGAGGGCAAGCGGGCCTGGTTCGTGGGTTCAGGCCTGGCCTCGCTGGCCGGCGCCGCGTTCCTGGTGCGCGATGGCCGCATGGCCGGTGAACGCATCACCATCCTTGAACAGCAGCAGATTGCCGGCGGCGCGCTGGATGGCCTGAAGGTGCCGGAAAAGGGTTTCGTGATCCGTGGTGGCCGCGAGATGGAGAACCATTTCGAGTGCCTGTGGGACCTGTTCCGCTCGATCCCCTCGCTGGAGATCGAGGACGCCAGCGTGCTGGACGAGTTCTACTGGTTGAACAAGGACGACCCGAACTATTCGCTGCAGCGTGCCACGGTCAATCGCGGCGAGGATGCGCACACCGATGGCCTGTTCACGCTGACCGAGCAGGCGCAGAAGGACATCATCGCGCTGTTCCTGGCCACCCGGCAGGAGATGGAGAACAAGCGCATCAACGAAGTGCTGGGCCGCGACTTCCTGGACAGCAATTTCTGGCTGTACTGGCGCACCATGTTCGCGTTCGAGGAATGGCATTCGGCGCTGGAGATGAAGCTGTACCTGCATCGCTTCATCCACCACATTGGCGGGCTGCCGGACTTTTCGGCACTGAAGTTCACCAAGTACAACCAGTACGAATCGCTGGTGCTGCCGCTGGTGAAGTGGCTGCAGGACCATGGCGTGGTGTTCCAGTACGGCACCGAAGTGACCGACGTCGACTTCGATCTGCAGCCGGGCCGCAAGCAGGCCACGCGCATCCACTGGATGCGTGATGGTGTACCCGGTGGCGTGGATCTGGGCGCGGACGATCTTCTGTTCATGACCATCGGCTCGCTGACTGAGAACTCGGACAATGGCGACCACCACACTGCGGCACGCCTGAACGAAGGCCCCGCGCCGGCCTGGGACCTGTGGCGACGCATTGCCGCGAAGGATGCAGCGTTCGGGCGTCCGGACGTGTTCGGCGCGCACATTCCGGAAACCAAGTGGGAATCGGCGACGGTGACCACGCTGGATGCGCGCATTCCGGCCTACATCCAGAAGATCGCCAAGCGCGATCCCTTCAGCGGCAAGGTGGTGACCGGCGGCATCGTCAGCGTGCGTGACTCGCGCTGGCTGATGAGCTGGACGGTGAACCGGCAGCCACATTTCAAGAACCAGCCCAAGGACCAGATCGTGGTCTGGGTGTATTCGCTGTTCGTGGATACGCCCGGCGACTACGTGAACAAGCCGATGCAGGACTGCACCGGCGAGGAGATCGCCCGCGAGTGGCTGTACCACCTGGGCGTGCCGGTGGACGAGATCGACGAGCTGGCCGCGACCGGTGCGAAGACGGTACCGGTGATGATGCCGTACATCACCGCGTTCTTCATGCCGCGCCAGGCCGGTGATCGCCCTGACGTGGTGCCGGAAGGTGCGGTGAACTTCGCCTTCATCGGCCAGTTCGCCGAATCGAAGCAGCGCGACTGCATTTTCACCACCGAGTATTCGGTGCGTACGCCGATGGAAGCGGTGTACACGTTGCTGGATATCGAACGCGGCGTGCCGGAGGTGTTCAATTCCACCTACGACGTGCGCTCGCTGCTGGCCGCCGCCGGTCGTCTGCGCGATGGCAAGGAACTGAATATTCCCGGGCCTGCGTTCCTGCGCAACCTGCTGATGAACAAGCTGGACAAGACCCAGATCGGTGGCCTGCTGCGCGAGTTCAAGCTGGTACAGGAGGACTGAGCGGGGCGTGGGTAGCGCCGGGCCACGCCCGGCGAGTCCAACAGGGGGAGTTGACAGCGCCTCAACCTACTAGTAGGTTGGCGGCATGAAAGAGTCGCTCTCGCCCAAGGCCCAGGAGATCCTGGCCCACGCCCGTTCGCTGCTGGAGGCCGGTGGCTACAACGGCTTCAGCTACGCCGACGTGTCGGCGCGGGTGAACATCAGCAAGGCCAGCATCCACCACCATTTCCCAAGCAAGGTGGATCTGGTGCGCACGGTGGTTGAGCTGTACCGGGCCGAGGCGCGTGAGGGCCTGGCGCTGCTGGACCGGCAGCTGGGCGACCCGCTGCAGGAGCTCAACGCCTATGTGGACTACTGGTCCAGCTGTATCGCCGGTGGCACGTCTTCGTTCTGCATCTGCGCGATGCTGGCGGCAGAGGCACCGATGATCCCTGCGGAGATTGCCGAAGAAGTACGCGGGCATTTCGAGGATCTGAGCGGGTGGCTGACCGCGACGCTGGAAAAGGGCGCGGCACTGGGTCAACTGCGCCTGCAGGGTTCGGCGACGGACGAGGCGAGGGCCTTCATGTCGTCGGTACATGGCGCGATGCTGGCTGCGCGCGGTTTCGGCGATGCGGCGACGTTCGCGGCACTGGCGCGGTTGGCCATTGCGCGGGTGAGCGCGACTGCCTGACATGACTGTGGTGGGGCCCGCGGTGACGCGGGTCATTTTTTTGAATCATGCGCCTACCTACTAGTAGGTTTATTTAACTCTGGAGATATTCCATGTCGCACTCTCTGTCCACGCTGGGCGTGTTCCATACCGTTGTCAGCCTGATCCCGGTCCTCAGCGGCCTGTATGCCTTCATTCGCCATCGCGCAATCGACCCTGCAACACGCTCGGGCAAGCTGTACCTGGCGGGACTGGTGCTGTCTGTCGCTACCTCATTCACCGTCTCCAGCACGGGCGGGATCAACCCGGGCCACGCATTCGGGGTGATCGTGCTGCTGGTGGCATTCGGCGGCGTGCTGGCCGCGCGGCTGCGCTGGCTGGGGCGCGCAGCGCGTTACCTGTCGACCTTCGCGCTGTCGTTCAGTTTCCTGTTGTCGCTGGTGCCCGGCGTCAATGAAACGCTGACCCGCTTGCCGGCAGCGCATCCGATTGCTGCGGCGCCGATGGCCCCGGTGGTGCTGCAGACGCTGCTGGGATTGGCTGTGGTGTTTGTGATGGGCTTTGCCGCGCAGTGCTGGCGGATCCATCGGCGCACCACCACGTTGTAAGCGATGCAGGCCCGCAGCACGAAGTACCGCTGAATCAGCAGCCCACCAACCGATCCGCGCCAATACCGCCACGATGCTGGCTGCGATACTCGGTAGGGCTCGCATCGACCTGACCCCGGAAATGCCGACGGAATGACTCCTGCGAACCAAACCCGGCCTGCTCGGCGACCCACTGCAGCGGCCGGTCGGTGGTTTCCAGCAGTTCGCGCGCGAAGGCTACGCGCTCGCGGATCAGCCAGTCGATCGGCGACAGGCCGGTGGCTTCCAGGAACTGCCGCTGCAGCGTGCGCTGGCTGAGTGCAGCCTGCTCGGCGAGACTGCCAAGGGAATGTGGCTCGCGCAGGTTGCGGCGCATCCATTCCATCAGCTTTGCCAAGCGCGTGGGCTCGCCATGGGGAATGGCCCGGCTGACGCGCTGGCTGCGGCCGGCGTCGCGCCACGGCGCCAGCACCAGCCGCTCGGCCACCAGGTTGGCTACACGCGCGCCGTAGTCCTTGCGCACCATGTGCAGCATCATGTCCATGCCGGTGGCCGAGCCGGCCGAGGTGATGATGCTGCCGGTATCCACATACAGCGCATCTTCGCGCACATCGATGCGTGGGAACTCACGTGCGAGCGCTTCGGTGAGGCGCCAATGGGTGGTGGCCTGGCGACCGTCGAGCAGCCCGGCCCAGGCCAGCACGAACGCACCGGAGCAGATCGAGGCGATGCGCGCGCCGCGTGCGTGGGCACGGTTGAGCGCATCGAGCAGTGCCTGCGGCGGGCGTTCGCTGGGTTCGCGCCAACCGGGGATGACGATGATGTCGGCGTCATCAACCGTGCTGAGATCGCAGGGCAGCTGCACCTGCGCATTGCCGAGCATGCGCAGTGCGCCGGGCTCGCCTGCGCATAGCTGGGTGCGGTACCAGGCCACGCCGAGCTCGGGTCTTATCGGCGCGAACAGGCCCACCGCACAGCCGAATTCGAACAGCCCCTGGCCGTGGCAGGCGACGATGGCAACGAGCGGCGCGGCGGGATCGGCGGGTGGGCTGGGCATGGCTTGATGCTACGGGTGCAGATGCATGGCGCTGAGTGGTGCGCGGGCATGAGGTGATGCCGGCCAGGCATATGGAGCGGTCGCTCCCCTCTTGTAGAGCCGAGCCCACGCCCGGCTCAAAATTGGCAGAAGTGGATGCATCTGACGCCGTCGCGAAGAGCAGCCGAGCGTGGGCTCGGCTCTACAGACAGCAGTGCACCGGCAATGCCGCCTAACCTCATTACCAGCGGTCATGTGGGTGGCCGGATATGACGGTTGGGTGACGTGATCCCGCCTGTCGCGCCAGGTGAACAGGCCCTTGAATGGAAGCGTGTTTCCGGCCCACCCCCACGAGCCCCCATGCCTGCCGCCCACGCCCCTGTCCTGAGCACTCTCGCTGTTCTGATCACTGCTATCCTCGCCGCGTCGCCCACCCATGCGGCGGAAGCCGATGCCGATCCTGCCGCCACCGCCGCGACAGCCAACGTGGCAGCGTCCACGCTGGATGCGGTGGTAGTGACCGGTTCGCGCACCAGCACGCGCACGGTAAAGAACAGCTCCACGCCCATCGATGTGATCTCCGCCGAGGACCTTGCCGCTACCGGGCAGGGCAACCTGCTGGAAGCGTTGCAGCGCAGCCTGCCGTCGCTGAGCCAGATCGGCGGCTACCAGAGTGACCAGGAAAGCCTGATCCGCGGCTACCAGCTGCGCAACCTGTCGCCGGGCTACACGCTGGTGCTGGTGAACGGCAAGCGTCGCAATGCCAGTGCCTATGTGAGCGGGGCAAACGGCGGCGGCTATCCGGGCCATGCCTGGGCCGATCTGGCGTTGATTCCGGTCTCGGCCATCGACCATGTCGAAGTGCTGCGCGATGGTGCCTCGGCCATCTACGGCTCGGATGCGATCACCGGCGTGGTCAACGTGATCCTGAAGTCGCAGGCGCACGGCGGTGAGTTTGCCGTGGAGAGCGGGCAGAGCATCGACGGTGATGGTTCGCGTACCAGCGTGCGTGCCAACGTGGGCCTGCCGTGGGGACAGGATGGCTTCGTCAATCTGTCTGGCGAGACCACGCGCCAGCATCATGCGATCCGCACCCGCCGCTACATCGATGGCTATCTGAGCTACCCGGCGGTGGACGGCAACGGCAATCTGGTGGCATTGCGCCCGAACAACCGGTTGCCTGCGGGTGCGTCGCTGAACCCGGCTGAGGCCAACCGCGATGCCGAGGCCAACACCATCCTCAGCTCGCCGTCGTACGCGTTGAAGGCCTTCGCGGTGAACGTGGGCCATGGCCTGGGCGAAAGCGCGCAGTTCTACGCCAATGCCACCGCCAGCGACCGCACCGCGCAGGCGATCCAGAACTTCCGCCTGCCGGCGACCATCTTCACCACCTACAAGGCCCCCGGCGTGCTGAGTGTGTTCCCGGATGGCTTCCTGCCGGTGCTGGAAACCAAGGAGAAGCAGTACACCGGCACCGCGGGCGTGAAAGGCCAGATCGCGGGCTGGGACTACGACGCCAGCCTGACCGGCAACCGCAGCACGGTGCGCACCTACACCCGTAACTCGGTGAACTACTCGCTGCCGTATCCCGGCTCGCCCACGGACTTCTACGACGGCAAGCTGGACTACCAGCAGGGCATCGCCAACCTGGACCTGCGCCGTGGCTTCGAGGTGGCCGCGTTCGCCTCGCCGCTGGAAGTGAGCGCGGGCGCCGAGTACCAGCACGAAAAGTACGAACGCGGGGCCGGGCAGTGGGAGTCGTATACCGGCTTTGGTGCTGCGGCCTTCGTCGGCTATTCCACTGCGGACGCGGTGAAGGCTACCCGCAACAGCAAGGCGGTCTATGTGGGCGCGGCCACCAACGTCACCTCGCGCTGGTACCTGGATGCGGCCGCGCGCTGGGAAGACCATTCCGACTTCGGCAGTGTCTCCACGGGCCGCCTGACCACGCGCTTCGACTTCACCGATGCGCTGGGTGTGCGGGCCACGGTCAGCAACGGCTTCCATGCGCCCAGCCTGGGTGCGCAGTTCTACCAGGCCACTGGCAGCTGCCCGTGCGGCACCACGCTGGTGGCACAGGTGTCGTCGCCGGCGGCGATCGCACTGGGTGCCACGCCGCTGAAGCCTGAGAAAGCCACCAATTACAGCCTCGGCGTGACCTGGGACCCGAGCCCGGCCTTCCACCTGGCCGTGGATGCGTACCAGATCGATATCCGTGGCCAGCTAGGGCAGTCCAGCCAGATCGGCTACAACGCACAGGATCCGGCGCGCGTTACCGACAACAGCGGTACGGTGCTGAGCGCGGCGCAGAAGAACACCATCGATGCGCTGCTGGGTTCGGCCGGCATCAGCATCCTGCCGGGTGATGCGTTCTACGCGAGCTACTTCACCAACGTGGGCAACACCCGCACACGCGGTGTCGAGCTGACCCTGGAGGCGAACCAGGAAACCACGTGGGGCAAGCTGCGCTGGAGCTACGCGGCCAACGTGGGGCGCACCACCATCCAGAAGGTCAGCGACATTCCGGCGGCGCTGCAGGGGCTGCCGAACATCAACCTGCTGACCAAGAGCAGTGAGTACGCGCTGCGCTTCCGCACGCCGAGCTACACGCAGGTGGCCGGCCTGGGGTGGCAGAACGGGCGCTGGCGCTCGAACCTGGACTTCACCTATTACGGCCCGATCAAGCGCTTGAACAACGGCGTGGAGTACAAGAAGCCGCCGGTGCTGGTGACCAACCTGTCCGGTGGGGTGGAACTGGGTGCGGGCTGGAGTGCGGCACTGGGCATCAACAATGTGTTCGACAAGCGCACCCGCAAGGTGCCCGAGTACGCGCGCAGTGCCACCGATGTGGCGAGCATCGAGACGACGTGGGATTCGGGCGACGTGCTGAGCCGCATCGGGGCGTTCTGGTACGGGCGGATCAATTACCGGTTCTGATCTGGAGCAGTCGAGCATGGCTCGGCTCTACACAAGGCGAAAGGCGGCCGGCGGCAGTTCGGCATCATCGAGGAGCAGTTCATGTCTTCTGCATTGAAGGTGGTTGCAGTGGTGGGGTCCCCGACCAGTTCGGCGACGTCGCGCACGTTGCTGCTGGTGCGGCACCTGCTGGAGTCGTTGCAGCAGCGGGTGCACGCCAGTGTGGATCTGGTGGAGCTGGCGCCGATCGCGCGTTCGCTGGGGCAGTCGTTGTCGCGCGACGAAGTGGAGCCCGCCGTGGAGCAGGCGCTGCAGACGATCGAGGCGGCCGGGCTGCTGGTGGTGGCCGCGCCGGTCTATCGGGGATCGTATCCGGGGCTGTTCAAGCACCTGGTCGACTTCATCGGGCTGGAAGCGCTGGTGGATACGCCGGTATTGCTGGCAGCGACCGGCGGCAGCGAGCGCCATGCGCTGGTGATCGACCACCAGCTGCGGCCGTTGTTCAGTTTCCTGCAGGCGCACACGCTGCCGATCGGGGTGTATGCCACGCCTGCCGACTTCGATGGCGAGCGCATCAACAGTACCGCTTTGCAGGCGCGGATCGCGCTGGCGACCGAGCGTGCGGCCGGCCATCTGGCTACGCAGGCGCTGGCGGTAGCGGCGCCGCTGCGACGCATCGCCTGACGGCATAACCGGCGGCGCTTTGCTTATGGCCAAGGCGCATCTGCGTGGCCGGATCTGACCGCCGATTGTCGTCTGGCATCGCCGTGCCGACGGCCGTCATCTCTAGCATCGATATCGAAGCGGCATCGCATTGCCGCCCCCCGATGAGGACGACCCCGTGAGTCTGGACGCAACCGACAAGCCCATCCTGTTCCTGCTCGACCGTGAGTTCGAGGACGGGCAGATTCCCGGCCAGCGCTTCTTCTGCCGGCACAGCCTGCTGCTGGAAGGGGCGCTGTCGAGCATCGACGGCCTGGACGCGCAGCTGGACGTGCGCCGCATCGGCTTCGCTCGGCCGCGCCGCGAGGTGATCGCCGAGATCGGCGAGCAGGACCAGTCGCTGCCGAAGCTGGTGCTGCCGCAGGGCGTGCGCAGTGATCTTGCGAGTGGCGCGCACCAGGACCGCCAGTACATCTCCGGCGCCGAGCCGATACTGGCCGCACTGAACGGGTTGCTCGGCATCCCCGTGGCCCATCCCTGAGCGAGGACGCGACGATGAGCTATCAGATCAGCGTACTGGACAAGAGCCCGGTGGCCGAAGGCGCGTCGCCGGAGCAGGCGCTGCGCAACAGCCTGCAGCTGGCGCAGCGTGCCGAGCAGCTGGGCTACCACCGCTACTGGTTCGCCGAACACCACGCCGCGCCGACCTTGGCCAGCCCGGCGCCGGAAGTGCTGGCGGCCTGGGTGCTGGCGCAGACCCGGCGCATCCGCATCGGCAGTGGCGGGGTGATGCTGCGCCACTACGCCCCGTACAAGGTGGCGGAGAACTTCAACCTGCTGGCAGCGTTGGCGCCAGGGCGCGTGGATCTGGGCGTGGGCAAGGCACCCGGCGGCCTGCCGGCATCGACCGCGGCGCTGGCGGCCGGGCGCCCGGCGTTCGCCGACTTCGACCAGCAACTGCGCGATCTTGAGGGCTATCTGTCCGGCGCCGAAGCCGATGTGCTGGCGCGGCCGATTCCGCAGCAGGCGCCGGAGCGCTTCCTGCTCGGTGCCAGCCCGCAGAGTGCGCAGCAGGCGGCCGCGCTGGGCTGGCGCTTCGTCTACGCCGCGCACTTCGATGGTGATCCGAAGCACATCGAGGCCGCGTTCGAAGCCTACCGCAGCGTCTCCTCGCAGCCCCCGCTGCTGGCCACGGTGGCCTTCGCCGCACCTACGGCCGAAGCGGCTGCGCGGCATATCGGTGCGCTACGCGTCTACAAGCTGCACCTTGGTCCCGGGCAGGCGGTGAACCTGCCCAGCCCCGAGGCGGCTGCCGAGTACGCACGCCAGGTAGGCGTGGCCGACTTCCGCATCGAGGAAACGCGCCCCAGCGTGCTGTCCGGTGATGCGCAGCACGTGCGTGATGAACTGGATGCGCTGCATCGGCGCTTCGGCGTGGGCGAATTCGTCCTCGACGCGCCGGTGGCCGACCTCGACGCACGCCTGACTTCCCTTGAGCTGCTGTCGCCCGCGCCACGCGCGGCGGTGGCCTGACCTGCAGGAGCGATTCCCATGAGCACCACCCCGCGCCAAATTCCGTTCGGCATCATGCTGCAGGGCCCCGGCAGCCACATGCATGCCTGGAAGCATCCATCCAATCCGGCCGATGCCAGCGTCAACCTGCAGTTCTACATTGACATCGCGCGCACCGCCGAGGACAACGGCATCGCCTTCGGCTTCGTGGCCGATGGCCTGTATATCAACGAGAAGTCGATCCCGCACTTCCTGAACCGCTTCGAGCCGATCTCGCTGCTGTCGGCGCTGGCCACGGCAACGAAGAAGATCGGCCTGGCCGGCACGCTGTCGACCTCCTACAGCGACCCGTTCACCGTGGCCCGCCAGTTCGCCTCGCTGGATCTGCTCAGCGGCGGCCGTGCCGGTTGGAATGTGGTGACGTCGCCGTTGGAAGGTTCGGGCCGCAACTATGGCCGGCCGCACCCGGAGCACGCGCTGCGCTACCAGATCGCCGATGAGTACCTGGACGTCGTGCAGGGGCTGTG
Organism: Stenotrophomonas sp. YJH_SMC_43; assembly: GCF_059372535.1. NCBI lineage: Bacteria > Pseudomonadati > Pseudomonadota > Gammaproteobacteria > Lysobacterales > Lysobacteraceae > Stenotrophomonas > Stenotrophomonas sp. YJH_SMC_43. Next base: position 1,095,874 of record NZ_JCAFVQ010000002.1, read on the forward strand.
GGATTCGTGGGATGACGACGCCTTCGTGCGTGAGCGCGACAGCGGCACCTTCTTCGCACCGGAGAAATTCCGCCGCCTCGACCACAAGGGCCGCTTCTTCCAGGTGGAAGGCCCGCTCAACATCCAGCGTTCGCCGCAGGGACAGCCGGTAATCTTTCAGGCCGGTTCGTCTGACGACGGCATCGCGCTGGCCGGCAAGTACGCCGATGCGGTGTTCACCCATTCGCCGTCGCTGGAAGAAACCCGTGCATTCACCCAGAAGGTGAAGAACTCGGCGATCGCGCACGGCCGCAGCGGCAATGACGTGAAGATCTTTCCGGGCATCGGCCCCATCGTCGGCCGCACCGCCGAGGAAGCCGAAGCCAAGTATCAGGCGATTGCCGCACTGGCCACGCTGGAGGATGCACTGGCGTACCTGGGGCGCTTCTTCGATCACCACGATTTCAGCCAGTACGATCCGGATGCACCGTTCCCGGAGCTGGGTGACATCGGCAGCAACTCGTTCCGTTCCACCACCGACCGCATCAAGCAGGATGCGCGTGAGAAGGGCCTGAGCCTGCGCCAGGTGGCACTGGAAGCAGTGAGCCCACGGCCGAACTTCATCGGCACACCGGAGCATGTGGCCGATGAGCTGATCCGCTGGTTCGATGCCGGTGCCAGCGATGGCTTCATTCTCGGCTTCGCCGCGCAGCGCGAGGGCCTGGACGATTTCGTGACCCAGGTGCTGCCGATCCTGCAGGCGCGCGGCTACCACCAGCGCGAGCTGGAAGGACAGACCCTGCGCGAGCATCTGGGTCTGCCGTACAAGGCCAGCCGCTATTCGACCGACGCCGAACCGGCGCGGAAGGTGGGGTAGGGCGATGAGCGGAGAAACTGCGGCAGCACCGGGCCACGCCCGGCGGAATCCCGCGTCCATCGGCGTGTTGCCGGAAATTGCAGCACGTGCCGAGGCCGCCATCGCGATCCGCCATGACCTGCACCAGCACCCGGAGCTGGCCTTCGAGGAGCACCGCACCAGCGCCCGCGTGGCCGAGCTTCTGCAGCAATGGGGCTATGAGGTGACCACCGGCCTCGGTGGCACCGGCGTGGTCGGCACGCTGCAGCGTGGGCAGGGCAGTCGCCATCTCGGCCTGCGTGCAGACATCGATGCACTGCCGATCCATGAGGACTCCGGCCTGGCCTACGCCAGCCAGACCGAGGGCCTGATGCATGCCTGTGGTCACGATGGGCATACCGCCATCCTGCTGTCTGCCGCGCATTACCTGGCCCACCACGGGCGCATCGACGGCACCCTGCAGCTGGTATTCCAGCCGGCCGAGGAAACCGGCTCGGGTGCGTCGAAGATGATTGCCGATGGCCTGTTCGAGCGCTTCCCGGTGGATGCCATCTATGGCTTGCACAACTGGCCGGGCGTGCCGGTGGGCCACTTCGGCTTCGTCGATGGTCCGGCGATGGCATCGGTGGACTGGGCACGGCTGAGGGTGATCGGCCAGGGTGGCCACGGCGCCGAGCCACAGGGCAGCGTCGATCCGATCTTGGTGGCGGCGCACATCATCACCGCGCTGCAGAGCGTGGTGTCACGCAATGTCGATCCGCGGCAGATGGGCGTGGTCACCGTGGGCTCGATCCACGGCGGGCAGGCCGCCAATGTGATTCCAGACGTGGTCGAGCTGAAGCTGACCGTGCGCGCCTATCTACCGGAGGTGCGCGACACCCTGCGGCGCCGGGTCACCGAGATTGCCGAACAGACCGCCGCCGCGTTCGGTGCGCGCGCCGAGATCGAGTTCCCGCGCGGCTTCCCCAGTGTGATCAACCATCCGCAGCAGACCGCCTACATCCGCGAGGTGGCCGTGCAGGGCTTCGGTGCCGAACAGGTCGTTCCCGAGTTTGCGCCGCGCACGGCCAGCGAGGATTTCGCCTTCCTGCTGCAGGCACGACCGGGCAGCTTCGTGTTCGTCGGGAACGGCGAGAGCGCACCGCTGCACAGCCCGCGCTATGTGTTCAACGACGCCGCCATTGCCCCCGCCGCCAGCCTGTGGGCGCGACTGGCCGAAGACTATCTGGTGAAGGACGTGGCATGAGCAGCAACGAACGCTTCCTCTATACCTCGGTGGATGATCCGCTGGCGCGGCCGTTGTTCGATGGCCTGGAGCAGGAATACGACAGTCGCTACGCCGACGTGCGCCGACGCATCGGCGGCAGCGCTCGCGAGGAGCTGCAGCGCTATCCGGCGCAGGCTTTTGCGGCCCCGGTGGGCGCCTTCGTGCTGCTGCTGCGCGACGGGGTGGCGATTTCCGGCGGTGCGTTCATGCCGCACCGCGATCCGGATACCGCCGAATTCAAGCGCATCTGGACGCTGCCCGGGCTGCGTCGCCAGGGCATTGCGCGGCGCGTGCTGCAGGAGCTGGAAGAGCAGGCGGCGCGGCAAGGGTACCGGAGGGTGTTCCTGACGACCGGCTTCCGCCAGCCTGAAGCTGTTGGCCTGTACCTGAGCCACGGCTACACCGCGCTGTTCGATCTGGAGGCCGACCCGGAAACGGTTGCGCATCTGCCGTTCGAGAAGCACCTGCGGGCGACGACGCCTGTCGTTACCCCTGCACAGGCACTGCTGCACGGAGCCCACGCATGAGCACACCGTCGACCGCGCTGGAGGGCATCGCCGCTCGTCCGGCGCCCGGACAGGCACTGAAGATCGTGCCGGCCCGGCATCCGCTGCAGGTCTTCGGCACGGTGCTGGCACTGGCGCTGATCCTGATCGGGCTGCAGTCCGTGCTGGGCAATCCGCGCTGGGGTTGGGGCACCTTCGCCGAGTGGTTCTTCGCACGCCCGGTGCTGGAAGGCCTGGGTCGCACGCTGCTGCTGACCGCGCTTGGCACCGGCCTCGGTTTCGCGCTGGGTACGCTGCTCGCGCTGGCACGCGTCTCCGGTTCGCCGCTGCTGTCGGCGGTGTCGTGGGGCTATGTGTGGTTGTTCCGTTCGATCCCGTTGCTGGTGCTGTTGCTGCTGCTGAACAACCTGGGCTATCTGTACAGCACCATCGAACTGGGCGTGCCGTTCACCGGCATCAGCCTGTTCTCGTATCCGACCACACAGCTGATCGGTGTGTTCACCGCCGCGGTGCTGGGCCTGACCCTGAACCAGGCAGCGTTCTCGGCCGAAGTGATCCGCGGTGGCATCCTCTCGGTCGACCACGGCCAGTACGAGGCCGCGGCCGCGCTCGGCCTGCCGCGTGGTCGCCAGGTGCGGCGCATCATCCTGCCGCAGGCGATGCGCTCGATCCTGCCGGCCGCGTTCAACGATGTGATCGGCCTGGCCAAGAGTACCTCGGTGGTCTATGTGCTGGCGTTGCCGGAGCTGTTCTACACCGTGCAGGTGATCTACCGGCGCAACCTTGAGGTGGTGCCGCTGCTGATGGTCGCCACGGTCTGGTACCTGGTGATCCTGACCGTGTTGTCGCTGCTGCAGCGGCGCGTGGAGCAGCGCTTCGCGCGCGGCCAGCTGCAGCGCGAGCGCTCGGTGTCGCGGGTGTCGTCACCCGTGCGGACATCCAGTGATGCTGCGCCACGCGTGGCCAACCGCCCGCGCATCGCCACCCAGGTCGAAGCGGGCAAGGGTGCGGCGGTATCGCTGCATGGCGTGGGCAAGGTGTTCGGCGATCAGCCGGTGCTGGAAGACGTGAACCTGGACCTGCGCGCCGGCAGCGTGACGGTGCTGATCGGACCGTCCGGCGCCGGGAAATCCACGCTGCTGCGGTTGATCAACCACCTGGAACGTGCCGACAGCGGCTACGTGACTGTGGGCGGCCAGCTGATCGGCTACCGCCGCGAGGGTGACACGTTGTACGAACTGCCCGAGCGCGAGATCCGCCGCCGTCGTGCGGAAGTGGGCATGGTGTTCCAGGGCTTCAACCTGTTCCCGCATCTGACCGCGTTGGAGAACATCATCGAGGCACCGATCGCGGTACGTGGTGTATCGCGCGCGCAGGCCGAGCAGCAGGCGCGCACACTGCTGGAGCGGGTCGGCCTGGCCGACAAGGCCGATGCCTTCCCGCGCCAGCTGTCCGGTGGCCAGCAGCAGCGCATCGCGATCGCCCGCGCACTGGCGCTGCAACCGAAGGTGCTGCTGTTCGATGAACCGACCTCGGCACTGGACCCGGAACTGGTGGCTGAAGTGCTGAGCGTGATCGAGGAGCTGGCCAGTTCCGGCACCACGCTGGTGATCGTCACCCATGAACTGAGCTTCGCCCGCCGCGTGGCCGACCACGTGGTGATGATGGACCAAGGGCGGGTGATCGAGCAGGGCACGCCCGAGGCCCTGTTCGAGCGCCCGCGCCAGCAACGCACGGCCGATTTCCTGGCCAAGACCCTGTAGCCCCGGAAGGAACACCATGAGCCCTGCAGCACCGCGTCGCCCCTCGCGCAGCACCCTGTTGATCGTGGGCGTGCTGGTCATCGGCATCGCCGGTATCGTCTATTCGCGCGTACGCCAGGCAGCGGATGCCGGCGCCGTGGCCGCGACCAGCCTGGCCGGTGCGAACACAGCCGTGCTGAAGGGCACGTTTGACCCGAAGGCGCAGGCGTTGATTCCGGCCGACTATCGCTTCGTCACCCCCGGTACGTTCACCGTGGCCACTCATCCGGGGCAGCTGCCGCTGGCCGACTATGGTGCCGACAGCAAGGACGTGGTCGGCATCGAGCCGGACATCGCGCGGCTGATCGCCGATGGGTTGGGCCTGAAGCTGGTGATCGTACCGGTGGCCTGGCCCGATTGGCCGCTGGGGCTGGAATCGGGCAAGTACGATGCGGTGCTGTCCAATGTGACGGTCACCGAGGAGCGCAAGAAGAAATTCGATTTCTCCAGCTATCGTTACGACCTGCTGGGCATCTACACGCGCACTGATGGGCCGATCCAGAAGATCGAGAAGCCGGCGGATGTCGCGGGGCTGAAGGTGGTGGTGGGCGCCAGCACCAACCAGGACCAGATCCTGCGTCAGTGGGATCAGCAGAACATCGCCGCGGGCCTGAAGCCGGTGGAGTACCAGTACTTCGACGACGCGGTGGTCGGCCGCTTGGCGGTGATCACCGGCCGCGCCGATGTCTCGTTCGAGCCCAATGCCACCGGCGCTTATTCGGCACGCGATGGCAAGGTGCGGCGTGTGGGCCTGTTCCCTGGCGGCTGGCCGAACGCTGCGGCGATTTCGGTGACCACGCGCAAGGGCAGCGGCCTGGCCGACGCGGTGACGCAGGCGCTGAATACCCAGATCGGCAGCGGCACCTATGCGCAGGCGCTGAAGCGATGGAATGTGGCCGAGGAAGCGGTGCCGCAGTCGCAGACCAATCCGCCGGGGTTGCCGACGCTGCAATGACGCCGGGCGTGGCCCGGCGCTACCTCCGTCTTTGTAGAGCCGAGCCATGGCGTGGATCTAATCGCGGAGTCTGCCTTTTGTAGAGCCGAGCCATGCTCGGCTGCGGTTCGCGCGATGCGCGATGAGTCGAGCATGGCTCGACTCTACCAACGCGCCTCCAGTGTCCGGAACGGCTTCGACAACCGCACACCCTCGGCATCGAAGTCGGAAACGCTACGCCCATCCACACGCACGGTCTTCGGCATCGTCCGCGCCGGCCACCAGACCTTCACCACCGTCCCGCCGCGCAGCCCCTCACCAAGCGCCACCGTCAGCACGCCGTCGCGTTGCCGCGCCTGCATCTGCAACGCGCCATACGCTGTCGGCAACCGCTCCACCGCCAATCCATCGCCTGCCACCCACGAGGGCGGCGTACCCGGCAGCAGTGAGAGGGCATCATCGTCTTCGCGCATCAGCATGCCGAACAGCGTGCGGCCGTACTCGGCACCAATCCAGGTATGCGGCATGTCGCCCAGGTAACGCGGAAAACGCAGGCGTGAGTGCACGACCTCAGCCAGCACCTGCCACTCAAGCGGGCGCCGATCATGCAGCAGTCCCTGCAGCAGCTCATCGGCCACCTGCGGCTGGCCCAGGTGCACATAGCTCAGCACATTGCGGATCTCGTACGGTGTGTACGCGTACAACGCACCAGGCTGACTGCGCTTGCGCACATCGTCCAGATAGCGCGCGAAGGTGGTCCGCAGCGCCTTGGCGGGCAGCACGCTCTGTGCGCCGGTCGGGTCCAGTGCGATCGAAACGCCGGTGGGATCGCCATCGCCCAGGTCGGCCGAGGAGGGAATGAAGTCGATGCCCTTCCACGCCATCGTCGCCCGGATCGAGGCATGCAGCGCGTCGTAAAGCAGTTTGTACTGTTCCCGTGCCCACATCGCAGTCTCGCGGTCGCCCAGTGCCTCGGCCAGCCACGCGCCGTCGTGCCACCCTTTGAGGCCCCAATAGTCGTCCCAGTAGCTGTGAGTGGGAGACGGATAACCCTCATGGCTGATCGACGGCGCAAGAATGCCCGCGAAGCGCTCCGGCGCTGGCTGGTCGGCCTTGTAGCCGGGCGCCAGCGTGCGTTCGCGCAGTTCCTGCAGGAAGCGCAGCGCTGCCTTCACTTTCGGCAGATAGGCACGTACCGATTCGGGTCCGCCATCGAGGCGCGCGACATCGGCCACCAGCGCCACGTACTGGCCCTGGCTGTCGTACTCGATATCCGAACCGAAACCGGTGTTGACGCTGCCATCGTCGTTGAGGATCGGCGAGACCAGGCCGTTGGCATGCACGCCGTGTTCGCTGTACCAGCCCAGGTAGTCGCGCGCGACCTTGGCCTCGCCCATGCGCAGCAGCACCGCCGAGGTGGCCATGCCGTCGCGGATGAAGGAGCGGTTGTAGTTGCGCGGGCCGGGCTGCATCGCCGGGCCGGTCTGGTTGATCAGCATGTAGGCGGCCTGCGCACGCAGCATGTCGACCAGTGAGGGATCGGGCAGGCGCAGCCCGACCTGGCCCAGCCGTGCCTGCCAGTCCGCGGAGGCCTGCGCGGCCAGTGAATCGAACGCCGCATTGGCATCGCGGGGCAGCGTGGCTAGATCGAGCGCAGGCGCTTCGGGCAGTGCGCCCTTGGTATCGGCGGCGGTAGTACCCAGCGGGAACGCGACCACGATGGCATCGCTGGCCCCCGGTGCCAGTGATACGCGGTAGTTCAACGCAGCCGAGGCAAGACCCTGGTCGTCGCGCGTCTGTTGCGTGGAGGGCAGCTGGCCGGCAGCGAGGGTCGCGGTGATTTCCGTTGCGCCATCCTTGCCGAACGGCGCCGCGCCGGACGCAGCCACTGGCGTGAGCGACTGCAGCAGCGTGCGTCCATTGATGCGCACCGCCTGCCCATCGATGGTCACATCGCGGATCGGTGACAGCCCGCCGTTCTGCCACGGCGGATTCATCTGCATCGGGCGCACGACCAGGCTGAGCGTGCCTTCGATCCTGGCGCTGCCCGTGTTGTGCAGGCGATGCCGCAAGAACGTTACCGGCTGGCCGTCGCGCTCGATGGCGAATACCTCGCTGCGCAGCTCCAGGCCGGGCTGCGGTGACCACGTAGCGGAGGGCATCGGCTTCCAGCCATCCCGCAACGCGTGCTGTATCGGCTGTCCTGCCGCGCCCGCGGCACGCCCGTCAGCGCCACGCCAGATCGGCTGCACCAGCGGCGCGCCCTTGAAAGCTTCCAGATTGCCGTACTCGTCGAAGATTGATTTCTGTCGTCCTGCGTGCACACCGACGGCGGTCCAGAAGGTCTGCTGCATCTGCAGCGACGCCGGGAACAACGCACGCTGCACGCCGCTGGCGGTGATCTGGTACCGCTTCATCGGCGTCATTACCGCCTTTGGCCCGAGCAGGCGCAGTCGCGCGACCTGCGGTGCGGGGCCGTCCACGCTCAGCCGGAACGCACGCAGGGGTTGTGCCGTGTCAGCAGCCAGCCAGCTTTGCCGATGATTGGCCGCCTGTGCATCGTGTGCGAGGTCCTGCCAGCGGCCCTGTGCATCCTGCGCCTGCAGTCGTGCAGCGCCGCGCGCGCCATCGGCCCAGTCGACCACCAGGCCAGCCGTGGATTGAGCCTGCGGCAGCGTGATCTCGAGCGCATGGGATCCACCTTTTCCGGTCGGAACCGCAATGGTGCCGCCGCCTTGCCAGAGCGCGGCTGCCTGTGTTGCATCGACATCGGCGATGCGTGCGCTGAGCGTGCTGTCCAGCGGCTCCATTTCGAAGATCGACACACCCCAGTCGGAGGTGCGCTGCGGACTGGCCAGTCGTAGATAGCGCGCCTGCCGCGGCGCGAAGTACAGCGTTTCCACATCGCCCAGTGAATCGGCCATCGTGTACGCGGTCTGCCACTGCGTACCATCCATTGAGGTCTGCAGTGAATAGCCTTCCGGGTTGGAGACATCCCAGGTGAGTCGTGCGCCAGCCAGCCGGGTGGGCGTGCCCAGATCGATCTGGAACCAGTGGCCGGGGCTGAAGGCGCCGCCGGTGACGGTCTTCGGGTCGCCGTCGATCAGGTGGCTGATCGCCATCGCTGGCACCTGCTGCGAGGAACTGCTGGCCTGCCATTGGCTGCGCGGGGGAAGGGGCTGTGCCTGTGCGGCAGCGGCGAGGGCGGCCAACAGCAGGGTGGCGGCAGCTCGCCATGGAATGGCTGAGCGGGAGACCTTGGAGCGTTCGGCGCGCAATGTCATTACGTACAGCCTCGCAGGTTCGGCCGGTGTCGGGCGAGCGCTACGCTAGCAAGGGATGTAATCGGTTACATGACGCACTGCAGCGTCGCAGGCCGCTTCTGTGGTTGACGCAGCCGAGCATGGCTCGGCTCTACATGGTTTCCGGTAGGTCAAGCGCACCGCACGCTACAGCTCCACCGTCTCCCACCAGCGCGTACCCGCCTGCGGCGCCTGCATGTCCAGCGCTTCGCCCATCATCGGCGTAGCCACCGGCACGTTCTTCGCGGCCGCCAATGCGGTGATGCGCTCGAACGGCTGCTGCCACTCGTGCAGGGCCAGGTCGAAGGTGCCGTTGTGGATCGGCAGCAGCCACTTGCCGCGCAGGTCCAGGTGCGCCTGCAGCGTCTGTTCCGGCTGCATGTGCACGAACGCCCAGCGCGGATCATAGGCGCCGGTCTCGATCATGGTCAGATCGAACGGACCATACTTCTCGCCGATGGCCTTGAAGCCGTCGAAGTAGCCGGTGTCGCCGCTGAAGAAGATGCGGAAGTCGTCGTCCTGGATCACCCACGACGCCCACAGGCTGCGGTCGCTATCGCCCAGGCCGCGGCCGGAGAAGTGCTGGCCCGGGGTGGCGGTCAGGCGCAGGCCGCTGGCCTCGGTCGATTGCCACCAGTCCAGCTGTTCGACCTTGCTGGCGTCCACACCCCAGGCAATCAGCTGGTCGCCGACGCCGAGCGGGGCGATGAAGCGCGCGGTCTTGCCTGCCAGCTGCATCACGGCGGCATGGTCCAGGTGGTCGTAGTGGTTGTGCGAGAGGATCACGCCAGCGATCGGCGGCAGCTCTTCGATGCTGATCGGCGGTGCGTGGAAGCGGGCCGGGCCCATCCACTGCACCGGCGAGGCGCGCTCGGAGAAGACCGGGTCGGTCAGCCAGTACTGGCCGCGCAGCTTCAGCAGGATCGTGGAGTGCCCAAGCCGGAACAGGCTGCGGTCCGGCGCGGCGTCGAGGGTGGCGCGGTCCAGCGGCAGCACCGGAATCGGGTGCGCAGGGACGGTGCCCTTGGGTTTGTTGAAGAGGAACGTCCACCAGATCTCCGCACCGTCGCGCAGGCCCATCGCCGGACGGGGCAGGGCATTGTGGAACTTGCCGTCGCGGTACTGCGGTGAATCGGGGAAGTCGGGGAGGGACCAGGATTTGCAGAAGGTGTAGGCGGTCACGGCGAGGATTCCAAGCAAAAGGACAAGGAGCAGGCGCTTCATGGGTGACGTCCGCTGGGTACACTGCACAGTGTAGTTTCGTGTTTTTCAAAAGTACACTGTCCGGTGTAAAATGTGCGCATCCGTTCAGTTATCCGGTTTCTGCCATGCCCCGTGCCCCGCAACGCCTGACCGACCGTAAACGCGATGCCATCGTGCGCGCGGCGGTGGAGGAGTTCCGTGCCTCGGGCTACGAGGCCACCAGCATGGACCGCATCGCCGAGGCGGCCGGGGTCTCCAAGCGCACCGTCTACAACCACTTTCCCAGCAAGGAAGCGTTGTTCTCGATGATCCTGGAGGAGCTCTGGGAACGCAGCGTGGCCAGCGACGCGTTACCGTACCGCACCGACCAGCCGCTGCAGGCGCAGCTGCTGCAGTTGCTGGGCCAGAAGCTGGAACTGCTCAGCGATGCCAACTTCATTGACCTGGCGCGGGTGGCGATGGCCGAGATCATCCACTCACCGGAGCGCGCGCAGGCCATCGTCTGCCGCATGGGCGAAAAGGAAAGCGGCGAGAGTGCCTGGATCCGCGCGGCCATCGCTGATGGCCGGCTGCGCGAGGTCGATCCGGAATTTGCTGGCCACCAGCTGCACGGGCTGGTGAAGAGCTTTGCGTTCTGGCCACAGGTGACGATGGGGCAGGCGCCGTTGAACGCACAGGAGCGTGCACGCGTGGCCGAATCGGCGGTGGCGATGTTCCTGGGTTTCTACGCGGCCTAGCCGGCAGCGAAGCGGCGGAACTCGTCGGCCGGCAGCGCCGCCGAGTACAGATAGCCCTGGCCGACATCCACACCCAGTGCGCGCAGTTGCTGTTCCTGCGCCAGGGTCTCGGTACCTTCGGCCACCACGATTGCACCGCAGCGGTGCGCGACTTCGACGATGAAGCGCACGATCGACTGCGACTTGGCGTCGGACAGGGTGGCGATCAGGGCCTGCTCGATCTTGACCTCGGCGATGGCCAGCTGCGAGAGCAGGATCAGGGTTGAATAGCCAGCGCCGAAATCATCCAGTGACAACGTGACCTCCGCCGCCAGCAGCTGTGCGATGTTGGCATCGACCACGTCGCGCTCGACGATCTCGGTCCATTCGACGATCTCCAGGCGCAGCATCACGCCGGGCACATCGTGCAGCTGCAGCAGTTCCTGCAGGCGCAGGCCGAAGCCGGGCAGGCGCAGTGACTCGGCCGAAACATTCACGGCGATTTTCAGCTGCGTGCCATCGCGTCGGCACTGCTGCAGGAAGTGGATGGCCGACTGCAGCGTGGCCCATTCCAGTTCAGCCAGCCGCCCCTGCCGGCGCAGCAGCGAGATCACCCGCATCGGCGCGATCAGCCGACCCTCGCCGTCGCGCATGCGCAGCAGTGCTTCGGCGCCGACCAGCTGGCGATCCTGCAGGCGATGCTTGGGCTGGTAGCACAGCGGGGCGTCGCCCTGCTGCAGCCAGCGATCAAGGGCGACTTCAATCAGGGCGTCGATCTCGCTGTCGCGCTGGATCGGGTCGTCGAAGAACACGACGCCGGATTCGATCGCACTCAGCGCCACGGTGATTGCCCGGAAGGGCAGGTGGCCATCGTCTGCCGCGGCCGGTGGCTTCAGTTCGACTACCGCGCAGCGGAACAGCGGCCGGAAGCCGGGCCAATCGCGGCCGACCTGATCGGCCAGGTTGCTGGCCAGCTCGGTGATCTGCGGTTGCGTGCGCAGTTCGGACAAGGTCAGGTCGCGCACCAGGATCGCCAGCGCGGCATCGCCGAACTGGTAGATCTCCAGCTGGCAGGCCGGCAGCGAGGGCAGCAGCCGATGCACCTCTTCGGTGCTGTCGCGCTGCCACAGGCCGTTGTCCTGCAGCGGACCGTAGCGCAGGCGCAGGTCGCGCAGGTTGCCCATCTCGGCCACGATAAGGCAGGCCTTGCCGATGCCGTCGTTGTCGCGCCAGTAATGCTGCAGGCGTTCGCCGAGCGCACGCATGTTGGGCAGGCCACTGATCGGATCGATGCGCAGCCAGGCGTGTTCGCGCTGGCGCTGTGCATCGATCTGCGCATCGTTGTAGACCAGTGCGAACACTGCGCCCAGCATCAGCAGTGACAGCGGCAGTGCCAGCAGGCGCTGGATTGCCAACTCCTCCACGGGCAGCTGATGGGCGCCGATGATTGCGACGCCCAGTGCCAGGCCCAACGCAGTGACGACGATACGCACGCCCCAGGCCTGCAGGATCATGCGCAGCGAGAGTTCATTGAGCATGCGCGGGTGCAGGCGCCTGCGCAGCCAGACACCGGCCAGCATCTGCAGCGTGGCCTCGAGGCCGGCTGGCAGGAAGTATAGGGTGCCGACGAACTGGTAGCGGGCCAGCAGGCTGGCGCCCAGGCAGGCCAGGCCACCGCGCCAGCCGCCGAGCAGTCCGCTGACCAGCAGGATGTCGAAGCCGAGGTGCAGCTTGACCACGCCCTGGGTGTAGCGGGCCACGAACCAGGCGTTGAACAGGTAGATCAGGCCCAGCGCCACGCCCACGTACAGGCGGCGGCCTTCAATGGCATGGCCAGCGCGACGGGTGGCGATCAGCAGCACGCCGATCATGCCGATCACCGCCGTGGCCTGCAGCAGGTACAGCGGCAGGCTGGGCAGGGCGCTGTCCAGGACCTGGGCCGAGACCCGTGAAAGCGCATCCATAGCAGGTTCCCGCCTGTGACTGACGGCCAGTGGGGAGCAGGGTAAACCACAGGCGCCCGAGCGGCCACCAAGGGCCCCGGGCCGAGGCCTCTGCAGTCAGTAGCGCGGGTCGGCGATGGCCGGCAGCACCAGTTCGCGTACGAAGCCGGACGGTGACAACTGCAGCGACGCGCGCACCATTGCAACGACGTCGTGCACCGGCACCAGCTCGCCGTCGCCGCGCGCTGCGGCCTCTGCAGCCGGCACCGACAGTGCATCGTCGGTGTTGAGGTAGCCCAGCTGCAGGCTGGTCACCGCCAGGCGGCGATCGCGGAAACCCTCGCGCAGTGCATCTGCGATGCCGTTGAGTGCGAACTTGGATGCGCCGAACGCCACTTCCGGGCGGCCACTGCGCGGCAGCGCCGAGGTCGAGCCGGTCAGCACCAGCTGCGGGCGTGGCGCCCCGAGCACCCGCGGCAGCAAGCGCTGCAGCAGCACCAGGGTGGCGGTGATGTTGACGTCGACCAGTTGAGTAAGCGCGGCATCGCTCTCGTCGAGGAAGGCGTACTCGTCGCTGAAGGCGGTCTCTTCCCAGATGCCCAGGTTGTGGATCAGCACATCCAGATCGGCCGGTGCCTGCGCTGCGATGTGATTGGCAGCCAGGGTGGGTTTGGACAGATCGGCTTCGATCCACTGCAGGGTGACACCCTCGGGGCATTCAAGGTCGCGTGGACGGCTGCGCGAAACACCGATGACGGTGTCGCCCGCACTGCACAGGCCTTCCACGAACGCCCGACCCAGGCCCCTGCTGGCGCCGATGACCATCAATTTCATGTTGCTTCCTTCCATTGCGCGCTCTGCTGGGCGGTGTGCTTCGGGATCGGCGAGAATCCGTAGGGTCCCCAGCAACAGGAGCATCCCGACATGGGAGCACCCGATCCCTTCACTGATGGCCTGCCGCTGCCGCGGGCGTGGCAGGAAGCGTTGGCCGATGCGCGCATCGAGCGGCAGTCGATCGGCGTGTCTCGTGCGGATGTCGCGCGAGTGCATCGTCCCGGGCAGGCTGACGCCTTCCTGAAGTCGGAAGTGATCGACGCCTTCAGTGAGCTGGGCGATGAGATCACGCGCCTGCGCTGGCTGCAGGCACAGGGACTGCCGGCGCCAACGGTGATTGCCACCGCCGAAGAAGCGGGCCGGCGCTGGTTGCTGATGAGCGCGCTGCCCGGCCGCGACCTGGCCTCGTCGCCGGAACTTGCGCCGCAGCAGTTGGTGGAACTGCTGGCTGACGCGCTGCGCAGGCTGCATGTGTTGCCGGTGGCAGCCTGTCCGTTCGACCAGCGATTGGCCTCGCGCTTGCAGGCCGCCGACGCCCGCGTCGAGGCGGGTCTGGTCGACGCCGATGACTTCGATGACGAGCGCCTGGGGCAGAGCGCACAGCAGGTCTTCGCCGAACTGTGCAGCACCCGGCCCGATCATGAAGATCTGGTGGTCAGCCATGGCGATGCGTGCCTGCCGAACTTGATGGCGGTCGAGGGGCGTTTCAGTGGTTTCATCGACTGTGGGCGGCTGGGCGTGGCCGACCGCTACCAGGACCTGGCGCTGGCCGCGCGCAGCCTGGTCCACAACTTCGGCGACACGCGATGGGTCGCGCCGCTGTTCCAGCGCTATGGCGTGGTGGCTGATGAGCGCCGGCTGGCGTTCTACCGGTTGCTCGACGAGTTCTTCTGAGCCCGCGCATGGCTGGCGATGGCCGCGCAGATCAGGCCACCGACCACGCTCAGGTGTTCCAGCGCGAAGAACATCGCCAGCTGCTGTTCCGCGCCGTGCTTGGTCCAGAAGGTATGCACGATGACGATGGTCAGCAGCATGAACACCGCCAGCGCGCCGCTGCCCAGCCATAGCAGGCGATCGAGCAGCAGGCACAGTGAGCCACCCAGCAGCACCACGGCGCTGGCGATGTTGAACAGCGCGGGCGGTTGCAGCCCGGCCGCCTGCATTTCGGCCACGCTGTTGTCCCACGCCAGCAGCTTGGCCAGACCCGAGGACAGGAACACCACGGCCAGCAGCAGTCGGGCGAGGAACCACAGCACGCGGCTGTCGAGCAGGGTGGAGATCATCCGTGGCATGCAGCAACTCCGGGTTGAGCGTTGGGCGGGGCGGGCAGCATCGGGCCTCAACAGCGGTTGAGGTCAAGGCTGCCTGAACGAAGCCCGGTGGTGGCCGGGTTACCCTCTTCAAAATGGACGAACGTTCGTTCATTATTTGTAGCATGAGCAGAATCGACCGCAATGAGCAGCGCGTGACCCTGATCCTGCAGGCGGCACTGCAGTGCTTCGTCGCAAGGGGATTCCACCAGACCAGCATGCGTGACATCGCGCAGGCGGCCGGTGTCAGCCTGGGCAATCTCTACAACCACTTCCCGGGCAAGGAAGCGATCATCCTTGCAGTGGCGGTGGCTGAGAGCGAAGAACTGGCACCGTTGCTGCAGCGACTGGCCGCGTCCGATGGCGAGCGTGCACAGGTACTGGTTTTCCTTCAGGACTTCCACGCACTGTGCCGCCAGCCGGAATGGGCGACGCTTGCCGTCGAAGTGCTGGCCGAGAGCGCACGCAATCCGGCCGTGGCCGAGGCATTTGCGGCCAATCGCAGGCAATTGCAGATGACGCTGGCCGAAGCCCTGCAGCAGGTGGCGCAGCGCGAGCGGCGGCGTCCCGTGCTGGCAGCGGCGCTACAGGCGCAGGTGCTGCTGGATGCCATCGAAAGCGACGCGCTGCGTCGGGGGCTGGGCGAAGCCGGTGGCACCGATGAGGCTTCGCTGGATCTTGGCCTGCTCGCGCTGCTGCTCGGGGCACGCGCATGAGCGCTGTTGATCGGCGGTTGCACGGGCTGGACCTGGCGCGCTATCTGGCGCTGGCCGGCATGGTGCTGGTCAACTTCCGCCTGGCGATGGCCGTGCCCGCAGAGGGTGAGGGTTGGCTGGCAGGGTTCTTCCATCTGCTGGAAGGCAAGGCCTCGGCGACCTTCGTCACGCTGGCCGGCCTTGGCCTGGTGCTGGCCACGCAGCGGCAGGGGTGGTGGCCGGCCAGTGTGCAGACCTGGCGGCGCGCACTGTTCCTGATGGTGCTGGGCCTACTCAACCTGACCCTGTTCCCAGCCGATATCCTGCACTACTACGCGGTGTATTTCGCGTTGGCCGTGCTGTGGCTGCGTGCCTCGCCGCAGGTGTTGCTGGCCAGCATCGTGGGCCTGGCGGCCTGTTCGTTCTGGGCGTTGCTGCACTGGGACTACAGCCAGGGATGGAACTGGCAGGCGCTGGAATACACCGGTCTGTGGCAATGGCCGGGCGCGGCCCGCAACCTGCTGTTCAACGGCTTCCATCCGCTGCTGCCGTGGCTGTGCTTCTTCCTGCTGGGGATGCTGCTGGCACGCCTGCAACTGTCGCAGCCGCGGGTCCAGCGCGCGCTGCTGGTGCTGGGCCTGCTGCTGATCGCGGCTGGACATGGCGTTCAGCAGCTTGCGCAGGGAACGCCCTGGCAGGCGTGGCTGGGAACGCAGCCGATGCCACCGGGGCCGGCCTACGTACTCACGGGTGCCGGCGCGGCGTGCAGTGTCATTGCCGCCTGCCTGTGGCTGACGCGCGTGCGACAGGGGGACTGGCCGGAGCCGTTCACCGCGGCCGGGCGCATGACCCTGACCCTGTACGTCGGCCACATCCTGCTGGGCATGGGCACGCTGGAAAGCTTGGGCCTGCTCGATGGCAGTGCATCGCTGGCGTCGGTGCTGCTGTGGGCACTGCTGTTCCTGATGCTGGCGACGGGTGCGGCATGGCTGTGGTCGTGGCAGTTCGCGCGCGGCCCGCTGGAGGCGGTGATGCGGCGCATCGCAGGCTAGTTCTCTGCTCGTGCCGAGGCGATGTTGTGACGGACATGTCTGTGTCGTGGCGAGTGCATCTGCGATAGTGGCGGCAGGTAACACTTTCCGCTTGCATCCATGTCATTCGCTTCGGCGCAGCATCTCGGCGAAGTCCTGCAACAATCCTATGGCATCACCCCTACCGCCGTGGTGCCACGCCCGGTGGGTGCCGACGCCAATGCCAGCGTGTATCGCGTCGATGCGCGGCACGGGCAGTGGTGGTTGAAATGCCGCACCTACCAGGTTGACCCCGCAGTGTGGGACAGCCTGCATTGGATGCGCGGCACGCTGGGTATCGATGAGATCGTCGCGCCGTGGCCGGCATTGACCGGTGGTGCGTCGGTGCAGCGTTGGGGATTGCAGTTCACCCTGTTCCCTTATGTGGAAGGCCAGTCCGGGTTCGAGGCGGCGTTGAGCCGCACGCAGTGGAAACGGCTGGGGGAGGTGCTACGGCGCCTGCACGGCGCGCAGCTGCCAGCGGACCTGCAGCAGGCGCTGCCGATCGTACGGTTGGAAACCGCGGCGCTGGAAACCGTTGGGCAATGGCTGGCTGGCGAGGGCCTGGCGGCCGCGAAGGACGGGCTGGGCCGCGCCTTCGTTTCGGTATGGGACCGGCAGCATGCGCGCATCGCGGCGCTGCATGCGCAGGCACGGGAGCTGCTCGCGGCATTGCAGGACGTGCCGGTAGAGCTGCATCTGTGCCACACCGATCTGCATGCCGGCAACCTGCTGATGGGCAATGACGGGGGCCTGCACCTGATTGACTGGGATGGCCTGTCGCTGGCACCGCGCGAGCGCGACCTGATGTTCATCGGTGCGGCTGTTGGCGGGCGCTGGGGGCGCGAGAATCCGCTGGGCTTCGAGGACGGCTACGGCAGCGACCGCGGCGACCCGCGCTGGATCGCCTGGTACCGGCATTGGCGCGTTCTGCAGGACCTGATCGAGTTCCAGCAGGTGCTGCTGGGCAGCGATGGGGAGGAGCGTTCGCCGCAACTGCGCAGGCAGTCGCTGCACTACCTGGGCGAGCAGTTCGCACCGGGCAATGTGTTCGATGCGGCGGAGCGGGTGTATCGCGCGCTGTAGATCCACGCCATGCGTGGATGAACCCTGCGCGCTCAGTCAACGGTGGAGGCGCGAAGAGCAGCCGAGCGTAGGCTCGGCTCTACAGAGGGGTGCAGCGTCATCCACGCGTGGCGCGGATCTACTCGGCGGGCTTGGCCGCTGCCGAGGCCGCTGCACTTGCGGCACGCCGCGACAGTACGGCTTCGCGGTGGGCGATGTACGCGTTCGCGGCGAGGATGATGCCGGCGCCGATGATCGTCCAGCGGTCCACCGTTTCGTTGAACAGCAGCCAGCCGCACAGCGTCACCAGCGGCAGCTGCAGGAAGCTGATCGGGGTCAGCGCCGAGACTTCGCCCAGGCGCAGCGCCCGCGTCCACAGCAGCTGGCCGACCGTGCCGAGCACGCCGGTGGCCAACAGCCACAGCCACGCCACGCCGGTGGGCCAGACCCAGACGAACAGGGCAGGCAGCAGCGACAGCGGCACCCAGAACACGTAGGTATAGAGCACCACGGTATCGGCGCTGTCGATACGGGTCAGCTGCTTGATCTGGATCGCCACCAGCGAGCTGAGCACGGCGGCAGCCACCGCTACCAGGCTGCCCGCGGTGAAGCCGGCGGTACCGGGGCGCACGATCACCAGCACGCCGATGAAGCCGACCACCACTGCAGCCCAGCGCCGTACGCGCACGGTCTCGCCCAGCCACAGCACGGCAGCGATGGTGACGAACAACGGCGTGGAGTACGACAGCGAAACCGCCTGCGCCAACGGCAGGTGGCCCAGTGCCCAGAACGCGCACAGCATCGAGCCCAGGCCGATCGCACTGCGCACGAAATAGCGTGGCAGCTGCTGGGTCTTCAGCGGCGCGTGGCCGGGGCGCAGCAGCATCGGCAGCAACGCGAGCAGGCCGAAGGCATTGCGGAAGAACGCCACTTCCTGAGTCGGCACGTAGCGCGTGGCATAGCGGATGGCCACCGCCATCAGGCCAAATGCCATGGTGCTGCCGAGCATCAGCAGCGCCGCCCGCATCGGGGTGGCGCTGGGGGAGAGGGCGGGGCTGTTCACCACTGTGCGCCGAGCAGGCGGGGCTCCGGTTCGATCGGTACGCCGAACTTCTCCAGCACCGAAGCGGAAATACGTCGCGCCAGCGCCAGCAGTTCAGCACCGGTGGCGTTGCCGTGGTTGACCAGCACCAGTGCGTGGCTCGGCGCCACGCCGGCATCACCTTCGCGGAAGCCCTTCCAGCCGCAGGACTCGATCATCCATGCCGCCGAGACCTTGCGCTTGCCGTCCTGGTCGGACGGGAACACCGGCAGTTCGGGGAAGTGCTGCAGCAGCACGTCGACCTGTTCCAGCGGCAGCATCGGGTTCTTGAAGAAGCTGCCGGCGTTGCCGAGTACATCCGGGTCGGGCAGCTTGCGGCGGCGGATTGCGATCACCGCGTTGGCCACGTCCACCGCGCTCGGCAATTCTACGCCCTGCGCCTGCAGTTCCTCGCGGATGCCGGCGTAGTCCATGCGCAGATCGTGCAGCAGCGGCAGCTTGAGCTCGATGGCGGTGATCAGGTAGCGATCAGGCTGCTGCTTGAATACGCTGTCGCGGTAGGCGAAGCCACACTGTTCGTTGTCCAGCCGCACCCAGGCCCGCTCCTGGCAGTCCCAGGCCTCGACGGCCTGGATGAATTCGCCGACCTGCGCGCCGTAGGCGCCGATGTTCTGGATCGGCGCGGCACCGGCGGTGCCGGGAATCAGCGCCAGGTTCTCCAGGCCGGACAGGCCCTCCTGCAGGGACCACATCACCAGCCCGTGCCAGGGCACGCCGGCACCGGCGCGGATCACCGCATGGTCGGCGCGGTGTTCAAGGAAACTGATGTCACGGTTGCCGAACACCAGTACCGTGCCAGGCAGGTCCTCGGCGATCAGTACGTTGCTGCCGCTGCCCAGCACCAGCAGCGGGCCGTTGGCCACCTCGGGCAGCGCGAGCACGTCCGGCAGCAGTGCGGCATCGTGCAGTTCCAGCAGCTGCGCGGCGCTGGCCTGCACATGGAAGGTGTTCAGCGACTGCAGCGGCGCATTGCGGGTGAGCGTCCAGCGCAGCGGTGCGTTGCCGTCGACGGTATCCATGGGCGCGCTCACAGTGGGGCCACCGCGCCGCGGCTCGGTGCTTCGCGACGGCGACGGATCGCCTCCACGCATTCGGAGACCAGCGCCGGGCCACGGAAGATCAGGCCGCTGTAGCACTGCACCAGCGCCGCGCCGGCGGCCATCTTGGCCACCGCATCGGCACCGGACAGGATGCCGCCGACACCGATCAGCGGTACCGATTCGGGCAGGCGCGAACGCAGGCGGCGCAGCACCAGCGTGGACTGCTCCAGCACCGGCGCACCGGACAGGCCGCCGGCCTCGTTGGCCAGCGGGTCGCCTGCCACCTTGCTGTGGTCGATGGTGGTGTTGGTGGCGATCACGCCGTCCACCTGCAGCTCGCCGAGCACGCGGGCGGCGGCATCGATGTCGCGCTCGCTCAGGTCCGGCGCCACCTTCACCAGCATCGGCACGCGGCGACCATGCTGCGCAGCCAGGGCTTCCTGGCGGTCACGCAACTGGCTGACCAGCTGTCGCAGCGCGGTTTCTTCCTGCAGCTCACGCAGGCCGGCGGTGTTGGGCGAGGAGATGTTGACCGTGATGTAGTCGGCCAGCGGATACACCTTGTCCAGGCAGGCGATGTAATCGTCCACCGCCTGTTCGTTGGGGGTGTCCTTGTTCTTGCCGATGTTGATGCCGAGCAGGCCGCGACGGTTGCGCGCGCGTTCGAGGTTGCGCACCAGCGCGTCCACGCCCGCATTGTTGAAGCCCATGCGGTTGATGATTGCGTTGTGCGCCGGCAGGCGGAACAGGCGCGGCTGCGGATTGCCGGCCTGCGGACGCGGGGTGATGGTGCCGATCTCGACGAAGCCGAAACCCAGCGCGAACAATGCATCGATGTGCTCGCCATTCTTGTCCAGGCCGGCGGCCAGGCCGACCGGATTGGGGAAGGTCAGCCCGAACACGGTGCTCGGCATCGGCGCGATGCGTGCGGCCAGCAGCGGCGTGGTGCCGGTGCGATAGGCCAGGTCCAGTGCGGACAGGCCGAGGCCGTGGGCGCGCTCGGCGTCGAGCGAGAACAGGAAGGGGCGGGCAAGCGAATACATGCGTCGGTTCAGTCCAGCGTGCCGAGGAAGGCTCGGGTTCGATATTCAAAAGCAACCTGGCCGTCGACCGCGTGGGCGGCGAACAGGTCCTGCAGGGCGGCGATCATCGGCGCATGGCGCGGATGACCGGCTTGGGGTGCGTAGGAGGAGGACAGCAGGCGCCCGCGCAGGGCGTCGAAATCCAGATATTGCACGTTCGGCAGCTCCACCATGCCGCGCAGGCCGGGGCCGAACCAAGCCTGCATGGTGGCGTCGTCCTGGTAGCGCTCGGCAACGGCGGTGTAGTCGGTGCCGTAGTCCAGCAGCAGCTGCTCGTAGCCGATCAGGAACGGGCTGGCATCGAGCAGGCGCGAGTTCCAGTAGATCAGTGTCAGGCCACCCGGGCGCAGGATGCGCTGCCACTCGGCGCGCACCGCCACGGTGTCGAACCAGTGGAAGGCCTGCGCGACGCTGACCAGATCGATGCTGGCATCGTCCAGTGTGGTGGCCTCGGCGCGGCCGTCCACCGCACGGAACTGCGGGTACTGCGGTGCCAGCCATTCCTCGGCCGCGCCCCGCATGGCGGCGTTGGGTTCAACCGCGACTACTGGATGGCCGCTGGCCAGGAACAGGCGACTGGAAATACCGGTGCCGGCGCCGATGTCGGCGACCACGGCCTCGTGGCTGACGCCCATCGGGCCATGCAGCCACTCCAACAGGGCGGGCGGGTAATCGGGCCGGTAGCGGACGTAGTCGGCGACGCGGCTGCTGAAGCGTTCAGTGCTGTCGGAAGTGGTCATGATGATCAGTTCGACATCGCGGCGAGCCAGGCCAGGCCGCCGAAGAACAGGATGAAGACCAGGATGGCGGCGATCACGGCGCCGACCATCACCCAGCCCAGCACCAGGCCGGTGACGGCGAGGCCATCGCCTTCCAGTTCATGCGGGCGGCGGCGGATCTCGGCGCGGGCCATGTGGCCGGTGATGATGGCCACGATGCTGGCCACGAAGGGCAGGACGGTCCAGCTGGCGATGCCCATGACCAGGCTGACCACGGCCAGGGCGCTTGTCTGTCGGGGTGCCACGCTCATCGGGGTCCTCCTTGGCAGTGTGCACATGATAGTGCCTCTGCCCGGGCAATCCCATGCCCGGCGGATGCGATGGCAGGCGTCGACCGGAATGTCAGCCATGGTAGGCGTCGACCTTGGTCGACGAAAGCCATGCCAACCAAGGTTGGCAGCGACCGGTGTGCCGGTATCAGCCCATCAACACCTGGCCGCCATCCACGTTGAGCACATGGCCGGTGATCCAGCGCGCCAGCGGCGAGCACAGGAACAGGGCGGCGTCGGCAATCTCGCGCGGGTGGCCGAAGCGGCCGAACGGGATCTTCGCCAGGGTGCCGTGGTACAGCGCGGGATCTTCGGTGCGGCGGCGATCCCACAGGCCCTCATCGAACTCGATCGAGCCCGGGGCGATGGCATTGACCCGGATCCGGTCCTTGGCCAGCGCCAGTGCCTGCGAGGTGGTGTAGTGCGACAGCGCGGCCTTGGCGGCAGCGTAGGGCGCGCCACCGGGACGCGGCTGCTGGGCGGCGATCGAGGACAGGTTGAGGATGCAGGCATCGCTGGATGCGCGCAGCCACGGCAGTGCCAGGCGCGAGGCCCGTACCGCCGCCATCAGGTCGATCTGCAGGCTGGCGGCCCAGCCGTCCTCGTCATCGGCCATGCCATAGCCGGTGGCGTTGTTGACCAGCACATCGATGCCGCCGAGTGTATCGGCGGCAGCCTGCAGCCAGGCCTGGATCTGGTTGGCCTCGCCCAGATCGGCAGGAAACGTGTGCAACTCGACGCTCTGTACCTTTGCATCGGCACGCAGGGCATCCAGGCCGGCCTGGCCGCGGGCGCAGACCGAGACCCGCGCACCGGCGCCGGCAAATGCCAGCGCCATCTCACGGCCAATGCCCTTGCTGCCACCGGCGATGAGCACGCGGCGGCCGGTGAAATCAATCACCGGCTTGCCACCCTGTAGCGCCGAGCCATGCTCGGCTGCATTTCCTGCGGTGTTCATTGCACATCCTGCCGAGCATGGCCCGGCACTACAGAAAGCGTTACAGGTCGAACTTGATGCCCTGTGCCAGCGGCAGCGAATCCGAATAGTTGATGGTATTGGTCTGGCGGCGCATGTAGACCTTCCACGCATCCGAACCGGATTCGCGGCCACCGCCGGTGTCCTTCTCGCCACCGAAGGCGCCGCCGATCTCCGCACCGGACGTGCCGATGTTGATGTTGGCGATGCCGCAGTCGCTGCCGGCGGCCGACAGGAACTTCTCGGCGGTCTTCAGGTTCTGGGTGAAGATCGAGGACGACAGGCCCTGCGGCACGCCGTTCTGCATGTCGATGGCTTCGTCGAGGGTGTCGTACGGCATCACGTACAGGATCGGCGCGAAGGTCTCGTGCTGGACCACGGCGTCGCTGTTCTTCAGGCCGGAGACGATCGCCGGCAGCACGAAGTTGCCGGCGCGGTCGATGCGGGTGCCACCGGTCTCGATGGTGCCGCCGGCCGCCTTGGCCTGGGCGATGGCATCGAGGAACTGCTGCACGGCGCCGTCGCTGTTCAGCGGGCCCATCAGGTTGGCGGCATCGGTCGGGTCGCCGATCTTGCCTTCCACCTGCTTGTAGGCCTTGACCAGGGTGGCCAGCACGTCGGCGTAGATCGAGCGGTGCACGATCAGGCGGCGGGTCGTGGTGCAGCGCTGGCCGGCGGTACCGACGGCGCCGAACACGATGCCCGGCACGGCCAGCTTCAGGTCGGCGGTTTCGTCCAGGATGATGGCGTTGTTGCCGCCCAGCTCCAGCAGGCAGCGGCCCAGGCGGCGCGCGACCTTTTCGTTGACGGTGCGGCCGACCTGGGTCGAGCCGGTGAAGCTGATCAGCGGCACGCGACGGTCATCGACCATCTTCTCCGACAGCGCGGTGCCGGCATCGTTGATCAGGAAGAAGATGTCCGGGAAACCGGCTTCGCGCAGGGCGTCGTTGCAGATCTTCAGCGAGGCGATGGCGGTCAGCGGCGTTTTGTTGGACGGCTTCCAGATGCACACGTCGCCACAGATGGCCGCCAGGAACGAGTTCCAGCTCCAGACCGCCACCGGGAAGTTGAAGGCCGAGATGATGCCGACCAGGCCCAGCGGGTGGTACTGCTCGTACATGCGGTGGCCGGGGCGCTCGGAATGCATGGTGTAGCCGTACAGCATGCGGCTCTGGCCCACGGCGAAATCGGCGATGTCGATCATCTCCTGCACTTCGCCATCGCCTTCCGGCTTGCTCTTGCCCATTTCCAGGGCGACCAGCGAACCCAGCGCATCCTTGTGCTTGCGCAGCGCTTCGCCGCACAGGCGCACGGCCTCACCGCGGCGCGGGGCAGGCGTGGTGCGCCAGACCTTGAAGGCTTCCTGCGCACGGGCGACGACGGTCTCGTACTCGGCCTCGGTGGTCGCGCGGACCTGCGCGATCGGCTCGCCGGTGGTCGGGTTGACCGGGGTGATCAGCTCACCGCTGGTCGCGCTCGACCACTCCCCGTTGCCCAGGTACGTGCCAGCGTTGATCGCGTCCAGGCCAAGGGACTTGAGCAGCTCGGAAGACATGCAGACTCCTGTGTTTCGTTACGTTGTTTGGCGCCATCGCGGGCAGGTGGGGGACGCGATGAACAGAACCGCCGATGGTAGCAGAGGGTGGTGGTTGGGCTTTGGTGCGGTGCGGGGTGGGTGGAGCGCCAGTGAACCGACATGAAGTGCGCAATGACGTTCATTTATTGACGCTAAATGACGCATGTTGATGCAAATTGACACATTGGAAATTGTCAATATTTTCAATTGGATGGGGTGATTTCATGGCATTCCTCCGAGCCTGTGCCCAGTCGGAATTCCTATCTTTTGGCCCAGACTTCATCCACAATTCCTCCACATTTGATTGACACAACCTCGACGATTCCGTGCTGGCTGGGGAGTCCGCGCACGTGGACGCAGACAATTCCGCGTCCCGTCGAGCCGAAAATGGAGAAGTGCGTTGCTACAGGGATCAGTAGAAGACCTTTCCGCAGAGCGGGCCCGGGCTGGCCGCCGCCGCGTCGAAGCCCGGGCTGCCCTGGAGTTGGGGCTACGCCTGGGCGACATGTTGCTACTGCCAGGCATGGCAGTGCTTTCCCATATCGTGTTGTATGGAGCAGCTGCGCCGGACTCCTCCCAGCGAATCGTGTTTGGCGCGGTGATTCTCAGCGCCATCGTGTGTTTCTCCGTGGCGCCGCTGTATCGGAACTGGCGCATGCGGGGGCTGCTCGCTGACCTCTGGCTGCTGTTGCTGGCGTGGTCTGCCACCTTTGCGCTGTTTTCGCTCTACGTCGTGCTGGTCGGGCTTGCCGACGTGGTGCCCTCGACATGGCTGATTGGCTGGTACGCCTTTGGTCTGGCATCGATGGCGGCGCTGCGCGTATTGCTGAGAGTGCAGTTGCATGGCCTGCGCTCGCGCGGAATGGACCACGAGCGCATCTTGCTGGTTGGGCTAAGGGCTCCCGCTTTGAGGTTGCATCGCCTGCTGCGCGGGAAGCCAGAGCTTGGCAAGGACGTCATCGGCTACTTTGCCAGTGCGGGCGATATCGCCACCCGCCGTGGTGGGGACGCGCCGTGCAGGCTGGGGCGACTGGAAGACGTCCCGCAGTACATGGATCAGCACCGCGGCGAATTCGATCAGGTATGGGTGTCTCTGCCGATGGGGCATGCTGGCGCCATCAAGGACATGCTCAAGCAGATCGAGCGTTTTCCGGTGCCTGTGCGTCTGATTCCTGATACCACGGGCCTTGGGGCGCTGAACCCTGGTGTCCACCAGGTGGGTGATGTGCCGATGATCGGTGTACGCCAAGGCTTGGTTGATCATCGATTCCGCTTGTTCAAGCGCGTCGAGGACATCATGGTTGCAGGCGTGGCAGTAATCCTGCTGGCGCCTTTGTTTGCCGTGTTGGCCATTGGTGTGAAGCTGAGTTCTCCGGGGCCGGTGCTGTTCCGCCAGAAGCGCCATGGACTGGGCGGAAAGGAATTCTGGATGCTCAAGTTCCGCTCCATGCGCGTACATGCAGAGGGCTCCGGGCAGATCACCCAGGCGACGCGCGGTGATCCGCGAGTGACCCGGTTCGGTGCGTTCCTGCGTCGCAGCAGCCTGGATGAGCTGCCACAGTTCTTCAATGTGCTGGGCGGTAACATGTCTGTGGTTGGGCCGCGACCGCACGCGATTCAGCATAACAATCACTACGAGCGTGTGATCGAGCGCTACATGCATCGCCACTATGTGAAGCCGGGGATTACCGGCTGGGCGCAGGTCCACGGATTGCGTGGTGAGACACCGGAGTTGCGCTCGATGAAGAAGCGGGTCCAGTACGACATTGATTACATCCGGCGCTGGAGTCCGACGCTGGACGTACGGATCATTTTGATGACGGCCTTCAAAGTGCTGGGCCAGAAATCGGCATACTAGGCGAGGCTGCTGCCGGCATGTGGCGGCACGCTCGGATGGAAGTGCCTGGTCTGTAGGGGCGGCCAGGTGTTGCGTGCCATGTATTGAAGAATTGATGGAAACCGTTGTCCGTGTTCAAGAATATTCTGGTTGTGTGTGTCGGCAACATCTGCCGTAGTCCGTCGGCGGAAGTGATGCTGCGTGAGGCTGTGAGCGGCAGGGGCATCACGGTGTCCTCGGCCGGGCTGGGGGCCCTGGTCAATCATGGTGTGGATGCCACCGCGCAGGCGCTGTTGACCGAGCATGGCCTGGATGGCAGCAGTCATCGTGCGCGGCAGATCGACCGCGGCATCCTGGCAGCTTCGGATCTGGTGCTGGTGATGGAGCGCAAGCATGTCCATCGCATCATCGAAATCGCGCCGGAGGCGTCGGGCAAGACCTTCCTGCTGGGCAAGTGGCAGTCCGATCGCGAGATTCCCGATCCCTATCGCCAGCAACGTGCTGCATTCGAGCACGTCTACACGCTGATGGATGAGGGGGTGAAGAGCTGGGTGCGTTACCTCTGATTGCACAAGCTCTTTGAAGTTGCGCTGCAGACGAATGGCCGGGAGCCGTCAGGCTCCCGGCTTTTGTCATTCCCCGACGTTACGCAGATTGTCGTAGAAGAAGCGCTCGTCGCGATCACCGGTCATGCCGTACAGGCCGTACTTGCGGCCGAGCATGGCGCCACCATCGCGGATCAGTGGGTTCCAATTGAAGGCCGCACGGCCACGCGTGGAGCGTGGCAGGAATCCATCGAGCGGAATGCTGAAGTAGATACCCTTGTCGAAGCTGCCTTCACCGAAGTCGCGCGCCGAGACATTGGTCTTGGTCGCATACGCGCCCATTGTCACGCCGTTGTCGAATACGCGGGCCAGGTCCAGAGTGGCGCCCTTGTCGCCGGCCAGATACTGGCCGACCGATAGCGAGCCGATGATGCGTTCACGGGCGTCGAGGGCGTAATAGAACGTGGCGTGGCCGGTGGTGACGCGGTAGTCACGAAGGCCCCAGTGCTGGTCATAGTCGCGCTGTTGCACCCGGTTGAGATTTGCGCCAACCGCCCAGCGCTCGCCGCTTGGGCGATACAGCAGTTCGCCGCCGACGCCAGCATACATCCACTCCAGGTAGCCTGCGTAGGCGATGCCATACAAGTCCGGTGCCAGCCGCCCGGCGATGTTGGCCTGCAGGTTGGGCAGCATGATGTCGGAGGTGGTCAGGTACTGGCGGATGTCGGTACGTACACGCGGCAGGCGGCTTGGGGCGTTGTACTTGAACTTGTGGTAGTTGTTGGTGACATCGGCACTGATGGTGCCGGTCAGCCAGATGTTGTCGCGCAGGAACAGGCTGCCCGTATAGTTGGCTGCGACCTGGTACAGAATGAAGCCATCGGGGCCGCCAAGGTTCTGCCGGTAGCCGATGTTGAAGCCGCCGCCGAACGGGTTGCGCTTGGGTGTGTAAAGCGTTTCGCGCGCGCGCGCGTCGGGCGCCTGCAGTTCCGTGCTCCGCCGCAGTATGTCTTCGCTGACGGTGCCATCCAGGTATCCCGCGAACGCTTCGCGGTTGATCGACAGATCGGCAATCGGCATGCCCACGCGGGTGGTACGCAGGGTGAACCAGTTGTAGTCATCGCCGGTCGCGTTGGCAAGAATGCGCGTGGCGCGTCCCAGGCCCTTGGCGGCATGCAGGTAGCGGGTCTGGTAACCGTCGACATACAGTTCGTCGCCGCGGCGCGAAATGCGTTCGACACGGAAGCCGGCATTGCGCTGCAGCTCGGTGCTGATCGCTGCCCAATCGGTGCTGGTGCCAGGTGCGGCACCAGAAGCGTCGCTGTTGGCAACTGATGCGCGCTGATCGACGGCGGCCGTCTCGGGCAGCAGTCGCGGCGGTGGCGGGTCGAACGGCTTCGGTGCAGCAGGCGCATTGCCCGGGTTGCCACGCAGGGTGAGCGAGAACATCGCCGCGTCGCCGCGCTCCCAGGCTGCAGTCAGCTCTACATTGCGGTTTGGCACATAGACCAGGCCCACGTTGACGGGCGTGCGCTGGCGCAGGTTGTTGTTGCGGGGTTCGCGGCGGTAGTCGTTGCCGTCGTATTCGACTTTGAGCAGCAGCTCATCCATCGGCGTCTGGTAGGTGATGCCGCCAAAAACGCCAACTGGTCCCTTGAACATGTTGCTCAGGCCGAACTTGCCGGACTGGGTGATGTCACTGTTGGCAATGGAGCGGCGGTTCTTGAAGCGATCATCGATAGCGCCGAGTGGATTGGAGAAGTCGCCGCGGTTGCCAATGTAGCCGGTGGCAAGTCCGATCGACGCATCGATCGGACCGAAATTCTTGTTGGCAACCAGGTATTCGCTGGAAAAGAATCCAGTGCCACCCAGATCGCGCACGCCAAAGGCCAGCTCCGGCAGCAGGCGTGATTCCTGCCACAGGCGCAGTTTGAAGTCGATCGACTTGTCCTTGTAATGCTGATCGCCTGCAACGCTGGGCCCGTACAGTAAGTTATTGACATTAATGTAGCGGAATGATGCCTCCAGCCATGGAAATGGCTGCATGGTCAGGTTATAGCGGGCGTACGGAGCGTTGTATGACGCCGTAAAGCTCAGGTCTCCGTCGCTTGCCATGCGCGCGGTAGGTGTCTGCAACAGGCCGATCCCGCCCCATTCGTTGGCAGTGGGTGGCGGTGCCTCCTGTGCATGCAGTGCGCAGGACAGCGACAAGGCGAGCGCGCTCAGTGCGAAACGGGCGGGGCGCACCGGGTGCGCGCGCAGGCAGGACTGGGTCATCACGGGTTGATGGGCTGGGTGGCGATGAACGTGGCGAAATCGCTGTTGAACAGCGGGTCGATATGCTTGATGAGGGACGCACGTACGGGCACGAAGACCGTACCTCCAGGCGCGACGGCCTGGGGATCTGCGCGGTTCCACAGGCCGATACCCAGCTGCTGGATTCGCCCGTCGGGTTGGATCACGTAAATATCGTTGCGGTCAGCAAGAGGACTGGGATGACAGTCACCCATATAGTCGCGCGCATCGCGCTGCGGGACGTGCGGCAGCTCGCATTCCTGCTCCACTGCGCCCATGACGGTGATCGTGCGTGGCTGCAGTGGGAACCGCAGCCTATCGCCTGTGGCTAGTATCGGGTTGTTCGCGGGCTGGACCTGGATCAGTCGTGCGGGTCCGGCGATGGGCGTCCGGCCGGTGGCCGGATGTGTCTCCAGCCAGGTCTGCAATGCCTGCGCTAGCGTCACTACCTGTGCGTCGGCAGACTCTGCCAGCTGCCCGACGCCATACTGCAGCCCCGCGCGCAGCCGCACTTGGGCCTGCAGGGCATGTGGGCGTTCGAGGCTTGTCCCCAGTAGGTAGGCGTCGGTGTTTGGGCGGGCTAGCAGTAGCCCATCGGCCAGACGGGCGCCAGCGCTCAGCTCGTACTCCCCGGCTGCTTCGACGGCACCTTCAATATGTATCTGCGCGGCCTGGACGCCACTGGCAGCAAGCAGCGCGGCAAGGATTGCCGGGTTGAGAAATCTGAACGTCATGGCTCAATCCTTGGCCGTGCGATAGGGTTTGAGCTGGGTCAGTTCTGCGACGCGGCCGGGTGCCAGATGTTGTTGGCTTTTCCAGATGAAGCCCGTGACCGGATCTGCCCAGTAGACATTGCGGCCACTCATTCCGCCGCCCTGTAGCCGCTCGTCGAACCGCTGCAGGGTTCGACGCGAACCCAGTATGTCTACCTGCTCCAGTGCGCCCCTGCTCAGTGTGCCGGTCACGGCGACGTCGACCTGGTAGGCGGGAACCCAGTCATAGTGGCGTTGCACCGTAACGGGCGCGGTCACTGTACGCAGGTCGTCGAACGGCGAAGGGCCATCGATACGCGCACGCCATTGCTGCCCCAGGCCGCTGCCACCCAGCAGCAGGCCGTGAGCGTCCATTTCGAACACCGCATGTGAGCCTGCGAACCACTGCTGGCGGCCTCCATCGATGTAGCCCAACACCGCCACTGCGGTGAGGTCAGGAGTTTCTACCTGCATCTGTGGGAAGCGGTTGTTGGCCACGCCTTCTGCGGTCGCCTGTGCCGGGCGATGGGTGATCAGCCGGAAGGTGTCCACTGTGGAACGGCTGCCGGTGGTGCACCCGGTGAGCAGCAGGGCGGCGACGATGACCATCAACACCGCGCCATGGGCCCGATGTGCTGGGCAGTGGCAAGCCGCATCCATGCGAGCCATGTCAGTTGTCCTTGATTTCGGTTCCGGTACGCGCCGCGTTGTACAGGATATTGGTGAAGGGCAGCAGCTGATTTACGAAGCGGTTCCAACGGCTGACGCCGGCTGCGCCGACAAATACCACGTCGCCCGGCTGCAGATGGAACTGGCTGCCGGCAGCAAATGCGGTCGGCGAGCGCGCCTCCAGCTGATAGACCATCGACGGCTCCTGCTGCAGGTCCGTGCTGCCGCGGATGACATACACGGCGTTGCCGTTTGCGGTCTGTTGAAGCAGGCCGCGAGCACGGCCCAGTGCCTGGTTCAGCGAGACATCGCCCGTACGGAAGCTGTAGGCGCCAGGCTGATTGACTTCGCCCACCACGAAGATCTCTTTGCGATCCAGATAAGGGACGAAGATGGAGTCGCCATCCTTGAGGAGCAATTGGCGGCCGCCAAACTCGCGGGCCAGGGTTTCCAGATTGATCGTGTAAGTGGTGCCTTCCCGGCTGAGCTGGATGCCGGACAAGTCGGCCTGCTGGTTGTCCAGTCCGGACTGGCTGATCGCATCCGCCAGCGTCAGCGGCGAGGTGCCCAGAGCAATCGGTGAGGATCGCTGGGCAGCGCCTGTCACCCAGACCCGCTGGCTGCCATAGGTGAGGACGGATACGTCCACTTGGGGCGATTCCACGTACTTGGCCAGGCGGGTGCTGATCTCCTCGCGGAGCTGCATCGGCGTCTTGCCTGAAGCTGTGACCTTGCCGATGTATGGGTAGAACATCGTGCCGTCACTCTGCACAAGGCGCCCTGCCAGAGCGCCTTGCTGCTGGGGACCGGCCGGCACGGTCAGTTCCGGGTGATCCCATACGGTGACATAGAGAATGTCGCCGGCGCCGACCGTGTACGGTGCAGGCTGGTAATCGAACAATGCAGCCGGCAGTGAATTCTGCGTACGCGCGGCGTTTTCCTGCGCGATCAGCTTCGGCGTGATGGTGACGATTTCCAGCTGACCATCGCCGCTCTTGCGGTCAACGGCGACGTCGCTGCGGCGCAGGTGCTGTCCCGGCGCAAGCGCACAGCTGGACAGTGCCAGTGCGGTCAACGCAGCGGCAAGAAGGCGAGGGGTGATGTTATTCATGGGAATGAGAGTCTGGCAGGCATAAAAAACCCCCGCCGGGCCGCGCCCGGCGAGGGCCTGAGTGGTACGCGGTGCGCTGATCAGCCGCCGGTGCCGCCCGTACCGCCGGTGCCGCCCGTACCGCCGGTGCCACCCGTACCAGGGCCGCCCGGACCCGGGCCGCCCGGATCAGTGCCGCTGCCGCCGTCATTGCTGCCGCTCGTGCTGTCGCCGCCGATGCTGTAGGCAACGGCAGCGGCGGCCACGCCGATTACGGTGGTGCCCACGACTGCAGCGGTCGAGACGCCAGCAGCTTCTGCGCCGGCAACTTCAGCCGCAGTAGCCTCCGTGCCGGCCGTAGCCTGCGCTTCCTGCGCGAAACTCATCATCGGGGAGGCGGACAGGGCCGCCAGTGCCACAACTGCGATCGTCTTCTTGAACATGGGAGGCCTGCTCCGTCAGGGGAAATTCCTTTCACATATTCTGCGGATGAACCCTTGCTGTCAAGATTTGTGAAAACTTCGTGTCTAATGATGGCTTCTGTCTGGCGACGAATTGCCGCGTAGATTCTGGCGCTCGAATGCCTGCGTGCGGCCGGACAGTGTCTTCGCAGCGGCCTTCACGAGGTCATGAGTGTGTAAATCTGCGAGCAATATCGGCGTGGTCATGGCGGCGGCAATGGTCAGCAACGCGGCGCGGCCATGCACCGCCAGGATGTTGCCCAGCGTCTGTCCGTGACGCAGCACCCAAGCCGACGCAGCCAGGCCGAGGCTGAGTCCTATGATGATCTCGGAGGGGGAATGGGCCCGCAAAGGCAGTCGAGAGTATCCGATCGCGACTGCAAGCCCCGCGCCAGCGACGGCCCAGGCCCGCAAGTGTCGGCTGCGGCCGCTGGCCAGCAGCCATAAGGTCACGGGATAGAGCACGCTGGACATGGCGGCATGCCCGGAGATGCCGGTGAAATCCAGATGCTCCAACCCGAAACCCCAGCCCATGAAGGCGATCTTGCTGGCCAGAGTGGTCGCGGCGACCACAGTGATGGCCACGGCCCAGCGCCACAGCAGGTGGCGGTTAGAGGTTGGCAGGAACAAGGCGAGTACAGTGGCAAGCGGAAACAAGGCGCGGCTGTCGCCGAGTGCAGACAGGCTCTCCCAGAAGGTCATCATGCGGCGACGGTATAAGTGCAGCGGGTAGATGCCCACAGAATACTGATGCTGGGCGTCCTGCAGAACGCCCAGTGCTTGGTCCATTCAGCTGGACGCGGTATCCTGTGCCGCTGCCAGTGGCCCCGTAGCTCAGCTGGATAGAGCGTCCCCCTCCTAAGGGGAAGGTCGCCCGTTCGAATCGGGCCGGGGTCACCATAAGTCAATGGCTTGCGGCATTTGGCCAGCTTGCAGATTGTCTTGAAGCGCCAGTTGCTCCCACAGGTGCGGAATGCAGGCGCTGCGCGGAAGTTCGCTGCGCTGATGGTGTGGACCTCCGCTCATTTCAGGCGGCCCGCAGCTTGCACTACTGTGGTCATTCATCCCGGCTTCTGTCGCGGAGGGCGAGGAATGCGGCAATTGCGCTTGCAGCGACGCCAAGCAAAAAGCCGAGGACCATTCCGTCGAACCAACTCAAGCTCGCCACGTTGCCCCCATGCAAAGACTGATGCGCGAACAGCGTTCTGCTGCTTGTGTTGTACTGCGAAGGGGCAAAGGTATGGTCCCGGGCTTTCGCGGGCCTTACAGAGAACAATTCGCATCTTGGTGTCGCGAATCCCAGGTGATCTGCAGCAACAGATCTTCGCGGTTGTTCCGGGGCGCGTTCACCGTGCGGCTGACGCGGTAGGCCTCCATCACGTCCCCAGAACGGCACCGTGGTCAGATAGCCGCCATGTGTTAAACCGCCCAGATCATGGCCGCCTACCAGGATAAGGTCGCCCGTTCGAATCGGGCCGGGGTCACCATTCGGCACTGCTGCATTGCAGTCGCTGGCTGGAGTTCTATAGCAACCCCAGCCCGCCCAGCACCGTCGCCACCTCCTCGCGCTCACCACCGCGCAGCCCCTGCAACGGCAGCGGCAGGCAGTTCTCGCCGCACAGCCCCAGCAGGGCCGCCGCGCAGGCCATGACGCGAATCCCGCCAAACCGGTCATACAACGACCACAGCGGCGCCAGTCGTGCCGAGAGGGCAATGGCACCCTCGGCATCGCTGTTTCCCACGGCCCGCACGATCTGCAGCGCAACCTCAGGGAACAACCCTGCTGTCACCGAATACCAGCCATCGCACCCCGCCAGCAGTCCACGCACCGCCGAGGCGTCACCACTGACGCCCAGCGTCACATGCGCAGGAACGCACGGACGGAGTGGAGCAACGCGCGCGGCCACCTCAACCGGATCATCAGCAAGGCGCGGGATCTTGATCGAGGCGATGTTGGGCAGTGCGGCGATCCGGCCATGCAGCGCATCGGTGAAGCGGAAATGCGTGGTGCCCGGATTGTCGTAGACGCAGATCGGTGTGCGCACCGCTGCGCATACGGTTTCGAACAGCGCTTGCACCTCATGATCCTTCAGGGGCTGGTAGGACACCGGGGCTAGCAGCAGGCCAGCAGCACCCGCATCCTCCGCATCCAGCGCCAGTGCCAGCACATCGCGGGTACGCAGTGCACCGATGATGCCGGCTTCAGAGAGCGGGGTCAGGGGAAACGCGCTGAGGCCATTGAACATGGGATCTCCCGGAACTGGAATGGGCTGGGTGCCACCGCGCCTGGGGCGTGACGACTGGACGTCTGGAATTGTTTATTGTCCTATGACAAAACTCAAGTGCGGCCATGCAGCGTGTCTATCCGGTGCAAATGGCGCACCATGAATGTCATGGAACCGAACCTTCGCCCCGTCCAGCCTTCGAACTACGCCACCGTCGCCAGCTGGCCCGAATCCGCCGGGGCCACCCAGCGCTGGGCAGGCCCGGGTGTGCCGTTTCCACTACCGCCGGAGCGGTTCGCGCAGGTGCTTGAGCTCGAGGTGCGCCCGGGCTGGGCGCTGCTGGACGAGCAGGGTGTTTGTGTTGGATTCGGCCAGTACTGGATGACCGCAACCGACACGGCGCACCTGGGTCGCATCATTATTTCCCCACTGGCACGCGGGCGCGGCCTTGGCCGGCTGCTCGTTCAGTCCTTGAGTGCACAGGCGCTGCGCGAAAGCGGTATCCAACGCCTCACTCTGCGCGTCTATCGTGACAACACGGCCGCCGTGGCCCTGTACCGCGATCTCGGTTTCCAGCAGGTTGAAGCGTCCTCAACGCCGGAACTTCTGTTCATGCAGCGCACGTCGGGCTGAATCCTGTTCAAGCCGGTGTGGCGGCCTGCAGGGCACACCATTGCTCCCGGGTGATGCGGCTGATGTGCTCGGTACGGTAGTCGCCAAGGAAGCTGTTGAACTTGTTCAATTCGGTATGGTGATGCTGGAAACCGCATTTGCTCTGCGCGGTGAGCGATTGCAGGTTATCAGCGAAGTAACCGCACCACAGCGCTTCCAGCTCCAGCTGCAGGAATGCATGCCGCATCACTTCGCGCACCGCTTCGGGGACCAGCCCGCGGCCCCAGTACGGTACGCCGATCCAGTAGGCGATCTCGCCTTCGCGGTCGCTGATCTCGAAGTTGCTGTCAGCGCCGATCAGGATGCCGACACAGCCGATGGCGCGGCCGTCTTCGCGGTTCTGCAGAGCGTAGACCTCCGGCTGGTTGAAGACGGTGCGGATGATTTCGGTACTTTCCTCGACACTGGTGTGCACCGGCCAACCGGCGATCGGACCCACGCGCGGGTCGCGGGCGTACTCGTACAGATCGGCGGCGTCGGTGTCTCGCCAGGGGCGAAGGATCAAGCGTTCGGTGTGCAGCTGCATGTCGATTCCAAGGAGACAAAGTGAGCGCACAGGCTAGGTCGCCAGGCGCGGCCGGCCCAGAGTGGGACCTTGATGGTTTCGGTACTTTTCACAACTGATGGTCGAGCCCGGGTATGCTGGGGCCCGGAATACCGCCGGATCGGCCCATGGACCGCGTACCCCAGCTTCTGGACCAGGACGAATCCATGCGGCTGGAGGTCAGTACGCTGGCCGAAGGGCAGGGCGTCCCGTTGTCGTTCGGTCACGCCTATCTGGCGGTACTGGTATGCGTCTCGGGGCGCGCGCGCTTTGCACTGAATTTTCGTGAAGTTGCGGTGCAGCGTCATGATGTGCTGGTGCTGGCAGAGGACACGCTGGCGCTGCTGCGGCATCGCTCGCGCGGCTTCCTGGCGATGGTCTGCCTGATGCCCAAAGCGCTGGCATCGGAGGTGGCCTATGTGTTGCCCAATGCGCTGTTCCAGTTCCTGCACGAACAGCCGCACTGCCGGCCATCACCGTTGGATGTGCCGTTGCTGCAGGGATGGTTGCAGCTGATGATGGACGCGCAGCACAACGGTGGACGGCATCGCCACGTGATGCTGCGCAATCTGCTGCAGAGTTTCTTCCTGAAGATGGCCACGTTGCTGCCGAAGCAGAAGCGGGCGCCCGCGCAGGTCAGCCGACGCGAGCGCCTGGCCTGGAGCTTCTGGGAGCTGGTCGGGCAGCGCAGCACGCGCCAACGTGACGTGCAGTCCTACGCCGAGGCGCTGTGCATCACCCCGTTCTATCTTTCGCAGCTGACCCGCGAGTGCTTCGACGAGACGCCGAAGGCGTTGATCGACCGTCAGGTGGTGCTGGAGATCAAGGCACTGCTCACCTACAGCGAATTGCCGATCGGTCGCATCGCCGAGCGCCTGTGTTTCGAGGATGCGTCCTACCTGAGTCGCTACTTCCGGCGGCATACCGGTCAATCGCTGACTGGCTACCGCCGGGCGGGGCAGGGTGGCACTAATGTGATACGAACAGCGGCGCCGGTACTTCGGCGAGCAGATCCTCGGTGACTCCGCCGAGCACGCGCTCGACCACCCGGCTGCGGCTGTAAGGGCCCAGCACCAGCAGGTCTGCGTCGGCATCGAGTACGTGCTGGCGGATGGCTGCGGCAACGCCGCCCTGGCTCGAGCTGATCGTCTGGATCTCCACTTCAACGCCATGCCGCGATAGATGCTGGGCCATCTCTGTGCCGGGTGTGGCCTCGGCCTTGGGCGTGTCGACCATCAGCAGGTGCACCGCTTGTGCACGTGCGAGCAGGGGCAGCGCATCGGCCACCGCGCGACGTGCCTGCTTGCTGGCATTCCAGGCCACCACAATGCGATGGCCTACCTGATCGCCTTGCCAATGCGGCGGCACCAACAGCATCGGCACGCCGGTCTGGCGCAGCGTGCCCAGCGGGTGCCAGCCAGAAGGGGCGCCGGGCGTGCGCGGATAGCCGGCGATGATCAGGTCGCAGTACAGCGACTGCAGGGCCAGGTCGGCGCCGCCCAGATAGTCCGAGACGATGCGCAGTTCGGTGCTGATCTGCAGCGGCTCGGACACGGCACGCAGGTTCTGCATCAGCTGTGCGGTGCAGGCGGCATCCGCGCGCGCCTCATGGTCGAGCGCGGCGGCGATGCCGGCGCCGCGCGCGAAGCCGTTGGCGATGTCGGTGGGATGCTGGGCGGTGGAGACTGCGACCAGATGCGCCTGCTGCGCCTGCGCCAGATGGGCGGCGATGTTGAGAACGCGGTTCCCGGTGTCGCTGGCGTCGAACAGTACAGCGATATCGCGTAGTGGATGCAGCATGGCGTTGTCTCCTTCGATGCCTGTGACGCGTTCCCTGTCGCGCACCGACCCGGGTGCACCGGACGCACACCCGTTTTAGCGCATTGGTGATTCGGATGAATCATCCGTGATTCAGTTTATTAATTGATGATTCATGCTAGCGTGAGGGTGAACCCACACCTCAGCGCTTTCATGCGACCTGCCGCAGCACGCACCCGCCGCGACCTGCACCACGCCCTGGCAGCCACCCTGGTCAGCCATCCGCGCTGCACGCTCAGCGAACTGGCGCAGGGGGCAGGCATCAGCCGGGCCACGCTGTATCGGTTTGCACCAACACGTGAAGCGATAGACGAAGCACTGTTCGCCGCAGGCTTCGAGCGTCTGGAAGCGGCGGCGGTCTGGTTCGACGAGGGCGGTGATGCACGCCACGTGCTGGAGCAGGTCACCGCCACGCTGCTGGCGGACTGGGAACTGGTGACGCTGCTGTTCGCGCGGATGATGGAAGAGCAGCAGCGCCAAGGCGACCTGCATCTGCTGCCGGAGCGCTGGGCGCCGATCGGCGAGCGCTTCGAGGCCTTTTTCCTGCGTGGTCAGGCGGCCGGAGAGTTCAACGTCGGTTTCACCGCAGTGTGGCTCGCGGACTTCTACTGGACGTGTTTCTACGGCATCACCTGGTCACTCGCACGTGGTCGGCTGGCGCCGGCCGCGGCGGCCTCCACGCTGCTCGCGTCGTTCCAGCGGGGGGCGATGAAGGATTGACCGCAGGGGCTTGCGGCCGGGGCGCCGTGGCTTACGCCTGCTTCAGCAGCTGCACCAGCTGGCGCAGCCGATACGGCTTGGGCAGGAACTCCACCTGTTCCGGCAGCGGCGGCAGCTGCGAGCGCGCATAACCGGACGACAGGATCATCCGAGCCTGCGGTTGCTCGCGCGCCACATGCTCGCTCAGCTCGATGCCGGACATGCCGTTGGGCATGCTGACGTCGCTGAACACCACGTCGAAACGTGCTTCGCCCTTCAGCAGGGCGGCGGCCTCATGCGCGTCGGCGGTCGTGGCCACATCGATGCCAAGGTCGCGCAGCGCCAGCCCGATCATCTCACGCAGATCGGTCTGGTCCTCCACCATCAGTACGCGGATCGGTTCATCGGTCATCGGTTGCATCCTCTGTTGCGGGGAGTAGCAGGCTGACCGTGGTGCCGACACCGGGGGTGGTGGACACATCGACGAAGCCGCCGCTCTGGGTAGTGAATCCGAACACCTGGCTCAGGCCCAGGCCGCTGCCCTTGCCGATGTCCTTGGTGGTGAAGAAGGGCTCGCTGGCCCGCTCGGCGATGTCGGCGGCCATGCCGTGGCCTTCGTCGCAGACGCTGAGGGTGACATAGCCGCGTTGCAGCGTGGTGTCCGCATCCGGGTCGAGGCGATGTTCCAGTGCGGTGCCGATCAGGATGCGGCCGCCATCGGCGGTGGCCTCCACGGCATTGGCCACCAGGTTTGCCAGGGCGGTCTGCAGCTGCATCGCATCGGTGCTCACCTGCGGCAGGCCGGGGGTGAGATGGGCATCCAGCGTCACCGTGGGCGGGCAGGCGCGTTGCAGGTCCGGCAGCCCTTGCAGTACCAGGGCATTGATGTCCAGTGGCTCGCGGATCAGCGTCTGGCCGGTGCTGAACGCCAGCAACTGGCGGGTCAACAGCGCGCCGCGGTCGGTGGCTGCCTGTGCAGCATCCAGCAGCTCGGCGGCACGCGCATCGTCACCGCTTACACGCAGTGAGAGCAGGTCCAGCGCGTTGCCGATGGTGGTCAGCAGGTTGTTGAATTCGTGTGAAAGGCCGCGGCTGAGGCGGCCGACGGTTTCGAACTGCTGGGTGTTGCGCAGCGCACGCTGGGCGTCGCGCAGCAGTCGTTGTGCCTGCCACTGCTCGGTGATGTCGCGGGTGATCTTGACGAAGCCGAGCAGCTCGCCTGCCTCGACGACCGGCTCGATGACCACGCTGGCACGGAACGAGGAGCCATCGCGACGTACCCGCCACCCTTCACTGGCAACGTGGCCATGTTGAGCTGCATGGCGGAGCAGGCGCTGCGGTTCACCTGCCTCACGATCGGCAGCCAGATAGAAACGGCCAAAGTGCGTGCCTATCACTTCATCGGCTGAATAGCCCTTGATGCGCTCCGCGCCCGGGTTCCAGCTGCAGACCATGCCATCAGGATCAAGCAGGTACAGCGCATGGTCGCGCACGCTGTCGATCAGCAGTCGCAGTTGGCGGGAAGTGTCCGTCAGCACGGACGTCGTAGAGGCGGCAGCGTCCACGTGGAAATGAGCATTACCCCTGGGAGGGACGTGAAGCTAGGCAGTGCAGTGTGAAGAGTGTGTAGAGGCATGGCACGTGCCATTCGTACTGTGCGGCTGAATACGACACGGGGTACCATCTCCCACCTTTATTTGCTGGAACCGACCTGCATGCGTCCTGGTGCGACCACGCGTGACCGCTGGATCTGGATGACCTCCGCCGTGCTGCTGGGGGCGACCATCGCCCTGGAGCTGGTGGTTCCACTGGGCTATGCCGTCTGGCTCGCCTATTTCCTGGCGGTGGGCGTCACGGTGTTCCAGCGTAGTGCACGCGCGCCGTTCATCGTGGCTGTGCTCGCCTGCGTCCTGCTGGTCATCGGGTTCAACATCGCCCCGGCCAGCTCGAATTCGGCGTTCTCGCTGGTCAACCGAAGCATCGGCGGCTGTGCGTTCCTGATGATCGCGCTGATCGTTTCCCGCGCGATCCAGGCACGCCGGGATGCAATGCGGGCGTTGTGGCTGCAGGAGGCCGAAAACGCGGTGGCGATGAGCCTACGCGGCGACCTCGGTCCCGAGCAGATCGCCGAGGCCGCGGCAACCAGCCTGGGGGCCCAGCTACAGGCGGATGTCGCCGCCGTCTACCGCCTGGAAGGGGGGCGACTGCAGCTGACCGGTGGCCTGGCATTGCCGTCCGGCATGCCGGCGTCGCTGGCATTGCAGGAGGGCGTGGCCGGGCAGGTGGCGCGGGACGAACGCATCCGCCACCTGCACGGGGGTGACGATTCGGTGCTTGAGCTGCAGACCAGCCTGGGGCGCTTGCCGGTGCGCGAGCGCATCCTGGCGCCGATCAGCAGCGATGGTGCGGTCGTGGGCATCGTTGAACTGGGACGCACCCGCGCCGGCGAACAGGATCGACTCGATGTCGAGCTGCTGGAGCGCTGTGCAGAGACCATCGGCATGGCGCTGCGCGCATCACTGCTGCGTGCACAGTTGGTGGTGCTGCTGGAGGAATCCCAGCGCCAGGGCGAGGAGCTGCAGGCCCAGCAGGAAGAGCTGCGCGTGGCCAATGAGGAACTGGAAGAGCAGAGCCGCAGCCTGCTGCAGTCGCAGAGCCATCTGGAAGAACAGCAGGCCGAGCTGGAACAGAGCAACGTCCAGCTGGAAGAGCGCACCCACGAGCTGGAGGCGCAGAAGCAGGCGCTGCTGGTCGCGCAGAGCCAGCTGGTGCGCAACAGCAACGAACTGGCCGCCACCTCGCGCTACAAGTCCGAGTTCCTGGCCAACATGTCGCATGAACTGCGTACGCCGCTGAACAGCTCGCTGATCCTGGCCAAGCTGCTGGCCGACAACAAGGACGGCACGCTCACCGAAGAACAGGTGAAGTATGCGCGCGCGATCCTGTCGTCCAACAACGACCTGCTGTCGCTGATCAATGACATCCTGGACCTGTCGCGCATCGAGGCCGGCCACGTCGAGCTGGCCGATGAAGTGGTGGTGACGGACAGCGTGCTGCAGCGCCTGCGCGAGACCTTCGAGCCGATGGCGCGGCAGAAGGGCCTGGCCCTGCAGATCGAGGCCGATGCGCTGGCGCCGAGCCAGCTGGTGGTCGACAGCCAGCGCCTGCAGCAGATTCTGAAGAACCTGCTGGCCAATGCGGTGAAGTTCACCGAGCATGGAAAGGTCAGCCTGCACGTGCGTGCGGGCGGCCAGGGCCGCATCCGGTTCGAGGTCTGCGACAGCGGTATCGGCATTGCTCGCGAGCAGTTGCAGGTCATCTTCGAGGCGTTCCGCCAGGCCGATGGCAGCACCCGCCGCCGCTACGGTGGCACCGGCCTGGGGCTGTCGATCTCGCGCGATCTGGCCGAGCGCATGGGCGGCAGCATCCAGGTCGACAGTGAACCGGGCCGCGGCAGCTGCTTCATCCTGGAACTGCCGTTGCAGGGTGCGCCCGCATCGAACGCCACTGACATCTCTGCGGCGCCCGTGGCGGCGCCCGCCACGGCCACTGTGCCGGCGATGCCGGTACCTGCAGCGGCCGCGGTGGCGCCGACCACGACGGTGCCCAGCGTGGCCGATGACCGCGGTCGTCGCCAACGCGCTGGCCGCTTGATCCTGGCCGTTGAGGACGACGCCACGTTCGCCGAAGCACTGGTGGCCCTGGCCCATGAACTGGACTTTGACTGCGTGGTGGCCGGGACCGCCGAAGAGGCGCTGACCCTGGCCAGCGAATTGCGCCCGAACGGCATCCTGCTCGATATCGGCCTGCCGGACGTGTCCGGCCTGAGCGTACTGGAGCGCCTGAAGCGCAACCCCGATACCCGGCATATCCCGGTGCACGTGGTCTCGGCGATGGATCGCAGCCAGGTGGCGCGCGAGCTGGGCGCGATTGGTTTCGCGATCAAGCCGACCACGCGCGAGCGTCTGGTGTCGGCCATCGAGCAGCTGGAGCAGACCAGCCAGCGCGACGTGCGGCGTCTGCTGATCGTCGAGGACGACAGTGAGCTGCGCCACAACCTGGAACTGCTGCTGGGCCGTGATCAGCTGCAGATTGTCGCGGTGGGCACTCTGGCCGGTGCGCTGGAGCAGCTGAGCACGGTCACCTTCGACTGCATGGTGATGGACCTGTCTCTGCCTGACGGCA
The DNA here is from genome assembly GCF_059372535.1 of Stenotrophomonas sp. YJH_SMC_43. Classification (NCBI taxonomy): domain Bacteria; kingdom Pseudomonadati; phylum Pseudomonadota; class Gammaproteobacteria; order Lysobacterales; family Lysobacteraceae; genus Stenotrophomonas; species Stenotrophomonas sp. YJH_SMC_43. The sequence goes on from NZ_JCAFVQ010000002.1 coordinate 1,137,972, forward strand.
GTGGTTACGACCTGCTCGAGCACATGGCCGGCAACGATGATGTCGGCTTCCCGCCAGTGATCGTCTACACCGGCCGTGCGCTCAACCGCGAGGAAGAGCAGCGCCTGCGCCGCTACTCCAAGAGCATCATCATCAAGGGCGCGCGCTCGCCCGAGCGCCTGCTGGATGAAGTGACCCTGTTCCTGCACAGCGTGGAGGCCAGCCTGCCGACCGACCAGCAGCGCCTGCTGCGCGAGGCACGCCGCCGTGACACCGTGCTCGATGGACGCACCGTGCTGCTGGCCGAGGATGACGTGCGCAACATCTTCGCGCTGTCCAGCGTGCTCGAGCCGCTGGGCGTGACGCTGGAGATCGCGCGCAACGGCCAGGAAGCGGTGGATCGCCTGGCCGAGCGCGACGTCGACCTGGTGCTGATGGACATCATGATGCCGGAGAAGGATGGCCTGGCCGCGATGCGCGAGATCCGCGCGCAGCGTCACCTGCAGGACCTGCCGATCATCGCGTTGACTGCCAAGGCAATGCCCGATGATCGTGAGCGCTGCCTGCAGGCCGGTGCCAACGACTACATCGCCAAGCCCATCGACGTCGACAAGCTGGTCTCGCTGTGCCGGGTCTGGTGCTCGCGGCAATGAACGAACAGGCCCTGTTCGACCTGGAACTGAAGGTCCTGCTGGAGGCGCTGTACCAGCGTTACCACTACGATTTCCGCAGCTATGCGGTGTCATCGCTGCGCCGGCGCATGCGCCAGGCGATGCAGCGCTACGAGTGCGAACGGCTGGTCGACCTGCAGTACCGGCTGCTGCACGAGCCGGAACTGTTCGCCCAGGCCATGCAGTTCTTCACCGTGCAGGTCTCGGAGATGTTCCGTGACCCTGCGTACTTCCGTGAGCTGCGCGAGCAGGTGGTGCCGGTACTGCGCACCTATCCCTCGGTGAAGTTGTGGGTGGCCGGTTGCAGCACCGGCGAGGAAGTGTGGTCGCTGGCGATCCTGCTGCACGAAGAGGGCCTGCTTGATCGCAGCATCGTCTATGCCACCGACATCAATCCGGCCGCGCTGGCCACCGCCGAGGCGGGCGCCTATGGCATCGACCGGATGGCCCAGTTCAGCCGCAACTACCTGGCCGCCGGCGGCACGGCGTCGCTGTCCGACTACTACGCCACCGCCTACGATGGTGCGGTGTTCGACCGCCAGCTGCGTCGCAACGTGGTGTTCGCCGACCACAGCCTGGCTACCGATACCGTGTTCTCCGAAGTGCACCTGGTGTCGTGCCGCAACGTGCTGATCTATTTCAACCGCGATCTGCAGGACCGCGCCGTCGGCCTGTTCCGCGAAGCGCTGGTGCACCGTGGCTTCCTTGGCCTGGGCAGCAAGGAGTCGCTGCAGTTTGGGTGCCACCATGACGCCTTCGATGTCTGTTCGCGCGAGCATCGCCTGTACCGGAAGGTGGCCTGATGGCGTTGCCGGCGCGTCCAGCCGTGCTGGTGATCGGCGCGTCCGCCGGTGGCGTGGCCGCCTTGCAGGCGGTACTTGGTGCACTGCCGGGTACGCTGCCCGTACCGGTACTGGCCGTGCTGCACCTGCCGCGTGACCGTGCCAGCCGCATCGCCGAGGTGCTGGCGCCGTACTGCGCGTTGCCGGTGCGCGAAGCCGAAGACAAGCAGCCGTTGCAGCCGGGCACGGTGACGTTCGCGCCGCCGGATTACCACCTGCTGGTGGAGGACGAGGGATCGGTGGCGTTGTCGGTGGATGCGCCGGTGCTGTTTTCCCGTCCGGCCATCGATCCACTGTTCGACTCCGCTGCTGCAGTGTTCGGCGGGCAGGTATTGGCCCTGCTGCTGACCGGTGCCAGCAGCGATGGCAGTGAAGGCGTGGCTGCGGTGCGCGCCGCCGGTGGCCGTGCCTGGCTGCAATGTCCCGAGGAGGCCGAGGCGTCGATGATGCCGGCTTCCGCCCTGCAGCATGCCGGCGCCGATGCCGTGCTGCCCCTTGAACTGATGTGTCGCCGCCTGAAGGAGTTGTTTGCATGAACCTGTTGCCACCGGACCCTGCGCAGCCGCAGACCCCGGTCAACCTGCTGATCGTCGATGACGTGCCGCAGAACCTGGTAGCCATGCAGGCCCTGCTGCAGCGAGAAGGGGTCAACCTGCTGCTGGCCGGCTCGGGTGCGCAGGCGCTGGAGTTGCTGCTCGAGCACGAGGTGGCATTGGCCCTGCTTGACGTGCACATGCCGGAGATCGATGGCTTCACCCTGGCCGAACTGATGCGCGGTTCGCATCGCAGCCGCGACGTGCCGATCATCTTCCTGACCGCCTCCCCGGATGATCCCCTGCGCGTGTTCAAGGGCTACGAGAGCGGCGCGGTCGATTTCCTGCACAAGCCGGTGGCGCCACAGGTGATCCTGAGCAAGGTCAATGTCTTCATCGAGCTGTACCAGCAGCGGCAGCTGCTGAAGGCGCGCAACGAGGCGCTGGAACGCGCGCTCAAGCTCAACGAAACGATGGCCGCGGTACTGACCCACGACCTGCGCACGCCGCTGTCGGCCATCCTGCTGTGTGCCGACAAGCTGGCGCTGGATCTTCCCGAAGACAACACTGGCGCGCAGCAGACGCTGCAGTACCTGGAGGCCAGCACCCTGCGCATGGCACGCATGGTCGAGCAGTTGCTGGACTTCTCGCGGATCCGCAGCGGTGGCCTGCGCCTGCAGGCCAGTGCCTGCGACCTGGCCGACGTGACCCGCGCGGTGGTGGCTGAGGCGGGCAGTGCGCATGGGGCAGGCCGGATTCATCTGGACATGCACGGTGATACGCGGCTGCAGGGCGATCTGGACCGTCTCGGCCAGGTTGCCGCCAACCTGGTCGGTAATGCGCTGACCCACGGCAGCGAGGCGAGGGTGGAGGTGGACGGGCGCGACCCCCGCAGCGTGCTGTTGCGTGTGAGCAACGCCGGCCGGATCGACGACGCGCTGCTGCCGCGGTTGTTCGAGCCGTTCAAGGCCAGCTTCCACCAGAGCAAGGGCCTGGGGCTGGGTCTGTACATCGTCGATCAGTTCGTGCGCGCGCATGGGGGGCGTATCGCCGCGCGCAACGAGGCCGGGCAGGTGGTCTTCGAAGCCCTGCTGCCAAGGCGCGTCGAGGGGCTGCCTGCAGCAGCAACCTGAATTCTTCAGGAAACGCCCGCGGGTGTTGAGACGGACTCGTCCGCAACTGCTACCGTGGGTGTACATCCTGTCAAGGAAGCACCATGCCACTGCGTGCCATCGCCTATGTCAGCCAGGCGCTGCCGGATCTTTCCGCTGAACGGTTGCGGGCGCTGGTCGACGATGCAGCCCGCTTCAACAAGATGGCGGGCGTGACCGGTGTGCTGCTGCATGACGGCGGGCGATTCCTGCAGTACATCGAGGGGCCGCCGGACGGTATCGATTCGGTCTATGAGCGCATCCTGCAGGCCGGCAGCCATGTCGACATCATCGAGCTGGCGCGCGGCCGCCTCGGCCAGCGCCAGTTTCCGTACTGGTCGATGCGCGCGTTGCCGGTGGAAGAGGCGCTGCTGCGCCAGCTGTCATCCAGCGACTGGTCGGGTTTTACCCGTGCCCTCCAGGGCGATCGTTCCGCGCCGACGCCGGTGGATCTGCTCGACAACGTCGTGCAGCCAGTCCTGCACGCCGGCTGAGCGTCAACGCGAGGTGCCGCCGCAGTAGGCGGCATGCAGCGCCTGCAGCACGCCCAGTGCGGGCCCTTCAATCACGCGGTAGTGGATCGCCTGCGCTTCGCGCCGGGTCGCGACGATGTCCAGTTCGCGCAGCACCGCCAGATGCTGTGACAGCGCTGATGCGCTGAGTCCGGTCAGTGCCTGCAGTTCCGGCACCGGCGCCTCACCTTCGACCAGGCGGCATAACACACGCAGCCGCGCAGGATGGGCCAGGCTCTTGAGCAGGGCTGCAGCCTGCGAGGCGTGCTCGGCCATGGCGGCGCTGTCGAGCGGGGGGCGGGCCATGGTTGACCTGTGGATTTAGAAAAAGCTAATTTAGAAAAAGCTAAATAAAAAGGCAAGCGAATGTACGGTATGGGCGGAGGCAGGTCATGACCCTGCCGTGGGCCGCGGTGGCGGGGGGCGCGTTGATCGGTGCGGCGGCGGTGGTGCTGCTGGCAACCACGGGCCGGGTGGCCGGCATCAGTGGCATCGCTGCTGGCAGTGTGCGTGCCGCGCCAGGTGAGCGAGGTTGGCGTTGGGCGTTCCTGCTCGGCCTGCTGGCTGCTGCAGGGTTGGTGATGTGGTGGCAGGCCGCGCCAGGGCAAGCGCCCCGCGCCCTGCTGCGTGATGCCTTGCCGGCGTGGCAGCTGGTCGGTGCCGGCCTGCTGGTCGGCTTCGGTACGCGGTTGGGCAATGGCTGCACCAGTGGTCACGGGGTCTGCGGCCTGGCCCGCGGCTCAAAGCGGTCGCTGCTGGCGGTGCTGGTGTTCATGGCCTGCGCGATGCTGACCACGTTCCTGATCCGTCACGGCGGAGGCTTGGCATGAGCCGCGCGATGGTGGCCGCCGGTGCGGCAGGCGCGCTTTTCGGCGCAGGCCTGGCGTTGGCCGGCATGACCGATCCGCGCCGCATCCTCGGTTTCCTCGACATCGCCGGCGATTTCGATCCCACCTTGGCCTGGGTGCTGGCCTCTGCACTGCTGGTCAGCGCGGGTGGCCACCGCTGGGTGCTGCGGCGCGCGCGTCCGTCCTGCGCAACGCGCTTCCAGTTGCCCGCTGCGCGCGGTGTCGATCTGCGCCTGGTGCTGGGCGCGGCGTTGTTCGGCATCGGCTGGGGCTGGGCAGGCTATTGCCCGGGCCCTGCCATCGCCGGGCTGGCGGTGGGATCGCGCGAGGCGCTGTGGTTCGTGCCGGCGATGCTTGCAGGTTTCTGGCTGCACGATCGCGCAGTCCGCTGAGGCTTCACCGCTGTGTCACCCTGCATGGGGTCATATCCATGGATCACGGGGAAAGGAGCGCAACGACATGGCACGGATGAAGTGGAAGGAAAAGGCACTGCTTGCGGTCGCATTGGCCGCCGCAGCAGCACCAGCGCTGGCCTGCACGCGTGCGGTGTACCTGGGCGACAACGGCGATGTGATCACCGCGCGCTCGATGGACTGGAAGGTCGATGTGGCGACCAACCTCTACATACTGCCGCGCGGCATTGCCCGCACCGGTCAGGCCGGCCCGAAGTCGTTGGCCTGGACCGCGCGCTACGGTTCGGTGGTGGCCACCGGCTACGACGTGTCGACCACCGATGGCATGAACGAAAAGGGCCTGGTGGCCAACCTGCTGTGGCTGGTCGAGTCGGAGTATCCACAGCAGCGTGGCAACAAACCGGGCCTGGCGATTTCGTTGTGGGCACAGTACGTGCTGGACAACTTCGCTACGGTGGAGGAGGCAGTGGCAGCGCTGAAGCGTGAGCCGTACTCCATCGTCACCGACAAGGTGCCCGGCGAGGATCGGCAGGCAACACTGCATCTTTCACTGTCCGATGCCAGCGGCGACAGCGCCATCGTCGAGTACATCGGCGGTCGCCAGGTGATACACCATGACCGGCGCTATCAGGTGATGACCAACTCGCCGATCTTCGAGCAGCAGCTGGCCCTCAACAGTTACTGGCAGCAGATCGGCGGCACGGTGATGCTGCCGGGTACCAACCGCTCCGCTGACCGCTTCGCGCGCGCCTCGTTCTACATCAACGCCATTCCCAAGGCCGAGGATCCGGTGGTGGCGCTGGCCAGTGTGTTCAGCGTGATCCGCAACACCTCGGTGCCGTACGGCATCACCACGCCGGGCGAGCCGAACATCTCATCCACACGCTGGCGCACCGTGGCTGACCACAAGCGGCGGCTGTACTTCTTCGAATCGGCGCTGACCCCGAACACCTTCTGGGTCGATCTGAACAAGGTCGATTTCGGCGGCAAGGTGCTCAAGCTCGATCTCGGCCCGGACCAGCGCAACACCTTCGCTGGCGATGCACTGGGTCACTTCGTGCCCAGCGCACCGTTCACCTTCCTCGGCGTCGACGGTTAGTTCGACGCCTGGCTGGAGGCCGGGTAGACCGCCTGGATCGCGCAGCTGCCGCGGGTGTACTGCGGCAGCGGGGCGATGCTCTCACTGCGCAGATCGTCTGTCTCGAACTCGGCAGCCATGATCCGATCGCCAGGATTGCCGCAGATCAAGCCATTCTGCAGGCCCGAGTGGAAGCTCAGCTGCGGCGCGCGGTCGAGCTGGCGGCAGTGGCTGCCGAGTTCGACCCGGTAGTAGCGATGGCCACCATTTCGGTGCGGATTGGTCTCCACCAGCATGCCCTGCGGGTCGGAGGACCAGGCGCGCACGTTGCGCGTGGCAAAGCAGTAGGACGGTGAGCCGCCGAAGCTGCGGCGTACCTCCTTGCGTTCGCGGATGGTCACGGCGGGCAGGGTGGCCGTGCGCAGGCGGTCGCTGTCGCGGGCGACACTGGCGTAGTCACGATCCTGCAGCGGGGTGACCGCGCTGATGGCGCATCGGCGGCCGTCGACCACGACGCGTTCGCTGGGGCGGCCGCAGGCCCAGCCGGCGGGGGCTTCCAGTTTCAACGAGGTGGCACCGCGGACGCCGGGGCAATCTTCGTTGAAGTCGATCCGATAGGCCTGGCCGGAGGCGGCGCGCAGTGCGATCGAGCGCGGTGAAGCCTGCTCCACTTCCTGTACGCCGACAGCGTCCATGCAGTGCGGAGCCGGTGGCGTACGCTCCTGTGCGGAGGCCGAAGCTGCGAGCATCAGGCCGAGGCTGGTGGCGAGCACCAGGGACACCTGCTGATGGGTCATGTCCTGCACTCCCTGCGTTGGATGACGGATCGACTATAGCAGCGGTTTGCACGGCCGTTGTTACACGCGCACACTGCACGGATGGGCGCGATCTTCCATCTGCGGCACTACGGGCAGGCCACTGGCCTGGACCGCCATGACTACGCGCAGTGGGTGCTGCCGCTGCAGGGTGAGCTGCAGTTCGAGATGGAGGGGCGCGGCGGTCGGCTGGACCTGCTGCAGGGAGCTTTCGTTGCTGCCGGCGAAGCGCATGACCAGATGGCTGACGGTCCCAATGGGTTCGTGATCGTTGACTGTCCTCCGGGCGTGCTCGATGACGGCACGCAGGAGCATCTGTGCCGGCAGCGCTGGCTGCATCTGCCGCTGGCATTGCGTCGGCGCCTGGCCGAGGTGCAGGCAGGGCAGCCGATGCCGGCGCTGCTGCCGCAGTTGCTGCAGGTATTTGCACCTGCTGGCAGTGGCGCGCGCATGCAGGGCCTGTGTGCGGCGGTGCAGGCCGACCCCGGGCGTGCGTGGCCGGTGGCGCGCATGGCTGCGTTCGTCGGGGTCAGCGAGAGCCGGTTGCACGCGCTGTTCCAGCAGGAGTTCGGGCTCAGCCCGCAAGCCTGGCTCAGTGCGTGCCGGTTGCGCTGGGCCAAGCATCGGTTGCGCACCAGCACGGCGCCGATCAGCGATATCGCGCTGGCCGCAGGCTATTCCGAGCAGAGCGCACTGACCCGTGCGCTGCGCCGCGAGTGTGGCCAGACCCCGGCCGCGTGGCGCAGGAGCGCCGGCTGATCTGTAGAGCCGAGCCCACGCTCGGCTGCCCTTATCTGCACAAGGGCGAATCGCAGCCGAGCATGGGCTCGGCCCTACAGAGGTGACAAGGCAGTAGCCTCGGTCAAGAGCGCCCACCGGCCAGCGCTTACACTGCGCGGCCCGTTCTCTCCCCCGAAGAACCCGAATGCGCAACAACCCGATGGCCCTGGGCATCGCCAATGGCGTTGCCGCCGGCGCACTGTGGGGCGTGGTTTTCCTCGCGCCCGCCGTGCTGCAGTCGTTCAACGCCCTGCAACTGTCGGCCGGTCGCTATCTGGTCTACGGCCTGATCGCCGTAGCCCTGCTGCTGCCGCGATGGAGGCGGCTGGCGCCGCGGCTGGGCCGCGCCGAATGGATCGGCCTGCTGTGGCTGAGCCTGGCCGGGAACCTCGTGTATTTCCTGTTGCTGGCCACGGCGGTGCAGTGGGCCGGTGGCGCGGCGGCGTCCTTGATTGTCGGCCTGATTCCGGTGGTGGTCACCCTGGTTGGCGTGCGCGAGCAGGGGGCGGTGCCGCTGAGGCAGCTGCTGCCGGCACTGGGCCTGTGCGTGCTCGGCGTGGCCCTGGTTGGCTGGGAAGCACTGATGTCCGAGCACCTGGCAACTCCGTGGCGGCAGCGCCTGATCGGCCTGCTGTGTGCGTTTGGGGCGCTGTTCTCGTGGGCGCTGTACTCGATCGGCAACAGCCGCTGGCTGGCGCGCCGACCGGATCTGTCCAGCCACGACTGGTCGCTGCTGACCGGTGTGACGACCGGCGGCCTGGCCTTGCTGCTGGTGCCGATGGCCTTCATCGGTCACACCGGCGGGCATACAGCCGCACAGTGGAGTGGTTTCTGGGCGATCAGCGCCGGTGTGGCAGTGGTGGCCTCGATCCTTGGCAACGCATTCTGGAACCGCGCCAGCCGCCTGCTGCCACTGACCCTGACCGGCCAGATGATCGTGTTCGAGACTTTGTTCGCGCTGCTTTATGCCTTCGCCTGGCAGCAGCGCTGGCCGACGCTGCTGGAGGCGCTGGCCATCGTGTTGCTGCTGTCCGGCGTGATGCGGTGCGCGCATGCCCACCGCACGCCGCGGGCGATCGCCGAACATGCCGGCTGAATGCGCTCGTCAAGCGTGCTGATGCCGGCTTGGTCTCAGATGCAACCAAATGCCCGCACGTTGGCCGATGATCGCCGCAATGGTTTTTTGCATCGCAGCACTTGACAGCCGCCCGGCGCGCAGTGTTTTCTGTACGCCATGGTTCTTGATGCCGCCCACGCCAGCCTGATCGCCCCCGCCACCGCGGGCCGTTCGACTGCGCCGGTCGCCACCACCACCATTACCACCACCACCGTCACCACTGCCCTGGTGCGGCCCGTCGTCTTCGTGTAACTCCCGAAAACCACGGCCCCGCACCATACAGGTGGCGGGGAAACTCGACACCTGCATGCGACGGGGCCTCCTGCCGAGGTCTGCATGTCTTCCCACGCCCCCGCTCATCCCGTTGCCCAGGCCGATCTGGCTGCACCGTCCACTGTCGTGCACAAGTTCGGTGGCACCTCGGTGGCTGATGCCGAACGTTACCGCCATGTTGCCGGCCTGCTGCTGGCCCGTCCCGAATCGCTGCAGGTCACTGTCGTCTCGGCGATGAAGGGCGTCACCGATGCCTTGATTGAACTGGCCCAACTGGCGGCCAAGGGTGATGAAAGCTGGCGTGAAGCCTGGCATGCGCTGCGCGCGCGACATCGCGGCGCTGCCGTGGCGCTGTTGGGCGAGCAGGTGGGCGAGACGGTCGAATGGATCGACGCCCGCTTTGATCAGCTGGCCGAAGTGCTGGCCGCGCTGGCGGTGATCGGTGAACTGCCGCGCGAGGTCCTGGACCGCGTGCAGGGCCTGGGCGAAGTGTTCTCCGCGCAGCTGCTTGGCACCCACCTGCGGGCGTTGGGCGAAGAGTGTGCGGTGCTCGATGCGCGTGATGTGCTGGTGGTCGGGCACGGTGAACTGGGCGTGGATGTCGACTGGGAAGCCAGTGCCGACCGCCTGGCCAAGTGGCGTCTGCAGCACCCGCAATCGCGCCTGGTTGCCACCGGATTCGTCGCGCGTGATCGCGATGACCGTATCACCACCCTCGGCCGCAACGGCAGCGATTACTCCGGCGCGATCTTCGCCGCGCTGTTCAACGCCGATGAACTGCACATCTGGACCGATGTTGACGGCGTGCTGTCGGCCGACCCGCGGCTGGTGCCCGAGGCGGTGCAGCTGGAGTCACTGAGCTACGACGAGGCCTGCGAGCTGGCTTATTTCGGCGCCAAGGTGGTGCACCCGCAGACGATGTCGCCGGCGATCCGCCTGGGCCTGCCGATCTTCATCCGCAACACGTTCCAGCCGGCGCATCCGGGTACGCGCATCAGTGCCGAGCGCTCGCCGCGCGGGCCAGTGAAGGGCCTGACCCTGAGCCCCGGGCTGGCCCTGCTGAACCTGGAAGGCACCGGCCTGATCGGTGTACCCGGTACGGCCGAGCGTGTGTTCGCGGCCCTGCGCCAGGCACAGGTGTCGGTGGTGATGATCTCGCAGGGTTCGTCGGAGCATTCGATCTGCTGCGTGGTGCGTGCTGCTGAAGCGGCGCGTGGCCGCGAGGCGCTGCTGCACGCGTTCGCGCACGAATTGTCGGTGGGTCAGGTGCAGCGCGTGCAGGTCAGTGAGGGCGTCAGCGTACTGGCGGCGGTCGGTGACGGCATGGCCGGCCAGCCGGGTGTGGCCGCACGCCTGTTCGAGGCACTGGGGCGTGCGCAGGTGAACATCCTGGCGATCGCACAGGGTTCGTCCGAACGCAACATCTCGGTCGCGGTGGACAGCGCCGATGCCACCCGCGCGCTGCGCGCGGCGCATGCCGGTTTCTGGCTGTCGCCGCAGACCTTCGCGGTCGGTGTGATCGGGCCGGGCAATGTCGGTGCCGCACTGCTGGACCAGCTGCTGGCGGCCCGCCCGCAGCTGCTGGCCAAGGCCAATGTCGACCTGCGCCTGCGTGCACTGGCCTCACGCTCGCGCATGCGGTTGGAAGTGGACGGCCTGCACGCCGACTGGCGGGAGGCTCTGCAGGACGCCGGCGAGTGCAGCGATCTGGATCGCTTCACCGAACACCTGCTGGCCGCGCACCTGCCGCATGCGGTGGTGATCGACTGCAGCGGCAGCGCCGAGGTGGCCGAGCGCTACGAGGGCTGGCTGGCGGCCGGCATCCATGTGGTCACCCCGAACAAGCAGGCCGGGGCCGGGCCGCTGCCGCGCTACCAGCGCATCCGCGCCGCGGCGGCGGCAAGTGGCGCACGCTTCCGCTACGAGGCTACGGTGGGTGCAGGCCTGCCGGTGATCACCACGCTGCGTGACCTGGTTGATACCGGTGATGAAGTGCTGGCCATCGAGGGCATCTTCTCCGGCACGCTGGCCTGGCTGTTCAATCGCTTCGATGGCAGCCAGCCGTTCTCGCAGCTGGTCGCGCAGGCGCGGTCGATGGGCTACACCGAGCCGGACCCGCGCGATGATCTTTCGGGCGTGGACGTGGCACGCAAGCTGGTGATCCTGGCCCGCGAAGCCGGCCACGCACTCAGCCTGGAACAGGTACAGGTGGAAAGCCTGGTGCCGGCGCTACTGCGCGAGGGCAGCGTGGATGACTTCATGGCGCGGCTGGGCGAGTCCGATGCCAGCCTGCTTCAGCGCCTGCAGGACGCGCGGGCGCGTGGCGCGGTGCTGCGCTACGTGGCACAACTGGGTGCCGACGGCGCCTCGGTGGGCCTGCAGGAACTGCCCGCCGACCACGCCTTCGCCAATCTGCGGCTGACCGACAACGTGGTGCAGTTCCGTACCCGCCGTTACTGCGACAATCCGTTGGTGGTGCAGGGGCCGGGGGCCGGTCCGGAAGTCACAGCGGCCGGTGTGTTCGCCGATCTGCTGCGGGTGGCCGCCGGCGAAGGAGCGCGCCTGTGATCGCACGTGCGTTCGCGCCTGCCTCGGTGGCCAACGTGGCGGTGGGTTTCGACATTCTTGGTCATGCCATCGCCGGTGTTGGCGATACCGTGAGCGTGCGCCGCATCGATGAACCGGTGGTGCGCATCGATGCGATACGTGGCAGTGCGGTCGAGCTGCCACTGGATGCGGCTGGTAACACCGCAGGTGCTGCGCTGATGTCGCTTCGCGCAGGGCTGGCCCTGGACTTCGGATTCGCGGTGGAGATCGACAAGGGCATTCCGTTCGGCTCCGGCATGGGCGGTTCGGCAGCGTCGTGCGTCGCTGCGCTGGTCGCCGCCAATGCACTGCTGGATGCGCCGCTGACGCGCGAGGCGCTGTATCCATTTGCGCTGGATGGCGAGGCGGTGGCCAGTGGTGGCCGTCACGGTGACAACGTGGGGCCATTGCTGCTGGGCGGGCTTGCACTGTGCACGGCCGACCGCCTGCTGCCGATTCCGGTACCGGCTACCTGGCACAGCCTGCTGGTGCATCCGCACGCGGTACTGGAAACACGCCGCGCACGCCAGGCGCTGCAGGGCAGCTATGCGCTGGGTGAATTCGTGGCACAGAGTGCGAACCTTGCGCTGGTACTCAGTGGCTGCCATCGCAGCGACGCCGCGCTGGTCCGCGCAGGCCTGCGTGATGTGCTGGTGGAGCCTCGCCGCGCCGGCCTGATTGCGGGCTTCGAGGCCGCACGCGATGCGGCGCTGTCTGCGCATGCGATGGGCGCGGGCATTTCGGGCGCTGGCCCCAGCGTGTTCGCCTGGTTCGAGGACGCCGACCAGGCCCGCGCCGCTGCCGCACCGGTGCAGGCGGCATTCGCCGCCGCCGGTTTCGACAGCGATGCCTGGGTGTCGCCGCTGGATGCACCGGGAGCCCGCTTGTGCTGAATCCTTCCCCTTTACTGGATACCCAACCCATGCAATTTGTTTCGACCCGCGGCCAGTCCCCGTCCGTCGGCCTCAGTGCGGCGATCGCTGCAGGATTGGCGCCCGATGGTGGGCTGTATGTTCCGCAGGTGCTGCCGGCGCCACGTGAGCTGCAGGCCGGCGCAACGCTGGCCGATACCGCCGCCGATCTGCTGGCACCGTTCTTCGCAGGTGATGCTCTGGAGGCAGCGCTGCCTTCGATCTGCCGCGAGGCGTTCGACTTCCCGGTGCCACTGCGTGCACTCGGCGACGGCGACCATGTGCTGGAGCTGTTCCATGGGCCGACGGCGGCGTTCAAGGATATCGGTGCGCGTTTCCTGGCCGGAACACTTTCGCGGCTGCAGGCCGGCAAGGACCGCGACCTGAGCATTGTTGTCGCCACCTCTGGCGATACCGGTGCTGCAGTGGCGGCGGCGTTCCATCGCCAGCCGGGCGTGCGCGTGGTGGTGCTGTATCCGGATGGCCGCGTGTCACCGCGCCAGGCGCACCAGCTCGGTTGTTTCGGCGACAACATCCAGGCGCTGCGCGTGGCCGGTGCTTTCGACGACTGCCAGGCCATGGTCAAGCAGGCGCTGGCTGACCGCGAACTACAGGCACAGGTGCCGCTGAGCTCGGCCAACAGCATCAGCCTGGGCCGCCTGCTGCCGCAGATGAGTTATTACGCGCATGCGGCACTGACCCATCATGCTGAAACCCGTCGCCGGCTCAACCTGGTGGTGCCGACCGGCAACCTTGGCAACGCAATGGCTGCGGTGCTGGCGCGTGCGCTGGGTGTGCCGATCGGACAGATCGTGCTGGCCACCAATGCCAATGCGGTACTGCCAGCGTACTTCAGCGGCGGCGACTACCAGCCGCAGGCCAGTGTGGCCACCGTGGCCAATGCAATGGACGTAGGGGCGCCAAGCAACTTCGAACGCCTGCGCTGGCTTTACCACGGAGATGATGCCGAGCTGCGCGCTGCGTTCCGTGCGTTCGCGGTGGACGACGTGACCATCCGCGCCACGATTGCCGCAGCGTATGCGAGCCGCGGCGAACTGTTCTGCCCGCACACGGCGACGGCGGTGAAGGTGCTGCAGGATCTGCGCGCGCGTGGTGCCAAGGGTGACTGGGCGGTGGTGGCTACCGCCCATCCGGCCAAGTTCGAGGCTGTGGTCGAACCGTTGATCGGCGAACCCGTGGCCGTGCCGCCTGCATTGGATGTGTTGTTGCAGCGGCCGGCGCACGCCGAACCGTTGGCCGCCGATTACGCGGCGTTGCGTGAGGTGTTGGCTCCCATGTAGAGCCGAGCCATGCTCGGCTGCTGTTCGCGCACGGCGCGATGAGTCGAGCATGGCTCGACTCTACAATGCCCTTCGCGCAACACGGGTAGTGCCGGCCGCTGGCCGGCAACCCCACCAACCGCGATGCGGTCAGATCAACCCTTCACCGGCCAGCGTGCGCAGCCCGTCCTCGTCGAGGATCTCCACCACGTTCAGGTGGGGCAGGGCGATCAGCCCCTGCTGGCGCAGCTTGGTGAAGGTGCGGCTGACCGTTTCCATGGTCAGGCCCAGGTGGTCGGCGATGTCGCCGCGGCCCATTGGCAGCGACACACGCAGGCCGTCGCCACCCAGCTTGGCCTCGCGTGCAGCCAGGCGCAGCAGGAAATCGGCCAGTTTTTCGGCAGGCTGCAGGCGTGCGAGTGCCAGCGCAGCATCCTGTGCGGCATCCAGTTCCTGGCAGGCGCGCTGCAGCAGCTTGCGCTCCAGGTGCGGGAAGCGGCTGCGCAACGCCTTCATCTGTGGCAGCGCAACGCGGCATACCCGGCTGTCGGCGATGGCCTCGATGTCGTAGCGGTGGTGATCGCTGCCGCTCAGGCCCAGGTAGTCGCCGGGCAGCACGAAGCCGTTGATCTGGCGGCGGCCGTCGGCCAGGGTGCGCACCAGGCGCAGTGCGCCGCCGGTCAATGTATAGACATGGTCGCGCTCTTCACCGGTGCGGGCCAGCGTGCTGCCCATGCTGACCTGCTGCGATACGGTGACCTGTTCCAGCGCCTGCACTTCATCGGGCGACAGCGCCGAGCACACCGCAAGGTGGCGAACCGAGCAGTGCAGGCAGTCCAGCGTGGCGCAGGACGGCGAGGCGGGATCGTTGGTGGCGGGCGGAGCGCCGGAAGGCCGTGACATGGTGCGGGGGCGTATCGCGGGCGGGGAGGGCCTTATGATACTTCAAGCGGCCGTTCGACCTTGCCGGAGGCGGGGGCGCTAGAATGTCGCCCCCTCCCACGTCCCGTTCCAGCAGGAGTTCCGCCCGTGATCAAGCCCCGTACCCCGCCCGGCACCCTTGAACTGCTGCCGCGCGAGCAGATTGCGTTCCAGCGCATGCTGGATGTCATCCGCCGCAACTACGAGCGCTTCGGGTTCCTGCCGGTGGAGACGCCGGTGTTCGAGCTGTCCGACGTGCTGCTGACCAAGTCCGGTGGCGAGACCGAGCGCCAGGTGTATTTCGTGCAGTCCACCGGTGCGCTGGCCAACGCCGCCGAATCGGGTGATCGTTCGCTGCCGGAAATGGCGCTGCGCTTCGACCTGACCGTGCCGCTGGCGCGCTACGTGGCCGAGCACGAACACGAACTGACCTTCCCGTTCCGCCGTTACCAGATGCAGCGCGTGTACCGTGGCGAGCGTGCCCAGCGCGGCCGTTTCCGCGAGTTCTACCAGTGCGACATCGACGTGATCGGCAAGGACAGCCTGAGCGTGCGTTACGACGCCGAAGTGCTGGCGGTCATCCACGCGGTGTTCTCGGAACTGCGCATCGGTGACTTCAGCATCCAGCTGAACAACCGCAAGCTGATGCGCGGCTTCTTCGAAAGCCTGGGCGTGGCCGAAGGCGAGCGCCAGCTGGCGGTACTGCGCGAAGTGGACAAGCTGGACAAGCGCGGTGCCGATTACGTGCGCGAAACGCTGGTGGGCGAGGGCTTCGAGATTCCGGCCGAGCAGGTCGAGAAGATCCTGGCATTCGTGGCCGTGCGTTCGCAGGGTCATGCCGATGCGCTGGCGCACCTGGCCACGCTTGAAGCCGACGCCGGTTCTTCGGAGATCCTGCGTGCCGGTGTTGCTGAACTACGCGAAGTGCTGCAGCTGGTGCAGGCGCTGGGCGTGCCGGAAACCGCGTACTGCCTGAACTTCTCCATCGCGCGCGGCCTGGACTACTACACCGGCACCGTCTACGAGACCACGCTGACCGATCACCCGCAGATCGGCTCGATCTGCTCGGGCGGCCGCTACGAAGACCTGGCCAGCCACTACAGCAAGTCGAAGCTGCCGGGCGTGGGCATCTCCATCGGCCTGTCGCGCCTGTTCTGGCAGCTGCGCGAGGCCGGCCTGATCGACGGCATCGAAGCCAGCAGCGTGCAGGCGCTGGTGGCGCTGATGGACGAGCAGGGTATGCCGCAGTCGCTGGACATCGCGCGCCGCCTGCGCGCCGGTGGCATCAATACCGAAGTGCAGATGGAACCGAAGAAGATCGGCAAGCAGTTCCAGTACGCCGCCAAGGCCGGCATCCGCTTCGTGGTGCTGGCCGGTGAGGACGAACTGGCGCGCGGCGTGGTGGCGGTGAAGGACCTGCTGCGCGAGCAGCAGTTCGAAGTCTCCCGCGACGAGCTGGCCAGCACCCTGCAGGTCGAGCTGGAGCAGTCGAAGGTGATGTAACGGCCGGTTGGCCGCGCGCCAACACGCCACGAGAACGCCCACCACCCGGTGGGCGTTCTCGTTTCCGGGCCCCGGCCGTCCCGACAGCTCGCGGCCAACTGTCGAAGGCGGGGTGGGTCCGGTTGAGGGGCGTGAGCCGCATGGGCCCGAGGCATGCCTCGGGCGGGTTGGGCGGGATGCCCAGCCCCGGTCTTGCCGTGTGCGCAGGACAGCGCACACGAGCAAGCGGCGACCGAGCTACATGGGTGAGGGCGCTTTGCTTGCGAAGCACTGCTTCGCAAGCGCCCGAACGCACAGCCGCCAGCGGCTGGGCCGGGCCCCGGAGGGGTACTTGCAGCGTCCCCCTCGACCGGACCCGCCCCGGCAACCCTTGGGATGCCTTCTTTTGACGTAGACGTTGCCTCTGCGGGAGCAGGGCGCGGCCCTGCCGTACCCCAACCCAATCCACGATTTGACGCACTGCGCAAGAATGCGCTAATGTACTAACGCACTATTACATTGATGCATGGAAACGACCCCGTGAAAGCCCGCCCGGACATTGCCGCCAAAGACCCGAAGGCCGACCTGCAAGCCCTGGCCCGGGCCTTTGCCGCCCTGCGCGAGCCGGAGCAGGTGGAAGCGTTCCTGCGCGACCTGTGCACCCCCGCCGAGCTGGAAGCCATGGCCGACCGCTGGAAGGTGGTGCCGCTGCTGCAGCAGGGCGTGCCCTACCGCGAGATCCACGAGCGCACCGGGGTCAGCGTGACCACCACCGGACGAGTGGCACGCACGCTCGAGCATGGCCATCGAGGCTATGCCGCCGCCATCGACCGCCTTGCTTCGCGCTGACCCGCGCCCCGTTCCGAACTTCGAGACCTCCCCCATGAGTGCAACCCAGGCAGCGCCGGCACGAGACCGGTTGCGTATCGCCATCCAGAAGAGTGGCCGGCTGGCCGAGCCCGCTCGCAACCTGCTCAGTGCCTGCGGCCTGAGCTGGCGCGAAAGCCGCGACAAGCTGTTCTGCTACGGCGAATCGCTGCCGGTGGACCTGCTGCTGGTGCGCGATGACGACATCCCGGGCCTGATCGCCGACGGCGTCTGCGACCTCGGCATCGTCGGCCGCAACGAGCTGGATGAACAGGCCGCGGCCCGCCGTCAGATCGGCCTGCCCGATGCCTACCAGGCGCTGCGCGGGCTGGGCTTCGGCCAGTGTCGGCTGATGCTGGCGGTGCCTGAGGAATGGCAGTGGCAGGGCCCGGCGCAGCTGGCCGGCACCCGCATCGCCACCAGCTATCCGGCCATCCTCAAGCAGTGGCTGGATGAGCAGGGCGTGGATGCACAGGTGGTCGAGCTGTCCGGTTCGGTGGAGATCGCGCCACGCCTCGGTACCGCCGACCTGATCTGCGACCTGGTCTCCAGCGGCGCCACGCTGCGCGCCAACCAGTTGACCCCGGTGCACAACCTGCTCGACAGCGAGGCGGTGCTGGCGGGCGCGGTGCGGGTGCCGGATGACGCACGCGCGTCGCTGCGGGCGATGCTGCTGCGCCGTCTCGACGGCGTGGTGCAGCGCCAGGACCGCAAGCTGCTGATGTTCCGCGCCAGCGAAGACCGCGTGGATGCGCTGGCACAGCTGCTGGCCGATGCCGAGCCGCTGGTGCGGCTGCCGGCCGATGGCGGTGCGCTGCGCCTGCAGACCATGTGCCCCGGCCCGTTGAGCTGGCAGCGCATGGAAGAACTGGAGCGCGCTGGCGCGCAGGGCCTGATGGTGTTGAGCGTGGAGCGATCGCTGGCATGAACCGTCTGATCTGGTCCCGACTTGATGAGGCCGCGCGTAGCGCGGCATTGACCCGCCCGGTGCAGACCGTGGCGCAGCAGACCTGCGACGCGGTGGCCACGCTGATTGCAGAAGTGCGCGAACAGGGTGACGACGCGCTGCGTACGATCACCGCACGTTTCGACGGTGTCGAGCTGGTCTCCTTTGAAGTGTCCGAAAACGAGTTCGCGGCCGCCGAAGCGGCGGTGCCGGCCGAACTGCGCCAGGCGATGGTCGAAGCTGCCGAGCGCATCACGCGCTTCCATGAGGCTGGCATGGGCAAGGGCTATGCCGTGGAGACCGCACCGGGCGTGGTCTGCGAACGCATGCTGCGGCCGATCGGCCGGGTCGGCCTGTACGTACCGGCAGGCAGTGCGCCGTTGCCGTCCACCGCGTTGATGCTGGGCGTGCCGGCGCAACTAGCTGGCTGCCCGCAGGTGGTGCTGTGTACGCCGCCACGCGCCGATGGCAGCGCGGATCCGGCGGTGCTGGTGGCCGCGCGCCTGACCGGCGTGCAGCGCGTGTTCAAGCTCGGCGGCGCGCAGGCGATTGCCGCGATGGCCTATGGCACCGCCACCATCCCGGCCTGCGACAAGCTGTTCGGGCCCGGCAACAGCTTCGTCACCGAAGCCAAGCAGCAGGTCGCACAGGACGGCGCCGCCGCCATCGACATGCCGGCCGGCCCGTCGGAAGTGCTGGTGATCGCCGATGCGGGTGCCAATCCGGCGTTCGTGGCTGCCGATCTGCTGTCGCAGGCCGAGCATGGCCCGGATTCGCAGGTCCTTCTGCTGACCGACGATGCCGCGATGCTGGCGGCGGTCGAGGCGGAAGTGGAGCGCCAGGTGGCCCTGCTGCCGCGCCAGCAGATCGCACGCCAGGCGCTGTCGGCCTCGCGCCTGATCCAGGTCGATTCGCTGGAGGAAGCCTTCGCGATCAGCAACCGCTATGCGCCCGAGCACCTGATCCTGGCCCTGCGCGACCCGCGCGCGTGGCTGGACAAGGTGCAGGCGGCCGGCTCGGTGTTCCTCGGCGATTACACGCCGGAAGCACTGGGCGACTACTGCAGCGGCACCAACCACGTGCTGCCGACCGCCGGTGCCGCGCGTGCCTACAGTGGCGTCAGCGTGGCCAGCTTCCAGAACCTGATCAGCGTGCAGAGCGCCAGCGCCGCCGGCCTGGCCGCAATCGGCGGCTGCGCACGCATCATCGCCAGCGCTGAAGGCCTGGACGCGCACGAACGTGCGGTTGCCCTGCGCATGGAGGCTGCCGCATGAGCGCCGCCATTGATGACGTGCTGGCACTGGTGCGCCCGGATCTGCAGGCGTTCGCTGGCTACAGCTCGGCGCGCAGCGCGGCGGTGCAGGGCGAGGTCTGGTTGAACGCCAATGAGTCGGCCTGGGCCAATCCCGCTGATGCCGCAGGCAGCAGCCGGCGCTATCCCGAACCGCAGCCGTTGGCATTGCGCGAGGGACTGGCGGCGCTGTACGGCGTGACGCCACAGCAGCTGCTGATTGGTCGCGGCAGTGACGAAGCCATTGATCTGCTGGTGCGCGCGCTGTGCGTGCCGGGCCGCGATGGCGTGCTGGTCACGCCGCCGGTGTTCGGCATGTATGCGGTCTGCGCGCGCCTGCAGGGCGCCGCACTGCTTGAGGTGCCGCTGGTTGATACCGAAGTCGGCCTGCGTACGGATCTGGATGCTGTGATCGATACGGCCAAGTCGCGCAACGCCAAGCTGGTCTTCCTGTGCGCGCCGTCCAACCCGGCCGGCAGCGATATCGGCCTGGCCGAGATCGAGCGGGTGGCCGCCGCTCTGCGCGGGCAGGCGCTGGTGGTGGTCGACGAGGCTTACGTCGAGTACGCGCTGCGCCCGTCGGCGACCACGTTGTTGGCCGCGCACGCCAACGTGGCGGTGCTGCGCACGCTGTCGAAGGCCCATGCACTCGCCGCCGCACGCATTGGCAGCCTGATCGCCGCCCCCGAGCTGATTGCCGTGCTGCGCCGCTGCCAGGCGCCGTACCCGGTGCCGACCCCGTGCGCCGAGCTGGCCGTGCAGGCACTGCAACCCGAAGCGCTGGCACGCACCGCCGAACGCGTGGCCACGGTCATCGCCGAACGCGAGCGCCTGCGAACGGCACTGGCCAGCCTGCCCGGTGTACGCCGGGTGTACGCCTCGTCCGGCAACTACCTGCTGGTCCGCTTCGCCGATGCGCAGGCGGCGTTCGACACGTTGCTGAATGTCGGTGTGGTGGTGCGCGACCAGCGCGCCGCGCCGCAGCTGGACGATGCATTGCGCATCAGCATCGGCAGTCCCGCAGAGAATGACCGCGTGCTTGCGGCCCTGTCGGCGCGGAGGGCCGCAGCATGACCCCGATCCTGTTCATCGACCGCGACGGCACCCTCATCGAGGAGCCGTCCGACTTCCAGATCGATGCCTACGAGAAGCTGCGCTTCGTGCCGCAGGTGATCCCGGCGCTGCTGAAACTGCGGGATGCCGGCTACCAGTTCGTGATCATCACCAACCAGGACGGCCTCGGCAGCGACAGCTACCCGCGCGCCAGCTTCGATGGCCCCAACGACCTGATGCTGCAGATCTTCGAGAGCCAGGGCATCACCTTCCGTGATGTGCTGATCGACTGCAGCTGGCCGCAGGACAAAGCGCCGACCCGCAAGCCGGGCATCGGCCTGATGACCGCCTACCTGCAGGACCGCAGCATCGACTGGGCGCGTTCGGGCATGGTGGGTGACCGCATCACCGACCTGCAGTTCGCCGACAACCTCAATATCCGTGGTTTCCAGCTGCGCACCGAACAGTTTGGTGGCGAGTGGGACTGGGCGGGCATTGCCCACGCGCTGGCCGACGCGCCGCGTACCGCCGTGGTCCAGCGCAATACGAAAGAAACGAAGATCCGCGTAGAACTCGATCTGGATCGTGCGGGCGATGCGCGCATCTCCACCGGACTGCCGTTCTTCGATCACATGCTGGAGCAGATCGGCAAGCATGGTGGCTTCGCGCTGGACATCCAGGCCGAGGGTGACCTGCACATCGACGAGCACCACACCATCGAGGACACCGGGCTCGCATTGGGCCAGGCGCTGCGCGAGGCGCTGGGCGACAAGCGCGGCATTGGCCGCTACGGCTTCACCCTGCCGATGGATGAGACGCTGGCCAGCGCCGCACTGGATTTCAGCGGCCGGCCGTACTTCGTGTTCGAAGGTGAGTTCAAGCGTGAGCGCGTGGGCGATATGCCGACCGAGCTGGTGCCGCACTTCTTCCGCTCGCTGTGCGACGCCAGTGGCCTGAACCTCAACCTGCAGGTGCGCGGCGACAACGATCACCACAAGGTCGAGGCCTGCTTCAAGGCGCTGGCGCGTGCGCTGCGTCCGGCGTTGGCCCGGCAGGGCACCGCGCTGCCTTCCACCAAGGGGGCGTTGTGAGCGACGTCGCGCTGATCGATGCCGGCGGTGCCAACCTGGGCTCGGTGCGCTATGCATTGGAGCGTCTGGGTGCGACGGTGCGGCTGGTGCGCGATGCGGACGGCCTGATCGGCGCGCAGCGGGTGATCCTGCCCGGTGTCGGCGCCGCCGGTCCCGGCATGCAGCGCCTGCACGCGCAGGGCCTGGTGGAATCGCTGCAGCGACTGGAGGTGCCGCTGATGGGTATCTGCCTCGGCATGCAGCTGCTGTTCGAACGCTCCGAGGAAGCGGGTGTGGAGACACTGGGGCTGATTCCCGGCGTGGTGCGCAAGCTGGTGCCGGCCTGCGGCATCCGCGTGCCGCACATGGGCTGGAACCGGCTGCTGCCGCTGCGCGAATCGCTGCTGCTGCGCGGTGTGCCGGAGCGCGCCAGCGCCTACTTCGTGCACAGCTATGCGGCACCACTCAATACCCACACTGTCGCTGCCTGCGACCACGGTGGCCTGTTCACTGCCGTGGTGGAGCAGGGGCGTTACTACGGCGCACAGTTCCACCCCGAGCGCTCCGGCGAGACCGGCTCGCTGATGCTGCGCAACTTCCTCGAGGGCACGGCTGCATGAGTTTCATCGTTTACCCCGCGCTGGATATCCGTGATGGCCGCGTGGTGCGGCTGCGCCAGGGCGACTATGCGCAGGAAACCTCGTATGGCGACGACGCCCTGCCGCGCGCGCAGGCCTTTGCTGCGCAGGGCGCGCAGTGGATGCATCTGGTCGACCTGGACGCTGCGCGTGCCGGTGGCTACACCCTTGCGCCGCTGCTCGCGTCGGTCCGTGCGCAGACGCCGCTGCAGGTGCAGACCGGCGGTGGCGTGCGCGGTCGCGACGACGTGGCGCGCATCCTCGATGCCGGCGCCGGTCGCGTAGTGGTCGGCTCGCTGGCCGTGCGCCGTCCCGATGAGGTGGTGGGCTGGCTGGAGGAGTTCGGCGCCGAACGCATCACCATTGCGCTTGACGCCCGCCAGGATGCACAGGGCCAGTGGCAGCTGCCGGTGCACGGCTGGACCGAGAACGCCGGGGTGACCCTGGACGTTCTGGCTCAGCGCTACGCACGCGCCGGCATGCGCCACCTGCTGTGCACCGACATCGCCCGCGACGGCATGCTGGCCGGGCCCAACATCAGCCTCTACCAGCACCTGTCGGCGCTGCTGCCGGGCGTGGCGGTGCAGGCTTCCGGCGGCATCCGTGACGTGGCCGACGTTGCCGAAGCGCGACGTGCAGGCTGCGGTGGCGCGATCCTTGGCAAGGCGCTGCTGGAGCAGCGCATGGACCTGGCGGAGGCACTGGCATGTTGAGCCGGCGCATCATTCCGTGCCTGGACGTGCGCGATGGCCGCGTGGTCAAGGGCGTGCGTTTCCGCGACCACGTCGACATGGGCGATATCGCCGAGCTGGCGCAGCGCTACCGTGACCAGGGCGCCGACGAGCTGGTGTTCTATGACATCGGCGCCAGCCCCGAGGCGCGTTCAGTGGACGTGGCCTGGATCGAGCGCATCGCGCGGCTGATCGACATTCCGTTCTGCGTGGCCGGTGGCATCGACAGCGTGGAAACCGCGCGTCGCGTGCTGTTCGCCGGTGCCGACAAGGTGTCGATCAACTCGCCGGCGTTGGGCCGTCCGGAACTGATCACTGAACTGGCCGACGAGTTCGGCGTGCAGTGTGTGGTGGTCGGTGTCGATTCGGTACGCGAGACCGATGGACAGTGGCGGGTGCGCCGCTTCAGCGGGGACCCGGACAAGACCCAGGCGGTGCCACTGCGCACCCTGGACTGGATTGTCGAGGCGCAACGGCGGGGCGCCGGTGAGATCGTGCTGAACTGCATGGACAGCGATGGCGTGCGCCGTGGCTACGATGTCGTGCAACTGCAACAGGCGCGGGCACTGTGCCAGGTACCGTTGATCGCCTCTGGCGGTGCCGGCGCGATGGAGCACTTTGCCGAAGCCTTCGACCAGGCCGACGTCGACGGCGCGCTGGCGGCCAGTGTGTTCCACAGCGGTGCCATCGCCATTCCGGAATTGAAGCGCTACCTGCGCGGACAGCAGATCGAGGTGCGGGATGTCTATTGAAGTCAGGCCGTCGTCGGACGCATTGCAGGCGTTGGACTGGGGCAAGGGTGACGGACTGCTGCCCGCTGTCGTGCAGGATGCCGATACCCTGCAGGTGCTGATGCTGGGCTATGTCAGCGCCGAATCATTGGCGGCCACCCTGGCGATCGGGCACATGACGTTCTTCAGCCGCAGCAAGCAGCGGCTGTGGACCAAGGGCGAGCAGTCCGGCAACGTGCTGGTGGTGCAGTCGATCAGCGTGGACTGCGATGCCGATACGCTGCTGGTGATGGCACGCCCGGCCGGGCCGACCTGTCACACCGGTGCGGAGAGCTGCTTCGATGGCGCGCCGAAGGACTTCCTTGGCGGGCTGGCCCAGTTGGTGGCGATGCGCGAGGCACAGCGGCCAACGGGCAGCTACACCACGAGCCTGTTCGAGGGCGGCATCCGCCGCATCGCGCAGAAGGTGGGCGAGGAGGGCGTGGAGACCGCCTTGGCGGCGGTGGCGCAGGATGACGAGGCGCTGCTGGGCGAGGCTTCGGACCTGCTGTACCACCTGCTGGTGCTGCTGCGCGCGCGCGGGCTGTCGCTGGAGGATGCGCGGGCGGTGCTGGAAAAGCGCCATCGTTGAGGTGCGGTAGTGCCGGCCGTTGGCCAGCAACCACCCGACGTCCGACGAATGTGAGGTTGCCGGCCAGCGGCCGGTACTACCATCTTGAAATGCAGCCGAGCATGGCTCGGCTCTACAATACCGCGTCTCTTTCTGCTGGATCTCTCCCATGAAACTGCCTGCCGCGTGGCTGTGCTGCCTGTTGCTGACCTCGCCGGCCTGGGCCGCGGACACTGTGGTCACCGGCAAGGTCTATCTGGAACGCGACGGCCGGCCGGGTCGCGGTGCGACCGATCCGGGCCTGGCCGGGGTGCAGGTCTCCAACGGCGAGACCCTCGTCAAGACCGCCGCCGACGGCAGCTACAGCCTGCCGGTGCGTGATGGCCAGACCGTGTTCGTGATCAAGCCCGATGCGTATTCGTTCCCGAAGGCGGCCGATGGCCTGCCCTCGTTCTGGCGGCACTATCGCCCGAACGGTTCGCCGGCGTTGAAGTACGGCGGCATCGCCGCGACCAGCGACGTCACCCGCAACTGGGATTTCGCCCTGCAGTCGGATCGCCATGACAGTCGGCGCGGCTTCCAGATGCTGGTGTTCACCGACTCCCAGACCGCGAGCCTGAAGGACATCGGCTACTACCAGCAGTCGATCGTGGCGCCGCTGGTCGGCCAGACCAAGGCGCGCATGGGCACCACCCTGGGTGACATCGTCAACGATGACTTGACTCTCTACCCGGCGATCAACAAGGTCACCACCGGACTTGGCGTGCCGTGGTTCCATGTGCCGGGCAACCACGACCTCGATTTCGATGCGGCCAGCGACGAACACTCGCTGGACAGCTGGCGCAACATCTACGGTCCGGACACCTACGCGGTGGAAGAGGGTGGCGCCAGTTTCGTGTTCCTCGATGACGTGGTGTACGACCCCAAGGCCAAGCCGAAGTATGTCGGTGGACTGCGCGAGGACCAGTTCGCCTTCCTTGCCAGCTACCTGAAGGGCCTGCACAAGGACCGCCTGCTGGTGCTGGGCATGCACATCCCGCTGTTCGACGCCGCGCCGGGACGCGAGACCTTCCGCCATGCTGACCGTCAGCGCCTGTTCGACCTGTTGAAGGACTTCCGCAACGTGCTGGTGCTCAGCGGCCACAGCCACACCCAGCAGCACGTCTACCACGGCAAGGCCGACGGCTGGAACGGCGGCAAGCCGCTGCACGAATACAACGTGGGTGCCAACTGCGGTGCGTTCTGGTCGGGCGTGAAGAATGCCGCCGGCGTGCCGGACAGCACCATGAGCGATGGCACGCCGAAGGGCTATGCATTGCTCGACGTGGCCGGCAATGGCAGCTACAAGCTGCAGTACCGCGTGGCGGGCAAGTCGGCCAGCGAGCAGATCGGCCTGCATGCGCCGAAGGTGCTGCGCCAGGGGGCCTACCCGGCGTGGGGCATCTATGCCAACGTCTACATGGGTGAGGATGCCAGCGTGGTCGAGTACCGCGTCGATGGCGGCGCCTGGCAGCCGATGAAGCAGGTCAGCCAGCCCGATCCGCGCCTGATGGTGGAGAACGTGGCCGACGATCTGGCTGACAGCCTGCGTGGCTACGACCGCTCGCCGGAGGCCACCGCATCGCCGCACCTGTGGCGTGGCGCGCTGCCGACCGATCTGGCGGTGGGCAGCCACAAGGTCGAAGTACGCTCCACCCAGCCTGACGGTGCGGTGTTCACCGCCACCACCCGCTACAGCCTGCAGACTGCCCAGCCCTGACCTCCGCATCACGGCCCCAGCGAAAGGACCCCGCATGGATATCCGCTTCATGGCCGGCACCACGCCGGTGACCCTCAGCCGCCACTGGTTCACCGGCGCGATGCTGCTGCAGAGCGCCACCGAGAAGGTCTGGGTGCAGCACCCGCTGCATCCGGGCACGCACTTCTCCTTCTCGCTGGTACAGTCGTGGCTGCGCCACATCGCAGGCCACGAAGTGCTGGTCGAGCGTACCCGGCCGCTGCTGTTTGCCGGCTTCCGCCCGCAGCGGCTGCGCGTGCTGGTGGATGGTGTGCAGGTGGCCGAACAGGAAGGCATGTAGGCCAACCTGAATCATCGGCGTGCTAGGCAAAGCCGCCCCGATGCCTGAGAATCGGGGCGATTCAATCGATCCAAGCAGGCCAGCGTGACCATCGCAGCAGCGTCCCCGGTTTCCTCCGACTCCGCCCGCGGCGGTCCTCCGCGCTGTCTGGTGGTCGCCGATGTCGGTGGCACCTTCGCCCGCCTTGCGCTGGCTGGAACCCAACCCGGCCAGGCGCCGCTGCTGGGCAGCCATCGCACCTACGCCTGCGCCGAGCATCCCAGCCTGGCGGCGATCCTTGCTGATTTCACCGCTGGCCTTGGCCAGCCAGTGCAGACCGCGGTGGTGGCCATCGCCGGCCTGCTCGATGGCGATGTACTGATCAATTCCAACCTGCCGTGGACGGTCTCGCTGTCGGCCACCCGCGCGCAGTCCGGGCTGCATGAGCTGCAGTTGATCAATGATTTCGAAGCGGTGGCGCTGGCTATCCCGTACCTGCAGCCGGAAACCCTGGTGCCACTGAACGGCGACGCCGATCCGGCACAGGCGTTCCCGGCGCTGGTGCTGGGCGCGGGCACCGGCCTGGGCGCCGCGCTGCGTTTCGCCGATGGCGGGCGCCCGGTGCTGGCCAGCGAGATCGGCCACGCCGCGCTCGGCGCCGGCAACGCGCTGGAACTGCAGGTGCTGGGCAAGTTGCTGCAGCGCTGGGCGCACGTGGACAACGAGCGCGTGCTGTCCGGTAGTGGCCTGATGAACCTGTATCCGTGCCTGTGCGAGCTGCGCGGCGTCACCCCGGTGTGGACCAGTACCGAAGCACTGATCGGTGCCGCCCGCAGCGGTGAAGACGTGCTGGCGGTGGAGACGCTGCAGGTGTTCTGCGCCTGGCTGGGCAGCCTGGCCGGCGACGCAGCGATCGCCGTCGGTGCACGCTCGGTGTACCTGGCCGGAGGCATTTCCGCGCATGTGCAGGATTTCCTGGCCGATGGCCGCTTCCGTGAGCGCTTCCTCAACAAGGGCGTGCTGACCGAGGTGCTGCGCCAGGTGCCGGTATGGCGCGTGGAGCACGGCCAGCTGGGCGTACTCGGTGCAGCGGTCTGGCACGCCGCACGACAGCCCATGCACGACTGATCGGCACGACCGGCATCGGGCCGGCCGTGCATTGCAGACTGGGAGGGGAAGATGGTGGATCGCAGGCAGTTCCTGCAGGCCGGCGCACTGGCCGCAGGCATGGCGGCTTTGCCGGGCGTGCAGGCGCGCACGCAGGGTGGGGCCAAGGTGGTTTCGACCTGGGACTTCGGCGTGCCGGCCAACCAGGCCGCATGGAAGGTGCTGGCGCAGGGCGGCAGCGCGCTGGATGCGGTGGAAGCGGGCGCACGCTGGGCCGAGAGTGAGCTGTGCAACCCCACCGTCGGTCATTGCGGCAACCCGGATCGCGATGGCGTGCTGAGCCTGGATGCCAGCATCATGGATGGCGATGGCCGTTGTGGTGCGGTGGCTGCGCTGGTCGACATCCTGCATCCGGTGTCGGTGGCCCGCAAAGTGATGGAAAACAGCCCGCATGTTTTGCTGGTGGGCGAGGGCGCGCAGCAGTTCGCGGTGCAGCAGGGTTTCGAGCGCAAGCACTTGCTGACGCCGCAGGCCGAAGCGGCCTGGCGCGAGTGGCTGAAGACCGAGAAGTACCAGCCACAGATCAATGCCGAGCGCCGGGGTATTCCCGGCAACAGCGACAACCACGACACCATCGGCATGCTGGCACTGGACGCCAAGGGCCATCTGGCCGGTGCCTGCACCACCAGTGGGATGGCCTGGAAACTGCACGGACGCGTGGGCGACAGCCCGATCATCGGTGCCGGCCTGTACGTCGACAACGAAGTGGGTGCGGCCACCGCCTCGGGCGTGGGTGAGGAGATGATCCGCAACGCCGCTTCATTCCTGGTGGTTGAGCTGATGCGCCAGGGGCGCTCGCCGGCACAGGCCTGCCGCGAGGCAATCGACCGTGTGATGCGCAAGCGGCCGGAGGCGAGCAAGACCCTGCAGGTGTGCTTCCTGGCCATGAACAAGCAGGGCGAGGTGGGCGCCTACGCGCTGCATCGCGGCTTCGTCTACGCCGTGTGCGATGCGCAGCGCCAGGATGATCTGCGCGATTCGCCGTCGATCTACACGAGCACCCAGGCGTGAGCACGCGGCTGACCCTGGAGATCGCCAGCAACTCGCTGGCCTCGGCGTTGGCGGCGCAGGCCGGCGGGGCCGACCGCATCGAGCTGTTCGACAACCTGGTCGAGGGTGGCACCACGCCGTCGTTTGCCACCATCGCGATTGCCCGCGAACGCCTGTCGATTCCGCTGTTCGTACTGGTGCGCCCGCGCCCGGGTGATTTCCACTACGACGCGCTGGAAACCGAACTGATGCTGCGTGACATCGCGCAGTGCCGCGCGCTGGGCTGCGATGGCGTGGTGATCGGTGCGCTGGATGTGCAGGGCGGCGTTGACGTGGCGTTGTGCCGTGAACTGATGCAGGCGGCCGGGCCGTTGCAGGTGACCTTCCATCGCGCCTTCGATGCGGCCCGCGACCTGCCGGCAGCGCTGGAACAGGTGATCGGGCTGGGCTGCCAGCGCGTGCTGACCTCGGGCGGGCAGGTCAGCGCCGAGGCCGGTGCCGAAGTGCTGGCGGGCCTGGTGACCAAGGCGAAGGGACGCATCAGTGTGATGGCCGGCGCGGGGCTGGGCCCGGCCAATATCGCCGCCGTTGCGCGACGGACCGGCTGCACCGAACTGCACGCCTCAGCCAAGGGCCTGCGCCGGTCGGTGATGCAGTTCCAGAACCCGGCGCTGCGCGGGCTGGACCCGGACTGGAGCCAGACCGCCACCGCCACTGTTGCCGCGCTGCGGCAGGCGCTGGACGGCGCAAGGTAGCCCGCTTCTTCTGTAGAGCCGAGCCCACGCTCGGCTGCTCTTTGGGCCCCGGGGTCGGATCCCTTCGCAGAATGGCTCCGACCCCGGGCCTGCCCATCGTTGCGGCCGAAGAAGTGACGCTTACAGCACGTTCGAACGGCTGGGGCGGCAGGCCAAGTCGTTGAAATGGATACGCTGGTGCGCCGTCGCATGGCGGCGCAGTCGGTGATTGCCGATAGTGGTTCATACCGTCGTTCGCCAACGAATTCCCGCATGTTTCGACTGTTCCTGCTGCTTGTCTGCGTGGTGCCAGCCATTGCCATCGGCGCACGTGAAGGGCATGCACCGGAGTGGGTGCGGGAGGTGACTGCCGACAAGGACCTGCAGGTTGACCCCGAAATGGTTGGTGTGAGGCTTGAGCCAACCGCGCGGGGCGCGTTCCTCGACACGCGCGTACATCGGATCGGGGAGAAGCGCTTTCGCGCGCTGTATCAGGTGTTCGATTCAAACGCTTCCAACCCGATGGGACGTTGTGGCGCTGGGCGCGAGATCCATCTGTTCGTCTACGAATTGACCGTGCCGAAGCCCATTGAGCGCGGCAGGGTGTTGATCAGCAGCTGCCTTGAAACCCTGTCTCTGGTGAGCCAGAACTCAGGGCGATCCAACAGTGAATCCGACTTTTCCTCGGTCATCTGGCAGGGGGACGGGTTCTCCATCGAGTGGTGGGGTATCGGACCCGGAGGCGATACGTCGAGCCACTACGCGCTCCGAAATGACCGCTTCGTCCCGACTCGATCGGGTGAGGGGAATCGCTGAGGGCGGACAAAACCGTTCCGCGCGCGGTTGTCGTGATCGTGTCACTACTTCGTGCGCCGTTCTCTCAGCGATGTGTCGCAACTTATTGATTGTTATGGATGTCGGTGGCCGCTAGCGGCATTCCGCCGGCTGTTGCTGCGCCGCCGCATGCCGGGCGTGGTTCAGCTGTGCTTTAGTTTGGATCGATCCACAGGGGAGGTGCCATATCGGTCGTGAACCGATCCAAGCGCCTGGATCCGTCGTAGTGCCGCGCCACCGTCCGCCCGTGCGTCCACATCTTCGAAGAGCAACCACCATGGCTCAGATCGTCCACAAGCATCGCCACCTGCTGTCCCAGGCCCTGATCCTGGCCCTGCTTCCCCTGGCTGCCAATGCGCAGCAAGCCTCAAGCTCGTCTACCAAGGATCTCGACGCGGTCACCGTCACCGGCTCGCGCATCAAGCGCGCCAGTGTCGAAGGCCCGGCCCCGGTCAACGTGATCACCGCGCAGCAGATCCAGAAAGAGGGCTTCGTCAGCGTGTATGACGCGCTGAAGACGCTCACCGAAGCGACCGGCACCGTTGAAGCTGCCTCGCAATGGGGCTCGCACACGCCCAACGCCAGCGGCCTGAACCTGCGCGGGATGGGCCCGAACCGCTCGCTGTTGCTGGTCAACGGCCGTCGCGTGGCGGACTACCCGCTGCCGTATGGCGGTGAAACCAACTTCTCCAACTACGGCAACATTCCGGCCGCGGCGGTGGAGCGCATCGAAGTGCTGACCGGTGGCGCCTCGGCCATCTATGGCTCCGATGCGATCGCCGGCGTGGTCAACGTCATCCTCAAGACCAACTACGACGGCGACGAAGTGCGCGTGCGCGGCGGTACCTCCACCGAAGGCGGCCGCGATACGTGGGATCTGTCCTGGGCCGGCGGCAGGACCGGCGACAACTGGAGCGTGACCTACGCACTGCAGTACACCAAGCGCGACCCGCTGTTTGGCCGTGACCGCCCGCAGATGGACGACGCCGATGATGCACCGTATCCGTCCTGGAACATGGAACAACGCAAAGTCGGCTTCCGTCCCACCGCCGGCCTGGCGCTGATCGATCCGACCACCGGTCAGCGCCTGGCGCCGCCCACCGGCACCTGCGAGAAGTTCGATGGCGAGTACTACACCGCGGATCGATTGGTCTACAACTACGCCGCCAACACCATCACCAACACCGGCCGCCTGTGCGGCATGCGTGCGGACTATGCGAACTGGCTGCTTACGGGCGGTGCCGAGAACGTGTCCGGCAACCTGTATGCCACCTTCGACTTCAGCAATGACCTGCAGGCCTGGACCAACCTGGCCGTCTACCGCTCCGAAGCGATCTGGGGCACCAATCCGCCGAGCGTGTCGCTGATCGACGACGACAACGGCTACTACTGGGATGCCAACCGCAACCGCCCGATCCTGGGCGTGCGCCAGTTCACGCCAAATGAAGTCGGTGGCCTGGATACGCTGCGCAACACCAACCGCGAACTGTCCTGGGACTGGAGCGCCGGCCTGCGTGGCCGCCTCGCTGACCGCTTCGACTGGAGCACCACAGTGGGGCGTTCCTACTACCGCGTTGAAGAACGGCAGAACGTGGTCGACAAGCAGAAGTCGTATGACTACTTCCTGGGTCCGAAGCTGGGCACCACCGCCGATGGCGAGGCGATTTACGCACTGAACGAATCGCGCTGGTGGAATCCGCTGACGCCGGACCAGTACTGGCAGATGGGCACGGTGGCGAGGAACCGCGCATCATCGTGGGTCAACCAGGCTTCGGCGGACATCACCGGCGAGCTTTTCCAAGGGTGGGCGGGTCCGATTTCGTTCGCGGCAGTGGCCGAAGTCGCGCAGCAGGGCTATCAGCTCAGCCCCGATCCGCGTGCAGGTATCGACTTCGACCTGCAGAACGTCGATCGCGGCGGCGGCGAGCGCACCCGCTATTCGGCCGGCGTCGAGTTCAAGATCCCGCTGCTGGAGAGCGTGACCGCCACTGCGGCCGCGCGCTATGACCGTTATGGCAACTACAAGGCTGACAACAGCGGCGAAGCGCTGGACATCGGCAGCCAGAAGGAAACCACCTGGAACGTCGGCCTGGAATGGCGCCCGGTGGAGTCGCTGCTGGTGCGTGGCTCCTACGCCACCAGTTTCCATGCGCCGGACATGCACTACCTGCTGGGCCAGCCGAGCAGCTCCGAAGTGCAGACCTATGACCGCCTGCGCTGCATCCAGAGCGGCGCTTACCTGGTCAACAACTGCGGCGTGGGCAACACCGACGTCTGGTACACCTTCGACGTGAACCGCCGCGGCACGCCACTGCTGCGTTCGGAAACCGGCGATTCGTGGACGGTCGGTTTCGTCTGGGATGTGATGCCCAATCTGTCGGTCAGTGCCGACTACTGGGCGATCAAGCTGGAAGACATGATCGTCGACGTCGGCGCCGACGAGGTGCTGGCCAGCGAAGCCGGCTGCCTGACCGGCAAGAACATCGACGGTACACCGTGGGCCAATCCGGCCGGTGGCGAATACTGCGCCGGCATCCTGGCCCGCGTGAACCGCGACAGCAACGGCCGTCTGGTATCGATCGAGCGCGGGCCGTTCAACCTGGCCAGCCGCGAAGTGCGCGGTATCGACCTGACCGCGCGCTATCGCCTGGAAACCGCGCAGTGGGGCAGCTTCCAGCTGGGCCTGAACTACACCAACCAGATCTCGACCAAGGAACAGCGCTACGCCAACGACCCGAACCCGGAGCGTCGTGACCGCGACCTGCGCAGCAAGCTGCGCGCGAGCCTGGCCTGGCAGCGCGGCAACTGGAACGCCAATGTCTATGCCGACCGCATCGGTTCGGTGCCGGGCGTGCGCTACCACTGGGGCACCGATCGCCTGAACAACCCGGGTGGCTGTCTGCCGTTCGCTGATGGCTATGTGCCCAGCGACAGCCCGTCGCTGAACTGCCTGGAACCGGCAACACGTCCGGATGGCTCGCCCAACCCGAACCCGAACGCCGGCCAGCAGACCACGCGCTACTACGGGCGGGTCGGGCCGTTCATCACCTGGAACTTCAACATGGGCTACCAGGTGACCGAACGCGCCAAGGTCAACGTCTACGTCAACAACGTGTTCAATTCGGCCAGCTGGAACCACAAGGATCCGTACAAGCTGGACTATGACTTCGCCCCGACCCGCCTGCTCGGCGCGGTGGGCCGCGAGTTCGCGCTGGAGTACGTGTTCACCTTCTGAGGCGGATTGCGGGCGGTACGCCGGGCCTGGCCCGGCGATACCGGCTGGACGTGGCGGCTGGATTTGACCTTCCCACGATGGCAAGGTTTAGCCTGTCCGCATCCAGAAGGAACCCCGGGAATCCGATCATGAGCACGCTCCGCGCCATTGCAGCCCCCGCAAGCCCCGCCACCATCAGCCTGCCCATCGAGGGCATGACCTGCGCCAGCTGTGTCGGCCGGGTCGAGGCCGCGCTGTCCAAGGTCGAAGGTGTGGGCAGTGTTTCGGTCAATCTGGCCACCGAGCGCGCGGATATCCGCCCGTCGGGCCCGGTCGATCGGGCCGCGCTGATCCAGGCGGTGGAGCGGGTGGGCTATGACGTGCCCGCCGCTACCGTTGAACTGGCCGTGGAAGGCATGACCTGCGCTTCCTGCGTGGGTCGCGTGGAACGCGCGCTGCTGGCGGTGCCGGGCGTCAGCCAGGCCAGCGTGAACCTGGCCACGGAGCGTGCGACCGTGCGCGGCGTGGCAGGCGTTGACGCGCTGGTGGCGGCCATCGACAAGGTCGGCTACGCCGCACACCTGATCGAGGCCGGCGTGCAGTCCGACGATGAGGCTGCAGAAAAGAAGGATGCCGAGCGCGCCGGACTGAAACGCGACCTGATCGTGGCGTCCGCGCTGGCGCTACCGGTGTTCGTGCTGGAGATGGGTTCGCACCTGATTCCCGGCATGCACGAGTGGGTGATGGCCACCATCGGCATGCAGGCCAGCTGGTACCTGCAGTTCGTGCTGACCCTCCTGGTGCTGGCCATTCCCGGCCGCCGTTTCTACCAGAAGGGCTTCCCGGCACTGCTGCGGCTGGCGCCGGACATGAATTCACTGGTGGCGGTGGGCACCGCCGCGGCGTTCGGTTATTCGGTGGTAGCGACCTTTGCACCGCGGCTGTTGCCGCCGGGCACGGTGAACGTCTACTACGAAGCGGCGGCGGTGATCGTCGCGCTGATCCTGCTCGGCCGCTTCCTTGAAGCTCGGGCCAAGGGCCGTACCTCCGAGGCGATCAAGCGCCTGGTCAACCTGCAGGCCAAGGTCGCCCATGTGATCCGTGACGGCCGCACCGTCGACATCCCGGTCAATGAAGTGCAGAGCGGCGACGTGGTGGAAGTGCGCCCGGGCGAGCGCGTGCCGGTCGATGGCGAGGTGGTCGAGGGTCGCAGCTACATCGACGAGTCGATGATCAGCGGCGAGCCGATTCCGGTCGAGAAGCAGCCGGGAAGCAGCGTTGTCGGTGGCACGGTCAACCAGAAGGGCGCACTGACGGTGCGAGCCACGGCGGTGGGCGCGCAGACGATGTTGGCGCAGATCATCCGCATGGTCGAACAGGCGCAGGGCTCGAAGCTGCCGATCCAGGCGGTGGTCGACAAGGTCACGTTGTGGTTCGTGCCGGCGGTGATGCTGGCCGCGCTGGCGACCTTCGCGGTCTGGCTGATCTTCGGTCCATCGCCGGCGCTGAGCTTCGCGCTGGTCAATGCGGTGGCGGTGCTGATCATTGCCTGCCCCTGCGCGATGGGCTTGGCCACGCCGACCTCGATCATGGTCGGTACTGGCCGTGGCGCTGAAATGGGTGTGCTTTTCCGCAAGGGTGAAGCGCTGCAGCTGCTGAAGGACGCGCAGGTGGTGGCGGTGGACAAGACCGGCACGCTGACCGAAGGCCGCCCGCGCCTGACCGACCTGGAGATCGCCGACGGTTTTGATCGCAGTACGGTACTGGGGGCGGTGGCGGCAGCGGAGTCGCGCTCGGAGCATCCGATTGCCCGCGCCATCGTGGATGCGGCCACCGAGCAGGGCATCGCGTTGCCGGCGATAGCCGATTTCGAATCGGTCACCGGCATGGGCGTGCGTGCCAGCGTTGATGGCGCGCGCGTGGAGGTGGGGGCGGATCGTTTCATGCGCGATCTGAGGGTGGATATCACGCCGTTCGCGGCGCTGGCCACCCAGCTTGGAACGCAGGGCAAGTCGCCGCTGTATGCCGCCATCGACGGCCGCCTGGCCGCGATCATCGCGGTATCCGATCCGATCAAGCCGAGCACGCCGGCCGCGATCGCGGCACTGCACCAGCTCGGCCTGAAGGTGGCGATGATCACCGGTGACAACGCCGGTACCGCGCAGGCGATCGCGCGCGAGCTGGGCATCGATGAGGTGGTGGCCGAGGTGCTGCCGGAAGGCAAGGTCGAGGCCGTGCGCCGCCTGAAGGCCACGCATGGCCACGTCGCCTTCGTCGGCGATGGCATCAATGATGCGCCGGCACTGGCCGAAGCCGATGTCGGCCTGGCCATCGGTACCGGCACCGATATCGCGGTGGAGTCGGCCGATGTGGTGCTGATGTCGGGCAATCTGCAGGGCGTGCCCAATGCCATCGCGCTGTCCAAGGCGACGCTGGGCAACATCCGGCAGAACCTGTTCTGGGCCTTCGCCTACAACACCGCGTTGATTCCGGTAGCGGCCGGCGTGCTGTACCCGGTGTGGGGCGTGCTGCTGTCGCCGGTGTTCGCGGCCGGTGCGATGGCATTGTCCAGCGTGTTCGTGCTGGGCAACGCGCTGCGACTGCGCCGCTTCCAGCCGCCGATGGCGGATGCCGCCGCTGCCACCCACTGAAGGAGATCCGCATGAACATCGGTGAAGCTGCCAAGGCCTCCAGCGTGTCGGCGAAGATGATCCGCTACTACGAGCAGATCGGCCTGATTCCCGCAGCTGATAGAACCGAGTCGGGCTACCGGGCGTATTCGCAGGCGGACATCCACCGCCTGCGTTTCATCCGCCGTGCGCGCGATCTCGGCTTCCAGGTGGCCGAGATCACCGATCTTCTGGGCCTCTGGAACGACACCTCGCGGCACAGTGCCGACGTGAAGCATCTGGCCGAACAGCACATCGCCGATCTGGAACAGCGCATCGAGCACATGCGGCAGATGGCCGACACGCTGAAGTCGCTGATCAGCTGTTGTGCGGGAGACGAGCGCCCTGAGTGCCCGATCCTGCAGCGGCTGGGTGAG
The DNA here is from genome assembly GCF_059372535.1 of Stenotrophomonas sp. YJH_SMC_43. Taxonomy (NCBI): domain Bacteria; kingdom Pseudomonadati; phylum Pseudomonadota; class Gammaproteobacteria; order Lysobacterales; family Lysobacteraceae; genus Stenotrophomonas; species Stenotrophomonas sp. YJH_SMC_43. The sequence goes on from NZ_JCAFVQ010000002.1 coordinate 1,174,143, forward strand.
GACGATGAGGCGCCGGGGCCGGTTGATACCGCGAAGACCGGTGCAGTGCGGCGACGCGCACAGGAGCATTGAATCGATATCGCGTGAACCAAAAAGCCCGCCCTGTGACAGTGCACGGGGCGGGCTTCGTTGTGGACGCAGTTCAGGGAATCAGGCAGTGCGAGGCGGAAAGCCTGCATCGTTCACCGCGGCGAACACCTGTTCCTGCGACGCGGTGGTCTGCACCTTGACCAGGCCGGTCGGCGGGTCGGCAACCACGCTGGCGTTCGGATCGATCTGCTGGATCGCGCGGGTCACGCTGCGCGCGCAACCACCGCAGGTCATGCCTTCAACATGGAATTCCATCTGTAGCTCCTTCGGTGCTCTTGGGGTGGAGTCAGTGTGCACCTTCCAACGATGGCAGGGTCAAGCGCCGGGCTGAACGACAGGCAAGGCGCCGACAAAAAACGGCAGCCACCTGTACCAGCGTGGCTGCCGTGGAGGAACGTCCCCGCCGGAGCAGGGCGTGGGTTGCGCCGGGCGTACCCGCGCAACCCGTCGTGCTTCAGAACTTCCAGGTGGCGCCGAAGTACAGCTGGCGGCCTGCGTAGGTGTTGGAGACGAGGCGGGCCTTGGTGTCATTGCCCAGGTGCACGCGCTGCTCGGACTTGGTGGCATTGATCACCGAGGCGGTCAGGGTCCAGTCCGGGGTCAGGTTGTAGGCAACATTCAGGTCCAGCTGGTCATACGGTTCGGTGTAGACGGTGAGGCCATTGTTGAGCCCGCCGACCACCTGGCCGCGACGGTTGAACGAAGCGCGCGCGAGGAACTTCTCGTTCTCGTAGAACACCGTGACGTTGGCCTGGTTCTTGGCGCTGCCAACCAGCGGCGAGGAGCCGATTTCCTGGCCGTCCAGAACAATCGAGGCCAGGTTGGTGTCGTTGTAGGTGTAGTTGGCCTGCACGCCGAAGCCGAAATCGAAGGTGTACTGGCCATACAGCTCGACGCCCTGCGACACACCATCGCGGCCATTGGCCTGGGTCTCGTAGCGCTGCACGTTCACCGCTTCACCGTTGATGACCATCGGCGTGTCGCGCACCACCGGCAAAGTGAAGTTGTCCACGTTCTTGCGGAACAGGCCGACGCCGGCGACTGCGCCCGGCTGGAAGTACCACTCCAGGCCCAGGTCGAACTGGGTGGCCTTGAACGGTTCCAGCTGCTTGTTGCTGCCCTGGCCCACCCAGCCTGCGGTCGAAGCGCCACCGGCAACGCGGCGATCATTGACGTACTCTTCGCTGTAATAGCTCAGTGCGCCCGGTGCTGCGATGTCGGTGTAGCCGGGGCGGGCGATCACCTTCGATGCGGCGCCACGCAGCACCAGCGTGTCGGTGATGTCCCAGGCGATATTGAAACTCGGCAGCACGTCGGTGTACGTGCGATCCACGCCGATCAGGCTGTAGGTCTTGCTCTGCGCCAGGTCGTGCGGCAGGCGCACGAAGCCGCTCTCGCAGCTGTAGGTCGGGTAGGCTGCAGCGGCCGGATCGGTGCACGCCATCGGCGCGCCGGACGCGTTGTCCAGGAAGTAGTCGTTGAACTTCTCGATCGAGTCGGAGGACTGCGCGAACTGCTTGGTGCGCACCACGCGCACGCCAACGTTGCCGCGCAGACGCTCGGTGCGGAAGTTGGCCTGGAAGTAGCCCGAATAGATCTTCTCGTTGACGTTGTAGACGAAGTCTTCCTCGGTACGGTTGTGCGAACCGCCGTAGGTCTTGTTCAGGTAGTCGATGTAGGCCGGGTAGTTGATGCCCGGGAAAACGTTGGCATTGAAGCCACCAGCGATGTTGCTGATCGGGTTGGACAGGAAGAAGCCAGGCTGCGCATCGCCGGCAGTCGGATCGCAGCCGCTCTGGTAGCGGCTGTTGTCATAGTCGGCCGGGTCACGGCCCGGGCACACCCAGTAGGTGTTGCCGGTGTTGCGGTGGACCTTGCCATCACGGTACTTGGCACCGAACTGGATGGAGTCCAGCCAGCCGGATTCAAACAGCTTGGTGACGTCGGCCTGGAAGTAGTTCTGCTTGACCTCGGTGCGCTTCCACGACGAATCGGTCGAGCCGGTGTCGACTTCGGCGATGCCGTTCATCAGCTGCTGCTGCAGGTCGGGCGAGAAGGTGGCCGAAGGCGTGCCGGTCAGATCCCAGGCGCTGTACAGATTGCCCGACAGGTAATCGTTGCCGACCTTGCGGCGCGGCTTGGCCGACATCCGGAAGTTCATCGACGGACCACCTTCGGACCAGGTGCGGCCGCCGGTGAACGAGGCCTTCCACAGCGGGCTGATGTCCCAGTCGATGGTCAGGTCAGCGGTCTGCGACAGCGCCTTTTCCTTGCTGTAGCCACCGGTCAGCTGCGGCGTCGGAACCGTGCAGTCGTCCGGGCCCCAGCCACCGGGCTTGAGGCCGGCAGCCTTGGCCTGGTCTTCATTGCAGTAGTAGGTCTTTCCAGCCAGCTTTTCGAACTGGGCGCCGGTAACGGTGTTGCCGCTGGGATCGAAGTCCAGGCCGTTGAGCAGGCGTCCACCGGCCCAGTTTCCATCGCCATTGAAGCGGGCCATGCTCCATTCCGGAATCTTCAGCATGTTCTGGGTGTAATCACCCTGCAGTTCGAAGCGGAAGTAGTTGGCCGTCATCGTGACGTTGTCGACCGGCTTGAACTGGAAGGTCAGCTGGCCGCCCTTGCGCTCGCGCTTCTCTTCCTTCACCGCGAAGTTGACCGACGTCGGCATGAAGAAATCGCTGTAGTTGCCGCCGGTCTGGTTGTTGAAACCGGACTTGCCCCACCAGTAGTGGATGCCATCCTGCGCCTGCACGTTGCCATAGGCATCGCGCGCCTTGCCGGCGCCATACCACTGGTAGTCCTCGGTGCTGGCTTCCATGGTACGGGTGGTGCGCTTCTGCTGCGTCACGCCGATCAGCACGCCGAAACGCTCATCTTTGCTGTGCCACGAATACAGGGCCGAGGCCTGCGGGTCGATATCGTGGTGGGTATCGGAAGAGGTGCCCTCGAGCGTGACGAAGCCCGAGTTGGATTCCATGTCCAGCGGACGACGGGTGTGCAGGATGACCGTGCCGCCGATGCCGCCTTCGTCGATGCGTGCTTCCGGCGACTTGAACAGCTCCGCGCTGGACAGCATGTTCGACGGCAGCAGGGTGTAGTTGAACGAACGGGTCGCTTCGTCGTTGGTTTCCGACGTGGCGACGTAGTTGCCGTTCAACTGGGTCAGGGTCAGGTCTGGTGCCAGGCCACGCACGCTGACGGTCTTGCCTTCGCCGCCGCTGCGGGTGATGACCACGCCGGGCACGCGCTGCAGTGCGTCGGCCACGTTCTTGTCGGGGAACTTGCCGACGTCTTCGGCGGTGATCACTTCGACCACGGCGTTGGCGTCGCGCTTCTGCTCAAGGCTCTTTTCAATGGCGTAGCGGTAGCCGGTGACCTGGACGCTGTCCAAGTTGGTGGCGTCCTGCGCGCCGGTGGAAGCGGCCTGCTGCGCGGCGGCGCCAGCCGGAATGACGGCGGCGGCCAAGGCCAGCGCGATGGCCAACGCCAGTACGTCCTGGCCATGCGTACGTGTTGAATGCTTCATTCCCATCTCTCCCTCTCTCCTGGATTGATCCGGTGACGTGGCACGGACAACTTGAATCGATCTAATTTGAAGTGACATTGTCGCTATTGCCATGCAGTGGCAGTAGCACCGTGCGCGTGGCCTGGTACGTCCTGTTGCTGCTCCCCCAACTCCCGGCCATCGCAGCGTCGTTCTTGGATCGATCTAAGCGATGGGCGGGCGTTTTTTAGCATGGGTCGCCCGCGGGCGCATGCTGCTCCGCAATATGGTACTGGCGTGGCGAAGGGATGACGGTTTGCTGAAAACAGTGAAATCGTTTTCGTGCGCAGGGGAAGGGTGGGTCGGCAGGGCTGCGCCCTGCACCTGCCAGGGCAACGGCCAAAGCCAAAGCCAAAGCCAAAGCGGCTCTGGGTTTTCTGTGGGTTGGGCGAGGCGGTGTCGGATTGCGGGGACGCCGTAAACCCGTCCCTGGGGGCTTGGCCGCGGCATCCATGCCGCGGACACCCCGCAATCCGACACCGCCCCGCCTTCGACAGTTTCCCGGTGGCGGTTGGATGGGTCCTGGGGACGGCATGGGGAATGGCTTGGGGTCAGATCCGTTTTCCGTTGGAAAACGGATCTGACCCCCGATTGATTTCGATATCCGACAGAGATTCATCCACGAATGGCGTGGATCCACAGACCGCAGAGATCTGTCGAAGGCGGGGTGGGTCCGGTTGCGGGGGCGTGAGCCGCATGGATGCGGCGACCGAGCTTACATGGACGTACTTGCAGCGTCCCCCGCAACCGGACCCACCCCGACTCCCCACAGGAAACCAGCTTCTGCTGTTGCTGTTGCTCCAGCTCGGAGCGGGTGCAGGGCGCAGCCCTGCCGAACACCCCCTTTCATGCTGCGCCGCAGAATGCATTCGGCTGAACCTGCATGCTCTACTTGAATCGATCTAAATTCACGGTCGCACGGGTCGGGCGTCATTCCAGGGGGAGCTTTCTGCCAGTTGTGGCGGAGCTCAGCGGAACGGTGCCGGACGGCCCCGGCCGTCTGCCTCCGTGTCATCGACTACAGGAACCCGACATGCGTCCAGTGCCGTCCGCTCCCGCCGTCCCATTGTCTTCGCGCCCGCTGGCGCGGCTGGCCTGCCTGCTCGCACTGTCGGCGTCGCCGATGCTGCTGCAGGCCGCGCCGGCCGCGCTGGAGCGCGAGGTCAACACCTTCATCGGCAGCAAGGACGACGGCAACACGTTCCCAGGCGCGTCGGCACCGTTCGGCCTGATCCAGGTCAGCCCGATCGGCAGCCACTACTCGGGCTGGCGCTATGACGACGAGAAGATCCGCGGTTTCGGCCACTCCTTCATCTCCGGCGCAGGTTGCTGGGAGCAGGGCGGCCAGGTGTCGGTGCTGCCGGTGACCGGTTCGATCGGCCCGGGCGGCGATTTCGATACCGGCAACGCCAAGCAGTTTGACCACAAGGCGTATGCCTCGTCGTACACCCATGACGGCGAGGTCGGCCAGGCCGGCTATTACAAAGTGCGGCTGACCAGCTACGGCGGCATCGACGCAGAATCGACCGCACGTACGCGCGCCGCAGCCGAGCGCTACACCTTCAGCCAGCGCCAGGGCGATGGCCACGTGCTGGTCAATGTCGGCCAGGCCAACGAGCGCCATTCGGTGATCGGCAGCGTGGTCGATGTGGTCGGCGACCGCGTGGTGGAAGGCAAGCTGGTCACCAAGAGTTTCTGTGGCGGCCACCAGTACACCACCTGGTTCCGCATCGAGTTCGATCGCCCGTTCAAGGCGCATGGCACTTGGGGCGAGGGTGGCGGCCTGCCGGGCGCACGCCACAGCATGGAAGGCGAACAGAAGCCGAATGGGGCCTGGCTCAGCTTTGATCTGGCCAAGGGCCAGTCGGTGACGGCGGTCAGCGCGATCTCGCACGTGGATGCCGAAGGCGCGCGCATCAACCTGCGCGCGGACGGCATGCAGGATGGGGCGCTGCTCGGTTTCGACCGCATGCGTGCGTTGTCCCAGCAATCCTGGCGCGAGCAGCTGGGCCGGGTGCGCGTGCAGGGTGGCAACGCCGACGACCGCGCGGTGTTCTACAGCGCGGTCTACCACGCGCTGCTGCAGCCGATGACCGGCAACGACGCCGACGGGCGCTACCGCGGCTATGACGATGGTATCCACCGTGCCGACGGCTGGACCTACTACGAGTACTTCTCGCTGTGGGATACCTACCGCGCGCAGAACCAGTGGCTGGCGCTGACCCGCCCGGACGTGGCACGCGATATCGGCCGTACCCTGCTGGCGATCGACGAGCAGGGTGGTTGGCTGCCGCGCTGGGGCTATGCCAACTTCGAGACCAACATCATGACCGGCGACCCGGTCACCCCGTTCATGGTCGACCTGTGGCGCTTCGGCGCGCTCAAGGGCCGTGAATCGCAGGCCTGGGATGCGCTGCGCCGCAACGCCTTCGGCACGCCGCCGTTGAACTCGCGCATGGCCGGCCGTTCCGGCAACCCGACCTATCTGGACAAGGGCTACGTGGTCTACGACCGCGCGTTCCCGTCCAAGGGCATGGACGTCGATCCGCACCATGGCGGTTCGGCCACCTTGGAATACGCGCTGGCCGACTGTGCGCTTTCGCAGATGGCCGATGGCCTCGGCCACGCGCAGGACGCGGCGACGCTGCGTGAGCGCGGCCGCAACTGGCGCAAGGTGTGGGACCCGCAGGTGCGTGACGCCGAGACCGGCTTCACCGGTTTTCCGCGCCCGCGCACCGAAGATGGCCAGTGGTACACGCCGGCCGATGGCCACTACAGCCCGCGCTCGCATCACGGTTTCCATGAAGGCACAGCGTGGCAGTACCAGTGGCTGGCGCAGCAGGACGTGCCGGGCCTGGTCGAGGCGATGGACGGCCGCGAACAGGCCGGCCGCCGCCTCGATGCCTTCTTCGCGATGGACGCGCTGCAGGCCGACCCGCTCAATGCCGCCCGCAAAGAGTGGGTGGTCGGGCCGTACAGCTATTACAACCAGTTCCGCTACAACCCGAACAACGAGCCCGACCTGCACTCGCCGTGGCTGTACACGCTGATCGGCCAGCCGTGGAAGACCGCCGCCGTGGTGCGCGCCGCGCAGCAGTTGTTCACCAACGCGCCCAACGGCGTGACCGGCAACGATGACCTCGGCACGATGTCGGCCTGGTACCTGTTCAGCGCCATCGGCGTGTACCCGGCGGTGCCGGGCAGCGGCCAGTTCCTGCTGCACACCCCGCGCTTCAGCAAGGTGGAAGTGGACATGGGCAATGGCCGCACGCTGCGCATCGACGCGCCGGGTGCCGATGGCCGCCGCCTGCAGTACGTGCAGGGCGTGCAGGTCGATGGCCAGGCGCATGCACCGGTGTGGCTGGACTGGAACCGCCTGCAGCAGGGCCCGCGCCTGCACTTCGCGCTCGATGCGAAGGCGCCGGAGCAGGGCTGGGGTACGGCGGTGAAGGACCTGCCGGTGTCCTGGTGCGCGGCACCGGGCAGCCAGCTGCGCTGAGCCGGACTGTGCCGTTCGCGGTCACCCAGCGAACGGCACGGCACGACACGGCCCTGATCCATTAGGCTTGAGCCTCCAGCGGAGTCCGGGAAGACGATGAACGACAACGGCAGCAGTCCCAGCAAGCGCGCCGGCAAGGCGGTGACGGTGACCGACATCGCGCGTGCCATCGGCGTGTCACGGGCAACCGTGTCGCTGGTGCTGCGTGGCAGCCCACTGGTCAACGTCGATACCCGCGCCAAGGTCGAGGCCGAACTGCGTCGCCAGCGCTATGTCTACAACCGCGCGGCGGCCAACCTCCGTCGTCGTACGTCGTCAAGCATCGCGCTGGTGATCAACGATCTGTCCAACCCGTTCTTCGCCGAATTCGCCTCCGGCGTGGACGAGGCGTTGGGCGGGCGCGGCTACGTGACCCTGCTGGGCAGTACCGGTGAATCGCCGGAGCGCCAGCAGGCGGTGCTGTCCACGCTGATGGAACACACCCCGGCCGGCTTGATCCTGTCGCCGGCCGAGGGCAGCGATACCGCGCAGTTGCGGCAGGCGTTGGGTGCCAATGCCAACGTGCTGCTGTTCAATCGTGAACTGGACGGCGCCGACTGGGACTTCCTGACCCTGGACAACCAGCACGGTGCCTATCTGGCCACGCGCCACCTGATCGAGCGCGGCCATCGCCAGATTGCCTTCTTCGGCGGCCATGCTGCATCGAGCTCGTGCCACCAGCGCCGCGCCGGTTTCCAGCAGGCGCTGGCCGAAGCGGGCCTGTCACTGCCGCCGGGTTGGATGATCGAGTCGGCGCCGAACCGCCTGGAAGCCGCGGCGCGTACCGATGAATTGTTTGCCGACGGCCATCGCCCGAGTGCGGCGGTCTGCTACAACGACACCGTCGCGCTGGGCCTGATGCTGGGCTTGAATTCACGCGGCATCCGTCCGGGCGGTGATTTTGCCGTCACCGGTTTCGATGATATTTCCGAGGCGTCGGTCGCGGTACCGCCACTGACTACGCTCACCGCCGATCCGCGCGAGCGGGGTCGGCAAGCTGCCGCGCTGCTGCTGCAACGATTGGACGAACCGGACGCGCCGCCACGGCGCACGGTCGCGCCGGTGCAGCTGCGCATCCGCGAAAGCAGCGCCGCACGACCGAACTGATTTCTTCCATATATCCCTTCCACGCAACAACGACCTTCCGCGCATCGAGGCGCGTACCGCATGCCGATCTCCGCAACGCCCCGTCCAACGGGATCTTCGGGCAACGCACCCGCCGTCACCAACGGCAAGGCGCTGGCTGTCGTCACCACGATCTTCTTCATGTGGGGCTTCCTGACCTGCCTCAATGACATCTTGATCCCGCACCTGAAGGCGGTGTTCGAGCTGAACTACGCCAAGGCGATGCTGGTGCAGTTCACCTTCTTCGGCACCTATTTCCTGATGTCGCTGCCGGCGGGTCGCCTGGTGGCGGCGCTGGGCTACAAGAAGGGCATCGTGGCCGGCCTGGTGATCGCCGGTATCGGTGCGCTGGGCTTCTGGCCCGCGGCCGAGCTGCGCGTGTACGGCGCCTTCCTTGGTGCGCTGTTCGTGCTGGCTACCGGCATCACCGTGCTGCAGGTCGCTGCCAATCCCTACGTCGCGCTGCTGGGCCCGGAGCAGACCAGTTCCAGCCGCCTGACCCTGGCGCAGGCACTGAACTCGCTGGGCACGGCCATCGCCCCGATCTTCGGCGGCATGCTGATCCTGTCCAACACGGTCAAGAGCGCTGACGACATCGCGGCGCTGCCGGCCGCCGAACAGCTGGCCTACCGCGCCGCCGAGGCGCAGGCGGTGCAGGGCCCGTACGTGGGCCTGGCGGTTGCGCTGGTGCTGCTGGCGCTGTTCGTGTTCCTGTTCCGCCTGCCGGCGCTGAGCGACGCCACCGAGCAGGCCGACCAGGGCCACCATCACAGCTACCTGGATGCGCTGCGCAAGCGCCACCTGCTGCTGGGCGTGCTCGGCATCTTCTTCTACGTCGGTGCCGAAGTATCGATCGGCAGCTTCCTGGTCAATTACCTGTCGATGCCGAACATCGGTGGCTTCAGCGAACAGGAGGCCACCCATTACGTGTCGGCCTACTGGACGATGGCGATGATCGGCCGCTTCGCGGGCTCCGCGCTGCTGGCGCGCTTCTCGCCGAGCCGACTGCTGGCGATCTTCGCGCTGGTCAACGTGGCCCTGCTGGTCACGACCATGCTGAGCTCCGGCAACATCGCGCTGTACTCGGTGGTGGCGATCGGCCTGTTCAATTCGATCATGTTCCCGACCATCTTCGCACTGAGCATCGAGCGCCTGGGCCCGCTGACCAACAAGGGCTCCAGCCTGCTGATCATGGCCATCGTCGGTGGCGCCGTGGTGCCGTACCTGCAGGGCGTGCTGGCCGACCACATCGGCGTGCAGGCCAGCTTCATCCTGCCGCTGCTGTGCTACGGCTACATCATCTTCTACGGACTGGTCGGCGCACGTACGCCGGCTTCCGCAACGCAGGGAGGCTGAGTCCGGAATGGGTTCCATCGTTTGCTTCGGCGAAATTTTGATCGATCTACTGGCGCAGCCGCCGGCTTCGACCGACACCCCGCGCGCGTTCCTGCAGTACGCCGGCGGTGCGCCGGCCAATGTTGCGGTGGCGGCAGCGCGCCTTGGTGCGAAGACCCAGTTCGTCGGCATGCTGGGCCGCGACATGTTCGGTGACTTCCTGGCCGAAAGCCTGATCGAACACGGCGTCGGCACGGATTACATCGTGCGCACCGATGCGGCCAAGACCGCACTGGCCTTCGTCGCGCTGGATGCCAGCGGCGAGCGCAGCTTCAGTTTCTACCGCCCGCCGGCGGCCGACCTGCTGTTCCGTGACAGCGACTTCCAGGCCGCGTGCTTCGACAGCGCGCAGTGCTTCCATGTCTGCTCCAACAGCCTGACCGAGCCGGCCATTGCCGAGGCGACCTTCGCCGGCATGGAGCGCGCCCGTGACGCCGGTGCGGTGGTCAGCCTGGACCTCAATCTGCGCCCGGCGCTGTGGCCGGCCAACGAGGACCCGACGCCGCGCCTGTGGCAGGCGCTGGAACGTGCCGACCTGGTCAAGCTGTCGCGCGAGGAGCTGGATTACCTGGCGGCACCGCTGGGTGCCGATGGCGAGGCAGTGGTGCTGAAGCGCCTGCTGGCCGCGCAGGCGCGCTGGGTAATCGTTACCGATGGTGCGGCCACGCTGCACTGGTATACGCGCGACGACCACGGCACGGTCACCAGCTTCCGTGTGGCCACCGTCGATACCACGGCCGCCGGCGATGCCTTCGTCGGTGGCGTGCTGGTCGGACTGCTGGAGCGTGGCGGGGCCGGTGCAGGCTTTGCAGCGTTCTGCCAGGACCCGGAGGCGATCACCGCCACGCTGCGCTTCGGTGCCGCGGTCGGCGCTCTGGCTGTTACCCGCAAGGGCGCGTTCGCCGCGATGCCCTCGCTCGATGAAGTGCAGCAGCTGCTGCAGGCCCAGGACATTACCGCATGAGCACCTCGCCCGATTTCCGTTCACCCGCGTTCCTGCGTGCGCATATCGCCGACACGATGGCGTTCTACCACCCGCGCTGCATCGATCCGAACGGCGGCTTCTTCCACTACTTCCGTGATGACGGCAGCATCTACGATGCCAGCCACCGCCACCTGGTGAGCAGCACCCGTTTCGTCTTCAACTACGCGATGGCATACCGCGAGTTCGGCAACGACGAATACCGCGACGCAGTCGAGCATGGCGTGCGCTATCTGCGCGAGGTGCATCGCAATCCGGCCACCGGTGGCTACGCCTGGACCCTGCGCGACGGCAAGGTCGAGGACGACATGAACCACTGCTATGGCGTGGCGTTCGTGCTGCTGGCCTACAGCTGTGCGCTGAAGGCCGGCATCGAGCAGGCGCGCGCCTGGATGGACGAGACTTGGCAACTGCTGGAAGCGCGCTTCTGGGAGCCGCAGCACGGCCTGTACAAGGACGAGGCCGACGGCCAGTGGAACTTCACCGGCTATCGCGGCCAGAACGCCAACATGCACATGTGCGAGGCGATGCTGGCGGCGTTCGAGGCCAGTGGCGAACCGCGTTACGTCGAGCGTGCGCTGCAGCTGGCCGACAACATGACCCGCCGCCAGGCCGCCAAGGCTGGCGGCCTGGTCTGGGAGCACTACGATTCCAACTGGGAGATTGACTGGGACTACAACCTGGACGATCCCAAGCACCTGTTCCGCCCGTGGGGCTTCCAGCCGGGGCATCAGACCGAGTGGGCCAAGCTGCTGCTGATCCTCGATCGCCACGTGCAGGCCGACTGGCTGGTGCCGACCGCGCAGCATCTGTTCGACGTGGCCGTGGCGCGCAGCTGGGATGAGGCGCGTGGTGGCCTCTACTACGGCTTCGCACCGGAATCGCGCCGGCAGCCGGGCATGGAGGGCGCGCCGATCGGTGGCGACAGCTTCGTCTGCGACGACGACAAGTACTTCTGGGTGCAGGCCGAGACCCTGGCCACAGCCGCGCTGATGGCCAAGCGCACCGGCGGTGATCGCTACTGGCAGTGGTACGAGCGCATCTGGGCGTACGCGTGGGAGCACTTCGTCGACCATCAGTACGGCGCCTGGTTCCGCATCCTCGATGCCGACAACCGCAAGTACAGCGACGAGAAGAGCCCGGCCGGCAAGGTGGATTACCACACCATGGGTGCGTGCTACGAAGTGTTGAACGTCGTGCGTTGAGGTCTGCCGCGCTCCGCGCTCGCCGGACGTGGTCCGGCGCTACCGTGGCGTGTTGAATTGGTAGCGCCGGGCCATGCCCGGCGGAAAAACAGGAGCATCCCGTGCATCGCCTTCCCCTCGTTGTCCGCCTGCTCCTGCTGCTGATCGCGGCCTCCGCCTTCCCGGCAACTGCGGCGCCACTACAGGCACAGTGGGAATTCCGCATGCTGCCCGGCGACGCGCAGGGCGCGGCCCATCCCGGTCTGCAGCAGTGGCGTGCGGCCCAGGTGCCCGGCAGCGTGCACACCGACCTGCTGGCCCACGCGCTGATCCGCGATCCGTACGTTGGCGCGCCGGAGGCCGAACTACAGTGGATCGGCCTGGCGGCCTGGGAGTACCGCGCACGCTTTGACGTGGATGCGGCGACGCTGGCCAAGCCCAATGCCGAACTGCGCTTCGACGGGCTGGACACTTATGCCGAAGTCAGTCTCAACGGCAAGCCGCTGCTGCGTGCGGACAACGCGCACCGCACGTGGCGTGCGCGCGTGGATGGGCGCCTGCGCGCGAACGGCAATGAACTGCAGATCGTGTTCCGTTCGCCGATCCGCACGCTGCTTCCGGGCGTACAGGCGATGCCGCACAAGATCGCCGGCAACTATCCTTCGCCGTATGGCGACGAGCCGAAGGACGCGATGGTCGGCAACTTCGCGCGCAAGCCGGCTTACCACTTCGGCTGGGACTGGGGCCCGCGCTATGTCACGGCCGGCGTCTGGCGCGGTGTCGACCTGCAGGCCTGGGATACGCATCGATTGGCTGATCTGGCGGTGCGCACTGATGCATTGAGCGCGCAGCAGGCGAAGCTGACGGTGCTGCTGCAGGTGGAGCAGGGCGCGGCGGCGGGCTCGGCCGTGGTGAATGTGGATGTGCAGGATCCGCAGGGCCGCAGCGTGGCCCGGGTGAAGCGCACGGTGCTGCTGAAGCCTGGCCAGAACGCCGTCGAAGTACCGGTCGAACTGGTCAAGCCGCAGCGCTGGTGGCCGGTCGGCCACGGTGCACAGGACCGCTACACCGTGCAGGCCCGCCTGGATGATGGCGCCGATGCAACGTGGGCGCGCCAGCAGCGCATCGGCCTGCGCACGGTTGAGCTGCGCCGCGAAGAGGACGGCAAGGGCGGGCAGGGCTTCGCCCTCGTCATCAACGGCGTGCCGATCTTCGCCAAGGGCGCCAACGTGATTCCGTTCGATGCCTTCCCCGCACGCGTCGATGCCGCACGCCTGCGCCAGGTGCTGACCGCCGCGCGCGATGCCAACATGAACATGCTGCGCAACTGGGGCGGCGGCTACTACGAGGATGATGCGTTCTTCGACATCGCCGATGAACTGGGCCTGCTGGTCTGGCAGGACTTCATGTTCGGTGGTGGCATGCAGCCGGGCTACGATCCGGCCTTCCGTGCCAGCGTGGTGGCCGAGGCGCGCGACAACGTGCGGCGCCTGCGGCACCATCCCAGCATCGTGCTGTGGTGTGGCAACAACGAGGAAGAGACCGCCTGGAAGGACTGGGGCCATGGTCGCGACCTGAAGGCGGCCGACCCGGCGTTTGCAGCGAAGGTGTGGCAGGGCTATGTCGACCTGTTCGGCAATGACCTGCGCCAGGTAGTAGGTGAGGAGGGGTTGGGCGTGCCGTACTGGTCCAGCTCGCCCAGCAACGACCTGGATGAGAAAGCCAACGATTCCTCCCGTGGCGACAAGCACTACTGGCAGGTCTGGGGCAATCCGGCGCTGCCGGTGCAGGCCTACCTGCGCGAGACGCCGCGCTTCATGTCCGAGTACGGGCTGCAGGCGTGGCCGTCGGTGGCGACGGTGGACCAGATCGCCACCCGCGCCGAGCAGCGCATCGACAGCCCGGTGATCCGCGCGCACCAGAAGTTCATGGCGGGCGAGGGCAACAGCCGCCTGCTGCACTACATCGAACTGGGTTACGGCACGCCGAAGGACTTCGAGGACTTCGTCTACCTGAGCCAGGTGATGCAGGCCGATGGCATCGCGCTGGCGGCATTGCATCACCGCGCCTCGCGGCCGTACACGATGGGCTCGCTGTACTGGCAGCTCAACGACGTCTGGCCGGGCGCTTCCTGGTCCAGCGTGGACTATTTTGGCCGCTGGAACGCACTGCATTTCGCCGCGCGGCGCTTCTTCGCGCCGGTGACGGTGGCGGCGCTGCGTGACGAGGGCAGCACGCGGGTGCGCCTGATCAATGATGGCGCCGCGCAGGATGCGCGTTGGCGGCTGCGGGTGATGGACATGGACGGCAAGGTGCTGCGTCGACGCGAGGACGCGGTGACGTTGACGGCGTCAGGCGTCACCTCGATCGGTGATTTCCGCGACGCGGAGCTGCTGGCCGGTGCCGACCCGAAGCGCACGGTGGCCGTGTTCGAGCTGCTGCAGAATGGGGCGGTGAGCGCGCGGCAGGTGGTCGGATTCGTCGAAGCCAAGGACCAGGTGTTGCCGCGGCAGAAGCTCAAGGCCACCTTGTCCATCGAAGGCGGCCACTATCGACTACGGCTGGAAAGCGCGGCGTACGTGCGCGCGGCGTGGATTGATTTCGGTGCGTTGGATGTGCAGGTCGAAGACAACCTGCTGGACCTGCTGCCGGGCGAAACCCGCGATATCGCCGTACGCGGCCCGGTGGATCTGACGACGCTGCGCGAAGCGCTGAAGGTGAAAACCCTCAACGACCGTTGAGGGCATCCGCCGGGCATGGCCCGGCGCTACCATTCATGGACCACGGTAGCGCCGGGCCATGCCCGGCGTGGGTGTGGACCGTTGAGGTGGGTGCGGACCGTAGGTCCGCACACCCTTACAGCTGGATCTGCTGGAAATTCTCGACCCGCTCGTGGCCGTTGGCGGCCTGGCCGGTACGCGGCAGCGGGTAATCGTCCAAGCGGTCGATCAGGCGGGTCTGCAGTCCAGCTTCGCGGGCGGCATCCAGTTCCTCCACCACATCGGACAGGAACAGGATCTCGCCGGCCGGAACGCCAATGGCCTGCACGATGCGGCGATAGCTGTCGGCTTCACGCTTGCCGCCGATCTCGGTATCGAACCAGCCCGACACCAGCGGGCTGAGGTCACCGGCGTCGCTGAAGCCGAAGAACAGCTTCTGCGCCGGCACCGAGCCGGAGGAATACACGTACAGCGGCAGGCCGGAGGCGTGCCAGCCCTTCAGCACCGGCGCCACTTCCGGGTAGAAGTGCGCGGTGTAATCGCCGCGACGGTAGCCCTCGTCCCAGATCAGGCCCTGCAGCGCCTTCAGTGCGGTGTGCTTGCGGTCCTGGTCGATCCAGCCCTGCAGCGTCTCGGCCACCAGGCTGTCCTGGCAGGCACCGCCGATCTCGGTAGCCACCGCATCCAGCCAGCGGCGGACCTCCGGCTGCTGGCCACGTTCTGCGACGAACGCCGGCAAGGCCTTGCGGGCATAGGGGAACAGCACGTTCTTGACGAACGAGATGCTGCTGGTGGTGCCTTCGATGTCGGTCAGGATGACGCGGGGCTGCATGGATCAGGACGCCTGGGTAGGTACGTAACGGGGGAATTTCTGCGCGATGTCGGTACCGGTGAAGTGACCGACCCAGCCATCCGGCTCGGTGAAGAAGCGGATCGCCACGAAGCTCGGCTCCTCACCCATGTCGAACCAGTGGGTGGTGCCATCGGGCACGGCGATCAGGTCGTCCTTCACGCACTCGATCTCGTAGACCTTGTCTTCCACGTGCAGGGTGAACAGGCCGGACCCGGCGACGAAGAAGCGCACCTCGTCTTCCTTGTGGAAGTGCTCGTCGAGGAACTTCTTGCGCAGCTCGGCGCGGTTCGGGTTGTCCGGGGCGATCGAGGCCACGTCCACGCTCTTGAAGCCGTTCTCGGCGACCAGGCGGTCGATGTCGGCGCGGTACGCCGCGAATACTTCCTCCTGGCTGGCACCGGGCGCGACCGGTGCGGTGGCCTGCCAGCGTTCGAAGGTAACGCCGATCTTCTGCAGTTCGGCAGCGATGAGCGCGCCGTCCTGGGTGTCCAGCAGCGGCGATTCGGGGCGGGTGTCGTCGTAGATGCGCAGTCGGCTCATGGCGGCAGCTTGAACGTCTCGGGGGGAAGACAGGGTAGCAGGGTGGGGGCGAGGCGCAGATTCCGGATCGGCATCTGCACCTGCGCGCCGGTTCAGCCGCGCAGCCGGCGCAGCTCGAGCTCGCAGTGGAACAGGAACTCGAACGCTTCCAGGTGGCGACGCGCCTCGGCCATGTCGCGACCCCAGGCATACAGGCCGTGGCCATCGATCAGGTAGCCCCACAGGTTCTTCTGGTCGAGCAGGTCATCGACCTGCTTTGAAAGCACGTTCATGTCCTGGGTGTTGGCGAACACCGGTACGTCGATGGCCATCTCGTGGGTGCTGTTGCCGGCGAAGGCCTTCAGCAGCTCGTAGCCTTCCAGGCGGATATGGCCCTGCGGCGCGTACAGGCGCGAAGCGATGGTCTGCACCGGCGAATGGGTGTGCAGCACGCAGCCGATCTCCGGGAAGCGGCGGTACAGCTGGGTGTGCAGCAGGGTTTCGGCGGACGGGCGCAGCGGGCGGCCGACGGCCAGGCCGTCGAAGTCCACTACCATGATGTCGTCCTCGATCAGGCGGCCCTTGTCCTTGCCCGAGACGGTGATCGCGGCGTGGCGGTCGTCCAGGCGGTGGGAGAAGTTGCTGCTGGTGGCCGGGGTCCAGCCGGCCTGGGCCAGTTCGCGGACGTTGTCGATCAGCAGCTGGGCCAGTTCGCTCAGGCGCGCGGTGTCGTAGGGGAAGGTGGGGGCGTTCATGGGGGCGATTTTACTGGATTCGGCCAACGGCTGAGCCCCTCGTGGCTGGTCGCGCAGAGCGGTTCATGGGGTGGGCCGTGCAGGGGACGCTGCAAGTACGTCCCTGTAAGCTCGATGGCGCCATCCATGGCGCCAACGCCCCTGCACGGCCCACCCGCCCCGCCCCTGACAGTCTCCTGCGGGCGGCCAGCCCCGGAGTGAAGAATGAAAAGCGAAAAGCGGATCGCTTCGCTGCGCTTGCTCGGAGCGGAGCATGGCTCCGCTCTACAGCAGATTCGTCCCCGACCATTCATTTCCGGAACGTTTCATCCACGCATGGCGTGGATCTACCGGACGGGGCAGGAGACTGTCGGAGGTGGGGCGGGTTGGGTTCGCGGGGGTGTCCGCGGCATGGATGCCGCGGACAAGCCTCCAGGGACGGATTCACGGCGTCCCCCGCGAATCCAACCCGCCCCGCCAAACCCTCAGCTCAGCTGTTGCCGTTGCTCTGGCTTCAAAGGCAGGTGCAGGGCCGCAGGCCCTGCAATGCAGAAAACCTCACTTCCCCCGCAGACGGCTGTGCTTGAACCCGTAGAAGAAGTAGATCACGAAACCGACGAACGTCCACACGCCCATCAGCATCCAGTTGTGCATCGTCATCGCCGACAGCAGCGCCAGGCAGCTCAGCACGCCCAGGCTGCAGATCAGCCAGGCCATCGGCATGCGGAACGGGCGCGGCAGGTCCGGCTGGGTGCGGCGCAGGATCAGCACGCCGGCACACACGGCGGCGAACGCGATCAGTGTACCCATCGAGGTCAGCTCACCGAGGATGTCCAGCGGGAACAGCGCCGCCAGCAGCGCGATGCCGATGCCGGTGATCACGGTGTTGATGTGCGGGGTGCGGTACCTCGGGTGGATCTTGGTGAACACCGGCGGCAGCAGGCCGTCGCGGCCCATGATCATGAAGATGCGCGGCTGGCCGATGATCATCACCAGCACCACCGAGGACAGGCCGACCAGCGCGCCGACCTCGACCACCCAGCGCAGCCAGCCCAGCTGCGGATGCGCGGCCACGGCAGTCACCACCGGCTCGTCGGTGCCCAGCAGCTGGAACGGCACCAGCCCGGTCATCACCGCGGCCATCGCGATGTACAGCACGGTGCAGATCACCAGCGACAGCATCATGCCGAACGGCATGTCGCGCTGCGGATTCTTCGATTCCTGCGCCGCCACCGACACCGCCTCGAAGCCGATGTAGGCGAAGAACACCATCGCCGCGCCACGCAGCACGCCTTCCATGCCGTACTTGCCGGGGCCTTCGTTGGCGGGGATGAACGGGGTCCAGTTGCTGGTGTCCACGTACTTCCAGCCGACCACGATGACCAGCAGGATGAGGCCGGTCTTGAGCACGACCATTGCCATGTTCATCGCCGAGGACTTGCTGATGCCGACGTAGCACACCCAGGTCAGCAGCAGCACCAGTGCGGCGGCCGGCAGGTTGGCGATCGCGCCGGTCGGGCGCAGCTGTGCGTCGAGCGGGGCACTGACCAGCGCCGCCGGTAGATGGATGTCGAACTGGCTGAGCAGGCTGAGGAAATAGCCGGTCCAGCTGACCGCGACCGCCGAGGCGGAGACGCCGTATTCGAGCACCAGCATCCAGCCGATGAACCAGGCCGAGAGCTCGCCGAAGGTGGCGTAGGTGTAGGTGTAGGCGCTGCCGGAGACCGGCACCATCGAGGCGAACTCGGCATAGGCCAGCGCGCAGAAAGCGCAGCAGATGGCGGCCAGCACGAAGGACAGCATGATGGCCGGGCCGGCGTGGTTGGCGGCGGCCTGGCCGGTGATGACGAAGATGCCGCCGCCGATCACCGCGCCGATACCCAGGGCGGTCAGGCCCCAGGGGCCGAGGTGGCGGCGCAGGCTCAGGCCGTTGGCGTCTTCATGGGCGGCATGCGGGTGCTTGGTGGCCCACAGTTGCTTGAACATGTGTGGTGGTCTTGTCGAAGCGCGCCATGACCGGCGCGCGGGGAAAACGGACGGGCCGGCGCGAGGCCGGCCCGTAGGCGGATCAGGGCGATTTGGCCAGCTTGCTGTTGCGGATGCCGTAGCCCAGGTAGATCAGCAGGCCGAGCAGCGTCCAGCCCACGAACAGGTGCCAGTGCACCACGAACGCCTGCCAGAACAGGAACAGGCAGGTGGCCGCGCCCAGCGGGCAGATGATCCACACCATCGGCACGCGGAACGGGCGATGGATCTCCGGCTTGGAATAGCGCAGCACGAGCACGCCGATGCAGACCGTGGCGAAGGCAAGCAGGGTCCCCATCGACACCAGTTCACCCAGCACGTTCAGCGGCACCAGGCCAGCCAGTGCGGCGGCGATCACGCCGACCACGATGGTGGCGACGTACGGGGTGCGGAAACGGGCGTGGACCTTGCCGAAGAACTTCGGCAGCAGGCCGTCGCGGGAGATGGTGTAGGCGATGCGGGTCTGGCCCATCATCATCACCAGCACCACCGAGGACAGGCCGGCGATGGCGCCGATCTCAACGAACGTCTTCAGCCAGGACAGGGTCGGGTAGGGCTCCAGCGCGGTGGCCACCGGCTTGTCGGTGCCCAGCAGGTGGTACGGCATCATGCCGGTCAGCACCGCACAGACGATGATGTAGACGAGGGTGCACACGGCCAGCGAGCCGAGCAGGCCGATCGGCATGTTGCGCTGCGGGTCCTTGGTTTCACCGGCGGCGGTGGAAACCGCATCGAAGCCGATGTAGGCGAAGAACACGATGGTTGCCGCACGGAACACGCCGCTCCAGCCGAATTCACCCGGCACGCCGGTGTTTTCCGGAATGAACGGCTGCCAGTTGGCCGGGTCGATGTGGGCCGCGCCGATGCCGATGAACAGGCAGATGACGGTGACCTTGATCGCCACGATGATCGCGTTGACGAAGGCCGACTGGGTCACGCCCACGTACAGCAGGCCGGACACCGCCGCCACGATCAGCACCGCTGGCAGGTTGAACAGCTTGCCGGAGGCGATGAACTCGCTGCCGGTCCAGGCGATGGGCGCGGCACTGAGTGCATCCGGGAACGGCATGTGCAGCGTGGTGGTGATGAAGCTGATCAGGTACGCCGACCAGCCCACCGCGACCGAGGCCGAAGCGAACAGGTATTCCAGCACCAGGCACCAGCCGATGAACCAGGCCATGCCTTCGCCGAGGGTGGCGTAGGAATAGGAGTAGGCACTGCCGGAGACCGGCATCATTGCCGCGAACTCGGCGTAGCACAGGCCCGCCAGGGCGCAGGCGAAGCCGGCGATCACGAACGACAGCATCACTGCCGGGCCAGCATGGTTGGCCGCGGCCTGGCCGGTCAGCACGAAGATACCAGCGCCGATCACCGCACCCACGCCAAGCAGGATGAGGTGTTTAGCCGTGAGGGTCCGTTTCAACGTGGCTTCGCCGTCCAGGCTGCCTTCGATGGGTTCGCCAGCATCGACGTGCCCGGCCGGTTCGACCGGCTTGACCCTCAACAGAGCTTTCAGCATGCAGTACTTCCTAGTGATCGGATGGGGTGGGCCGCCGATACGTTGCCGGCAACCTTGGAATGGTGAAGGCCGCGCGAACGGCCCGCTGTACCTTAGCCAAAGCTGAAGCCAACGCACAAGCGCAATCGCAACAATGAACGGCGATAATGAGCAGTATTTTTCCAAACGCCGCCCATTCATGAGCCAGACCGCCGAAACCCTTGCCGTGCTTGACGATCGCCTGCGTGGCCTGCTGCGGGACTATGCCTGCCGCGAGCCTGCCCACGACGCACTGGCTGCCGAATTCGGCACATTGCTGGACGATCCGGAAGATCCGTTCCGCCGCGAGCGCCTGGCCGGCCACTTCACCGCCAGCTGCTGGCTGGTCAGTGCTGATGGCCGGCGCCTGCTGTTGACCCATCACCGCAAGCTGCAGCGCTGGCTGCAGCTGGGCGGCCACGCCGACGGCGACCGCGACCTGGCCCGGGTGGCGCTGAAGGAAGCCGAGGAGGAGTCCGGCTTGAGCGGCCTGGTGCTGGAAGACCCGGCCATCTTCGATCTGGACAAGCATTGGATTCCGGAGCGCAAGGACGTGCCGGGACATTGGCACTACGACGTGCGTTTCGTGATCCGGGCGCTGGGTGGCGAGGCCTTCGTGCTCAGCCAAGAGTCGCTGGAGCTGGCGTGGCGGCCGGTGACCGAAGTCGCCGCCGATCCGGAATCGGATGAGTCGATGCAGCGCATGGCGCGCCGGTGGTTGGCGCGCTAGCAACCTGTAGAGCCGAGCCGATGCTCGGCTCGATGCGGGCCGGAACCGCAGCCGAGCATGGGCTCGGCTCTACACGTGCAAGGCGGGACGCGCGTCAATACAGGATGCGCGTCCGCAGCGTGCCCGGAATCGCGGCCAGCTCGTCGCGCACGGCAGCGGCCTGTGCCTCGCTGGCGGTGATGTCGATCACCACGTAGCCCACCTTCGGGTCGGTGCGCAGGAACTGGCCGTCGATGTTGACGTTGTGGCGCGAGAAGATCTCGTTGACCCTGGACAGCACGCCCGGCACGTTCTGGTGGATGTGCAGCAGGCGCAGGCTGTCTTCGTGTTCGGGCAGGGTCACTTCCGGGAAGTTGACCGCCGACAGGGTGCTGCCGTTGTCGCTGTAGCGCACCAGTTTGGCCGCCACTTCCACGCCGATGTTGTCCTGCGCTTCCAGCGTGCTGCCGCCTACGTGCGGGGTCAGGATCACGTTGTCGTGGCGGGTCAGCGGCGATTCGAAGATATCGCCGTTGCCCTTCGGCTCGACCGGGAACACGTCCAGTGCAGCGCCGCCGACGTGACCGCTGGCCAGTGCGGCATCCAGTGCATCGATGTCGACCACGGTGCCGCGCGCGGCGTTGATCAGGTGCGCGCCCTTGCGCATCTTCGCCAGCTCCGTGCTGCCGATCATCCACTGCGTGGACGGGGTTTCCGGCACGTGCAGGGTGACGATGTCGGCGCGCGCCAGCAGATCGTCCAGGCTGGCGGCAGCACGGGCATTGCCCAGCGCCAGCTTGGTTTCCACGTCGTGGAAGATCACCTGCATGCCCAGCGATTCGGCCAGCACGCCGACCTGGGTGCCGATGTGGCCGTAACCGATGATGCCCAGCGTCTTGCCGCGCACTTCATGGCTGCCGCTGGCCGACTTCGACCAGCCGCCGCGATGGCATTCGGCGTTCTTCTGCGGAATGCCGCGGGTCAGCATGATGGCCTCGGCGATCACCAGCTCGGCCACGCTGCGGGTATTGGAGTAGGGCGCGTTGAACACCGGGATACCGGCCAGCTCGGCCGCGTCCAGGTCCACCTGGTTGGTGCCGATGCAGAAGCAGCCCACCGCGATCAGGCGCTTGGCCTCGGCCAGCACCTCGGCGCTGAGCTGGGTACGCGAACGGATGCCGACAATATGTGCCTCGGCGATGCGCGCCTTCAGTTCGTCCTCGGGCAGCGCCTTGGTGTGCGCTTCGATCTGGCTGTAGCCGGCGGCGCTGAACACTTCCACGGCGGTCTGGCTGACCCCCTCCAGCAACAGCACGCGGATATCCTGCTTCGGGAACGAGGTCTTCTTCGGCGACATGGGGCAACACGGCCAGTGGGACAGGGGCTGACCACTATGCCAGATCGAAGCCCCCATGGTGCAGTGCGCAATTGGTTGCATCCGTAGCTATCGGCGCGGCTGCGGGGCTGGACGCTGGCGCGCGCCGCTGGCACGCTTGCCCGTTCTTCACGCACCGCGCTGGACCGTCATGACCGATTCCCGCATTGCCTCGCTGCAGCAGGCCTGTCCCGGCCTGAAGCTGAAGACCGACCCGGCCGACCTGGAGCATTACGGGCGCGACTGGACCCGGCGCTGGACGCCGGCGCCGCTGGCGATCGCACTGCCGGCCACGGTCGAGGAGGTGCAGGCGGTGATGCGCTGGAGTGCAGGCGAGGGCGTGGCCGTGGTGCCGTCCGGCGGCCGCACCGGCCTCTCCGGGGGCGCGGTGGCTGCCAACGGCGAGCTGGTGCTCAGCCTGGAACGGATGAACAAGGCACTGGCCTACGACGCGGTCGATCGCACCCTGGTGGTGCAGGCCGGCATGCCACTGGAAGCTGTGCACAATGCCGCGCTGGACCACGGCCTGATCTACCCGGTGGATTTCGCCGCGCGCGGGTCCTGCACGATCGGCGGCAACATCGCCACCAATGCCGGCGGCATCCGTGTGATCCGCTACGGCAACACCCGCGAATGGATCGCCGGGCTGAAGGTGGTCACCGCCAGCGGCGAGTTGCTGGAGCTCAACAAGGGCCTGATCAAGAACTCCAGCGGCTATGACTTCCGCCAGCTGCTGATCGGCTCGGAGGGCACGCTGGGCGTGATCGTCGAAGCCACGGTGAAGCTGACCGACCCGCCGCCGGCCAGCAACGTGATGCTGCTGGCACTGCCCAGTTTCGAAGTGCTGATGCAGGTGTTTGCTGCGTTCCGCGCGCGCCTGCAGTTGCAGGCCTTCGAGTTCTTCACCGACCGGGCGTTGGAGCACGTGCTGGCGCACGGTGCGCAGGCGCCGTTCGACGAGGTGCATCCGTACTACGTGGTCACCGAGTTCGCCGCCGGCGACGACGCTCAGGAAGCGGCGGCGATGGCGGCCTTCGAGGACTGCATGGGCAACGGCTGGGTCAGCGATGGGGTGATCAGCGCCAGCGACGCCCAGGCCGCCCAGCTGTGGCGCCTGCGCGAAGGCATCACCGAGTCGCTGGCGCGCTACAAGCCCTATAAGAATGATGTCTCGGTGCGGATCTCGTCGATGCCGGCGTTCCTGGCTGAAACCCAGGCATTGATCGGGCAGGCATACCCGCACTTCGACGTGGTGTGGTTCGGCCATATCGGTGACGGCAACCTGCACATCAACGTGCTCAAGCCGGATGACACCAGCGACGCCGATTTCGTGGCGCAGTGCGAGCAGGTGACCAAGCTGTTGGCGCAGGTACTGGCGCGCTTCGACGGCAGCATTTCGGCTGAACACGGCATCGGCCTGGTCAAGAAGGGCTACCTGGACAGCACCCGCGGCCCGGCCGAGATCGCGCTGATGAAGGCGGTCAAACGCGCGTTCGATCCCCAAGCGCGGCTGAATCCCGGCAAGCTGTTCGACGTTTGAGCCGGACAAATCCTTCACGCACCCGTTACGCTCCACGCTTCCTCACAACCGGCTTCGAACCGATGACCCGTCCGCTTCTGCTGCTCGCCCTGCTGTCCCTGCCGCTGGCCGGCTTCGCTTCCAGCTTCGCCGGTACGTCGGCCGGTTCGGCCACGGGTGCGTCCTCCGGTTCCTCGGGCAGCAGCTCGGGTGATGACAAGGTGGTGCTGGCTGCACGCGACGATGCGGCTGCATTCGTCGCCAGCGATGGCGAGATTCGTGGCGCCCGCCTGCAGGCCGCACTGATCCACCTGCGTGAGCAGAGCGCCGTCGCACAGCAGCAGAGCGATCTGGAACTGGCCCGCGCGCTGCTGGCACGTTGATCCAGGCTGCATGACCTCGGCGTCATCGCCTTCTGTAGAGCCGAGCCATGCTCGGCTGAATGCCTGGCGCATGCGGATCGCAACAGCAGCCGAGCATGGCTCGGCTCTACAGAGGCACAGCGGGCGGTGCGGGTGGATCGCGGCATTGGCGTGGCTGCTCATCCCTTCCGCGCACGCGGCTGATCGCCTGCAGCTTGATCCGTCCGGTCTCGACCCGGCGCAGCAGCAGCTCGCCAGCCAGACCCTGGCCGACGTGCAGTCCCTGCTGCCTGATGGCCTGCTGCGTGCATTGCCGTCACAGGTCCAGGTGCGTTGGCGTGATGACCTGCCGGCCGATGTGCACGGCCGCGCTTTCGCCGGGCGCATTGGCCTGCGTCGCGAGCTGCTGGATGATGCCGTGCCCGGCGCGCGCCGCGCACGCCGCAGCGCGCTGGTACACGAACTGACCCATGTTGCCGACCGTACGGGGGCGAACTGGTCGCGCAGTGTGCGCTGGCGTGATCTGGCCGGATGGCAGCGCAAGCCTTGGCATCTCGGCCGTGGCGACAACGACTTCCATGACCGCAGCCCGGATGCCTATGAACTGAAGGACCCGGCCGAGTACCTGGCAGTGAACGCCGAGCATTTCCTGCTGGACGCTGAGTTCGCCTGCCGGCGCCCAGCGCTGGCGCAGTGGTACCAGGTCCATTTCGGAACCCCGCCATCGCTGCCGCAGTCGCACTGCGCTACGACGCTGCCCTTGCTCCAGGCCGACTCAGAAGAGGGTGCCGCATCGCTGCTGCAGCTCGACCCCGCGCGTGTCTATGCCGTGGACTACCTGTTCGCCGAAGGCAGTGCGCAGCCGATGAGCCGCTGGGGCCACAGCATGCTGCGGCTGGTGATCTGCCGGCCCGGCCGCACGCCGGGGCCGGACTGCCGCCTGGACCTGGAGTACCACCGCGTGCTGTCGTTCCGCGCGTTCGTCGGCGATGTGCAGATTTCCAACTGGCGTGGCCTGACCGGTGGCTACCCGTCGCGCCTGTTCGTGCTGCCGCTGCAGCAGGTGGTGGACGAGTACACCAAGGTGGAACTGCGTGGGTTGCAGTCGCTGCCGTTGCAGTTGTCGCCCGGCGAGATCGCCAGCCTGCTCGAGCGCACTGCACAGGTGCACTGGAGCTATGACGGGCGCTATTACTTCATCAGCAACAACTGCGCGGTGGAAACCGCAAAGCTGCTGCAGACGGGTGTGCCGCGCCTGGGTGAGGCGGGCTTGGCCCAGCTGAGTCCGCGCGGGTTGAAGCGTCGGCTGTCCAGGCTGCATGTGCTGGACGAGCAGGTGCTCACGGACCGCAATGCAGCGCAGGCGCAGGGCTACTACTTTGCTTCGGCGCGCGATCACTATCAGCAGTTGTTCGCGGTGGCGAGCTCACAGCTGGGGCTGCCGGTGCGCGATGTGCGCGGCTGGCTGAAGCTGCCCGCACCGCAGCGTGCGCCGTGGCTGCTGCAGGGTGACCTGCGTGCCAGCGCCGGGTTGCTGCTGCTGGAACAGGCGGCGCAACGCCGCGCCGAGCTGCGTGCGCGCGATGTGCTGAAACGACGCTTGCTGGCCGCACCGGACAGTGCCGAGACGCGCGGCCTGCGCCAGCTGCTGGAGCAGGGTGGGCAATGGTTGCGCCCGGGTACGCTGCTGGCGGACGGTGGCTATGGGTTGCCGCTGGTCGATGAGCAGGTGGTGCTGGCCGAAGCGGTTGCCACCGCCAGCGCACAGGCGGTGCCGGCCTGGCAGGCGCTGCGCGTGCAGCTGCGCCAGCAGTTGCCGGCAGGCCAGCGCAACGAGATGGATGCGATCGATGCCAACCTCGCTGCACTCGGCGCGCGCCTGCGGGAACAGGCAGCCGCGCCCGCTACTGGCGCGGCAGTTCGATGACGAAACGGCTGCCACCGGCGTTGCCCGCCGTGCAGTAGACGCGGCCGCCGTGCGCGTCGGCGATGGCCTTGACCACCGCCAGGCCGAGGCCACTGCCACCGCCCTGGCGTGAACGCGAGCCGTCGGCACGCATGAACGGGCTGAAGATGTCGGCGTGCAGCTCCGGATCGATGCCCGGGCCCTCATCCTCGATTGCTACCTGTACATGGCCTGGTGTGTCATGCACGGCAATCCGTACCTTGCCCGGGCTGGCATAGCGACGCGCGTTTTCCAGCAGCGCCAGCAGCGCCTGGCGCAGGCGCGTGGGATCACAGTGCGCGTTGTGTTCCTCGCGGCTGGTTTCCAGCTCCAGCACGAAGCCTGCAGCGCGGAACTGCGGATCGACCAGGGTCATCACCGAATGCACCTCGGCCACCACGTCGGTGCGCGCGCGACGCACGTCCAGCCGCGCATTGTCGGACAGGCTCAGCACGCGCAGATCTTCAATCAGGCGGGACAGCCCTTCGACCTGGGCAAGCAGGCTGCGGAACTGCGACTCGTCCGGCTGGAACACGCCCTCGGCCAGCCCCTGCAGGCGGCCACGCAGGATCGTCACCGGGGTCCGCAATTCATGGGCAATAGCCGCATGCCACATCGCGCGCTCGCTCTCCATGTGCTGCAGGCGGCGCGCCATCGCATTGAAATCCTCGACCAGGGTTGCCACTTCGCCCGGTGAGTTTTCCTCGACGCTGGCGCGCGCACCGAGGTCGCCGCCGGCGAGCGCGCGCACGCTGTCGACCAGCGAATTCAAGGGCGACAGGATGCGATGCGCCAGTCGGAACGAGGCGGCGATGGCCAGTGCCAGGCCGGTCAGGATCACCCCGACCATCCATGCCAGCTCCGGGCCGGTCGGCAGCCAGCTTTCCGGTTCCTCGGCACTGCCGGGGAAGAACTCGACCAGCACCGCGTACAGCAGCCATGACGACAGGATCATCATCACAATGACGCCGATCACCATCAACGACATCGAGACGATGATGTGTCGGCTGAGCCCGGAGCGGCGCAGGTGCGCCATCAGCGGTCGGCCATCAGCCGGTAGCCGACACCGCGCACGCTGGCCGGAACATTGACCATGCCTACTTCGTCCAGTTTGCGGCGCAGCTTGCTGACATGGCTGTCGACGGTGCGTTCCAGCGCTTCGCTTTCCGGCAGGCATTCGTGCATCAGTTCGCTGCGGCTGAAGATGCGGGTCGGCGCCAGCGCCATGCAGTGCAGCAGCTTGAACTCGGTGAGCGTGAGCAGCACTTCGTGGCTGTAGCCTTCGCCCTCCACATGCACGGCATGGGTGGCCGAGTCAATCAGCAGCGGGCCGGCCCGCAGCGCGGTCGGTGCATCCACGCGCGAGGCGCGCAACGTACGCCGCAGCACGGCGCGCACGCGTGCTGCCACTTCGGCCGGATTGAACGGCTTGACCACGTAGTCGTCGGCGCCCATGCGCAGTGCGGTCAGCTTGTCCAGGTCCTGGTCCAGTGCGGTCAGCATGATCACCGGCGTTTCGCCGCGCTGGCGCAGCTGCGTCAGCACGCTCCAGCCATCCAGGCGCGGCAGCTGCACATCGAGCAGGACCAGGTCGGGGCGGGCGCTGCGGTGCAGGTCCAGTGCGCTGTGGCCGTCGGCGGCGCGCAGTGTACGCAGTCCTTCGCGTTCCAGATAGGCGGTGAGAATATCGGCGATCTCGGCCTCATCCTCGACGATCAGGACGAGGGCGGCGAGGGCAGGGGCGGCATGCATGCAGGGGCGGGGCCTTAAGGTGCTTGCCTCCATCGTATCTCCACAGTTCCTCCATCGAAACCCCATCATTGCCACGCACACTTCACGCTTCAGAACCTATCAGCCGCCTGCGCGGCATTGTGCACAGCAATGAGAACCTTCAGGACTCCGGCCACGTTGATCGCGGCCCTCGCCCTGGCCATGACGGCCTGCTCAACCCCCGAAGCTACGCCGGAAGCCACACCGCGTGTCAGTGTGGTCACCGTCGGCCCGCAGGTGGTACAGCGCGATGACGAACTGCCCGGCCGCGTGGCTGCCGTGCGCACCGCACAGATCCGTGCCCAGGTGGGCGGCATCGTGCAACGCCGCCTGTTCGACCAGGGCGCAGAAGTGAGCGCCGGCCAGGCGCTGTTCCAGATCGATCCGGCGGCATTCCGTGCAGACGTGGATTCGGCACTGGCCGCGCTGCAGCGCAGTGAGGCCGCTTTGGGCCGCAGCCGCGTGCAGTCACAGCGCCTGCATGCACTGGCGGCCGCGCAGGCGGTCAGCCAGCAGCACCGCGACGATGCCAGTGCCGAGTACGAACAGGCCCGTGCCGCGGTGAACGAGGCGCGCGCGATCCTGGCCCGTCGCCAGCTTGACCTGCGCTATGCCACGGTCAGTGCACCGATTGCCGGCCGCATCGACCAGGCGCTGGTGACCGAAGGCGCACTGGTGGGCGTGGCCGATGCCGAGCCGATGGCGGTGGTGCAGCAGATCGACCAGGTCTACGTCGATGTGCGCCAGCCGGCGGCCCAGCTGGAATCACTGCAGCGCAGCGCTGCCGGTGGCGGCGAGCTGCCGGTGACGATCATCGGTGCGGCCGGGAAGCCGCTGTCCGAGCGTGGCCAGATGCTGTTCTCCGGCATCAACGTCGATGCGCGTACCGGTGATGTGATCCTCCGCATTCTGGTCGACAACCCGCAGCGCCAGCTGCTGCCGGGCATGTACGTGCGCGCGAGGGTGCCGCGTGGTGCGCCGGCCAGTGCACTGACCGTGCCACAGCAGGCCGTGCTGCGCAGCGCCGGTGGCCAGGCCTATGCCTGGGTGATCGGTGGCGATGGCAAGGCGGTGATCCGCACGCTGGAGGTCGACGGCAGCGTTGATCGCCAGTGGCTGGTGCGCACGGGCCTGAAGGCGGGCGAAAAGGTAGTGGTCGAGGGCCAGGAACGCCTGCAGGAAGGCGTGGTGGTCGATGCGCGCGATTG
Organism: Stenotrophomonas sp. YJH_SMC_43; assembly: GCF_059372535.1. Taxonomy (NCBI): domain Bacteria; kingdom Pseudomonadati; phylum Pseudomonadota; class Gammaproteobacteria; order Lysobacterales; family Lysobacteraceae; genus Stenotrophomonas; species Stenotrophomonas sp. YJH_SMC_43. The sequence goes on from NZ_JCAFVQ010000002.1 coordinate 1,203,277, forward strand.
GCAGATGCCGGTCGCCAGCGCCAGCGCCAGCGCCGGCGCGGTGCAGGCCGGCAGCAAGGGCTGAGCCTCTACCGGGCTGGTCCCTCCAGGGAAATCCAACATGGCACGTTTCTTCATCGATCGCCCGGTGTTCGCCTGGGTGCTGGCGATCTTCATCATCCTGGCTGGCGTACTGGCGATCCCACGGCTGGCCGTTGAGCGCTATCCGGCGGTGGCGCCACCCAGTGTCAGCATCTATGCCAGCTACCCCGGTGCCAGCCCGCAGACGCTGAATGATGCGGTGGTCGGCCTGATCGAGCGCGAGCTGTCCAGCGTCAAGCACCTGCTGTACTTCGAATCGTCGGTGGACACTTCCGGTGAAGCGTCGATCACTGCCACCTTCAAGCCCGGCACCAATCCGGAGCTGGCGCAGGTGGACGTGCAGAACCGGATCAAGGCGATCGAACCGCGCCTGCCGCGCAGCGTCCGCCAGAACGGCCTGTTCGTGGAGGCCGCCGATTCCGGTTTCCTGATGCTGGTCGGCCTGCGTTCGCCCGATGCCAGCGTCAGCGAAGCCGCGCTGGGCGACTTCATGGCGCGCAACATCATCGAAGAGCTGCGCCGCATCGATGGCGTCGGCCGCGTGCAGCTGTTCGGTGCCGAACAGGCGATGCGTGTGTGGCTGGACCCGACCCGGTTGACCGGCTACGGCCTGACCATGGGCGACGTCGCCGCCGCCATCGAGCAGCAGAACCTGGAGATCTCGCCGGGACGCATCGGCGATTCGCCGGGTGTGCCGGGCCAGCGCATTACCGTGCCGTTGAGTGCCGACGGCCAACTGTCCACGCCGGAACAGTTCGCTGCCATCGTGCTGCGCGCCGGGGCCGACGGCTCGCGGGTGCTGCTGGGCGATGTCGCCCGCGTCGAGCTGGGCGCGCAGAGCTATGCCTGGGGCACCCGCGAGGACGGCCATCCGGCCACCGCCGCCGGCGTGCAGCTGCGTCCTGGCGCGAACGCGGTGCGCACCGCGTCGGCGGTGCGTGAGCGCATGGCCGAGCTGGCACCGCTGCTGCCGCGCGGCGTGGAAGCGAGCATTCCGTTCGATACCGCGCCGTTCGTCAAGATCTCGATCCAGAAGGTGGTGCAGACGCTGCTGGAGGCGATGCTGCTGGTGTTCGCGGTGATGTACCTGTTCCTGCAGAACTGGCGCTACACGCTGATCCCGGCGCTGGTCGCACCGATCGCACTGCTGGGCACCTTCGCTGTGATGCTGGCGCTGGGCTTCTCGATCAACGTGCTGACCATGTTCGGCATGGTGCTGGCAATCGGCATCATCGTCGACGACGCGATCGTGGTGGTCGAAGGCGTGGAACGGATCATGGCCGAAGAAGGGCTGCCGCCGCGCGAGGCCACCATCAAGGCGATGCGTGAGCTGACCGGCGCAGTGATCGGCATCACCCTGGTGTTGACCGCGGTGTTCATCCCGATGGCGTTGGCCAGCGGCTCGGTGGGCGCGATCTACCGCCAGTTCACCGTGGCGATGGCGGTGTCGATCCTGTTCTCGGCGCTGCTGGCATTGAGCCTGACGCCGGCGCTGTGCGCGACGCTGCTGCGCCCGAACAGCCATGGCCATCATGGTCGTGGTGGGCTGTTCGGCGCCTTCAACCGTGGCTTCGAGCGGATGACCGGGCGTTACCAGCGTAGTGTGGCGTCGGTGCTGCAGCGGAGCGGGCGGGTCATGGGCGTGTTCGCCGCGCTGGTGGCGGCGTTGCTGCTGGGCCTGCACTGGCTGCCGGGCGCATTCCTGCCGGAAGAGGACCAGGGCTACTTCATGACCTCGATCCAGCTGCCGGCCGAAGCGACGGCCGAGCGCACGCTGGCCGTGGTCGAAGCCTACGAAAGGCATGTGGCGTCACGCCCGGGCATCGGCTCCAACCAGTCGATCCTCGGCTACAGCTTCTCCGGGTCCGGCCCGAGCGCGGCGCTGACCTACACCATGCTGAAGGACTGGGGCGAGCGTGCAGGAGCCACCGCGGCCGGCGAAGTGGAGGCCGCGCAGAAGGCGATGGCGACGATTGCCGAGGGCGAGGTGATGAGCGTGATGCCGCCGGCCATCGACAGCCTGGGACGCTCCTCCGGCTTCTCACTGGCGCTGCAGGCGCGCACCGGGCAGAGCCAGGCAGAGCTGCGCGCGGCCCTGCAGCAGCTGCTGAAGCGGGCCGAGGCCAGTCCGCTGCTGTCGGAGGTGCATGCCGATGGCCTGCCAGCAGGCACCAGCGTGCGGCTGGACATCGACCGCGCCAAGGCCGAGGCGATGGGCGTGGGGTTCGAGCAGATCAGCAGCACGCTGTCGGCGGCGATGGGCTCGCAGTACGTCAACGACTTCCCCAACAAGGGCCGGCTGCAGCAGGTGATCCTGCAGGCCGATGCACCGCACCGGATGGAGCTGGAGGATGTGCTGAAGCTGTACGTTCGCAACAGCGAAGGCGGCATGGTGGCGTTGTCGGAACTGGTGACGCCGCACTGGACCGAGGCGCCGTTGCAGCTGCAGCGCTATCTCGGCTTCCCGGCGCTGAACCTGTCCGGCGCACCGGCCTCCGGCGTGTCGACCGGCCAGGCCATGGCGGAGATGGAGCGGTTGGCGCAGAAGCTGCCGTCCGGCTTTGCCCTGCAGTGGACCAGCCAGTCGCTGCAGGAGCGGGAGTCGGGGGCGCAGGCACCGTGGCTGCTGTTGTTGTCGATGCTGGTGGTGTTCCTGGTGCTGGCGGCTCTCTATGAGAGCTGGTCAATCCCGCTGGCGGTGATGCTGGTGGTGCCGCTGGGCCTGCTCGGTGCGGTCGCCGCGGTGCTGCTGCGGGGCATGCCCAACGACGTGTTCTTCAAGGTCGGCATGATCACCGTGATCGGGCTGTCGGCGAAGAACGCGATCCTCATCGTCGAGTTCGCGCGCCAGCTGCAGCAGCAGGGTCGCGGCCTGGTCGAGGCGGCATTGGAAGCTGCCAGGTTGCGCCTGCGGCCGATCGTGATGACCTCGCTGGCATTCGCGCTGGGCGTGGTGCCGCTGATGCTGGCGCAGGGCGCGTCGAAGGAAACCCAGCAGGCGATTGGAACCGGTGTGTTCGGCGGCATGGTCAGTGCGACCGTGCTGGCGGTGTTCTTCGTACCGGTCTTCTATGTAGTAGTGCAGGGCGCGCGGCAGTGGATCGCGCAACGCCTGCGCAGGCGCCGGCCGATGCCGGAAGGATCCGTGGATGGAACGGAACATCGTTGAAAATCTGCATGAAAAACAGTTGATGGTGCTGGAGCAGCGCCTGTGCGCAGCGTTGCTGGAAAATGATCACGATGCGCTGACCGCGCTGGTATCGCCGGCCTTGTTCATGATGGATGGCCAAGGCGGGCGCATGCTCGATCTGCCGTGGCTGGGCGATTGGCTGGCCGGCGGCCTGCAGGTGCGAAGCCTGCAGCTGCACGCAGTTGAAACGCTGCTGTGTGGTCGCCTGGCACTGCTGTCCAGCAACGTGCGGTTGTCAGTGTGGCAGCAGGACCAGGAGCGTGAAGTGAAGCTGCGCCTGTTGCGCGTCTGGACCTGCAGTTCCGGCGGCAGTGGCGCACAGCTGCTGTCGATGGCGGTGCTGGCCGCCTGAGTGCGGTCAGGCCGCTTTCAGGCCCCGCTCACCGGCAGATGGTAGGGTCGAGCCTCTCTGTAGTGTCGACAAGGAGTCGAGCCATGCGTGTAGTTCCCAGTCTGTTGGCAGCCCCCCTCGGGGTGGTGCTGGCTGCGTGCCAGCCGGCCCAGGCACCCGCTGCGGGCGGCAATGACACCCCGCCTGCCACGCCGCAGCCAAGTGCCAGCACCGAAGGTGGCAGCGAGACCACCTACCAGTGTGGGGATCTCAGCGTGCGCGCGACCTTCACTGGCGAGGATACGGCCACGGTGGTGATCGGCGAGCGCACCTTTGCCATGACCTCCGAACGCGCGGCGTCCGGCGCCAAGTATGGCGATGGCCAGGGCAACAGCTTCTGGACCAGGGGCAGTGATGACGGCCTGCTGAGCCTGAAGGGCGAGGCGGACCACGAGTGCCATGTGGTCGAAGCCACTGAAGGCGATGGCAGCGCCGGCAATGCTGCGTTCCGTGCCACCGGCAATGAGCCCGGCTGGCTGGCAGTTGTCGACGGCGACACGCCGGGCCTGCAGGTGGAAGTGGATTATGGTGAGCGTCGCTTCGATGTCGCCAAGCCCACCGAAGGTGCTGATGGCTGGAGTGGGAAGGCATCCGATGGCACCGACGTCAAGCTCAGCTTCCAGCGCACCACCTGCCAGGACGACATGAGTGGCGAGGCGTTCGAGGCCAAGGTGATGCTGACTGTCGGCACGCGCCAGTACCACGGCTGTGGCAATTTCGGCGCGAAGCAGCCGTAAGCCCTCTGTAGAGCCGAGCCCACGCTCGGCTGCGTTGTGCTCTGCACAGGCACTGCAGCTGAGCGCGGGCTCGGCTCTACACCACTGCTGTCAACGATGCGCTGCTTGCTGCCTGCGGCGAACTTGCCGCAAGCAGGGACAGGCAGCCGATCAGCGCAAGGCGCTTAGTCGGCACGGCCAGCGAATTCGCCGGTGGCGGTGTTCACCAGCACGCGTTCGCCGTTGACGATGTACTCCGGCACCATGATCTCGATGCCGGTGTTGAGCTTGGCCGGCTTCGGGCGCTTGGTGGCGGTGCCACCCTTCAGTTCCGGCGGGGTCTCGATCACTTCCAGCACCACCGAGGCCGGCAGCTGGATCGCCACCGGCTGCTCGTCGATGACCTGCACATAGATGCCGGTCAGGCCGTCGGTGATGTAGCCGGCGTCATCACCGATCACGTCCGCGTCCAGGGTGTAGGGGGTGTAGTCCTCGTCATCGAGGAACACGAAGGCGTCGCCGTCCTTGTACGAATAGGTGGACTGGCGGCGCAGCAGTTCGACCTCGACCAGGTTGTCGTCGGCATCGAAGCTGGCGTCGAGCTTGTTGCCGCCCGGCACGCTGTACATGATGAAGCGGAAGCGGACGTTGCCGCCGCGACCCTGCGGCGAGCTGCGCTCGATGTCGCGGATCTGGTACACGCCGTTGTTGTACTCGACGACGTTGCCCTTCTTGATGTCGTTGGCTTTCATGGTGATCTAGGTCGTTGGGGGAGGACGCCGTCCCGGCGCCCGGGGGGAATCACTTCGGAGCGAGGCGGGTAGCGCCGTCCAGGCGGATGGTCTCGCCGTTGAGATAGGTGTTGCCGAGGATGAAGCCGACCAGGCTGGCGAAGTCTTCCGGCTTGCCCAGGCGCGACGGGAACGGGATCGAGGCGGCCAGCGACTGCTGCACGGCTTCGGGCATGCCATCGACCATCGGCGTCCAGAACACGCCGGGTGCAATCGTATTGACGCGGATGCCAAAGCGCGACAGTTCGCGCGCCATCGGCAGCGTCATCGAGACCACGCCGCCCTTGCTGGCGGCATACGCGGCCTGGCCGATCTGGCCTTCATAGGCGGCGATGCTGGCGGTGTTGATGATCACGCCGCGCTCGCCGTCGGTGCCGGCTTCGTTGTGCTGCATGCGGTTGGCCGCGGCCTTGGCGACGTTGAAGCTGCCGACCACGTTGACCATCACCGTGCCCTGGAAGCCGGCCAGCGGCATCGGGCCCTCCTTGCCCAGCACGCGACCGGCGCCGAGGATGCCGGCACAGTTCATCGCCACGTTCAGGCCGCCGAGGAAATCGTGGGCCTGGTCGATGGCCGCAGCCACGGCTGCTTCATCGCTGACGTTGACGTTGAAATAGCGGGCCTTGTCGGTACCCAGCCCGGCAACGGCGGCTGCACCCTTGTCGTCGTTGAGATCGAACAGGGCCACCTTGCCGCCCTGGGCGACGAGGTGCTGGGCCACGGCCAGGCCGAGGCCGGAGACGCCGCCAGTGATCACGGCACGTACGGAAGACAGCTGCATTGAACGGTCCTGCAGGTTCGAGAACCGCCGATTCTAACGGAAGCCGCGACCTTCGCCGTTGTGCACTGCGCCGCCCGGCAAGGGCGGCGCAGTGCCACCATCAACCGGCGGCGGCCAGCGCCTGGCCGGTGCGGCTGGCGGTGGCGCGGCCGAGCAGGCCGGCCAGCCAGCGGCCGGTCTCGGCCAGGGCCGGCAGGTCCACGCCGCTGTCCAGGCCGAGCCCCTGCAGCAGATAGACCACGTCCTCGCTGGCGACGTTGCCGCTGGCGCCCTTCGCATACGGGCAGCCACCGGCCCCCGATACCGCGCTGTCGATCACGCGCACGCCTTCTTCCAGGCAGGTGGCGATGTTGGCGATGGCCTGGCCGTAGGTGTCGTGGAAATGCACGGCCAGCGCCGCCATCGGGATCTCGGCGGCGACCGCCTGCAGCATCGCCCGTGCCTTGCGCGGGGTGCCGACGCCGATGGTGTCGCCCAGTGAGATTTCGTAACAGCCCATCTGGTGCAGGGCGCGCGCCACCCGCACCACGTCGGCCAGCGGCACCTCGCCCTGGTAGGGGCAGCCGAGCACGGTGGAGACGTAGCCGCGCACGCGCACGCCATCGGCGGCGGCGCGGCGCAGGATCGGCTCGAACCGGGCGAGCGATTCGTCGATGCCGGCATTGGTGTTGGTGCGGTTGAACGCTTCGGAGGCAGCGGTAAACACCGCTACTTCCTCCACGCCCACCGCACGGGCGCGGTCGTAGCCCTGTTCGTTCGGCACCAGTACCGGGTAGTGGATGCCCGGCCGGCGCTGGATGCCGGCATAGACCTCGGCGGCGTCGGCCAGCTGTGGGATCCACTTCGGGCTGACGAAGCTGGTTGCCTCGATGCTGCGCAGGCCGGTGGCCGACAGGCGGTTGATCAGTTCGATCTTGTCGGCGGTGGACACCGACTGCTTTTCGTTCTGCAGGCCGTCACGCGGGCCGACCTCGACGATGCGGACGTAGTCGCTCATGCGGTTGCCCCGTTGGCAGGGCGGTGGCAGACCGCCTCGATGTTGTTGCCGTCGGGGTCGAGCACGAAGGCACCGTAGTAATCCGGGTGGTACCAGGGGCGCAGGCCCGGGGCGCCATTGTCGCGGCCACCGGCGGCGAGCGCGGCGGCATGGAAGGCGTCCACCTGGGCGCGGCTGGCGCAGGCAAAAGCCACGTGCACGCCGTGGCTGGCAGTGCCGCCATTGCCAAGCCAGAAGAACGGCTTGCCGTCGTTGCCGAAGCCGATGTGGTCGTGGGCGCCGGTCTGTTCGGCGGTCACTTCCATCACCACGCCGATCTGCAACGGCGCCAGTGCCTGCAGGAAGAAGGCCTTGCTGCGCGCCAGGTCGGCGCTGGTCAAACCAAGATGATCGAGCATGTTCAGGCTTCCGTGACCCAGTGGGGGGCGCGCTTGTCGAGGAAGGCACCCAGGCCTTCCTGGCCTTCGGCGGACACCCGCAGGCGCGCGATCAGGGCGGCATTATCGCGATCCAGGGTGTCGCGGTCATGGCTGTCGCGGACCTGGCGCACCAGCTGCTTGGCGGTGGACGAGGCGATCGGGCCGGCCTTGTCGAGCAGGGCCAGCTGGCGTTGCACGGCCTCGTCCAGGCGTTCAGGCTCGACCAGTTGGTGGACCAGGCCGATGCGCAGCGCGGTGTCGGCGTCGAAATGCTCGCCGGTGGCGAACCAGCGGCGAGCCTGGCGGGGGCCGATGGCCTCGATCACATAGGGCGAGATCACCGTCGGCAGCAGGCCGAGGCGGCTTTCGGTCAGGCCGAAGCGGGCCGAGGTGCTGGCGATGGCGATGTCGCAGCAGGCGACCAGGCCGACGCCACCGCCGAAGGCCGCGCCGTGGACCCGGGCCAGGGTCGGCTTGGGCAGCTCGTCCAGGGTGCGCATCAGCCGTGCCAGCGCCAGCGAGTCCTCGCGGTTGTCGGCCTCGCTGGCCGCCGCCATGCCGCGCATCCACTGCATGTCCGCACCAGCCGAGAAGGAGGTGCCGTGGCTTGCCATCACCACGGCCCGGACCGAATCATCGCGGCCGGCGGCCTCCAGTGCGGCGGTCAGCCGGGCGATCAGGCTGGCGTCAAAGGCGTTGTGCAGCTCCGGCCGGTTCAGCCAGAGGGTGAGGGCGGCGCCGCTGCGCTCGATCTGCAAAGCATCGTTCATGGGATTCCAGGGTCACTCCATACCTGTATGGATCATAGCGGGCCATTGGTCATGGGCCATGACGCGACGCGGGAATGTTAGAATCGAGAACCATTTACATCCAGCAGAGAACACGCTAGATGACGCTGTCCGAACTGCCGCTGCACACCTCGGCCGTGGTCGAGTCCGTGCAGGACCTGCATGCCAACGATGCCATTGCCCGTCGCCTGCGCGAGCTGGGTTTCGTGAAGGGCGAGGAAGTACGCCTGGTGGCCAAGGGTCCGGTGGGGGGCGAGCCGCTGCTGGTGCAGGTCGGGTTCACCCGTTTCGCGCTGCGGATCAGTGAAGCCAAGCGGATCGTGGTCGACGCCGCCAGCCAGGAACGACGCGCATGACTGTTACTGCCACTACCGCCCCGCTGCGCGTTGCGCTGGTCGGTAACCCCAACAGCGGCAAGACCGCACTGTTCAACCAGCTGACCGGCAGCCGGCAGAAGGTTGCCAACTACACCGGCGTCACCGTCGAGCGCAAGGAAGGCCGCCTGCGTGCGCCGTCCGGCCGCGAGTTCGCGGTGCTCGACCTTCCGGGCGCCTACAGCCTGCATCCGGCCAGCCTGGACGAGGCGATCACCCGTGACCTGTGCCGGGGCTTCTACCCGGGCGAAGCCGCGCCGGACGTGCTGCTGTGCGTGATCGACGCCACCAACCTGCGCCTGCACCTGCGTTTCGCGCTGGAACTGCGCGAGCTGGGCAAGCCGATGGTGGTGGCGCTGAACATGGTCGATGCGGCCCAGCGCCGGGGCATCCAGGTGGACGTGGCCGCGCTGGAGCGCGAGCTGGGCGTGCCGGTGGTGGAGACCGTGGCGGTGCGCAAGCAAGGCGCCAAGGCCCTGGTCGAGCGCCTCGATGCGATGGTGCCGCACCTGGATGCACCGGTGCCGGGCCCGGAAGGTGGCATCGACTACCATGCCAAGGTGCGCGAGATCCTGTCGGTCGCCGTGCGGATGCCAGCGCGGACCGCGAAGATCGACGACGCGCTGGACCGCTGGCTGCTGCACCCGGTGTTCGGCCTGGTCAGCCTGGCGGTGGTGATGTTCCTGATCTTCCAGGCGGTGTACGCCTGGGCGACGCCGTTGATGGACGGCATCGAAGCCGGCTTTGCCTGGCTGGGCGAGTTTGTCGGCAGCGTGCTGCCGGAAGGTCCGCTGGCCAGCCTGCTGACCGACGGCATCATCGCTGGTGTCGGTGGCGTGGTGGTGTTCCTGCCGCAGATCCTGATCCTGTTCTTCTTCATCCTCGTGCTGGAGGAGTCCGGTTACCTGCCGCGCGCGGCGTTCCTGCTCGACCGCATGATGGCCGCCGCCGGGTTGTCCGGCCGCTCGTTCATCCCGCTGCTGTCCAGCTTTGCCTGCGCAGTGCCGGGCATCATGTCCACGCGCAGCATCCAGGACCCACGTGACCGCCTGGCCACGATCCTGGTGGCGCCGTTGATGACCTGTTCCGCACGCTTGCCGGTGTACGCGCTGCTGATTGGTGCGTTCATTCCGCAGAAGACGGTGTGGGGCGTGTTCAACCAGCAGGGGCTGGTCCTGTTCGGCCTGTACGCCGCCGGTATCCTCAGCGCGCTGGCGATGTCGTGGATCATGAAGAAGTGGCGTCGCGACAAGAGTGAGCATCCGCTGATGCTGGAGCTGCCGTCTTACCGCCTGCCGCATGCGCGCGACCTGGCCGTGGGCCTGTACGAGCGTGGCATGATTTTCCTCAAGCGCGTCGGTGGCATCATCCTGGCGCTGACCATCCTGCTGTGGGTGCTGCTGTCGTTCCCGGCGGCTCCCGCTGGCGCCACGATGCCGGCCATCGACTACAGCTACGCCGGCCAGATCGGCCATGCGATGGCCGTGTTCTTCGCGCCGCTGGGCTTCAACTGGCAGATCTGCATCGCACTGATCCCGGGCCTGGCCGCGCGCGAAGTGGCGGTATCGTCGCTGGCCACGGTCTACGCGCTGTCCGCGGCCGATGACGATGCCGCCAGCCAGGCGCTGACCCCACTGATCAGCGACGGCTGGTCGCTGGCGACCGCGCTGTCGCTGCTGGTCTGGTACATCTACGCCCCGATGTGCATCTCGACGCTGGCCACCATCAAGCGTGAGACCAATTCGTGGAAGCAGATGGGCTTCGCCGCGTTCTACCTGTTCGCCGCGGCCTATGTGGCTGCGCTGATCACCTACCAGGTGACCAAGGCGCTGGGAGGCGGCTGATGGATACCGGCCTGCTGATCCAGTACCTGATCATCGCGGTGGCCGTGCTGGTCAGTGCCTGGGTGGTGCTGAAGAAGCAGTTCCCGGGCACCGTGCGCACGCTGCGCGGGGCCTTGGCGCTGGCCCTGCTGAAGCCGGGTCGCCCCGGCTGGATGCAGGCGCTGGGGCGGAAGATCGCGCCGCCGGCGACTGGAGGTGGTGGTGCCTGTGGTGGTTGCGACAGCTGCGGGCCAACTCCACCGAAGCAGCGCTGACGCTGATTTTCCTGCGCTGGTGGCTGCGAACCTTCTGCCGGTGGGTGCGGGCCCTCCCCCTGTGGGTGCGGGCCCTCCCCCTGTGGGTGCGAACCTTGGTTCGCACGCTCTCCGGATTCAAACCTCTCTCCGGATGATCGCCCGGAAGCGACCATCCTGATTCAATCGCCGCACCGATTCCCGGTTTCCATGGCTGGCCGCGAAGCCGGCCACGTCGGCAAGGGCAAAGAGCAGCAGGCCTTTCAGCGCGTCGCGGTTGCCGGCCTGCAGCAGATCTTCAAGATCCTGCTGGATGAAGGTCCGGCGCAGGCCTGGCGTCTCTTCGATCCGCCAGTCGACATGGGGCGTGGGAATGCTGGAGCGGTACCTGAAGGCCGTTTCAAGATCGTCAGGCGCGAGCGGATACTCGAGCAGCTCTGGAAAGTAGAGTCCAGCATTCACATAGAAGCCCCGGTTTTCGTTGGCGCGTTGGTGATTCACGACAAGCAGGGCGGCATCCAGCAAGCGGTAGCGGGTCGTCGACGTTCCGGCAAAGCCGGTCTTCCTGGCGCACTTGCTGAAGACGGTCGAGGATTTCATGGGTTCTGCCTGGGCCGGAAGACGGGCCACAGCCTTGAGGCGCAGTGCCTGACGGTCAATTGGCAAACGCGACATCCGGAACACTGGCCAGCATTTCATCCACGCATGGCGTGGATCTACCGGGCGCGTGAGCCCAGCTCTGCTGCCAGCGCCAGCCACCGATTGCGTTGCTCCGGCGAGCTGCTGCGTACCGCACCGAGGCGGCTGACACGCACCGGGCGGATGCCGCAGAACTGCAGGATGGTGGCGCGGATCTGGCTGATGCCCGGGTCGCGGTAGATCCAGCGGTAGTACCAGGGCGGTGTATCCAGGGTGGTGATCACCCGTGCGCTGCGTCCGGCCAGCAGCCGGTCCCACCACACCGAATCGCGCCGGTAGCGGAAGGCGTACCCCGGCAGCAGCACGCGATCGAAGAAGCCCTTCAACAGCGCCGGCATTGCACCCCACCAGGTGGGGTAGACCAGCACCAGATGATCGCAGGCTTCGATCGCATCGGCGGCGTCCTGCAGATCGGCTTCAAGTGGCTGGATCTGGCGGTAGCCGTGGCGCAGCACCGGTTCGAATTCAAGGTCGCCCAGTGCGATCAGGCGCACCCGGTGGCCGGCATTCTCCGCGGCCGTGGCATAGCGTTGGGCGAGGGCACCACACAGGCTGTCACGGTCAGGATGGCCGAGCAGGATCAGGACGGAACGGGACACGGCAACCTCGGGCAATGGAAAGTGCGCGAGGTTGGGGTCTGCCCCAGGGGCAGAGTCAAACCGGGGTGGTGCAGCCGCTGGGTTCCAGCACGCAGTCACTGCTGCCGGAGCGCAGCCACTGCTGCAGTTCGTCGCTGACCTGTTGCAAAGCGCGCTCGACTTGCGCCAGCCGCGCCCGTTCGCTGGCTATGCGTGTGCGCTGCTGTTCCAGCAAGGCCAGCACCGCAGGCCAGTCGAGCCGCCCGTCGCGGCCCTGCAGGCGCGAGATCGCCGCCAGGGTGATACCCAGCGCCAGTGCCTGGCGGATCAGCTGCACCCAGGCCACGTCCTGTTCGCTGTAGTCGCGATAGCGGTTCAGTCGTGGCACCGGCGGCAACAGGCCACGCGCCTCGTACAGGCGGATGGCCTTGGCGCTGGCACCGGTCAGGCGGCTGACCTCGGAGATGCGCATCGGTTCAGTTCCGCACCAGTCCGCCATCGACCACCAGGTTCTGGCCGGTCACCGCGCGCGACCAGGGGCTGGCGAAGAAGAGCGCGGCATCGGCGAATTCGGCCGGTGTGGTGACGCTGCGCAGTGGCGTGTTGGCGGCGATGTAGTCGAACACCGCTTCGGGCGTGGCGGCACTGGCATCGGTGGTGCGCAGCAGGCCGCCGGACAGCATGTTCACGGTGATGCCATGCGGGCCGAGGTCGCCGGCCAGGGTGCGGGTCAGCGACAGCAGTGCGGCCTTGGCGGCGGTGTAGTCGTGGTAGGGCACCACCGGGTTCTGGAACAGGTTGGTGCCGATGTTGATCACCCGGCCGAAGCGGCGGGCCTGCATGCCGGGCAGGGCGGCCTGCACGGTGTTCAGCGCGCCGCGCACGCTGCCCTCGAACTGTGCCTGGAAGGCGGGCCAACCGATGGTGGCGGCACTGTCGCGGGCATCACCATTGAACGAGAACGCCGCAAGCGCGTTGTTGACCACGGTTGTCACGCCTTGCCCGAAGTGGGCCAGTGCCTGCTGCAGCATCGCATCGACCTGGCCGCGGTCGGTGACGTCGGCCGGCAGTGCGATCGCCTGTCCGCCCAGCTCGGCGGCCAGCGCCCGTGCGGTGCCTTCGCTGTGGTGGTAGTTGACGATGACGCGCGCACCATGTGCAGCGAAAGCACGGGCGATGTGCTGGCCAAGTCCGCGGCCGGCACCGGTGACCAGCACCAGCTGTTCGCTGATCTGCATGAGGGAGCTGCCATCCATTGCATGAAAGGGCATGCAGCGTAGCAGCGATGGCGCTTGCCCGAGCGGGCTTGCTGCCGCTAGCCTGCAGGCATGAACCAGACTCCCCTGCGATTGCTCATTCACGGTGCCTCCGGGCGCATGGGCCAGGCCCTGCTGCGGCTGGCCGCCGAACATCCCGAAACCCTGCAGATCGTGGCCGCAGTGGCCGGCCGTGCGCCGGCGCAGCGCGTGGTCGACGGCGTGCCGTTCTTCGGTGCCAGCGAACTGCCCGGCGCGCCGGTGTTCGACGTGGCGATCGACTTCAGCCTGCCGGAGGGTTTCGACCCGATGCTGGCGTTGTGCGTGGAGCGGGGTGCCGGGCTGGTGTCGGGCACCACCGGGATCTCCAGCACGCAGCGCCAGGCGCTGGACGCGGCGGCTGCGAAGATCCCGCTGGTCTGGGCCTCCAACTTCAGCCTGGGCGTGGCGGTGCTGGACGAGTTGGTCGAGCGCGCGGCGCAGGCGTTGGCCGGCTGGGACTGTGACATCGTCGAGTCGCACCACACCCAGAAGAAGGATGCGCCGTCGGGCACCGCGCTGACCCTGGGCGCGGCAGCGCAGCGGGGTGGGGCGGAACCGCATTACGCCAGCCTGCGCGCCGGTGACATCGTCGGCGAGCACCTGGTGCAGTTCACTGGGCTGGGCGAGCGCATCGAGCTGGTGCACCGGGCCACCAACCGCGACATCTTCGCCCGCGGCGCGCTGTTCGCCGCCCGCCAGCTGCAGGGCCGGGCTCCGGGCAGCTACCGGGTGCGGGATCTACTGGACGGGCCGCGTTAACCGGTAGCGCCGGGCCGTGCCCGGCGTCGGTGTCGGTTCCGCCGGGCATGGCCCGGCGCTACCAGCGGGCGCCGCATACGCCGCCGGATTGAAATGAATACGCAATCGCCTGTTCATCAAGCGCGATAACCGCTGGCGCGAGCGCCCCGGCAGCGCTACAATTCGCACTCGCCGAATCACGAAAGCCGGACCGGTCCCAGACCGTACGTCCGCGCTTTTTTGCAACCGGATTTCCGTGAAGCGCAGGCGTGACTTCGGCAGCCCCCTCGGTAGCCAAAGTGAGATTCCCGTGACCCAAGCCGCAATCCTCGTCCTCGAAGACGGCACCGTATTCGAGGGCGAATCCGTAGGCGCGCCCGGCCTGTCCGTCGGTGAGGTGGTGTTCAACACCGCCATGACCGGCTACCAGGAAGTGTTGACCGACCCGTCCTACGCCCGGCAGATGGTCACGCTGACCTATCCGCATATCGGCAACACCGGCATGACCGACCAGGACAATGAAGCGTCCAAGGTGTGGTCGGCCGGCCTGATCGTGCGCGACGTTCCCCGCCGTCCCAGCAACTGGCGCAGCCAGGTGTCGCTGCAGGACTGGCTGATCCAGCGCGGCGTGGTCGCCATCGCCGGCATCGACACCCGCAAGCTGACCCGCATCCTGCGCGAGAAGGGCGCGCAGAACGGTGCACTGATGGCCGGCGACATCGACGTGGAAAAGGCACTGGAAGCCGCCCGCAAGTTCCCGGGGCTGAAGGGCATGGATCTGGCCAAGGTTGTCACTACCGAGAAGACCTACACCTGGACCGAGGGCCAGCTGGACCTGGATGCCAACGCCTTCGTCAGCGTGCCGTCCCGGTTCAAGGTCGTGGCTTACGACTTCGGCGTGAAGACCAACATCCTGCGCATGCTGGCCGAGCGCGGCTGCGAAGTGACCGTGGTGCCGGCCCAGACCCCGGCCGCTGAAGTGCTGGCACTGAAGCCGGACGGCGTGTTCCTGTCCAACGGTCCGGGTGACCCGGAACCGTGCGACTACGCGATCGAAGCGATCAAGACCTTCATCGACGTGAAGATCCCGACCTTCGGCATCTGCCTGGGCCACCAGCTGCTGGGCCTGGCCTCGGGCGCCAAGACCATGAAGATGGGCCACGGCCACCACGGCGCAAACCACCCGGTGCAGGACCTGGACAACGGCCGGGTGATGATCACCTCGCAGAACCACGGTTTCGCGATCGATGAAGCGACGCTGCCAGCCACCCTGCGCGTGACCCACCGTTCGCTGTTCGACGGCACCAACCAGGGCGTCGCCCGCACCGATGTGCCGGCGTTCTCGTTCCAGGGCCACCCGGAAGCGTCGCCGGGCCCGACCGACGTCGGCCCGCTGTTCGACCGCTTCGTGGTGCTGATGGAGCAGGCCAAGGCGTGATCAGTACGCCGCCGGCCCCCCGGTGGCGTCGCGATGGACCGTAAGCCGCCGCATCGCTGCTGCCCCTGGCGCGGCGCTGCGGATCAAGATTCCTGATCGACAGCGTGCGATCACTCCCCCTTGTCACGCTGTACTGACTTAGAGAAGAAAATGCCCAAGCGCACTGACCTCAAGACCATCCTCATCATCGGTGCTGGCCCGATCGTCATCGGCCAGGCCTGCGAGTTCGACTACTCCGGCGCCCAGGCCTGCAAGGCCCTGCGTGACGAGGGTTACCGCGTGGTGCTGGTCAACAGCAACCCGGCCACGATCATGACCGATCCGGAGATGGCCGACGCCGTCTACATCGAGCCGATCAACTGGCAGACGGTCGAGAAGATCATCGCCAAGGAAAAGCCCGACGCGCTGCTGCCGACCATGGGTGGCCAGACCGCGCTGAACTGCGCGCTGGACCTGGCCGACAACGGCGTGCTGGAGAAGTACAACGTCGAACTGATCGGCGCCAAGCGCGAAGCGATCCGCATGGCCGAAGACCGCGAGCTGTTCCGCGTGGCCATGGGTGAGATCGGCCTGGAATGCCCGACCGCCGCCGTCGCCCACACCCTGGACGAAGCGCTGGAGATCCAGACTCGCGTCGGCTACCCGACCATCATCCGCCCCAGCTTCACCCTGGGCGGCAGCGGTGGCGGCATTGCCTACAACCGCGAAGAGCTGGTCGAGATCGTCAGCCGCGGCCTGGAACTGTCGCCGACCACCGAAGTGCTGGTGGAAGAGTCGGTGCTGGGCTGGAAGGAGTTCGAGATGGAAGTGGTCCGCGATACTGCGGACAACTGCATCATCGTCTGCTCGATCGAAAACCTGGACCCGATGGGCGTGCACACCGGTGACTCGATCACTGTGGCGCCGGCGCAGACCCTGACCGACAAGGAATACCAGCGCCTGCGCGATGCCTCCATCGCCGTGCTGCGCAAGATCGGCGTCGATACCGGTGGCTCGAACGTGCAGTTCGGTATCAACCCGAAGACCGGCCGTGTGGTCGTCATCGAGATGAATCCGCGTGTGTCGCGTTCCTCGGCGCTGGCTTCCAAGGCCACCGGCTTCCCGATCGCCAAGGTCGCCGCGAAGCTGGCCGTGGGCTACACCCTGGACGAACTGAAGAACGAGATCACCGGCGGCCTGACCCCGGCCTCGTTCGAGCCGTCCATCGACTACGTCGTCACCAAGATCCCGCGTTTCGCCTTCGAGAAGTTCCCGGCCGCCGACGCCCGCCTGACCACCCAGATGAAGTCGGTGGGCGAGGTGATGGCGATGGGCCGCACTTTCCAGGAGTCGGTGCAGAAGGCCCTGCGTGGCCTGGAAACCGGCAAGGTCGGCTTCGACCCGACCGGCCTGGACCTGGCCAACGAAGAAGACCTGCAGACCCTGCGCCGCGAGCTGAAGGCGCCGGGCCCGGAGCGCCTGTTCTTCGTC
The DNA here is from genome assembly GCF_059372535.1 of Stenotrophomonas sp. YJH_SMC_43. Lineage (NCBI taxonomy): Bacteria > Pseudomonadati > Pseudomonadota > Gammaproteobacteria > Lysobacterales > Lysobacteraceae > Stenotrophomonas > Stenotrophomonas sp. YJH_SMC_43. The sequence continues at coordinate 1,220,103 of NZ_JCAFVQ010000002.1, forward strand.
GCCGATGCGTTCCGCGCCGGCATGAGCGTGGAAGAGATCTACGCACTGTCGTTCATCGATCACTGGTTCCTGGATCAGATCGAGGAAATCATCGCGGCGGAAGCTGAAGTCACTGCCGGTGGCATCGATGCGCTGGACGCTGCACGCCTGCGCAAGCTGAAGCGCGCTGGCTTCTCCGACGCGCGCCTGGCGCAGCTGACCGGTACCAACGAAGCCGCCATCCGCGCGCTGCGTCGTGCGCACAAGGTACGCCCGGTCTACAAGCGCGTGGACTCCTGTGCCGGTGAGTTCTCCACCGGTACCGCCTACCTTTACTCGACCTACGAGGACGAGTGCGAGGCCGCGCCGAGCAACCGCGACAAGATCATGATCCTGGGCGGTGGCCCGAACCGCATCGGCCAGGGCATCGAGTTCGACTACTGCTGCGTGCACGCGGCACTGGCGCTGCGCGAGGATGGCTATGAAACCATCATGGTCAACTGCAACCCGGAAACCGTGTCGACCGACTACGACACCTCCGACCGTCTGTACTTCGAACCGCTGACCCTGGAAGACGTGCTGGAAATCGTCGAGCTGGAACAGCCGAAGGGCGTGATCGTGCAGTACGGCGGCCAGACCCCGCTGAAGCTGGCGCGCGCGCTGGAAGCTAACGGCGTGCCGGTGATCGGCACCAGCCCGGACTCGATCGACCTGGCCGAAGACCGTGAGCGCTTCCAGCAGCTGGTCGACAAGCTGGGCCTGAAGCAGCCGCCGAACCGCATCGCCCGCAACGACCAGGAAGCCCTGCTGCTGGCCCGCGAGATCGGCTACCCGCTGGTGGTGCGCCCGAGCTACGTGCTGGGCGGCCGTGCGATGGAGATCGTCTACGGCGAAGCCGACCTTGCCCGCTACGTGCGCGACGCGGTGAAGGTGTCCAACGATTCGCCGGTGCTGCTGGACCGCTTCCTCGACAACGCCGTCGAGTGCGACGTCGACATCATCGCCGACAAGGATGGCAACGTCCTGATCGGTGGCGTGATGGAGCACATCGAAGAAGCCGGTGTTCACTCGGGCGATTCCTCCTGCTCGCTGCCGCCGTACTCGCTGTCGGCTGAAACCCAGGCCGAACTGCGCCGCCAGGTGGTGGAGCTGGCCAAGGCCCTGAACGTGGTCGGCCTGATGAACACCCAGTTCGCGATCCAGACCAGCGACGAAGGTGCCGACACCATCTACCTGCTGGAAGTGAACCCGCGTGCCTCGCGCACCGTGCCGTTCGTGTCCAAGGCCACCGGCATGCCGCTGGCCAAGATCGCCGCCCGTTGCATGGCTGGCAAGAGCCTGGCCGAGCAGGGTGCAACCAAGGAAATCGTGCCGGACTATTACTCGGTGAAGGAAGCGATCTTCCCGTTCGCCAAGTTCCAGGGCGTCGATCCGATCCTCGGGCCGGAGATGCGCTCCACCGGTGAAGTGATGGGCGTAGGCCGCACCTTCAACGCCGCCTTCGCACGTGCGCAGGAAGCCGGTGGCATCAAGGCGCCGCCGGTCGGCAAGGCCTTCGTTTCGGTGCGTGATCCGGACAAGAAGCGCGTGCTGCCGGTGGCCAAGGCGCTGCTGGCGCGTGGCTACAGCCTGGTCGCCACCCGTGGCACCGCCGCGTGGCTGCAGCAGCATGGCATGGACTGCGAGATCATCAACAAGGTGGTCGAAGGCCGTCCTCACATCGTCGACTCGATCAAGAACGGCGAGATCGTCTACATCGTCAACACGACCGAAGGTCGTTCGGCGATCAACGACTCGTTCTCGATCCGTCGCGAGGCACTGCAGCATCGCGTCACCTACTCGACCACCATTGCCGGCGCCAAGGCGCTGGTGGATTCACTGGAATTCCGCGGCACCGGCCCCGTCTGGTCGCTGCAGGAGCTGCACAAGGAGTTGAATGCATGAGAGCCCCCATCACGATGAAGGGCGCGCAGAAGCTGCGCGACGAACTGGATCACCTGAAGTCGGTCAAGCGCCCGAAGGTGATCGCCGCGATCGCCGAGGCGCGTGAGCACGGTGACCTGAAGGAGAACGCCGAGTACCATGCCGCGCGCGAGGAACAGGGCTTCATCGAAGGCCGCATCAAGCAGCTGGAAGGTGAGCTGTCGCACGCCGAAATCATCGACGTGAGCAAGCTCAATGCCGGCTCCAAGGTGGTGTTCGGCGCCAGCGTGACGCTGGCTGACGTGGAAACCGACGAAGAGAAGAAATACCAGATCGTTGGTGACCTGGAAGCGGACATCAAGCTGGGCCTGATCGCGATTTCCTCGCCGGTGGCGCGCGCGATGATCGGCAAGCTGGAAGGCGATTCGATCGTGATCGACGCCCCGGCCGGCCAGCGCGAGTACGAGATCGTCAGCGTCAGCTACGTGGACTGACCACGTGGCGACGGCGACCCTGCTGTTGCCTGCACGCAGCCGCTTTGCCGCGGCTGCGCTGCCGGACGATGTGGCGCGTGCGCTCGGCCGTGCCACGATGGTGCAGGTCGCACCGGGCGAACGCGCACAACTGACGCGCCATTTCACGGTTGCCGCGCCGCACTGGCCGGTGGCCGCGTTGACCCGCCAGCGCGACGTCGGCGATGCAGCCGGCGCCAGCTGGCTGCGTGCCGACCCGGCCTGCATGGTGCCGGACATGCACGGCGCGCGGATGATGGCCTACGGCGAGACGCTGCGGCCGACCTTGGCGGACTGCCTGGCCCTGTTGCCGGTGCTGCAGCCGCTGTTTGCCGATGCCGGATTCGTGCTCGACGCACCGGATCCTTCGCGCTGGTACCTGCGGCTTCCGATCGACCTGGCGTTGCCTGACTTCGACAGCCCGGATGAGGTGCTCGGCGATGACCTGTTCTCGCACCTGCCGGCAGGCGAGGGCGGCCGCCGTTGGCGGGCGCTGATGACCGAGGCGCAGGTGCTGCTGCACAACCATTCCTGGAACCAGCAGCGCGCCGCGCAGGGACAACAGCCGATCAATTCGCTGTGGTTCTGGGGCGGTGGCGTGATGCCGGTGTCGGTCAGCACGCCGCACGCACAGGTGCGTAGCCGCGATGCCCTGTTGCAGGGCCTGGCCCTGGCGGCTGGCGTCGCCGTGGACGGCGAGCAGGCGGTGGATGCATTGGTGGATCTGCGCCAGCTGCGTTCCCTGCAGCAGCTCGGCAATGAAGCGATCCGTCCGCTGCTGGCCGCGCTCAAGCGTGGTGAGCTGCAGCGGCTGGTGCTGGATTTCGAAGACGGCCTGCAGTTCCAGCTGGACCGTGGACAGCGCTGGCAGTTCTGGAAGAAGCCGCGCCAGCTGCACGATTGAAGCCAACGCTGCGCGCTGCCGCACAGCCACGGGTGCTGCTGATTCCCCCTGTAGCGCCGAGCCCATGCTCGGCTTCATCACTACTGGACTTCTGTAACGTAGGTCGGCAATGACCAGTGCCTGCGGCTGCGGGTTGAGCAGTATTCACCCAGATACGTCGCGCTCAGGACAAGGCGCGAGCCATCCCAGGCCCAGTGCCGGTTCGTGCCGCAGGGATCGGTGTCGGTCACAGAACCTTCTTCAAGAAATACGGCATGCGGGTAGAGCGGAAACAGCGTGCTTGGGGCGATCAGCGTGGGCGAAAACGGTGGACGATCGCGGATCAGCCAGGTCCCCGCCGGCACGATGTAGCGGTCGGTTGTGCAGTTCAACAGCGCCAGGACATGGCTGGCATCCACCCGTTCGATGCGGAGTTGGCGTGACGACATCCGGTCGCACGCGTTTCCCGCAGCGGCCACTGGTTGCAGCTGCTGCAGCAGATCCGCCCGCTCGGCCAGCTGCGCATCGCTTTCCTGTGCTTCAGCCAGAAGCGGCGGTGCCTTCAGGGCCGGCGCGGCAACCGCAGCCGGGACCTTCGACTCCGGCTGTGAGCCCTTGCGCACCAGCGCGCCAGGCGTATCCAGCCGACCTTGTGCTTCGTCCATCTTCAGCAGCAGCGTGCGGATGCCGCGGTCAGACAGCGGCCACGCGTGACCTGAGGCGTCGCTCATCTCGACGCGCTTGCCCGCCAGCAGTGCTTCAATCATGGCGGTCACGTAGCGGGTGGGCAGCTCCAGACCAGAGTCGAGCGCTTCGCTGTGGCCGATGGCACCGAGGTCCTTTCCGTCCACGTGTAGTCGCAACGTTCCTTCGGGGGCCACCGGCGCAGGGGTCGCAGGCGCGTCCTCGCCGCCCTCGGCCATTGACAGCCGGGCGGTGACCGCCGTGCGCGGCCCGCCACTGCGTTCGATCAGCGCGCTCAGCATCAACGGCGCCAGTGGACCGTAGGCTGCCAGCCGGCAGGTGCGGGTGTTGTCGCAGGCCATCACGCCGTCGCCCTTCGCCAACGAAATGCCCGCCGGTTCGGCAGCCGGGGCAACCGAGGCCATCGTCAGCGACGCCAGCAGCAGCGGCGTGCATAACAGTGAAGATGCATGCATTCAACGCACCTCGCTGAGCAGGGTTGGCAGCATCCAGTGCCCGCCCGGCATGCCACGGCACAGGCCGGTACTGAACGCACTGCTGGGCTGGAATCTGTGGCCATCCCATACCCAGTCCGAACCGGAAACGCAGTCGCCGATGCCGCGGCCCTTGTAGCGCGCGTAGAGCGTGCGTTCGACGCGCGAAAAGCCCTCTGCTTCCATCGTGACCGTCTGCGGGGCGAACGGGGGCTGGTCGCGCGCGATCCAGAAGCCATTGCTGTAGTTGTACGCGCCCATCTGGCACAGCGCCTGCACCAGTACGTGGTGCTCGTCCAGCCGCTCGATCACCATTTCCGGGGTGCCCGTGTACTCGATCATGCGCGGACAGTCGTCACTGTCGCCGAGCGTGGCGATCAGCGCGTCGCGCAGCGCTTCGCTGCTTCCCAGTTCGCTGTCTCCAGGGTGTGGGGCCACCAGTGCCGCGCTCACGATCACCGGCTTGGCGTGCGCAGCCGGCACGCTCGTTTCGGCATGCGTGCCACGCCGCACCAGGGCGCCGGGTGTTCCGATCCGCCCTTGTGCCTCGTCCATTTTCAGCAGTACGGCGGCAGCCCCACGGTCGGAAATCGGCCAGCGGGTGCCGTTGTTGTCGATGACCTCGATGCGGGCCTGGCCGGGCAGGGCCGCCAGCAGGGCTTCCACCTGCGCGGGCCGCAGCGTCACGGCCTCGTCGGCACCGGTGTCCTGCACCGGGCCCAGATCACGGCCGTTCACATGCAGGCGCATCGCTCCCTCAGGCATTGCGCTTTGGCCATCCTCGCCCACCCGCAGCCGCGCCTTCACCGGCGTGCCGGGTCCGCCGGCACGTTCCAGCATCAGTCCCAGGGGGCTGTCGGCGCTCTCCGGGCCATAACCCGCGGCACGGCAGGTGCCGGTGTTGTCGCAGGCCAGGAACCAGTCGTGGTGCACGAACTCGATACCGGGTGTGGCCGTCGTGTTTCCGGCATCGGGGGCGAGCGGCAGCAGCAGGCCTACAATCAGTGCGCTCAGCGGGCGGTACATGGCGAATTCCGTTTCAGAAGCGAACAAGCATGGGCGATGGCCGCGCCTGCGCCAAGCCCGGGAAGAGCCGGGCACGCCGAGCGGGTATCATGCGCGGGTCTTCCGTCACCCGGCGATGCCGATGTCCCTTGCCGCCGATGCTGTGCATTCATCCCCTGATACGCCGACGATCCGCCGCCGTGATGCGGTCGCACCCGGCAGCTGGCCGGAGGGCACGCTGCCGCTGCTGGCGCGCCTGTACGCTGCACGCGGCGCGCATACCCCGGAGCTCGCGCAGCCGAAACTGGGCAATCTGCACGCCCCCGAGCTGCTGACCGGCATCGACGATGCGGTGGGCTTGCTGGTCGAGGCCATCGCCAATGACAAGCGCATCCTCGTGGTCGGCGATTTCGACTGCGATGGCGCCACCGCCTGTGCGGTCGGCGTGCGCGGCCTGCGCATGCTCGGCGCGCAACACGTCTTCCACGCGGTGCCGAACCGCATGGTGCATGGCTATGGCCTGTCGCCGTCGCTGGTGGAGGAGCTGGCCGCGCTGCAGCCGGACCTGCTGGTCACGGTCGACCACGGCATTGCCTGCCACGCCGGTGTCATCGCGGCCAAGGCGCGTGGCTGGCAGGTGCTGGTCACCGATCACCATCTTCCCGGTCCGCAGTTGCCGCCGGCCGATGTCATCGTCGATCCCAATCTCGACGGCGACGCCTTCCCCAGCAAGTCGCTGGCAGGCGTCGGCGTGATCTTCTACGTGCTGATGGCGCTGCGCCGGCAGATGCGCGAAGCCGGTGTCTTTGCCGATGGCAAGGGACCTGACCTGACCACGCTGCTGGACCTGGTGGCGGTCGGCACCGTCGCCGACCTGGTGGCGCTGGATCCGAACAACCGTGCGCTGGTCAGTGCGGGCCTGCGCCGTCTGCGCGCAGGGCAGGGTTGTGTCGGCCTGCGTGCGCTGATCGAAGCCAGTGGCCGTGACGCCACGCGACTGACGGCCACCGATATTGGCTTCGCACTCGGCCCACGCCTGAACGCGGCGGGCCGGCTGGAAGACATGGCGCTGGGCATCGCGCTGCTGCTGACCGAAGACCCACGGCAGGCGCGCGAGATCGCGCAGACGCTGGAGCAGATCAATTCGGAACGGCGCGCCGTGCAGCAGTCGATGACTGACGACGCCGAGCAGGCGTTGACCCGTGTGGTGCTGGACATGGCCGGCCAGCGCCCGGTGGCTGCCTGCCTGTTCGACGCGGACTGGCATCCGGGCGTGGTCGGTCTGGTTGCATCGAAGATGAAGGATCGCCTGCATCGCCCGGTGATCGCCTTCGCGCCGGCCGAACCGGGTGCGGATACCCTGCGCGGCTCGGCCCGTTCCATCCCGGGCCTGCATATCCGTGATGCACTGGCGCTGGTCGATGCGCGTCATCCCGGCCTGGTCGAGCGCTTCGGTGGCCACGCGATGGCCGCCGGCCTGAGCATGCGCCTGGAGCATCTGCCCGCGTTCGAGGCCGCCTTCGTTGCCATCGTGCAGGAAGTGCTTGACCCGGCCGCGCTGCAGCAGCACGTGCTCAGCGATGGCGAACTGGCCGTGCACGAACTCGACCACCGCCATGCCGACGCCCTGCGTCTGGCCGGTCCCTGGGGCCAGGGGTTCCCGGAACCGATGTTCGATGGTCATTTCGAGGTGGCCAACTGGCGCGTGCTGAAGGAGCGCCACCTGAAGCTGGAACTGCGCCTGCCGGGCCTGCCGGGCACGGTCAACGCCATCCACTTCGGCGGCTGGCACGGCAATGCGCCGAGCCGTCACGTGCACCTGGCCTACCGCCTGGCCTGTGATGACTACCGCGGTGGCGCAGCGATCCAGCTGATCGTCGAGCACTGCCTGCCCGCCTGAGCGGCGGAGGCACCGCGCTTCGCGCTCGCCGGGCATGGCCGGGCGGGATGCATCAACGTTCGATTTTGTTCCCTCCGTTCCCCTTTTCCTGTCGGGTCAGCGGATCTCGCTGACCAGTCTAGGCAGTTCCCAGGTGTCGCCGGGTACGCCGCGGCATAGGCCGACTGCCATTTCCGATGTAGCGACAAAGGCGGTTCCGTTCCACGTCCAGGTTGCCGACCATATGCAATCGCCGAGGCTGCGCCCCAGCTTTGAAGCTGTGATCTGGCCGTTGTCGTAGCCGGTCGCTTCGTCGGTTACCAGTTGCGGCCGAAAGGGTGCCCGTGTGCGGGCGATCCAGTAGCCGTCGCCGAAGTTGTAGGCGGCACGCCAGCAGGGAACACTGACAAGCACATGTTGTGCGTCCAAGCGGTGGACCTTCAGCGGGGAATTGCTTAGTGGGGAATCGGCATCAGCGTCCATCAGGCCTTCGCAGCCGTCGGCGTTGGGCGTGGTGAGCAGGGCTGAGCGCAGAGCCGGCGAGATGGCCAGTCGTGCCAATGCAGGGTCGTGCAGGTTTGAGTTCGGAGTAGTGGGCTTGCGCACCACCGGCATCGGCGGTGCCGCGGGAACGCGGGTTTCAGGCAGGCTGCCCTTGCGCATCACCGCCCCGGGAGTGCCGAGGCGGCCCTGGTGCTCATCGATTTTCAGCAGCACCGCTGCGGCACCCTTGTCCGACAGCGGCCAACGGTGGCCGGCAGCATCGGTCACACTGATTCCGCCGTCGCGTACCAGTGCGGACAACAGTGCGCTGGTCTGCGTGGCATTCAGGATGTGCGTGCCTTTGCCCTTGGTGGGCGCAAGAACCCCGACATCCTGCTGCTGGATATGCAGACGTAGCGCGCCTTTGGGTTGGGCCTGATTTTCTGCCGGCTGAAGTGAAAGTCGACCCTGAATGGCCTGGCCAGGGCCGCCTTTGCGAGTGAGCTGTACGCTCAGAGTGCCTTCCTCGTCGGCTGGGTAGCCGACTGCGCGGCAGGTTCGCGTGTTGTCACAGGCCACGAACCAGTCGAGATGGTGAAACTCCAGGTGTTTGGGTGAGGGCATGGCTTCGGATGCCAGCGGCCAGGCCAAGACCAGCAGGGATACGCGTCGAGCAAATCGCATCGGCAGTTTTGGGTGGTTTGGGACAGCAGGCATCGTGACTGCAGGTAAAGGCAATGAAAAGCTGTGCACGGCTCGATGGTGATGCCAGCGTCGGCGCAGCCGGCGCGTTGTCTACCTACGCCGATGGGCTTTATCCCGCTGCTGATTTCTCCGGCCGCTGAGTAAACGGTCCAGTTGCGACAATCTCGCACCGCAAGCGCGGTGTAGGTCGGCGCTTCCCAGGCGCGCATCGTCCCTGAATTCCGGAAGTCCAAAGACCGTGTTCTGGAGCGCGAACTGCAGTGTCCGCTGGAGGATGGCCAGCGTGATGCAGTCCCCCCAAGCTGCGGCCCTTCTGCGAGGGCATGACCTGGCCGTCGTCGTAGGCAACCTTGCGTTGTGTTGGAATGCCGCTCTTGTTGTGCCGAGAGGTCATCCCCAGCGCCGAACGGCATCACCCCCCCCAAGCAACGCAGTCACACTGAAGTCCCGCAATGATTCTCGTTCGTGGCCGCGAGGCTCTCAGCGTTCACTGCACATCGGTGACCTGCATGGGCAACTGCCAGGTTCCGTCCAGCGCATGTCGGCAGAAGACGCTTTCCGTAGCTGAGGTCGCAACGAAGCGGGTGCCATCCCAGGTCCATGATTGTTCGGACCTGCAGCTGGGCTCGGAGCGATCAGATTGGGAAGCGATGATCTCGCCATTCCCGTAGGAGGTGGCGTCACTGGTCACCCAAGCTGCCCGATAAGGCGCTTGCTCACGGATGACCCAGTAACCATCGCCGGTGTTATAGGCCGCGTCCCAGCACCGCACGCTGACGAGCAGGTGCCTCCCATCGAGGCGCTGGATTCCCAGTGGCGGGTTCTTGAGGGGGGTGTCCCGATCAGCATCGAGCAGTCCTTCGCAGCTCGGTTCCTTCAAGGTCGCGCGCAGTGCTGCACGCAATGCAGGCGAGGTTGCGAGCTTGGCGAACGCCCGGTTATCGGGCAGAGGGAACTGCATCGACGCCTTGTGTATCACCGGCTTTGGCAGCGCCGCCGGCACGCTGCTCTCGGCCGCCGGGCCCTTGCGCATCAGCGCGCCCACCGTGCCCACGCGGCCCTGGAAGTCATCGGCTTTCAGCAGCGCCGCTGCAGCGCCCTTGTCCGACAGCGGCCATGCATGGCCGCCAGCATCGATCACCGTGATGCCGCCATCGCGCACCAGCGCCGACAATAGAGCGGTGGTCTGTGCCGGGTTCAGCGTGTACATGCCTTCCTCCTTGGCCGGCGTCAGCATGCCCAGATCACGCTGCTTGATACGCAGGTGCAGGGCACCCTTGGGCGACTGCTGGCCGTCGATCGGCCGCAGCGACATTTCGCCACGAACCGGTTGCTGGGGGCCACCATCGCGGGTCAGCAACACGCTCAAGGTGCTGTTTTCGCCACTGGCGTACCCGGCGGCACGGCAGGTACGGGTGTTGTCACAGGCCACGACCCAATCGTGATGCTGGAAGTAGGCTCCCTCGGGCATCGTGGTGGCGGCAGCAACTAACGGAGAGGACAGGGCGAGCAAGACAGACAAGACAGACGGAAAAAGGACGCGCATGCGCAATCTCGGGTTGGAAGGAGAGGTCATATAGGCTGGGCGTCGGCAGGGTCGAGGACCAGCATCGAACCGGGTCAACCCCATTCATCCACCTTGTGCGTTCAGACAATCACGATCCCACTGGAGTCCTGTCATGGTCTTCGCCCGTTGCTGCACCTTGTTCCTGCTTGGCCTGATGGCCATGCCCGCGTCGGCGCAGTCGGCGCGGCGTCCGCCCGTGCCGAGTGGCTCTACCCCGTTGCTGATCGCCCCGGCTGCCGAGCAGGCGGTCCAACTGCGACACGCCCGCATCGAGGGCGAAGTCCAGGCGGGCATCGCCCAGACCCGGATCACCCTGGAATTCCATAACCCGAACCGGCGCGTGCTGGAAGGTGAGCTGCAGTTCCCGCTGGGCGACGGTCAGCAGATCAGCGGCTTCGCGCTGGATATCAACGGCGAGCTGCGTGACGCGGTGCCGGTGCCCAAGGACCGTGGCCGCCAGGTGTTCGAGGAGATTGCCCGCCGTGGCGTTGATCCGGGCCTGCTGGAACAGACCGCCGGCAACCAGTTCCGCCTGCGCATCTATCCGCTGCCGGCCGGCGGCAGCCGCCGCGTGCAGCTGGTGATTCGTGAGCCGTTGGCCTTCGCCGGACAAGGTTGGCAGTGGACGCTGCCGCTGCAGTTCGCCGCCGGTGCGGCCTCGGTTGAACTGAAGCTGCAGGCGCCTGCCACGACCAGCGCAGGTGCGGCTCCGTTCCGCATCAGCACGGGCCAGCTGCACTGGCAGGGCAAGGGCGCGCAGCTACCGGCGCAGCTGCAGTGGAGCCTGCCCGCAGCACGTCAGGCACAAGTCCAGGTGGCGCCCTGGCAGGACGGCCACTACCTGCTGGCGCAGCTGCCCGTGCCGGTCAGCCCCACGCCACGCGCGATGCCCAGCGAGGTCGGGTTGCTGTGGGATGGCTCCGGCTCAGCGGGCCAGCGCGACCGCACGCGTGAGTTCGCCCTGCTGGATCGGTACTTCGCCGCAATGGGTGACGGCACGGTGGCACTGACCGTGCTGCGCGACCGCGCCGAACCGCTACGGCGCTTCCGTATCCGCGCAGGCAACTGGAGCGAGCTGCGCGCGGCACTGCAGGCGGTGCGCCCGGACGGTGCCAGCGCGCTGGCACAGTGGCAGCCGCAGCCGGGCGTGAAGGAATACCTGCTGGTCAGCGATGGCCTGCTGACCTATGGGCCGGAACAGCTACCGGCGATGGTGGCGGATCAACGCCTGTTTGCGATCAGCAGCGCCGGTGCGCGCACCGATGCCGTGCGACTGCGTGGTTGGAGCGAAGCGCATGGTGGCCGCTTTGTTGCACTGGGTGAGGATGTCGATGCAGCGGCGCGCGAGCTGCTGTCGTCGCCGTTGGATGTGCAGGTCGATGCGGGGCGCGGCGTGCAGGACGTGGTGATCGATCGTCGCAGTGAAGCCCAGGGCTGGCTGTGGCTGCACGCACGACTAGCGGCCGACGGTGTGCCGATGCGGGTGTGCGTGGGTGGCGGCGAATGGCAGGCGCTGCCGGCCACGCAGAAAAGCGATGACGGCGAACTGCTGGCCGGCCTGTGGGCGCAGGCGCGCCTGCAGCAACTGGCCGTCGACCGCCGCAGCAACCGTGAGGCCATGCAGCGCCTGTCCCAGCAGTTTGGCCTGGTGGGGCCGGATACCTCGCTGATCGTGCTGGAAACCCTGGATGACTACCTGCGCTATGCGATCCGTCCGTCTGGCACGCTCCGCACCGAATACGATGCACGATTCGCCGTGCAGGTGGCGGATCGCGCCGCTGCGGATCGCGAGCGCCTGGATGAAGTGGCTGCACGCTGGAAGGAGCGCCAGCAATGGTGGAACCGCAGCTGGCCGAAGGGAATGCCGCCGCAGCCGAAGGGCGGGGCACTGGAAGTGGCCTCCGCGGACTACGCGATGGAATCGGCGCCGGTGGCGACGCTCGCCGCGCCGGCCCCTGCGGCACCGCCCGCCCCGGCACCGATGGCCGCCGCCGAGCAGCGCATGGAAGCCAGCAGCGCGCGTGCACGTCGCTCGGCGCCTGCATCCAACAAGGCCCTGGATTCAATCACGGTCACGGGTGGCCGTGTCGCTGCGACCGCTGCCGCCAACGAGGGCGAGCTCGGCATCCAGCTGGCGGCCTGGCAGCCGGACTCGACCATCGCCCGGCGCCTGCGCCAGGGCCCGGCGTCGCAACTGTATGACCGCTACCTGGCCGAGCGCGATGCCCATGCCGACAGCAGCGCATTCTTCCTCGACGTGGCCGACCTGCTGCTGGCGCAGGGTCAGCGCGACCTGGCACTGCGCGTGTTGTCGAACCTGGCCGAGATGGACCTGGACAATCGCCACCTGCTGCGCGTGCTCGGCTATCGGCTGATGCAGGCCGATGCCCCCGCGCTGGCGGTGCCGGTGTTCGAGCAGGTGCTGGCCATGGGCCAGGAAGAGCCGCAGAGCTTCCGCGACCTCGGCCTGGCACTGGCGGCGGCCGGCAAGCCGCAGCAGGCGCTGGCGCCGCTGTACCAGGTGGTGGTGCGGCCGTGGGACAGCCGCTTCGATGGCATCGCCCTGATCGCCTTGGATGAACTGACCAACCTGGTGGCCCGCAGCACGCCCCGGCTGGATACCACCAGCATCGACCCGCGCCTGCTGCAGGCGATGCCGCTGGACCTGCGGGTGGTGCTGTCGTGGGATGCCGACAACAGCGACATGGACCTGTGGGTGACCGACCCGAACGGCGAGCGCGCCTACTACGGCAACCGCCTGACCTACCAGGGCGGGCAGATGTCGCAGGACTTCACCGGCGGCTATGGTCCCGAGCAGTTCTCGCTACGCAACGCCAAGCCGGGCAAGTACAAGGTGGAGGCGAACTACTTCGGCAGCCGCCAGCAGCTGGTGACCGGGGCGACGACGCTGATGCTGCGCCTGACCACCCACTGGGGCACGTCGAAGCAGAAGGACCAGATGGTCACGATGCGGTTGAAGGACCGCGCCGAAACCGTGCTGGTGGGCGAGTTCGAGGTGCGTTGACCGCTCGCACGCCCGTATGGAGTCGAGCGCGCTCGACCACGTTGGTGTAGAGCCGAGCCCATGCTCGGCTCATGGCAGAAGCAGCCGAGCGTGGACTCGGCTCTACAACTGCGCAGCGTGTGCAACCGGCGATGCTGGCGGATTGGCGCGCAGGCCGAACAGGGGCCGCAGCCAGCGGGAGCGCCGGATCAGCAGTTCGTGGATCAGCAGGCAGCCGCCGACGGTGCCGCCCAGCAGTAGCGACGGCTCCAGCCAAGGACCCAGTTGCAATGGCTTGAGCCAGAACAACAGCACGATGATCAGGCTCTGGTGCAGCATGTACCAGGGATAGATGGCCTCGGTGCAGTACGGTAGCCAGCCGAACGGGCGGTCGAGGAAGACCTTGCCCCAGCCGAGGATGGCCAGCAGCGCGGTCCAGACGTACACCGACTGGCTGGTCCTGCCCTGCAGGTCCCAGAACGTTTCAGGCCATTGCCGCAGCGAGGAGTCAACCGGCAGCACCTGGCCGAGGATGCGCAACCCCAGATACCAGCCGACCGCCGCCAGCGCCAGCCACAGCGTAGTGCGGCGCAGGGAGACCACGCGTTGCCAGAACAGCGGCTCACGACCGAGCAGGTAGCCGGCCAGGAACACTGTCGCGTACTTCGCGTGCTGATACCAGTCGCCAAGCAGGGCATTGGTGGACGGATAGACCGGCTCCAGCCAGATCACCCAGGCCAGCAGCAGCGCAGACGGAATTCCGATCAGCAGTATCGGCGAGGCGGCGCAGAACGCGATCGCATGGCGCACCACGGCCGTTCCCAGCAATGGCATCAGCAGGGCCAGGGCCAGCGTGTAGTTCCACAGATAGGCCAGGTACCACAGGTGGTTCCAGGTGATGCCGTATTGCCAGCCGGCGAAACTGCCTTCCGGCCACGGCCGCACCTGCCAGTAGCGCAGCAGGAAATGCCCGAAGCCGGGCGCAACATGACCGTTGGCCACGCCCTCGCAGTAGGGCTGGATCGGCACGATCACGAACATGCCGAACAGCAGGGGCAGCAGCAGCCGCCACGTGCGCAGGCCGGCAAAGCGCAGCAGCCTGCCTTCCGGCCGCATCAGCGCGATGGCGATGCCTGAAATCAGGAACAGCAGCGACATCCGCCAGCGGTTGACGAACAGCATCGGCCACTGCAGCCATTCGGCGGTATGCACGCTCTTGAGGTGGAAGCCCCAGTCGTCCACATAGGCCATGGCGGTGTGGTAGAGGATCAGCAGGGCGAAGGCGAACACGCGCAGGGCGTCGATGTCGTGGCGTCGGGTCATGGTGGAGGTGTGCCGGAAGGTCGAGCCAACGTGACGCCGTCCGGCCTGTGCAGCCACTGCCAAGGGGCCGCCGGAACCCGCGCAGTGACCAATGGCGGGGGTGGCGGGACCAATGGAGCGGCTACCTTTGGTCCCTTGAGGCAGGCTGGAGCACCGCAACAACATGGATGCAGCAATGACCCAGGGCCGACCATCGCGCTGGCGTACTTCAACGCGCCTGCTGGTATGGGCGACGATCCTGTCGGCTTCAGCAGTGACCAATGCGCTGGTGGAAGTGATGGACGCCAGTCGCCGCGGCGCCGATCTCGGCCTGTGGGAACCGATGATCTGGGAGTTCAGCAGCCTCGCCCTGATCCTGCTGACCCTGCCGTTGCTGTGGTGGGGCTGCGAGCGCTGGCCGCTGCATGCCGATACATGGAAGCAGCGGTTGCCGGTGTATCTGCTGGCCAGCGTAGGCTGGTCGCTGCTGCACGTGGTGGGGATGATGCTGCTTCGGCACCTGGCCTATGTATCGCTGGGCTACCGCTACCAGGACGATGCGGGATGGCTGGAGCGTTTTGCCTACGAATACCTGAAGGATGTACGCACGTTTGCGATATTCGTGGCACTGGAGCACTTTGCCAGCTGGTTCGGCCGGCGCAGGCAGGGCGAGGCGAGCCTGCTGGCCGAGCCGGACGTCGGCCCGCCGGTGGAGCCGGTCGAGCGCCCCCAGCACTTCCTGGTGCGCAAGCTGGGCAAGGAGTTCCTGGTCGCCACGGCGGACGTGGAGTACGCCCAGGCCGCAGGGAACTATGTGAACCTGCGGGTACGCGGCCACGACTACCCGCTGCGGATCACCATGGCGGTGCTGGAGCAGCGGCTGGACCCGAGCGAGTTCCTGCGCCCGCACCGCAGCTGGCTGATCAACCGGGGCCAGCTGCGCTCGATCGAGCCGCTGGAGGGGGGCGAGGCCCTGCTGCATATGGCCGACGGGGCCAAGGTGCCCTGCAGCCGGCGCCAGCTGCCGCTGCTCCGGCAGGCGTTGGGGGCCGGATGAGGCCCTCATTCCGGGCATCCCCGGCCTGCGGTATCATTACCAGTCATCTTTTGAATGCATAACCGCCGACATGATCGAACTGAATCCTGTCCGCCAGCGCATCACCGATCTGACCGATCGCGTGCTGTCGCTTCGGGGGTATCTTTGACTACGACGCCAAGAAAGAGCGTCTTGAAGAAGTAACGCGGGAGCTGGAAAGCCCCGACGTCTGGAACAACGCCGAGTACGCCCAGAATCTGGGCCGCGAGCGCTCCAGCCTGGAAAAGACCGTGGGCGGCATCGCCTCGGTGCTCGACGGCCTGGCTGATGCCACCGAACTGCTTGAGCTGGCCGAGTCCGAGCAGGACGAGGACACCGCGCTGGCCGTGGTCGCCGACCTGGACAAGCACCAGTCGCACGTCGAGAAGCTGGAATTCCAGCGCATGTTCTCCGGCGAGATGGACAATGCTGCCGCATTCGTCGACATCCAGGCCGGTGCCGGTGGCACCGAAGCCCAGGACTGGGCCGAGATCCTGCTGCGCATGTACCTGCGCTGGTGTGAATCGCGCGGCTGGAAGACCGAGCTGATGGAAGTCTCCGGTGGCGACGTCGCCGGCATCAAGTCGGCCACCCTGCGCGTGGAAGGCGACTACGCCTATGGCTGGCTGAAGACCGAGACCGGCGTGCACCGCCTGGTGCGCAAGTCGCCGTTCGACTCGGACAACCGCCGCCACACCAGCTTCACCTCGGTGTTCGTGTCGCCGGAAATCGATGACAACATCGACATCACCATCAACCCGGCCGACCTGCGTACCGACGTGTACCGTTCGTCCGGTGCTGGTGGCCAGCACGTGAACAAGACCGAGTCGGCAGTGCGTATCACCCACATCCCGACCAACATCGTTGTGGCCTGCCAGACCGGCCGCAGCCAGCACCAGAACCGCGACAACGCGATGAAGATGCTGGCCGCCAAGCTGTACGAGCTGGAGATCCAGAAGCGCAACGCCGAGAAGGACGCGGTGGAAGCCACCAAGTCCGACATCGGCTGGGGCAGCCAGATCCGCAACTACGTGCTGGACCAGAGCCGCATCAAGGACCTGCGCACCGGCATCGAGCGTTCAGATACGCAGAAGGTGCTGGATGGCGACCTGGACGAGTTCGTCGAGGCCAGCCTGAAGGCCGGCCTGGCTGTGGGCTCCAAGCGCGTCGATGCCTGATCGGCGCGCCTGCGCGGATATCGTCACCCTCGTGCGCAACGCCGAGGGTGGTCGATCACGCGTCCTGTAGAGCTTAGCCATGCTCAGCTGCATTTCGCGGGGTAGCAGATGCGTCGAGCATGGCTCGACGCTACAACGGGCACGGCGGTAGCGATGATGCGCAGCGAAAGTGAACGCAAGGAACTGGGCGGCTTCCTCAAGGCCTGCCGCGCCCGTGTCGATCCCGCCACGCTCGGCCTTCCGGCCGGGCGCCGGCGCACCCCGGGCCTGAAGCGCGAGGAAGTGGCGCTGGCCATCGGCGTAAGCGTCAGCTGGTACACCTGGATCGAGCAGGGCCGCGAAGTGCGTGCCTCGCCCGAGGTGCTTGAGCGCCTGGCGCAGGTGCTGCGCATGAGCGACGACGAACGCGCCTATGCGTTCGCGTTGTCCGGCTATGGCGTGCCACTGGAATCACCGGACGAAAGCGTGACCGATGGCCTGCGCCAGCTGGTGGAGGCGATGCAGCCGATCCCTGCGTATGTGCGCAATACCCGCTTCGACATCCTGGCCTGGAACCCGGCCATCGCTGAGCTGTTCGTGGACTACAGCCAGCTGGCACCGCATGAACGCAACACGCTGCGGCTGATGTTTCTGTACCCGCCGTACCGCACGCTGATCCTCAACTGGGAAGAAATGACCCGCGGCCTGCTGGCAGGTTTCCGTGCGGCGATGGCGCAGGCGCCGGACAAGGCGCCGTTCCTGGCGCTGGTGGAGGACATTGCCGCGCATAGCGAGGAATTCCGTCAGTGGTGGCCGGAGCACGACGTGCGGCGGTTCGATGAAGGTGCGAAGAAGTTGAACCATCCCACGCGCGGGTTGCTGGACCTGCAGTACGTGGCGCTGGTGCCGGAGAGCCGGCACGATCTGTCCCTGGTGACCTACCTGCCGCGGAAGTAGGGGGTGTTCGGCAGGGCTTGCAGCCCTGCACCAGCAGAGGCCGAAGCGACAGCAACTGCAACAGCAACAGCAACAGCGGGCATTCCGTGGGATGGCGGGGCGGTGTCGGAGTGCGGGGACGCCGTAAACCCGTCCCTGGGGGCTTGGCAGCCGCATCCATGCGGCTGACACCCCGCACTCCGACACCGCCCCACCTTCGACAGGTTCACGTGGTTGTAGGTAGGTGTCGACCTTGGTCGACACATCTGTCAGATATCGAATGAAATTCCGGGGGTCAGATCCGTTTTCCACAGGAAAACGGATCTGACCCCAAAAGTATTTCCGACAGATCGCGGACCCACCCCGCCATCCCACGGAATGCAGGCCTTTGACCTTGACGTTGCCCTGGCCTCTGCGGGTGCAGGGCGCAGCCCTGCCGGCACCTATCCCCATTCAGACAGGTAAGTGCAGGTCACAGGATAAGCAGACGCCTTGTTGCCTCCGCCAATCGGGTCCACATTCCTGTGCAGGAGACGGGCCACCGCCCGTTGTCGAGACACCAGGAGACCTGCATGTCCGCTGCCCTCAGTACAGCCATTTCCCGCGATCCGGCCACCGGCCAGCAGATCGCCAGCCACCCCTTCGCTACCGACGCCGAACTGGACGCCATCCTCGATCGCGGCCAGGTTGGCTTCGCCGCCTGGAGCACGAGGAGCCTCGAACAGCGTGCAGACGTATTGCGTGCGATGGCCGCGGTACTGCGCCGCGACCGTGAAAAGCTGGCTGCGCTGGCTACTGCCGAAATGGGCAAGGTCCAGGCCGAATCCCTGGCCGAAATCGAGAAGTGCGCCGTGCTGTGCGACTGGTATGCCGACCACGGTGCGCAGTTCCTGCGCGACGAGCCGACCCAGGTGCCTGACGACAAGGCTTACGTGTCCTACCTGCCGCTGGGCGTGGTGCTGGGCATCATGCCGTGGAACTTCCCGTACTGGCAGGTGATGCGCGCGGCGGTGCCGATCCTGATGGGCGGCAACGGCTTCCTGCTGAAGCCGGCCGAGAACATCGTCGGTACCGCGCAGCTGCTCGATGCCGCCTGGCGCGACGCTGGGTTGCCGGAAGGCACCTTCATCGCCGCCAACATCAGCCGCGACGGCACCAGCCGCGCGATCGCCGATGACCGCATCGCGGCGGTGACCCTGACCGGCAGTGTGGCCGCCGGCCGCAGCATTGCTGCCCAGGCCGGGCAGGCGCTGAAGAAGGTGGTGCTGGAACTGGGCGGCTCGGACCCGTTCATCGTGCTGGCCGACGCCGATCTGGACGCTGCCGTCGATGCGGCGGTGGCCTCACGCTTCCAGAACACCGGGCAGGTCTGCATCGCCGGCAAGCGCATCATCGTTGAAGACGCGGTATACGACCGTTTCGTGGCGCAGTTCTGCCAGAAGGTGCAGGCGCTGACCATCGGCGATGGTCGTGAAGCGGGTAATCGCATTGGTCCGATGGCACGCCAGGACCTGCTGGAACAGCTGGATGCGCAGGTACGCGCCTCGGTGGACGCGGGCGCGAAGCTGCTGGTCGGTGGCCATCAGCTGGATCGCCCGGGCGCGTTCTACGCACCCACCGTGCTGGCCGACGTGGAGCCGGGCATGCAGGCCTTCGATACCGAGACCTTCGGTCCGGTGGCCTCGATCAGCCGCGCTCGTGATGCCGACCATGCGGTGGAGCTGGCCAACCAGAGCGAGTTCGGTCTCAGCGGCAACCTGTGGACCGGCGACCGTGCCCGTGCGATGCAGCTTGCGCGCCGGCTGCAGACCGGCGGCGTGTTCGTCAACGGATTCTCTGCTTCGGACCCGCGCGTGCCGATCGGGGGCGTGAAGAAGAGCGGCTTCGGCCGCGAGCTCTCCCACTTCGGCATTCGCGAGTTCGTCAACGCGCAGACGGTCTGGTTCGACAAGCGTTGACGCGCAGCTTCCATCCTTCCTGCAACGATCCATCATCAGTCCAGCGAAAAGGACGGCATTCCAATGTCCAAGGGTTCAGATCTGCTTGTCGCCGCACTTGAGAACGAAGGCGTCGAGCGCATTTTCGGTATCCCCGGCGAAGAGAATCTCGACGTGGTCGAGTCGCTGCGCCATTCCAGCATCGAGCTGGTCATCACCCGCCACGAGCAGGCAGCGGTATTCATGGCGGCCACCTATGGCCGCCTGACCGGCAAGCCCGGGGTGTGCCTGGCCACGCTGGGGCCGGGCGCGCTGAACTTCACCACCGGCGCCGCCTACGCGCTGCTGGGTGCGTGGCCGGTCATCATGATCACTGGCCAGAAGGGCATCGTGGCCAGCAAGCAGGCACGCTTCCAGATCGTCGACATCGTCAGCACGATGAAGCCACTGACCAAGCAGGCGCGGCAGATCGTCTCGGCGCGCACCATCCCGACGATCGTGCGCGAGGCATTCCGCACCGCGCTGGAAGAGCGCCCGGGCCCGGTGCTGCTGGAGCTGCCCGAAGACATCGCGGCCGATGAGGTCGGGGACGTGGCGCTGATTCCGCCGCACGCGGTGGATCGTCCCATCGCCAGTCCGGAAGCACTGGACCGTGCGGCGGAGATCATCCGCAATGCCAAGCGACCGTTGCTGATGATCGCTTCGGCGGCGTCGCGGCCGCAGTCCAGCGAGGCGCTGTCGGCGTTCGTGCTGCGTGCCGGCATCCCGTTTTTCACCACGCAGATGGGCAAGGGCGCGGTGGCTGGCGGCTCGGGCCTGTACATGGGCACGGCCGCGCTGACCGAGCGCGACTACGTGCACATGGCCATCGACCAGGCCGATGTGATCGTGACCATCGGCCACGAGGTGACCGAGAAGCCGCCGTTCGTGATGCGTCCGGGTGGGCCGACCGTGATCCATATCGGCTATTCGCAGGCGGCGGTGGAGCAGGTGTACTTCCCGCAGGTGGAAGTGATCGGCGATATCGGCCGCTCGCTGACCCAGCTGGCCGACCGCATCGAAGGCGCGGTGCCGAACGCCGATGCGCTGCTGCCGTTGCGCGCGACCATCCTGGAGCACCTGGCCGCCCGTGCCGAGGAGGACGGCTTCACGCCTCAGCGGCTGGTGCATGACGTGCGCCAGGTGATGCCGCCGGACGGCATCGTGGCGCTGGACAACGGCATGTACAAGATCTGGTTTGCGCGTAACTACCGCACCCAGGTGGCCAACACGCTGCTGCTGGACAACGCGCTGGCGACCATGGGTGCGGGTCTGCCGTCGGCGATCATGGCTTCGATCCTGTATCCGCAGCGCCGGGTGCTGGCGGTATGTGGCGATGGCGGCTTCATGATGAACAGCCAGGAGCTGGAGACCGCCCGACGGCTGGGCCTGAACCTGGTGGTGCTGATCCTCAACGATGGGGCCTACGGCATGATCCGCTGGAAGCAGGCGGTGGATGGCTTCACCGACTACGGCATGACCTTCAGCAACCCCGATTTCGTGAAGTACGCGCAGGCCTATGGCTGCAAGGGGCATGAGGTGACCGCCATCGAGCAGTTCATCCCGACACTGGAGGCGGCGTTCAACGAGGGCGGGGTGCACCTGGTATCGGTGCCGGTGGATTACTCGGAAAACCAGCGGGTGCTGGTGGACGAGCTGCGGCAGGCCTTCCCGGGGAACGGCTGAGGTAGCGCCGGGCCACGCCCGGCGGATTCGTGCGCCGACCGACCGCCGGGCATGGCCCGGCGCTACCGGGCGCTGCCGGGGCCGGGGCGGGGCGGTTTTGGTATGCTGTCCAACCGGCTTTGCCGGCGCAGCATCCCCCCTCACTACACGATTCCCGCAGATCCATGAGCGAAGCTACCGATACCCCCCCCGTCGACGAAAACAAGTTGATTGCCGAGCGCCGTGAGAAACTCAAAGCGCTGCGTGGGCAGGGCATCGCGTACCCGAACGACTTCCGTCGCGAGGACTTCGCCGGCCGCCTGCAGGAAGAGTTCGCCGATGCCGAACAGTGGACCGCCGAGGCCCTGGAAGGTAACGGCCGCCAGGTGAAGATGGCCGGCCGCCTGATGGCCAAGCGCATCATGGGCAAGGCCAGTTTCGCGCAGATCCAGGACGAGTCCGGTCGCATCCAGCTGTTCCTGCAGGGCACGGTGCTGGGCGATGCCTATACCGCCTTCAAGGGCTGGGACGTGGGCGACATCATCGCCGTCGAAGGCGGCCTGACCCGTACCAAGACCGGCGAGCTGTCGGTCAAGGCCGAATCGATCCGCCTGCTGACCAAGTCGCTGCGCCCGCTGCCGGACAAGTGGCATGGCCTGGCCGACGTCGAGCAGCGCTATCGCCAGCGTTACGTCGACCTGATCGTGACCCCGGAATCGCGCGCGGTCTTCATCAAGCGCTCGAAGATCATCCGCGCCATGCGCGCGTGGCTGGACAACCGCGACTTCCTGGAAGTCGAGACGCCGATGATGCATTACATCCCCGGCGGCGCGGCGGCCAAGCCGTTCACCACCCACCATAACGCGCTGGACCTGGACCTGTACCTGCGCGTGGCGCCGGAGCTGTACCTCAAGCGCCTGACCGTGGGTGGCCTGGAGCGCGTGTACGAGATCAACCGCAACTTCCGCAACGAAGGCGTCAGCACCCGCCACAACCCGGAATTCACCATGATGGAGCTGTACGAGGCCTATGCCACGTACAACGAGATCATGGACCTGACCGAAGGCGTCATCCGTGACGTGGCCAAGGCGGTCAACGGCGGCACCGAGGTGGAGTGGGATGGTGCGAAGATCGACCTGGGCCCGGCGTTCCGCCGCTGGCGCATGGACGAGGCGGTGCGTCACCACAACCCGGAAATCTCCGCGGCCGACTGCACCGATCGCGACGCGCTGCTGCGCCATTGCGAGCGCTTGAAGATCCGCGTCAAGCCGTCCTACGGCTGGGGCAAGCTGCTGCTGGAGATCTTCGAGGCCACTGTCGAGCACACGCTGATCCAGCCGACCTTCATCACCGACCACCCGGTGGAAGTCTCGCCGCTGGCCCGCGCCAACGACAACGATCCGGGCTACACCGACCGCTTCGAGCTGTTCGTCAACGGCAAGGAGCTGGCCAACGGCTTCTCCGAGTTGAACGACCCGGAAGACCAGGCCCAGCGCTTCCAGGCCCAGGTGGCGGCGAAGGAGGGTGGCGACGACGAGGCCATGCACTACGACGCCGACTACATCCGTGCGTTGGAGTACGGCATGGCCCCGACCGGCGGCCTCGGCATCGGCGTTGATCGCCTGGTGATGCTGCTGACCGGCAGCAGCTCGATCCGGGACGTGCTGCTATTCCCGTACATGCGTCCGGAGCAGTAAGTCGTCTTTTTGACTCCTGTTTGTGCGCGCCGTCGCGAAATGAGACGGCGCGATTGACGCCTCCCGCACTCGGCGTATCGTTAATGCACTACCTTGACGTCTGTTATGGCTTGATCGGCGCCAGGGGGAGTACGCATTGTGGAGAGTCCGCTTCACAATGTGATGACGATCATGAACCGGGACGCATGACACGGGAGTCAGGCCGATGCAGGGTGCGAGCGTTCGCAGCGGCAGGGTATCCTCGCCTGCTGATGATCCAGCATGGTCGAGAAACCAGGCAGAGTACGCGTTGAACATCGTCATTGTTGACGACCAGACGTCCGCCCGGACGATGCTGCGTCACGTCATCGAGGACATCGCGCCCGAACTGAGCGTGTATGACTTCGGTGATCCGCTGACCGCATTGGCCTGGTGCGAGGCGCATCCGGTCGACCTGCTGCTGCTCGATTACCGCATGCCGGAGATGGACGGGCTGGAGTTCGCCCGCCGTTTCCGCCGCCTGCCCAAGCATCGCGACATTCCGGTGATCCTGATCACCGTGGTCGGCGACGAGCCGATTCGTCAGGCGGCGCTGGAAGCGGGGGTCATCGATTTCCTGGTCAAGCCGATCCGCCCGCGCGAACTGCGCGCGCGCTGCTACAACCTGCTGCAGCTGCGCCAGCAGACCGAGAACGTGAAGCAACGCGCGTTGTCGCTGGAACAGCGCTTGCTGGCGAGCATGCACGAGGTCGAGGAACGCGAACGCGAGACCCTGTCGCGATTGGCGCGGGCGATCGAGTTCCGTGATGCCGGCACCAGTGCCTACCTCGAGCGCATGGCGCGTGTGGCAGGGCTGATCGCCGAGCAGCTGGGCCTGCCCGAAGACGACGTGCGCCTGATCGAGATGGCGGCGCCGCTGCATGACATGGGCAAGATCGCCATTCCCGATGCCGTGCTGCTCAAGCAGGGCAAGCTCAACGACGAGGAGCTGGCGATCATGCGCCGGCACCCGCGCATCGGCCATGAACTGCTCAGCGGCAGCCAGAACCGCTTCATCCAGGTCGGCGCATTGATCGCGCTGCGCCACCACGAACGATACGACGGCAGCGGCTACCCGGATGGGCTGGTCGGTGAGGCGATTCCGCTGGAAGCGCGCATCGTCGCCGTGGCCGATGTCTTCGACGCACTCATCTCACCCCGTCCGTACAAGGAAGCATGGACCATGGAAGCCACACTGGCTTATCTGTACGCCCAGCGTGGCCGACTGTTCGACCCGCGCTGCGTGGATGCGCTGATGCGCGGTCGCCAGCAGTTGATGGATATCTGCGCCCAGCACTCGACGGCATCGACGCGACCGGGTGGGTGACATGCAGGACCTGTTCGCACGCGTGAGGCGTCAGCTGGCGCAGCGTCCGGATTCGGAACATGGCCAGGCGATCGTGCGGGTGGTGCTGATCTCGCTGATCCTGGTCTATGTACTGTTGTCCGGTGCCCGCCTGCACCGGCTGGACCAGTACCAGGGCGTGCTGGCAACGGTGCTGACCGGGCTGGGCCTGTCGCTACTGCTGTGCGGTTGGCTGCTGTGGAAGCCTGAGCGCTCGGACCCGCGGCGGGTGGCCGGGATGCTGGCCGATTACGGCCTGATCGCGGTCGGCATGATCCAGATGGGCGAGCCGCTGGCGTGGGTGTACGCGGTGGTGATGTGGGTCACGGTGGGCAACGGCCTGCGCTTCGGGCCGCGCTACTTGGCCGCTGCCATCGTGCTGGCGATGGTCAGTTTCGGCACCACCGTGCTGTTGACCCCTTACTGGCAGGCCAATCTGGGCCTGGCCATTTCCCTGTGGTTGGGGTTGCTGGCAGTACCGTTGTGCTGCTCCTCCCTGCTGCGCCGAAGGATGCGACATCCGACCATGGATACGACGCCCGCCGCTGGCTCCGACAAGCGCTCGCTGCTGGCCCGCTTCAAGCAGCGCCTGTCCGGGCGCGAGGACAGCGAGCACGCGCAGAACCTGATCCGCATCATCATCACGGCGCTGTTCATCAGCTATCTCGGCTGGCGTTCGCTGAGCGGTGGCGGTGAAGCGTTGACGACGACGTGGCTGATCCTCGCCTTCGAGCTGACCATTTCCGCCGGCCTGCTGACCGCGATCCTGGTCAATCCGGGTGTGTCGCATGTGCGCAGGGTGATCGGCATGCTGACCGACTACACCTGCATGGCCTGGATCATGACGATCCAGGGCGAGCCGGCGGCACCGCTGTATGCGGTGATGCTGTGGGTCACGATCGGCAACGGCATGCGCTACGGCAGCACCTACCTGCGCGTGGCCACTGCCATGGGCTGCCTGGCCTTCCTGTGCACGGTGATGCTGTCGCCATACTGGCGCGGCCACGACTATCTGGGCTGGGGCCTGCTGCTGGGCCTGGGCGCGATTCCGCTGTACTTCGATTCGCTGCTGCATGCCTTGACCCGGGCGGTGGCCGAGGCGCGCCAGGCCAATGAAGCCAAGAGCCGCTTCCTGGCCAACATGAGCCATGAATTCCGCACGCCGTTGAACGGGCTGGCCGGCATGACCGAGGTGCTGGCCACCACCCGCCTGGACGATGAACAGCGCGAGTGCCTGAACACCATCCAGGCCTCGACCCGCAGCCTGCTGGCGCTGGTGGAAGAGGTGCTGGACATCTCCGCGATCGAAGCCGGCAAGGTGCGCGTGGAGTGGCACGAGTTCGCGCTGGCCGATGTGCTGCAGGCGATCAACCTGATCCTCACCCCGCAGACCCGCTCCAAATCGCTGGACTATCGCGTGCAGGTGGACGACAACGTGCCGCCGCGCCTGCTGGGTGATGCCGGGCATCTGCAGCAGATCCTGCTGAACCTGATGGGCAACGCGGTCAAGTTCACCGACAGCGGCTACGTGCATCTGCGCGTGTCCAGCCCCGATGCCCTGGGCAGCGAGCGGATGCGCCTGCGCTTCGAGATCGTCGATACCGGCATCGGCGTGCCGGTGGCGTTGCGCGGGCGCCTGTTCAATGCCTTCGAGCAGGGCGATGTCGGCCTGGCCCGTCGCCATGAAGGCACCGGTCTGGGCACGGCCATTGCCAAGGGCCTGGTCGAGTCGATGGGCGGGCAGGTCGGCTATGCGCCGAACAGCCCGCGCGGCAGCGTGTTCTGGGTCGAGATCACGCTGGACGTCGCAGACACCTCATCAGCCCCGGCGGTTCCGTCCGAGGTGGCTGAAGCTGGGAATGTCATCGCGTTTTCCAATCCCTTCCTGCGCCATCGTGCACGGGTGCGCAGCCTGCGGGTTCTGGTGGCCGACGACCACGAAGCCAACCGCATGGTGCTGCAGCGGTTGCTGGAGAAGGCCGGCCACAAGGTCACCTGCGTCAATGGCGGCGCCGAAGTGCTGGATGCGTTGGAGCAGGCCAGTTACGACGCAGCGATCGTCGACCTGCACATGCCCGGCATGAGCGGACTGGACCTGCTCAAGCAATTGCGGGTGATGCAGGCCAGTGGCATGCCTTACGTTCCAGTCATGGTGCTGAGCGCGGACGTCACCCCCGAGTCCATCCTGCGTTGCGAGCAGGCCGGTGCCCGCGCCTTCCTTGCCAAGCCCGTGGTGGCCACCCGCCTGCTTGAAGTGCTGGCCGATGTCGCCGCCAACACCCGCGCCGAATCCGGCATCCAGTCGGTGCCGGCATTGCCGGTCGGCGATGGCGTGCTCGATACCGCAGTACTGGACGAGCTGGCGTCGCTGGGCATGGGCGATGGCTTCGAACGCAAGTTCATCGACCAATGCCTGGCGGACGTCGACGCGAGCATGGGCCAGCTGCAGGGCTGCGGCGAGCGCCAGGCCTGGGAGGATTTCCGCGAGCACGCACACGCGCTGCGCGGTGTGGCGAGCAACCTGGGGCTTGTCCAGGTTGCCGCCTCCAGTGGCGAAATCATGCGCATGGCGGACTGGCAGCTGAAGGGTGAATGGAGCGCCCGCCTCGGCAGCCTGGCGACCGCCCTGCGCAACGGCAGGAATGCGTTGGCTGCCCGTGGCGCGGGGGCACCGCACCGCGACGACAGCGAGCGCAGCCCGTCCTGACCCGCCAGACGCTCAGGCCGGGTCGCCATTGCGCCGGGCCTGCGCCCGTACCAGCCGATCCATGGTGCGCAGGGACTTCTCGCCGAGCTGCATGGCGGTGTCCACCCAGATCTCGGTGATCCGCATCATTTCATGCAGCGGCACCATGGTGGCGATCTCGTTGACCTCACGCATCGCTGCCCATGCGTGCGGAATGCGTCGGCTTTCCTTGATCACCTGTTCGACCGCGGCAACACCTTCGCCCACCGGCACCACGATGTCGACCAGGCCCATCTCCTTCAGCTGGCTGGCGGTGTAGAGGTTGCCTTCCAGCATGATCTTCTCGGCCAGGCGCG
Source organism: Stenotrophomonas sp. YJH_SMC_43 (assembly GCF_059372535.1). Taxonomy (NCBI): domain Bacteria; kingdom Pseudomonadati; phylum Pseudomonadota; class Gammaproteobacteria; order Lysobacterales; family Lysobacteraceae; genus Stenotrophomonas; species Stenotrophomonas sp. YJH_SMC_43. The sequence continues at coordinate 1,247,434 of NZ_JCAFVQ010000002.1, forward strand.
GGCTGATCCGCTGGCACAGGAAGGAGTAGGCGCCCATGCCCGGGAACAGGTCGAACAGCACCTCGGGCAGGCCCATCAGCACGCCTTCCTCGGCGACGATGGTGTGGCAGCTGAGTGCGGCCTCGAAGCCGCCACCCAGTGCATTGCCCTGGACCAGGGCGATGCTGTGGGCACGGGTACCCAGGCCGGCATGGAAGGCATGCACGCCGCGCACGCAGCGCTGGGCATAGTCGAGCAGGCGGGCGCGGTCGCCTTCACGGATCAGGCGGCAGAACAGTTCGAGGTCGCCCCCCAGGTTGAACACGTCGCTGTCCGAGGCAAGAACGACATGGGGTGACAGGGCGTGCGAGGCGCTGAGGCGGTCGCCCAGGTCGCGCTGGTAGTCGACGATGTCATCGACCAGGCGCGAGGCGAAGCACGGCCGGCCTGGCTGGTTGACCAGGTTGGCGTGCATGTGGATCCAGTAGACATCCCGCTCGGGCTCCTCGGTGATACGCAGGGTAGGGTGCTGCGAGGGGCGGGTGATGATGGGGCGTACTGCGGACATGGGAGTTCTCCGTGTGACCGTCCGGCCAACCGCAGAGCGGACGGAGAGGAGTGAGGGGGCGGGCTGAACGTGCGGCGGCGACTGATTCTATGCACCCGTCGTGAACCGCCCGCAAGCGCTGTACCGGCCATGTTCCGGTAACAGAAAGACCCCGCCGTCTCCGGCGGGGTCCCTGTATTGTCCCGTTGCCCGGAAACCCTTACTGGGCGGGCGTATCACGCAGCTCGCGACGGAGAATCTTGCCGACATTGGTCTTCGGCAGCTCTTTTCGGAATTCTACGATTCTGGGGTGCTTGTAACCGGTCAGGTTTGCCCGTGCATGTTCCTTGACCATTTCCGCGGTCAGGTTCGGGTCCTTCTTCACGATCACGACCTTGACCACTTCGCCGGACTTCTCGTCCGGGACACCGACGGCGGCGACTTCCAGCACGCCCGGCATCATCGCGATGACGTCTTCAACCTCATTCGGGTACACGTTGAAGCCGGACACCAGGATCATGTCCTTCTTGCGGTCCACGATGTAGAAGAAGCCCTTTTCGTCCATCTTCGCCATGTCGCCGGTGTGCAGCCAGCCGTCGGCGTCGATGGCGGTGGCGGTTTCTTCCGGCCGCTGCCAGTAGCCCTTCATCACCTGCGGGCCCTTGATGCACAGCTCGCCCACTTCGCCCAGCGCCAGGATATTGCCGTTGTCGTCCTTGATGCAGGCATCGGTGGACGGGATCGGCAGGCCAATGGCGCCGTTGTACTCGGGCAGGGTGAGCGGGTTGATGCAGGCTGCCGGCGAGGTCTCGGTCAGGCCGTAGGCTTCGACCAGGGTCACGCCGGTGACCTTCTTCCAGCGTTCGGCCACGGCACGTTGCACCGCCATGCCGCCGCCCAGAGTGAACTTGACCGAAGAGAAGTCGATCTCGTCGAAGCCCGGGGTGTTGAGCAGGCCGTTGAACAGCGTGTTGACGCCGGTGATGGCGGTGAAGCGGGTGCCCTTCAGTTCCTTGACGAAGCCCTTCATGTCGCGCGGGTTGGTGATCAGGTGATTGCAGCCACCGAACTTCATGAAGACCAGGCCATTCGCGGTCAGCGCGAAGATGTGGTAGAGCGGCAGGGCAGTGATGATCACTTCCTTGCCCGGCTCGATGCCCGAGGTGGACAGCCACGCCGACGCCTGCTGCATGTTGGCGATCAGGTTGCGGTTGGTCAGCATCGCACCCTTGGCCACGCCGGTGGTACCACCGGTGTACTGCAGGAAGGCGATGTCGTCGTGGTCGATCTCGACCGGCGGAAGCGCGAGGCGGCTGCCCAGCTTGAGCGCCTGCTTGAAGCGGACGGCGCCCTTGATGTGGTAGTTGGGCACCATCTTCTTGACGTACTTCAGCACGAAGTTGACGATCGCGCCCTTGGCGCCGAGCAGGTCGCCCAGGCCGGTGGTGACCACGTGCCTGACCGGCGTGTCGGCGATGACCTGCTCGACGGTGTCGCCGAAGTTGTCGACCACCACCAGCGCACTGACGCCCGCGTCGACCAGCTGGTGCTTGAGTTCGCGCGCGGTGTACAGCGGGTTGACGTTGACCACGGTCAGTCCGGCGCGCAGCACGCCGAAGGTGGCCACCGGGTACTGCAGGCAGTTGGGCATCATCAGGGCGACGCGGTCACCCTTCTTGAGCTTGAGCTCACCCAGCAGGTAGGCGGCGAACTGGGTGACCAGCGCATCCGTCTCACCATAGGTGAGGACCTTGCCGAAGCTGGAGTAGGCGGGACGGTCGCGGAATTTCGCGACGGAAGCGTCGAAGACCGAGGCGACCGAATGGAATTCGTTGACGTCGATTTCGGCGGGAACGCCTTTCGGATAGCTCTGCAGCCAGGGACGATCCAGACTCATATTCCCCCTCCAGGAATCGTGATGTATTAGGTTCGGCCCTGAGCGTAGCGACAATGGCCGTTCATTGCAGCATACCCCGCCGTAGGGAAAACGCGAAGAGGGGTTTGCGCGGCGCATTGTGCGAACGCGTCAAACGCCGCCGGGCATGGCCCGGCGCTACCGAAGGCAGGACGCGCCTGGTAGCGCCGGGCCATGCCCGGCGGGTGTTTCACCGTGAGCGGCTGGCTCAGCCCTGCTTGCGCACCGGTGCGCCGTTGGCCTTGTAGTACGGCGCGGTGCTGCGGGCCAGCGGGGTGCGGCCGCGGATCACGTCGGCCAGCTTCTCGGCCATCATGATGGTCGGCGCGTTGAGGTTGCCGGTCACCACCTGCGGCATGATCGAGGCATCGACGATGCGCAGGCCTTCCAGGCCGTGCACGCGGCCCTGGCCATCGACCACCGCCATCGGGTCATCGGCATGGCCCATCTTGTTCGAGCACGACGGGTGGTAGGCGGTCTCGGCATGCTCGCGCACGAATGCGTCGATCTGCGCGTCGGTCTGCAGCGCGCTGCCCGGCGAGATCTCGCGGCCGCTGTACGGTGCCAGCGCCGGCTGCGCGAAGATCTCGCGGGTGATGCGGATCGCCGCGCGGAACTCACGCCAGTCCTGCTCGTGCGACATGTAGTTGAACAGGATGCTCGGATGTTCGCGCGGATCCTTCGAACGCACATGGATGCGGCCGCGGCTGGGCGAGCGCATCGAACCGACGTGCATCTGGAAGCTGTGCGCCTTGATCGGGTTGGAGCCGTTGTAATTGATCGCCACCGGTAGGAAGTGGTACTGCAGGTTCGGCCAGTCGAATTCGGCATCGCTGCGGATGAAGCCACCGGCCTCGAACTGGTTGCTGGCGCCGATGCCGGTGCCCAGGAACAGCCACTCGGCACCGATCGCCGGCTGGTTGTACAGCTTCAGTGCCGGCGCCAGCGACACCGGCTTCTTGCATTCGTACTGCAGGTACATCTCCAGGTGATCCTGCAGGTTGGCGCCGACGCCTGGCAGGTGGTGCACCAGGTCGATGTCCAGGCTGCGCAGCAGGTCGGCCGGGCCGACGCCCGAGCGCTGCAGGATCTGCGGCGAGGCGATGGCGCCGCCGCACAGCAGTACTTCGCGGCGGGCGGTGGCACGCTGCGGCTGGTCGTTGTGCAGCCACTGCACGCCCACCGCACGCTTGCCCGAGAACAGGATGCGGTCGGTCAGCGCGTGGGTGACGATGGTCAGGTTCGGACGCGGCTTGGCCAGGTCCAGGTAGCCGCGGGCAGTGCTGGAGCGACGGCCCTTCGGGGTCACCGTGCGGTCCATCGGGCCGAAGCCTTCCTGCTGGTAGCCGTTGAGGTCGTCGGTGCGCGGATAGCCAGCCTGCACGCCGGCTTCGACCATCGCCGCGAACAGCTCGTTGTTGCCGGCCTTCGGCGTGGTCACGCGCAGCGGGCCGTCGCCACCGTGGTAGTCATTGGGGCCGATGTCGCGGGTTTCGGCCTTGCGGAAGTAGGGCAGGCAGTCCAGGTAGGTCCAGTCTTCCAGGCCCGGCATGCTGGCCCAGTTGTCGTAGTCCATCGCGTTGCCGCGGATGTAGCACATGCCGTTGATCAGCGACGAGCCGCCCAGGCCCTTGCCGCGGCCGCAGTCCATGCGGCGGTTGTTCATGAAGGGCTCGGGATCGGTCTTGTACGCCCAGTTGTAGCGCTTGCCCTGCAGCGGGAAGGCCAGTGCCGCCGGCATCTGGGTACGGAAGTCGAGCCGGTAGTCCGGGCCACCGGCTTCCAGCAGCAGCACGCTGACATCGGCATCTTCGGTGAGGCGGGTGGCCAGCACGTTGCCGGCCGAACCGGCGCCGATGATGATGTAGTCGTACTCGTTATGGGTGCTCATGGGTGTCTCCTGCAGGCCGGGGCGCGCTGCATGCAGGCGTCCCGGCGGAATGTCGGATCGGCACGATGGCCGGACGATGGGGCGCGCGCAGCGCGCGCCGGTCAGAACACGCTGGCGTAGTCGCCCAGCTCGACCTGCACCGACTTGATGCGGGTGTAGTGGCCGAGGGTGGAGATGCCGTTCTCGCGGCCGACGCCGGATTCCTTGTAGCCGCCGACCGGCATTTCGGCCGGCGATTCGCCCCAGGTGTTGATCCAGCAGATGCCGGCTTCCAGGCGGTGGATGATGCGGTGGGCGCGGCTGACGTCCTTGCTGACCACGCCGGCGGCCAGGCCGAAGGTGGTGTCGTTGGCGCGGCGCACCACTTCGTCCTCGTCGTCGTAGGCGAGGATGCTCATCACCGGCCCGAAGATCTCTTCCTTGACGATGGTCATGTCATCGCGGCAGTCGGAGAACACGGTCGGCAGCACGTAGGCGCCATTGGCCAGCGCGCCTTCGGTGGCGCGGCCGCCGCCGGTCAGCAGGCGGGCGCCTTCGGTCTTGCCGCTTTCGATGTAGCGCAGCACGTTTTCCATGTGCGGGAAGCTGGTCAGCGGGCCGAAGTTGGTCTCGGCGGCCATCGGGTCGCCGATGCGGATGCGCTTGACGCGCTCGACAACAGCGGCTTCGAACGCGGCCAGCATGCTGCGCGGCACGAACACGCGGGTACCGTTGGTGCAGACCTGGCCGGAGCTGAAGAAGTTGGCCATCACCGCGATGTCGGCGGCACGGTCCAGATCGGCGTCATCGCAGATCACCAGCGGCGACTTGCCGCCCAGCTCCATGGTCACTTCCTTCAGCGACGAGGACGCGGCGCTGGCCATGACCTTCTTGCCGGTGGCGACGCCGCCGGTGAAGGAGATCTTCTCGATCACCGGGTGCTCGGTCAGCCACTGGCCGATCTCGCGGCCCGGGCCCTGCACGACGTTGAACACACCGGCCGGCACGCCGGCTTCGGTGTAGATCTCGGCCAGCCGGATCGCGGTCAACGGGGTGACTTCGGAGGGCTTGAACACCATTGCGTTGCCGGCGGCGAGGGCCGGGGCCGACTTCCACATGGCGATCTGGATCGGGTAGTTCCAAGCACCGATGCCGGCGACCACGCCCAGCGGCTCGCGGCGGGTGTAGAAGAAGCTCGATTCGCGCAGCGGCAGCTGGATGCCTTCGATGGCGGTGGCCAGGCCGGCGTAGTACTCGACCACGTCGGCGCCGGTGACGATGTCCACGGTGGTGGTTTCGGCCAGCGCCTTGCCGGTGTCCAGGGTTTCCAGGTGGGCCAGTTCGTCGTTGCGCTCGCGCAGGAGCTCGACGGCACGGCGCAGGATGCGCGAACGCTCCATGGCCGTCATCGCGGCCCACACCTTCTGGCCTTCGGCTGCGCTCTGCACGGCACGCTCGACGTCGGTCTGGCTGGCGACCTGCACTTCAGCGATCACCTCGCCGGTGGCCGGGTTGATGGTCTTGAAGGTCTTGCCGCTGGTGGCATCGACGCGCTGGCCGTGGATGTAGAGCTGTTGGACGGGCAGGGTGGTCATGGGGCGTACTCCTTGGAAGGGGGCGGGTGCTGAAGCGCTTATAGCGCGACAGCCTGCAACTGGAAGTCGATATAGCCGTAAGCGATGCGCCGGGACTTCTCGGCATTGAACTGGCCGCCGACCAGGCTGCCGCGCAGCCACAGGCCGTCAATCATCGCGGCCAGGCCGCGGGCGGCCAGGCGGGCCTGCGGGTGGGGCAGCAGGCGGTTGAACTGGTGGCACAGGTTCGAGAACAGGCGCTGGTCGTTGGCGCGCTGCAGCCGGGCCAGTTCCGGCTGGTGCATGCTCGCGGCCCAGAAGGTGAGCCAGACGCGCATGGCGGTGCCGTTGATCTGGCTGTCGTCGAAGTTGCCATCGACGATGGCGCGCAGCTGCTCGCGCGGGTCGTCGCTGGCGTCGGCCCGGTAGCGGGCGACCGCGTCCTTCAGTTCGCGCAGGATCTGCCGCATTGCAGCATTGAGCAGGCCGTCCTTGTCGCCGAAGTAGTGGGCGACGATGCCGCTGGACAGCCCGGCCTTCTTCGCGATGGTGGCGACGGTCGCATCGGCCATGCCGATCTCGTCGATGGTCTGGAAAGTGGCCCGGATCAGCTGCTCGCGCCGTACCGGTTCCACGCCTTTCTTCGGCATTGTCTCTCCACGGATTGCGACCCGAAGGATCGGGCTGCCCGCCATTATGCTTTTTATTGATTGAACGTTCAATCAATAAACCCTAGGATGCGCTCGCGCCCCACGCCATGGGCCCGGTTTACCGGTCCGGCCCCGCCCATGTGCTCCCTCGGACTTGATGAGACGACCCCATGTCTTCCCTGGCTCATCCCAAGCGTTCGCCCCTGCGCTTGAACCGTTTTGTGTTCTTCAGTTCCTCGGTGTCGATCGGCATCCTCGGGCTGCTCACCGTTCTCTATCCCGAAGGCAGCGAGCACTGGCTGCAATGGGCGCAGGCCGAAGTGTCGGCCGCGTTCGGCTGGTGGTACATGCTGCTGATCGTGCTGTGCCTCGGCTTCGTGCTGTGGCTGGCGTTCTCGCCGTATGGCCGCATCCGCCTGGGCCACAACGAGGAATCACCGGCCTTCGGCTACGTCGCATGGGTGTCGATGCTGTTCTCGGCCGGCATCGGCATCGCGCTGCTGTACTACGGTGCCTACGAACCGCTGGACCATTTCCTCAATCCGCCCGGGCAGCCCGGCGGCACCGTGGCCGCCGGCCGCGAGGCGATGGTGCTGACCTTCCTGCACTGGGGCCTGCACGGCTGGGCGCTGTACGCGCTGGTCGGCGTGGCGCTGGGCTACTTCGCCTACCGCCGCGACCTGCCGCTGGCGTTGCGCTCGGCGCTGTACCCGATCTTCGGTGAGCGCATCCATGGCCGCATCGGCGACATGGTGGATGGCTTCGGTATCCTGGCTACGCTGATCTCGATGGTGACCAACCTCGGCATCGGTGCGCTGGTGGTGCAGTCCGGCCTGGTCTATCTGTTCCACATCCCGGATACGCCGCAGGTGCTGGTGGCGATCGTGCTGGTGATGATGGTGGTGGCCACCATCGGTGTGGTGGCTGGCGTGGAAAAGGGCATTGCCTGGCTCTCCAACCTCAACGTGCGTCTGCTGTGCGGTCTGCTGCTGTTCGTGCTGGTCACCGGCCCGACCCTGCACCTGTTCGACGGCCTGATCCAGAACACCGGCGACTACCTCGGCGCGTTCGTGCGCAAGAGCTTCGACATGTACCTCAACGACCCGAAGGGCCGTGAGTGGATGGGTTCGTGGACGCTGTTCTACTGGGCCTGGTGGATCGCCTGGGCGCCGTTTGTCGGCCTTTTCGTGGCGCGCATCTCGCGTGGCCGCACCATCCGTGAAGTGATCATGGGCGTGCTGCTGATCCCGCTCGGCTTCACCCTGGCCTGGCTGTCGATCTTCGGCAACACCGCCATCGACCTGGTGCTCAACCATGGCCAGGCGATCCTGGGTGAGGTGGCCCAGCACGATGCGGCGATGACGCTGTTCAAGCTGCTGGAATACCTGCCCGCCGCGCCGTATGTAGCCGGTGCCGCGGTGGTGATCGGTTTCGTGCTGTTCCTGACCCCGGTCGATTCGGGCACGCTGATGATCGCCAATCTGTGCACCCGTCGTGTCGATGACGGCGTCGAGGACGGTCACGACGCACCGATCTGGCTGCGCGTGTTCTGGGCGGCCGGCATCACCGTGGCCAGCGTCGGCCTGCTGCTGGCCGGCAACTTCAGTGCGATGCAGACCGCAGTGGTGCTGTGCGGCCTGCCGTTCTCGTTCACCCTGGCGTTCTACATGTGGGGCCTGCTGAAGGCGCTGCGTACCGACCCGGACGCGCCGCGGCGCTGAGGTCAGGAGGTCGCGATTTCGTTGTTGTCTGAAAGACAGCTGCGCCTGCCGGCTGCAATCATCGCTCGACATTTCGCTGCTGGAGTCGAGTGATGATTCGCACGCTGGGTCTTTCTTTACTGTTGTCCCTTTCCTGCCTGCCTGCGGCGTTGGCCGCACCTCCGGTGCAGCTTGATTTCCCGGTGCTGGCGCTGGGCGAAACCGCGCCGGTACGCCTGCAACTGGCTCCGCATGCGGGCGGGCTGGCTGCCTACTCGATCCACACGAACAGCAGGTACAGCGCAGTAGTCAGTGGCTACGAGGTGACCAGTGTGCAGTGCCCGCCGGGCTTCCAGTCCAACCTGTATGGCGAAGGCCGCGGCGCGGTCTGCTATCGCACCGAGGACGTGCCGCATGCTGGAGGCGTGATGGTGGTGCAGGTCGTCAACGTCGACGCACCCGATGGACACACCGCCTGGGAAGAGGGGCTGGGCTTCCTGGATGCCCATGGTCCGCTCCAGAATGCCCCGTGGCATCTCTTTGGTGTGCGACCTTGAGCGTGTAAAGCAGACGGCCGGATCCTTGGATCCGGCCGTCTGGGTAATGCAGGTGGTCGCAGTAGAGCGAGCTCGACTCTACTTGGCTGCCAGCTGGCGCAGCACGTACTGCAGCAGGCCGCCGTGGTGGGCGAGGAGGCGCGCTTGCGAACCACTGGTTCGCGCGTCTCCGCAGCGCCCCCGCGCTGGCGCGGGGGCCGGGCTTCCGCCCGTTGGTACCGGGGGAA